>NZ_JACSQF010000010.1 GCF_014836755.1 Oerskovia merdavium
CCTGGGACCCTGCTGCTGCCAAACTCACGACCGAACGAACCTGCAGGTCAGCGCGCCGTCGCGCCGATCACATCACCACGCCTGGTGAGAACGCCTCTTTGTCTCCAACCTGAATCTCAGAGATTTGCTTACGGCTGCCATCACCCATTAGAACCAAGGTTGCACCCGCAAACGAACACTGACCTGCTGCATCATCGATGGAACTAGATCCTGCCGGCAGATCGTCCGAGTTTGATCTTGCAGTTGTCCTGTTCACAACGCTCGGCTTTGACACTCCGGTCGACGCATTTGCGGTCTCGGAAGGGCGCGTGGCGGTCGGGCGGGGTATGGCTGCCACGATGGGCTTGATCCGCGCAACTGCCATTGACATTGTTGACCGCAGACCCGAAACAACGGTTCGCGCCGAGGACGCGACTGCCTGACCTCCCTTTGACAGGCTCGCCCGGACCGCTGACGCAGCCCCTTGCACCTCACGGTTCGCCACCGGTGCAAGCCACTTGGAGGCGGCCGCACCGATGCCGAAGCCCATTAGCCCAACTGCCCCACCAAGGGCGGTCTCGGTCGCGAACGACTTCCACGAGAACGGCTTCCCCGATGACGACTGGCGGATCGTGTTCGTGATCGCTCCGGCCAACGCCCCGCCGGCCACCGCACACGCCACCGACCCCCAGCCGACCGTGAGCGCAGCACACCCGACCCCCACGACGGTGCCCACGACACCGCCGATGATCTCGGCCTTGTTCTTGCTGACCCACTTCCCCGCCGCCGAGTTCTTGACCTTCGACCACGCGCCCTTCCAGGACAGCAGCCCCGTCGGGTCCGACCACGTCACCGGGTTGTTGTTCGCGTACGTGTACGCCGACCACTGCTGCGGGTCGCCCAGGTCCATCACCGGGTCGACCGACACGAACCGGCCTACTCCCGAGTCGTAGTACCGCGCCCCCACGCTCGTCAGCCCCGTGGTGTCCTCGACCTTGCCCAGGAACCCGCGGTCCCCGGGGGTGTCCAGCACCTCGCCGCGGCGACCGCCGAACGGGTCGGCGAAGTTGCGGGTCAGCGTGTACTTCGTGTTGTGTACCACGGCGAGCGCCGTCCCGTGCACGTCGTTGACCAGGCTGGACACCCCGCCCAGGCCCCTGCCGTCACGCACGGCGACCGTCTGGCCGCCGAACCCGTAGTACCGGGTTGCGGTCGTCGTACCCGCAGCCGAGCCGGCACTGTGGTTCGTCAACTCCTGCCCGCCGGGCAGGTACAGCGTCGTCCCGGACGCGTCCTTGCGGACGAGCCGCTCGCCGTCGGCGGAGTAGACGAACGACGCCTCACCGGCGGTCAGCTGGTTCTCCCCGGCGCCTCCGGTGCCGGACGTGACGATCTGGGCCAGACGCCCCTCACCGTCCCATCCGAGCACCTGGGTGCCCGTGCCGAACGGACGGCTGACGGTGTTGCCCGCGGCGTCGTAGACGTACGACGCCGTGGTAGGCGCACCGCCGGCCGTCATGGTCGCGACCCCCGTCAGGGCGTGGACCCCGGCATCGGGGTCCACCGTCGACGGTCCGTAGGTGTAGGCGGCCGTGACGTCGCCGCTCGCCCGGTGCGACGGCATCGACGTCCGGTTGCCGACCGTGTCGTACGCGCAACCCAGAACGGACGTCAAGGACCCACGAACAGAGCCGAGCAGACGAGAGGAGCAGCGATCATGACCTACGTCACACCTGCTCCGTCGCAGGGCGAACCTCGTCGCTCGAGAACGACGAAGGCCGCCTCCCTGAGGGAGACGGCCTTCGTGTCGGGTGGAGCTGAGGGGACTCGAACCCCTGACCCCCTGCATGCCATGCAGGTGCGCTACCAGCTGCGCCACAGCCCCGAGAACCATTGCTGGTCCCGCACTTCCTTGGGGTTTTCCCCCTCGGAAGCATCGCTAGTTTATGCCGAAGTCGGCTGGAAAATCCAATCGGGTCCAGAGCTCCACTCGTCGAGCGAGAAGTCGGCTCCGACGTTGTGCGCGACGAGCCTCCACGAGGGGTACGCGTTCGCTCCCGAGCGCTGCAGCTGGGACCAGTGGACGTTGTTCAGTCCCGAGATCCCCCGCCAGCCCGTCGGGTCCAGACCGAGCATGGCCGTGATGGCCAACGTGATCGCGGCACCGTGCGAGACGACGACGAGCGTGTCCTTCTCGTCCAGTGCGTCGGCGTGCTCGGTGACGGCCGCGACCATGCGCGCCGCGACGTCGGCCCGCGACTCGGCGCCCGCACGAGCGGGCTCCTCGCCACGGCGCCACGCCGCGTACTCGTCGGGCCAGCGCTCGGAGAGCTCCTCGCCCGTCATGCCCTCCCACTCGCCGAACCCGCGCTCGCGCAGACGCTCGTCGAGGGAGACGGGCAGGCCCGTCGCCTTCCCGTAGTACCCGGCCGTCTCGGCCGCGCGCGTCAGGTCCGACGCGACGACGAGCGTCGGGGAGTGCGCGGCCGCGAGCGACCGTGCCCCCTGCTCGGCCTGCCAGTGCCCGACGGCGTCCAGCGGGATGTCGACCTGCCCCTGGAGGCGCATGGCCGCGTTGTACTCGGTGCGCCCGTGGCGCAGGAAGACGACGGTGCGCGCGCTCACGCCTGCGTGTCCTCCGCGAGGTAGATGGCGCCGTCGTCCGAGGCGTCGGCACCCTCGGTGCTCGACGACCCGTCTCCGCCACGTGCGTCCTCGGGCAGCTCGATGACAGGGCAGTCCTTCCAGAGGCGCTCGAGCGCGTAGTAGACCCGGTCCTCGGCGTGCTGGACGTGCACGACGATGTCGCCGAAGTCCAGCAGGACCCAACGAGCCTCCGCCTTGCCCTCGCGACGGATCGGCTTGACGCCGACCTTGTGCAGCTCTTCCTCGACCGCGTCCACGATCGCGGACACCTGCCGCTCGCTCGTTCCCGAGGCGATCAGGAAGACGTCCGTGAGCACGAGCTGCTCACTGACGTCCAGGGCGATGATCTCTTCGGCCTTGCGGTCCGATGCAGCGCGAGCCGCAATCACCGCAAGCTCGACAGCGCGTTCTGTTGCAGTCACGACTCTCCGTAGTGTGTTCCGAGGCCTGTCAGGAGGACAGGCCGACGTATGGGTGGGTGGCGCTCGCCACGGTCTCGCTGGGCGCAGCGGCCGCAGCCTCTGCGGCGCTGCCGTTCAGCAGCATCTGCCAGATCAGCAGGCCGAGCACGAACGCGACGGCGATGAGGATCAGGTAGTGGAGCCAGGTGTAGGGGTGGCCCGGAGGGCGTTCGTCCTCGTCGGGCTCGTCGTCCGCAGCGCGACGACCGGAAGGGCCCGGGCGCGTACCGCCGGCGGAGGGGAACGGTGAGTCGCCCTGCTCCTCGTGCGCGGCCACGGGCGCGCCGAACGGCGCAG
Source organism: Oerskovia merdavium (assembly GCF_014836755.1). Taxonomy (GTDB): domain Bacteria; phylum Actinomycetota; class Actinomycetes; order Actinomycetales; family Cellulomonadaceae; genus Oerskovia; species Oerskovia merdavium. Next base: position 3,384 of record NZ_JACSQF010000010.1, read on the forward strand.
GGGGCGCTGCCGCCGAACCGGCCGCTGCCCCCATGGTGACGGTCTCCCAGGGAAGCGCCGGGGCCGCCTCGGCCACCGGAGCCTGGGGCACCACCGGAGCGGGCGCGACGGGTGCAGTCGCCTGCTGCCAGGGCAGGGTGGGCTGCGCCGGCGCGGGCGTCGCTGCAGCACGCGGCGTCTCCGAAGGCTGAATCCGGGAGGACACGGACTCCCGGGCAGGGGCGGCCGTCTGTGACGGCGGGAACGGCGAGGGGACGGGAGCCGCCGGCGGTGCCGCAGGCGCGGCCTGGGGAGCCCGCGTGGGCCGCGAGGCCGGGGCCTCGAACGGAGACGGCGCCGGCGCCGGCGCCCGCATGCTCTGACGGACAGGGGGTGTCATCCCTGCCGGCGGTGCCTGGTTCGGTCGGATCGCGACGTGCTCGACGGTCTCCTGGATGGGCGTGAGCCGGCCCGTCTGGTCGACTCCTCGCATACCGCCCGTCATGGAGGGCGGACGCACGACCGGGGCCTGGCTCGGGAAGCCGTCGCCCGCCGTCGGGCTGACCGGCTCACGCATCGAGCGGCGCGAGGGCGGCGGCCCTGCCGGCGCAACCGGGGCCTCCGGCGCGGGCGCGGGAGGCGGCGGCGGGAACCCGCCCGAGGCGGGCGGGGCGGAGCCCGCGGCCTGCTCGGCCGCCGCGGCCTCGCGCTCGCGGATCTCTCGGCGCGTCAAGGGACGGACGGGCTGCATGCTGCCCCCGTGCTGATCACTCATGGTGCTGACCTCTATACAGACCGTGCTTCGCGATGTACTGGACGACACCGTCCGGTACCAGATACCAGACCGGCTGGCCGGCCTCCGCCCGCTGCCGACAGTCCGTCGACGAGATGGCGAGCGCGGGGATCTCCAGCGTGGAGACGACCCCCGGCGGCAGTCCCTCGACGCTGAGCTGATGACCCGGACGGGAGACCGCCACGAAGTGTGCCATCTTCCACAGGTCGTCGGCATCCTTCCAGGTCAGCATCTGCTCGATCGCGTCCGCTCCCGAGATGAAGAAGAGGTCCGCGTCCGGGCGCTGTGCGCGCAGGTCACGCAGCGTGTCGACCGTGTAGGTGAGCCCCGGCCGGTCGACGTCCACCCGGCTGACCGTGAACCGTGGGTTCGAGGCCGTCGCGATGACCGTCATCAGGTAGCGGTGCTCGGGAGCCGTGACCTTCTGGTGCTGCTTGAAGCTGGGCTTGCCCGTGGGGACGAAGACGACCTCGTCGAGACCGAAACGGGCTGCTGCCTCGCTCGCCGCGACGAGGTGGCCGTGGTGGATGGGGTCGAACGTGCCACCCATCACCCCGAGCCGGGGCCTGCTCGAGGTCATGTCCGACGGGTCCACCAGCGACCGGGTCAGTGGCGGGTACCGACGCTACGGAAGGCGTAGGTCACGAGGAGGAGACCCATGAGCACGCCGAACCCGACGATGCCGAACCCGACCGGCGGGATCGGAAGGTGGGTGACGGCCTCGGCGTTCTCCTGGGCAACCTGTGCGGCAGCAGCGAGCACGATGTCCTCCTACTAGTTCTGGTACGTGGTGCGTGGATCAGTGGATGTCCGGCGCCGGGCGCCGATCGTCGTCCAGTCTCTCACGGTCGCGCTGGACGCAGGGCAGCCTGTGATCAGGGACGCACGTGACCGTCGCCGTGGACGACCCACTTGGTCGTCGTGAGCTCGGCCAGCCCCATGGGCCCGCGCGCGTGCAGCTTCTGGGTCGAGATCCCGATCTCCGCACCGAGCCCGAACTGAGCCCCGTCGGTGAAACGGGTGGAGGCGTTGACCATGATCGCTGCCGAGTCGAGCTCAGCGACGAAGCGCTCGGACGAGGCCAGGTCGCGCGTGACGATCGCCTCGGTGTGCCCCGACGTCCAGGTGCGGATGTGCTCGAGCGCGGCGTCGAGGTCCGGGACCACGCGCACCGCGATCTCCGGTGCGAGGTACTCGCGCGCCCAGTCGTCGTCGGTCGCGGCGAGGACCTCGATGCCCGCGGGGGCGAGCTCTGCCGTGCGCGCGTCGCCGTGCAGCACGACCCCGGCCCCGTCGAGCGCGGCGAGCGCCGAGGGCAGGAACGCGGGGGCCGCGGCGGCGTGGACCAGGAGTGTCTCGGCGGCGTTGCAGACCCCGACGCGCTGCGTCTTGGAGTTGAGCAGGATCGCGAGCGCGCTCGCCTGGTCCGCCGAGGCGTCCACGTACACGTGGCAGTTGCCGACGCCCGTCTCGATCACGGGGACGGTCGACTCGCGCACGACCGTCTGGATGAGGTCGGCTCCCCCGCGCGGCACGAGCACGTCGACCAGACCGCGCGCGTGCATGAGTGCGACGGCGCCCGGGCGCCCGTGCCGGTCGATGGACTGGACGAGGTCAGCGGGCAGCCCCTGGGCCTCGAGCGCACGCCCGAGCACGTCGACGATGACCTCGTTCGAGGCCGCCGCGGCCGAGCCGCCGCGCAGGATCACGGCGTTGCCGCTCTTGAGCGCGAGGCCCGCCGCGTCGACGGTCACGTTGGGGCGCGCCTCGTAGATCATCCCGACGACGCCCATGGGCACGCGGACCTGCCGCAGGCGCAGGCCGTTGGGCAGGGTCGAGCCCCGCACGACCTCGCCGACCGGGTCCGGCAACGACGCGAGGTCGCGCAGGGCGTCGGCGATCGCGGCGATGCGCTCGGGGGTCAGCGCGAGGCGGTCGAGGAGGCCGGCGGACGTGCCGTTCTCCCGGCCGCGCTCGAGGTCCTGCGCGTTGGCCGCGACGATCTCCTCGGTCGCCTCGACCAGGGCGTCGGCCAGCGCGAGGAGGGCCGCGTCCTTGGTCGCGCGCGTGGCGGTCGCGAGCGTACGCGAGGCCGTCTTGGCGCGCCGGGCCGTCGCCTCGACGGCCTCCGCAACCGTGGGGGCCGGGGCGCCGGGCGCCTGCGGGGCACCCGTGACGGTGGTCGCGGTCTGGTCGAGGTCCGAGTCGGGGATCAGCGCGGTCATGCGACGAGCCTACGTCGCACGGACCGGGCCTGTCTGCGGCGTCCGGGGAGTGGCTCGCTCCACGTCTCAGGAGCCCGGTCCGCCCGACGAGGCCGGCAGCACCCGCGGATCTCCGCTCAGGACGCCTTGCGCCTGCGCCCCACGAGCACCAGGTCGTCGCGGTGCACGACCTCGCGGTCGTAGCCCTCGCCGAGCTCGTCGCGCAACTCGCGCGTCGAGCGGCCGAGGAGGTCGGGGATGTCGGTCGAGTCGAAGGCCACGAGGCCGCGCGCGATCACGCGCCCGTCGGGCGCGACGAGCTCGACCGGGTCGCCCGCGTCGAAGTCGCCCGTGACCCCGACCACGCCCGCAGGCAGCAGCGAGGCCCGCCCGCCCAGGACCGCGGTCACGGCCCCCTCGTCGAGCTCGAGCCGCCCGCGCGTGCGCGCGGCGTGCGCGAGCCACAGGCGTCGGCGCGTGGTGCGCTTGCCCGTGACGGCGAACCAGGTCCCGACCTCGCGCCCGGCGAGCGCACCCTCGGCGTTCGCGGCCTTGGTCAGCACGACCGGGATCCCCGAGCCGGTCGCGATGCGCACGGACTCGAGCTTGGTGAGCATGCCGCCCGTCCCGACCGAGCTGCCGCGTCCCGTGACCTCGATGCCCTCGAGGTCGAGCGGCGAGCGGACCTCGCGGATGCGCTGGGTGCCAGGGCGCGAGGGCGGACCGTCGTAGAGCCCGTCGACGTCGGTCAGCAGCACCATGACGTCGGCGCGGACCAGGTGCGAGACGAGCGCCGCGAGACGGTCGTTGTCGCCGAAGCGGATCTCGTCGGTCGCGACCGCGTCGTTCTCGTTGACGACGGGCACGACCCCCAGGTCCAGGAGACGTTCGAGCGAGCGCTGCGCGTTGCGGTAGTGCCCGCGGCGGATGGTGTCCTCGGCCGTGAGGAGGACCTGACCCACGCGGATGCCGTACTCGGCGAACGCCTGGGCGTACCGCGCGACCAGGAGGCCCTGGCCCACCGAGGCCGCGGCCTGGGCCGTGGCGAGGTCGCGTGGTCGGGCGCTGAGGCCGAGCGGCCCGATCCCCGCCGCGATCGCCCCGGACGTCACGAGCACGACCTGCCCGCCCGCGGCGTGCCGCGCGGCGATCACGTCGACGAGCGCGTGCAGGGCCGGGACGCTGAGGTGCCCGTCCGGTCCGGTGAGCGAGGAGGAGCCGATCTTGACGACGACCCGGTGGGCCGTGGCGACCTGGGAGCGTGCGGAGAGCGCATTCACCGGGACATCATCGCGCGCCGGGCGCCCGGGCGCGGTGTCATGTCACCGTGTGACACCCCGGCGTGAGACGGCATGGACCCGTGCCGCGCCGTGGAGTCAGAAGTGCACCGGCGTATGGCCCGGTGCGCTTCTGACACCTTTCCGGCGAGAGCCTGCCCGACGACGTCACCCACCGCCCGCTCCCGGCCCACCCGGGTGCGGGTCGTCGCTCGACCGAGACGCCGCAGGGCGGGCACGACCCGAGGGGCCGTACCCGCCCTGCGGGCGGACGTCGTGGGCGACAGCGTCGACGCGGAGCGCCTGAGCACCCGACCGCTCGGCCCGTCGCTGCGGCACCGTACCCGGAGGTCAGTCCTTCTCGGGGTCGGTCCAGTGACCGGACTCGCGCTCGGTCCAGAGCTCTGCGCGGGCCTCGGCCTTGGCGTCCATGCGCTCGTTGTACTCGCGACGCTTGTCGTTGCGCGTGGGGCGCGAGTGGTCGTCGAAGCGCAGATCGGTGCCGCGGGGTCCGCCGAGGTGCTCGGAGCCCGTGATGAGCGTGGGCTCCCAGTCGAAGACCACGGCGTACTTCTCGGACCCGATCCGCACCTCGTCGCCCGCGACCGCCCCGGCCTTGAAGAGCTTCTCCTCGACGCCCAGGCGGGCGAGACGGTCGGCGAGGTAGCCGACGGCCTCCTCGTTCGCGAAGTCGGTCTGGCGGACCCAGCGCTCGGGCTTGGCACCGCGGACCTCGAAGTAGAACGTGCCGTCGCCCGCGTTCTTGCGGGTGACCGTGAACCCGGCGTCGTCGACGGCCTTGGGGCGCAGGATCGTGCGGGCCGGAGCGGGGGCGGGGGTCTCGCGGCGCGCCTTGTCGACGAGCCCGGCGAGCGCATAGGTCAGCTGGCGCAGGCCCTCGTGGCTCGCCGCCGAGATCTCGAAGACCTGCAGACCGCGGGCCTCGAGGTCGGGGCGGACCAGGTCGGCCAGCTCGCGCGCCTCGGGGACGTCGATCTTGTTGAGCACGACGAGGCGGGGGCGCTCGTTGAGCGGGAGCCCGCCCACGACGCCCGAACCGTCGAGGTCGCCCGAGTAGGCAGCCAGCTCGGCCTCGAGGGCCTCGAGGTCGGAGATCGGGTCGCGGCCCGGCTCGAGCGTCGCGCAGTCGAGCACGTGCACGATCACGGCCGTGCGCTCGATGTGGCGCAGGAACTCGAGCCCGAGCCCCTTGCCCTCGCTCGCACCGGGGATGAGGCCCGGGACGTCGGCGACCGTGAAGCGCACCTCGCCGGCCTGGACCACGCCGAGGTTCGGGACGAGGGTCGTGAACGGGTAGTCGGCGATCTTGGGTCGTGCGGCCGAGATCGCGGCGACGAGCGAGGACTTGCCCGCGCTCGGGAAGCCCACGAGCGCGACGTCCGCGATCGACTTGAGCTCGAGGACGAAGTCGACCTCCTCGCCGGGCTCGCCCAGGAGAGCGAAGCCCGGGGCCTTGCGGCGCGGGGAGGCGAGGCCGTGGTTGCCCAGGCCACCGCGGCCGCCCGCAGCGGCGACGTACTCGGCGCCCTCGCCGATGAGGTCGGCGAGCACGTTCCCCTGGCGGTCCTTGACCACGGTGCCGTCGGGCACGCGCAGGATCAGGTCCTCGCCGTTGGCACCTTCCCGGTAGTCGCCCTTGCCCTGGGTCCCGGACGCGGCGTGCCGGTGCGGCGAGTGGTGGAACTCGAGGAGCGTCGTGGTCTGCGTGTCGACGACGATCCGCACGCTCCCACCGTCCCCGCCCTTGCCGCCGTCGGGGCCGGCGAGCGGCTTGAACTTCTCCCGACGGATGGAGGCGCAGCCGTTTCCGCCGTCACCGCCGGAGGCGTGCAGAACGACGCGGTCGACGAACGTGGCCATGGAACGGGGCCTCTCGCGCGGGGGGAAGAACACCAGGAGGGGCGCACCGCGTCGGTGCGCCCCTCCTGTCAAGCATGTGCAGCGTCGTGGATCAGGCCTCGGCAGAGACGATGTCGACGACCTTGCGACCACGGCGCGTACCGAACTGGACGGCGCCTGCGGTCAGGGCGAACAGCGTGTCGTCGCCACCGCGACCGACGTTGTTGCCCGGGTGGAAGTGGGTGCCGCGCTGGCGGACGATGATCTCGCCGGCGCTGACGACCTGGCCACCGAAGCGCTTCACGCCGAGGCGCTGGGCGTTGGAGTCACGACCGTTGCGCGAGGAGCTCGCGCCCTTCTTGTGTGCCATGTCGAACCTGCTTTCGTGCTGGAAGAAGAGGGGGTGGGATCACCTGCGGCGGCTCTCACGAGCCGCCGAGGGAAGTCACTTGATGCCGGTGACCTTGAGGCGGGTCAGCTGCTGACGGTGACCCTGGCGCTTGCGGTAGCCGGTCTTGTTCTTGTACTTGAGGATCGTGATCTTCGGGCCCTTTTCGTCCCGGACGACCTCAGCAGTGACCTTGACCTTCGCGAGCGCCGCAGCGTCGTGGGTCACCTTCTCCCCGTCCACCAGCAGGATCGCAGGAAGTTCGACGGACTGTCCGGCACCAGCCGACAGACGGTCGACGACGACGATATCGCCGACGGACACCTTCTCCTGGCGGCCACCGGCCTTGACGATCGCGTACACCACGTTGTTGCTCATCTCTTCTAGTCTTGGCGTGCTCGCCATGTCTGGTCGTCTTGGCAGGACTCAACACACCATGGCGTGCGAGTGCGACCTGTCCATGGGCACACGGGACCAGTGCGCACCGAGCGCACCGACGTTCAAGATTACGGAATCCCGGCCGCAGGGTCAAATAGCCGCACCCGGGCCCGCCGGTCAAGTCGGCACGCCCGGGCGCGCCGATCGGCCACCCGTTCGAGGACCGGGGTCAGTCGAGAACGAACGTGACCTCGAGCGCCACCTGCCAGGCCACGATCTTCCCGTCCCTGACCTCGACCTTCTGCTCCTTGACCCACGCACCCGTGAGGTTGCGCAGGGTCTCGCTCGCCCGCTCGATCCCGGTCTTGACCGCGTCGTCGAAGCTCACGTCGGACCGTGCACTGATCTGGGTGATGCGCGCTACCGAGCCGCTCATGACGTCCTCCGTCATCGTCGGGCGGACGCCTCGTCGCGCCCGCGCTCCCCCTCCACGATCCTCCGAGCTCCTCCGCGTCGCCAGTGCTGCGGCCGGACCCGCGCCACGCCGCGGGCCCTGCGCCGCGAGCCCCGCGCGGCCGGCCCTGCCGAGCCCGACGCCCGTCGGGCCCACGTCTAGCAGCTGCACCCAGGACGGCGAAGGACCCCGGCCGGGGCCAGGGTCCTTCGTCGAGCTGCGTGCGCCGGAGCGTCAGGCGTCCGCCTGACCGTTCGACCCGGCGGCCTGCGCCTGGGCGATCTGGGCGCGGACGTCGTCCATGTCGAGGCCCTTGACCGCCTCGACGACCTGCTCGAGAGCGGGTGCGGGGAGCGCGCCGGGCTGCGAGAAGACGAGCACGCCCTCGCGGAACGCCATGAGCGTCGGGATCGAGGTGATGTTCGCCGCGGCCGCGAGGCCCTGCTCGGCCTCGGTGTCGATCTTGCCGTGCACGACGTCCGGGTGGGTCTCCGAGGAGGCCTCGAACACCGGGGCGAACTGGCGGCACGGGCCGCACCACGACGCCCAGAAGTCCACCAGGACGATGTCGTTGTCCTTGATGGTCTGCTCGAACGTGGCGCCGGTGAGTTCCTGGGTTGCCATGAAGGTCCTTCCTGAGGGGTTCACCAGGTGCAGCAACCTGCCGCGGCCGGGTATTCCCGGCGCGGCGGGCGGGAGTCCGCGCGTGCGGCCGGCTCGGACCTTCCCCGTCAGCCCGGCCTGCACGGCCGTGAGCGAGGTCACGTCTAGGCTGTGGCGCGTGGAACGCCTCAGGCCGCGCACGATCGCGGGATACGCCATCGGTTCGGTCGGCACGGGTGGGTTCGGCACGCTGCCCGGCCTCATGCTCCTGTACTACCTGACCGACGCGCTCGCCGTCCCGGCCGCGGTCGCGGGCCTGGTCGTCACGGGCGCCAAGGTCTGGGACGTCGTGATCGACCCGTTCATCGGGTACGGCAGCGACCGCGATCTGGTCCGCACCGGGTCCAGGCGGCGCTTCATGACGATCGGCGCGGTCGCGATCCCGGTGTTCTTCGCGCTGACGTTCGCCGTGCCTGCGGGGGCCTCGACCGTGGCCGCCTCGATCTGGGTGCTGGTCGCGTTCCTGCTCGCGGCCACCGCGTTCTCGATGTTCCAGGTCCCGTACATCGCGCTGCCCGCGGAGATCGCCCCGACGTACGACGAGCGCACGCGCCTCATCAGCTGGCGCGTGGCGACGCTCGCGTTCGCGATCCTGCTCTTCGGGGCCGGGGGCCCGGTGCTGCGCGGCGAGACGAGCTCGCTGTCCGGGTACCTGACGCTCGGCGTGGTCGCGGGCCTGGTCATCGGGGCAGGCATGTTCGTCGCGTCGCGCGTGGCCCCGCGCGGCGCACGCGCAGCAGGCCCGACGGCGCCGCTCCCCCCGGGCGTGCAGGCCGCGGCCCCGGCAGCGGCGGTCTCGGCGCTGGGAGCCTTCCGGATCGCGGTCGCCGAGGCGGTCTCGACCCTGCGCCGGAGCCAGCCGTTCCGCGTGCTGCTGACCGCGTTCTTCCTCCAGGCGCTCGCGACGGGCCTCATGCTCGCGGCCGCGAACTACGTCGCGACGTACGTCCTGGAGTCGGACCTCGCGGTGAGCCTGCTGTTCGCGGCGCTCATCGCCCCCGCGCTGCTCGTCATGCCGCTCTGGAACCGGCTCGCGCGCCGCGTCGGCAAGGAGCGCAGCTTCATTTTCGCGAGCGCGCTGTTCGCGCTCGCGACGCTGTGCATGGTGCCCCTCGCATGGGCCCCGGGGGCCTGGGTCTACCTGCCCACGGCCCTCGCGGGCGTCGGCTACGCGGGCATGCAGGCCCTGCCGCTCGCGATGCTCCCCGACGTGATCGCGCACGACGCGCGCACCACACCCGGTGTCGCCGACCGGGGCGGGGCGTTCAGCGGCGTGTGGACCGCGGGCGAGACGACGGGCATGGCGTTCGGCGCCGGCCTGCTGAGCCTCGTGCAGTGGGTCACGGGCTACCAGTCCTCGAGCGCGGGCGTCACGCCCGAGCAGTCCAGCGCCGCGATCGACGGCATCGCGCTCTCGTTCTCGCTGGTCCCGGCGGTTCTTGTCGCGCTGAGCCTCGTCGCCCTCGTACGCTATCGACTGCGCAGGGGCGACATCGACGTGCCCACCGAGGAGTCCGCCGCGCATGAGCGCCCTTGACGACACCCCCCTGCCCGCCCCGCCCGTCCTGAGGACCGAGGGCATCCTCGACCGCCTCGCAGCACTGCGAGCGGCCGACGCCCCCACGCACGGGGGCCGCGTGCTCTCGTACGTCTACGACCCGGACCTGGCCGAGCTCGACGCTCTCGCCGGCGACGCGATCCGCGCGGTCCAGCCGCTCAACGCCCTGGACCCCACGACCTTCTCGTCGGTCGCGGTCATGGAGCGCGAGCTCGTGTCCTTCGCGCGCGACATGCTGCACGGGACGGGCGCGCAAGACGCGAGCGGCGTCGTCGGGACCGTGACGTCCGGCGGGACCGAGAGCTGCCTGCTGGCGGTCAAGACCGCGCGCGACGCGTTCCTCGCCGCCCAGCCGGCACAGGCCGACGGGTCGCCGCGCACGCTCGCGACGCTCGGCTTCGCGCTGCGCGTCGTCGCCCCCGCGACCGTGCACGCCGCGTTCCACAAGGCCGCGGCCTACCTGGGGCTCGAGCTCATGCTGGTCCCCGTCGACCCCGCGTCGTGCCGCGCCGACCCGGCCGCCCTGGCCGAGGCCGTGGGCGACGGACGCGACGTCGCGCTCGTCGTGGTCTCGGCGCCCTCCTACCCGCACGGGGTCGTGGACCCCGTCGAGGAGGTCGCGGCGGCCGCGAGCGCCCTGGGCGTGCCGGTCCACGTGGACGCGTGCGTGGGCGGCTGGGTCCTGCCCTTCTGGCCCGACGCCGCAGCCCAGGTCCCGGTCTTCGACTTCCGCGTCCCGGGGGTCACCTCGATCTCGGCGGACATCCACAAGTACGGGTACGCGCCCAAAGGCACGTCGGTCCTGCTGACGCGCGACCGGGACCGCCAGCGCCACCAGCTGTTCGCGACGACGCGCTGGCCCGGCTACCCCGTGGTGAACTCGACCGTCATGGGCTCCAAGTCGGCGGGGCCGCTCGCTGCCGCCTGGGCCGTGACGCAGGCGCTCGGCGTGCCCGGCTACCGGGCCGTGACCGCACGCTGCGCGGGGGCCACGTCCGTCCTGCGCGAGGTGCTCGGGGCGATCGAGGGCCTGCGGGTCGTCGGGCACCCGGTGGGGCCGCTCGTGGCGGTCGCGGCCGACGAGTCCGTCCCTGTCGACCGGAGGATCGACCCGCACGTGTGGTCGGACGCGGTGCGCGCGAGTGGGTTCGTGCTCCAGCCCCAGCCGGGCTTCACCCAGCCCGACGGCTCGCGCCTGCCGCACACGACGCACTTCACGGTGACCCCGGTGACGGCGGGCGTCGTCGGCGAGCTGGGAGCCGCGCTCCTCGACGCCGCGGAGACCGTGCGCGGTGTGCCGCGGCCCGACCCCGCGCAGGTCCTGGCCGGGCTGCTCGCGACGCTCGCGCCGGGCGTCGAGCCCGCTGACGCGGTCGCCGCGCTCGGATCGCTCGACGCGGCCACGGCGTGGGAGCTCGTGCAACGCACGGTGCTGGGTGGCACCGACACGCGCGGAGGCGACTCGCCCGAGCCCGGCACGGGGCCTATGGCCCCGCTCCTGGCGCTCGTCGAGGCGCTCCCGCCCGCCGTGAGCGAGCGGCTGCTCGTCGAGCTCATCGCCCGGCTCGCCGAGCCGGTGGCGGGGCCCCGGACCCGCTGAGCGCCCCAGCGGTTGGGGCGTCGCTGTGCTCGCTCGACGAGTCGCCTCGGCGCCCCTCCCGTCGTGGTCCCGTCGCTCGCGGTTCAGCGCACAGGAGGGCGTGGGTGGTAGAACAGTCGGGTGACGGACACCGCGGACTTCCCACCCGACGACTTCTCCCGTGAGCTCCCCCAGCCGGCCGGGTGGCTGAGCGCCGAGGACCTCGCGGCCGCGAGGTCGCACCTTCCCCTCGTCTACGTCGACGCCGTCCCGGTCCGGGTCGACGACTCGGGCGATGTCGTCGCGGTGGGCCTGCTCCTGCGCGTGACCCCCGAGGGTCAGATGACCCGGGCGCTCGTGTCCGGGCGCGTGATGTACCACGAGCGGATCCGCGACGCCCTGCTGCGGCACATCGAGAAGGACCTGGGACCTGTGGCCCTCCCCCACGTCCCGGCCTCCCCGCAGCCGTTCACGGTCGCCGAGTACCTCCCCACGCCCGGCATCACGGGCTACCACGACCCGCGGCAGCACGCGGTCTCGCTCGCGTACGTCGTCCCGGTCTCCGGCGACTGCCAGCCCCAGCAGCAGGCGCTCGAGCTCGCGTGGCTCACGCCCGAGCAGGCGTGCAGCGACCAGGTCCAGCTCGAGATGCACGGCGGTCAGGGCACGCTCCTGCGCCAGGCCATGGCGTACGTCGGCCGCCTCACGTGAGCGCCGCGCAGGTCGCCACGCCGTCCCGCACCCGGTGGCGTGGCGTGACGGCCGCCCGCTGGTGGCACGGCGTGGTCGCGGCCATGACGCTGACGGGAGTGGTGTGGGAGCTGTTCGCGACCCTCGGCCGAGGCCCGGAGGCCGGCGACTCGACCGCGACCCTCGTGGTCCACTTCTTCAGCTACTTCACGATCCTGTCGAACCTTCTCGTCGGGGTCACGAGCGCGATGCTCCTCGTGAACCCGGTACGCGACGGGCGCGTGTTCCGCATCGCCCGGCTCGATGCGCTCCTGTGCATCGCGGTGACCGGGATCGTCTACAACACGGTGCTCGCCGGGCTGCAGGAGCTGAGCGTCGCGGGCCTCTTCACGAACCTGTTCATGCACCAGGCCGGTCCGTTGCTCGCGGTCGTCGGGTGGCTCGTCGTGGGCCCCCGCCCGCGCATCGACCCCGCGACGATCTGGTGGTCGGTCGTCGCGCCGCTCGCATGGATCGTCTACATCTTCGTGCAGGGCGCGTTCACCCGCTGGTACCCCTACCCGTTCATGGACGTGACCGAGATCGGGTACCCGCAGGCGGTGCTCAACACGGGGGTCGTGGCCGTGGTGTTCCTGGGCCTCGCGGCCCTGCTGGGCCTGGTCGACCGGCGGATGAAGCCCGCCCCCGCACCGGACTGACGCCTGTTCGCCCCGCGGGCCGTCGGCGCGTGCGGATCTTCACCCGCACGGCTGGGCGAACCGGCTCGCGCGCCTTCCGGAGCCGCCTCCTGCCGGCGGTAGCGTGTCGCCATGTCGAAGACGTCGAAGAAGAAGTCGAAGAAGAACAAGGGCCCGTCCCTGTCCCGTGAGGTCTACGAGGCCGAGCTGTTCCGGCTCCAGGCGGAGCTCGTCAAGCTCCAGCAGTGGACGCAGGCCACGGGCACGCGGGTCGTGGTGATCTTCGAGGGCCGCGACGCCGCGGGCAAGGGCGGCACGATCAAGCGCATCACGCAGTACCTGAGCCCGCGCATCGCACGGATCGCCGCCCTGCCGACCCCCACCGAGCGCGAGCGTTCGGAGTGGTACTACCAGCGCTACATCGCGCACCTGCCGGCGGCGGGCGAGATCGTGCTGTTCGACCGCTCCTGGTACAACCGGGCAGGCGTCGAGAAGGTCATGGGCTTCTGCACGCCTCAGGAGTACCAGCGCTTCATGCGCCAGACCCCGGTCTTCGAGCAGATGCTCATCGACGACGGGATCCTGCTGCGCAAGTACTGGTTCTCCGTCTCGGACGCCGAGCAGCTCAAGCGGTTCCGCTCCCGGCTGTCCGACCCGGTCCGCCAGTGGAAGCTGAGCCCCATGGACCTGGAGTCGATCCACCGCTGGGAGGACTACTCGCGGGCCAAGGACGAGATGATGGTGCACACCGACGTCCCCGAGAGCCCGTGGTTCGTCGTCGAGTCGGACTCCAAGAAGAACGCCCGGCTCAACATGATCGCGCACCTGCTCTCGACCATCCCCTACGTCGACGTGCCGCACGACAAGGTCGAGCTGCCCGACCGGCCCCAGGCGTCGAGCAGCTACGTGCGTCCCCCGCGCGAGCTGGCGAACTACGTCCCCGACCACGTGGCCCAGCTCCTGGGAGACCCCGAGAACGGGTTCTGAGCGGCGCGCCCTAGAGCTCGAGCGTGGGCCAGTCCGCGAAGTCCTCGCGCATCCGGCGGTCGTGCGTCGCCACCACCACGGCCGCAGGGGTCACGCGCAGCGCCTGGGTCAGCTCGTCGACCAGGTCGATCGAGAGGTGGTTGGTCGGCTCGTCGAGCAGCAGGACGTGCGGCACGGCGAGCAGCGCGCGAGCCAGGTCGAAGCGACGCCGCTGCCCTGCGGACAGCTCGCGCAGCGGCCGGTCCAGGTCCTCCTCGGTCAGCAGCCCCAGGAACGCGACGGGCACCAGGTAGTCCGGGTCGAGCGTGCCCGCCGAGAGCAGGTCGAGCGCCTCCTGCGCGTACTCCTCGAAGCCCGTGCGCTCCTCGGCGCCGGCCGGGAGCGCGGGGCCCTCCTGCGCGACGATCCCGACCCGCACGCCCTCGGCGACCGAACGGGTGCCCCGATCGAGACCGATCGTGCCCGCGAGCGCCGCGAGGAGGGTCGACTTGCCCGAGCCGTTCGGCCCGGTGATCAGCAGCCGCCCCGACGGCGGGATCGCGATGCGTGTCCCGGGCAGGTCGAGCCGGGCGCCCGCGGGCACGGCAGCGGGAGCCGGGCCGTCGCCGTCGTCGGGCAGGCCGCCGGGCTCGCCCGGACGCTCGCGCGGGCCCGCGTCGACGCGCGGGCTGCGCACCTCGAGCAGCGGCAGGTCGGGGGCCCACCCGGGCGACATGGCCAGCAGGTCGGGGAAGCGCAGCTCGAGCGGAGGGACGGGGACCTCGACGGCCTCGGCCTCGAGCTTCTGCACGAGCCGGTCCGCGGCCTTGACGTGGATGCGCGCGTGCGTCGCGCGACGGTGCTTCTGGCTGCCTTTGGCGGGACGCCACTCGTCGGAGAGCCCCTCGTACGACGCGTCGAGGCGCTCGGCGAGCTTCTCGGCGCGCTTGCGCTCTGCCCGGTAGCGCTGACGCCACCGGTGCAGGGCCTGGTTCTTGGCGAAGCGGTAGGCGAGGTAGCCCGGCTGCCCGTACAGGACGGGCTTGCCGTCCATCGCCGGGTCGAGGTCGAGGATCTCGGTCGCGACGTCGTCGAGCAGCTGGCGGTCGTGCGTGACCATGACGATCCCGCCGCCCCAGGCCACGATCTCGCCCGTGAGGAAGTCGATGCCGCTCGTGTCGAGGTGGTTGGTCGGCTCGTCCAGGAGCAGGAGGTCGCTGCGCTCGGCCAGGCGGCACGCGAGGCGCACGCGGTAGCGCTCGCCGACCGAGAGCGTCGCGAGCTCGCGGTGCAGGTCGCGGCACGCGCCCAGCCGGGACAGCGCGACCTCGACGCGACGGTCGGCGTCCCACACGGCCAGGTGCTCGGCGCGGGCCAGCACGTCCGAGAGCTCGGCGAGGCTGCCGTGCTCGTGGTCGAAGTCGCGGGTCACGGCGTCGAGCTCTGCTCCCACGGCACGCACGGTCGCGAGGCTCTCGCGGACCAGGTCGCCCACGGTCTGGCCGGGCAGCGGGACGAGCTCCTGCTCGACGACGGCGAGCGAGCCCTGACGGCGCACCTCGCCCCCGCTCGGCGGCAGCGTCCCGGCCAGGACACCCAGGAGCGTCGACTTCCCGCTGCCGTTCTCACCGACCACGCCGAGGCGCGTGCCGGGGGCCACGCGCAGGGAGACGCCCGAGAGGACGGGGCGTCCGGGGTAGGAGAAGGAGAGGTCGTCGACAGCCAGGTGCACGGGTCAACCCTAGAGGGACCTGAAGGGCAGGCGCGCCTCTCTCGCCCCTGCCGCGGCTCGTCCCGGCCCGTGGACGTGGCCCGCGCAACACCTGACGGCGGGCCGTGACCCGGGCGCGCTCCGGTAGCGTCGTGGCCATGACCTCGACGCCTGCCACCGCCCCGAGCCCGCCCCGCCCGACCGTCCGGACGGGCGTCGTCGCCCTGGCCGTCGTGCTCGACGTCGTCGCGGTCCTCGCGTTCGCGGCAGGCGGCCGGGCGACGCACTCGGCGGACAGCCCGCTGACCGCGGTCCTGTCGATCGCCTGGCCCTTCCTCGTGGGCCTCGCGGCGGGCTGGGTCCTGTTGCGCGCGTGGCGGTGGCCGCTCGCGGCCTGGCCGACCGGGGTCGTGCTGTGGGTCACGACGTGGGTCGTGGGGATGGCGCTGCGCTGGGCCACGGGCGAGGGGCTCGCGACCGCGTTCCTCGTGGTCTCCGCGGCGTTCCTGCTCGCGACGCTCGTGGGCTGGCGACTCGTCGCTCTCCTCGTGCTCACGGTGCGCGGGCGCCGGTAGGGCGGTCCGTCGGCCTGGAGCGCCCGGCGGCGCGGGGGCAGGTGGCCCGTCTCGCGACCGGGCACCGGCACCGGTCACCGCTCGATGCCCTGCGCCCCTGGTGCCCAGAACGAGGTCGAGATCGTTCTGACGAGTTTCGTGGCCACGACGTCGTGGTCGAGCGCACGGAATGTCGTTCTCGACGTGCGGCTCGGACGTTCTCGGCCGACACGTCTGGTGGCCTGGCACCGGGCCCCCGCCTGCGGTCAGGCGGGCCACGGCCGGACACCGCTCAGGCGAGCGGCTGGACCTGGACCTCGTCGACCGTCGTCCCGGTGAGCACCGCGACGACCTGGGGCGCGAGAGCGCGGAACGCCTTGCCCCGGTGGCTGATCGCGTTCTTCTCCGCGGCCGACAGCTCGGCGGCAGAGCGGGTCTCGCCGTCGGGCAGGAGGATCGGGTCGTACCCGAACCCGCCCTCGCCGCGCGGGACGGTCAGGAGCGTGCCGCGCATCTCGCCCGTGCGCACCCACTCGCCCCCGTCGGGCGTCACGAGCGCGGCTGCGCACACGAAGCCCGCTGCCCGGTGCCCGGCGGGGACGTCGCCCAGCTGGGCGAGGAGAAGGTCGAGGTTCGCCTGGTCGTCGCCGTGGCGACCGGACCAGCGCGCCGAGAAGATCCCCGGTGCACCGCCCAGGACGTCGACCGCGAGCCCCGAGTCGTCGGCCACGGCGGGCAGGCCGGTCGCCGCAGCGAGAGCGCGGGCCTTGATGAGCGCGTTCTCCGCGAACGTCACGCCGTCCTCGACGGGCTCCGGCGCACCGACCTCACGCGCCGAGACCACGGCCTCGGGCGGCAGGTCGAGGCCCGGCTGGGCCGCGAGGATGGCCCGCAGCTCGGCGAGCTTGCCCACGTTGTGGGTCGCGAGCACGAGCCGTGCGCCGGCCGGGACGCTCACGCCGGACGCAGCGCTCACCGCGACGCCTCGTCGAGCGCGAGCTGCTGGATGATCGCGAGCTCGGACGTCCCGTGGAGCGCGAGGTCCAGCAGGACGTCGAGCTCGGTGCGGTTGAACGGCGCGTGCTCGGCCGTGCCCTGCACCTCGACGAAGTCGCCCGAGCCCGTGACCACCACGTTCATGTCGGTGTCCGCGCGCACGTCCTCGACGTAGGGCAGGTCCAGCATGGGCGTGCCGTCGATGATGCCGACGCTCACGGCCGACACCGAGTCCGTGAGGACCTTCTTGCCGCCCTTGATCGCGCCGTGCTTCTTGCCCCAGGTCACGGCGTCGGCGAGCGCGACGTACGCGCCCGTGATCGCCGCGGTGCGCGTGCCGCCGTCGGCCTGCAGGACGTCGCAGTCGAGCACGATCGTGTTCTCGCCGAGCGCCGAGACGTCGATCACGGCGCGCAGCGAACGGCCGATGAGGCGCGAGATCTCGTGCGTGCGCCCGCCGATGCGGCCCTTGACCGACTCGCGGTCGCTGCGGGTGCTGGTCGCGCGCGGGAGCATCGAGTACTCGGCCGTGACCCAGCCCTGGCCCGAGCCCTTGCGCCAGCGCGGCACGCCCTCGGTGAACGAGGCCGCGCACAGCACGCGCGTGCGGCCGAACTCGACGAGCACGCTGCCCTCCGCGGCGTCGAGCCAGTTCCGGGTGATCGTGACGGGGCGGAGCTCGTCGGGCGCGCGGCCGTCCGCGCGGACGGTCTGGGAGGTGGAGGCTGAAGTCATGGAGCCAGCCTATCCGGGCTCAGAGCGTGAAGACCCGGCCCGTCGCGGCCAGGTCCACCGGACCGTCGTAGACCGCGGTGGCCTCGTCGCGGGCGGCCTGCTTGTCGTTCCACGCGGGCAGGTGCGTGAGGACCAGGCGCTTGGCGCCCGCCGCCGTGGCGACCTCGCCCGCCCGCCTGCCCGTGAGGTGGATGCCGCGGTCGACCGCGTCGTCGCGCCCCTCGTGGAAGGCGGCCTCCGCCAGGAGCAGGTCGGCGTCCCGGGCCAGCTCGACCACGCCGTCGCAGAAGTCCGTGTCCCCCGTGTACGCGAGCGTGACCCGCTCTCCGGGGACCAGGCTCGAGGGCCCGGTCACCCGCACGCCGTAGGCCTCGACCGGGTGATAGACGCGGAACGGCTCGATCTCGAGCGGACCGACCGTGACCACCTGCCCGGGGACCCACGCCCGGAAGTCGAACTGGGACCCGAGCGACTCCCCCGCCTCCAGACCGTAGGTCGCCCCGATCCTCTCGGCCGTGTTCGAGGGACCCCAGACCGGCAGGGTGGCCGCGGCGTCCTGCACGACGGACCCGTCGGTCGCCGCCTGCGCCACCGCGGCCGTACCCGACGCCGCGGCGAGCCGGTCCGGGTGGTACTTGAGGTACACGTACAGACCGCACACGTCGACGAAGTGGTCGGGGTGCAGGTGGGACAGGCCGATCGCGTCGAGCCGGCGCGGGTCGAGGATGCCCTGGAGCGCGCCGAGCGCACCGTTGCCCATGTCGAGCAGGAGGTTCCACTCCCGCCCGTCCGGTGAGTCGGTGCCGGGCACCTGGACCAGGTACGAGGACGCGGGAGAGTCGGGGCCGGCGAACGAGCCGGAGCAGCCGACGACGACCAGCCGCATCAGACGGCCTCCACCAACGAGACCTCAGGCCCGAGGAAGCGACGCGCGAGCTGGTCGAACGGCTCGGCGCTGCCCGTCGCACGGAAGCGGTGGCGCGGGGCGCCCGCCTCGCGCGAACGCTCCAGGCCGTGCGCGACGAGCGTGCGGTAGACGTCCTTCGCGGTCTCCTCGGCGCTCGAGACCAGCGTGACCTCGTCGCCCATGACGTACGAGATGGCGCCCGCGAGCAGCGGGTAGTGCGTGCAGCCCAGCACCAGGGTGTCAACCCCGGCGGCGCGGACCGGGGCGAGGTACTCGTGCGCGATCTCCAGGACCTCGGGGCCCGAGGTCACCCCGGCCTCGACGAGACGGACGAACTCCGGGCACGCCTGGGACGTGAGCCGCAGGCCCGGGGCCACGGCGAACGCGTCGTCGTAGGCGCGCGACTCGATGGTCCCCCGCGTCCCGATCACGCCGATGTTCCCTGTGCGGGTCGCTGCGACCGCGCGGCGTGCCGCCGGCAGGATGACCTCGATGACGGGCATCCCGTAGCGCGCGGTGTAGCGCTCGCGGGCGTCGCGCAGCACCGCGGACGACGCCGTGTTGCACGCGATGACGAGCATCTTGACGCCCTCGTCGACCAGCTGGTCCATGATCGAGAGCGCCATGGCGCGCACCGCGGCGAGCGGCTTGGGCCCGTACGGGCTGTTCGCGGTGTCCCCGATGTACAGCAGCGACTCGTTCGGCAGCTGGTCGAGGATCGAGCGGGCGACGGTGAGTCCCCCGACTCCCGAGTCGAAGATGCCGATGGGTGCGTCGTTCACGGGGTCGAGCCTAGTGCCGCCCACGCCGGTTCGGTGGTCCCGGCGCCCCGGCGCCCTCTGTGTCACCGAACACAGGCGACCACGAGGCACGACGAAGGGCGCCGCACGTGCGTGCGACGCCCTCCGGTCCTGGCCCCGGGCCCGCCTGTCAGGACGGCGGCCCGGGATGCCTAGACCTTCGCCTTGCCCCGTCCGACCAGCCCCACGACGAGGCTGACGACGAGCACGATGATGCCGAGCCAGATCAGGAACTTCGCTGCTTCGACGGCCACACCGAACACGAGCAGCACGACTCCGACGAGCAGGATGATGAGCCACGTAGGCATGTTGTCCCTCTTTCTCTCGGCCGGGACGCGGACGTCCCGGTTCAACAAGGACAATCCTGGCACCACTTCACCCTCTGCGCATCTTGACAGAAATGTGGCGAGTGACTTACAAGCGTGCTACATGGCGCGTACGGCTCAGCGGGGCGAGCGGCGGACCTCGGCCAGCATCAGGTCCACCAGCGACTCCTGGAGCCAGCCGGACATGAGGAACACGCTCGCGAGGAACCGCCGGGCGGCGTCAGGAGCGCCCTCGTCCTCCTCGACGTCGGCGGCCTCGCGCGCGAGGACCTCGTCGTGCAGGTCCTCCACCTGGTCGTCGGTGCGCAGGTCGAGGCGCTCCGCCAGGACGACCCGGACGTCGGTGAGGGCCCCCGCGACGCGACGTGCGTCGTCGGGCCGGACGACCAGGGGCGTGAGCACCTCCGCGTCCTGCGGGTCTCCCGCGAGCAGGAGGTCCGCGAGCAGCAGCAGCCGCTGCGACTTCTCGGCGGCCAGGTCGCCCTGGGTGAACCGCCGGAACTCGGCCGAGACCCCCGCGTCCTCGGGCGCCGCGTCAGGGAGCAGACGGCGGACCGCGGGATCCGTGGGCGCGCGCACCTCCTCGGGGGGCGCGGTGAGCGGCGCGACGCCCTCGATGGTCGCCGCCTCCGACGGCGGCGCGGCCTCCTCGCTCCCGGGGCCCGCCTGCTCCTGCAACAGCTCGACGACGTCACCCACGACGTGCGCGAGGACGAGCCGCTCGGCGGCGCTCAGCTCCGCGACGTAGCCGCGGCGTGCCCGACGGAACGGGCGCACTACTCCCCGCTCCGCTGCATCGTGGCCCACAGCCCGAACTCGTGCATCGCCTGCACGTCCACCTCGACCTTCTCCCGCCCGCCGGACGAGACCACCGCCCGACCCTCGTGGTGCACCTGGAGCATGAGCGTCTTGGCCTTCTGCTGGCTGTAACCGAAGTAGCTCTCGAACACGTAGCTGACGTAGCTCATGAGATTCACCGGGTCGTTCCACACGAGGGTCACCCAGGTGTCGGCGAGGGAGAGCCCCTCCCGCGTGTCGATCTCCTCGTCGAGGCGAGGCCCCGCTGTCGCCGTTCCAGTCACGACCCCACTCTATGCGGTACCCCACCTCGCACCGCGCGCCGTCCATGCGCAGGTGGGAGGGCTGAACGCGGGGTGCACGGCGACGCTGTGGACCGGGCGCGCGTCCGTGGGAGCAGGCGCGCACGCCCCTCGGGCCGCTTCTGCCCTAGGTTGGGCACATGAGTCCCGCAGACCGCCCGGGCACCGGCGCCCCGGCCGCTCACCATGCCCCGTTCGCACCCTCCGCCCAGTCCTCGCTGCTGACCGACCGCTACGAGCTCACCATGCTCCAGGCCGCGCTCGCCGACGGCACCGCCGAGCGGCACTGCCTCTTCGAGGTCTTCACGCGACGCCTGCCCGCGGGCCGCCGCTACGGCGTGCTCGCCGGGACCGGCCGCGTCCTCGAGTCGCTCGCGACGTTCCGGTTCACCGACCTCGAGCTCGACTGGCTCCGCCAGGCGGACGTGGTCGACGACCGCACCCTCGACTACCTCGCCGGCTACCGGTTCACGGGCTCGATCACGGGGTACGCGGAGGGCGACGTGTTCTTCCCGCAGTCCCCCGTCATGGTCGTCGAGGGCACGTTCGCCGAGGCCGTGCTGCTCGAGACGCTCGTGCTCTCGATCCTCAACTACGACTCCGCGGTCGCCTCGGCCGCCTCGCGCATGACGAGCGCCGCCGTCGAACGCCCGTGCCTCGAGATGGGCTCGCGTCGCGCGAACGAGCACGCCGCCGTCGCGGCGGCCCGCGCCGCGGCCGTCGCGGGGTTCGCGGGCACGTCCAACCTCGAGGCCGGGCGCCGGTACGGGATCGAGACGATCGGCACCGCCGCGCACGCGTTCACGCTCCTGCACGACGACGAGCCCTCGGCCTTCGCGGCCCAGGTCGCCTCCCTGGGAACGGGCACAACCCTCCTCGTCGACACCTACGACGTCCGCCAGGGCGTCAAGAACGCGATCGCGGCGGCCGGGACCGGGCTCGGGGCCGTACGACTCGACTCCGGTGACCTCGGCATCCAGGCGGTCGAGGTCCGCAAGCAGCTCGACGGCCTGGGCGCCCGGGACACCCGGATCACCGTGACCTCCGACCTCGACGAGTACGCGATCGCGGCGCTCGCGGCGGCGCCCGTCGACGCCTACGGCGTGGGCACCTCGCTCGTGACGGGCTCGGGCGCCCCGACCTGCGGCATGGTCTACAAGCTCGTGTCGCGCGCCGACGCCGACGGGATCCTGCAGCCCGTCGCCAAGGCGTCGACCGCCAAGACCAGCACGGGCGGGCGCAAGTCCGCCGCCCGCCAGTTCGGCGACGACGGGCGAGCCGTCGCCGAGGTCCTCGTCACCGGACCCGACGAGGCCGTGACCGCTTGGGAACCTGCCGACGACGAGGACTTGCGTCCCCTGCACGTCCCGCTCGTCGTGGACGGCGCCGTCGACTCCCGCTGGATCGGCGCGTACGGGGTGCACAACGCGGCGAGACGCCATGCCGAGGCACGAGCCGAGCTCCCCCGCGGCGCCCGGCGACTGTCCGCGGGCGACCCTGCGCTGCCGACCGTCGTCCGCCGGCTCGACTGAGCGCGCGTCAGGTCCTGATGGCGGCGGCGCTCCGGGCTTGCCGGTGTGCCCCGGCTCCCGGTCGCTCCCGACGGGTGAACGGGCTCTCTCGGCGGGCCGGACCGTCGACCACGACCTGACGTCTCGATGCCAGAGGGCCCGCACGCTCGCCGAGCATGCGGGCCCTCTGCGGTCACGGAGCACGTGCTCCCGCGACGACGGTCGCTACTTCTTGCCCACGAACCAGCCGCGGAGCACCGCCACGCGCGCGTCGAGCTGGGCGACCGTCGCGAGCGGGACCTCCGGCCCCCCGCACCGCCGACGCAGCTCGGTGTGGACCGTGCCGTGCGGCTGCCCGCTCCGGCGCGCCCAGGCGCCGACGAGCTGGGACAGCTCCTTGCGCAGCTCGGCGGCGCGCCGGTGCTCGAGCTCGCTGCGCTCGGCCTCCGAGCTCCTGGCCTTCTTGGAGCGAGCCGTCATCTGGTCGGCCTGGCGCTGACGCAGCAGGCTCGTGACCTGGTCCGCGTCCAGCAGGCCGGGCAGCCCCAGGAAGTCCTGCTCCTCGTCCGACCCGACGTCGGCCTCGGTCCCGAACTCTCCGCCGTCGAACAGCACGCGGTCGAACGAGGCCTGCGCCTCGAGGGCCTGGAACGAGCCCTGCATGCCGTCCGCGAGGTCGTCGGACGCCTTGTCCTCCCGGTTCGCCGCCGCCATGAGCGCGTCCTCGGGGTTGTACATGTCCCCCTGCTCCTCGGCCGTGAGCGGGCGGTCGAGCGCGTGGTCCCGCTCGAGCTCGAGGCCGTTGGCGAGCGCCAGGAGGTGCGGCACGCTGGGGAGGAAGACCGACGCCGTCTCGCCGCGGCGTCGAGCACGCACGAACCGCCCCACCGCCTGGGCGAAGAACAACGGCGTCGCGGTCGACGTCGCGTACACGCCCACCGCGAGCCGCGGCACGTCGACGCCCTCGGAGACCATGCGGACCGCCACCATCCACCGGGCGTCACCGTCGGAGAACTCGTCGATCCGCCCGCTCGCACCCTCGTCGTCGGACAGCACGACCGTGGGCGACTTCCCCGTGATGCGCGCCAGGTGCCCGGCGTAGGCGCGGGCGTCGGTCTGGTCGGTCGCGATGACCAGGCCGCCCGCGTCGGGGATCGCCCGACGGACCTCGGTCAGGCGCTTGTCCGCCGCTGCCAGGACCGAGGGGATCCACTCACCCTCCGGGTCCAGCGCGGTCCGCCACGCCTGGCCCGTCATGTCCTTGGTCAGCGCCTCGCCCAGACGCGCGCTGACCTCGTCGCCCGACTTGGTCCGCCACCGCATCTGCCCCGAGTAGGACAGGAAGATCACGGGCCGCACCACGTGGTCGCGCAGCGCGTCGCCGTAGCCGTAGGTGTAGTCGGCCGACGAACGCCGGATCCCGTCCGGCCCCCGCTCGTACGTGACGAACGGGATCGCAGCGGTGTCCGAGCGGAAGGGCGTGCCGGTCAGCGCCAGGCGCCTGGTGGCCGGCTCGAACGCGTCCCGGACCGCCTCTCCCCACGACAGCGCGTCGCCGCCGTGATGGACCTCGTCCAGGATGACGAGGGTCCGCTCGGCCTCGGTGCGCGCCGTGTGGAGCGCCGGCTTGGCGGCCACCTGGGCGTACGTCAGGGCGACCCCGTCGTAGCCCGCGCCGTGGCGGCCCTGGCTGTTGCGGAAGTTCGGGTCGATGCGGATCCCGACACGCGCGGCCGCGTCGGCCCACTGGTGCTTGAGGTGCTCGGTGGGCGCGACGACCGTCACGCGCCGGACGACCCCCTGCTCGAGGAGCTCGGTCGCGACGCGCAGCGCGAACGTCGTCTTGCCCGCGCCGGGGGTCGCGACCGCGAGGAAGTCACGCGGCGCGCGCGCACGGTAGGTCTCGAGCGCCTCCGCCTGCCACGCGCGCAGCTTGGAGGCGGTGCCCCAGGGAGCACGACGAGGGAATGCGGGCGACAGGTGCGAGGCAGCGGCCGACGAAGCCCCCAGGGGCGCTGAGGGGGGAAGGTTCGAGGACGGGCGAGCGGACGAGTTCGAGAGAGGCTGTCCACTCACTTGCCGGAATCACCCTCGCCGTCCTGCGGGGCGCGAAGGCCGTCGTAGATCTCCTTGCACGTGGGGCAGACCGGGAACTTCTTGGGGTCTCGACCCGGGACCCAGACCTTGCCGCACAGTGCGATCACGGGCTTGCCGGACAACGCCGACTGCATGATCTTCTCCTTGCGCACGTAGTGCGCAAAACGCTCGTGATCCCCCGGCTCGACCTCGGCCGTGGTCTCCGTGCGCTCGAGGACGCTCGTCGACGTCCCGCCGCTCGGGTCACTGTCCGGAACGAGCGGTTCCGGTCCGGACGGGCTGCCTGCGCCGGGTCCGCTGGTGGGGATGGTCAAGGGTTCGATCATGGTCTCGAGTCTACGTCGGGGAAGAAGAGACCCGCCGACCCAGGTCAGGGGCGTGACCAGGGTCGGCGGGTTGTCCAGCGGCCCGCCCTGGAGGGGCGGCGTCGGAGAGCTGGGGTCAGAGACCCTGCCACTCCGGCTTCGAGAGGAACGTCTGGCGGTAGTAGTCGCCGAGCTGCAGGCGCGAGGCCGCGGCGTCGTCCACGAGGACCGTCGCGTGCGGGTGCATCTGCATGATCGTCGCGGGCCACATCGCCGACACGGGGCCCTCGACGAGCTGGTGGACCGCCTCGGCCTTGCCCTTGCCCGAGGCGAGGAGCACGAGGTGCTTGGCAGACATGATGGTCGCCAGCCCCTGCGTGAGGCAGTGCTGAGGCACCTGGGCGAGGTCGTCGCCGAAGAAGCGGGCGTTGTCCTCACGGGTCTGTGCGGTCAGCGTCTTGATGCGCGTCCGCGAGGCGAGCGACGAGCCGGGCTCGTTGAACGCGATGTGCCCGTCGGTGCCGATCCCGAGGATCTGCAGGTCGACGCCACCGGCGTCGACGATCTTGCGCTCGTAGTCGGCGCACGCGGCGACCAGGTCCTCGGCGTTGCCGTCGGGACCCTGCACCGCACCGGGGGCGAAGTCGACGCGCGAGGCGATCTCCTTCTCGATGACGTTGCGATAGCGCTCCGGGTGGTCCTCCGCGATGCCGACGTACTCGTCGAGCATGAAGGCCCTGGCCTGCGCGAACGAGAGACCTTCCTCGGTGTGGCGCCGGACCAGCTCGTCGTAGACCTTCAGCGGGCTCGAGCCGGTGGCCAGGCCGACGACCGCGGTCGGGGTCGCGCGGACCAGCTTGTCGATCGCTTCTGCGGCGAGCACCGCGAGCTGATCGGCGGGGGCAATGACAACTTCCATCAGGACACCTTCCTACGGCCGGCGATGGCTGCTCCCACCGCGGCAACGGGCACATCACTCGGAGCCAGAGAGACACGCTTCTCGAGCTCCAGGGAGGACAAGAACGGCGACGTGCTCGACTGCGCGACGAGCGCGCTGCGCACCACGTCGAGGAGAGGCTGGCCGAGACCGGTGACCCCTCCCCCGAGGACGACGTGCCGGACGTCGACCGTCAGCTCGAGGATGCGGATCGCGCTCGCCACCGCTGCGGCGAACTCGTCCCTGATCCTCAGCGCTTCCGAGTCTCCGGCCGCTGCCGCCTCGAAGAGCTCCGCGGGGGCCGGGCGACCGAACCTCGAGGGCCACCGCGCACTGAGCGCGGTCCCCGAAGCATAGGTCTCGACGCAGCCCCGCTGACCGCACGCGCACAGGGGACCCTCTGGATTGATCGGGATGTGTCCGATCTCACCAGCAGCCCCGCTCACGCCTCGTCGGAGCTCACCCCCCAGGACGATGCCTGCCGCGAGCCCCGTCCCCAGCGCGAGGAACGCCAGGTCCTGACCTTCGGGGCCCATGGCGTGCGAGGCACCCAGCGCGGCGACGTTCAGGTCGTTGTCCACGTCCACCGGGATCCCGCCGAAGAGCGCCGAGAGCTCGCGGGCCAGCCCGAACGGCTCGCCCTCGATCCCGAGGTTCACCGCGTGCATCACCGATCCGCTCTGCGGGTCGACCAGCCCGGGCACGCCCAGGCCGAGGCCCGCGAGCGCGGCGGGCGCGAGGCCCGCCGCGTCCGTCAAGGACCTGACGGCCTGGGCCGCGCTCGAGACCACGCCCTGCGGGCCGCGGACGGTCGGCAGCTTGACCGACCCCTCGATCGCTCCGTCCGGTCCGAGCAGCACGCCCAGGACCTTGGTCCCGCCGACGTCCAGCCCGACCGAATGGCCGCCCGGCAGTGCGGCTGCCTCGCCGAGCGACGAGGCAGCCGTGCTCACCTCGCTCACGTCAGCCCTTCACCGCACCTGAGACGAGACCGCCGGTCATCCGCCCCTGGACGATGAGGAAGAAGATGACGACCGGGATCGCGATCAGCACCGAGCCAGCCATCAGGCCGCCCCAGTTGGTGGCCTGCGTGGCCTGCTGGAACGTGCGCAGCCAGAGCGGCAACGTCATGGACTCCGGACGGGTCATGATGATCAGCGCCATCACGAACTCGTTCCAGGCCTGGATGAACGCGAAGACGCCGGTCGCCACGAGGCCCGGTGCCAGCAGCGGGAACGTGATCCGCCAGAAGGCCTTGGCGCGCGAGCAGCCGTCGATCATGGCTGCCTCCTCGAGCTCGGCCGGGACCCCGGCGACGAACCCGCGCAGCGTCCAGATCGTGAAGGGCAGGACGCCCGACAGGTAGACGATGCCCAGGCCGATGATCGAGTTGAGGAGCTGCCACCCGTCGATGATCCGGAAGATCGAGATCATCATGGCCTCGCCCGGGATCATCTGGACCGCGAGGATCGCGATGATGAACGCCTTGCGGCCCTTGAAGTTGAACCGGGTAACGGCGAGCGACGCCAGGAACGCCAGGACCATGGACACGATCAGCACGAAGAACGTGACCAAGACCGAGTTGCCCAGGGCGGGCAGGAACGGCGCGCGCTCCTGGTTGAAGATCGCGTTCTTGTAGTTGTCGATCGTGAACGAGGAGCCGGGGAAGAACGTCAGGTCCGTGCTGCGGATCATGTTCGTCGGCAGGAAGGACGAGTTGATCATCCAGTAGACCGGGAACGCCGAGGCCGCGAAGACGATCACGGCGATCACGCTGTAGACGACGTTCGAGACCTTCTTGCGCTGTCCCTCACGGGTCTTGCGCGGGCCGCTCCCCGAGGACCGAGGTGCCGTCGTGGCAGTCCCCGCGACGGTCGGGTTGAGGGTGCTCACAGCTCTTCCTCCTTGACGGTCTGGCGCACGTAGTAGTACGAGATCCCCATCATGATGAACACCAGGATGACGGCGATGGCGCTCGCGGTGCCGTAGTGCCCCTGGGCCATGCCCATCTGGTAGATGTACACGCCGATGGTGTTGGTCTTCTCGGCGATGCCACCGATGCCCTGGAGCACGAAGATCTGGGTGAAGACACGCAGGTCCCAGATGATCGACAGGATGATGAGGACGACGATGATGCTGCGCACGTAGGGGACCATGATCAGTCGGAAGCGCTGGGCCGGCGTCGCACCGTCGAGCGAAGCGGCCTCGAGGACCTCACCGGGAACCTGGGTCAGGCCGGCGTACATCGTGAACGCCACGAACGGCACGCTCTGCCAGACGATGATCAAGGCAGCCACGATGTAGAACATCAGGGGGTTGATGAGCCACGAGTGGCCCATCCAGTTGTCCCCCGTGATCTTCGTCAGCACGTTGTTGACCACGCCGTACTGGGTGTCGAAGATCCAGCCCCACACGATCACCGCGGCGAGGGCGGGCATGGCCCAGGCCAGCAGCAGGCCGATCGAGACGAGCAGACGGAAGAACTTGTTGAGGCGCATCATCAGCAGGGCGAGCAGGATGCCGATCGCCATGGTGAGGAACACGCAGACCACCATGAAGGCGAAGCTGCGGGCGAGGACCGTCCAGAAGACCGGGTCGGTGAGCGTGTCGGTGTAGTTCTGGAAACCCACCCATTCGGCGGGGACTCCCATGAGCTGGGCGCGCTCGTACTTCTGGAACGACATGATGAAGAGGTTGACCAACGGGTACCCGACCATGATGGCCAGGACCAGGAGGCTAGGGGCCAGCAAGAGCCAGGGCAGCTTGGATGACCGCTTCTTCGGGGGCTTGAGAGTGTCCTTCAGCTCGACCGCTGGGGACGACTCGAGGGTGGATGAGCTCATTTTCTCACTCCGTCGAGGGCTTGCACGGTTCGAGCAGGACCGTGCGGAGGCAGGTGGTGCGAGGGTGTCCAGTCATGCCGAGGGGTGGGAGCTCCGCGGAACTCCCACCCCTGCGGCACCTGGTCGGCGATCCTCCCTCACGGAGGATCACCTGGGATCAGCTGTTGAGCGTCGACTCGATCTGCTCGTCGAGCTTCGTGGCGATCGCCTGGACGTCCCCACCCTGAGCGAGCTGGACGAACGCGTCCTGGAGGTAGCGCTTGGCCTCGACGTCGGCCCACTTCGGGGAAGCCGGGGTCAGCTTGGCAGCGGCCGCGGCAGCAGCACCCGCCTGCGTGATCTCGTCGTCCGGCAGGAACTTGGCCTGCGAGACCTTGGCCGGGATCAGGCCGTTGGTGGCCATGATCTCCTGGTAGCCGTCGCTCAGCATGATCTCGAGAGCGCTGAGGGCGAGCTCCTGGTTCTGGGACTTGGTCGCGACGGCGATGTTCGAGCCACCGGCCATGACCTGGGCGGCCGTGCCGGCCTCCTTGCCCGGGAGGGCGAAGGCGTGCAGGTCCGAGCCGTAGGTCGTGGCGCAGCCAGGCGCCTCGGCCGTCTCCTCAGCCTTGATGGACCACTGAACCCACGTCGGCGCGGAGAGGAAGCCGATGTTGCCCTCGCAGAAGGGGATCTGCTGGTCGGTCTCCTGGCCGTCCTTCGGAGCCTTCGAGGCCGTCAGCATGACGTCCTGGATCTGCTCGAGGCCCTTGATGCCGCCCTCGGAGGAGAAGCCGGCCTCCCACTTGTCGCCCTTCTTCTCGGCGATGAAGCCACCGTTCTCCCAGATGTAGGGGAGACCGTTGTACCAGTCCTGGCCGGGCCAGTAGATGCCCGAGCGTGTGTCGGTCGTGAGGGCCTTGCCCTGCGCGACGTAGTCGTCGAGGGTCTCGGGGGCGACGAAGCCGTCGCCGACGATCTGCTGCGAGTAGAAGACTGCACGCGCACCGGAGTAGTACGGGGCCGCGTAGAACTTCTCGTCGTACGTGCCGGCCTCGACGAAGCCGGGGAGCAGGTCGTCGCCGCCGAGCGCCTCGTACTTGTCCGTCAGGTCGGTGAAGAAGCCGGCCGAGGTGAAGGCGGCGGCCTGCGTGTTACCGACCTCGACGACGTCGGGGCTGTCGGAGCTGGCGAGCGAGGTCGTGAGCTTGTCGACCAGACCGGTCCAGGACTGCTCCTCGATCGTGAGGGTAGAACCGGGGTTCTCCTTCTCGAAGGTCGTCTTGAGGTACTCGCGAGCGTCCGCGGGTGTGTCGGTGCCGACGAGCCAGACGCGGATGTCGCCCGTCTTGGCAGCGTCGCCAGAGGCGCCGTCGGAGCCGGAGTCGCCGGAGCCACACGCGGTGAGCGCGAGCGCCAGGGTGATCGTCGAAGCCACCGTGGTGGCGACGAGGCGGTTCCTCTTCACTGGGGTACTTCCTCTCGGTAATTCGAAGTGGCGGCGTCGATGACACCACCTGAGGTGATACGGGAGGTACTGCGGTACTGCTACTGGGATTACTGCAGGACCGGGTCGGCCGGGCGACGACCGTGAGCCGAGCTCACGAGACGCCCAGCTGGCCGGACAGGATGAGGACGGCTGCCCCCGCGAGGACGACGTCCTCGTCGAGCGAAGCCATCCGGAGCTCGAGACCGGCGTTGATCGCCGGCATGGTCCGAGCGTTGATGGTGTCGATCGCCGCATCACGGAGAGGACCGTCGAGCAGGTCCGCGGGACCGCTGATGAGGATCTCGCCGAGGTTGAGCGCTGAGACAACAGGAGCGAGGGCGATGCCCAGGAGCCTGCCGACCGACGCCAGGACGGCATCGGAAGCTTCTTTGTCGAGCCCTTCGACCGCACGGCGGAGAGCCGGCACGGACAGGATGGTCTCGAGGCAGCCCGTGCGTCCGCAGGCGCAGGGCAGTCCGTCGTCGACGACGGTGACGTGCCCGAGCTCACCGGCTGCGTCGACCGCGCCGCGCACCCTGGACCCGTCGAGCATGATGCCGGCCCCGACCCCCTCGCCGACCGTGAGGACCATGAGTCCCGTGCCGTCAGCGCCACCGAAGGTGAACTCGCCGAGCGCGGCGATGTTCGCGTCGTTCGCGACGTGGACGGGAAGTGCGAGGCTCTCCGCGAGCTGCTCGGCCAGGGGCACGTCGTACCAGCGGCGGTTCGGGGCCTCGATGACACGGCCCGCGGTGTCGACGACACCGGGCGAACCGATGCCCACGCCGAGGACCGGTCGCGTCGCGACCGCGATGAGCCCGCGGCAGAAGCGCGTGAGGAGGTCGACCAGCTCGGTGCCGGCACGGCCCTCGATCGCGAGGCTCTGGCGGACCACGAAGTCGCCCGTGAGAGACATGACCGCACCGCGCATGAGCGCGTCGTCCGTCAGGTCGACCGAGACGATCTGGTAGGCGCTGGTCCGCATCCCGATGAGGATCGCGGGCTTGCCCACACGCTGGCCGGGACGGATGCCCAGCTCCTCGACCAGGCCCTCGGCGATGAGCACCGAGACCAGGTCGGAGATGGTCACCCTCGTCAGCGAGGTGGCGCGAGCGAGGTCTGCGCGCGAGGTGGGGCCCTCGTGGAACAGGTGCTGGAGGACCAACGACCGGTTGTGCGCACGAGCGTGCTCGGGGAGCACCTTGGAGGTGGGTCGGAGGCCTGTGCTCAGACCCCTCCGTGCTGCTGCACTTCTCGTGACTGCCGTTGTCATGTTTGTTAGTAGACCTCCTTTACTAAGCGCATGTCAACCCGTTCAGCGTGTCGTGTCCAAACCGTTGTACTTCGTTCACACTCCCGCGATATACCGCGCCAGCAGGCGTCCGACCGTCGGCACGGACCCCCCGAGGTCCCCGCGGCGAACCGCGCGCCGACAGGTCAGCGGCGTCGCGTCCCGCTCTCGCCGACCCAGCCCCTGGCGCCGGGAAAGGTCACCGACCATGAGGCGACCGCGGCTGCATGCTCGAGCGCGCTCGTCCACGCCTCCCCGAGGGCGATCCTGGCGGCGAACGCGCCGTGCAGCACGTCGCCCGCCCCTAGGGTGTCGACGACCTCGTGGACGACCGGGACAGGGACGGTGGACCTGACCCCCGCGTCGAGCAGCTCGAGCGACCTCGCCCCGCGCGAACGCGCGACGAACGACGGGCCGAACGCAGCGACCGCGTCGAGCACCCGGTCGGCCGGCTCGCCCGGGACACGGAAGTCCTCCGAGAGCACGACGGCGTCGCACAGCGGGAGGAGACCTGCGGTCCCGTCCTTCCACGACCCGCCGTCGAGCACGACGACGTACCCGCCCTCGCGCGCTCGGCGTGCCACGGCCGAGGCGAGCGCCGGGTGGTGCCCGTCGAGGAGCAGCACGTCCCGCCCCTGGTGCAGGACCTCCCCCGCGTCGCGCCCGTTCGGCCGGAGTCCGAACGTGCGGTCGAGCAGCGACCCGTCGGGCAGCGCCACGGGCCGGTTCGCCGCGTTCGTGCTCACCACGGCCCGCTCGCCGGTCCCCGCCGTCACGAGCACCGTGGACACGGCCGGGCCATCTGCTCCGTCCGGTCGGGCAGCAGGCTCCGAGCCGTCCTCGCTCGCGGGCTCGACCAGCTCGACCCCCGCAGCGGCGACCTCCGCCCGCACGACGTCCGCGAGCACACCGGAGCCCACCGCCGTCACCAGTCGGGTCCGGACGCCGAGCGCTGCGGCCGTCGCTGCCGCGTTGGCTGCGGGACCTCCGAAGGTCGCGCTCTGCGAGACCGCCACGACCTTCTCGTTCGGCCCGGGGAGCGCACGGACCACCTGGGTCAGGTCGAGGGTCACGAGTCCGCAGCAGATCAGCACAGCCTCATCCTTGCTCATCTCTCCGGGGAATAAGGATCCGCTCCATGCGTTTGCATACACATGCGACTTGGCTTCTACACCTTCGGCGACAACGCCCCCGACCCGACCACCGGCGAGCAGATGCCGGTCTCCCAGCGTCTGCGCGACGTCCTGGAGCGGATCCGCCTCGCCGACGAGGTCGGCCTCGACTACGCCGGCATCGGCGAGCACCACCGCCCGGACTACGCCATCTCCTCCCCGGCGACCATGATCGCCGCTGCTCTCGCGCAGACCGAGAACATCACGGTCGGGAGCGCCGTGACCGTCCTCTCGACCGAGGACCCCGTGCGCGTCTACCAGCAGTTCGCGACCATGGACCAGCTCTCGGGCGGACGCGTCGAGCTCCTGGCC
The DNA here is from genome assembly GCF_014836755.1 of Oerskovia merdavium. Taxonomy (GTDB): domain Bacteria; phylum Actinomycetota; class Actinomycetes; order Actinomycetales; family Cellulomonadaceae; genus Oerskovia; species Oerskovia merdavium. Next base: position 35,915 of record NZ_JACSQF010000010.1, read on the forward strand.
GGGCGCGGCTCGTTCATCGAGTCCTATCCGCTCTTCGGCGCCGACCTCGACGACTACGACGCCCTCTACGACGAGAAGATCGTCCTGCTGCGGCTGATCGACGAAGGCAACCCCGTCACCTGGTCGGGCCGCTTCCGCCCTGCGCTCGACGAGGCCGAGATCCTCCCCCGGCCGTTCGACAAGCCCGGTCGTGGCGAGCACCTCGACATCGCGATCGCCACGGGCGGCAACCCGCAGTCCTCCGTGCGCGCGGGCGTGCTCGGCCTCCCGGTCAACTACGCGATCATCGGTGGCAAGCCCGCGCAGTTCGCTCCCCTCGTCGACCTCTACCGGCGGGCCGCCGCGCAGTCGGGTCACGACGCCGCCGCGCTCGAGGTCTCGGTGTCGACCATGGGCTTCCTCGCCGACGACGGCAAGCAGGCCAGGGACTTCTTCTACCCGTACTACCTGCAGAACATGAAGAAGATCTCCGCCGAGCGCGGCTTCCCCATGCCCAACCGGATCTCGTACGAGGCCACGGCTTCTCGCGGCGGCGCCTACTTCATCGGGTCGCCCGAGGAGGTCGCCGACCGCATCGTCGAGCTGCACGGAGCCCTCGGGCACGACCGCCAGATCTTCCAGATGGACCTCTCCGGAGTTCCCCAGAAGGAGTCGCTGCGGGCGATCGAGCTCCTGGGGACCGAGGTGGCTCCCCGCGTCCGGGCCGCGCTCGGCTAGGTCTGGCTCCGTCGTCGGCGGCGGCGGCCCGCCGAGACCGGACGACGCCGACCGCACCGGGCCAACGGGCCGACGGGGGCACGCGTCCCCCCCGGCCCGGGACGTCCGGGGCCGCCCGGGACCTGGCGCCCGCCGGCGAACGAGGTCCGATGACGGTGCGGTGACGGCCAGTTCACAACACGGTCACGATCTGCCCGAACCCCCACCCTCCGGGCGAACCCGCGCCTAGGGTCGTCGCATGCGCACCTCCTCTCGCACGTCGGGCGTCCTCGGGACCGCTCTCCTGGCCGTCCTGCTGCTCGCCGGCTGCACCGGATCGGGAGGCGACGAGTCCCTCTCGGACTCCGCGGGCGCGAACAGCGCGGCCGACGTCGCACCCGAGGCGCCCGCCGAGGCGGCCGGCATCCGGCTCGACGGCGCCGTCGAAGGTGACCTCCGCGAGGTCATCACCACCGGCAGCCTGACCCTGGTCGCCGGCGACCCCCGGACGGCCGTGCAGGCGATCGCCGAGCTCGTCGAGTCGTCAGGCGGCCGCGTCGAGAGCCGGTCCGAGCACTCGGCACAGGACGGCTCCGACGCCTCCGGGCAGATCACGGTCCGTGTACCCGCGGCTCAGGTCACGGCCACCGTCGACGCGCTGGACAGCGTGGGTGAGGTCCAGGACGTCTCCCTCGACGCCGAGGACGTCACGGCGACGGCCATCGACCTCGACGCACGGGTCCAGGCCCTCGGGACGTCCGTGGCGCGCCTCGAGGCCCTCATGGGCCAGGCGGCGACCACGGCCGACCTCCTGGCCGCGGAGAAGGAGCTCACCGCGCGCCAGGCCGAGCTCGAGAGCCTCCAGTCGCAGCGCGCCTCGCTCACCGACCGGGTGGACATGTCGACCCTCCACGTCCAGGTCGTCGCCGAGGCCCCCACCGCGACGATCCGGCCCGCCGGGTTCCTGGGAGGTCTGGACCGCGGCTGGAGCGCACTCCTGACGACGATCGACGGGCTCGTGGTCGTCCTCGGGGTCCTGCTCCCCTGGATCGCCGTCGCGGCCCTCGTCGCCCTCGTGGTGAGGATCGTCGTCCGACGTACGCGCCGCCGTCGGGCAGGGGGCAGCCCGACCGACACCGGGCACGCGCCCCTCTCCGACCCCGACACGGGCCCTGGTGGCTCGCCCCGCGAGACCAAGCCGCTCGTCGAGGCAGGCGACCGCCGTGGATGACGCGGGAGGCGCCCGCCTCGAGACGTACCGCCGCCGGATCGGCCGCCTGCACGGCGCCGACGGACCGGTCGGTCACCTCGTCACCCGTGTCTGCACGCACTGGGAGACCGTGGGCCCCCACTCGTTCCCGACGTACGTCAACCCCGAGGAACGCCTCCAGTGGCGGGTCCACTTCGACGACCCTGCTCGCTCCGACACGTTCAGCGACGACCAGGACCGGTGCGTCGACCTCCTGCGCGGGCACGAGACCGACGCCTGGGAGGCGGGCGTCCTCGAGCTGGACACGCAGACCCTGCGCATCGAGTGGCTCGACGGTCCGGACGCCGACGCGGCCTGGGCGACCAACGGGTGGTAGTCCGTCCCTTGTTCGAGCGCAGTGCCCCGAGCCGGTCGCGGACGTAGCCTGACGGGGACGGCACGAGCAGGGCGAACGTTCCCCGAAGGGTGACGACCATGCATCGGCGACGAGGACGGCCGGACCCGCAGGTCTCCATCGACCTGACCCCGGCGCTGGACGACGACCAGGACGACACTCTCCTCACGGTCTCCACCGCACCAGGCACGTCGGCCCCACGACGCCGGCCACCGCCTGGCCCCTCCCACCCACGCCGGCAGATCGCGCTCGCCGCACTGGGCGGGCTCCTCGTGGGCGGCGCAACCGTCGCCGCGGTCCAGCTCGTGGCATCCCAGCAACGCGAGATCTCCGGGTCCACGACCGTCGCCGAGCTGCGAGGGGTCGAGATGGAGCGCCTCACGGACCTCGTCGCAGCAGACCGTGACGCCGCACCGTTCGCCGCACACCTCGGCGAGGACTTCCTCCTGGTCGACGTCACCGGGGACGAGACCCCCAGACCCCAGTACCTCGACGATCTCGCGTCGGGGGAACTGGACTTCCGGCAGTTCGAACCGACCGGCGAGATCCTCGTGCGGCTCCACGGACGCACCGCGGTGGTGGAGCACGAGTCGGACGTCGACATCGCGGTCGCGGGGGTCGGCGTGTTCCGGCATCCGGTCCGGACGACCGTCGTGTACGAGCGTCACGAGGACGGATGGTCGGCGGTCCACGAGAGCACCGCGGCACTCGGCGACCTCCCCCGGCCCACCCAGGAGTAGCGGCACGGGCACGAGCCTTCCGGACCGTGCGGGGAGATCCTTCCGGACCGTGCGGGGAGATCCTGGGTACGACGAAGGGCCGCCCGGTGGGCGGCCCTTCGCAGTGACAACTGGGGTGATGCGCCGCCCTGGCGGGCGACGTGGTGGAGGTGCGGGGAATCGAACCCCGGTCCGGTGACGCAAATCCAGGTCTTCTCCGGGCGCAGTCTGCTGTTGATTTTCTCGGCCCCAGCACTCACACAGACAAGGTGCTGACGGGCTCAGTCATCTAAGAGTCCCTACGCCGCCGGTGACGAGCGTCGTAAGCAGTGGCTCTCTAGCTGACGCCAGGAACCGGGGCGAGAGCAACCCCGGGCTGACGGACTTCGAAGACTCGCTCAGGCGGCGAGTGCGAAGTCGGTGCGCTTGGAATCGGCACCTATTGGTTTGCAGACGTCGTTTACGAGATAAGTCTGCATCCTCGGCCCGCTTCTCCTCGAAGCACGACCACCGTCGAAACCGATCACCCCCTGTGCAGTTGTCAATCACCGACCCGCTCCGTCCCGTCCGTCCGCCGAAGCGTCCGTCCGGTCCGTCACCGGGTCAGCAGTACCAGCCTACGGGATCAACACCACCGTGGGCGAACCTATTTCCGCGGCTACTTCTTCCGGCTCAGCGCATCGACCAGCAGCCCGCCGGCGATACCCAGCAGGAAGACGTCCTTCGCGAGCCCGATCCCCTGCGGCGTGGGACGGATCCCGTCCGCCTCGGTCATCCCCGGCGTCTTGAGATACATCGCGACGAGGCCCGCGGAGAAGGCTCCGAGGCCGAGCGCGACCACGCCCGTCGGGACGAAGGGCACGAGCAAGGCCGTGCCCAGCGAGATCTCGGTCGTGGACAGCGTGCGGGTGAACTGCACAGGGTCCTGGTCCGCGAGGAACGGGAACGTCCCCGCGGCCATGCCGTGGATCCCCTGCGCGGTCTCCTCGTCGGCCTTCCGCTTGGTGAGCCCGGAGTTGAGGATGAACGCGCCCGCGGCGACGCGCGGGATGTACTGACGGAGCTTGACCATGGGGCCTCCTCGGCAGGGTGACGGCGACTACCCTGAGACGCTACGTCGTCGGGCAGGAGGATGCATCCTCGCCCGGCGTGTCTCCGCACGGCCCCGACCGCGTCGCGACGAACCGTCACCAGCCACCGACGCCTCCGCCGCCACCGCCACCGCCGCCCGAGAAGCCGCCCCCGCTCGAGAACCCCGAGCCGCCCGAGGAGCTGGGCGTCGCGGCCGAGATCGACGTCGTGGCCGCGTCCGAGAACGCGTCGAGCGACGAACCGAACGACGAGTACCCGACCCAGAACATCCCCGGTCCGTACCCGGGGCCGACGTACCAGGCGGGCTCGGCCACGGACTGCCCCTGCGCGGCGAGCCGTGAGAAGATCCCTGCCCACCGGTCTGCGGCGCCGAACACGATCGCGTAAGGCAGGTACCGCGAGAACACGTCCTCGCCCTCCTCGAAGCGCAGCTGCCCGGCCTCGGCCGTCTCGAGGTAACGCCGGAAGCCGAGCGTCTGCGCGAGCATCGCAGTCCCCTCGGCCGTCCTCGCAGGGGCCCTGGGCGCCAGCACGAACGCCAGCACGCCTAGCACCGGCAAGGGTGCGGCGACCAGCGCCCAGGTCGGGCCGAAGATCGCACCGAGCGCGATCGCCACCACAGCACCGACCACGACGAGTGCGCCACCTGCGACGTACCAGTGGTCGCGCACCGTCTTGGGGTTGGCGCGGAACCAACCGCGCCGCGTGACCTCCTCGTAGAGCTCGGACTGCACGAGGGCCATCGAGGCGGCGAACGTCGTCCGGAGGTCCGAGAGCGTCACGCTCTCCCGCCCCGCGAAGATCTCGTCCAGGAGCGTGCGCTCGAAGCCGAGCAGGTCCTCGTCCGGTCCCGCCAGCCGGTCCAGCCGCCAGTCGCCGCCCTTGCCCCGCTTGTTCGGTGGCTCGACCTCGACGATCCGCAGGTGACCGCGGACCGCGAGGTCGACGATCGTCGCCGTCACGTCGTGGGGGTCCGCACGCTCGTCGACCAGCGTCCCGATCTCCCCTGGTCTGCTCGCGGCAGGCGGCGCGAACCGGACCGCGACGGGCAGGCGACGGTCGCGGGGGCCGACCAGCGCCTCGCCGGTCCCGTCGGCCGCGCCGGAGGACACGGGCTGCACCCCCGGGGTCAGGCCCAGGTACTGCTCGTCCCGTCCGCGCTGCCTGACGCGGTGCGCCATGAACCACACGCCACCACCGAGGAGCAGCGCGCTCAGCCCGCCCGACACCGGGGTCACCTCGAAGGGGCGTTCGCCCGTGGCCTCGGCACGGTCGACCACGACGGGCTCGGCGCCCTCGAACGTACCCGCCGGGTACTCGACGAGCACCGTGAAGAAGGTTCCGGCCGGCACGTCGGCCTGGGTGAAGCTCGCGACGGTCCCGGCCGCCGAGTGGGTCGTGCACGGGTCGGTGGCGCCCGCGGCCCCGGCGAAGCAGCTCGTGCGCGACACGTCCCCGGGACCGTCGAGGGTCACGCTCGCGTTCTCGATGTCGATCTCGGACGTGTCCGGCAGGACGTTCCAGTAGATCTCGTCCTGGCCGTCGGCGCCGGTACCCGGGTTCACCAGACCACGGAGCGTGTACGTGATCGTGTACTGCTCGAGCCCGTCGTACGTCTCGTCGGCGGACCCGACACGCACCAGGAGGTCTCCTCCGCCCTGGTCCGCGACCTCGACGTCGGCTGCGGCGCCCGAGGAGTTCGACGCCCGGACGTCCGAGACCTCGTAGCGCCGCAGGTGGTCAGGGTCCCCGTCGATCTCGAACAGGGTCGGGATCTCGAGCGTGGGCCCATGGCCCTCGTCACCGCGGAAGTCGTAGTCCATGTCGATCGACACGCCCATGGTCCCGTCCCGCTCGACCTGGGCTGCGACGTCGTACCGCGTCACGACGCGGTCCGAGACGTCCGCGGTGGCGACCGGGGCGAGGAGCAGGCCGCCCAGTGCGGTCGCGGCGACCGCGAGGCTCACGCCCCGTGCGCGCGGGCCGACGACGGCACTCCTCGCGCGCACTCGTGTCACCGGTTCTGCCGGTGGCGCATGGCGCGCTGTGCCTCACGGTTGTCCTGCTGCTCTCGCAGCGCCTGACGCTTGTCGTACTCCCGCTTGCCCTGGGCGAGCGCGATCTCGACCTTGGCCCGGCCGTCGAGGAAGTAGAGGGCGAGCGGGACGATCGTGTACCCCTTCTCGCGCAGCTTGGCCTCGAGGCGCAGGATCTCGTCCTTGTGCAGCAGGAGCTTGCGCTTGCGCCGCGGGGCGTGGTTGTTCCACGTGCCCTGCGAGTACTCCTGGATGTGGACGTTCTCGAGCCACGCCTCGCCGCCGTCGACCGCGACGTAGCCGTCGAGCAACGACGCCCGGCCCTGCCTCAGCGCCTTGACCTCGGTGCCGCTCAGCACCAGCCCGGCCTCGAGCACGTCCAGGATGAGGTAGTCATGGCGGGCCTTGCGGTTGCTGGCGATGATCTTGCGGCCAGTCTCCTTCGCCATGGGTACGTCGTCCGATCTGCTCGAGCTCTGGTGAGGGGTCCAGGAAGGACCCGACCGCGCCGTGCGGCGCGACGTCCCAGGCTACGCGAAACCTGCCCCCGACCTGTAGGTGAATACCTCAGAGCATGGTCTGGGGGTCCACCGTGCTGCCGTTGACGTACACCTCGAAGTGCAGGTGGCAGACCCGGCTCGTCCCCGTCGTGCCCGAGTACCCGATGAGGGTCCCCTGCGCGACGCTCTGTCCGGGCGAGACCGCGAAACGGGACAGGTGGTTGTAGCTCGTCATGAGGTTGGCCCCACCGACCGTGCCGTGGTTGATCATCACCTGGTTGCCGAGGCCACCGTAGCTGCGGGCGAACAGGACCGTTCCCCCGGCCGCCGCATAGATCGGGGTACCGCAGTAGGCGCGCAGGTCCGTCCCGGCGTGCAGACGGTAGATCCCGGGCAGGAAGGGGTGGTGCCGCATCCCGTACTTCGACGTGATGTGAGGAACCGCGGTCGGGTACGCGAGGAACTTGCCGGTCGACGCGCCACCTCCACCGCCTCCTCCCCCTCCGCCGCCGGAGGTACCGCCACCACCACCGCCGCCACCGCCTGTCGCGGGCGGGGGCTGCTTGGCCGCTTCCTCGGCGGCCTTGCGGTCGCGCTCGGTCTGCGCGGCGATGATGCCCTTGAGCTCGGTCGTGAGGTCGGCCTGTGCCTTCTCGTTGGCCGCGATCTGCGCGAGGGCCGCCTCCTTGCGCGACTCGATCGTCGCCTGCTTCGCCTGCTGCTCGACGATCAGGCCCTCGATCTCGGCCTTCCGGTCGGCTGCTGCCTTGCGGGCGGCGTCGGCTGCGACGACGTTCTGGTCGGCCTGCACCTTGAGGTCGGCGATGGTCTCGCGGATCGCCGTCAGGCGGGCCTCGCGGTTGCGCGCGATCGACTCGGCCTCCTGCAGGTCCGTGAGGGTGCGAGCCTGCGTCCGTGCGGCGGTCGAGGACATCGCGTACTGCTCGATGAAGTCGTCGGTGCTCTGCGCCCCCGTGACGATCCCGAGCCCGCTCACCTCGCCCTGCCCCCGGTACGCCTGCCGGGCCATCTCGGCGATGCTGGACTTCGCGGTGCTCACCTTGCCCGCGGACTCCTGGATCTCCTCGCTGATGGCCGCTTCCTCCACCTGCGCGTCCTGGAGCCTGACGGCGAGCTGCGCGGCCTCGCGCTGCGTGCGCTCGAGCTCGGCCTCGGCCTGGTCGAGCTCGGCCTGCGCCACGGGCAGGCGCGCTTCGATGGTCTGCAGGTCGAGGATCGCCTGCGCGAGCTCGGCGTCGGTTCCCTCGAGCTGCGACTCGAGGCCCTCACGGTCCTGCTGCGCCTGGGACTGGCGACGCTCGGCCGCTGCCCGCTGGTCGTCCAGGTCGTCGGCGGTCGCGACGACCGCGGAACCGAGGAGAAGGATCAGGGCGGTTCCCGCAGCAGCGAGACGCCGGGTCAGCTGGGACATGTCACACCCTCGTGTAGCGGCTGAGCGTGACGACCGAGGAGATGGCCGCCAGGACGAATGCGATCAGGATCAGGAGCGGCGCGATGCGCAGCACGTCCGTCTCGGAGATGTACGCGATCCAGCTCACGGAGCTCTGCAACCAGTCGGTGACCAGGTACTTGACCCCCAGCCAGAGGCCGCCGACCGCGAGGAGCGCACCCGTGACCGCGGCGATGGCCCCCTCCAAGATGAACGGCAGCTGGATGAAGAGCTTGGAGGCCCCGACGAGCTTCATGATCTCGGTCTCTCGCTGACGGCTCATGGCTGACAACCGGATCGTCGTCGTGATGAGGAGCACCGCGGCGAGCATCATCACGACCGCCAGCCCGCCCGACATGAGCGAGGCGCGGTTGAGCGCGAGGAAGAGCGAGTCGAAGATGCGTCGCTGGTCCTCGACGTCCTCGACCCCTGGCCGACCCGTGACGACGTCGTTGACGACCTCGTAGTTCTCCGGGTTGGTGAGCTTGAGCCGGAACGAGGCCTGCATGTCGTCCACCGTGAGCTGGGTGCCGTTGAACCCGTCGGGGAACCGCTCCTGGAAGGCGGCGAACGCCTCCTCCTTGGTCTCGAAGAACACGGTCGCGACCTCGTCGCCGAGCTCGCCCGCGAAGACTCCCTCGAGCGCCTCGATCTGCTCGGGCGACGCCTCGCCCCCGGCGCACGTCGGGTTGGGCGAGTCGATCGGGCACAGGAAGACGGACACCTCGACCCGGTCGTACCAGTCGTCCTTGAGCTTGTCGATCTGGATCTGGAGCAGTGCCGAGGCACCCACGAAGGTCAGGGACACGAACGTCACGAGGACGACCGAGATCGTCATCGCCAGGTTGCGACGCAGACCGGACCCGATCTCGGCGAGGATGAACTGAGCGCGCACCGGACTACCACTCCCCTCGGACGGAGGATTGTGCTGGTGCAGGTTCGGGTTCGCCGGGCCGCTCGGCGACGTCATCGCCCGAGGCGACGAGCGTCGTCGTGCGCGGGCCGAGGTGCGATCCCGCCCGTCCGGCGAGGTGTCCCGACGGCTCGCGCAGGGCGTCGTCGCCGGACAGCGGCACCCCGGCACCGTAGACGCCGTCCTTCTGGTCCCGGACCACGACCCCCGACGAGAGCTCGATCACTCGCTGACGCATCTGGTTGACGAAACCCGAGTCGTGCGTCGCCATGACCACGGTGGTCCCCGTGCCGTTGATGCGCGAGAGCAGGTTCATGATCCCGAGCGAGGTGTTCGGGTCCAGATTCCCGGTCGGCTCGTCGGCGAGCAGGATCGAGGGACGGTTGACGAAGGCTCGCGCGATCGCGACGCGCTGCTGCTCACCGCCCGAGAGCTCGTGCGGACGCCGCTTCTCCTTGCCCTGCAGGCCGACCATCTCGAGGACCTCGGGGACCGTCACGGCGATCGTGTGGCGCGGCTTGCCCGTCACCTGCAGCGCGAACGCGACGTTCTCGAAGACCGTCTTGTTCTGGAGCAGCCGGAAGTCCTGGAAGACGACGCCGATCTGCCGACGCAGCGACGGGACCTTCCAGGACGACAGCGTCGACAGGTCACGGCCGGCCACGAACACCTTGCCTCGCGTGGGCCGCTCCTCGCGCAGCACCAGGCGCAGGCACGTCGACTTCCCGGAGCCGGACGCGCCGACCAGGAAGACGAACTCACCGCGCTCGATCTCTGCGGACATGTCGTCCAGGGCAGGCCTGGCGCCACGGGCGTAGACCTTCGAGACGTTCTCAAATCGGATCACAGCAGTTGACCAGTCTCTCGGTGGGGGAAGCGAATTCGTTCGCTGGTCGCCCACGAGAGTAGGCACGCCCTGCAGGGCTGACACCGCTGACACGCCGGGCTCGCCCGGATCGGGCAGGGTTCACGACCGTGGCGGCCCCACGGGCAGACCGCCGCAGGATCGGGTGCTCGGGCCGTGCCAGGCTGCGGTGGAGCGCACGGCCGGGGCGGGCCGGGCCCGGGCGCCCTGGCGAGGCCCCCGCCCCAGGCGTGGCGTCAGGCCTGCTCGGCGCCCCGCCGCCAGCGGATGCCGGCCTCGATGAAGCCGTCGATGTCCCCGTCGAACACACCCGAGGTGTTGCCGACCTCGTACTCGGTGCGCAGATCCTTGACCATCTGGTACGGGTGCAGCACGTACGAGCGCATCTGGTCGCCCCAGCTCGCCTTGATGTCACCGGCCATAGCCTTCTTGGCCGCGCTCTCCTCAGCCTGGCGCTGGAGCAGCAGGCGCGACTGGAGGACGCGCAACGCCGCTGCGCGGTTCTGGATCTGCGACTTCTCGTTCTGCATGGACACGACGATCCCGGTGGGGATGTGGGTCATGCGCACGGCCGAGTCGGTCGTGTTCACGGACTGGCCGCCGGGGCCCGACGAGCGGAAGACGTCGACCTTGATCTCCGACTCGGGGATCTCGACCGAGTCGGTCTGCTCGATGAGCGGGATGACCTCGACCGCGGCGAACGACGTCTGACGACGTCCCTGGTTGTCGAACGGCGAGATGCGCACCAGGCGGTGCGTGCCTGCCTCGACCGACAGGTTGCCGAACGCGTAGGGGGCCTTGACCTCGAAGGTCGCGGACTTGAGGCCCGCCTCCTCCGCGTAGGACGTGTCGAGGACCTGGGTCGGGTAACCGTGGCGCTCGGCCCAGCGCAGGTACATGCGCAGGAGCATCTCGGCGAAGTCGGCCGCGTCCACGCCGCCTGCTCCCGCACGGATCGTCACGACGGCCTCACGGGCGTCGTACTCGCCCGTGAGCAGGGTCTTGACCTCGAGCACGCCCAGGTCCGTGCGGATCCGTTCGAGGTCGGCCGCGGCCTCTGCGAGCGTCGCGGCGCGGTCGGCGTCGCCGATATCGTCGTCGTTCGCCATCTCGACGAGAGTCTCGAGGTCGTCGATCCGGTCGCCCATCTTCGTGATGCGATCCAGCTCGGACTGCGTCTGCGAGAGGGCCGTCGTGACCTTCTGGGCGGCGTCAGGGTCGTCCCACAGATCGGGAGCCGACGCCTTGTCCGAGAGCTCCGCGATCTGGACGCGCAGGGCGTCCGGGTTGCTCACGGCACTGATGGTGCCGAGCGTCGTACGGAGGGCGCGGATCTCGTGCGGGAAGTCGATGGTGGCCACGATCGTCTAGGTTACGCGACGCGAGGGCGGGCGTGGCTCGGTGCTCGCCGTGGCGGGCACCGAGCGGCCCGTCACGTCACGCGCCCGACGACGGAGCATCCGCCCCGGCGGAGGCGTCATCGCGGCCCGCGGTCCCAGCCGGTGACGTCGCAGGCGCCGTCGCCACCGGTGCGGTCGCACCGCTCTTCCCCTGGTCGACGTCTTCGGTCCCGGCCGCCGCGCGACCCTCGGCGCGCGCCTTGGCGAGCAGCGCCTCGAGGCGCTGCTTCTTGCGCTTGCGGTTGTCGCGCAGACCGATCACCAGGACGGCCGCCGCGGCGAGGAGGAGGATCTGGACCCACGGGATCGCCCAGGTCGTCACGGCGACCGTGACGGGCTCGAGCGGCGCCTCGATCGGGACGTCGACAGCTCCTCCCGTACTGACCGGCACAGGTGTCACGGTGATCTCGGTCGTCACGGGCCCGACGGGCCAGATGCCCGCCACGGCGAACGCGGTCGTGCGGGAGGTCCCCGGGATCAGCTCCTCGATGCCCTCGGTCCCCCGGTCGATCGTGGAGTCACCGAGGCCGAACGGCCCGGACACGTTCGCCTGCTGCTCGGCGCCGACGCGAAGGTTCCCGTCGTTGGTCACCCCGTACGCGACCCGCACCGAACCCGGGGCGAACGGGTTCCACGAGGGCTCGTACGTCGCCCGCACATCGGTGAGCGCGAGCGAGGGCGTGACCTCGCCGGGCACCCGCAGGTTGACGCGCACGCCGACACGGCTCTCGACTCCGACACCGGGCCCTGCGGCCGTGGAGGCGGACGTGACGGTCGCGACGATGCCGGCCGGGTGGTCGCCCGGGGTCGCGTTCTCAGGGACCGTGATGGTGAACGGCACGATCACGGTCTCCCCCGCGGGAACGTCCACCGTCGGCTGGACCTCGAACCATCCGCCCGAGTCCTGCGGCTCCTGGTCCGAGGTGCGGATGTCGAACTTGCCCATGGGCGTGAAGAGACCGTCGTTGGTGACCATCGTGAACGTGACCGGGCCCGCCCCGTGGTTGGACACCGCCACCTGGTCCTGGATCTGCGCTCCCGGCTCGGCGACGAAGTCGAAGATCCGGCGCTTGTCCGGTCCGTCGGGCGTCGCCGTGGTGACCGAGAACCTGATCTCGCCGGGGTCCTTCGCGTCAGCGTGCGAGACGCCGGTCCCGCCGGCCAGCGCCAGCAGCAGGGCACTCAGCCCCAGGACGCTCCGTCGGAGTCGATCCATACGACGACCTGCTGCGGACATCGCGACCCCGCTGGACACCATCTGCACTTCCTTGCTCACCACGACTTCCGATCATCCTCGAACGGTCTACCTGCTCCGGAGACGGTACAGGGCCGACGGAGAACCGCCGGCCCTGTGTCGTCACCGTCCGTGACACTGATCGCGAAGTGCGATCAGCTGCCCATGAGCGTGAGCGTCAGCGTCGACGCGTACGCACCGGAGGGGGTGTTCTTCGGCACGGTCAGGTTGAGCCCGGCCTTGACGCCGAACGACTGACCGTTGGACTCGACCGACGAGCCGTTCGAGACGAGGAGGTCACCGGTCTGGATGCCGCCCTCGAGCCACTCGCCGCCGGGGCCCTCGCCGGCCGGCGTCTCCTGGAGATCGCCCGCGATGGGCGCACCAGGCGTGACGTTGAAGTCACCGGGGATCGGGGTGGTCAGCTCGGGGACCCATCCGAGCTTGGTCGAGTCGATCTCCGGCAGGCCTGCGGCCACGAAGTTGCTCACCTGGCCACTGACGCTCCACGAGCCGTCGGCGGGCACGTCGTTGCGGTCGTCAGAGACGCTGACGCCGTCGAGGACGCCCGTGAACTCACGGTTGCCTGCTGCCCAGATGTCGTCGCTGGTGGACTCGTTCAGCGTGACGGACGGGTTGTTGACCGTGAGCGTGAGCGCTCCGACCGGGGTGACCGAGACCTGGATCTGAACGTCCTCGTCCTGGTTCACGTCGGCCGCGGCCGACGACGCCATCGCGATGGTCCCGAGCAGCATCGCGCTGAGCGCTCCGCCAGCGATCCACTGCTTCCTTGCACGTGCATTCATGTAAGTCTCCGTCGTTGGAGGGTGTCGGACCGGATCACCATAGCGGCGAACCGGCGGTTTTGGCAGCCCCCAGTCAAAAGTCGCACCTTTCGTTAAGAAAGTTAACGATCGTGTTAGCGCTAACTCAATCATGTTCACTCGCCCGACACCTTTTTCGGGAGGGGAGGGTCGATCACCAAGCTCGCGCACTGGACTCTGCACGCACGATGATGCCATCAGACCAGAGCCGCGTCACCCAGCTGACGAGAACCGGGTGCGAGCGAGCCGCGAGTCTGACGTTCGCCGTGCGCCCGTCGGGGGTGGCGGCCTCGATGATCGTGACGTCGTCCAGCCCTGCCAGCATGGCCGGGTGGGCGACGAGGAACGACCGGACGGACGACTCGACGTCCGCGTCGCTCAGGACCAGGACGCCCCCGTCCACCGGGTCCGCCAGGCCTCCTCGGTAGACGGTCTCGGCAGGCATCGCGTCGGCCGCATCGAGAGCCGAGGCGTCGGCCAGGTCGAACAGCTGCTTGCGATCCAGGTGGACCGCCGTCGCGGAGACGACCACGGCCACCAGGACGAGCGCGAAGGCGACGAACATGCTGGTGAGAAGCATGATCTGGCCGCCTTCGCCATCGCGCTCGTGCGCGCACCCTTGCCCAGGGACACCCCGGGAACGCCTCACGGCCGAGCCCCCGCGTACCTGTCCACCGTCGAGGTGTGCACGGCTTGGACCGGTATCGACAGCGGGACCCACGACCGGATCCCCGAGGGGACGAAGGGCAGCGCGACGTCGTATCGCACGACCGCCACGACCTCGCTCCCCGGAGCGAGACAGGGGTCGGCGGAACACGTGAGCTCGAGCACGTCCGAGGGTTGCACGTCCTCGAAGCCCTGGTCGGAGAGCGCCAACGAGGTGGCCACCCCCGCCCGCACCTGCCCCTCGGCCACCGAGTCCGCGGTCACGAACGCGCGGGCCGACTCCTTCGCTGCCCCCTCGACCGCGAAGGTCGCCGCCTGGATCCGGCCGAGGGTCAGCGCCAGGTACAGGACCGGGAGAATCAGGACAAGTGCCACACCGAGGAACTCGACCTGCGCGTTCCCGGCGTCGTCCCTCGCCCGAACGTGGGACCGATGGCGAAAATTCACCCGGTCGCCATGACCTGTCCGCGGATCGGTACCTCGCTCGACGACCGGCACGACCCCGCGCGCGTCTCCCTCGTGGACCGAGCGCGCCCGGGAGCTCACGGCTCCTCCGCCAGCGCGTGGCCGCTCACCGTCAGCGTCCCGGCCGGGCCAAGAAGGCCGACCACCGGGAATGGGGCGGTCACGGTCACCTCCACGACCGGCAGGCCCCCCAGCTCCACCTCGCGCGCGGTCACGTCCTGGGCGAACCGCTCGGAGAGCGCGGCATCGATCAGCTGCTGCGTGCGTTCGACGCCGTCCTCCGGCGTGCGGTCCGCCCGCCCCGCGAGGCGCGCTCCCTCCGCCGCACTGTCGATCACGACGGCGCGCACGTGGAGCGCGAGCACCACCTGGACGACGCCGAGGAGAAGTGCCACCACGAGGACCGAGACCAGCACGAAGTCGACGACGGCAGAACCGTCCTCCACCCCTCGTACCACCCTCGGGTTGGCGTCTCGGCCCATCTCAGGGACCGCTGACGCTGCTGATCGCGTCGCTGAAAGTACTCGTGAGCGCGGGTCCTGCCACCGCCCAGAGGGCGACGACGAGCCCGGCCGTCATGAGGGTCACCAGAACCCATCCCGGGACGTCACCCCGTTCCGCGCCTCGGCCCCCGGCACGGCGCACCAGTCTGCTCGTCCAGTCCTTCACCTGCTGTGGCACGGCTGCTCCTCGCTCGTTCTCTTCTCGGTTCCTGTCCTGGACGGGCGTCCAGGACGAGTGTTCAAGTCGACAGCACCTTCGATCGGCGCGGCCGGTGCGACCAGATTCGGCATGCCGCACCTCGAGCGCCGGGCAGGGGGCCCGGAGCGGGAGGCTCCCGGGATCCGTACTCCCGGTCGGCCACGGTCAGAGGCCGATCTGCAGGGTCACGATCGACGGATAGACGGCGAAGACGACGGTGACCGGAAGGATGAGGAAGACGACGGGAATCATCATGAGGACCTCCTTGCGCCCACCGGACTCCATGAGCGCCCGCCTTCCCGCTTCGCGTACGTCCTGGGCCTGAGCCCGGAGGACCTCGGCCAGCGGAGTACCTCGCTCGACGGCCACGGCCACACCCTCGGCGAAACGGGTCAGGCTCGCGAGCGTCGTCCTGTCGGCCAGGTCCTCGAGCGCGCGGGACAAGGGAGCCCCGGACCGGACGGCTGAGAGCGTCGCCGCAAGCTCGACGGAGAGCTCGCCGTGCGCGCTGGCCGCAACCCTCTCCATCGCAGCGACCGGCCCCTCCCCAGCCCCGACGGACAGGGCGAGCAGCTCGGCGATCGTCGGGAACTCGCTGAGCATCCGCTCCTCGCGCCGAGCGATCCGGCGAGTGAGCATCTGGTCGCAGGCCAGCAGCCCACCGACCCCGCAGAGAAGCACCAGCAGGAGGAGCACGACGGGCGACGACCCTCGCGTGGCCGCGAGAAGGAGCGCGAAGACCAGCCCGCCGGCAAGGCCGAGAGCGCCCCACACGACCTGGCGGGCTCGGAACTGGTCCACGCTCTCCCGCGAACCGGCCCGGTCGAGACGACGACGCACCTCGGTCCGGGAGGAGCCGAAGCGCTCGAGCAGCCGGCCCGCCGCCGCGATCCTCAGCCCGAGGACGTTGTCGCCCGTGAAGAGCCGACTCGCCGCCGACGTCTCCGTCAGCAGGCCCGAGGTCGCGCCGTGGAGCCTCAGGTACGGGCCGACCCGCTCGTCGAGCCGGACCCGCCGCGCCCGGAGTCGAGAGACGATCACCAGGGCTCCCCACCCGAACAGGGCGCCTGCCATCGCCCCGGTCCACAGGAGCCCGGAACCTGCCGCCCCGCTCACCGCAGCACCCGCGCTTCCTCGGGAAGTCGGCCGATCCATCGCATGAGCCGGTAGGCCACGAGCGAGCACACGGCCCCTCCCCCGAGGACCGCAACCCCCTGCAACGAGTTGTAGGCCTGCGCGGTCTCGGGTCGGGTCGCCAGCAGGGCCAGGACGACCCAGGGGCCGGCCACCGCGAGCCGCGCACCGCTGACGGTCCACGACTGCCGCGCCTCGAGCTCTCCACGTGTCCTCGCGTCCTCCCGCAGGAAGAGGGCGAGCGTACGCAGGAGCCTTCCGAGATCCGTTCCGCCGACCTCCCGGGTCATGCGCAGCGCTTCGACGATCCGGTCCGCGACCGGGTCTGCGAGCCGCACCTTGAGCGCGTCCAGACAGTCGCCGAACCGGCCTGACGCCCGGAAGTCCCGGGCGAACTGCGCGAACGGCACCCTCAGCTCGACAGGACCCCGCTCTCCGAGCTGCCCCACCGCCTCGGGGAGGGAGAGGCCCGCACGGACGCCCGACGCCAGGTGGTCGACCGCCTCCGGCCACACGTCCCGTAGCTCCGTCCGTCGCCTTCGAGCCCGGGAACGCACCATGGTGACCGGGGCCAGCGCCGCGAACAGCGCGAAGCACACGGCGATCGGTAGGGCACGCGTCACGGCGAACCCGACGAGGAGGACGAAGAGCCCGGACCCCACGCTCCCGACGACGAGTGCCCGCGGCGAGACCCTCGCAAGCCCCGCCTGCACCAGGACGTCCTGGGTGCGGGCGGACCAGCCGCCCGTCCTCCGGGGCGCACGTGAGCGCGGCTCCCACCAGGAGGACCACAGGCAGACGATCCCCGCGCCCAGCAACAGACCGACGACGACCCCCACGTCAGCCCTGCCCCGCACCGTGCGCCGACATGAGCGCCACCAGGTCGACGCCCGCGCGCGCGAAGCGGTCCTCGGCCGGCGGAAACCCGTCGCCGCGGACCAGCCGACCACCGGACCGGTGGAACAGGTCCGAGACCTCGACGACCCCTTGCTCGACCCGTCCCGTCACCCCCACGATCTCGCGGACCTCGCGCCGGCCGTCAACGGTCACCCCGAGGTGCACGACGACGTCCACGGCGCCCGCGACCGTGGGCACCACGAAGCGGTCCGACACGTTCTCACCGGCGAGCAGGGGCAGCGTGCACATCTTCGAGATCGCTTCCCTCGCCGAGTTCGCATGAATCGTGCACATCCCAGGAACACCCGCGTTCAGGGCGATCAGCAGGTCGAAGCTCTCGGCCTCGCGCACCTCCCCGATCACGATGCGGTCGGGACGCATGCGCAGGGCCTCCTTGACGAGCCTGCGCAGCGGGATCTCACCGGTCCCCTCGAGGCTCGGCTGACGGCACTGCATCGAGACGATGTCCCGCACCGCGAACCGCAGCTCGAACACCTCCTCGCACGTGACGACCCGGTCCTGGGACGGGATCGAACCGGCGAGAGCATTGAGCATGGTCGTCTTGCCCGCCTGGGTCGCCCCTGCGACGAGGAGGTTGAGGCCCGCCTGGACCGCGGCATGAAGGAACGCCGCTGCGTGCGGGGTCAGTGACCCCAGCCGCACCAGGTGGTCCAGGTGCGAAGCGCGCACGACGTGCTTGCGGATGTTCACCGCGAGGTGCTCGCGGGTCACGTCCGGGATCACCACGTGGAGACGTTCCCCGCCCGGCAGCGCGGCGTCGACGAACGGGCTCGAGAGGTCGAGGCGCCGGCCGGAGGACTTGAGCATCTGCTCGACGAGGTCGCGTACCTGCGTCGAGGTCAGGATGGTCGAGGTGAGCTCGGCGTTCCCGCCCCGGGCGACGAACACCTTGGCGGGCGAGTTGATCCAGATCTCCTCGACCTCCGGGTCGTCGAGGTACTTCTGGAGCGGGCCGAGGCCGGCGACGGCGTCGAGGACCGCACGCACCGCCCCCTGCGCATCGGCGAGCGCGGGCACGACACCGAGCGCGGTCCGGGAGTCGTAGTCGGCCAGGGCATCGGCGACGAGGCGGTCGATCCCGTCCTTGTCCCGCACCGGGTCCACGCCACGTCGGCGGATCAGCTCGCGCACCTCGGTCTCGAGGATCGTCACACCGCTGGTGCTCATGTCGTCGTCACGCCCCCTTGCGTCCCCCTGCACGCCCCCCGCGCAGCCAGCGGCCCCGACGTCGCAGGGCGGCTGAGCGCCGACACTAGGGCACATCGCCCCAGCTGCGCACGCGCCCTGTGGACGGCAGGTCAGGACCGGCGGGATTCCGCGCCTCGACCACCCCGGACTGTCCGGAATGTGGTCACCGTCACGTTCGCTCCGCCTGATCGCACCGGATCGCGCCAGGTCACGCTCGTCGGCGTCCCGCCACGCTCGCTCGGGCGCCCGGAGCCCACCCGGCGCCCCGGCGCCGCGACGCGCCGACGCCTCACGGCGGCAGCACCAGCGCGCACCCGGCGCCGCCCGGCTTAGGGTCGTGGTCATGTCGACGCCCCACCCCGCAGCCTCGAACCCCCCGCAGCACCCCCGGTCCTCGCCCCAGGTCCCGGGCCGCTGGCGTGCGGCCGCGGCCGCCACGGGGCTCCTGCGCGCCGACGGCAGCGTCGCGTCCACGATCTTCGCCGAGATGACGAACCTCGCCGCGCGCACGGGCGCGATCAACCTGGGCCAGGGCTTCCCGGACGTCGACGGCCCGCACGCCATCAAGCAGGCCGCGATCCGCGCGATCGAGGACGGGTACAACCAGTACCCGCCGGGCACGGGAGTCCCCGAGCTGCGCCGGGCCGTCGCGGACCACCAGCGACGCCACTACGGCCTGGACCTGGACCCGGACACCGAGGTCCTGGTCACCACGGGGGCCACCGAGGCGCTCGCGGCCACCGTCCT
Organism: Oerskovia merdavium; assembly: GCF_014836755.1. Classification (GTDB taxonomy): domain Bacteria; phylum Actinomycetota; class Actinomycetes; order Actinomycetales; family Cellulomonadaceae; genus Oerskovia; species Oerskovia merdavium. Next base: position 55,068 of record NZ_JACSQF010000010.1, read on the forward strand.
GGCCCTCGCGGGCCCGGGCGACGAGGTCGTGACCCTGGAGCCCTTCTACGACTCCCACGCGGCCGTCATCGCGCTCGCGGGAGCCACGCACGTGACCGTGCCGCTCCACCCGACCCCGGACGGCTTCCGCCTCGACCCCGCCCAGGTGCGTGCCGCCGTCGGGCCGCGGACCCGGCTGGTCCTCGTCAACACGCCGCACAACCCGACCGGGACGGTCCTCACGCGCGCCGAGCTGCAGGTGGTCGCGGACGCGGCCCGCTCCGTGGACGCGATCGTCGTGACCGACGAGGTCTACGAGCACCTCGTGTACGACGACGCCGTGCACGTGCCCGTCGCGACCCTGCCGGGCATGGCCGAGCGCACGATCACCATCTCGTCGGCCGGCAAGACCTTCTCGTTCACGGGCTGGAAGATCGGCTGGCTGCACGGGCCGGCGCACCTCGTCGAGGCCGTACGGACCGTCAAGCAGTTCCTGACCTACACGTCGGGGTCACCGTTCCAGCCCGCGATCGCCCAGGCGCTCGCCGACGACGAGGCCCCGCGCGCGCTCGCGGCGTCCTTGCGCGACCGGCGGGACCTGCTGTGCGAGGGTCTCGTGGCGGCCGGGTTCGAGGTCGTCGTCCCGCGCGGGACGTACTTCGTGGTCGCGGACGGCGCCCCGCTGGGCTTCGACGACGGCGTCGAGCTGTGCCGCCGGCTCCCGGACCTCGCGGGCGTCGTGGGCGTGCCCGTGAGCGCGTTCTGCCGTGCGCCGGGCGCGCCGGGTGACGTCCCGGACAGCCCGACGACGGCGCGCGCCCTGGCCTCGCGCGTCCGCTTCACGTTCGTCAAGCGGGAGGACGTGCTCCGCGACGCGGTCGGTCGCCTCAGAGCGCTGCGCGACGGTCGCTAGACGCGCGACCCGCCCCCCTCGCGCGAGTGCCCCGAGCGGCGGCTCCCCGCGTGCGAGGTGTCAGCAGACGCCCGGCAACCGCTCCTCGACCACGGGAGGCGTGACCGGAGGAGCGACCTCGCCGGTGCCGGCCCCGGTGCCAGTGTCTGTCCCCGCCGCGGGGTCCGTCCCGGCCGCGGGGTCCGTGCCCTGGACCGCACCCGTGTCCGGCACCACGTCGGTGGGTGCAGGGGTCTCGTGCCCGGGAGGCGGTGCGTCGGCGGACATGCGGTCCCAGATCGCCTGGGCGTCCTTGGTCCACACGACACGGTTCTTGTCGGTGGGTGCCTCGACGACGGGCAGCTCGGTGAAGACGATCTCGTTCATGTCGAGATCCTTGAGCGAGAAGGCGAGACCGGCCAGAGAGTCGAGGCCCGCGAGCTCCGGGTTGGCGCTGATCGAGGAGAGCACAGCCTTGATGAGGGCGTAGAGCTGCGGGGTGTCGGTGATGATGTTCTTGGACAGGAGCTCACGCATCATCGAGTCCAGGAAGGCTTGCTGCCGGGCGATCCGGGCGAGGTCGCTCCCCATCTCGAGCCCCATGCCGGTGCCCTTGCGCGCACGCAGGAAGCTGATGGCCGTCCGCCCGTCGAGCACCTGCTCGCCTGCGGCGATGTTGAGGTCGCGCGAGTGCGGGCCCCCGACGACCGGCTCGGGGAAGCACATGCGTACTCCTCCGAGAGCGTCGACGACGCCGATGACGCCGGTCATCTTGACCACGACGTGGTCGGTGATCGTCAACCCGGTCAGCTCCTGCACGGTCGTGATCGTGCATGCCGCCGCGCCCACCATGTCGTCGACCCCGCCCGACCCGATCTCGAAGGCCGAGTTGAACATCGCGTCGTTCTGCTTGCGCGTGGTGCGGCCGTCCGAGAGGTTGCACGCCGGGATGTCGACGAGCGAGTCGCGCGGGATGGAGACGACCTCCATGCGCGTCCGGTCTCCGGAGACGTGCACCACGAACGTCGTGTCGGAACGCATGCCGTCCTCGGCCCCTGCGAGCTCTGCGTTCTCCTCGTCGCGGTAGTCGGTACCCATGACGAGGATGTTGAGAGCCTGACCCGCGTACGGGTCGTTCGGGTCGGCCGGCGGCTCAGGGGTGGAAGGCCCCTTGACGAGTGCCGACACGTCGCTCACTGTCACCGCGCTCTGGAAGTCGGCGTACATCGCGGCCGCGGCCGTCCCGGCGAAAGCCAGGCATCCGGTCGTGACCATTCCGACGACGCGAAGCGCCTTGTGCGTGCGCTGGGTGCGCGCGTGATGAGGGCCGCTCTTCGGGGCGGACTTCGGGCTGGGCATGGGAAGAGCCTAGAGGTACGGGAAGGGTGCGGCCTTCGCGCCGTGCAAAGGAAGTGTGAAGTGTCCCGTCGCCGCGGGGCGCGGGTCGGCTCCTCGACCGTCAGGTCGGCAGGTGCCAACCGCCCTTGCGGAAGGCCGGGGTGGCCAGCCCGAGCACCAGCAGGGAGGCCACCACCGCGGCGAGCATGACCGAGCTCATGGCCACCTCGTCGCCGCCGAGGACGCCCACGAGGGGGCTCACGAGGCCCGCGACGCCGGCCTGGAACGCCCCGATGACGGCCGCCGCGGTGCCCGCCCGCTCGCCGTGACGGGTCAGCGCCAGGGCAGACGCGTTGGCGGGGATGAGGCCCTGGAGCGAGAGCGTGAGCCAGAGCGCGACGAGGAGACCGATCAGCCCGCCCGCCCCGGTGAGCGCGACCACGAGCAGCCCCGCCGCGAACACCGACTGGAGGACGAGGGCCGTGCGCAGGATCCGGATGGGGGCGACCCTGCGCACGAGCGAGGCGTTCACCTGCGCCGAGATCACGAGACCGATCCCGTTGACCGCGAACAGCGCCGCGAACTGTCCGTGCGTGAGCCCGTAGCCCTCCTGGAGCACGAACGGGGACCCGACGACGTAGCTCATGAGGACCGCCTGGCCGAGCCCCGGGAGGACCGCGAGCGCGAGGAAGTGGCGGTCGCGCAGCAACGTCGCGTACCCGCGGAAGACGCTGCCCACTCCTCCGGTCTGGCGACGCTCGGTCTCGAGCGTCTCGGGCATGAAGCGCAGGACGATCAGGGCGAGGACCGCTCCGAGCACCGCGAGGACCCAGAACACCCAGCGCCACGTCCCGTGCGCGGCGATCAGCGAACCGAACGTGGGCGCCAGGAGCGGTGCGAGCCCGATCACGAGCATGAGTCGCGACAGGATGCGGGCCGCGTCCGACCCGGTGAACCGGTCGCGGATCACGGCGATCGAGACGACCTGCGCCGAGGCGTTGAAGAAGCCCTGGAGCACGCGCAGCGTGATGAGCCATCCGATGCCCGGCACGACGGCACAGAGGATCGAGGTGACGACGTGGAGCGCGAGGCCGATCACCACGGGCGCGCGTCGGCCGTAGCGGTCGGAGAGCGGTCCGACCACGAGCTGCCCGACGGCGCCGCCGAGGAGCATCCCCGCGAGGGTGAGCTGAGCCAGCGCAGGGCTCGCGTCGAGGTCGGTCGCGACGTCGGGCAGGAGCGGCAGGTACATGTCGACCGTGAAGGCCGGGAGCGCAGCGAGCGCACCGAGCAGGAGGACCCACTTGACCGTGGAGCGGCCCGACCTGCGTGCGGGGGTGCTGCGGACGGCGCCCGTGGAGGGCGCTTGCTGGGTCGGGGCGTTTCCTGCCGGCGGGTTGCTCACGGGAGCCAATCATAACGATTCGATGATTGCCCCGAGCCACCAGCGGCGGGTGCGGCGTGCGGAGTACGACACAGTGCTGCACCGCGCGGCTCCCCGTCCACGCGCCCACCCCGGCCGGCCGGGGCTGCCGCTGCGGTCAGCGCCCCGCCACGAGCCACGTCGCCCCGAGGGACGCGAGGGCGAGGAGCGGGAAGATCCACGTCACGCTCGCCGAGAGGAGCCGCTCGCCCGCGTCCTTCTCGACACGCTCCTCGTCGACGGCGCCGGCCGTCGGGACGGGCGAGAGGATCGGGTCCTCGAGCGTGCCCCGACGGGCCTGGACCAGGCTCCACGCGGTCCCCCCGACGAGCACGAGCGCCCCCACCACGGCCACGGGCCACGCCGGGAGCGTCACGAGCACGCCGTCCAGCAGGACGGCGCCCACGGCGAACGCCGTCATGAGTGCCGTCAGCACGACGAAGGACACGACGGGCCGGTCCAGGACGCGCCGGAGCGCCGCCGAGCTGTGCCGGTAGAAGACCAGGATCGCCACCTCGAACGCCACGAGCAGGGCGACCATCCCGAACGTCACCTCGACGCTCGGGGCCGCCCCGCCCTCACGTCGCGCCAGGACGATCGAGGCGACTCCCCAGCCGAGCACCAGCAGCCCGACGAACTGGGTGCCGACCGGCCCGAGGACCGCGACGGCGTCCCAGCGCCCCTCGCGCTGCGCCGGAAGGTCGAGGCTGCGCGCGTAGGTCACGGGGTCGCCGAAGGCTGCCACGGCCGGCTCCCCGCTCTCGGCGCAGTGCGACTCGACCTCGGCGAGGGCCGCGCCGAGCGCGTCCCCGGCCACGTCGAGCAGCCGCAGCTCGATCACGAAGGCCTCGGCCCACTTCTCGTCGACGTGCGGCGCGAGCCGTCGTTCGACCTCGTAGCGCGCAGCGGTCCGCCTCTCGCTCGTGCGGGTCATCGGGTCTCCTCGGTCTCGGTGGATCGTCGTACGGGTCCGTCGGTCTGCGCGTCGTCGGGGACGCCCCCGACGAGGTCGCGGGTCGTGCGGGTGAACGCGCCCCACAGCGCGGCGCGCTGTGCGAGCTCGGCGCTCCCCTCCGGGGTCAGGTCGTAGTACTTGCGCCCGGGTCCGCCGTCACCGGCCCGCCACTCGACGGTCACGAGCCCGCCGGTCTCGAGGCGCCCCAGCAGCGGGTAGAGCGTGCCGCCCTTGATCGCGCCGAGCCCGGCGTCGGCGAGACGCGCAGCGATCGCGTACCCGTAGGTGGGGCCGTCGGCGAGGATGCGCAGCACGCACACGTCGAGGACGCCGCGCAGCCATTCGCTGGGCCAGGTGTGCTCGGACATGACTAGATAGTGTCGCGAACTAGTCAGGCTGTCAATCTAGTTGGCGGCCATGCCCGACGGCGCCGCTCGCCCCACCGGCGATGCGGCGGCCGCGCGCAGCGTGGGTGGCCCGAGGCATCCTGGAAGACATGTGCGGACGCTATGCCTCCTTCCGGGACGCCCAGGACCTGGCCGACGAGTTCGCGATCGCCGACCTCGCCGACGACGCGCGCCTGCTGCCACCCTCCTGGAACGTCGCCCCGACAGACCCCGTGCGGATCGTGGTCGAGCGCGCGGCCAAGGGCACGGGCGAGGTCCGCCGGTCGCTGCGGGTCGCCCGGTGGGGCCTCGTGCCGAGCTGGGCCAAGGACCCGGGCGTCGGGGCACGCATGATCAACGCGCGCGCGGAGTCCCTCCTGGACAAGCCCGCCTTCGCCAAGCCGTTCGCGGCCAGGCGCTGCCTGGTGCCCGCCGACGGCTACTACGAGTGGCGCCGCATCGAGACTCCCCCGGCCCCTGGATCGACCGCCCGCAAGCCCAAGGTCAGCAAGCAGCCGTTCTTCATCCACCCCGACGGGTCGGCGGTCGCGGCGTTCGCGGGGCTCTACGAGTTCTGGCGCGACCGGACCAAGGCCGACGACGACCCGGACCGCTGGCTCGTGTCGACCACCATCGTGACGACCGCCGCCACGCCGGCGCTCGCGTCGATCCACGACCGCATGCCGCTGTCGCTCGCCCCGGACCTGTGGGACGCGTGGCTCGATCCGGCGGTCGGCAAGGACGAGGCCGCAGGCCTGCTGGCCGCCCCCGAGGTCCGCATGGCGGCGCAGGAGGTCGCACCGCTGGTCAACAGCGTGGCCAACAACGGCCCCGAGCTGGTCCTCGCGGTCTGAGACCCGGGACGGCGTTCCGGCGACGACGGGCTCGCACTGCAGCGCGGATCGGTCACCGGTCCGCGCCGCCAGGGCAGAAGGACGGGTCAGCCCTTGTACGCCCACTGGAGGCGCACGGGCTCGATCACCCCGAGGCCATGGACCTCGCGCTCGGGCTGGGCCGTCAGCGCGAACCGCGAGTCCCGCGAGAGCAGAGCGGCCGTCTCGCGGTCGATCAGCACGGTCGCGGGCTCGGCGATCTCGGTGAGCCGCGACGCGAGGTTGACCGACGGGCCGAACACGTCACCGAAGCGCGAGAGCACCCGTCCCCAGACGAGGCTGACCCGGACGGGTGGGACCTCGATCCCCTCGCCGGCCCGCTCGCCCTCCTCAGCGAGACCGAGCGCCACCTTGGCCCCCGTCGCGACGTCGTCGGCGACGTACAGGACCGCGTCGCCGATGGTCTTGACGACCCGACCACCCGCGGCGGTGATGACGTCGCGCGCCCGGGTCTCGAAGAGCTGGACGAACTCGGCGAGCTCGCTCGACCCCAGACCCGCCGTGCGCTTGGTGAACGACACGATGTCGGCGAACCCGACGGCCCGCGGGAGCGGCAGCGCCTGGGAGTCGGTGACGTCGCCCGCGCGCGCGTCGGAGAACTCGACCGTGAACCGCGCGGCGACGGCCGCGAGCTGGCGGCGCCAGGCGTGGCTCAGCTGGGTCTCCAGCACGGGCGCGAGGTCCGGGAGGCGGTCGAGCACGAGCAGCCGGGCGCTCGTGTCGTCGAGGTCGAACCGCTTGGTCATGTGCTCGACGAGCGCCTCGACCTGCCAGAGCACGAGCCGTTCGGTCGTGTGACCCATCGACCGGATGAGGGTCGTCAACGACCGGTCGTCGAACTGCTCGCGCTCGGCGACCGAGTAGATCTGCTCGAGGGCGACCGCGTCGTCCTCGGTGAACATCTGCTCCTGCTCCTCGGTGATCGGGAGCCCGAGCGCCTGCCAGTACGAGCGCACCTGCTTCTCCGTGAGCCCGGCCCGCTCCGCGAGCCCCTCGACCGTGAGGGCGCGGGGCCCACCCAGGAGGGCCGCGTCGACGTCTGCCTCGACGGTCGCGCGCTCGGGGACACCAGGGCTGCCCGCTCGACTCTCCTCGGCTGCCTTCGTCGTCTCGGTGGTCTCTTCGGCTACCTCAGGGATGTCGTGCGTCACAGACAGATCCTAGTTCAGCGCGGCCGTGCGCCCCGGCCCCGTCACCCGGCGGGCGCACCGACGGGGCCGCCGACGGGTCCCGAGGAGGCCGCCCCGCCGGTCCCCGTGGACGCCTCCGGGCCGGCTGTGGATCCCGAGCCCACGCGCAGGTGGTGCACGTCGCCGCTGTGCAGCGAACGGACCGTCCCGTCGTCGCCCTGGACGAGCAACGAACCGTCGGGGCCGAACCCGTAGGCCTTGCCCGTGACCTGTCCCCCGCCCGTGAGGTCGATGCGCACGTGCGCACCCAGCGTCCCGCTGACCTCGACGCACTCCGCGACGAGACCCGCGGCCTCGGCGTCGCCTCCCGCGTCCTGCCACCGACCGAGCGTCAGGGCGAACGACTCCTCGAGCGCCGTCAGCAGGACCTCGCGGTCGGTCGTGGCCGCCCCCGCCAGGGCGAGCGACGTGGCCGAGGCGACCGGGAGCTCGCCCTCGCCCTGCAGGACGTTGAGCCCGACGCCCACGATCGCTCCGCCGTCGGGCAGGAGCTCGCACAGGATGCCCGCGACCTTGCGGCGCGTCCCCCAGCCCTCGACCTCCTCCGCTGCCCCGCGGCCTCCGTCGGCCGCCGCGCCCGGCGCCGGGACGAGCACGTCGTTGGGCCACTTGACCACGGCCTCGACACCCGCGGTCGCGCGCAGGCACCGGACCGTCGCGAGGCCCGCGAGCAGCGGCAGCCAGCTCAGGCGCTCGCGCGGCACGTCGGGCCGGACCAGGAGCGAGCCCGTCAGCGCGGTCCGCGCGGGCGTCTCCCAGGTGCGCCCCGCACGGCCCCGCCCACCGACCTGGTGCTCGGCCACGAGCAGCGCGGGTGCAGGCCAGGCCCGCGGGTCCGCAGCCACGGCCGCGGCCAGCTCGGTGTTGGTCGAGACGGACTCCTCGACGACCTCGAGGCGCTCGAGCGGGCCGTGCGGGACCACGAGCAGGTCCCGCAGGAAGTCGGGGCGCAGCGCGGGGCGGTCGGCAGTCGTCATGCCCCCATCATGCACGGACGCGCCCGGGGGACGGCAGCACCACCCGCACGACGAACCGGCATCCCGCACGACGACGGGCACCGCCTCGCAACGGATTGTGGGAACCCTCCAACGCCGACGCGGACGCCGGTGCGATCTCCCGCACCCGCTTGGTCCCACCCACCAACTAGGCTCGTCTGCGTGAACGAACCTGTCGCCGGCACCACCCCGGCCCCCACCGGTCAGCTCATCGGCACCGCAGCGAAGCTCGCCGACCTCGACCGTCGGCGCGCCGAGGCGTCCGTCGCGCCCGAGGAGACGGCTCGCGCCAAGCAGCACGCCCGGAACAAGAAGACGGCCCGCGAGCGGATCGAGGCCCTGCTCGACGAGGGCAGCTTCGTCGAGCTCGACGCGTTCGCCAAGCACCGCTCGACCAACTTCGGGCTCGAGAAGAAGCGGCTCGCGGGCGACGGCGTGGTCGTGGGGCACGGGACGGTCGACGGCCGTCAGGTGTGCATCTACTCGCAGGACTTCACGGTCTTCGGCGGGAGCCTCGGCGAGGTGCACGGCCAGAAGATCACCAAGGTCCAGGACCTGGCGCTGCGCACGGGCGTACCGCTCATCGGGATCTCCGACGGCGGCGGCGCACGCATCCAGGAGGGCGTCGCGGCCCTGACGCAGTTCGCGGAGATCTTCCGCCGCAACGTCGCGGCCTCGGGCGTCATCCCGCAGATCTCGCTCATCCTCGGCCCGAGCGCGGGCGGGGCCGTGTACTCCCCGGCCCTGACCGACTTCATCGTCATGGCCGACCAGACGTCGAACATGTTCATCACGGGCCCCGACGTGATCCGTGCGGTCACGGGCGAGGACGTGGGCTTCGAGGAGCTCGGCGGGGCACGCACCCACAACGAGCGATCGGGCGTCGCGCACTACATGGGCACCGACGAGGACGACGCGATCGACTACGTGCGCCACCTCATCGGCTACCTGCCGCAGAACAACCTCTCGGACGCCCCCGGCTTCCCGCCCGAGGACACCGAGCTCGAGGTCACGGACGAGGACCTCGAGCTCGACACCCTGGTGCCCGACTCGGACTCGCAGCCGTACGACATGCGCACCGTGATCGAGCACGTCCTGGACGGCGGCGACTTCCTCGAGGTCCAGCCGCTGTTCGCGAAGAACGTGCTGATCGGGTTCGGGCACGTCGAGGGCCAGTCGGTCGGCGTCGTGGCCAACCAGCCCCTCGCGATGGCCGGGACGCTCGACATCGACGCGGCCGAGAAGGCCGCGCGGTTCGTGCGCACGTGCGACGCGTTCAACATCCCCGTCCTGACCCTCGTGGACGTCCCGGGCTTCCTGCCGGGCGTCGACCAGGAGCACCAGGGCATCATCCGTCGCGGCGCCAAGCTCATCTACGCGTACGCCGAGGCCACGGTCCCGCTCGTCACGCTCATCACCCGCAAGGCGTACGGTGGCGCGTACATCGTCATGGGCTCCAAGCAGCTCGGCGCCGACGTCAACCTGGCGTGGCCCACGGCCCAGATCGCCGTCATGGGCGCGGGCGGCGCGGTCAACATCCTCCAGCGCGGCACCCTCAAGGCCGCGGCGGACGCGGGGCTGGACGTCGACGCCGAGCGGGCCCGCCTGGTCGGGGAGTACGAGGAGGCCATCGTGAACCCCTGGGACGCGGCCGAGCGCGGCTACGTCGACGCGGTGATCCGTCCGTCGGAGACCCGCGTGCAGGTCGTGCGCGCGCTGCGCGCGCTGCGCACCAAGCGTGCGAGCCTGCCCCCCAAGAAGCACGGGAACATCCCGCTGTGACCGCGGGAACCCCAGCACCGCACGACGACGCGAACCACGAGACGAACCGCGAGGACGACATGCCCGACGAGCACACGAGCGACGGCCACGAGGGCCACGACCACCCGGACAACGGGCACGACAGCGTGTCGCACGGCGCCGAGCCGCTCGGCCCGGTCGACGAGGCGCCGCTGCACGCCGCGGTCGACGCCCTGGCCGCAGCCCTGCACGACTACATCGGCACCGCGGTGGGCGTGCGCTCCGAGTTCGGTGCGTCCGAGGCCGACGAGGACCCCCGTGTCCTTGCCCTCGAGGCGCGCATCAGCACGCTCAACGCCCAGGTCTACGACGCGCTGCACGGTTCGCTCGGCATGCACCCGGACCTCACCTCGCTCGTGTGGGCCTCGGACGAGGAGCTCGGCGCGGGCGGCGACGCGGACGCGCCCCCGGCGCCCGAGGTCGCAGAGCCCTTCTACCTGGGCTTCGTCGTGGGACCGGGCTCGACGCCCGACACCTCGCTCGACTCGGTCATCGACTTCCTCGACAACGCGGGCGAGCAGGTCGTCGCGGCCCTCGCCGAGGCCGGCTTCGACATCCCCGAGTGGGCGGCGTCGCGCGGCGAGGCCGCCGACTTCGAGGGGTACGGGGACGCGGCGGACGACCCGACGGACGGCAGCCTGTGAGCGGGACGCCCGAGGCGCCGTCGGGCCGTTCGCTGCGCGTCGTGCGCGGCGCGCCCGACGACATCGAGGTCGCGGCCCTCGTCGCGGGGCTCGCGGCGGCCGCAGCGGCCTCGCACGTGCCCGACGACGAGGCGCCCCTGTCCGAGTGGACCAACCGTGCGCGCGGCCTGCGCGGGACCGGGGCGGGCGCGACGGCCAAGAGCTTCGGCGGCCGCGCGGGTCGGCACAACGCCGACTCCTGGCGGTGGAGCCTGCAGTCATGAGCCAGACCACGACCGTCCTGGTCGAGCTCGCGGACGGCCCCGGGGCCGTCGAACGTCCGCTCACGGCCGACGGCAGCGGGCCCGCCCTGCCGCCGCTCCCGGCCCGCACCGGCTGGCGCCGGTGGGCGTGGATCGTCCCGACCGTCCCGACGGTCGCGCTCGTCGCCTACCAGCAGCTCGCCCCGTCGCAGGGCTGGCCCCTGCCAGCCGCGGTGCTGGGCGTCCTGACCGTCCTGCTCCTGCTCGTCGCGGTCCTCGCGCTCGCGCGGTACCTCGACGACCGCGAAGCGCAGCGCGAGACCCGCGCACGCGACGCCCTGCTCACGGCGGCCGAGCGCACCACGGGTTCGGTGCTCGTCGACGTCACGGCCGAGGCGGACCAGGTTCCCTCAGGATCCTCGCGCGAGCTGCCCGACGGCGCCACGCTCGTGAGCGGTCGGCTCACCTTCTCAGTCGACCACGTCCCCGTCCGGGCACCGTTCACGGTGCCCGTCCCCGCCGGGACGGAGGGCCCCCGCTCGGGCGACCCGGTGGCGGTCTGGTACCCGCGGGGTACGCAAGGGCGGCCGGCCGTCGTGCTCGTGCGCTACCAGCGCGCCTGGGCGGACGACCTGCTCGCCGCGATGCACCCGGAGCGGGCCGGTGGTGGGACCGGCGTCTCCGGGGTCGGGACGACCGACCCGGCGCCCGCCCGTGACGCCGAACCGTCCTCGGCGCCGACGAACCAGGACCTCCTCGATGCCCTCGGTCGGGCGGGCGCCGAGCACCCCCGCCTGGTCACCGAGCAGGTCGCGCCCACCGGGGCGTGGAGATCCGTGCGCGTCGAGCTCTCGCTCCCGGGCAGCACGCGGTCCGTCCTCGTCTTCGAGGACGCTGACGAGCTCGTGTACATCGGCCCGGACGGGGGCGGTGCGCAGTCGCTCGAGCTGACCGCCCCGTCGGCCGTGCTCGACCTGGCGGAACGACTCCTGCGCCAGGACTGATCATCCTCACGGACGACGACCCCTGCGGGTACCACGCAGTAACCTCTACCGGGTGACCTCACCCACCTCGCCGGCCGAGCCCGGCACCCCCACCGCCAGGACCCCCCGCACGCCCTCCGCGATCGACGCGATCGCCGACGCGTACGTGCTCACGGTCGCCGACCTGAACCCGCTCGCCGCCACGGCCATGGGCCTCACGGGCTACGACCACCGCATGACCGACCTGTCGCCCGCCGGGTACGAGGCCCTCGCGGCCGCGGACCGGGCCGTGCTGGCCGAGCTCGCGGACGCCGAGCCCGTCGACGACGTCGACCGGGTCACGCTCGCCGCGATGCGCGAGCGCGTCGGTCTCTCGCTCGAGCTGCACGAGGCCGGCGAGGACCTCGCGCTGCTCAACAACATCGCGTCCCCGCTGCAGGAGCTGCGCGACATCTTCGACATGATGCCCACGGGCACGGTCGAGGCGTGGGAGAACGTCGCGGCCCGTCTCGCGGCCCTGCCGGGAGCCATGGACGGGTACATCGCCTCGCTCACGGCCGGTGCCGCGCGCGGCAACGTCGCGGCGATCCGCCAGGTCCGCGAGGGCGTCAAGCAGGCCCGCGAGCTCGCGAACCCCGAGACGTCGTTCTTCGTCACGTTCGTCCGTGGCGAGGAGGCGTCGGCCGTGCTCGACGAGTCCGCGGCGTGCTCGCTCGTGCGCAAGGAGCTCGAGATCGGCGCGGCGGGTGCCGTGGCCGCCTACGGCAGGCTCGCCGACTTCCTGGAGGACGAGCTCGCACCCCAGGCCCCCACGGCCGACGGCGTGGGGCGCGAGCGCTACGCCCTCGCGTCGCGCAACTTCCTCGGCGCAGAGGTCGACCTCGAGGAGACCTACCAGTGGGGCCTCGAGGAGCTCGCGCGCGTCATCGCCGAGCAGGAGGCCGTCGCCGCCCAGATCGCCGGTCCGGGCGCCACGGTCGAGGAGGCCGTCGCGATCCTCGACGCGGACCCGAGCCGCAGGCTCGACGGCACGGACGCGCTGCGTGCGTGGATGCAGGAGACCTCGGACGCCGCGATCCAGGCCCTCGACGGCGTGCACTTCGACATCCCCACCCCGGTCCTGGACCTCGAGTGCATGATCGCCCCGACCCAGACCGGCGGGATCTACTACACGCCCCCGAGCGACGACTTCTCGCGCCCCGGGCGCATGTGGTGGTCCGTGCCGCCGGGCGTGACCGAGTTCAACACGTGGCGCGAGAAGACGACCGTCTACCACGAGGGCGTCCCGGGCCACCACCTGCAGTGCGGCCAGGCCGTCGCCGCGCGCGACACGCTCAACTCGTGGCGCCGCCTCGCGTGCTGGGTCTCGGGCCACGGCGAGGGCTGGGCCCTGTACGCCGAGCGCCTCATGGCCGACCTGGGCTACCTCGACGACCCGGGCGACCGGCTCGGGATGCTCGACGGCCAGCGCATGCGCGCGGCCCGCGTCGTGCTCGACATCGGCGTGCACCTCGGGCTCGACGCGCCCGAGGAGTGGCGCGGCGACTCCGAGGACCCGCGCTGGGACGCCGACAAGGCCTGGGAGTTCCTCAAGGCCAACGTCAACATGGACGAGTCGTTCGTGCGCTTCGAGCTCAACCGCTACCTCGGGTGGCCGGGGCAGGCCCCGTCCTACAAGGTCGGCCAGCGCCTGTGGGAGCAGACGCGCGACGCCGCCCGTGCGGCTGCGGAGGCCCGCGGTGAGGAGTTCGACGTCAAGGCGTTCCACGAGCGTGCCCTGAACCTGGGCTCGGTCGGCCTCGACGTGCTGCGCGGAGCCCTGCAGTGAGCGACACCAGCACCCCTGCACCCCGCCTGCTCCTGGCTTCGCAGTCCCCGGCCAGGCTCGCGACCCTGCGCTCGGCGGGCGTCACGCCCGAGGTCCGGGTCTCGGGGCTCGACGAGGACGCGGTCCTCGACGCCGCGACCGCACGGTTCGGTGCGCTCGACCCCGCCGACGCGGTGCTCGTCCTCGCCCAGGCGAAGGCCGAGGAGGTCGCCCAGGTGCTCACGCGCGAGGCGCGCGAGCGTGACGAGGCGAGCGACGCCGTCGGGCCCGAGGAGAGCGCACCGATCGTGGTCGGCTGCGACTCGATGCTCGAGCTCGCGGGCGAGGTGTACGGCAAGCCGAAGGACGCCGACGAGGCGACCGCCCGGTGGCGCGCGATGCGCGGCCGGTCCGGCGTGCTGCACACCGGGCACTGGCTCGTCGACCTGCGCGACCCGCAGGACGGCGGCAGCGGGGCGACGCTCGGCGCGACCAGCTCGACGACGATCCACTTTGCCGACGTGACCGACGCCGAGATCGCCGCGTACGTCGCGACGGGCGAGCCGCTCGCGGTCGCCGGCGCGTTCACGGTCGACGGCCTGGGCGGGGCGTTCGTCGAGAGCATCGAGGGCGACCACCACGGCGTGGTCGGCATCAGCCTGCCGCTCGTGCGCGAGCTGCTCGGCGAGATCGACGTGGCCTGGACCGACCTCTGGGCGTGAGCCGATGACGGCCCGCCTGCTCCGCTGCGCCGCGCCTTCGGGCGCCGGGCGGCAGAGCGGGCGGGCCGTCGGCTTGTCGAGGCCGCACAACGCAGGCCGACCCCGGGGCGGTTCGTCCCGCCGACCATGGAGGGTTCCTACAAACGACCCCGGTGTGCCTTGGCCTGATCTCCAATCTTGTCCGGTACCGGTGGTCGGAGCGTGAACCGAGGGCGCCCGACGCGTTACCGTGAGCCGTGCCCGTGAACTCAACGAACCCCGCGACCAGCCTGCCCAGACGACTGTCGAAGGTTCTCATCGCCAACCGCGGGGAGATCGCGGTCCGCATCGCCCGCGCCTGCGCCGACGCCTCGATCGCGTCGGTCGCCGTCTACGCGGACTCCGACCGCGAGGCCCTGCACGTGCGCCTCGCCGACGAGGCGTACGCGCTCGACGGCGCGCGCGCCGCCGACACCTACCTCGACGTCGCCAAGCTGCTCGACGTCGCACGCCGTGCGGGCGCCGACGCGGTGCACCCGGGCTACGGCTTCCTCGCCGAGAACGCCGGGTTCGCCCAGGCCGTGATCGACGCGGGCCTCGTCTGGATCGGCCCGCCCCCCTCCGCGATCGACGCGCTCGGCGACAAGGTGAGCGCCCGGCACATCGCGCACCGTGCGGGCGCTCCCCTGGTCCCCGGCACCCCGGACCCTGTCGCCGACGCGACCGAGGTCCACGCGTTCGCCGCCGAGCACGGCCTGCCGATCGCGATCAAGGCGGCCTTCGGCGGCGGCGGGCGCGGGCTCAAGGTCGCGCGCACGGTCGACGAGATCGACGAGATGTTCGACTCCGCGGTCCGCGAGGCCACCGCGGCGTTCGGTCGCGGCGAGTGCTTCGTCGAGCGGTACCTGGACACCCCGCGCCACGTCGAGACCCAGTGCCTGGCCGACGAGCACGGCACGGTCGTGGTCGTCTCGACGCGCGACTGCTCGCTCCAGCGCCGCCACCAGAAGCTCGTCGAGGAGGCCCCCGCGCCGTTCCTGACCGACGAGCAGCAGGCCGAGCTCTACAAGGCCTCCGAGGCGATCCTGCGCGAGGCCGGGTACGTCGGCGCCGGGACCTGCGAGTTCCTCGTGGGCGCCGACGGCACCATCTCGTTCCTCGAGGTCAACACGCGCCTGCAGGTCGAGCACCCGGTCTCCGAGGAGGTCACGGGCATCGACCTGGTGCGCGAGCAGCTGCGCATCGCGGCGGGAGAGCCGCTCGGCTACTCGCAGGTGACCACGCGCGGGCACTCGCTCGAGTTCCGCATCAACGGCGAGGACCCGGCCGCGAACTTCCTGCCGGCCCCGGGCCGTATCACGCGCCTGCACTTCCCCAGCGGACCGGGCGTGCGCGTCGACAGCGGCGTGAGCGAGGGCGACGTCATCTCCGGCGCGTTCGACTCGATGATCGCCAAGGTCATCGTGACCGGTGCCACGCGACTCGAGGCCGTCCAGCGAGCACGTCGCGCGCTGCGCGAGATGGTCGTCGAGGGCATCCCGACGGTCGTCCCGTTCCACCGCGCCGTGCTGGACTCCGAGGACTTCGTCCCCGCCGACGACTCGGCGTTCCGCGTGCACACGCGCTGGATCGAGACGACGTTCGCCGACGAGCTGACCAAGCTCGCGCCCGCCACGCCCGCCCAGACTCCTGCCGAGGAGGACGAAGCGCCCGCGACCGAGCGGGTGGTCGTCGAGGTCGGCGGCAAGCGCCTCGAGGTCGTCCTCCCCGCGGGGCTCGGCATGGCGGCGGGCCGCGCCCGCTCGGCCAACGCGGCCCGGCGCCCCGCGCGTCGCTCGGCGACCAAGGCGGGCTCGAGCAACGGCACGACGCTGGCCTCGCCCATGCAGGGCACGATCGTCAAGGTCGCGGTCTCCGAGGGCGCCGTGGTCGCCGAGGGCGACCTCATCGTGGTGCTCGAGGCCATGAAGATGGAGCAGCCCCTCGTCGCGCACCGTGCGGGCCGCGTCACGGGCCTGACCGCCGGGGTCGGCGCGAGCGTGAGCTCGGGCACCTCGATCTGCGAGATCACCGACGTCGCCGAGGCGTCCGCCTGACGCTTCTTCGCTGAGACGCCGACGGGGTTCGGCCGGCACGCTCTTCGGAGCGTGCCGGCCGAACCCCGTCGGCGTCCTTGCCGTCCGGTCCTCAGACCGTGACGGACGTGTGCTCGTCCGCCGCGCGCATGGCCCGGCGGCCCGAGGGCACGAGCACGGCGACCGCGATCACGACGAACATGAGCGCGCCCGACACGATCAGGAGCGACTCGACCGAGTACCGGTCCGCGAGCGGGCCGAACACGACCATGCCGATCGGCATCGCGAGCGCCATCACGATCCCGACGAACCCGAAGACCCTCCCCTGCCGGTCGGGCTCGACCGTCTCCTGCAGGACCGTCATCGAGGTCGTGGCGAAGGCGGGCACGGCGACGCCGAGCAGGAACATGAACGTGAAGAAGACCCACATGTTCGTCGACAGGCCCAGGCCGACCGAGAGCACGCCGAACACGAACGTCGCGCCCACGATCATCGCGACCCGGTTCTTGAGCCCGCCCCAGGTGGCGAGCAGCACGCCGCCGACGATCGCGCCGAACGAGAACGCGAGCTCGTTGGCCGTGAGCTTCCAGACCTCCTCGCCGAACGTCCGCACGACCATGAGCGGCGTGAGGTAGGACGGGGCCACGATCAGCAGGAACACGACCGCGTAGAGGCCCAGGACCCAGCGCACGAAGGTGTGGCCGCGCAGGTAGCGCAGGCCGCCCACGAGGTCGTCGAAGTACCCGACCTTCTCGCCCGCCGCCAGGTCGGCGCGCAGCACCTTGGTCACGGGGATCAGCGCCAGGAGGCCGATCCCGATCGCGGCAGTGACGACGTCGACGAAGAAGATCGCGACGATCGAGGCGCTCGCGTAGACGCCCGCCGCGACCGCGGGGGCGAGCAACGTCATGGCCGACTGGATCGACCCGTTGATGCCGTTGACCCGCATGAGCTTGCTCACCGGGACGAGCTGCGGGAGGAGCGAGGACACCGCGGGCATCTGGATCCCCGCGCCGACCGAGCGGATCGCGAGGGCGGCGTAGATGAACCACAGGTCGTCGCTGCCCGAGAGCATGAGCAGCGCGAGCGCCAGGGTCGTGACCGCGATCGAGGCGTCGGCCGCGATGATGAGGAACTTGCGGTTGAGCCGGTCCGCCCAGACCCCGCCGAAGATCGACACGACCGCCTGCGGCAGGAAGCCGAACACCGCGGCCAGGGCGAGCACACCACCGGACTTGGTCTCGAGGGTCAGGTGCCACATGATCGCGTACTGCACGAGCATCGACCCGAACAGGGAGACGGTCTGCCCGCCCAGGAAGATCGTGGCGTCACGGCGCCAGCGCGGCTTGTCGGCCTCGTCGTCCGTCGGGGTCGCTCCGGACGGGCCGGCGGGGTCAGCCTGGTCCGCGGGCTCGAGCTGCCCCGCGGGACCGTAGGGAGCAGCCGCAGGATCGGCCGGCTCAAAGGGGTACGAGGTACTGGCGTCGGCGCCTGTCGAGGCATCCTCTGCGGTCGGGTCGGACACGATGTTCGGCTCGGGATGACTCACCCGTCCATGGTGCGGGGCGCGCGGCCGCGCGTCCACCGAATTCGGGCCCGTCGCCCCGTCCGCAGACGAGTCGTCCGACACGCGCGCTGTCCCTGCCCGGACCGCTCCCCGGAGTCGCACGGCCGTCTCCGCGCCCGGTTCCCGCGCGCGAGGTCGCCGCGGTGGCAGGGTGGGCCCGTGACGTCCGCCCCACCCTCGCCGCCTCCTGCCAGGAGCCCCCGCGCCACACCCTCCCGGACCGTGGACCTGCTCACGGGACCGGCACCGTCCCCCGGCCCGGTGCGCGCCGCGTCGGTCTCGGCCGTGGTCGCGGGCCTGGTCGCGGTCATGGTCTCGTTCGCCGGACCGTCCCTCATCATCCTGCAGGCCGCGCACGACGGTGGTCTCACGACGGCCCAGACGACCTCCTGGCTGTGGGCCGTCTCGATCGGCAGCGGACTGACGGGCGTGGTCCTGAGCCTGCTGACCCGCCAGCCGGTCATCACGGCCTGGTC
The DNA here is from genome assembly GCF_014836755.1 of Oerskovia merdavium. Classification (GTDB taxonomy): domain Bacteria; phylum Actinomycetota; class Actinomycetes; order Actinomycetales; family Cellulomonadaceae; genus Oerskovia; species Oerskovia merdavium. Next base: position 73,414 of record NZ_JACSQF010000010.1, read on the forward strand.
GACGCCCGGGGCGGCCCTGCTGCTCGGCACGCTGGGAGACTTCGAGTTCTCGGACGTCGTGGGCGCCTACCTCGTCGCGGCGGTGGCGGCGCTCGCGCTCGGTGCGAGCGGCGTGTTCGGCAGGCTCCTGGCGGCGGTCCCGCCCCAGATCCTCTCGGCGCTGCTCGCGGGGGTCCTGCTCCCGTTCGTCCTGGGTGCGGTCGTGAGCGCGGTCGGCTCGCCGGTGATCGGGGCGAGCGTCGCCGTCGCGTTCGTCGTGGTGCGCCGCCTCGCACCGCGCTACGCCGTGCTGGCGGCGCTGCTCGCCGGGGTCGTGGCGGCGCTCGTCGCGGGCGACGTCTCGCGCCCGACGACCGCGCTCGCCCTGGCCGTCCCCGAGTGGACCACCCCGACGCTCGACCTGGGCGCGGTCGTCGGGATCTCCGTCCCGCTCCTGCTCGTGACGCTCAGCGCCCAGAACGGCCCGGGTCTGGAGATGCTGCGTGCGAGCGGCTACCGCCCGAACAGCCGGCTGCTGGTCGGCGGGACCGCCGCGGCCTGGGCCTTCCTGGCGCCGTTCGGCGCGCACGGCATCAACCTGGCCGCGATCACCGCGGGCATCTGCACGGGCCCGGAGGCGCACGAGGACCGCACGCGCCGCTACGTCGCGGGGGTCGCGTGCGGGGTCGGGTACCTGGTCGTGGGGACGTTCGCGGGGAGCCTGGTCGGCCTCTTCCACGCCGTCCCGGCGGCCCTGGTCACGACCGTCGCGGGTGTCGCGCTGGTCGGCGCGCTCACGAGCGCCCTCGCGGGAACCTTCGCCCCCGCGGCCTCGACGCCCGGTACGAGCCCGTCCCCCGCGGCCCTCGAAGCAGCGGTGCTGACGCTCGTCGTCACGACCTCGGGGATCGTGGTCGCCCACGTCGGCTCGGCGTTCTGGGGGGTCGTGGTGGGGCTCGCCGCGTACGGGGTGCTCACGGTCGGCCGGCGTCGCCGTGCGACGTGAGCCCCGTGCGGGCTCCTGTCCACGACGTGGTCACCCAGGCCGCGCACTGTCCCGTCCGGCCTGCCGGATGGCAGGGTGGGACCGTGACGATCCCGACCGAGCCCACGCCCCCGAGCCCTGCGACCGACGCTCCCCGCGCCCCCCGCCACCTCCAGCCCGGGGACGGCTGGGTCGAGTGCACGTGCGGCAGGCGGCACTGGGGGCTCGCGGGAGCCGCGGGCCTGCTCGTCGCGCGCCGGGGCGAGGACGGGCGGGTGAGCCACGTCCTGCTGCAGCACCGGGCGACCTGGAGCGACCAGGGCGGAACGTGGGGCGTTCCCGGAGGCGCGATCCACCCCGACGAGACGCCCGAGCAGGGCGCGCTGCGCGAGGCCCACGAGGAGGCCGGGGTGGACCCCGCCCTCGTGAGCATCGTGGGCGACCGGGTCCTGGACCACGGGCCGTGGCGGTACACGACGGTGCTCGCGGAGGTCGTGCCGGGTGCGCAGCTCGAGGCGAGAGCGACCGACGCCGAGAGCCTCGAGATCGCGTGGGTCGCGGTCGAGGACGTGCCCTCGCTCCCCCTGCTGGACGCGTTCCGGGACGCGTGGCCCGAGCTCGTGGGGCGGTTCGCGGAGGTCCGCTGACGAGGACGGCCCCCGCACGGGGCCCCGGCACGAGAACGGCCCGTGGCCGGCCCTCGACGTCCGAGGGTGGCCACGGGCCGTTCGCCGCGTGGTCGCTAGCGGTCCGCGCCGTCGGTCGGGGTGCCGGCGGCCTCGGCGGGCGCGGGCTCCTTCGCGGGCCCGTGCGGGACGAGCTTGAGCCCCACGACCGCGGCGATGATGCCCGCGATGAAGACGACCTTGCCGACCGAGGCGGACTCGTCGCCCGTCAGGATCGCGTAGGACACGGTCAGGGCCGCACCGATGCCGACCCACACCGCGTAGGCGGTGCCGATCGGGATGTGCTTGACGGCCCACCCGAGCCCGCCCATGCTGACGGCGAGCGCGACGAAGAAGACGATCGACGGGACGAGCTTCGAGAACCCGTCGGACTGGCCGAGGGCCGTGGCCCAGACGGCCTCGAAGACGGCGCTGACGAGCAGGACGATCCACGGCACGTCAGCTCACCACCTTGAGGCCGACCACGGACCCGACGAGCAGGACCAGGAGCAGCCCGCGCAACCAGGTGAAGGTCTCGGACCCGGTGAAGAATCCCCAGACGACCGTGAGCGTGGCGCCGATGCCGACCCACACCGCGTAGGCGGTGCCCGTGGGCAGCGAGGTCATGGCCCAGGCGAGGCCGACCATGCTCAGTATCAGGGAGAGCGCGAAGACGACCGTCGGTCGCTTGCGCGTGAAGTTCTCCGAGGCGGACAGCGCCGTCGCCCAGACGGCCTCCAACATCCCGGAGAGGACGAGGACAACCCAAGCCATGACAAGTAACCCCTCTGAGTCAGTCTTGTCCGTGCGGGTACTGCTCCCTCGTCCGCGCGTTCCTCGTCGGAGGAACTTGGAACCATTGTACCAAAATCGCGCGGCGGCGGCCAGGGTGCGATCGTGCCGAGGTGTGGGACGGGTCACGCGAGACCAGGTACCGACCTCGTGGCGACGGGAGTACTGTTCTCGCGGAGGAAGGCAAGCCTTACCAAACTGGGACCCGTGTTCCAGAGCGGGGGTGCCACCGCTGCGGCCACCGGCCGCCCCGGCCTCCGGCTCCCGGGCTCCCCCGCCCCGCGACCCGTCGAAGGACTCCCGTGTTCGCCAACTTTCTCATCGGCCTGCGTGAAGGCCTCGAGGCCGCGCTCGTCGTCAGCATCCTCGTCGCCTACCTGGTCAAGACCGGTCGGCGCGACCTGCTCCCGTTCCTCTGGCTCGGCGTCGGCATCGCCGTGGCCGTCTCGATCGGGTTCGGCGCGGCCCTGACCTACGGGCCGCAGGGACTGACGTTCGAGGCCCAGGAGGCCATCGGCGGCACGCTGTCGATCGTCGCGGTCGGCCTTATCACGTGGATGATCTTCTGGATGGGCAAGACCGCCCGTCATCTCAAGACCGACCTGCAGCACAAGCTCGACGACGCCGTCGCCGCCGGGAAGTGGGCCGTGGTCGTCATGGCGCTGCTCGCCGTCGGGCGCGAGGGCCTCGAGACCGCGCTCTTCCTGTGGGCGGGAGCCCAGGCCACGGGAACCACGACCAAGCCGCTGCTCGGAGCCGTGCTCGGGCTGGCCGTGGCCGTCCTGCTCGGCTGGGCCGTCTACCGGGGCGCCGTCAAGCTCAACCTGCGCGTCTTCTTCGCCTGGACCGGGCTGTTCCTGATCGTGGTGGCTGCGGGAGTCCTCTCCTACGGCGTGCACGACCTCCAGGAGGCCGGCATCCTGCCCGGGCTGCACAACCTGGCGTTCGACGTCAGCGCGCAGATCCCGCCGTCGAGCTGGTACGGCACGGTCCTCAAGGGCGTCTTCAACTTCTCCCCCGCGACCACCTGGCTCGAGCTCGCCGCCTGGTGGCTCTACCTCGTCCCCACGCTGTTCTTCTTCGTCCGGACCGTCTGGTTCAGCGCGCCTCGCAGCAGTGCCCCCGCGCAGGCCAGCACCCCGGCAACCACCGTCACGACTCCCGGAGGAAACCGATGACCCGCTCACGGGCCACCCACGCCGCAGCGCCGCTGCTCGCTGCCGCTCTTCTCGTCCCGCTCCTCGCCGCGTGCACGCCCAACGACCCGGCCCCCGCCGGCTCGGACGGCTCGGCCGCCGGCTCCGCGAAGCTCACGGTCGACTCGTCGGCCGACGCGTGCACGCTCTCGGCCGCCGAGGCACCGTCGGGCAACATCGTCTTCACCGTGACCAACACGGGCGACGACGTGACCGAGTTCTACCTGCTCGCCGAGGACGGCCTGCGGATCGTGTCCGAGGTCGAGAACATCGGTCCTGGCATCAGCCGCGACCTGGTGCTCACGGCCAAGCCCGGCGAGTACGTGACCGCGTGCAAGCCCGGCATGATCGGCGACGGCATCCGCTCCGACTTCACCGTGACCGACTCGGGCAAGGACATCGAGCCCACGGGTGCGGTCGCCGACCAGATCGCCCTGGCCTCGACCAACTACGTCGCGTACGTCAAGGACCAGACCGAGCAGCTCCTCGAGGGCACCCAGGAGTTCGTGGCCGCGTACAAGGCGGGCGACGACGAGGCCGCCCAGGCCCTCTACGCCCCCGTGCGCGTGCACTGGGAGCGCATCGAGCCCGTGGCCGAGTCGTTCGGCGACCTCGACCCCAAGATGGACCTGCGCGAGGCCGACCTCGAGGAGGGCCAGGAGTGGACCGGCTGGCACCTGCTCGAGAAGGACCTGTGGCAGCCCGCGCCCGAGGCCAACGACGGTGAGACCTACGTGGCCCTGACCCCTGAGCAGCGCACGCAGTACGCCGACCAGCTGCTCGCCGACACCCAGGAGCTCTTCGACCGCACGCACGAGGCGTCGTTCGCGGACGGCATCGACGCGCCCGCGATCGGCAACGGCGCCAAGGGCCTGCTCGACGAGGTCGCGACGGGCAAGGTCACGGGCGAGGAGGAGATCTGGTCGCACACCGACCTGTGGGACTTCCAGGCCAACGTCGACGGCGCCAAGGTCGCCTACGACGGTCTGCGCGACGTGGTCTCGGCCAAGGACGAGGAGCTCGCCACGACGCTCGACGAGCGCTTCGCGACCCTCCAGGGCCTGCTCGACGAGCAGAAGCAGGGCGACGGGTTCGTGCTCTACACCGACCTCACGCCCGAGCAGGTCAAGGCGCTCTCGCAGGCCGTCGACTCGCTGAGCGAGCCGCTCTCGCAGCTCACCGCCGCCGTGGTGCTCTGAGGACCGACGCACCATGACGACCGCTCCAGACCAGCCCGACGCCGGCTCCTCCGCCCTCGAGGGGCCCGACGCACCCCGTGGGACCACCGGACCCGGCGACCCCACGCGACCGACCGAGCCGACCCGGGAGGCGCGCCGCATCTCGCGGCGAGCCGTCCTGGGGATGGCCGGCGTCGGGCTGGCCGGGGCGGGGCTCGCGGGAGGCTTCCTCGCCGGGAGCGCGACCGCCTCGGCGCGGGACACCGCGCCGAGCGCAGGTCCTGCCGAGGGCGACGGCGCGTTCGCGTTCACGGGCGAGCACCAGGCCGGGATCACGACCCCGGTCCAGGACAGCCTGCACTTCGCGACCTGGGACGTCACGACCCAGGACCGCGACGAGGTGGTCGCGCTCCTGCGCGCGTGGACGCTCGCGGCCTCGCGCATGACGCAGGGCCTGCCCGCCGGGGAGTTCGGACCCGTGTCGGGTCCGTACGACGCGCCGCCGGACGACACGGGCGAGGCCGAGGGCCTGCCGGCCTCCGGGCTGACGATCACGTTCGGGTTCGGCCCCTCGTTCTTCACGGCTGCCGACGGGTCGGCCCGGTTCGGCCTCGACGGGCGCAAGCCCGACCTCCTCGCGGACCTGCCTCACTTCCCGGGCGACATGCTCGAGGACGCGCGCTGCGGCGGGGACCTCGCCGTCCAGGCGTGCGCGAACGACCCGCAGGTCGCGGTCCACGCGATCCGCAACCTCGCGCGCATCGCGTTCGGCACCGCGTCGGTGCGCTGGAGCCAGCTCGGCTACGGGCGCACGTCGTCGACCACGACCGCTCAGCCCACGCCCCGGAACCTGTTCGGATTCAAGGACGGCACGGCCAACATCACGTCGGAGGAGTCCTCGGCGATCGACGAGCACGTGTGGGTCGCGCCGGGCGACGGGGCCGACTGGCTCGCGGGCGGCTCGTACCTGGTCGCGCGCCGCATCCGCATGACGATCGAGACGTGGGACCGCGCGCCCCTGCGCGAGCAGGAGACCATCGTGGGGCGCACCAAGGGCTCGGGGGCGCCGCTGTCCGGCGGCGAGGAGCGCACCGAGCCCGACTTCGAGGCCGCGGGCCGCGGGGGCGTCCCGCTCATCGACCCGGCGTCCCACGTGCGCCTCGCGCACCCCACGAGCAACGGCGGCGCGCGCATGCTGCGGCGCGGCTACAACTACACCGACGGCTCGGACGGGCTGGGCAGGCTCGACGCGGGGCTGTTCTTCCTCGCGTACGTGCGCGACCCGGCGACCCAGTACGTGCCGATGCAGAACGCCCTCGCCAAGCACGACCTCATGAGCGAGTACCTGCGGCACACGGGCTCCGGGATCTGGGCCGTGCCGCGCGGGATCGCCGAGGGCGCCACGCTGGGCGGCACCCAGGGAGCGTTCGTGGGTCAGGAGCTGTTCGCCTGACCCACCGGCCGAGGACTCACTCCCGGACCCGGCCCGCCTCCTGGACCGCGGGACGGACCAGCTCGCCGTAGGCCTGGAGCGTCTCGTCGTTCGCGTCGTGCTGGAGGTAGAGCGCGAACTGGTCGACGCCGAGCGCCTTGAGCTCGAGCAGCCGCTCGACGTGCCGCTCGGGCGGCCCGACCAGGCAGAACCGGTCCACGATCTCGTCGCTCACGAACGCGGTGTGCGTGTTCCCTGCGCGCCCGTGCTCGTTGTAGTCGTAGTCGACCCGCCCGGCGACGAAGTCGGTCAGGGCACGCGGGATGCTCGGCCCGTCCCCGCCCGTCCCCGTACCCTCCCCCGCCCCGTAGCGCGCGACGATCTCCGCGACGTGGTTGCCGACCATGCCGCCGAACCAGCGGCACTGGTCGTAGGCGTGGGCGAGCGACCGCCCTCCCGCGTTCGCGGGCCCGTCCCCGCCCGTGCCCGACGGCGTCTCGTCCGTCACGTACGCGGGTGCGGCCACGCAGATGGTCACCTCGGCAGGGTCGCGGCCGGCCCGCTCGGCGGCCTGGCGCACCGCGTCGATCGACCAGGCCACGATGTCCGGGTCGGCGAGCTGGAGGATGAAGCCGTCCCCGACCTCGCCCGCGAGCGCCAGCGCGCGCGGGCCGTAGGCCGCGACCCACACGGGGGTGCGGCTGTCCGGGGCCCAGGGCAGGTGCAGGGTCGAGCCGTGGTACTCGACGGACTGCCCGCCGGCGAGCCCCCGGACGGTCGTGACGGCTGCCCGCAGCTCGGCGAGGGTCACGGGCTTGCCGTTGGTCACCCGGACCGCGGAGTCCCCGCGGCCGATCCCGCAGACCGTGCGGTTGCCGAACATGTCGTTGAGGGTCGCGAAGAGCGAGGCGGTCACGGTCACGTCGCGCGTCGCGGGGTTGGTGACCATGGGACCGACGGTCACGCGGTGGGTCGCGGACAGGATCTGGGAGTAGATGACGAACGGCTCCTGCCAGAGGAGGTGGGAGTCGAACGTCCACACGTGGCTGAACCCGTGGAGCTCTGCGCGCCGCGCGAGGTCGACGACGCGCCACGCGGGCGGGTTGGTCTGCAGGACGACGCCCAGGTCGAGGCGGTCGGCCGTGCCGGTCGCGGTCATGGCTGGCTCCTGCTCGTCATCGGAGGTACGCCGAGGTGCTGCGGCGCAGGTACTGCCCGTGCCCGGGGTGCCCGTGGTACTCGCCGTCCGAGACCAGGACCTTGCCGCGCGAGATCACGACGTCGACGTGCCCGTCGATCTCGAAACCCTCCCAGGCGGAGTGGTCCATGTTCATGTGGTGGGTCTTGCGGTTCCCGTGCGCGGCGTCCGCGCCCGAGGTGTACCCGATCGACGTGTGCCCTGCGGGGTCGTAGACCACGACGTCGGCGTCGGCCCCCGGGGTGAGCACGCCCTTGCGGTCACCCAGCCCGAACATGCGCGCCGGCGTCGTGCAGCACAGCTCGACCCAGCGCTCGAGCGAGATCTTCCCGTCGACCACTCCCTGGTAGACGAGGTCGAGGCGGTGCTCGACGCCGCCGATCCCGTTGGGGATCTTGGAGAAGTCGCCGAGCCCGAGCTCCTTCTGCTCCTTCATGCAGAACGGGCAGTGGTCGGTGCTCACCACGGACAGGTCGCCCGTGCGCAGGTAGCGCCACAGCTCGTCCTGGTGGCCCTCGGCCCGCGAGCGCAGCGGGGTCGAGCAGACCCACTTGGCACCCTCGAAGTCGCCCCACTCCTCGCTCCTGGCTCCGAGCTGTTCCTCGAGCGACAGGTACAGGTACTGGGGGCACGTCTCGCCGAACACGTTCCAGCCGTCGTCGCGGGCGCGGGCGAGCGTGGCGACGGCCTGCTTGGCCGACATGTGCACCACGTAGAGCGGGGCACCGGCGAGCCGCGCGAGCATGATCGCGCGGTGCGTGGCCTCCTCCTCGGTCTCCCACGGGCGCGTGGTGCCGTGGAAGTACGGGGCCGTGTCGCCACGTTCGATCGCCTGGCGCACCAGGACGTCGATCGCGATGCCGTTCTCGGCGTGCATCATGACCATCGAACCGTTGGTCGCTGCCTTCTGCATGGCACGCAGGATCTGTCCGTCGTCGCTGTAGAAGACCCCGGGGTAGGCCATGAAGAGCTTGAAGCTCGTGATGCCCTCGGTCACGAGCTCGTCCATGGCCTTGAGCGAGTCGTCGTCGACGCCGCCGAGGATCTGGTGGAAGCCGTAGTCGATCGCGCAGCTCCCCTCGGCCTTGGCGAACCAGGCGGCGAGCGAGTCCTGGACCCGTTCGCCGGTGCGCTGGACCGCGAAGTCGACGATCGTCGTCGTGCCTCCCCAGGCCGCGGCGCGCGTCCCGGTCTCGAACGTGTCCGAGGCGGCCGTGCCGCCGAACGGCAGCTCCATGTGGGTGTGCGGGTCCACGGCGCCCGGGATCACGTACTTGCCGGTCGCGTCGACCACGGTCTCGGCGACCGAGGCGAGGTCCACCCCGAGCGTCGTGTCGCCCGGGCGCACGAGCGCGGCGACCTGCTCGCCGTCGAGCAGGACGTCGGCGCGCGAGCGCCCGGTGGGCCCGACGACGGTGCCTCCCGTGATGAGGGTCAGTGCCATGGTGCGGTCCTCTCGTTCGTCGGTCGGTCCTCCTGTCGGGGCCGGCTCCGGGCTGACGCGGCGCCGGCGCGGCGCCGGCGCGGCGCCGGCGCGGCGGCGGCGGCTCAGGGCGCCGTCAACGGGCCGTAGGCGTCGGGGCGGCGGTCGCGGTAGAACTGCCAGCGGTTGCGGACCTCGGTCAGCACGTCGAGGTCGAGGTCGCGGACCACGAGCTCCTCCTCGTAGGCGTCGGCGGTCTCGCCCACGAACGCCCCCTCCGGGCTCACGAAGTAGCTCGTGCCGTAGAAGTCGTTCGACCCGAGCTCCTCGAACCCGACCCGGTTGATTGCCCCGACGTAGTACTCGTTGGCCACGGCCGCCGCGGGCTGCTCGAGCTTCCACAGGTAGTTCGACAGGCCTCGGCTCGTGGCGCTCGGGTTGAAGACGATGGTCGCTCCCGCGAGCCCCAGGGCCCGCCAGCCCTCGGGGAAGTGCCGGTCGTAGCAGATGTAGACCCCGATCCGCCCGACCGCGGTGTCGAAGACCGGGTAGCCGAGGTTGCCGGGGCGGAAGTAGAACTTCTCCCAGAACCCTGGCAGGTGCGGGATGTGGGTCTTGCGGTACTTGCCGAGGTAGCTGCCGTCGGCGTCGATCACGGCCGCGGTGTTGTAGAGGATCCCGGGCTGCTCGAGCTCGTACACCGGCAGGACGATCACGATGCCCAGCTCCTTGGCGAGGGCCGCGAAACGCTCGGTCGTGGGGCCCGGCACCTGCTCGGCGTAGGAGTAGAACGCGGCGTCCTCGACCTGGGGGAAGTAGGGCGCGTTGAACACCTCCTGGAAGCAGATGACCTGGGCACCCTGGTCCGCGGCCTGGCGCGTGAACGTCTCGTGGGCCGCGAGCATGGACTCCTGGTCGCCGGTCCAGCGGACCTGGGTGAGGGCGGCTCGCACGATCATGGGTTCTCCTCGGGTCTGTGGGGCTGCTGGGTCGGCTGGTGCGGTGGGGTTCCTGGCGGGTGGTGCTCCCGCGGGTCGGGTCGGGTCAGGTCGGGTCAGGACGGTCGCGCGGACCGGCGGGTCAGGTGGGTGAGGCCTCGACGACGTACCGGTCGGCGACGTCGAGCGCCGCGTCGACCACGTCGAGGCCGTGCTCGAGGTCCTCGACCGACGTCACGAGCGGCGGGGCGAGGTGCAGCCGGTTGACCTGGGGGAAGGGCCAGACGCCGCCCGCGGTCACGGCCGCGACGACCTGGGCCATGGGCGCGTTCTGGGCCGCCGTCCCCTGGAAGGGCACGAGGCGCTCGCGGGTGGCAGGGTCGCGGACGAGCTCGATCGCCCACAGGAAGCCGAGCCCGCGCACCTCCCCCACGCTCGGGTGCCGAGCGGCCATCTCCTGCAGGCGCGCCCCGATCACCTTCTCGCCCAGGGTGCGGACGCGGTCGAGGATCCCCTGCTCCTCGAAGACCCGGATGCTCGCGATGCCCGGGGCGCACGCGAGCGGGTGTCCCGAGTAGGTCAGGCCGCCGGGGAACGCGACGTGGTCGAAGCTCGCGGCGACCCGCTCCGAGATGATGACGCCGCCGAGCGGCACGTACCCCGAGTTCACGCCCTTGGCGAAGACCACGAGGTCGGGCACGACCCCCCAGCGGTCGACCGCGAACCACTCGCCCACGCGTCCGAACCCGACCATGACCTCGTCGGCGACGTACAGGATGCCGTGCTCGTCGCACAGCTCACGCACGCCTGCGAGGTAGCCGTCGGGCGGGACGAGCACACCGTTGGTCCCCACGACCGTCTCGAGCAGGATCGCCGCGATCGTCCCGGGGCCCTCGAGCTCGACGACCTCGCGCAGGTGGCGCAGCGCCGCGACGCACTCCTCGGCGTCGTCCGCGGCGCCGAACGCCGAGCGGTAGGTGTAGGGCCCGAAGAAGTGCCGCACGCCGGGGTCCACCTCGTTGGGCCACCGCCGCGGGTCCCCCGTGGCCGTCACGGCCGTGCCCGTGTTCCCGTGGTACGAGCGGTAGGCGGCCAAGACCTTCTGGCGCCCAGTGTGGCGCCGCGCCAGGCGGACGGCGTTCTCGACGGCGTCGGCCCCGCCGTTGGTGAAGAAGACCCGGTCCAGCCCGCCGGAGGCACCTCCCGGCGCGCGCTCGACGACGAGCCGTGCGAGCTCGCTGCGCACCGGGTTCGCGAACGACGGGGCGACGGTCGCGAGCCGTCCGACCTGCTCCTGGATCGCGCCCACGAGCGCGGGGTGCTGGTGCCCGAGGTTGAGGTTGATCAGCTGTGAGGCGAAGTCCAGGTAGCGGCGCCCGTCGGTGTCCCAGAACCAGGCGCCCTCGCCGCCCGCGATCGTCACGGGGCGGATCAGCTCCTGGGCCGACCAGGAGTAGAAGACGTGGGCGTCCTCGCGGTCACGCCGCCCCGCGCTCGTCGACTCGTGGGTCATGCGCCTGTCCTCCGTCCGGTCGGCCGCCCCGTCCCCGCGTCGGGTCGCGCGGTCACGTGTCTCCTCCGGCCGTCCTCTGAAGTCACCGGTCGTCACCTGTTCCGGGGGAAGCCGAGGTCGATCGCGCTCGTCGCCGGGTCGGGCCACCGCGACGTCACGACCTTGGTCCGCGTCGAGAAGTGGATGGCCTCGGGTCCGTAGATGTGCGAGTCGCCGAACAGCGAGCCCTTCCACCCCCCGAACGAGTAGTAGCCGACCGGCACGGGGATGGGGACGTTGATCCCGATCATCCCGGCCTGCGCCTCGACCTCGAAGCGTCGGGCCGCACCGCCGTCGCGCGTGAAGAGCGCCGCCCCGTTGCCGTAGGGGTTCTCGTTGACGAGCCGCAGCGCGTCGTCGAACGACTCGACGCGGACGACCGAGAGCACCGGGCCGAACACCTCCTCGCGGTACACGGTGTGCTCGGGCTGCACGTGGTCGACCAGGCTCGGGCGCAGGAAGAACCCCCCGCTCAGGTCCGCGCCGTCGGCCCCGGCGGTCACGAGTGGCCCCGCGCGTCCGTCCACGACGAGGCTCGCGCCCTCGTCGAGCGCGCTCTGCACGCGCGCCGCGACGCGGTCGCGGTGCTCGGCCGTGATGAGGGGACCCATCTGCGAGGTGGGGTCGTTCCCCGGCCCGACGACGAGCCCCGCCACGCGCGTGCGGATCGCCTCGACCAGCCGGTCGCCGATCTCGCCGACCGCGACCACGACCGAGATCGCCATGCACCGCTCACCTGCTGACCCGTACCCCGCCGAGACCGCCGCGTCGGCCGCGGCGTCGAGCTCGGCGTCGGGCAGCACGACCAGGTGGTTCTTCGCCCCGCCCAGGGCCTGGACCCGCTTGCCGTGACGCGTACCCGTCTCGTAGACGTGCCGCGCGACGGGCGTCGAGCCGACGAAGCTGACCGCCGCGACGTCGGGGTGCTCCAGGAGCCGGTCGACCGCGACCCGGTCACCCTGCACCACGTTGACGACGCCGTCGGGAAGTCCTGCCTGCGCGAGGAGGCGAACGAGCAGGAGGGAGACCGAGGGGTCACGCTCGCTCGGCTTGAGGACGAACGTGTTGCCGCACGCGATCGCCGTCGGGATCATCCACAGCGGCACCATGGCCGGAAAGTTGAACGGTGTGATGCCCGCCATGACGCCCAGCGGCTGCTTGACCTCGTGGACGTCCACGCCCGTGGCGACCTGCTGGCTGAACCCGCCCTTGAGCAGGTGCGGGATCCCCGCGGCGAACTCGACGTTCTCGAGCGCGCGCGAGACCTCGCCCTCGGCGTCGCTCACGACCTTGCCGTGCTCGGCCGAGACCAGGTGCGCGATCTCGTCGCGGTGCGTGCGCAGGAGCTCGTGGAACGCGAAGAGGATCTCGACCCGCCGGGACAGGCCCGTCGAGGCCCAGCCGGGGAAGGCCGCGAGCGCCGCGGCGACGGCCCGGTCGACGTCGTCCACGGAGGCCAGGGCGACGCGAGCCGTGACGTGCCCTGTGGCGGGGTCGTGGACCGGTCCGAACCTCTCGGCCTCCCGCACGGGGCTGCCCCCGACGACGTGGCCGACCACCCCGTCGTGCGGGGCGGGGACGGTGCTCGTCATGCTGGCCTCCCTCCCGGGCGTGGCTCGGTGAGCGGCGGCCCGGGTCGTCGACGACTGCTTCTCAGTGTGGCACGATCGCCCACATTCTGTGATGCGCATCACAGTAGAGGCGGGAGAGCGGGTGAGCGACCCGTGAACGTCGCGCGTCCCCCGCCGCGGCGTCAGCGGTCCCTAGTACGGTCGGGCCGTGACCGACGACCACCGCACGCGCACCGACCTCCCGGACGACCCGCCGACCTCGACCGCTCCCCCCACCGCGGACGCCTCGCGGGACGAGCCGTCGACGCCCCTGACCCGGGCAGAACGTCGCGCCGCCGAGCGTGCAGCAGAGCTCGCCGACCTGGCCCGCAGGGCCGACAGCACGGTGCACCGTGCCCCGCACACCGCGGCGATCGAGCAGGTCGCGGCGGCTCCGTCCCACCCGCGCGCCGAATCCCCGCACCCCGTCAGGTCGCCCTCGCCCTCGCCCTCGCCCTCGCCCTCGCGGACCGACGCACGCTTCGCGCCGACCGTCGAGACCGCCGGGACGGGGCCGAGCGAGCCGGTGGGGCCCTCGGCAGAGTCCCCGCCCCTCGTCGAAGCACCGCCTGCGCACGCCCCCGACGCCCCGGGAGCGGACTCTCCTGCACTGCCGGACGCACCCACCGCCTCTGGCAGTGCTCCGCACACGACGCGACGCCAGCTCGCGCACGCGGCACGCCGGGTGGCGAGCCTCGGACGCGGCAACGCGGCGAGGCTGCTGCTGCTCACGGTCGTCACCGCGCTCGCGGTCGAGATGGTCCGGGCGAGCGGGCCGCTGCTGGACCACGCCTTCACCTCGGGTGTCGTCACGGCCGCGGTCACGGCGTTGGTCACCTACGCAGCCCCGGCCCTCGCCGTGACCATCGTCGCGGCCCGCCTGCCCGTGAACGGGCGCGTCGTCGTGGGGGCCGTCGTCGCGCTCGTGGTGTGGCGCCTGGGCCTGCAGGGCCTCGGGATCGCGGCCGCGTCGGGCTCCTGGCTCGGCACCGCCCGCTACGGCCTGGGCCTCGGGGGTGCCGCGCTCGCGGTCGCGACCGTCGTCCTGGTCGCGGGGTTCGCGAGCGGCACCCGGCCCGACCCCACGGCCGACCTCGACGGTGACCTCGCAGGCCCGGCCCGTCCGTCCAACGGCCGGATGGTCGCCATGGGCGTCGGTCTCGGGATCCTCGGCGCGGCCGGTGTCAGCCTGCTGCACGGCACGTGGGACGCGTACTGGCGCACGGACCTGCTCGGCTGGGTCGCGCCGGTCCTCCTCGGCGGGTTGGGCGTGGTCGCTGCCTGGCTCCTGCGTCGTGACCCCGCGACCCCGGGATCGCGCGGTCTGTGGGTGCTGGGCCCCTACCTCGCGCTGGGCGTCATGGTCTTCGGCAACCCCGCGTTCGTCGCGTCGCAGACCGGGCTCTCCCTGCCCGTGGCCGGCGGGGCGGTCGCCGCCACGGCCCTGGTCGTCGGGCTGCTCCCGCTCTGGGGCGTCGCCGGGACGAGCAGCCCGGCCGCTCGCGCCCTGGCCACGACCGGCAGATGGGTCTCGCTCGTGCTGCTGCCCGCGTTCACCGCGGTCCTGTTCCTGGTGCCAGGACGCACGCAGGACGTCTCGTCGCCGCTCGGCTGGGCGCTGCTGGTGTGCGTCGTGGGGCTCGCGGCGACAGCGACCGACGCGGTGCGCCACGCACTGACCCGACCGGCCCACGAGCTCGGGTGGGCGCGACTGGCGGGGGTGAGCTCCGCCGTCGGGCTGGGCCTGATCCTGCCGCTGCTCGTGTACCAGCTCGACTACGACGTCCCCCTGCCCGTGCCCAACGCGACCGTCCCGGTCGCCGTCGCGGCAGTGCTGGCGGTCGCGGGCCTGCGACGCGCGCGCAGAGCCCCGGCCGACGTCGTGGAGGGCGAAGGGGCAGCGACCGGCCGTGCGGCCGACGTCACCCACGCGCCCGCGCCGGGCCTGCGCATCTCCCTGCCCGTCACCGCGGCCGTCGCGGCCCTGGCCGCCGCCGGCGCGGTGCTCGTCTCGACGAGCGCGGGCCCCGTCGCGGTCGCCGACCGCGAGCAGCGCCTCACGGTGCTCGACTGGAACCTGCACTACGGCGTGAGCGCGACGCCGTCGGTCGACCTCGACGAGGTCGTCGCGATCGTCCGCGACTCGGGCGCGCAGGTCGTGACGCTCCAGGAGGTCTCCCGCGGCTGGGTGCTCGGGGGCGGCGTGGACATGGCGTCCTACCTCGCCCGGGAGACGGGCCTGGAGGTCGGGTTCGTGGGCGCTGCCGACCGTCAGTTCGGCAACGCGATCCTGTGGAACCCCGACGTGGTCGCGGCGAGCGACGTCGCGCGTCTCGCCCTGCCGCTGGGCGCGGGACCGCAGAACCGCTCGACGATCTCAGCGACGTTCACCCCGGTGGACGGCGACACCACCTGGCCCGACGGCGTCCGGGTGACCTCGGTGCACCTCCAGCACCGTGAGGCGAACACCCCGACCCGTCTCGACCAGCTCGACGCGCTGTTCGCGGCCGAGCCCGTGACCGGTCCGTACCTGCTGGCGGGAGACCTCAACGCCGAGCCCGGCTGGGACGAGATCGAGCTCGTCGAGTCCCACGGTCTCGTCAGCGGGCAGGACGACGTCGGGAACCCCGGCGACCTGACCTCTCCTGCGGACGCTCCGGCCTACCGGATCGACTGGGTGTTCGGCTCGGGGCTCGAGTTCCAGCGCGTCACGGTGCTCGACGTCGCCTGGTCCGACCACCGCCCGCTCGTCGCGGTGGTCCGGCCGGTCGGCACGGAGCAGGAGTAGGGGCAGCGCCGCGGCCGTGAGGGCCGCGGGGCCCCCCCCCCCGCCCGCCCGGAGCGCGCGGCGCCGCTCTCGCGGTGGCTCAGTCCTCGCGGTGGTGGAGCATGCGGGCCACCTCGGCGATGGACCCGCTCAGCGACGGGTAGACCGTGAAGGCCTCGGCCACGTCGTCCACCGTGAGACGGTGCGCGACCGCGAGCGTGATGGGGAAGACGAGCTCGCTGGCCCGCGGTGCCACGACCACGCCGCCGAGCACGACGCCGGCCTCGGGGTGCGCGAACAGCTTGACGAACCCGTCGCGCATGCCGAGCATCTTGGCGCGCGGGTTGCGCGCGAGGGGCAGCGTCGTGGTCACGTACTTGGAGCCCTGCTCCTTGAGCTTCTCCTCGCTGTACCCGACGGTCGCGATCTCGGGGGCCGTGAAGATGTTCGCCGCGACCGTGCGCAGCTTGATGGGGCTCACGGCGTCGCCCAGGGCGTGCGACATGGCGACCCGGCCCTGCATCGCCGCGACCGAGGCCAGCGGCAGGATGCCCGTGCAGTCACCGGCCGCGTAGATGCCCCGCACCGAGGTGCGCGAGACCTTGTCGACCTGGACGTGCCCGCTCGGCGTGAGGCGCACCCCCGCCTCCTCGAGCCCGATGCCCTGCGTCGAGGGGATGGAGCCGACCGCGAGCAGGACGTGGGTGCCCTGGACGACCCGGCCGTCGGCGAGCGTGACCTCGACCCCGTCCGCGGTGCGCACGGCGGCCTCGGCACGCGAGCGCGACATGACCGTCATGCCGCGCGAGCGGAAGACGCCCTCGATGAGCTCGGCCGCGTCGGCGTCCTCACCCGGCAGGACGCGGTCGCGGCTCGAGACGAGCACGACGTCGGAGCCCAGGGCGTTGTAGGCGCCCGCGAACTCGGCCCCCGTGACCCCCGAGCCCACGACGATCAGGCGCTCGGGGAGCTCCTTGAGGTTGTAGAGCTGGGTCCACGTGAGGATGCGCTCGCCGTCCGGGACGGCGGTCGGCAGCACGCGCGGCGTCGCGCCGAGCGCGAGCAGGACGACGTCCGCGTCGAGCGTGACGGGCTGCTCGTCGGCGTCCGACGGCGTCACCTGCACGCGGGTGGGCCCGTCGAGGCGGCCCTCCCCGAGGAGCACGCGCACGCCCTCGCGCTCGAGGCGTGCGTGGATGTCGGCCGACTGGGCCGCCGCGAGCGCCATGACTCGGGTGTTGACGGCGTCGAGGTCCACCATGTGCCGACGCATGGCCGGGTGGGCGGCCTTGACCGTGTCGACGGGCAGGCGGATGCCGAGGTCGGCTGCGCGGTCCGCGATGGTCATCCAGTCGGCGGTCGCGATGAGCGTCTTGGAGGGGACGACGTCGGTGAGCACCGCGGCTCCCCCGAGCCCCTGGCGCTCGACCACCGTGACGTCCGCGCCGAGCCGGCGGGCGACGAGGGCCGCTTCGTAGCCTCCGGGACCACCGCCCACGATCACGATACGGCTGGCCTGCAGGTCACTGTTCTCGTTCGTCACGGGTGCCATTGTGTCAGGAAGTCCGAGGTCACCGTGTCAGCATGCGGACAGATCGGTCAGCCGGTCGCCGGGTGGGCCTTCGGCGGGGCGCGAGGCCCAAGAACGGTTAGCCTCGTCCTATGACGACGACCTTGTCTCTCGACGACCCCACCACCGACCCGTTCCTCGTGGCCCGCGCCGCTGCCGACCACATCGCCCACGCCACCGGGATCGAGGGGCACGACGTGGCCCTCGTGCTCGGGTCCGGCTGGGGCGGCGCGGCCGAGCTCCTGGGCGACGTCGTCGCGGAGATCCCCACGAACGAGATCCCCGGCTTCTCCAAGCCGGCCGTGGCCGGGCACGTGGGCACGACCCGCTCGATCCGGATCGAGCGCGCCGACGGCTCGGTCCGCCACGCGCTCGTGCTCGGGTCGCGCACGCACCTGTACGAGGGCAAGGGCGTGCGCCACGTCGTCCACGGCGTCCGGACCGCTGCCGCGACCGGCGCGCAGACCGTCATCCTCACGAACGGCTGCGGTGGCCTGAACCTGGACCACGGGCCGGGCACCCCGGTCCTCATCCGCGACCACATCAACCTCACCGCGACCTCACCTCTCGAGGGCGCCACGTTCGTCGACCTCACCGACCTGTACTCCCCGCGCCTGCGCGACCTGGCCCGGACGGTCGACGGGTCGCTCGGCGAGGGCGTCTACGCGCAGTTCCCCGGCCCGCACTACGAGACCCCGGCCGAGGTCCGCATGGCCGGGATCCTGGGTGCGGACCTGGTGGGCATGTCGACCACCCTCGAGGCCATCGCCGCACGGCACGCGGGGCTCGAGGTGCTGGGCATCTCGCTCGTGACCAACCTCGCTGCGGGGATCAGCCCCACGCCGCTCTCGCACGGCGAGGTCATCGAGGCCGGCCAGGCAGCCGGCCCCCGGATCAGCTCCCTGCTCGCCCAGATCGCGAAGTTGGTGTGAGATGACGAACCCCGAGCCCCTGGCCAACGAGGTCGACGACCCCGGGTACGAGGCCGGCGCCGGCCACGCGGCCTTCCTCGAGCAGGTCGAGGCCTGGATCGAGGCGGACCCCGAGCCCGCCGACCAGGTCGAGCTGCGCACGCTGCTCACGGAGGCCGACTCGCCCGACCCGCGCGACCACGAGGTGCGCGCGCGGGCCCGCGCCGAGCTCCGAGACCGCTTCTCCGGGACGCTGCAGTTCGGTACGGCAGGCCTCCGGGGCGAGATGGCGGCCGGCCCCAACCGCATGAACCGCGCGGTCGTCATCCGGGCGGCCGCCGGCCTCGCGTCGTTCCTGCGCGACGCGCTGCCCGGCCAGACCCCGCGGGTCGTCATCGGCTACGACGCCCGCCACCACTCGCACACGTTCGCCCAGGACAGCGCGGCGGTCTTCACCGCCGCGGGCGTCGAGGCGTCGATCCTCCCGTCGGCCCTCCCCACTCCCGTCCTCGCCTACGCAGTGCGCCACCTGGGCGCCGACGCGGGCGTCATGGTCACCGCGAGCCACAACCCTCCCCAGGACAACGGCTACAAGGTCTACCTCGGCGGACGGGTCGTGACCGACTCGGGTCAGGGCGCCCAGATCGTGCCCCCGTACGACGCCGAGATCGCCGCAGCGATCCGCCGTGCCCCGGTGGCCGCACGGGTTCCGCGGGCGGTCGACGGCTGGACCGTCCTGGGCCGGGACCTCGCGCTCGGCTACGTCGAGTCGGTGGGCCGCCTGTCCGACGGCGCGGCGCGCGACCTGCGCATCGTCGCGACCCCGCTGCACGGCGTGGGCGGGGCGGTCGTCAACCGGGTCCTCGAGGACGCGGGCTTCACCGACGTCATCAGCGTCGCCGAGCAGTTCGAGGCGAACCCCCTGTTCCCGACCGTGGCCTTCCCCAACCCGGAGGAGCCCGGCGCGATCGACCTCGCGCTCGCGTACGCGCAGGACGCCAAGGCGGACCTCGTGATCGCGAACGACCCGGACGCCGACCGGTGCGCGCTGGCGGTCTACGACCCGCGCGTCGGGACCTACCAGGGGGCCGAGACCGCGCGCTCGAACGGGTGGCGCATGCTGCACGGCGACGAGGTGGGTTCGCTCCTCGGTGAGGAGATCGGCAAGCGGGCGGCACGGCTGCGCATCGCGCCCGGGACGCAGTTCTTCGCGAGCTCGATCGTGTCCTCGCGGCTGCTGCGCAAGATCGCCGAGAGCCACGGCCTGGGCTACGCCTCGACGCTCACGGGGTTCAAGTGGATCTCGCGCGTCGACGGCCTGGTCTACGGCTACGAGGAGGCGCTCGGGTACTGCGTGGACCCGCAGAACGTGCGCGACAAGGACGGCATCAGCGCCGCGCTGCTCCTCGCACAGCTCGCCAACCGGCTCAAGGCCGAGGGGCGCACGCTCGTCGACGCGCTCGACGACCTGGCGCGCGCGCACGGCCTGCACGTGACCGACCAGCTCTCGGCCCGGTTCACGGACCTGGACCAGATCACGGCGGCCATGTCGCGGCTGCGCGCAGCGCCCCCGCGGACGCTCGCGGGCTCGGGGGTGAGCGAGGTCGTCGACCTCTCGGACGGCCTCGACGGCCTGCCCCCGACCGACGGCGTGCGGCTGCTGTCCGCGGACGGGACCCGGGTCATCGTGCGCCCCAGCGGCACCGAGCCCAAGGTCAAGTGCTACCTCGAGGTCATCGTCCCGGTCGCGCCCGACGCGAGCTACGACGACCTCACGGCCGCCCGCGCGTTCGCGCGGACCCGGCTGGACCACGTCCGTCGCGACGTCGCGGAGGCGCTCGGGATCTGACGGGACGCAGCCCAGGGGCCGTCCCTCGCTCCTTCACGGAGCGGGGGACGGCCTCCGTCGTTCCCGGCGAGACCTGTCCAGGACGGGCCGTCAGCCCAGTGCGACCGAGATGCCACCCGACATGAACGAGTCGTGCAGCTCGATGCTCGCCGGCACCGCGTCGGCAGGGACGTCGAACACCACGATGCCCTGGATCGAGTTGCCGGGGTTGATGTCGTTGAGGAAGCTGTTGGCGTCTCCCAGGTAGATCCCGGCCGTGGAGTCGGCCGAGTGCTCGCGCCCCTGGGCGTCGAACAGCTTCTGCGAGCTCGCGTCGAACATCTGGGCCGCGTCGCCGACGTTCGTCACCGTGACGTGGACCAGGACGAACTGCCCCTGGGCGTCGACGCTCAGGAGCTCGTCGCCCACGCTGGCGACGCCCGGCTCGACGGCCGTGACGGTGAACTCGAACTTCCCGTCGCGCACGGCCGTGCCGATGCCGGGCACCGTCTCCTCCGGTGCGGCCGGAGCCTGCCCGTCGGGCTCGCCCTCCGCGGCTGCGTCGCCGGTCCCGGTCGTGCCCACCGTCCCCGTGGTGCCAGCCGGCTCGTCGCCCCCGAGGCCGGACGCGACCGAGACGACGACCACCAGCGCGAGGATCGCCAGGAAGACCGTGAGGACCTTGTGCCGCGCGAAGAACGACTTGCGCGGCACGGGGGCGAGGGGCGGCTGCGGGTGCCCCGGGAAGGGCGGGTTCGGGTACTGCTGCTGCGGGTACTGCTGGACGGGCGGCTGCTGGACGGGCAGCTGCTGCGTCGGATCGCTGTTCATGGGAGGGCCTCTCGTGGTTCCGGATCGGTACGGGACCACTCCATCGCGTCGCACCGGGCGGGCGCGTCGGCGGACCGGGTACGACCAGCGCACCGAAAGTCGTACGTGGCCCCTGGCCTCCCGAACCGGTCGACGGACCCCGCCGTCGGTGGTGTTCCCTACGCTGGGGCCGTGACCACCCCGTACCCGCCCTCGGGCTCTCCCTGGCCTCGCGCGACGCCGCCCCCCGGCCGCCCCGTGCCTCCGGGGTGGGCGGGCGCCGGCCCGACGGGTGGTTCTTGGCCGCCGCCACGGCAGCAGGGGCAAGGACAGGCCGCTGCTCACCAGGGTCGCCGTCCGGCAGCGGTTCCTGCCGCCGCGTCCGAACCCTCCCCCGGAACGGTCCCCGACCGGCCGACGGACGGCCGACGCTGGTGGTCCCGTGCCTCGACCGTGTGGATCGTCGTCGCGTCGTTCGTCGCCTCGTCCGTGTGCATCGCCTTCGCGGGCTCCGCAGCGGGGACGCTCGACGGCGTGGACGGCCCGGAGATCTCGGACGTGGTCTTCCTCTGGGTCCTGATCGGCTGGGCGTCCGCGGTCGGCATCGCGACCATGCTCGTGTTCCGCCGCCGCTACCCGGTCGCGGTCTGCCTGATCGCCTGCGGGGGCGCGCTCCTCTTCCCCCTGGACGCGATCGGCGCCCTCGTGGCGTTGTCCTGGGTCGTCTCGTCGCGCCCGGTCCGGGTCGGATGGCTGCTGGGCGCGCTCACGGCTCTCGCCACGATCATCTCGTTGACCCGCGACGCCCTGCGGCCCGTCGAGGGACGCATCTTCTCGTTCACGGCGACAGGGTCCACCGAGGCCGTCGGTGCGCCGGAGTGGGTGTACGTGCTCCTCGCGGCGGCCGGGCTCGCGCTCTCGGTGAGCGTCGGCTGGGCGCGCCGCGCCCACTACCAGGTGGGACGGTTCCGTGGCGAGGCCCAGCGCCACGAGGTCGTGGCCGAGCACCTGCGCGACGAGGTCGCCCGCAAGGACGTGGTCACCGAGGAGCTGAGGGACGAGGTGACCCGCCAGCAGGAGGAGGTCGCGCGCCAGCAGGAGCGTCAGCTCATCGCGCGTGAGGTGCACGACACCCTGGCCCACAGCCTCTCCCTGGTCTCGCTCCACTCGGGAGTGCTCGAGGTGTCGGTCCCCGAGGAGGACGGGCAGCTCCGCGACGCGGCCAAGGTGGTCCGTGAGAACGCCCACCGGTCGCTCGAGGACCTCCGGGACCTGATCGAGATCCTTCGCGACCCGGACGGGCTCGCCCACCGGCAGGCGCAGAGGGCAGGGGGCACGCTGTCCGACCTTCCTGCGTTGCTCGCCACCACCCGGGCGGCCGGCACGCGGCTCGTCGCGACGGTCGTCTTCAACGACGCCTCGTCGATCAGCCCGCACGTGGCGCGAGCGACCTACCGGATCCTCCAGGAGTCGCTGACCAACGTGCACAAGCACGCGCCCGGGAGCGAGGTCCTCATCGACCTCGGCGGGGACCCGGCGAGCGGCGTGAGCCTGCGCGTGACCAATCCGCTCCCCGGGTCCGCCGGCCCACGAGCGCCTGGGAGCCGGGCGGGGATCACGGGGATCGCCGAGCGGGCCAAGCTCCTCGGCGGGCGGGCCACGCTCGGCCCCCAGGAGGGCTGCTTCGTCGTGGACGTCTGGTTGCCGTGGGTGAGCGACGCGGTCGACGTCGACTGAGACGCCCTCACCGGACGGCGGGCCCAGGTGTGGGTGCTTCGCCCTACGATCGACGCGTGATCCGAGTCCTCCTGGTCGACGACGATGCGCTCGTCCGCACCGGCCTCCGCCTGATCCTGTCGAGCAGTCCGCGCATCGAGGTGGTGGCCGAGGCGACCGACGGCGACGAGGCCGTCCCGGCGTTCCTCGCCCACCGTCCCGACGTGGTGCTCATGGACCTGCGCATGGCAAGGGTCCAGGGCATCGAGGCGACCCGCGCGCTGCGCCTGCTCCCCGAGCCTCCGGTCGTCCTGGTCCTGACGAGCTTCGAGAGCGACACGGACGTCCTGGGAGCGCTCGAGTCCGGTGCGGGCGGGTTCCTGCTCAAGGACGCCTCGCCGGCGGAGCTCATCGGGGGCGTCCTCGCCGTCGCGGACGGCGAGTCGGTGCTGGCGCCCCGCGTGGTCCGCTACGTCGTCTCGCGCGTCGCGCAGGGACAGGTGACGAGCGAGCAGCAGCGGGCCCGCGCGCTCCTCGACCAGCTCACCGACCGCGAGCGCCAGATCGCCCAGGGTGTCGCGGAAGGGCTGAGCAACGCACAGATCGGCGAACGCCTCTACTGTGCCGAGGCCACGGTCAAGACGCACCTGAGCCGCACCATGACCAAGCTCGACATGCCCAACCGGGTCGCGCTCGCGATCGCCGTCGAGCGCGCCCGCTGAGCGACCGGCGCTCAGGACCGCAGCGCAGGCTCCTCGTCGCGCTCCACGGCGGCCTTCCAGTCGGCCTTCTCGGCACGCCAGCCCTCTTCGGTGCGTCCACGGCGCCAGTAGCCCGACGCGGACAGCGACGTCACGGGCACCTGGCGCTCGAGCCGGACGTGGCGGCGCAGCGTGCGCACGAACCCGGCGTCGCCGTGCAGGAACACCTGTGGCGTCCCGGGCAGGAACGTGAGCGCCTCGACGGCCTCGACGAGCGCCTCCCCGGGCGCGCGGTCGGGGTGCTCGTCGCGGTGCACCCACCGCAGGTCGAGCGCTCCGGGTGACGTGAGGGCCTGCTCCTCGTCCGCCGAGGCGACCTCGACGACCGCGAGGACGGGCACGCCGTCGGGCATGGCCTCGAGAGCCGCGGCGATCGCGGGCAGCGCGCTCTCGTCCCCCACGAGCAGGTGCCAGTCCGCCGAGCCCGACGGCGCGTAGTCACCACCGGGGCCGAAGAAGGAGATCGGGTCGCCCACCTGGGCGGCGGCCGCCCACGGACCGGCGAGGCCCTCGTCGCCGTGCGCCACGAAGTCGATGGCCAGCTCGCGCGCCACGGGGTCCCACGAGCGGATCGTGTACGTGCGCATCGGGACGCGGCCCTCGGGACCAGCCGCGTCCGGGAAGAGGAGCTTGACGTAGTGGTCGGTGCACGGGCCGGCGTCGAACCCGTCGAGACCGTCCCCTCCGAGGACGACGCGGATCATGTGCGGCGTGAGCTGCTCGGTGCGCACGACCACGGCGTGGGTCGCGACGCGCTCGGGCCTGCGGGGGGTGGGGTCTGTCATGCGGTCCTCCAAGGTGCGCTCCGCCCGCGATGGCGAAGTGAGGCTAGCCTAACCCCGAACGCGCCGAGGGGTGACCGCCCGTCCAGGCACGGTCACCCCTCGGTCAGCACGGACGTGTCAGTAGCCCGACGAGCCGCTCTCAGCAGGCTCGATCCCGTCGAAGCCCGCGAGCACGGCAGCGGTGCCCGACAGGCCCAGGCGCGTGGCCCCGTGCTCGATCATCGCGAGCGCGTCGGCGAGCGTGCGCACACCGCCCGAGGCCTTGACCCCGAGGCGTCCGCCCACGGTCTCGGCCATGATGGACACCGCGTGCGTCGAGGCCCCGCCCGCCGGGTGGAAGCCCGTCGAGGTCTTGACGAAGTCGGCACCCGCGGCCTCCGAGGCGCGGCACGCCTCGACGATCTCGTGGTCCGTCAGCGCGGCGGACTCGATGATGACCTTGAGCACCTTGGGCGCCGGGACCGCCGCACGGACAGCGGCGATGTCGGCCTGGACGTACGCCCAGTCGCCCGCCTTGGCCGCACCCAGGTCGATGACCATGTCGACCTCGTCCGCGCCGTCGGCGACCGAACGGGCCGCCTCCGCGGCCTTGACCTCGCTGTGGTGGGTGCCCGACGGGAACCCGCACACGGTCGCGATCTTCAGGCCCTTGCCGTCGAGCGGCAGGACCGAGGGCGAGACGCACACCGAGTAGACGCCGAGCGCGACGCCCTCGTCGACGAGCGCCTCGAAGTCCGCGCGGGTCGCCTCGGGCTTGAGGAGGGTGTGGTCGACGAACTGCGCGAGGGACGCGCGGTCCAGGGGGGACGTGCCTGCGGTGCTCACAGCTGTGCTCCTTGGATCTCCTGGTAACCGGGGAGGATGACGTCGTCGATGAGCGCGCGGCGCTCGTCGTGGTGGATGAAGGCGCTCCACGCGGCCGTGGCCGTGACGTCGTAGAGGTCCTCGAGCGTCCAGCCGGCCTGCTCGACGAGCAGCGTCATCTCGTGGGTCATGGACGTGCGCGACATGAGGCGGTTGTCCGTGTTGAGCGTGACCGCGAAGTCGAGCTCCTTCAGGCGCGTGATGGGGTGCGTCGCGATCGAGCCCGCCGCACCGGTCTGCAGGTTGGAGACGGGGCACAGCTCGAGCGGGATCTGGTGGTCACGGACCCAGTGGGCGAACTGCCCCAGGGCCGCGGTGCCGTGGCTCTCGTCGAACGAGATGTCCTCGATGAGGCGCACGCCGTGGCCCACGCGCGAGGCCTGGCCCAGGTGGACCGCCTCGGCGATCGACGTGACGCCCGAGGCCTCGCCCGCGTGGATCGTCACGGGGAAGTTCTCGTCGGCCAGGTACTGCCACACGTCGGGGAAGCGCGAGGGCGGGAAGCCGTCCTCGGCACCCGCGATGTCGAACCCGACCACGCCGTTGCCACGGTTGGCCACGGCGAGCTCGGCGATCTCCTGCCAGCGGTCGGCGTGCCGCATCGCGGTGACGAGCTGCCCCACGCGGATCGTGCGCCCCTGGGCCGCTGCGAGGGCCACGCCCTCCTCGAGCCCGGCCTGGACGGCGTCCACGGTGTCCTGCAGGCTCAGGCCGCGCTGCAGGTGCTGCTCGGGGGCCCAGCGCTGCTCGGCGTACACGACGCCGTCCGCGGCGAGGTCGAGGACGGACTCGCGGGCGACGCGCGCGAGCGCCTCGGGCGTCTGCATGACGGCGATGGTGTGGTCGAAGGTCTCGAGATAGCGCACGAGCGAGCCCGAGTCCGCCGACTCGACGAACCAGGTGCCCAGCGCGTCCGGCTCGGTCGCGGGCAGGTCGTGCCCGATCGCAGCGGCCAGCTCGATGATCGTCGCGGGACGCAGCCCGCCGTCGAGGTGGTCGTGGAGGACGACCTTGGGGAGCGCGGCGATCGCCGCGACGGTCTCGCTCACTGAGGAGGGTGTGGAGGTCATGCGCTCACGCTACCGGGCACGGGACGGGTGCACCCGACGGCCGCCCCGCCGGGCAGGTCACGGCTGCGTCACGGGCGGTCATGCTGTCTCACGCGCCGTCGCCGCCAGGACCCCCCGGGGCGTCCGCATCCTCGTCACCGCCCTCGCCGACCGGGACCACGGCCGCCTGCTCGACGACGTCGGCCTCGGCGGCCTCACCGTCCAGGTCGGGTCGTGGGGTCCCCGGGGTGTAGTCCTCTGCGTCCTCGGGCGAGGGCGTCGGCTCGCCCTGCGACTCCTCCTCGACCAGGTTCGTCGGGACGTCGTCGGGCGTGACCAGCCCGGCGTCTCGCCAGGCCTCCGCTCCGGGCACGGTGCTCATGGGGTGCTCCTCTCGCCGTCCCTCCATCGTCACCCGACCCGGCGCGACCCGCCAGCCCGTCCGGCGGGCAGGACCGCCCAGGTGACGTGCGGCCAGCCCCCGAGCGCGCGGCGCACGGCTTTGCTCGGCTCCCCCGCGACGCGCGTGCCCGCGAGGAGGTCCGCGACCCGCACACGGTGCAGCGCCCCGGACGACGGCTCGTACAGCGAGCACCAGCGCCCGCCGTGCGCGCTCGTCCCGCCGTCCGCGTCCGTCCCGTCCTGCGGCCCGCTCACCCCGGCCAGCAGCACCACGTGGCGCGGCACCGCGGTGGACCACCCGGTCCCGACGTCGCCGCCCGTGTACAGCGGCACGGGCACGCCCGCGGCTGCGGACCGCAGCGCGCTCGCGAGCACCGGGTCGCCCGGGCCGCCGCCCGCGACGATCTGGTGCGTGAAGCGCACGTCGGCGTAGCGGGCGTCGCGCGCGGCCGTCCAGGGCGGCGTCCCGAGCCCGCCGGGCCACGGGAAGGGGCCGAGCGCGGCGCGCGTCGTGCGCGCCTTGAGGAGGCGCTGGAGCGCCTGGAACCGGCCCGACGACGTCTCGAGCTCCCGGGCGGTCGCGTCCACCTGGCCCTCGCTCACGACGTGCTCGCCGGCCCCTCGCGAGACGTCGGTACCCGCGACGAGCCACAGCGCGACCACGGGGTCTCCCGCCGCGGCCAGGACGGCGAGGACCGCGGACCCGCACGTCGTCTCGTCGACCTGCACCGCCCGGGCCCGGCCCAGCACGAGCGGCTCCGGGAAGCGCAGGTCGGGGCGGCCGGGAGCAGAACCCTGGCCCTGGGCGACCGGGCGGCCCGCCACCGGGCCGGTTCCGCCCGCGAGGTCACGGCGCTGGTCAGGGGCGACCGCACGGCGACGCAGAGGGTCGAGCACGTGCTCGCGCTCCCACGGGCGCAACGACTCGAGCACAGTGACGAGCCGGTCCGCGACGTGCCCGGGATGCCCCGCGCGCAGGGCGGCCCGACGCGCCGAGGAGGCCGCGCCGTCGGGCAGGACGTAGCGCCCCGCAGGGGGCGACGGGGGCAACGGACCCCGGCCGGCGCCCGCTGCGCGCAGGACCCGGGTGAGCTGGAGGTCGGCGAGGATCATCCGGACAGCCTGCCATCCTTCGAGCCCAACGAGGGCCTCGCTCCCCGCGTCGCAGCCCTCAGAGCAGCCGGACGAGCGCGCTCGCCGCGCCCAGCAGGCCCAGGGTCCCCACGAGCGACGCGACCCTGACCAGGAACCCCCACGACCGCAGCCGACCGTCGCGGGGCAGCCCGCCCGACGGCGGCCGCAGGACCGCGGGCACGAGCGTCGCGACCGCGAGCACCCCCGCGCACGCCGCGAGGACGGGCTGCCCCGCGCGCAGGCCCGCGACCGCGAGCAGGATGGCACCGATCACGACCGCGAGGACCGTGCGCTGCCAGGCCAGAGCCGTGCGCTCGGGCTGGAGCCCGGGGTCCCGGGTCGGCGGTGTCACCGCCGCCAGACCTCGGTGACCGCGTACCCGGCCACGAGCAGCGCCAGGACGACGACGCCCGCGACCAGCACGGGCAGACCGTTCGGCGACGGCAGCGGTTCACCCCGGCGGATCGCCCGCTCGACGCGCTTCCAGGAGAGGAGCGCGTACCCCGCGAACCCGGCCCCGGCGAGACAGGCCACCGCGGCGATCAGGTCGACGAACCCGGTGAGGTCCGCGAACGACGCGAAGGACGTCAGCGCGACCCCGCCCGCGACCAGGCCGAGCCCCGTGCGCACCCACGCGAGCGCGGTGCGCTCGTTGGCCAGGCTGAAGCGGATGTCCGGCTCCTCGCCGACCCCGTAGACCGAACGCGGCCGACGGTCGTCGGGCAGGGAAGCCGCCGGGTCGCGCGGTGCCGCGTCCCCCGGGGCCTCCCCCTCCGACGTCATGTCAGGCGAGCCGGTCGAGGATCAGGGCCGGCGTCTCGACGACCGTGCCCGGGTCCGCGACGGCCCAGGCGCCGTCGAGCGCCTCGACCGCCCGGTCGAACCGCTCCGGGGTGTCGGTGTGGAGCGTGAGCAGGTGCTGCCCCTTGGTGACCACGTCGCCCGGCTTGGCGTGGATCTCGATCCCGGCCCCGGCCTGCACCGGGTCCTCCTTGCGGGCACGGCCCGCTCCGAGGCGCCAGGCCGCGACACCCACGCCGAACGCGTCCAGGTGCGAGAGCACGCCGTCGCGGTCCGCGACCACGTGCTCCTTCTCGCGTGCCACGGGCAGCGGTGCGCGGGCGTCGCCGCCCTGCTCCGCGATCATCTCGCGCCACTTGTCCATGGCCCGGCCGTTCGAGAGCGCGTGCCGCACCTCCTCCTCCGGGACGGGCTTGCCCGCCGCGTCGAGCATCTCGACCGCGAGCGCGACCGTGAGGTCGACGACGTCGCGCGGGCCCCCGCCGGAGAGCACCTCGAGCGTCTCGCGGACCTCGAGCGCGTTGCCGGCCGTGAGGCCGAGCGGGGTCGACATGTCGGTCAGCAGCGCGACCGTGCGGACCCCCGCGTCCGTGCCCAGGTCCACCATGGTGCGCGCGAGCTCGCGCGCCTGCTCGAGGTCCTTCATGAACGCACCCGAGCCGACCTTGACGTCCAGGACGAGCGCCCCCGTGCCCTCGGCGATCTTCTTGCTCATGATCGAGGACGCGATGAGCGGGATCGCCTCGACCGTGGCCGTGACGTCGCGCAACGCGTAGAGCTTGCGGTCGGCCGGGGCCAGGCCCGAGCCCGCCTGGCAGATGACGGCGCCCACGTGCTCGAGCTGGTTCATCATCTGCTCGTTCGTCAGCGCGGCGCGCCAGCCGGGGATGGACTCGAGCTTGTCGAGCGTGCCCCCGGTGTGCCCGAGGCCGCGCCCCGAGAGCTGCGGGACGGCCACGCCGAACACCGCGACGAGCGGGGCGAGCGGCAGCGTGATCTTGTCTCCGACGCCCCCCGTCGAGTGCTTGTCGGCCGTGGGTCGGGAGAGCGCCGAGAAGTTCATGCGCTCGCCCGAGGCGATCATGGCCGCGGTCCAGCGAGCGATCTCCGTACGGTCCATGCCGTTGAGCAGGATCGCCATGTTGAGGGCGGCCATCTGCTCCTCGGCCACGACACCGCGCGTGTAGGCGTCGATGACCCAGTCGATCTGCTCGGCCGACAGGCGGCCCTTGTCCCGCTTGGTGCGGATGACGTCGACCGCGTCGAACGACTCGGTCTCCTTGTTCGGCAGCGCGCCGGAGGCGCCCACCGGAGTGCTCTGCGTGCTCATGCTCTCTCCACCAGATCCTCGGGCCCGAAAGCGTCGGGCAGCACATCGGTCATGGGCTTGATGCCGCGAGTCGTCTCCACGAGCAGCCGGGGCCCGCCGTGCTCCCACAGGAGCTGGCGGCACCGACCGCACGGCATGAGCACGTCGCCGTGCCCGTCGACGCACGCGAACGCCACGAGGCGCCCGCCCCCGCTCCCGATCAGGTCGCTCACGAGCGAGCACTCGGCGCACAGCGTCACGCCGTACGCCGCGTTCTCGATGTTGGCTCCCGTGACCAGCCGGCCGTCGTCGACCAGCGCGGCCGCCCCGACCTTGAACGAGGAGTACGGCGCGTACGCCTTCTCCATCGCGGCCCGGGCGGCGACCCGCAGGGCCTCCCAGTCGATCGTCGGTGTCTCGTCGCTCATCCGGTCATCCCTTCACGTACGGTTCGCCCGCGGCAGCGGGCCCGCGCACGCGACCGACCAGGCCGGCGACCGCGAAGATCGTCACGACGTAGGGCAGCATGAGCATGAACTGGTTGGGGATCGGGGTCTCGAGGACGCCGAGCACCTGCTGCAGCTTGTCGGCGAACCCGAAGAGCAGCGCGGCTCCTAGGGCGCCCCACGGGCTCCAGCGGCCCAGGATCATCGCGGCGAGCGCGATGTACCCCTTGCCCGCCGTCATCTCCTGGCCGAACGCTCCCACGGACCCGATCGTGAAGAACGCGCCGCCGAGGCCCGCGACCATGGACCCGAGCAGGACGTTGCCCCACCGGGTGCGGTTCACGTTGATGCCGACCGTGTCCGCGGCCTGGGGGTACTCCCCGACCGAGCGGACGCGCAGGCCCCAGCGTGTGCGGAAGAGCGCGATGCTGATGACGATGACCGCGACGTAGAGCAGGTACACGATGATCGACTGGCGGAACAGGACCGGACCGATGATCGGGATCTCGGAGAGCAGCGGGATCGGGAGCGTCGGCAGGCGCGGGGGCGTGTTGAGCGTCGCGGGGTCGTTCTTGAGCACCGAGGAGAACAGGAAGCTCGTCAGACCCACCGCGAACACGTTGAGCACGACACCGACGATGATCTGGTTCACGTGGTACTTGACCGTGAACAGTGCGAGCATCGCGCCGATCAGCAGCCCGGCGAGCGGCGCGGCCACCAGACCCACGTACGCGTTGCCCACGACCGAGGCGAGCACCGCGGCGCCGAACGCGCCCGTGAGCAGCTGACCCTCGATCGCGATGTTGACGACGCCGGCCCGCTCGTTGAGCAGACCGCCGAGCGCACCGAACGCGAGCGGGACGGCGAGGAGCAGCGAGCCTTGCAGGAGGCTCACGATCGACGTGCTCTTGTCCGCGACGGCCCACACGAGGAACGTCAGGACCCACAGCACGCCGAAGACCGCGAGCACCCAACGGCCCACCGGCTGGTCCGCGCGGACCCGCACGGTCGCGTAGCCCGCCAGGAGCAGGCAGAGCACCGAGAGGACGATCGCGGTGGCCCGCGTGGGGAGCTCGACCGGGTCGAACTTGAGGAGGTCGGCCCCCGTCGAGATCCCGAAGGTCGTCACGGAACCAGCAGGTCCCAGGAGACCGAACAGGACGAACGAGAGCAGGCCGAAGACCCCGAGCGTGATGGGGACCTTCCAGCTGCGGGTCGCCGTCACGGCAGCGACCTGGGTACGCGGTGCGGCCATGGCGGTCATGCGCTGGCTCCCTTCACGACGACGGGGTTCGGGGCGGGCAGCCGGAAGATCGCCCGCACGAGCGGCGGGGCCGCGATGAAGAGCACGACGAGCGACTGGATGACCAGGACGATGTTGATCGACGTACCCGTCGAGGCCTCCATGGCCCTGCCACCCACGTTGAGCCCGGCGTACAGCAGACCGGCGAAGAAGATGCCGAGCGGCTTGGACCTGCCCAGCAGGGCGACGGTGATCGCGTCGAACCCGATGGATCCGGCGATCCCACCGGTCAGCGCCTTCTCGGTGCCGAGGATCTGCACGGCACCGGCGAGGCCCGCGAGGGCACCCGAGACGACCATGACGAGCACGAACGAGGACGCCACGCCCATGCCTGCGGTCCGGGCGGCCTGCGGGTTGGAGCCCACCGCGCGGAACCGGAAGCCCCACGTCGAGCGGGACATGAGCCACCAGACGAAGACCGCGGCGAGGATCGCGACCAGGAAGCCCGCGTTGAGGCGGAACTGGTCGCCGAGCAGCAGCGGCAGCTGGGCCGTGTCCTTGACGCCCGGGCTCTTGGGCTGGTTGGAGCCGGGCCGGGTGAACGCGCTGGTCGTGAGGAACCACGCGACCAGGTAGAGCGCGACGTAGTTCAGCATGATCGTCACGATCACCTCGTGCGCACCCGTACGGGCCTTGAGGAACCCGGCGATGCCTGCCCAGAACCCACCCGCGAGCACGCCGCCGAGCAGCGCGAGCAGCAGGTGCAGGACGGGCGGCAGGCTCCAGGCGAAGCCGACGTAGCCACCGATCGCAGCACCCATGAGGACCTGCCCCTGGGCGCCGATGTTGAACAGGCCCGCGCGGAAGCCGACCGCCACGCCGAGGGCCGCGATGATGAGCGGCGTCGAGACCGTCATGGTCTCGGTCAGCGAGCGGATGCCACGAGCGAACGTGGGGGCCTCGTAGTTGAAGACCGCGCCGCGGAACATCGCCGAGTAGGCGTCGCTCACGGCGCTCCAGGCCGCGCCGAAGAAGTCGGCGGGCTTGGCGAAGAGGTAGCTCGCGGCGGCGGTCACGTCAGGGTCGGTGACGATGATCAGGAGCCCGCCGATGACGAGCGCGAGGACGAACGCCAGGACGGTGACGCCGAACGGGCCCGTCGTGATCTCCCGGAAGGTCGCAGCCCAGCGGGCGTCGCTCGCGGGCTTCGCCGCGCGCGGCGCCTCGGGGGCCGGCTCCCCCGTCGCCGGAGGGACGGGCTGCTGGTCGGTCACTGGGTTGCTCCCGTCGTGTCGGTCTGGTCGGTCACCTGTGCGGTGGCCTCGTCGTAGGGCACGCCGGCCATCATGAGGCCGAGCACCTCGCGGGAGGTCGTCGGGGGGACGAAGCCCACGATGCGCCCGCGGTACATCACGGCGATCCGGTCGGCGAGCTCCACGACCTCGTCGAGCTCGGTCGAGACGATGATCACCGGCGTGCCGTTGTCACGCTCCTGGACGATGCGGCGGTGCAGGAACTCGATGGAACCCACGTCCACGCCGCGCGTCGGCTGGCTCGCGATGAAGAGCTTGAGCGGTCGCGAGAGCTCGCGCGCGAGGACGACCTTCTGCTGGTTGCCGCCCGAGAGCCGGCCGACCTCCTGGCCGGGGCCCTGCGTGCGGATGTCGAACTCCGTGATGCGGTGCTCGGCGTTGCGCCGGATCTCCGGCAGGTTGAGCGCGATGCCCCGCGCGTACGGGGACTTGTCGTAGAGGTCGAGCACGAGGTTCTCCGCGACCGTGAAGTCGAGGACGAGGCCGTCGACCTTGCGGTCCTCGGGGACGAACCCGATCCCGGCGTCGAGGGCCGCGTCGGGCGAGAGCCCCCGCAGCTCCTTGCCGTGCAGCTCGATCGACCCCTCCGCAGAGGGGATCAACCCGAGGATGGCCTCGGTGAGCTCGGTCTGCCCGTTGCCCTGCACGCCCGCGACGGCGAGGATCTCGCCCTGCGCGACCGAGAACGAGACGCGGTCCACGACGGCCTGCCCGTTGGGCGCGAGGACCGTGAGGTCCGTGACCACGAAGGTCTCGTCACCGAGCTTCGCGGGTGCCTTGTCGAGGCCGAGCGAGACCGAGCGTCCCACCATGAGCGACGCGAGCTCGGTCTCCGAGGCCGTCGGCTCGGCCTTGCCGACGACGGCGCCACGGCGGATGACCGTGATGACGTCCGCGACGGCCTTGACCTCGCGCAGCTTGTGCGTGATGAAGACGATCGAGGTGCCCGAGGCCTTGAGCTGTCGCATGATCTCGATCAGCTCGTCGGTCTCCTGCGGGGTCAGCACCGCGGTGGGTTCGTCGAGGATGAGGACCTTGGCCTCGCGTGCGAGCGCCTTGACGATCTCGACGCGCTGCTGCACGCCGACCGGCAGGTCCTCGACGACGGCGTCCGGGTCCAGGCCGAAGCCGAACCGCGCGGACAGGTCGCGGACGCGGGCACGGGCGGCCTCGAGGTCCAGGAACCCCCCGGCCTTGACGTCCTCGTGCCCGAGCATGACGTTCTCTGCGACGGTGAACACGGGCACGAGCATGAAGTGCTGGTGCACCATGCCGATCCCGGCGGCGAGCGCGTCACCCGGTCCCCGGAAGGCGCGCTCCTCGTCGTCGAGCAGGATGGCGCCCGAGTCGGCCTGATAGAGGCCGAACAGCACGTTCATCAACGTGCTCTTGCCTGCGCCGTTCTCCCCGAGGAGGGCATGGATCTGCCCCGGTTCGATGACGAGGTCGATGTGGTCGTTGGCGACGAGCGGTCCGAACGACTTGGTGATACCGCGGAGCTCCAGCTTCACGTACGGTCCCTTCGATGCACAGGCAGCCTTGCCTGTGACGTTAGCCCAAGACTGGTCGAGCCGGCCCGGCGAGGATGCCGGGCCGGCTCGACCACGAGGTACAGCGTCAGGTCACGGCGAGCTCGGGGACTCCACGACGATGGTGCCGTCGATGATGTCCTTGCGGAGCTGGTCGATCTCGTCCTTGAGCTCCTGCGGGACCTTGGACTCGAAGTCGTGGTACGGCGCGATGTCCACGCCGCCGTTCTCGAGCGTGCCCACGTAGGGCTCGTTCGAGAACTCGTCCTCGGAGGCTGCGGTGATGACGTCCTCGACGCCCGCACCGATCTCCTTGAGGACCGAGGTCAGGATCAGGTCGCCCGAGTCGGGGTTGGTCTCGAAGCCGTCGGCGTCGACCCAGATGACCGAGACGTCGGTCGCGTCCTTGGCCGCGGCGAGCGTGCCGACACCGACCGGACCGGCGACGGGCATGATGATGTCCGCGCCCTGGTCGATGAAGGTCTGCGTGAGCTGCTGGCCCTGGGACTGGTCCTCGAAGCCGCCGGCGAACGAGCCGTTCTGCGTCTCCTTGTTCCAGCCGAGGGTCTTGACGTCGGTGCCGTGCGTCTCGTTGTAGTTCGCGACGCCGTCGACGAAGCCGTCCATGAAGATCGTCACGGACGGGATCTGCAGACCGCCGTAGGTGGCGACCGTGCCCGTCTTGCTCATGCCCGCGGCGAGGTAGCCGGCGAGGAACGAGGCCTGGGCGGTGTCGAAGCTGATGGGCTTGACGTTGTCGAGCTCGATCGTGTTGCCGTCAGCGTCTTGCGCCGTCGAGTCGACGATCGCGAAGTCGACGTCGGCGTTCGCCTGGGCCGCGTCGCCCGTGGCGGTCGCGAGCAGGAAGCCGACCGTGACGATGATGTTGCAGTTCTCGGAGATCAGGTTGTCGATGTTCGGAGCGAAGTTCGACTCCTCCTTCGACTCCGCCGTGGCGGTCTGGATGCCCAGGTTCTTCTCCGCAGCCATGAGGCCGTTGTAGCCCGACTCGTTGAAGGACTTGTCGTCGAACCCGCCGGCGTCGGACACCATGCAGGCCTTGAAGCTCGACTCGGAGCCTCCCGCCGTTCCCGTGCTGCCACCCTCGTCGGGCGCGCTGCCACATGCGGCCAGCGTCAGCGCGGCGACCGCCGCGAGCGCGGTCATCTGCGTTGCTCTCTTCACCATGAGCTCCTGTCGATCTCGTCGTTGGCCTCACGGAGATGACCGGGACCCACCCGCGCGCCGTTGCACGGGAAGGTCACGGAGTCCGTCGGCCTGTATGGATCGAACACTAGCCACGTCCTTGAATCGTGGACGTTACTTGCGGGTAACGACGCCGCTTCGTTATGGAAGCGTCATCTGGCGTCTCAGCCGTGGTCGTTCTCGGTCCACGGATCGGACACCTGGTTGTGTCGAGCAACCACGACAGGCGATGGCTGGGGACGCCGGGAGCCGTCCGGTCGCCGCCGCTGGACCGGTCTGGGTGCCCGCCGTGCCCGTCGCTGGACCGGTCTGGGTGCCCGCCGTGCCCGTCGCCGAGCCCGCCCCGCCCGCTCAGCCCAGCGCGACGCGCGCGAGCAGCCGGACCCCGGCACCGATCGCCGACTCGTCGACCTGCAGGTCGCCCTGGTGGATGTCGTACGAGCGGCCGCCGGGCGTCCGGGTCCCGAGCCGCGCCATGGCGCCGGGCACCTTGGTCAGGTACCAGGCGAAGTCCTCCCCGCCGAGCGACTGCTCGGTCAGCAGCACCGAGGCCGGCCCGAGCACGTCGCGCGCGGCCGCCTCGAGCGCCCCCGTGCAGTCCTCGGCGTTCTCGACCGGCGGCACGCCGCGCGTGTGGTTCACGGTCACCTCGACCTCGTAGGGGGCCACGACCTGCTCGACCGCGTCGTGGAGCACCTGGCCCGCGAACTCCCAGGCCCGCACGTCGAGGCAGCGCAGCGTCCCCCGGACGGTCCCGGTGCTGGGGATCGCGTTGTGCGCCGAGCCGGCGTGCACCGCGCCCCACGTGAGGTTGACGCCCGAGCGCGGGTCGAGCCGGCGCCCGAGCACGGCCGGCACCTGGGTGATGACCTGGCCGAGCGCGTAGACGACGTCGCCCGTCAGGTGCGGGCGCGACGTGTGGCCGCCCGGCGAGGTGATGGTCACCGACACCTCGTCCGAGGCCGAGGTGATGGGGCCGATGCGCGTACCGATCTGCCCGGCGTCGACCTTGGGGTCGCAGTGGACCGCGTAGATCTCGTCGACGCCGTCGAGGCCGCCCTGCGCGATCACGTCGAGCGAGCCGCCGGGCTGGACCTCCTCGGCGGGCTGGAAGATCAGCCGCACGGGGCGCGTGAGCTCTCCTCGCTGCGCGAGCTCGGCCAGGACCAGGCCCGCCCCGAGCACCACGGTCGTGTGGACGTCGTGACCGCACGCGTGCGCGACCCCCGGGACGGTCGAGGCCCACGGCAGCTCGCAGCGGTCCTGGAGCGGCAGCGCGTCGATGTCGGCTCGCAGTGCGACCCGCCCGCGCGTCTCGCCGTCGGGCCCCTCGGCTCCTCCGACGTCGCACACCAGCCCGGTGCCCTGCAGCAGGCGCGGCACGAGCCCGGCTGCGCGCAGGCGGTCGGCGATCAGCGCCGTGGTGCGGGTCTCGGCCCGCGAGACCTCGGGGTGCGCGTGGATGTCTCGCCGGATCGCGACGAGCTCGTCCGCGAGCGAGGCCGCGACGGCCGCGACGCGGTCCCCGGCCTCGGTCCGCCCGCCGCCCGACGGCAGCGACGGGGTGCGGTCGTTCTGGGTGCTCTCCTCAGGCGTGCTCACACGCCGAGACTAACGCCGACCTGCGACGGCGGGGCGGGACGGTCACGCACCGGACGGCGAGAGGACCGCGCGGCCCGCGCTGCGCCGGCGGGCGGCGGGGGAGCGCCCCCCCCGGCCCGACGGCGGTGCTCCCGTCGTGCCGTGCGCGACGGCACGCGACGGCACGTCCAGGAGACGGGCCGTCCCCTGGCACGCTCGGCCTCAGCCCGCCGTCGGGTCCGTGGGTGCGTAGATCCGGAGACCGCCGGGCACCATGGTGAGCGTCGCGTCGACGACGCGGTCGCCGTCGATCTCGAGCGTCTCGCCGTCGTGCGCGAGGATCACCGGGTCGTGCGGCGGGCCGTCCCCGAAGCGCAGCGCGAGGTCGGGCGTCGTCCACGAGTCGACCGCGAGGTGGCGTTCGAGAGGCTGGACGCGCCGCGCGAGCGAGGACGCGCCGCCGCCCGCGACGGTCTCGAGGAACAGCCGCACCCTGCTGTAGCGCTTCTCGGCGCGGCCCGTGCGGACGTCGAGGACGCCGTCGTCGAGCCGGATGCGCTCGACAGGGGCGAGGTTCTGCGGGACGTACTTGTCGACGCCCGCGAAGAACGACCAGTACGAGCCGACCACGCCGTCCACGGACAGCCGCAGCGGGGCGGCCGAGCGCAGGACGCGCGAGGTGGCCCACACGGTCGCCGGCCACTTCCCGAGCCGCTTCTCGGCGCGCTCGCGCTGCGAGACGAGCTCGGGGTAGATGCCGAGCGAGAAGGTGTTGAGCACCGTGAGCGGGTCCTTGCCGTCGACGCGGAGCTCGGCGACGTCGACGCTCACGCCCGAACCGGTCCGGACCGCGTCGACCGTCGCGGACATCGACGTGAGGTCGGCCGCCTTGGCGAAGTGGTTGAGCGTCCCGCCGGGCAGGACCACGAGCGGGAGCCCGTGCTCCCGGGCGGCAGCAGCCGCGGTCGAGACCGTGCCGTCGCCTCCGCTGATCCCGAGCGCGACCGCGGGGCGGACGTCGTCGGAGGTCGTGCCGGCATGACCGGCATGACCGGCCTGGTCGGCACGGTCGGCACGGTCGGCCTGGCCGCGTGCCGCCAGGTCGTACAGCTCGTGCAGGTCGTCCCCCTCGGCGAGGACGTGCACCCGGGCCTTCGGGAGGTCGCGGCGGAGGACCTCGAGAGGGTCCTCCTTGAGGATCCGCCCGGACCCGGCGGACGTGTTGACGACGACGAACAAGCCCTCGCCGTCGGGGAGAGCGGGGACGTCGGTGGGGGGCCCGGCAGGCACGTCGGGTGCGGGTCCGGGGGGAGAGGGAACGAGCCACCGGCCGAGCACGGCGAGCCCGACCCCGAGCGCGGCACCCCCGACGACGTCCGAGAACCAGTGCGCGCCCACGTGCAGGCGCGAGTACATGACCGCCCCCGCGACGGGCGCGACGACGAGCCCGGCGGCGGGCCACTCGATGGCCACCCCCGTCGCGAACGCCGCGGCCGACGCCGAGTGGCCGGACGGGAACGACGGGGTGGTCGGGTAGCGGCGCAGCCGCCGCACGAGCGGCAGCACGTCCGCAGCGGGACGATCACCGCCGAACAGCCCCTTGCCGAGCAGGTTCGCGGTCGCGCTCGCGACCGCGAGCGTCCCCAGGCCCCGCACCGCGGCACGGCGCCCCCGGGCACCGGTCGCGGCCAGCCCGGCACCGAGCACCATCCACAGGACGCTGTGGTTCGCCGCCGTCGAGAGCCGCACGAGCGCGGCATCGGCCTGCGGGCCCAGCCGTCGCCCGTAGGTCCGTTCGTTCATGCGGCGGTCGAGCCGGGCGATCGCGGGGAAGGCCTCGTGGGGCTTGATGAGGCCCGTGAAGCGGGGCCTCCGCCGACGGTTCTGGACGGGGACGGGGGAGTGCGACGGCATCTCCCCACCGTAGGACCGCCGCAGGGGCGTCGCCCGCCCGCGCGCTGTGACGTCGAGCAGGTGCTCCTGCGGGAGCGGCGCCGTCGGGCGTCCTGCTCGTCCGGCACCCTCGTTCTGACACAACTCCGATAAGTTCTCCCTATGGGCACCACCCCCGACCCCATCCGGGTCTTCCTCCTCGACGACCACGAGGTCGTCCGCCGCGGCGTCGCCGCCCTCCTCGAGGCCGAGGACGACATCCAGGTCGTCGGCGAGGCCGGCACCGCAGCCTCGGCCCTGCCGCGCATCCGTGCGGTGCGACCGGACGTCGCCGTGCTCGACGTGCGCCTGCCCGACGGCTCGGGCGTCGAGGTCTGCCGCGACGTGCGCTCCGAGATGCCGGAGATCGGCTGCCTCATGCTCACGTCCTTCGCGGACGACGAGGCGCTGTTCCAGGCCGTCCTCGCGGGGGCCTCGGGCTACGTCCTCAAGCAGATCCACGGCTCCGACCTCGTGGGGGCCGTGCGGACCATCGCGGGCGGCGGCTCGCTGCTCGACCCGGTCAGCACCGCGCGCATCCTCGACCGGCTGCGCACGCCGCAGGCCCAGGAGGTCGACCGTCTCGAGGGGCTCTCGCCCCAGGAGCGTCAGATCGTCGACCTGATCGGCGAGGGCATGACGAACCGCCAGATCGGTGAGCGCCTGTTCCTCGCAGAGAAGACCGTCAAGAACTACGTGTCGCACATCCTGTCGACGCTCGGGCTGCAGCGCCGCACGCAGGTCGCGGTCCTGGCGACCGAGCTGCGTACCGAGGACCGTCCGCGCGGCTGAGCCGCACGGCCCGCTGGGCATCGCCCGACGACGGAGCGTAGGTCGGGTGCGCGGGTCGCCCGGCCGGCAGGTCCGGACCCCGCCCGAGGAACGACTCAGGCGTTCGGGATCCGCCACACGAGCGCGGTCCCGCGGCCCGTGGGCACAGCGGTCGACGGGGCGGCCTCGGTCGCCCCTGCGCCCACGACCTCCCGTGCCACGGCCTCGGCGGGTCCCACCGCGAGCTTCCCGCGCAGGGCCTCGGCGCGCGTCGCGAGGTTGTGCAGCCCGCCGCGGTGGTCGCCCGCGTCGACCCCTTCGCAGCCGATCCCGTCGTCGACCACCGAGAGCGTGATGGCGTCGTCCGTGACCTTGAGCCGCACGTCGACGCGCGAGGCCCGTGCGTGCCGGGCCACGTTCGTGAGCGCCTCGCCGACCACGACCACGAGCTGGTCCGCGACCTCGGCGGGCACGAGCGACGAGTCGTCGCTCTCGATGATGACCGAGGGAGCGAACCCGAGCGCGGGGGTCACGGCGTCGGCCGCCGCGGTCAGGCGCTCCTGGAGGCTGGCCTCGGGGGGAGTCGTGGCCTGGAGCGCGAAGATCGTCGAGCGGATCTCCCGGATGGTGTCGTCGAGGTCGTTCACGGCCTCCTCGACGCGTGAGCGCACGATCTCGTTCTCGATGTGCTTGGTCGTGCTCATGAGCGTCATCGCGGACGCGAAGATCCGCTGGATGACGACGTCGTGCAGGTCGCGGGCGATGCGCTCGCGGTCCTCGAGCACCGCGACGCGGCGGCCGTCCTCGTAGAGACGGGCGTTGTCGACCGCGACGCCCGCGGCGGCGGCCAGGGCGCGGACCGCGGCCTCGTCGTCCTGCGTGAACGGGGAGCCGTCGCGCTTGTCCGTCAGGTAGAGGTTGCCGTAGACCGAGTCGCGGACCTGGATCGGCACGCCGAGGAACGAGTGCATGGGCGGGTGGCCCGCGGGGTAGCCCGACGCCGCGGGGTAGCCCTCGATCTGGTCGACCCGCAGGGGGTGCGGGTGCCGGATGACCTCGCCCAGCAGGCCGTGGCCGTGGGGCCAGTGGCTGATCGCCTCGACCTCGGAGTCCTCCATGCCGACGGGGACGAACCGGCCCAGCCGGTCGCCGTCGCGGACCCCGAGCGCGCCGTAGCGGGCTCCGGTGAGGTCCATGGCGGCCTCGACGATGCGGCGGAGCACGGTGTCGAGGTCGAGGTTGCTCGTGATGGCGACGACGGCGTCGAGCACGCGGTGCGCGACGGCGGACGGGAGGGACTCGGTCACCCACGTGAGTCTGTCAGATGTACGGACCGGAGCCGGCCTCGGGAGGACCGGGACGGTGCTCTCCCACTGGTGGTGGGTCTTCAGGTATTCCATGACGAACCCCCTCGATCTGGACAGTCCCGGCACCCGCCGCGGGTTCCGACGGGTGTGCCCCCGGCCGGTCGGCGGGTGGCCGACCGGCCGGGGAAAGAGCGACGGCCCTCCGGGAGGTGACCGGGAGGGCCGTCGGGCGGGCCGGGGTCTCGCGTTCCCCGTGATTCCCGCGTCTACCTGGGTGTATCGCCGTGGCGAGCGGATCGCGTCGCCGAACCGGGGATCAGACCAACCAGGAGTTCTTGCGGACGAGCGGCAGGCTCTTCCACTGTCGGCCGAGGCCGAGGGTGTCGCCGGCGCCGATCATGGCCAGCGAGATGATCGCGAGGGCCTCGACGACGTGGCTGTCGATGATGGGGTTGGTGGTAAGGGGCAGCGACGCGAGGTACATGAAGCCGAGGAGGACGGTCCCGGCGATCGCGGCGATCCGCATCCCGATCCCGAGCATCAGGGCGAGCCCGATCCCGAGGAGGCCCGCCATGAAGAGCCAGTCGGCCCAGGCCGCGCCGGACATCCCGTTGAAGAAGCTCGCGAACGGTCCTTCGACGCCTCCGAGGAAGCCGGCCGTGGGGCTGCCGCCGTTGATCCAGGCGCGCTCCGAGGGGGTCGAGAACCCGAGGCCGAAGGTCTTGTCGAGGAAGGCCCACACGAAGTAGAAGCCCATGACGATCCGGAAGATCCCCAGGACGATCTGGGTCGGGAGGGTGCCGCGGACCGCGAGGCTCGCGGTCGTGGTCGCCCCGGTGACCTCGTGAGGGACGGCACGTACTGCTCGGGCCGAGCGGGCCGAGCTGGTCGGGCGTTCGATCGTTGCACTCATGTCGTCTGTCTTCCTCGTCTCCAGGACCGGATCCCCTTCCGGTTCGTTGACTCCATTCCACCGGAGCGCGAGGCGCGTGACCTGGGGCGAAG
The DNA here is from genome assembly GCF_014836755.1 of Oerskovia merdavium. Taxonomy (GTDB): domain Bacteria; phylum Actinomycetota; class Actinomycetes; order Actinomycetales; family Cellulomonadaceae; genus Oerskovia; species Oerskovia merdavium. The sequence continues at coordinate 115,402 of NZ_JACSQF010000010.1, forward strand.
GTCGAGGATCTCGGGGGACCTAGGTCCCGTCGTGGCGGCCCGTCGGGGAGGACTGCGGCACGGTCAGGCGAACGCGGGATACCCGCCCGACGGCGAGGGGCCCCACTCGCGCTCGGCCCACGCGACGCCGTCGGACAGGAGGGCCGCGATGCCCGGGGTGACGTCCCGCAGGTGCTCGGCGCCCCAGCGCCACCGGGACAGCACGAGCTGGCGGTACGACGGCGAGCGGCCCTCCGGCCCGACGCGCGGCCTGCCCTCGATCGCTCCTTCGAGCAGCCAGCCCGTCATGGCGAGGATCCAGCCTGCGCACGCGACCAGGACGTCACGGTTCCAGGCGGGCTCGACGACCGCGTCGGGCAGGTGCCGTCCGAGCCCCGTGGTGAACGCGGCGAGGAGCTCGTCGGTCAGTCCGGGCGGCGGGTCGAACACGCACCAGCACGTCGAGAACGGCATGAGCGTGTAGGCGGCGTCGAGAGCGGGGTGGTGGGCCGTCGTGTCCTCGAGGTCGAGGAAGACCCAGCCGGCGGGCGTGAGGACGGCGTTGTCGGGGCACGTGTCCCCGGGGGAGACGACGACGGCGCTCCCGGGTGCGCGCAGGCTCGCGAGCGCCTCGAGGTCGTCGTGCAGTAACGCGAGGGTCGCGTCGAGCGGGTCGCGTGCCAGGTCCGTGGGCGTCGGCAGGGCCCCGACGAGCCGGTGCACCCCCGCGCGGGCGTCCGCGTCGAGGTCCCACCCGCGCACGACGCCGCGGGCCGCGAGCTCGGACGAGAACCGCTCGACGTGCTGCCCGGAGGCCCCCGCGAGCTCGCCGAGCGCGGTCGCCCACGAGAGCGCGCCCTGCCAGGCCGCGTCGCGGTCGGTGCCGAGCAGCAGGTCGGCGAGCGTGGGCCCGTCGCCGACGTCGCTCATGACGAGGAGGCGGTGCGCCTCGTCCACGGCCAGGAGCACCGGCGTGCGGTCGAGCGTCAGGAGACCCGCGACCTCGTGCTCGAACGGCAGGCCGTGCGCGCCGGGACCGTCCAGGAAGCGTTTGACCACGACCGTGCTGCCCGGGGCGCGCGCGGCGGCGCGGGTCGTGTCGAGGCGGTCGGTCGTGAGCCCCGCGACGACGCGGGCCCGGACGACGAGGGACCTCGTCGACCCGCCGAGGGTCTCGGGCTCGGCGAGCGCGGCGCCCAGGGCGACGCCGGCGAGCGCGAGGGTCTCGTCGAGATCGGGGACGGGTGTGCGGTCGAGCGCGGGCTCAGGAGCGGCGGACGGCATGCCTCAGTCTGCCCCGACGGCTCCTCGCCCGGGCGGGTGCGACACGGCCGTCAGGACGTGGCGTCCTCGACGTCGGCCGAGAGCTTGTCGACCTCCGTGCGGAGCTCGTCGAGCTTCGAGCTCACGGCCTGGTCGGCGGACTCGACGGCGTCGGACGCGGACTGGAGCCGGGCCGAGGCCTCGTCGAGCCGGGTGCGCGCCTCGGCGACGCGCTGCTCGGCCTGCGCCTTGGCGTCCTCGCTCGCGGTCGCGGCCTCGTCGATCGCTGCCTGGAGGTCCTGCGACGCGGTCTTCGCCGAGGTCACGGCTTCCTCGACCTGCGCGCGCTTGTCCTCGGGGAGCGAGCCGAGCCCGTCGACGAGCGACTGCACGTCGGCCCCGATGGTCTCGGCCTGGGCCTTGGCGTCGTTCAGGAGCTGGTCGAGCTGGTCGCTCGTGATGGTGAACTCGGGGAGGGTGATGCTCCCGTCGTCGCCGCAGGCTCCGAGCACGGACGTGGACAGGACGAGCGCCAGCCCGACGGCGGCACTCCGGCGGGTGCGTCGGGAGCGCTGCGCGGGGGGCGCCTGGAGCGGGGTCGAGGTGTCCATGTGCCCATTGTGCTCGGGCAACCTGAGAAGTCACCCTCAGTGTTCATCCAGGAGGGGTGGCGTACACGCCGTTCGTCGTTCAGGCTTGAGTTTGGCCTTTCTCGCGATAGCCTCGCTACGTCGAAAGACGCAAGACCGGACAATTGGAGTCTCGTGGTGACCTTGCCGACGCACCGTGTGCGTTCACGCCGCCCTGCGGGAGCAGCAGTGAGCCCGCACGACGAGGCAGGCCAGGTCGCCGGCTCGTCCGTCCCCGCCGCGCCTGCGGCGGCCGCCGTCGCGGCTCCTCCACCGTCTGCCCCCACACCCCCGTGCCTCGCCGCGGGCGCTCGCCCGCGCCACCCGTCTCGTGCCGTCCCGTGGATCCTGTCGACCACGCTCGTGCTCGGGTCGGTCATGACCGTCGGGTTCGTGGGGTCGTCGATCACGCACCGAGAGGCCTGGTCGGTCCAGTACGCCGCGCCGGAGGCCCCGGCGGCGGGTGCTGCGTTCGGCGTGCTCCCCGCGGCCTACGAGCCGCCGCGCGAGGACGTCCAGCTCGAACGGGTCGTGGCCGCGGTCGACCGCTCGGACGAGTACATCGCGAACGAGGCGCAGGTCCCGGACGGCGTGCTCCAGGCCCGCTCGGAGCTCGGCATGCTGCTGGCCACCTACCAGGCGCAGCAGGCCGCTGCCGGTGGGGCCGCTCCAGGAACGAGCGGTGGGACCGGGACGAGCGGGGCCGGGAGCTTCTTCCTGGACGGACTGGCCACCCCGCCCGCCCCCGCTCCCTTGTCTCCGCTGGCACCGGTCGCCCCCGTCGGGACTGCGGCTCCCGGGACCTCCGGTGTGATCGAGGGACCCGCCCCCACGGAGGCCCCCTCCGACGTCGTGGACGCTGCCGCGGCGGCGAACACCGTGTCGTCCGGCCTGCCCGCGGGCTACGTGCCGGCCGGTGCGGCGGACGCCCTGGCGACCGACCCGGATCCCGTCTCGCCCGAGCCCACGGCCCCCGTGGGGCCGGACGCCGAGGGCGGGGACGCGCCGTCGGGCGTGGTGGCTCCCGACGGGACCGTGGCTCCCGAGGGCACGGTGGCTCCTGACGGAGTCGTCGCTCCTGACGGGACGGTCGAGGACGGAGCGCCGCTCCCCGGTGACCTGACCGGCGACCCGACCGACGAGGACGCGCCCGACCACGACGACCTGGTCACGCTCGACGACGTCGTCGTCGCCGCGACGCGGCTCGCGGAGCTCATGGGTCCGTCCTACGCGCTGGCGCCCGGTGACGTCCTGCCAGCCGCGGGCATGGCGGTCCCCGCCGGCGGCACGCTCGCCGACCAGCTCGCGGCCGTGGTCGCCAAGTACGCCGACAGCACCGCGCAGTACGGCAACGGACAGCTGCCCGGCTCGGTGCTCTGCGGTCTGGACTTCGCCCCCGGGCACAGCCTGCGCTGCGACGCCGCCGAGCAGCTCAACGCGCTCGCGGTCGAGTACCAGAAGGAGTTCGGCAAGCCGCTCCGCATCACCGACTCGTACCGCAGCTACGACGCGCAGGTCGCGGTCAAGGCGGCCAAGCCGTACCTCGCCGCCGTCCCGGGCACCTCGCAGCACGGTTGGGGTCTCGCGATCGACGTCGGGCAGCCTGTCTCGACGGGCCGCAGCGCGGAGTACCTGTGGATGCGGCTGCACGCACCGGACTACGGGTGGGACAACCCGTCGTGGGCGCGGCTCGACGGCCGTAAGCCCGAGCCCTGGCACTTCGAGTTCTACGCGGCCGGCGCCATGCCGGACCGCTACACCGGGGGTGTCCCCGCGACCCCGTCGGCTCCTCCCGTGACGCCGACGACCCCGCCCACCACTCCTCCCACGACGCCGCCGAGCCCGGCCCCCACGCCGAACCCGACGCCCACGACGCCCGCTCCGACGGACCCGCCGACCCCGACGGACCCGCCGACGACGACCCCTCCGGTCGAGACGCCGGACCCGACGGACCCGCCGACGACCACCCCGCCGACCCCGACGGACCCGCCGACGACGACCCCTCCGGTCGAGACACCGGACTCGACGCCCACCCTGGCGCCGACACCGACCTCGGACCCGACGTCCACGGCCTTCGTGACCCAGGAGCCCTCGGCGACCCCGTGATGCGGTCGCGAGGCGTCGAGGCGGCCGCGTAGGGTGGGGCCCATGTGGATCTGAGCCTGCCCGCGAGACCCCCTTCCTCTCGCGCCCCGACGTCGCCCCGCGACGTGACGACCTCGTCGCGTCCCGGCGCGCTCGACGTCGGCAGGCAGCCTCCTGTGCCGCCGTGGCGCCCTTCCAGTCAGGTGACCCTATGACCCATGCCTCCCCGTCCCTCCTCACCGCGACGGACCTCACCAAGTCCTACGGCGACCGCACGGTCCTGGCGGGGGTGAGCCTCGCCGTCGACCCCGGTCACCGGACCGGTCTGGTCGGCGAGAACGGCGTCGGCAAGTCGACGCTCCTGCGGCTCCTCGCAGGGATCGAGGACCCCGACTCCGGGTCCGTGACGCGCCCGGCAGACCTTGGCTACCTGCACCAGGAGCTTCCCTACGGCCCGACGACGACCGTCGGTCAGGTCGTCGAGGACGCCCTCGCGGGAGTCCGGGAGATCGAGCGCGCGCTCGAGGACGCGGGCGCGGCCCTCGCCTCGTCGTCAGAACCCGGCAGGGGCACGACCCGGCCCGGCCCGGACGAAGGGTCCACCGAGGTCGACACCCTCACCGCGGCCTACGACCTGGCCCTCGCGCGCGCCGAGCAGTCGGACGTGTGGGGGGCCGACGCCCGCGCCTCCCGCGCCCTCGCAGGTCTGGGGCTCGACGTGATCCATCGCGGCCGCCTCGTCGCGCGGCTCTCGGGCGGCCAGCGCACGCGCCTCGGCCTCGCGGCGCTCCTCATCCGCCAGCCCGGCGCGCTCCTGCTCGACGAGCCGACCAACCACCTGGACGACGAGGCCGCCGAGTTCCTCGCGACGGCGCTGCGCGCGCTGCCCGGGGCCGTGCTCCTCGCGAGCCACGACCGGGTGTTCCTCGACGAGGTCTGCACCGAGATCCTCGACCTCGACCCCTCGCAGGAGGCCAGCTCCGCGGGGCGCACGGGCGGCACGCTGTACGCGGGGAGCTATCGCGACTACCTGCGGGCCAAGCGCGTCGAGCGCGCGCGCTGGGAGCAGCAGTTCGCGGCCGAGCAGGACGAGCTCAAGGCGCTGAGGCGGTCGGTCGCGACCACGGCGCGCAACGTCTCGCACGACCGCGAGCGCGGCAACCAGTCCAAGCTGCTCTACGACGCCAAGGGCGAGCGCGTGCAGTCGCAGGTCTCGCGGCGCGTGCGCAACGCCCAGCAGCGTCTCGACACGCTCCAGGCCGAGCAGGTCCACAAGCCCCCGGAGCCGTTGCGGTTCTCCCCGCCGCACCTCGTGCGTGAGCGGGCGACGAGCTCGTCCCCCGGGCGGTCGGGCGGTCGGCGCGGTTCCCAGGGGGCGTCGAACGGCACCGACGGCCTGGCGCTCTGGGCGCGTGACGTCGTCGTGCAGGGCGGGGCGACCGAGCCCGGCGCCGCGACGCCCGGACGCCCTCGGCTCGACCTGCGGGCTGCGGGGGTCCCGTCGATCGACGTCGCGCCCGGCGCCAAGCTCCTCGTGACCGGGGCCAACGGCTCGGGCAAGTCGACGCTGCTCCACGTGCTGGCGGGGGACATCGTGCCGTCGGCCGGCTCCGTGGGGCGCGCGCGAGGCGTCGAGGTCGCCCTGCTGGAGCAGGACGTCCGCCTGCACGACGACGACCGCACCCCGCGCGACCTGCTCGCCCTCATCACGGGGCAGGACCCCGCGGACCGTCCGCTCGTGAACGCGCACGGCCTCGTCGCACCCCGCGACCTGGACCGGCCGCTCGCGGAGCTGAGCGTGGGCCAGCGGCGGCGCGTGGTCCTCGCGATGCTCGTGACCCAGGCTCCCGACGTCCTGCTGCTCGACGAGCCGACCAACCACATCTCGCTCGCGCTCGCCGAGGAGCTCATGGCCGCGGTCGAGACGTGGCCGGGGGCCGTGGTCGTCGCGTCGCACGACCGGTGGCTGCGGCGGACCTGGAAGGGCGACGTCGTGCACCTCGGCTAGACGGGCACGATCAGCTGCGAACGGATCTCGTGGACGACCTGCTTCTGGACCTCGACGGGCGGCGACCCGTCGGGGTAGATGCCCAGCAGGGTCGCGAGCCGGAGCTGGGCCTCCTGCAGGTCGGCCAGGCGGCGGCTCTCGGCCGCGCCGCCCGCGTGCCGCGCCGCCCTGCGCGCCGCCCGCCGGGCGTGGACGGACCGCAGCGCCTCCCTCTCGCCCGGCGTCACGACGTCGTCGGGCTGGTCCGCGAGGACCGCCTCGAACCAGCGGTGGTCGATGCTCCGGGCGTATCGGAAGACGAGGACGAACGCGAGGATCAGGACCACGTACTTGAGGAAGACCGACGCGAAGGCGCCCGCCTCGGACGACGGGAAGAAGATCTCGGGGGCGTTCCACGCGAAGTGCAGGGCCCAGGCGAGCAGGTAGGCCCCGAGAGCCACCGCGACGCGCCGGGCCACGGAGATGCGGAACGCGGTGAGCGCGTAGGCCACGCCGAACCCGGCGATCGCGCTGAACATCACGTGCGCGCCGAACCCGATCAGGACCCTGCTCAGCCCGACCTGGAGAGCCCCCACCGCGTCGGAGCTCGGGTCCGTGATCGCACCCTGCACGATGTAGCTGATGTTCTCGCTGACCTCGAAGCCCAGGCCGACCATCGCGCCGTAGACCAGCCCGTTGAGCGGCCGGGTCACGTGCGCGCGCCCCGCGTAGAGGACCAGGACCACGCCGAGGACCTTGATGAGCTCCTCGTCGGTCGGCCCTGCGAGGGCCGCCGACCAGGAGGCCAGGCCGACGCGCTCGAGCGCCGAGATCAGGTGGTCGTTCGCGACCACGACGATCGTCGGAGCGGCGACGAAGCCCCACGCGTAGGCCGCGAGCAGCAGGGGACCCGGCTCGTCCTCGAACAGGTCGAGCCGCCGGACGATCGCCGTGAGCAGGAGCGTGACGAGCCCGGCGAGCAGCACCCCGATCCCCAGGCCCTCCGGGGTGAGCAGCGCGTCCTGGCGGGCCGCGCGGAGCATCGAGAACCCGGTCACGACCAGGCACACCCAGTAGAGCCAGGTCGCCCACTGGTAGTGGGGGAACAGACCGCGTCGGCGTCGTGCGGGAGCGCCCGTGGGCAGGACCACGGGGACGTTGCGGAGCTGGTCGGTCACGAGATCGTCACCGCCTTCACGAGCGCCGCCACGGCCTCGGCCTGAGCCTGCAGGTCCGACGACGTCCCGTACGCGAGGATCGAGACGCCTCCCTGGGCCTGCTGCCGCGTGACCTTGACCGTGAGCGACGCGGCCGCGGGGCCGTCCGACCGGAGGACGCCCGAGACCTCGGCCGGGTCGCCCTCGGAGACGATCCGCGCGTCGTACAGGCTCGTGCCCGTCGAGAGCTCGGCGAGCCGGGCGCGTCGCGTGAAGAAGACGTTGGCGTTCTCGACGCCCGAGACCACCTCGATCTCGACGCCGACCCCGGCACGGTCGACGGTCAGGCTCGCGCCGTCGAACGTGGACCCGCTCGCGTCGCCCGACGGGCTGATGTCGGCCGTCGTGGACCATCCTGCGGGGAACCGGATCGTCGCGGTCGAGGCGCCGTCGGACACCGTCACGATCCTCCCCGCGGGGATCTCGGTCTCGGTGGCCGGGGTGCCCTCGTCGACCGCGGTGGGGACGAGCCACAGGGCGACCATGGCCAGCAGCACGAGGGTCGTCGCGACCGACCCGACGCGATCCATCCCGAAGCGTCCCCGACGCTCGGGCCGCAGGAGCGGGGGAGGTTCGGGGTGCATCGTGCTCCTCGGGTCGGGCCGGCGGGACGTGCCTCCGATGCAAGCACCGGCCGACCGGGACCGCGACCGCTGGCCGCCGCGGACGACGGGGGGAGGTGGCGTGGACGAACTGTGCGGGCCGCTTCCTCGTGCGGTGGGTGTCGGCGGCGGGGCCTAGGGTCTGGGGAATGAGCGAAGAGCGAGCACGCGCCGCACTCGAGGCGTCCGGGATCGACTTCACCATCACCCGGCACGGCCCGGTGGGCTCTCTCGAGGAGGCTGCTGCGGCACGGGGGATCGACCCGGCGAACATCGTCAAGACGCTCGTGGTCCGTCGTGGTGACGACGACTACCTGTTCGTCCTGGTGCCCGGAGACCGGACCATCTCGTGGCCCAAGCTCAGGGCCCTCCTGGGCGTCTCGCGACTGTCCATGCCGGACAAGGACGTCGCCCGCGAGGTCACCGGGTACGAGCGCGGCACCATCACGCCGTTCGGTTCCACGACCGCGTGGCCGGTCGTCGCGGACACGCGCGTCGTCTTCCGGGAGGCGGGCTCCACCGCGGCGGAGAGCGCCGTCGGGCAGGACGAGACGGTGGCGGACCTCCTCGGCGAACCGGGCGGCGCTGCGCCGCTCGTCTCGATCGGCGGGGGCGCGTTCGGCGTCGCGGCGACCGTCGACGGGGCACGCCTCGCGGCCGTCCTGGGCGCGCAGGTCGCGGACGTGACCGAGCCGGTCTAGCCTCACAGGGTTTGACCATCACGGGCCCCGACCCCGGGAACACCGTTCATTGCCCGATCGTTGACCAGGAGGACGGTCCGCGAGGACCAGCCTCACCGACTGACGGAGCACGAGAAAGCATGACCATCCCCAGCACCTTGGACGCAGGCATCACCTACGAGGCGACCCCGGAGGGCTCCCTCATCACGCTGTGGGGAGAGATCGACGCAGCCCTGCGGGACCGTGCGAGCGACGCGATGGCGCAGGTCATCACGCATCCAGGTCCCGTGACGATCGACGTCGGCCAGGTGACCTTCATCGACTCCTCGGGCATCGCCTTCATCCTGCAGGTCTACATGCTGGGTTCCGAGGACGGACGCCCCGTGGTCCTGCAGGACCCGACGAGCACGCTCGAGGACCTGCTCGAGATGATCGGCATGGCGGGCACCATCCCCATCGTGAGGACGGCCTCCGCAGGGTCCTAGACGTCGTCTCGACGGTCCTCGATCGCAGGCGGGGTGCCCCACGGGGCGGCAGCGTCGGTCGGCCTTTCGGTCTCGATCCTGTGGCGGACCGGCGCCTCGACCTGCTGCGTCCCGTCGGGGGCGGGGAGCTCCTGCGGCAGCTTCTGCCGGAACGCCGAGAAGTACAGCCCCACCAGCACCCCGCCGACCATCATGATCGGGAGCTGGGCGGCGCTGAACCACATGGCCGAGGAGGCCACGAGCAGACCGAACGTGACGGGGACGGCGACGTCCAGGGTCCTGCGGTCCACGAGGGCCTCCGGTGCTGATCGGTGTGAACGAGGAGCGTAGCGCGGTGGGTCGGCCCGCCGGAGGGCGTGTCACGCCTCGGCGCCCGCGGTGCTGTGGGTGGCTCGGGCTACCGTTCGGGTCATGCGCATCCTGCACACCTCGGACTGGCACCTCGGCCGGACGCTCCACGGGGTCGACCTGCTGGGCCACCAGGCGGCGTACCTGGACCACCTGGTCGAGGTGGTGCGTGCGGAGGGCGTGGAGGCGGTCCTCGTCGCGGGGGACGTGTACGACCGGGCGATCCCGCCGGTCGACGCCGTGACCCTTCTGTCGGACACGGTCGCGCGGCTCGCGGAGCACGCGGACGTCGTGCTGACGCCCGGGAACCACGACTCGGCGATCCGGTTGGGTTTCGGGGCGTCGCTCATGCGTCCGGGGGTCCACTTCCGGACCCGTGTGCCCGACGTCGGCGCGCCGGTGATCCTGGACCCCGCCTCGCGCGGTGGTTCGGGTGGGCAGGTCGCGGTCTACGCGGTGCCCTACCTCGACCCTGACGGCGTGCGCTGGGAGCTCGCGGACGGGTGCTGCGAGGACGCGCCCGACGCGAGCGAGGCGCCCGGACCGGCCGCCGAGCGGCGACCGCTGCCACGTTCGCACGAGGCCGTGACCGCCGCGGCCATGCGGCGGATCGGTGCCGATGTGGCGGCCCGCCGTGAGAGTGCCCCCGGCGACCGGTTGCGGAACGTGGTCATGGCGCACGCGTTCGTGGTCGGCGGACAGGCCTCGGAGTCAGAGCGGGACATCCGTGTCGGTGGCGTGGACTCGGTGCCGGCCGGAGTGTTCGGCGGGGTCGGGGTCGACTACGTGGCCCTGGGCCACCTGCACGGCCCCCAGAAGGTCACCGTGCCGACCGATGTTTCACGTGGAACCACAGGCCAGGGCGGTGCGGGCGGGACCGTGGCCCGGTACTCGGGGTCGCCGCTCGCGTACTCGTTCTCGGAGATGCACCAGAAGAAGTCGACGGTCCTGCTGGACCTCGACGCGAGCGGCGAGGCTCGGACGGAGCTTGTCCCCGCCCCGGTGCCGCGACGTCTCGCCGAGGTCAGCGGGACGCTCGACGAGCTGCTCGGGGAGGCCGGTGACGCACACACCGACGACTGGCTGCGGGTGTTCGTGACGGACGACTCTCGGCCCACCGAGATGTACGCGCGCATCCGCACGCGCTTCCCGCACGCGCTCCAGGTCCAGCACCGCCCGGCTCGGGGTACCGAGCGCGAGGTGGTCTCGGTCGTCGGCTCGGGGCGTGACCCGCTCGAGGTGACCCACGAGTTCGTCCAGCACGTCACCGGATCGGGGCCGAGGACGAGCGAGGCAGCAGCGCTGCGCACGGCGCTCGAGCGGGCCCTCGCGAGCGAGCGGAGCGCCTGATGCACCTGCACTCCCTGGCCCTCCAGGCCATCGGCCCCTTCGCGGGACCCCACCGCATCGACTTCGCCGAGCTCGCGACCTCGGGGATCTTTCTGCTCGAGGGACCCACCGGCGCAGGCAAGTCGACCATCATCGACGCCGTGGTCTTCGCGCTCTACGGCAAGGTCGCGTCCGAGGCGGCGAGCGAGGACCGGCTGCGGTCGGCCTATGCGCCGCCCGAGGTCGAGTCGTTCGTCGACCTCGTGTTCGAGACCGGCTCGGGCGTGTACCGCGTGCGGCGCAGCCCCGAGTTCCAGCGCCCCAAGAAGCGCGGCACCGGGACCACGACGCAACAGGCCGGCGTCAGGCTCTGGCGGCTCGCAGGGGCTGACCAGGCCGGGCTCGTGGCGGGTGAGGCACGCGGGCCGGGTGCGCCGTGGGGCGACTCGGACGACGTCCCGGGTGAGCTGCTCTCGACGAGGCTCGACGAGGCCGGGCTCGAGATCCAACGGGCCATCGGTCTCGACCGACGACAGTTCGTCCAGACCATCGTGCTCCCGCAGGGAGAGTTCGCGAACTTCCTCCGGGCCGACCCCGAGCACCGCCGCGACCTGCTCCAGAAGGTCTTCGGCACCGAGATCTACGACAGGGTGCAGAGCGAGCTCGCGGCCCTGAACCGCGAGGCGCAGAGCGCGGTGGCCGCGGCCAGGTCGGTCGCCGCGGGGTCCGTCGAGAGCTTCGTCGGCGCGGCGGGGCTCCCGAGCGAGGACGCTGCGGCGCTGCGCGAGGCCGCGCGAGACGACGCACGGCTCGCGGGCCCTGTCGACGAGACCCCGGTCCCGGACGACGACCTGTTCGCGGTCGCGGACCTCGCCGTCGGGGAGGACACAGGGACGCTCGCACCCGTCGAGCCCGAGGCCTCGGTCCGGACCCTCGTCCACCGGCACGTCGGCGTGCTCGAACGCACCGCAGCAGAGCTCGGCGCGCAGGAGATCACGGCCAACACCGCGCTCGTCGCGGCCCGCGAGGCCTTCGAGGCCGCCCGTACCGTGAGCGCCGCAGCGGTGCGACGCGACGAGCTGCTCGCCGAGCAGGCCGCCCTCCACGCCGCGGCCGACCAGGTCACGCTCGACCGGGAGACCCTCGCGGCCGCGCGTCGTGCCGCCGTGGTGGAACCCGTGCTGGCCGGAGCGCGCCGGGCAGCGGGCGAGGCCACCGCTGCCCAGGAGCGCCTGCTCCTCGCGAGGACCGGCGTGCCCGAGTCGTTGGCGGTGTCCGACGTGTCGGCTCTCGAGGTGCTGCGGTCGAGCCTGTCCGCAGCCGAGGCGCGACTGGTCCGGCTGCTGCCGCTGGGCGAGTCGCTCCCGCGCCGTGAGCGCGAGCTGGTCGACGGTCGCAAGGAGACCGACCGCGAGCGCGAGGAGCGCACGCGGACGCTCGCCGACCTCGAGGCCCGTCCTGCGGCTCGCGCGCTGCTCGAAGCCCGGCGGGACGCCCTCGCCGACGCCGCAGGTCGGCTCGGCGAGCGCCAGGAGAGGGTGCTCGCCGCCGAGTCCGTGCTGCGTGCCGCACGCCAGGCCGTCGCGACGGGCGCTGACCTCGACGCCGCGCGCGAGCGGCAGGACACCGCAGTCGCGGCAGCGCGCACGGCCGCGGGCACCGAGCACGCCCTGCGGACGGCCTGGCTCGGAGGGATCGCCGGAGACCTCGCGGCAGAGCTCGAGCCCGGCTGCCCCTGCCCGGTCTGCGGCGCCGAGGAGCACCCTGCTCCGGCCCGCACCGGCGCCGAGCACGTCGGGCGGGACGCGGTCGAGGCGGCGGAGTCCGCTCGTCGTGGCGCGGAGCAGTCCGTGACCGAGGTCTCGGCCGAGGTGGCCACCCTCGCCGAGCGGCTCGACGGGCTCCTCCGGACGGCAGGCGGAGTGACGCCCGACGACGCCCTCCAGGCGGTCGACGCGGCCAAGGCGCTGGTCGCCGAGTCCTCCGCCGCGGTCGCCGAGCGAGCCGCAGCCGCGACCGCTCTCACGGACTTCGACACCGAGACCACAGCGCTGACCGCCCTGGCTGCGGGGCTCGCCGAGCGGATCGCGGGCGAGACCGCGCGCCTCGACGCGCTCGGGGCGGGGATCGAGCGGGACCGCCAGGAGATCGCCACCGAGCTCGACGCGACCGGGCCGCTCCTCGCGGACGCCGCCCTGCCCGACGCACTGGCCGACGAGGGGTCCCCGGCCAACCCCGTCGCGGTCATCGAGGCGGCCCTCCGGGACCGTGGCCTCGCGGTCACCGCGCTCCTCGATGCCGAGTCCGCCGTGGCACGCACGTCCGACACCGTGGCCGCCCGCGCGGCCGAGGTCGCGACGGTCGTCGCCGAGGCCGGGTTCGACGACGAGCAGCACGCGATCGCCGCGGTCCGTCCGCCCGCGGAGCGGGAGGCCCTCGAACGGCGCCTGCGTGCCGCGGACGCCGACGCCGAGCGCGTCCGCCGAGGGCTCGCCGAGGAGTCCATCGCGACCCTGCCCGCGGACGTGGAGGTCGACCTCGCGGGGGCGCGTGACGTCGTCGGGCAGGCGGAGACCGCCGAACGGCGAGCCGCCCTCCACGCCAACGGTGCTGCTCAGCGCGCACGGCTCGCCGCGCGCGCGGCGAGCGAGATCACCTCGGCCGTGGAGGGGTGGGTCCGCGAACGGGAGGCGGCAGCCCCCGTGGCCCGCATGGCGAGCCTCGCCGCCGGGTCCGGCCCGGACAACGCCAAGGCGCTCTCGCTCGCGACGTACGTGCTGGTCAGGCGCTTCGAGGACGTCGTCGCGGCAGCCAACGAGCGGCTCCGGGAGATGTCCGACGGGCGCTACGAGCTCGAACGCTCCGACGAGAAGGAGGACGTCCGGACGCGCCGGACCGGGCTCGCGATGAAGGTCCTCGACCACCGCACCGAGGCGGCACGCGACCCGCGGACGCTCTCGGGCGGCGAGACGTTCTACGTGTCGCTGTGCCTCGCGCTCGGCATGGCCGACGTCGTGACGGCCGAGGCGGGCGGCGTGGACCTCGGCACCCTGTTCGTCGACGAGGGGTTCGGCACGCTCGACCCCGAGACCCTCGAGGCGGTGCTCGGCGAGCTGGGCAAGCTCCGCGCGGGTGGCCGGGTCGTCGGCGTGGTGTCCCACGTCGACGCGCTCAAGCAGTCGATCGCCGAGCGCATCGAGGTCAGGCGCCTGCCGAACGGCGCCAGCACGCTCGCGGTGCGGGCTTAGCACCCGGGCGGACGGGGCAGCGTTGTCACAACCCCGTCCCCTCAGCGCTCCCTCCTAGGGTCGGCCCCCGCAAGGCGTCGCCGGCAAGGAAGGGGAGGACACCATGGACGACCACCGCCTGGACCGCGAGCTGCGCCGCATGGAGATCATCGCGCGCCTCGAGACGCTGCGGGTCGCGGGCCGCGAACGACCGCAGGGCGCCCAGCGCCGTCTCCTCGCGGTCTCGGTGCGCGCCCAGGAGATGCGCCCGCGCCTGCCGTGACCCGGTGCCCGCCCTGGCTCGTCGGGTGGGTGCTCAACCCGACGACTGCCCGACCGGGACCCGGCCGCCCCACCCGGCCCGGGCTCGCGGGGGATCAGCCGCCGAGCTCCCGCGCCCGCAGCAGCACCTCGTCGAGCATCTCGGGCGTCAGTCGCCCCGTGAAGGTGTTCTGCTGGCTCACGTGGAAGCACCCCAGCAGCGTCAGGTCGCGCCCGTCGGGGTGCGCGAGCCGCACCTCGGCCCCGTGCCCGAACCGCGGGCGAGGTCGCGGCACGTCCCACCCCTGGTCGTCGAGGGTCGCGAGGAGCGCCTGCCACCCGAAAGCGCCCAAGACCACCGCGACCCGCGGCCCGACGAGCTCGAGCTCGCGCCCCAGGTACGGCGCGCACGTGCGACGTTCGAGCGGGGTCGGCTTGTTGGCCGGCGGGGCGCAGTGCACGGGGGCCGTCACGCGGATGCCCGTCAGGGTGAGACCGTCGTCGGCCCGCACGGACGTCGGCTGGTTCGCGAACCCCGTGCGGTGCATCGCCGCGAACAGGAAGTCGCCCGAACGGTCGCCCGTGAACATCCGACCCGTGCGGTTCGCGCCGTGCGCGGCCGGAGCCAGCCCGACGACGAGCACCCTCGCACGGTCGTCGCCGAACCCGGGCACGGGCCGCGCCCAGTAGGTGTCGTCGCGGAACGAGGCCCGCTTCACGGTCGCGACCTGTTCGCGCCACGCGACCAGGCGCGGGCAGGCCCGGCAGCCCACGAGCACCTCGTCGAGTGCCGCGACGCTCCCCGCGGAACGGGCCTGGAGGGGGTACGTGGCGTCGTCGGGCCCGACGGCGCCGCCCGCCTCGCGAGGCGCGGCGCCCCGCGGAGCGCTCACCGGCCGGACCAGGCCGGCGTCATGCCTGGGGTGTGACGAGCTGCTGCAGCGCCCAGGTGTTGCCGTCGGGGTCGGAGAAGTACGTGAAACGGCCCCAGGGCAGGTCCTCGACCGGCGGGGCGTCGATGCCGTGGTCGAGCAGGTGCTGACGCGCCTCGTCGGCGTCGGGCACGACGATCTGCAGGCCGCGCTGCCCGCCCGAGGGCATGTCGGTCATGTTGACGTCGAGCACGATCGAGCACGCCGAGCCCGGCGGGGTCAGCTGGACGAACCGCAGGTCGTCGTTGACGGGGATGTCGTGGTCGGGGTGGAAACCGACCTGGTCGACGTAGAAGGCCTTGGCCCGGTCGATGTCCGACACGGGCACGGGGACGAGCTCGAGCTTCCAGTCCATGGTCGTCGCTCCTGGTGATCTTTGCTGACGGTCGCGGCCCGCGGGACGACGGGCACACCTTCACCGTACGAAGAGAAGCGGTCACCCGCTGGCCGGGACGCCCTTCGGTGCCGACCCTGCGGTGGGCGCCCGGATTCCGAGGAATCCGGACGCCCACCGCACGGTCGTCGAGCACCGGCGCTGGGCTCGACGCGGGGCTCGGCGGCGGGGTCAGGTGCGACGTGTCGCCGGGACCACCGGAGCCTCGGCCGCCGCCTCGGCGGCCTCGACCACCGCCTCGGCGGCCGCGACGACCCCGAGCTCGGAGACGTCGGAGACCACGACCAGCTCGTCGGCCTGCGCGTCCTCGACCGCATCCCCTGTGTCCGAGCCCGCGACGTCGTCGCCCGCGGCCGGTACGGCCCGCAGCGAGCGGCTCAGGCTCAGCAGGAGCAGGCCCGCGACAGAGATGACCCCGAACATGACCGCGGCCATGGTGATGGTGACGTCGCCGCCGATCAGCCCGGTCAGGGGCGCGATGCCCGCGCCGACGCCGAACTGCATGGCGCCCAGCAGGGCCGCCGCGCTGCCCGCGCGGTGGGCGTTGCGCTCGAGCGCGACCGCGGGGACCGACGGCATGACGAACCCGGCCGTGCCCAGCGTCAGGACGATCAGGGCGACCAGGACGGGGAGCCCCGCGCCGCTCAGGGTCGCGGCGAGCAGCCCTGCCGACAGGATCATGCCGACCGGCACGATCACGCGCAGGATCTGCTCGGGCGTCACGCGTCCGACGAGCGCGCCGTTGACCTGGCTGCCGATCGTCACGGACACCGCGCCCGCGCCGAAGATGATCGCGTACTGCTGCGCGCTCAGGCCGAACTGCTCCTGGAACACGAACGTCGACGCCGAGATGTAGGTGAACATCGCGGCCATGTAGAAGCCGCCGAGCAGAGCGAGGCCGAAGAACGACCAGTCGCGCACGAGCGACCCGTAGGAGCGCAGGGCAGCCGACGTGCCACCCGTCCGCCGCAACTCGGGGGGCAGCGACTCCTTGAGCCGCAGGGCCGCGAGGACCAGCAGCAGCACGCCGAACACCGCGAGGGCCACGAACATCAGGCGCCACGAGCCCATGCGCAGGAACTGGGCCCCGATGGTCGGGGCCAGGATCGGCGCTACCCCCACGACGAGCATGAGTCGCGCGATGACCTTGCCGACCTGGAAGCCTTCGAAGTTGTCGCGCACGATCGCCATCGACAGGACCATGCCGGCCGCGGCCGTGAGGCCCTGGACGAACCGGAGCGCGGTGAGCATCTCGACGGACTGGACGAACACGATCCCGGCCGAGGCCAGGACGTAGAGCGAGAGCGCGGTCAGCAGCGGGAGTCGGCGCCCGATCGCGTCGGAGATCGAACCGATGAGGAGCTGACCCAGCGCGAGTCCGGCGAGGGTCGCGGTCAGGGTGAGCTGGATGCGGGACTCGGTCGTGCCGAGCTCCCGGACGATCTGCGGGAAGGCCGAGAGGTACAGGTCGATCGTGAGCGGGCCGATCGCCGTGAGCGCCGAGAGGAGCAGCACGAAGCCGACGGTGATGCGGGTGGCGCGGGTGGGGCGTGAAGCCGGAGGGGCTGACGGTGCCGACGGGTGGGAGACCGCGTCAGGGGTGGACGACGCTGGTGGTGGGGTGGCCATGACTGCGGCAACCCGCGCTGCCGGGTCGTTGTTCCCGGACGGCGTACGGCGTCCGGTGGCTGAGACGGGGCGCTGCCGTCGCGTGCGCGGCGCGCCCCGTCCTGCCGGTGGGGTCAGCCCTCGGCGCGCGCGTCGCGCCAGGCGACCCACTGCTCGACGAGCGAGAGGTCGTAGTCGGGTCCGCTGACCCCGACCGTCAGGAGCGTCGCGCCGAGGCCCACGAGCTCGTCGCCCACCTCGGCGGGCGGGCGGTTCACCGCGACGGACCGCTCGACGAGCGAGGCGGTGTCGCGCCCGACGGCGGCGCCGTGCTCGTCGAGGATCGCGCTCTTGCGGGCGAGCGTCTCGGCGTCGCCGAACGAGTGCCATGCGGTCGCGTGCTCGGCGACGATGCGCAGCGTCTTGCGCTCGCCCCCGCCCCCGACGAGGATCGGGATCTCGCGCGTGGGGGCCGGGTTGGACGCGGCCCAGCGGGCCTTGATGCGGGGGAGCGCGTCGGCGAGGTCCGCGATGCGCGAGCCCGCGGTGCCGAACTCGTAGCCGAACCGGTCGTAGTCCTTCTCGAACCAGCCGGCGCCGATCCCGAGGATCAGGCGGCCGCCCGAGATGTGGTCGACCGTGCGGGCCATGTCCGCGAGGAGGTCGGGGTTCCGGTAGCTGTTGCACGTGACGAGCGCGCCGATCTCGACCTGGCTCGTCTGCTCGGCCCACGCGCCGAGCATGGTCCAGCACTCGAAGTGCTTGCCGTCGGGGTCGCCCGAGAGCGGGAAGAAGTGGTCCCAGTTGAAGATCACGTCGACCCCGGCGTCCTCGGCGCGTGCCACCGCGTCACGGATCTGGGGGTAGTCGGCATGCTGGGGCTGGAGCTGGACGCCGATGCGCACGGGACGAGTCATGTCATTCAGCCTAGGCGGCGTGACACCGGGCATGTCGCCGGGAACACGGCGAACCTGCAGGACTCGGGCGGCGCCGGGTCGCCGTCCGCCGTGAGCGACACCGCAGGTCACGGATCCGCATCGTCCGCGGCATCGTCCGGTCTCGCCACCTACTGTGGGCGGATGAAGCGATGGTGGTGGTTGATCGGCGGGCTCGTCGTCCTGGTGCTCGTTCTCGTCGTGGTCGACCGCGTCGCGGTCCGCGTGACCGAGGGGGCCGCGGTGCGGTCCATGGAGCAGGAGGACGTCGAGCTCACGGACGCGAACCTCGACATCCAGGGCTTCCCGTTCCTGACGCAGGTGGTCGGTGGCGAGCTCGAGCACGTCACGGGCACGGCGGCGACGGCGACTTTCGGCGGGTACACCGTGTCCGACCTGCACATCGACGCCCGCGGTGTCTCGACGAGCGACCCGTACGTCCTGCGGTCGGGCACCGCGACGGGTCTCCTCTCGCCGTCGTCGCTCGACGCGGTCGCGAGCGAGGCGGCCGGGTCCCCGGTCACCTTCACCACGGACGGTGACCTGCTCGTCGCGAGCATGTCGGTCCTGGGCGTGGACCTGTCGGCCAGGCTCACGCCGCGGGTCGACGGCAACACCATCGCGGTCGACGTCGCGTCCCTGACCCTGGGCCCCGCGACGATCACGATCTCCGACCTCCCTCGCCCGATCGCGAACCTGCTGACGAACCTCCAGGTCCCGCTCGACCTCCCGACGGGTGTCACGCTGACCTCGGTCGGGGTCACGGACGGGGCGATCCGGGTCGAGCTGAGCGGGACGGACGTCGCGCTCGCGGACCTCGCGGCGTCGTGAGCCGGGGGCGGTGAGCGGCGTGGTCGGCGACGGGGCAGGGGCGACGACGCCCGACGCCGCCACGGTCGTCGCGACCCGCCTGGGTGCGCACGGCCTCCGGGGAGCCGGCCTCCCGAGCCTGCGTGACGTCGTCGGGCACCTGGGGGCCGTCCAGTCCCAGGAGTTCCACCCGTCCCTGTGGGGGATCGCGCAGCGCACGGCGGGGACGCCGTCCGCGGCGGCCGCGCGCGAGGCGTTCTCCGCGGGAGACCTGGTGCGCACGCACGTCCTGCGCCCCACGTGGCACACCGTCCTGCCCGACGACGTCCGCTGGCTCCTGCAGCTCACCGCACCCCGGGTGCACCGCCTCAACCGTCCGTACTACCCGGACCTGGGCGGACCCGCGCAGGACGCGGCCGCGACCGACCTGCTCGCCGGCGCGGTCGCGGGTGGCCGGCACCGGACCCGGGCCGAGCTCGCGGCGCTGCTCGCCTCGCACGGGCTGCCCTCGTCCGGCATCCCGTTCACGTACATCCTGATGCGGGCCGAGCTCGACCGGGTCGTGATCAGCGGCGCGCTGCGCGGCAAGCAGCAGACGTACGCGGCGTTCGACGAGCGCGTGCCCGCCGGATACGGGCCCCTCGGGTCGACGTTCGACGAGGACGCGGCGCTGGTCGAGCTCCTGCGGCGTTACCTGCGCAGCCGCGGGCTCGCGACCGTCAAGGACTTCGCGGGCTGGTCGGGCCTCACGATGACCCGCACGCGGGAGGGGCTCGCGGCGCTGGGGGCAGAGGTCGAGCAGGTCGTCGGGGTCGGGGGCGCGGCGAGCGGGCTGGTCCTCTGGCGGCTGGTCGACGGGCCGCCCCTGACCGGCACCGCGGGGGATGTACAAGTGGACCTGCTCCAGGGGTACGACGAGTACTTCGTGTCGTACAAGGACAGCCGGGACCTGGCCCGCGACCCGCTCTCGGCAGAGGCGCCTGCCGTCCTTCCGCTCCGGCTGCCCGGCACGGAGGAGTCGCCGTTCCTGCACGTCGTCGCGGTGGACGGTCGGGTCGTCGGGCGATGGCGGCACGTCCTGAGCGCACGGTCGCTGCGGCTCGACACCCAGCTCTTCCGGCCGCTGACCCGGGCCGAGCAGCGCGGGTTCCTGGTCCAGGCGGAGCGCCTCGCGGCGCACTGGGACGTGGAGCTCGAGGAGGCCTGACCGTCCTGACAGCCGCCGTGGCACGCTGGACCCATGACCGCTCTCGCCCCGGGAACGGCGCTGACCATCGCTGAAGCGGCCGCGTCGTCGGGCCTCACCGTCCACACCCTGCGCTACTACGAGCGCGACGGGCTCATGCTCGACGCGGTCGAGCGCGCTCCGTCCGGGCACCGGCGCTACACGGCCCGCGACGTCGACTGGCTCGTGCTCCTCACAAGGCTGCGCGGTACGGGCATGCCGATCCGCGAGGTGCGCGCGTACGCGGACCTGGTCCGCGCGGGCAGGGCAACGAGGTCGAGCGTCTGCGTCTGCTGCACGCGCACCGTGAGCGCGTGCGCGCCGAGCTCGCGGCCGTGCAGGAGCATCTCGAGGCGATCGAGCGCAAGATCGACGTCTACGAAGGGCGGACCGGGGACAGCTGAGGGCGACCGTCCTCTTGACCTCGAGCGCACTCGAAGTCGCAGGCTGGAGTCATGACGGAAACCACCGCGACACGGCACCTCCCCACCCACACCCTCGGCAGCGCCGAGAACGGGACACTGCTCGAGGTCGGGGCCGTGGGCCTCGGCTGCATGGGCATGTCGGCCTTCTACGGCGCCACGAGCGGCGAGGGCTCGCCCACCGACGAGACCTCGATCGCCACGATCCACCGCGCCCTCGACCTGGGCGTGACCCTCCTCGACACGGCCGACATGTACGGCCCGCACACCAACGAGCGCCTCGTCGGCCGCGCGCTCCGCAGCTCCGGGGTGGCCCGGGACGACGTCGTGGTCGCGACCAAGTTCGGGATCGCGCGGGCCGGGGCGAGCGCGAGCGACCGGACGATCGACGGACGACCCGAGTACGTGCGCCAGGCCGTCGACGGCAGCCTGCAGCGGCTCGGCCTCGACCACATCGACCTCTACTACCAGCACCGCGTCGACCCCCAGGTGCCCATCGAGGACACCGTGGGCGGCATGGCAGAGCTCGTCCAGGCGGGCAAGGTCCGCCACCTCGGCCTGTCCGAGGCCGCGCCCGAGACCATCCGGCGCGCGCACGCCGTCCACCCCCTCACGGCTCTCCAGACCGAGTACTCGCTGTGGTCGCGCGACGTCGAGGCACAGATCCTGCCGACGCTGCGCGAGCTGGGGATCGGGCTCGTCCCGTACTCGCCGCTCGGGCGCGGTTTCCTCACGGGCACCATCTCGTCGGTCGACGGGCTCACCGAGAACGACTACCGCCGGACCAACCCGCGCTTCGTGGGCGACGCGCTCGACGCCAACCTCGCCCTCGTCGCGCAGGTCCGTGAGCTCGCGGCGGCGCGAGGCATCACGGCCGGGCAGCTCGCGCTCGCCTGGGTCCTGGCGCAAGGGCACGACGTGGTCCCGATCCCCGGCACCAAGCGCGTGCGGTACCTCGAGGAGAACGTCGCCGCTGCGGCCGTCGAGCTCTCCCCCGAGGACCTCGCGGAGCTCGACGCGGTGCTCCCGGCCGGGGCCGCGGCGGGTGACCGGTACCTGGACATGTCACCGCTGAACGGCTGACGACGGGCTGATCGGGTGCGTGCCGGCCGAGGTGCCGGGCGCACCCGGGGGCGGCGCGCCGTCGGGCGCGACCAGGGCTAGGTGCCGAACCGAAACCCCTCCGTGACGCGAGCGAGACGTATCGCCCCTAGAGTGGCGCGCCACGACGTACCCACCCGATCGGAGCTCTCATGCGCAAGATGCCACTCCTCGTCGCCCTCACGGCCGCGGCTACCCTGGCCCTCACGGCCTGCACGGACGCCTCCCAGCCCGCCGACTCCCCGTCCACCGGGTCCGCGGGCGAGACCTCCACGGAAGCGCCGTTCGACCTCACGTCGATCCAGAAGGACGACGCCGCCGCGGCCCTGCTGCCGGCCGAGATCGCGAGCGCCGGCAAGCTCGTCGTCGCGTCCAACACCGAGTACGCGCCCGCCGAGTTCATCGACGCGGACGGCCGGACGCCGGTCGGCTACGACATCGACATCATCACCGCGGTGGGTGCGGTCCTGGGGCTCGAGGTCGTGATCGAGTCGGCCGACTTCCCGGCGATCATCCCGGCGCTGGGCAGCAAGTACGACGTCGGCATCTCGTCGTTCACCATCACGACCGAGCGCATGGCCGAGGCCAACATGGTCAGCTACTTCAACGCGGGCGAGGCGTTCTCGGTCCAGAAGGGCAACCCCAAGAACGTCGACCCGACGAACATCTGCGGGCTGACGGTCGCCGTGCAGACCGGCACGGTCGAGGACGAGGGCGCCGAGGAGATCAGCTCGACGTGCGTGGAGGACGGCGAGCAGCCGCTCGAGGTCCTGCGCTACGACAACCAGGCCGACGCGACGACCAACCTCGTGGGCGGCAAGGCCGACATCATGTACGCCGACTCGCCCATCGTGTCCTACGCGATCGAGCAGACGAACGGGGAGATCGAGCAGATCGGCGACGTGTTCGACTCGGCACCCCAGGGGATCGTGACCGCGAAGGCCGACACCGAGCTCGCGGCCGCGATCCAGGCCGCGCTCACGGTCCTGATGGAGGACGGCACGTTCACCGACATCCTGGCCTCGTGGGGCAACGACGCGGGCGCGCTCGACGAGTCGGTCGTCAACCCGCCGGCTTCCTGAGCCGAGCGGGGCAGCGGGCCCCGAGGCCGGTCGGGCTGCTCCACGGAGCTGCCCGACCGGCCTCGGTGCCCGGCCTCCACCGGTGCGCGGCGCGCACCCGGCCCCCGGCAGAACGGCGTCGTTTTGCCAGTCGGGGCGCCCGCGCGGGAAACTGGGAGGGCAACGGTGCGGCGCCGCTCCGTGCTGCCCGCGCTGCACGGTGTCACGACCCACCCCCCTGAGGTCGGCGCCGGAGCTCACCACCATGAAACGGGAGACCCCCATGCGCAGGCTGCCTGCTCTCACCGCCCTGACCGCCCTCGTCGCGACCTTCGCGCTCACGGCGTGCACCGACGCGTCCACGGACTCGAGCGCGAGCCCCACCGACGGCGGTTCGTCCGCAGCGTCGTTCGACCCGTCGACCATCGCCAAGGACGAGACGATCGCCGCGATGCTCCCGGCCGACGTCGTCGAGGCCGGCCTCCTGACGGTCGGCACCAACGCCACGTACGCCCCCGCCGAGTTCATCGGTGACGACGGCAAGACGATCGTCGGCTACGACGTCGACCTGGCCAAGGCGGTCGGCGCCGTCCTGGGTCTCGACGTCGAGGTCACCAACGCCGACTTCGCCTCGATCATCCCGGCGATCGGGAGCAAGTACGACATCGGCGTCTCGGGCTTCACGATCACCCCCGAGCGCCTGTCCGAGGTCAACATGGTCAGCTACTTCCGTGCGGGCGAGGCGTTCGCCGTGGCCCAGGGCAACCCCAAGGACGTCGACCCCACCGACGTGTGCGGCCTGAGCATCGCCGTCCAGACGGGCACGGTCGAGGACGAGGCGCTCGACGGCCTCATGGCTGACTGCGAGGCCGCGGGCAAGCCCGACATCACGCCGCTGCGCTACGCGAGCCAGGCCGACGTCACGACCAACCTGGTGGGCGGCAAGGCCGACGTCATGTACGCGGACTCGCAGGTCGTGGCCTACGCCGTGACCCAGACGGGCGGCCAGATCGAGCAGCTCGGCGACATCTTCGCCGACTCGCTGCACGGCATCGCGATCGCCAAGGACGACACCGCGCTCGCGCAGGCCGTCCAGGCCGCGGTCCAGAAGCTCATCGACGACAGCGACTACACCACGATCCTCGACGCCTGGGGCAACGCCTCCGGTGCGGTGACCACGGCCGAGCTCAACCCCGTGGTCTCCTGAGCTGATCCCCTGACAGAACAGAGGTAGCCATGGCCCAGCCGCCCAGCACCCCATCGCCCGACGGACCGCCGAGCGGGGGCTCGTCGAGCCTCGGCACGGCGTCCGCGCCTGCCGACCGGATACCGGAGCGCATCCACGCGGTCCCGGTGCCCCGGCCGGGACGCTGGGCGGCGGCCGTGGTCCTCCTCGTCCTGGCGGCCATGGCCGTCCACGGCCTGGTCACGAACGAGAAGTTCCGGTGGGACGTCGTCTGGCTCTACCTGCGGGACGTGCAGATCATGCGCGGCGTGGGCTGGACCCTGATCCTGACGTTCTCCTCGATGGCCATCGCGGTCGTGCTCGCGGTGATCCTCGCGGTCATGCGTCGCTCGGACAACCCGGTCATGCGGGCGACGAGCTGGTTCTACATCTGGTTCTTCCGCGGTACCCCGATCTACACCCAGCTCGTGTTCTGGGGTCTGATCTCGGTCCTGTACCCCAAGCTGAGCCTGGGCATCCCGTTCGGACCCGAGTGGTTCGTGTTCGACACCGCGGACCTCATCACCGCAGCGCGCGCCGCGATCCTGGGCCTCGCGCTCAACGAGGCCGCGTACCTCGCGGAGATCGTCCGCGCGGGCCTGGGCTCGGTGGACCCGGGTCAGGCCGAGGCCGCGAAGGCCCTCGGCATGAAGGACGGCAAGATCCTGCGGCGCATCATCCTGCCGCAGGCCATGCGCGTGATCGTGCCGCCGACGGGCAACGAGACCATCTCGATGCTCAAGACCACGTCGCTGGTCCTCGCCGTGCCGTTCAGCCTGGACCTGACGTTCGCGTCGAACGCGATCGCGAACCGCATCTTCCTGCCGATCCCGCTGCTCATGGTCGCGGCGATCTGGTACCTGCTGATCACGAGCATCCTCATGGTCGGCCAGCACTACATCGAGCAGTACTACGGGCGCGGGTTCGGCTCGTCGACGGGCACGAGCCGCCGTCGCAAGCCGGGCAAGGGCCCCACGAAGCCGAGCAAGCAGGAGGCGATAGCGGCGTCGGGCACGACCGCGAACGCCGACCCCTTCCTGGAGGTGACCCCGTGACCGCGGACGCTCTCGACCACCCGTCCGGCGCTGCGACCGCGGCGTCAGGCCCGACGGCGGCACGCGCCGACGCGTCCGTCGCACCCATGGTGGAGATCGACGGGGTGCACAAGATGTTCGGCGACGTGCACGTCCTCAAGGGCGTGGACCTCGAGGTCCCCCGGGGCTCGGTGTGCGTCGTGCTCGGGCCCTCGGGCTCAGGCAAGTCGACGCTGCTGCGCTGCATCAACGAGCTCGAGGACCTCACGGCGGGTCGCATCTACGTCGACGGCGACCTGATCGGGTACCGGGAGGTCGAGAAGAACGGCAAGAAGCGGCTGCACCGCCTGCACCCCAAGGTCATCGCGGCCCAGCGCTCGCGCATCGGCATGGTGTTCCAGCGCTTCAACCTGTTCCCGCACATGACGGCCCTCCAGAACGTCATGGAGGCCCCAGTGCAGGTGCGCGGGCTCTCGCGCGCCCAGGCCAGGGCGCGCGCGGAGGAGCTGCTCGCCCGGGTCGGCCTGTCCGACCGCATGGACCACTACCCGTCCCAGCTCTCGGGCGGCCAGCAGCAGCGCGTCGCGATCGCCCGCGCGCTCGCGATGGACCCCGAGCTCATGCTGTTCGACGAGCCGACGTCCGCGCTCGACCCCGAGCTCGTCGGTGAGGTCCTCGCGGTCATGCGCGACCTCGCCGAGAGCGGCATGACGATGATCGTCGTGACGCACGAGATCGGTTTCGCGCGCGAGGTCGGCGACCACGTGGTGTTCATGGACGACGGGGTGATCGTCGAGCAGGGCGACCCCCGCGAGGTGCTCACGAACCCGCGCGAGGAGCGGACCCGGGAGTTCCTGGCGCACGTGCTGTAGCCGTCCGCGTCTGCCGAGAAGCGAGCAGTGGCCCCTGGATCTCTCGATCCAGGGGCCACTGCCTTCGCACGTCCTCCCTCGGCACCTCGGGCCGGCCGACCGCGGCGCCCCACCGGTGAGAACCGGTCAGCGTTCGCAGGCGACGCCGTTGCCGTCCCAGTCGAGCGCCGGGTTGAAGCCGTCGTCGCCCTGCTTGAGCGGGGTCTTGCCCTCGCGCTTGGCGGCCTCGCACGTCAGGTAGATGCCGTTGACCTTGCCCGAGTCCCAGCCACCGTCGTTGCCGTTGTTGTTGTCCTGCACGGCGGCCTCACGCTCCGCGATCGCGACCTCGCGGTCGTCGAGCGCGACGTCGCGCGCGTCGAGCTCGGCCTCCTTGGTGGCCGCGGCGGTCTCACGGGCCGTGACGGCCTCGGTCGAGGCCGCGATCCCGGCGAGCTGGGTCTCGAGGTCGGTCCGCTCGGCGTCGAGCTTCTCGCGCTCGGCGGCCATCTGCTCGGTCGTGAGGGCCGCTGCCGCGGTGGCGTCGCCGGCCTCCGACTGGGCCTTGAGCGTCACGCCGAGGCCGATGAGCAGCCCCACGGCGAGGCAGCCCACGCCGATCCCGAGGGGCAGGAGCCAGCGCATGTAGGTGCGCTCCTCGCGCTCCTCGTCGTCGTCGCTCGAGAAGATCGCGAGCGGACCGCGGTCGGAAGCAGGAGGCTGCCCGGCGGAAACGGCAGGCATCGCGACGGGGACCGCGGGGCCGCCGGCCTGGGCGGTGCTCGTGGCGGCGCCCCCCGGGGCAGCGGCAGCGCCGACGACCGGCAGGATCATGGTCGAGGAGGGGGCCTCCGCGGGCGCGGGTGCGCTCACGTCACGGCGTGACCGCCTCGTCGGCCCGACCGCGGGGGTCCCGCCCCCGGGGGACGTCGCGGGGAGCGTTCCGGGGTGCATGCCGGCGGGGACGGCGTTCGTGGCCCCGGAGACCGCCGACGCTCCGGGGGCGCCCGCGGTCTGGAAGAGCACCGGGATCCCGCCGCCCGGCGTCTCGCGGGACCAGGCCTCGGCCCCCGAGGCGGGCGGGGCAGGGGGCGGAGGCGGCGTGGGCACGGCTGCGGCAGCGCCGGCCTCCACCCAGAAGACCCAGCCCTGGGGCGCGGCCGGCCAGGCCGGGTCGGGGTGCCAGTCGGACGAAGGGGCGAAACCGGGGGGTACCAACCAGCCGGGCGGCGGGTTGAAATGTACGGCCATGGGAGAGCTCCTTCGACAGTTCCAGCGCGCTCACTATGCTGCAGATCGGCCCGTTGACGCCAATTCCGTGCCCTGTCAGCGGCGCCGGGTACAAAGGAACCGGGTCGAGGAGCGTGCGGCGGCCCCCGATCGGCAGCGAGACGGGCGATCGGCAGCGTGCGTGAGCGATCCCGAGGAGTCGTCGTGTTCCTGATGGACCAGCAGGACCCGTCCGCCGAGGAGCTGCTCGTGTTCTCGGCGAGCGACCTCGTCGCGGCGAGCGAGTGCGAGTACCGCCTGCTGCGCACGCTCGACGAGAAGACGGGGCGTGCGGCCCGTGGCGCGGTCGAGGCGGACGACATGCTCGAACGCACCGCGACCCTGGGCGACGTGCACGAGCAGCAGGTCCTCGCCGGGCTCGTGGACCTCGTGGGTGCGGACGCGGTCCGGGAGATCCCCGTGCCGCGCACCATGCGCCGCGAGGACCTCGTGGCCGCGCACGCCGCGACGCTCGCGGCCCTGCGGGACGGGGTCAAGGTCGTCTACCAGGGCTCGTTCTTCGACGGCCGCTTCCACGGCCGCGCGGACTTCCTGATCCGCACGGACAGCCGGGCGGCTCACGTCTCCCTGCTCCCCGCCGGCCCGACGACGTCGGGCACCCTGAGAGGACCCGGCGCCCCGGGCGCGGGCGGCCCCGAGTACGCGGTGTACGACGCGAAGCTCGCGCGGCGCGCCAAGGTCCCCGCGCTGCTCCAGCTCGCGGCCTACGCCGACCAGCTCCTGGCCGCAGGCGTCGAGACGTCGCCCGTGCTGCACCTGATCCTGGGGACGCGAGCCGTGACCGACCACCGGCTCGCGGACGTCCTGCCCGTGTTCCGCGAGCGTCGTGCCGAGCTGCTGCACCTGCTGGACACGCACCGCGCGGCCGGCGAGCCGGTCCGCTGGGACGCCCCCGGGCTGCGGCAGTGCGGCACCTGCGGGTACTGCTCCCAGCAGGTCGAGGAGCACGACGACCTGCTCCGCGTCGCGGGCCTGCGCAGCACCCAGCGCGTGCGGCTCCGAGCGGGCGGCATCACGACCATGACCCAGCTCGCGTCGGCCACGGCCCCGCCCCGCGGCCTCGCTGCACGCACGTTCGAGGCGCTGAGGGTCCAGGCCCGGCTCCAGGCCGGTCTGGTCGACGTGCCGCCCGACGGGGGAGCCGTGCCGGGCCTGGGGCCCGGCCCCAGCGGGTCGGTCACGTGGAGCACGCAGGTGGTGCCGGGGGAGGGGGACCCGGAACCTGCCCGGACGGAGCAGCACACGCTCTCCTACGTGGTCGTCGACCCCGCGCCGCTGCGCGACCTGCCCCCGCCGGACCCGGGCGACGTGTTCTTCGACTTCGAGGGGGACCCGCTGTGGTCCGTCACGGACCCGGCGACCGGCGACGTCACGTGGAACATCGACTACCTGTTCGGGCTCGTCGAGCGACCCGGCACGCCCGGGGAGAAGCCACCCTTCCACGAGTTCTGGGCCCACGACCTGGAACAGGAGAAGCAGGCGCTCGTCGACTTCGTCGACTACCTGGCCAAGCGACGCGCCCAGCACCCCGGGCTGCACGTCTACCACTACGCGTCCTACGAGAAGACCCACCTGCTGTCGATCGCGGCCCGCCACGGCGTCTACGAGCAGGAGGTCGACGACCTCCTGCGCCAGGGCGTGCTCGTCGACCTCTACTCGACCGTGCGCCACTCGCTCAAGGTCTCGGCGCCGTCGTACTCGATCAAGAAGCTCGAACCGCTCTACATGGGCGACCAGCTCCGCGGCGGCGACGTGACCGACGCCGCCGCGTCGGTCGTGGCGTACGCGACCTGGTGCGCCGCGCGCGACGCGGGCGACGAGGACGAGGCCGCCCGGCTGCTGCGCGGCATCGCGGACTACAACGAGTACGACTGCCTCTCGACCCTGCGGCTGCACGAGTTCCTGCTGGGCCTCGCCGGACGCTCGGCCCCCGCGACGAGCGACGTCCGCACGCCGTCCCCGGTCGGCGACGGGTGGGAGGACGACCTGCCGCCCGTCCTCGAGCTCAGCGACGCCGAGGTGGCCCGCCGGGCCAAGCGTGCGGAGGCCGAGCAGGTCGAGCTCGACGTACGGGCGCTCGCGGGCGGCGTGGACGGTCGGTCGGGGGACGGGCGGACCGACGACGAGGAGGCCGTCGCGCTCCTGGGCGCCGGGGTCGGGTACTACTGGCGCGAGGCCAAGCCGTTCTGGCAGGAGTACTTCTCGCGACTCAAGGACCCGGTCGACGAGTGGCAGACCCCCCGGTCGTACTTCCTCGTGGAGCGGGCCGAGGTGATCGAGGACTGGGCCCGGGCGACGCCGCGCAGCAACCCGTCGCGCCGCCTGCGGCTCTACGGTGAGCTGCCCGACGGCACCGAGCTCAAGGCGGGCTACGAGGGCGCGACCGCGCTCTTCGAGGGACCGGCTCCCGACGGGATCGAGCCCGCGCGCGGCGCGGTGCGCTGGTCGACGGGGAGCGTGCGCGTGCACGGCGTCGAGCGCGGGAGGCTCGCGAGCGGCCGGGAGGTCGACGTCCTCGACGTGCGGATGCCCGTCCCCAAGGGAGCCGCCACGCACGACGCGCTGCCCATGGCGCTGACGGTCGGGCAGGTGCTGCCTACGCCGCAGCAGGAAGCCTCGATCCGGGCGCTCGCGACGCTCGTCCAGGCGCAGAACCCCGACGGGCCAAAGGCTCCCCTCGGGCTGCCGGACCACCCCGCGCTCGACCTGTTGCGCCGGCGTCCGCCGCGCACGGTGTCCGGCGGACCGCTGCCCACCCTGGGTGACGGCCCCGAGCGGTACATCGACGCCGTCACGGACGCCGTCCGCGACCTCGACGGGTCCTACCTGGGCGTCCAGGGGCCTCCGGGCACCGGCAAGACGCACCTCGCCTCGAAGGTGATCGGCCGCCTCGTCGCCGAGGGCTGGCGAGTGGGTGTCGTGGCGCAGTCGCACGACGTCGTCGAGAACGTCCTCGCGGGCGTCATCACCAAGGGCGGCGTCGCTGCGGACCGCGTGGGCAAGAAGGCCTCGGGTCCCAAGGGGCGGGACGTGTCGAGGGTCGGGCGCGACGCGGGGTCGGGCCTGCCCGACGACGTCGCGGCCGCCGAGCTCCCCGAGGGCTCGCGGCTGGTCCCCTGGCGGCTCGTGGACTCCGCCCAGACCTCTTCGTTCGTCGGCGAAGGGCCCTGCGTGATCGGCGGGACAGCCTGGGACTTCGCGCACGTCGAGCGTTTCGGTGACGGCGAGCTCGACCTGCTCGTGATCGACGAGGCCGGGCAGTTCTCGCTCGCGAACACCGTCGCGGTCTCGCGGGCCGCGCAGCGGCTCCTGCTCCTGGGAGACCCGCAGCAGCTCCCGCAGGTCTCGCAGGGGCAGCACCCCGAGCCGGTCGACCAGTCGGCCCTCGGCTGGCTGACCCGCGCGGGTGGCGGGCACGACGTGCTGCCCCCGGAGTTCGGCTACTTCCTCGCACGGTCGTGGCGCATGCACCCCGCGCTGTGCGACGCGGTGTCCGAGCTCGCGTACGAGGGCCTGCTGCACGCCGAGGCGGCCGCGGGCGAGCGGCTGCTCGTGGGGGTCGAGCCCGGTGTGCACGTGGTCGAGGTCGAGCACGCAGGGAACGCGGTGTCCTCGGGCGATGAGGCCCAGGAGATCGTGCGGCAGGTCCGGGCGCTGATCGGGACCACGTGGTACCCGGGAGGGCAGGGCGGGGTCGCGCCCGTCGGTGGCGTCGCCGGCGAAGGAGCCTCCGGCGCCGGTGCGGGGTCCTCCGGTGCGGGCCCGGCCGGCTCGCGGCCGCTCGACCAGCACGACTTCGTGGTCGTGGCCCCCTACAACGCGCAGGTCTGGACCGTGCGGCACGCGCTCCAGGCCGCGGGGCTGGGGGACGTGCGTGTGGGGACGGTCGACAAGTTCCAGGGCAAGGAGGCGCCCGTCGCGATCGTCTCGATGACCGCCTCGGCGCGCGAGGACGTGCCGCGCGGCATGGAGTTCCTGCTCTCGCGCAACCGGGTCAACGTCGCGGTCTCGCGGGGCCAGTGGTGCGCCGTCGTGGTCCGCTCGCCCCGGCTCACGGACTACCTGCCGCAGCACCCTGAGGAGCTCGCCGAGCTGGGCGCGTTCATCGGGCTGTGCCGGTCGGGGCGGCCTGCCTGAGCACGGCCCTCTGTCGAGTGCATGATCCGGCAGCGACACGCCGGGCGAGTCGCTGCCGAATCACGCACCCAAGGTCTGGACAGGGCCTCAGAAGTCCCCGAACCCGCCGAAGTCCCCACCACCGAAGTCGCCGAAGCCCCCGAAGTCCCCGCCGGCCTCGGTGAACTCACCGCCCGTGTCACCCGCACCCGGGTCGGCCTCGGTCGCGCCGGGGTCCCCCTCGCCACCCGTCCCGCCGTCGCCCGCGAGGTTCGCGGTCGGGTCGCCGAACATCGGGCCGAACATCATGTTGGCGACCGCGGAGCCGATCACGACGCCCGCGATGGTGCCGAGCATGCTCGAGCCGATCATCGACCCCATGCCCGGCCCGCCCTGCCTGCCTCCGAACGACCGTTCGAGCGTGCCGGGGTTGCGCATCTCGGCGCGGGTCGCCATGCGGGCGAGCGACTGCGGGTCGTCGGAGGTCGCGCGCTCGGCGGGCGGCAGGCTCTCGCCGAGGTCGGTGAGCACGCGGCGTCGCTGCTCGGGCGTGAGCCGCGCGAACGCCTCGGCGTGCGCCTGCTCGACGGCCTCGGGGGGAGCGGTGCGCAGCAGGTAGCGGTAGCGGTCGATCGCGACGTCGTCCTCGCTGCGTCCGGGACCTGTCGGGGCGGGGGGCGGGGTGCCGTACACGGGGGACTCGTGGCCGTCGTAGGTCGCGGTGCGGCGCGGCACCCCGTCGTCCTGCGGGGTGCGGCCGAGGAGGCGGTCGAGGAATCCCATGTGCGTGTCCTTCTGGTCGAACCCGTCGAGGGCGGGTGCCCTCACCGGTTCAACGCGGTACGCCGCGTCGCCGTTCCGTCGAGTGCATGATCCGGCGGCGAAACGCCTGGCGAGTCGCCGCCGAACCAAGCACTCAACGGCGAGCGGGCTCCGGTACGCAGCCCACCCCGCTCAGGAGCCGGACGTTGAGCGCCGCTCCCGAGACCTCGAGCGCGTGGTACTGCTCGTGCACCCGCACGGTCTGGCCGTCGGCCAGGTCGAGCGCGGTGTGGTGCCACGCCCGACAGGCGCCCTCGCCCGTCAGGTACTCGACGACGACCTCGATACCACCGTCGACCGGTCGTACCGCGCGGACCGTGCCCTCGCGCCAGCCCCAGGGCCGGTTGCCGAGCATGCGTGCGTGGACGGGGTGCAGGAGGTGCCCGGTGTCGTACCGGTCGCACACGGTCGGTGCGGGACAGGGGGCGGTCGTCGGCCGGCGTTCCATGACGTGCTGGGCCATGGTGCTCCTTCTCTCCGTGCCCGACGGCGGAGCTCACCCCGCGCGTCGACGCTCACCCGGGCGGGCCCAGGTGAGGGGCACGAGGAGGAGCGCCGTGTCGCTGGGCTTCTCGCTCTTCCCCCACGGTCGTGGGGGCGGGTCTTCCTCCGGGAGCACCGTGCGCGTCGCGCGGTTGCCGGACCAGCACGCCGGAGGGCGGTTCGCTGGTCCTCTGGACCGTTCTCAGTTCTACCACGGCGGCAGAGACCAGGCACGGAGGTGCCTGGTCCTGGACGCACGAGTGCCCCCGACCGGCGAACCGGTCGGGGGCACTCGTTCAATGATCAGCTACGCCCGGAGGCGAGTGAGATCAGAGCGGGCGGATGTTCTCCGCCTGCGGGCCCTTGGGGCCCTGCGTCACGTCGAACTCGACGCGCTGGTTCTCCTCGAGCGAGCGGAAGCCCTGCGTCTGGATGGCGGAGTAGTGCGCGAACACGTCGGCGCTGCCGTCCTCAGGTGCGATGAAGCCGTAGCCCTTCTCGCCGTTGAACCACTTCACGGTTCCCAATGCCATGGGGATCTCCTTCTAGAGTTTCAAACAGCTCCATGATCTGGAGCCGAACATCACGGTGTTCGTCGTCAACTCTTGGGTAACAAGGTTCGCGGTGGCATGGGGCCGTTGCGCAAGGACAAGCGAGGCACTGCAATCTCACCGGTAACGGTACAGGGGTTACCCCGACTGTGCTACCCCTGTTGCTAACGATTGAAGTACTTGTGTCCACCAACCAGGTCAGGACCGAGCAAATCGGGCACGGTCACGAGTGTGTAACCAGCAGCCCGCAGACTGTCCACGATGCCGGGCACGGCCGACACGGTCGAGGCGTGGATGTCGTGCATCAGCAGGATCGCCCCAGGTCGGGCACCTGCGAGAGCCCGCTCGGAGGTCATGGCCGAGTCCTTGTTCTTCCAGTCCTCGGTGTCGACGTCCCACAGGATCGCCGGCTCGTTGCGCTGGGAGAGGACACTCGTCACAGTATCGCTCGTCGCGCCGTAGGGAGGGCGCACGAGGGTCGGTCGGACGCCTGAGGCTGCCTCGACCGCGTCTGCGGTCGACTGCAGCTCCTGCGAGATCTGGTCGGTACCGAGCTTCGACAGGTCGGGGTGCGACCACGTGTGGTTCCCGACGGCGTGGCCCTCGGCGACCTCGCGGCGTACCAGGTCCGGGTTCGCCTGGACCGACCGACCGACGAGGAAGAACGTGGCCCGGACCTGCTTCTCGGCCAGGGTGTCGAGGAGCTGCGACGTGTACTTGCCGGGGCCGTCGTCGAAGGTCAGGGCGATGCACCGCAGCACCGAGCAGTCCGGTGCGTCGGGCGACGCGGGGGGTTGTGCGGGCACGGGCGGCTCCTCGGCAGGGGGTGGGGCGATCCCGATGAAGGGTGCACCGCTCGCCGCGACCTCGGCAAGCTGCTTGCCGACGGCCGACAGGACGCTCCGCGTCGCGTCCGGCTCGAGGCGCACGGCCAGCTCCCCGTCGGCCCGGGCCGAGACCAGGCCGGGCGAGAAGACCAGGGTCGCTGCGCCGTCGGGCCCGAGACGGACGTCCCGGAACGTGTCCTCGGACGACGGCACGGGCTCGCCGAACCCCAGCCCCTCGGCCGCGAGCGCCGCTCCCGCCCACTCCGCGGACTGCTTGCGACCGTCCGCGGTGAGCAGGTCCGACGACCACGTCGTGGTCGCGCGCGGGAGGTCGGTGTAGAAGGTCTGGCTGCCCACCTCCCCGTTCGCCCCGCCCGTGAAGGCGTAGGTCGAGGCGTGCACGCCCAGCACGTCGCCCTGCGCGAGCACCAGGTCCCACCCGACGTTGAGCTCGTTGCCCACCGCGTCGGGGTCGATCGCCGACTCGTAGGCCTGCGTCGTCCCGTCGACGAAGCGGCCGAACGCCCGCGCGAGCGAGTGCTCGCCCGGGATCGCGACGGTCGAGACCGAGCGGGCGTCGCCCGTGTCCGCGGTCGACTCCTGGTGGATCTCGAGGTTCTCGACCGAGGTCGGGTCGAGGACCGCCGGCGGGTCCACGCGCTCGGCGGGGACCGGGGTCGCGGTCGGTGACGGGGTCGGCGAGGGCTGTGCCGACGGCTGTGCGGACGCGCGCGTCAGGTAGAACGTGACGCCCGCGGCGGCGACCAGCAGGGAGACGACGACGGCGACGACCCAGACGGCCCGGCTCCGCGGGTGCGCGGGGGAGGGACCGCCCGACGGCAGGCCGCGGGACGGGGAGGCGTGCGGGGACATCAGGCCACGGTGCCACGCCCGAACGGTGCACGTCGCGCCCGGACGGGCCGATGAGGCGAGCGCCACAGCGTCCGCCTCGACCCCTCGCACGGCCGCCTCAGGTGCTTCACGACCTTCACCCGCCGGGCACCCTGGCCGCGGCGGCCGTCCGTGGTGCGCGGGCGGCCTCGACCGCGGCGCGCGACGGGTGGTGCCCACCGCCGGGCGCGGGGTAGAACTGAGTGATGGTCTCTCCTTCCCAGGTCCCCGGCGTCGTGCTGAACAACGGTGTCACCGTCCCGCAGGTCGGCCTCGGCGTCTTCAAGGTGCCCGACGACGCGACCCAGCAGAACGTCGAGCAGGCGCTCGAGGCGGGCTACCGGCACATCGACACCGCGGCCGGCTACTACAACGAGGCCGGGGTCGGTGCGGCGCTGCGCGCGAGCGGGCTGCACCGCGACGAGATCTTCGTGACGACCAAGCTGCGCAACGGCGACCAGGGGTTCGAGTCGGCCCTCCAGGCGTTCGAGGACTCGCGCGAGGCCCTCGACCTCGAGGTCGTCGACCTGTACCTCATCCACTGGCCCGTGCCCAGCAAGGACCTCTACGTCGAGACCTGGCGGGCGTTCGAGAAGCTCTACGCCGACGGCGCCGCGCGTGCGATCGGCGTGTCCAACTTCCTGCCCGACCACCTCGCGCGGCTGCTTGCCGAGACCGACGTGGTGCCCGCCGTCAACCAGGTCGAGGTCCACCCCACCTACCAGCAGCGGGCCACGCAGGCCGCGACGCTCGCCGCGGGCATCGCGGTCGAGGCGTACTCGCCGCTCGGGCGAGGCGCGGACCTGGACCACCCCGCCGTGGCGGCGGTCGCGGCCGCGCACGGCGTCACTCCTGCGCAGGCGATCCTGCGCTGGCACGTCCAGGGCGGACGGATCGTCATCCCCAAGTCGGTGAACCCCGAGCGCATCGCCGCGAACATCGACGTGTTCGGGTTCGAGCTCTCGGCCGAGGAGGTCTCGGCGATCGACGCGCTCGACTCGGACGCGCGCCTGGGCTCCGACCCCGCGACGGCCGCGTTCTCGCAGTACCCGGCCTGAGCCCGGGTCGCAGACCCCTCACCTGCGCCTCTGCCGAATCGAGACGTCCCCGTGACGGTGCCGTAACGCGGCACGGAGTCTCGCGTAACGGTGTCCGCATACGTTCCATGCACTCAGGTCGTCAGGACCCGAGCCCGGAACCTCGGGCACGTTGTCCGGTTCGCCGTGTGTGACTCTCTGGTTGCAATTGTGCAACTGGGGTTTCGCGCTCGTCCGACCTGTGCCATCGTCAGCACGATATTCAGTGCTGAATATTCAGGTGATCCACCGCGGGTGCGAGGACTCTGAGCACCCGGGTGCGATCTGGCGCACGGAGGTTCGGAATGCAACGCACAGCACGTCGAACGACGGGTGGGCTGGCCCTCGCGCTGGCTGCCACCCTCGCCATCACCGCATGCGGTACTCAGTCTCAGGGGGACAACACAGGATCGACAGAGTCGTCGAGCGAGACCGGCACGGCCGACCTCGCGATCGTGCCATCCGTCCAGATCGACATCGACGGCCAGGAGGTCCCGGTCGAGACCTCGGGCGACCCCGTCGACCCGGCCGGTGACGGGACGGCCGAGTGCGCCGAGGGAACCTCGATCGCCATGGCCGGCGCCCTGACCGGCCCCAACGCCGCGCTCGGGCAGAACATCCTCTACGGCGCCAAGGTCGCCGTCGACGCGTTCAACGCCGCGAACGCGGGCTGCCAGATCACCATCAAGGAGTTCGACACCGAGGGAGACCCGCAGAAGGCCACCCAGGTCGCCCCGCAGATCGTGGGCGACGCGAGCGTCATCGCGCTCCTCGGCCCGGCGTTCTCGGGCGAGACGTCCGCGACCGGCGACGTCTTCAGCCAGGCGGGCCTGCCGTCGCTGTCCGCGTCGGCGACCAACCCCGACATCACCAAGAACGGCTGGAAGACGTTCTTCCGCGGCCTGGCGAACGACGCGGTCCAGGGCCCCGCGGTCGCCAAGTACATGGTGGACACGCTCGGCTACGAGAAGGTCTGCGTGGTCCAGGACAACTCGGACTACGGCGTGGGCCTCGCCAAGGAGATCACCGCGGGACTGGGTGACGCGGCGGACGACTCGTGCTCGGCCGAGGTCAAGGTCGGCGACAAGGACTTCGCCGCGGCGACCCAGCTCATCTCGAGCTCGGACGCCGACGCGGTCTTCTACGCGGGCTACTACGCCGAGGCGGCACCGTTCGCGCAGCAGCTGCGTGACGCGGGCGTCGACATCCCGTTCGTGTCCGCGGACGGCACCAACGACCCGCAGTTCGTGACCCAGGCGGGGGCCGCGTCCAAGGGCGCGATCCTGTCGTGCCCCTGCGGCCCGGCTCCTGACGAGTTCGCCTCGGCCTACGAGGCGCTCAACGGCCAGGCTCCCGGCGTCTACTCGGTCGAGGGCTACGACCTGGCGACGATCATGCTCACCGGGATCGCGTCCGGCGTGACGGACCGTGCCGGGATGCTCGACTTCGTGACGAACTACGACGGTGAGGGCTTGGCCCGCACCTACAAGTGGGACGACACGGGCGAGCTCTCGTCGGCCCTGATCTGGATCTACGAGGTCAAGTAGCCGGTCGGCGCCTGCCGGTCCGGAGCGCCGCCCCCGCCTGGTCGAGCACGACCGGGTCGGGGGCGGTGTGCCCTGACGGCAGCCGCCGAGCGGGCCACGGCGCGCCCGCCCCCTCGCGGGGTGGGCGCACCGCAGTCGGCCGCCCGCCCTCCCCCCGGCTCGCAGGAGCAGCATGTCGATGCTCGTCCACGACGTCCTCGCCGCAGACCCACTCATCGGATTCGACCTCGCGGCCCTGGGCCGCAACTTCTGGGCCCTCACCGTCGACGGCCTGACCTACGGCGCGGTCTACGCGCTCGTCGCGGTGGGCTACACGCTCGTCTACGGCGTGCTGCGCCTCATCAACTTCGCCCACTCCGAGATCTTCATGCTCGGCATGTTCGGGCAGTACGCCACGCTCCTCGCACTGGGGTTCTACCCGAGCGGTGACGCGTTCGACAAGGGCATCCTGCTCACCGTCCTCTACCTGGGGATCGCGATGATCGGCGGCATGGTGGTCGCGGGAGGGGCCGCCGTCGGGCTCGAACGCGTGGCCTACAGACCGCTGCGCAAACGCGGGGCACCGTCGCTGGTGTTCCTCATCACCGCGATCGGCGCCTCGTTCGTGATCCAGGAGTTCGTGCACTTCGTGCTCCCGGCCCTGACGGGTGGCGAGCTGGGCGGCGTGAACGCCGAGCAGCCCATCCGGCTGGTCGAGCCCGAGGTCCAGTTCCAGATCTTCGGTGCGAACGTCACCAACGTCACGCTCATCATCATCTTCTCGGCGCTGATCCTGGCGCTCGCGACCGACATGTTCATCAACCGGACCAAGTTCGGCCGCGGCATCCGCGCGGTCGCGCAGGACCCGGTGACGGCGACGCTCATGGGCGTCTCGCGCGAGCGCATCATCATGCTGACGTTCCTGATCGGCGGCATCCTGGCCGGGGCCGCGGCCCTGCTCTACACGCTGCGCGTCCCCAACGGGATCATCTACTCGGGTGGCTTCATCCTGGGCATCAAGGCGTTCTCCGCGGCGGTCCTCGGCGGGATCGGCAACCTGCGCGGCGCGCTGCTCGGCGGTCTGCTGCTGGGCGTCATGGAGAACTACGGCCAGGTCGTGTTCGGGACCGAGTGGCGTGACGTCGTCGCGTTCGTCCTGCTGATCGTGGTCCTGATGTTCCGTCCGACCGGCATCCTCGGCGAGTCCCTGGGGAGGGCGCGAGCATGAGCACCAGCACTCCTGCAGAGAACGACGGCGCACCGGTCCCCGGACCGGCAGCACCGGCACGACCCCGCCCCGAGCTCCCGCCCGCGGGGCAGACGCCCGTCGGGCAGCGCCCCCACGGAGGAGCGGGCGACCGGCTGCGCCTGTGGTGGGACGCGCTCGCGCGCCCGGCGCAGTGGGCCTTCGGGGCCCCGTTCGTCCTGTTCATCGCGCTCCTGCCGATCCTCAACATCCCGGTCCTGACCACGGTCGGCACCAACTTCGGGGCCGTCATGGCCCAGTTCGGGATGTACGCGCTCATCGCGATCGGCCTCAACGTCGTGGTCGGCCAGGCGGGCCTGCTCGACCTCGGCTACGTCGGCTTCTACGCGATCGGGGCCTACACGCTCGCGATCCTCACGAGCCCCGACAGCCCGTGGAACGTGACCCAGCCCGAGGGCTGGCTGTCCGACGACTGGGCGTGGCTCGCGGTCCTGCCCGTGGCGGTCGCGATCACGGCCATGTCGGGCCTGGTCCTGGGGTCGCCCACGCTGCGCCTGCGCGGCGACTACCTCGCGATCGTGACGCTCGGCTTCGGTGAGATCGTGCGTCTGCTCGCGGACAACCTCGACGAGATCACGGGCGGTGGTCAGGGCCTCAAGTCGGTCGCCTACCCGCGGCTCGGCGTGACCGAGGAGCTGCCCAACGGCGTGTTCTCGGCGGGCAACGTGGGGAGCACGCTCAACTCGGGCGTGTGGTGGTTCTGGCTGTCGCTCGTCTTCATCATCATCTCGCTGCTGCTCGTGGGGAACCTCGAGCGCTCGCGCGTGGGCCGTGCCTGGGTCGCGATCCGCGAGGACGAGGACGCGGCCGAGATCATGGGCGTCCCCACGTTCAAGTTCAAGCTGTGGGCGTTCGTGATCGGGGCGTCGATCGGTGGCGTCTCGGGCGCGATCTACGCGGGGCAGGTCCAGTTCGTCATCCCGACGAACTTCAACATCATCAACTCGGTGCTGTTCCTGTGCGCCGTGGTGCTCGGTGGACAGGGCAACAAGCTGGGTGTGATCCTCGGGGCGTTCATCATCGTGTACCTCCCGAACTTCTTCCTGGGGCGCACGTCGCTGTTCGGGATCCCGATCGACGGCAACGCGATCGCGAACTACAAGTACCTGTTCTTCGGGGTCGCGCTCATGGTGCTCATGATCTTCAGGCCGCAGGGGCTCATACCCGTCCGGCAGAAGCTGCTCACGTACGGGCGAGAGCTGTACGTCGCGGCGCGCCGCACGCTCGCCAAGATGCCCGACGGCGGCCCGCAGGCCGCGTACGCGACGTCCGCTCCGGCGTCGGGCACGGTGGGCACGGTGGGTACGCCCGGCAGCAGCGGGCCCGCCCCCACGGGGCACGGGCCCGACGGGCCCGACGAGAACGGTGCCACCGGGAACGACACGACCGACGGGGGGAACCGATGAGCAACGAACCCGGAGGCATGGGGGCCGGCGGCGACGTCGGCGACGCGCACCTGTCGCTGTCCGCCGACGCGGGCGAGCCCATGGCCGAGAAGTACCTGCCCGGCGCGGGGCTCGACGAGCCCGTGCTGGTCGACGTGACCGAGGTGCGCCCCGAGCTCGCCGACGCCGCGCTGGTCGACGAGATCGTCGCGGCCGACCGCGAGGTCCTGGCCGAGGTGGGCGAGCCGCTGCTCAAGATGGAGGACGTGTCGGTCGTGTTCGGCGGCCTCACGGCCCTGGACAGCGTCACGTTCGACATCCGGCGCGGGGAGATCCTGGGGCTGATCGGGCCCAACGGCGCCGGGAAGACCACGGCGTTCAACGCCATGACGGGCGTCTACCGGCCTACCAGGGGCCAGGTCCGGTTCGACGGGCAGGTCCTGGGCAAGGCCAAGCGCAACCAGATCACGCGCCTGGGCATCGCCCGGACCTTCCAGAACATCCGGCTCTTCAACGAGATGACGGCCCTCGAGAACGTGGTCGTGGGGACCGACGCCCGGCACCGGACCTCGGTGCCGGGGGCGCTGCTGCGCACCCGACGGCACCGGCAGGAGGAGCGCGACGCGATCGACCGGTCGATGGCGATCCTCGAGTTCGTCGGGGTCGGGGCGCGCGCCACGGAGAAGGCGCGCAACCTGTCCTACGGCGAGCAGCGACGCCTGGAGATCGCCCGCGCACTGGCGACCGAACCCAAGCTGCTGTGCCTCGACGAGCCCGCGGCAGGCTTCAACCCGGCGGAGAAGGAGGCCCTCATGGACCTCATCCGTCACATCCGCGACGACGGGTACACGGTCCTGCTCATCGAGCACGACATGCGGCTCGTGCGGGGCGTGACCGACCGGATCGTGGTGCTCGAGTTCGGCAAGGTCATCGCCGACGGTTCGCCCGAGGACGTCACGTCCGACCCCAAGGTCATCGCCGCCTACCTGGGCGTCCCTGACGAGGAGCTGGCTGAGGGAGACGCAGATGCCCCTGCTTGAGATCACGGACATGACGGTCGCCTACGGGCGGATCGAGGCCGTGCGCGGCGTGTCGATCACGGTCGAGGAGGGCGAGCTCGTGACCCTCATCGGTGCCAACGGCGCCGGGAAGACCACGACCATGCGCGCGGTCTCGGGGATCCGGCCGCTGTCGCGCGGGAAGATCGTGTTCGACGGCAAGGACATCACCCGGATGAAGCCCCACCTGCGGGTGCTCGAGGGGATCGTGCAGGCCCCCGAGGGGCGCGGGATCTTCCCCGGCATGACGGTCCTGGAGAACCTCGAGATGGGGGCCTACGGGCGCACGTTCGAGAACAAGGCCGTGCACGACGAGACGCTCGCGCGGGTCTTCGAGCTGTTCCCGCGGCTCGAGGACCGCACGTCGCAGGTCGGCGGGACCATGTCGGGGGGCGAGCAGCAGATGCTCGCGATCGGGCGCGCGCTCATGGCCCGGCCGCGGCTCATGCTGCTCGACGAGCCGTCGATGGGGCTGGCGCCCATGGTCATCCAGCAGATCTTCCGGATCGTCTCGGAGATCAACGCGCAGGGCACCACGGTGCTGCTCGTCGAGCAGAACGCGCGGCAGGCGCTCTCGCGCTCGCACCGGGCGTACGTGCTCGAGACGGGTGAGGTCGTGCGTTCCGGAGGCGGGCGCGAGCTCCTCGCGGACCCGAGCATCAAGGAGGCGTACCTCGGCGTCGCGTGAGCACGGGGCTCGGCCCTGTGCACACTGTCCCCAGGTCTGTGGATAACTTTGTGGACAGCCGTGGGGACAACGTGTGGAACACGCTGTGGACGGCCTGTGGACGACGGGTTTCGGGCGGCGGGCGGCAGACGGCGGGTGGTCGGTGCGGTGAGCGCCGGCCGCCCGCCGGCGGCCGCGGAGGGGGCCGGTCGCGCCTACGCCTACGCCCCGAGCCTCTCCTTGGCGGCGAGGACCCGCAGCACCGCGGCGTCGACCTTGGCGGCGAAGCCCGGGTCGCTCTGCGCGCGCTGGACGAGCGCGGTCGCCATCTCGGGGATCACGCCCGGGTCGGCCGACGCGAGGACCATGTCGCCGCCTGCGGCGACGGTCAGGACGGCCCGGTCGCCCGGCGACCAGGCCTGGACCTGCTCGGCCTTGGACACGTCGTCGGTGATGACGACGCCCTGGAACCCCAGGTCGCCCCGCAGCAGCCCGTCGACGACGACGGGCGAGAACGCTGCGGGCGCGCTCGGGTCGATCTGGTCGTAGATCGCGGTCGACATCATGA
Source organism: Oerskovia merdavium (assembly GCF_014836755.1). Taxonomy (GTDB): domain Bacteria; phylum Actinomycetota; class Actinomycetes; order Actinomycetales; family Cellulomonadaceae; genus Oerskovia; species Oerskovia merdavium. The sequence goes on from NZ_JACSQF010000010.1 coordinate 157,619, forward strand.
CGAACGCGGCCCCGGCGTCGATCCCCGACCGGAAGGCCTGGACCGACGGGTCGTCGCGCGTGGTCACCGTGTCGGTCACGCCCGCGTCGTCGTCGGTGTTGCCGGCCACGCGTCCGAGGCCGGGGAAGTGCTTGATCGCGACGTCGACGCCGTTCGCCTCCATGCCCGCGCTGAACGCGTTCGCGTGCGAGGACACGGTGTCCACCCCGAACCCGTAGTTCCTCCCGAAGTACCCGATCGGGGCGTTGGACCGCGCGGTCTCGGGACTCGTGACGACGTCCATGACGGGCGCGAGGTTGAGGTCGACCCCTGCGGCGGCGAGCTCCGCGCCCCACGTGGTCGCCTGTGCCTGCAGGTCGGCGGGCGCGAGCGTGGACTGGTCCATGGCGCTCGGGATGTCGGAGAAGCCCGGGCCGCGCAGGACCTGAACCTTGCCGCCCTCCTGGTCGGTCGAGACGAACAGGGGCGTCCCGTGCGTGGTCTCGTCCGAGACGAGGGCCGTGAACGAGTCGACGAGGTTCTTGACCGGCCCGGCCCCGGCCTGCGTGCGGCCCGCGAGGAACAGGTTGCCCACGTGGTGCGTGCTGATCGCGTCGTAGCTCGCCTGGTCGACCTTCCCGACGTTGACCCCGACCATCAGGAGCTGGCCGACCTTCTGCTCGAGGCTCCACCCGGCGAGCGGGTCGGCGGACGCGTCGGGGGGCTCGGTGGTCTCGCTGGGGGCGGGCGTCGCGGTCGGGGTGGGAGGGGCACCGCTGCCCGACGGCGGAGCGCTCGTCGGGGCGTTCGTCGCGCCGCCGGAGGAACAGGCGGCGAGCAGGAGGGCGGTGACGAGAAGGGCGGCGCTCGTGGCGCCTCGACGGGACGACCTCATGCTTCGACCATAGGCCGGTTCCCGGGGCGCCCCTCGGCGACGGGCGCCGCCGGAGGTGTTCCTCTCGTCACGTCGCGAGGTGCCGGCCCACGGGGTCCGGGGCTGCGATCGGCCGGCCCACGGTCAGGGCGTCGCGCAGGGCGGGGTCGAGGTCCTGGAACACGGCGTCGGCCTGCGTCCCGGTCGAGTCGAGCACCGAGCTGAAGAAGCAGCGTGCCGACGCGGCCAGGATCACGTCGAGGATCTCCCCGTCGTCGAGGCCCAGGTCCCGCAGCTCGGTGAGGTCGGACTCGGTCATGTCGGCGGCGCCTGCCGCGACCTTGTCCGCGAGGTCCATGACCGCGCGGTCGATGGGTGAGAGCTGGACGGTGTCGTGCCCCTCGGCGGCCTCGCGGACCGCCTCGGCGCCGACGTGGTGCTCGGCGAGGATCGATCCGTGGGCGAGCGCGCAGTACGTCGAGCGGAGCCGCAGGGCCGCGGCGAGCGTCGCGAGCTCGTAGCGCCGGGGGGACATGGACGCCTTGATCGCGCCGTTGAGCCCGATCCACGCGTCGAGGACCGCGGGCCGGTTGGCCAGCAGCCTCGTCAGGTTGGCGACGTAGCCGCGCGTCGCCCGGTCCTTCTCGAACGCGGCCGCGACGGCGCCGCCGGGCTCGTCCTCGGCGGCTTCTCGGATCCAGCTCATGGCGGACCTCCCTCCCGGGCGGCCGCGTGCTCACGGTCGGAGCACGGTCCCGGGTCGCCCCTCCAGGCTCGCACGGTGCGGTCGGAGCGGGAAGAGGGGGCCGCGCCCTGGCGGGTCGCGGCCCACCGATCCCGTGGCGAGCGGCGCCCCACCTCGGACGGTCCGGTCAGCCGGTCACGTGCGCCGCGGGCTCGTAGGCCGCGAGGAAGGCCTCGAGCTGCGACGTGATCCCCGTCAGGGAGTAGCCCGTGCGCAGCTCGACCTGCGCGAGCTGACCCGAGGCGACCGCGGGCAGAGCGGTGAAGGTCGGTGTCTCGAGCTGGGGAGCGTCGGCCCACGTCGAGGGCACGAGGATCAGGTCGGCCGGGTAGGTGCCGGGTTCCTCCCAGCTCGCCGAGGCCCAGAACCCGTCCTCGCTGTCGAGCTCGGCGAACGTCACGCCCAGGTCGACGAGCGTGCTGCCGAGCGGCGTCCACGTCGGGACCGCGTAGTCGACGCTCGTCTCGAGCGGGATCGCGTAGGCGACCGCGACGTCGGTCTTGGTGGCCGCGACGGCCTGGACCTTCTCGCTCAGCTCGGCGAGCTCGGCGCTCTCCTTGGCGTAGACGGGGGAGGTCTCGGAGCCGCCGAGGCTGAGGGCGACCTCCTGGAAGTCGGCCAGGGTCGTGGCCGCGCCGTCGGTGATGTTGACCCCGACCATCGGCACGACGCCCTCGACGCGCTCGATGTCGTCGCCCCAGATGCTGCCGAAGTTCCCCCCGTTGTAGGAGCTCCAGATGTCCAGGACCAGGTCGGCGTCGGCCGCGAGGACCTTCTCGAGGCTGATGTCGGTGTCGGTCTCGGAGATGTGCTCGATCCCCTCGAGGTCGAACGCCGCGAGGTCCTCCTCGGACAGGCGGGAGAAGCCGATGATCCCCACCGGACGGATCCCGTACTCGAGGAGCACGGGGGCGGTGTCGGCCGTGGCGATGATGCGGTCGGGGACCTCGTCGAGGCTCACGGTCTTGCCGCGGGCGTCGGTGTACGACCACGCTGCGGTCTCGCCCGCCGCGTCGGCGGTGGGGGAGCTGCTGCCCGCGTCGGATCCCGTCGAGCACGCGGTCAGGAGCAGCGCGGCGCCCACGGCGGCGGCCCAGGTGCCCGTCGTGCGACGGCGCCGCAGAGCGGGTCGGGGGGAGGAGGTCGGGGGAGCTGTGACGGTCACGGGACTTCGCTTTCGGGGGGAGCACGCGGGTTCAGCACGGGGTGACCCACGGGGCGGAACTCCTCGGGGACGGGACGCCCGCTGCGAGGAGGTTTGGTAAGGCTTACCTATGTGTCGTCACTCTAGGTACTGCGATCGCGGCGCACAATCACGCGATCTGGTCGTGCGATGTCGCGATCCGGTCAACTCCCAGGTCAGGCGCTCGCGGCGTCGGCGCGAGCCGGGTCGTGTCACCCATCCTGCCCGGGGACCCGCCGTCGCCGTCCTCCCGCGAGGTGTTGTGCGGCGACCGTGCAGCGTCCCGGAAGGCCCCGGGGGTCAGGCCCGTCTCGCGGCGGAAGACCGCCACGAACGCGCTGGTCGAGGTGTACCCGACGGCGTCGGCCACGTCGCTCACACGGGCTCCCTCGGAGAGCCGGGCCATCGCGACGTTCATGCGCAGGTGCAGCCGCCACCGGCCGAACGGCTGGCCCGAGGCGCTGCGGAAGACCCGGCCCAGCGTGCTGGGGCTCAGCCCCACGTGCCGCGCCCACTGCGCGAGCGTCCGCTCGTCCCCCGGGTCGTCGAGCAGCTCGTGGACGATCCGGGCGACGGGTTCGACGGTCGGGACCGTGATGCGGGTCGACGGCGTCACGGGCTCGAGCAGGTGGATCACGACCTGCTCGGCGTGGTGGCGCGCCTCGTCGGGCATGTCCTGCGAGGTCAGGTACAGCACGAGCTCGGAGAGCAACGGGGTGACCGCGACCGTGACGGGATCAGGGCCCAGGTCGCGCGAGCGGTCGGGGGCGAGGTAGACCGTGAGGAACCGGCTGTCCGACCCGGCGCGGACGGCGTGCGGGAGTCCCGCGGGGATCCACAGGCCGTGCTGCGGCGGCAGCGCCCAGACGTCGTCGCCGGCCCTGACCGTCAGGAGCCCCGACAGCGCGACGAGCACCTCGTGCGTGCGGTGCGCGTGCTCGAGCCACACCACGGGCTGGTGCGTCCGCGACGGCCCCCCGGCCAGGACGAAGTCCAGGTCTCCCGAGGGGTCCTCGGGCAGCACGACGAGCGCCTCCTGCGAGGGGCTGCCCCACGGGAGCCAGTTCTCGACGGGGGCACGGTGCGTGGTCACGGGGCCACCCTACGGAGCCGACGTCGCGGGGAGGGCCGTCGCGGACGACGAGGGCCGGTCGTGACGGACCGGAGCGCCCGCAGACCGCCGGGTCGGGATCAGCCCGTGGGCTCCCCGTCCGGCACCAGGACCCGCACGCCGCGCCGTTCCAGGACCGTGGTCGTCGTCTCGTCGAGCGTCCGCAGGGTCGACTCGTCGAACCCGTTCCCGACCGAGCGCACCATGAGCGTCGCGGACCCCGATGTCAGGTAGCGCAGCGCCTCGCGCTGCCACGCGGCGTTCCGGTCGCGCGGCACGGCCTGCCCTGCGGCGTCGCGCGCCCCGACGTCGTACGCGTACCCCGACAGGTCCACGGGGAGCTCGCACCCGCGGTCCAGGCCGCGGCTCAGCACGTCGGTCAGGGCCAGCAGGGCGGGCGAGTCCGCCTGGACGCAGCCCTCCTCGGGGAGGGCCGCGCGCAGCTCGGCCGCCGGGAACGGGGTGGCACGAGGTGGGGCGGGTGCGGCCGTCGCGAGCCCCAGGCCCAGGCACGCCCCCGCGGCCACGAGACCCCGGCCCCCGGCCGGGACGAGCGAGACCGCGGCGGCCACCACGAGCACCAGGGCGGGGGTCACGAACGCCGCGTACTGCTGGTAGGCCGACGGCGAGGCCAGCAGCACCACGGTCTGGACGACGAGCAGAGCGACCCACAGCCGCCCACGGTGCCCGGCCCAGGCGACGACCGCCGCGACGAGCACCGCGGCCAGGACGGCCCAGACCAGGGCGAGCTGCGCCGTCGGGGTGGTGACCCACGTGGTGCTGCCCGTCCCGGCGATCCAGGCGAGCCGCTGCTCGATGCTCGTGTCGGTCTCGCGCGGCCGTCCGAGCTGGTCCAGGAACACCATGCGGAACATGTCCGAGCCGGCTGCGAGCGCGAACGGCGCCAGCACGACGACGACCGCCCCCAGGGCCCCGGCGCTCGCGCGCAGAGCCGCCCGCCACCCGGCCGTCACGAGCAGCCAGCCGATGACGACGAGCGCGGGCACGACGCCCCAGATCTTGACCGTGGCGCCGAGCCCCAGGACGGCGCCGCCCGCCCAGAGCCAGCCCGGGCGCGCCCCCGCCCCCGCGCCCGGCAGGCCGCGCAGCAGCAGGGTCACCCCGCCGAGCAGGCACAGCGAGCCGAGCGGCTCGAGCAGCGTGATGCGCTCGGCCCACGCCGCGGCGAACGAGACCGCGTACAGGACCCCGCCCACGACCGCCGCGGTGGTCCCCCAGCGCCCGGCGATGCGCGTCACCAGGACGGCGTTCGTCGCCCCGACCACCATGACGCCCACGCGTGCGGCGACCAGGGCGTCGCTGTCGCTCGTCCACGCGGTCAGGGCGGCGAACGGCGTCAGGGCGAGCATCGACCCGGGCGGGTGCAGGAGCGTGAAGTCGCGGTAGGGCACGAGCCCGTGCACCAGGGTGACGGCCGACGAGAAGTACACGCCGTCGTCGTACCCCTGGTAGTCGCGGACGCCGACCGTCCCGCCCACGAGGCTCCACCGCACCGCGAACGCGAGGACGGCGACCCCGGCAGCGACGATCCAGCCCGTCGCGCGGGTGGGGCGTCGGGCGGGGCGGTGGGTGCGGGGCGCCGGGCTCACTCGTTCGAGTCTGCCCGGCTTCCGCGCGGGGCGCCTGAGGGAGGCGGTCGGGTCGTGGTCCGCGTCCGGGGGAGGGTCCGCGTGCCCGACGACGGTGCTCGCCTCGGTATCTCGGGTCCGGCTGGGGAGCCGGTCGGGTTCAGCGCACGGCGACCGCGGGCTCGGCCGGCGAGGGGGCATAGGCAGTCTGCGGAGGACCGGAGAGGCGCGCGCCGCGGCTCGCTCGCAGCGCCCAGAGGATCGCGACGAGGTCGACGCCCTCCTGCATCCAGGCGCCCGCGAGCGCGGGGAGGTACCCGAGTGCCGCGACCAGCATGAGCGCGACGCTGAGCCCGATGCCGACCCAGATGCTCTGCAGCGCGACCCGGAGCGTGTCCTTGCTGACCCGCACGGCTGCTGCGACGGCCGAGACGTCGTCGCGCAGGACGACCGCGTCGGCCGAGTCGCTCGCGGCCGTGGCGCCGCGCGCTCCCATGGCGATCCCGACGTCGGCCGAGGCCAGGACCGGCGCGTCGTTCACACCGTCGCCCACCATGACCACGGGGCGCGCGGGGGCGTCCCGGACCGCCTCGACCTTGTCGAGCGGCAGGCACTCTGCGCGCACGTCGTCGATGCCCAGGGCGGCCGCGACGTGCTCGGCCGTCGTCCGCTGGTCGCCCGTGAGCATCATGACGTGGTCGACGCCCAGGGACCGGAGCGTGCTCACCGTGGTCGCGGCCTCGGCCCGCACCTCGTCGCGCAGGACCAGCGCCCCGACGGGGACCCCGTCGACCGCGACGTGGACCGCGAGCTCGCCGGGCTGGAGCACGGCGGGCTCGACGGCGGTGCGGGTCTCGGCGGCGACGTAGGACCGTTTCCCCACCACGACCTCCCGGCCCGCGACGAGAGCCCGGACACCGTGCGCCGGGACCTCGTGGGCCTCGGTGCCCTCGGCCGGCTGGAGCCGGCGCTGCCGAGCGCCCTCCACGACGGCGTCGGCCAGGACGTGGCTCGAGTACTGCTCGGCCGACGCAGCCAGCCGCAGCACCTCGTCGGCCCCCAGGCTCCCGGTGGTCTCGACGCGCGCGAGCGCGGGACGACCGTGGGTGAGGGTCCCGGTCTTGTCGAAGGCCACGGTGCGGGCGCGGTCGAGCCTCTCCAGGGTCTCGCTCGACTTGACGATCACGCCCTCGCGCGCGGCGCGGCTCATCCCGCCCATGAAGGCGACCGGCGCCGCGATGAGCAACGGGCACGGTGTCGCCACGACGAGTACCTCCGCGAACCGGGTGCCGTCCCCGCTGACCCACCAGGCGAGCCCGGCGATCGCGAGCGCGACGAGGGTGAAGGGGACCGCGAAGCGGTCGGCCAGCCGGACGGTCCGTGACCGGCTCGTGGTCGCCTGCTCGACCAGCGCGACGATCTGCTGGTACTGGCTGTCGCGGGCCGACCTGGTCGCGCGCAGCGTGATGGCCTGCTGCCCGTTGACGCCCCCCGAGGGGACCTCGGCACCCCGCTGACGCTCGACCGGCAGGGGCTCGCCCGTGAGCGACGACTCGTCGAGGTCTGCCCGGTCGCTGACGAGCTCGCCGTCGACCGGGACCACCTCGGCCGGACGGACCACGACCAGGTCGCCGGGGCGCACGTCGTCGACGGGGACGTCGCGCAGCGAGCCGCCGTCGAGCACGTGCGCGGTCGCGGGGGCGCGGGACATGAGCGCCGAGAGGTCGCGGCGGGCCCGGTTCGCTGCGTAGTCCTCGAGCGCCTCGCCTCCCGTCAGCATGAGCACCACGACGAGGGCCGCCCAGTGCTCGCCGACGACCACCGCGGCCGTCACGGCCGTCACCGCGAGGATGTCGATCCCGGCGTGCCCGCGGAGCAGGTCACGGAGCATACCCACGCCCGTCCATCCTGCGACGGCCAGCGCGTAGGCGGACACGAGCCACGGGACGGCCGGGGACCAGGGGGTGAGCGAGAGGACCCCGGCGACGGCCGCGACCAGGACCGTCGCCATCACCAGCGGATACCGCCCGAGGTTCTTCACTGTGGTCATACCACGTTGTCTAGCATTTCGTGCACATTCTTTCCAGCAAGGAAAGGCTCGCCTGGGACTGTGTGAGGAAAGGCATTCCTTCGCTGGAGTCCCCACATTTCTTCGGGGCTTCTCGGGCGGCCCCGGTGTTGCGACATGAGTGCCAGGAGCCGCGAGATGCCGCCGATCTTCGGTGCTTGCGCCAGGGGTGGGTCAGCGACAACGCGGACCTTTTCGGCGAACGTGGCGATCGTGGCGGCGCGTGGCGCAGAAATGTCCCGCCGGTGCGCGAAGAATGTGTTGGTGCGGGGTTCTGCCGTGGGTGGGTGTCAGCCGCGCCGGGGCGACGCAGACGCGAGCGGGCACCCCGCGCACGCTAGGGGGATCCGGCGCCGCGTGCCCGCCGCGGGTGGGGGCGTGCAGCCCCGGCCTCCGGCACCCGTCGCGCAGCCGAGGGCGGGTGCCGCGCCCTGCCGCGTCGGGCGGGGTCCCGCGACCTGCGCGAGCCCCAGGCGGACGAGCTGAGCGACCGCCGCGTCGACGAGCCGCGGGTCGAGGCCCAGGTCGGCCGACAGGGCGCCGACCGCAACCCCGGCGCGGAGCCGTGCCAGCACGGGGCGCAGGAGCTCGCGGGGTGCTGCGCCGTCAGGGAGGCCAAGCACCTCGCTCGGCGCCGTCGGGGCGCTCACCAGACGAGCCGCAGGAGCTGGAAGGTCGCGACCGACAGGACCCACGCGACGCCCAGCTGGACCGCGACGGCCCCCAGGGTCCAGCGCCACCCGAACATCCGCCGCTGCTCGGCGACCGTCGCGAGGCACGGCGTGTAGGCGAGCACGAAGACCATGAAGGCCAGCGCGGCCGCGGGGGCGTGCCCGCCCGACGTCTCGTCGAGCGTGGCCCGGAGCTGTTCGCCGAGCTCGCCCGGTGAGGAGCCCACGGGCTCGTCGACCGCGTACGCCTGCGCGAGCGCGCCCACGGCGACCTCCTTGGCCACGAAGCCCGTGACCAGCGCGCTCGTGGTGCGCCAGTCGCCGTAGCCGGCAGGGGAGAAGACCGGAGCGACCTGGTCGGTCAGGCGCCCGTAGGCCGAGTCGTGCACGGGCACCTCGCCGAACGCGTGCCCGGGCGTCACGGGGACCGCGAGCAGGAGCCAGACGACGACGAGGACGCCCACGATGATCGTGCCCGCACCGCGCAGGAACGCGAGCACGCGACGACCCGTCGTCACGAGCAGCGGGACCGGGCGCGGCACGTGGTAGGCCGGGAGGACGAGCGCGAGCGGCTCGTGTGCCAGGTCGCGGAACAGCGTGCCCCGCAGCGCCAGCGCCCCGACGAGCACCAGCGCGACGCTCAGCACGTACATCGCGAGCACCACGAGCCCGGTGTGCCGCGGGAAGAACGTGCCCGCGAGCAGGACGTACACCGTCAGCCGGGCGGGGCACGAGGTGTACGGGACCAGGAGGCCCGTGAGGAGCCGTTGCCGCGCGTTCGGGAGCGTGCGCGTCGCGGCGAGCGCCGGGAGGTTGCACCCGAAACCCACGATCAGGGGCATGATGACGCGCCCGTCGAGGCCGACCGACCGCATGAGGCGGTCCGCCAGGACCGCGACCCGCGCGACGTAGCCAGAGTCCTCGAGCAGCCCGATCGCCAGGAACATCAGGGCCATGAGCGGCGCGAACGCGACGACGACCCCGACGCCCGCGACCACGCCGTCGACCAGGAGCCCCTCGAGCCAGCCGCCGCCCACGCCCACGCCGTCGAGCACCCAGGTCACGAAGCTCGCGACGGGGCCCGTGACGAGGGCCTCGGTCGCGCCCATGATCGGCGCCGCGACCCAGGTCGCGAGCTGGAACAGCGCCCAGAGCGTCAGGACGAAGACCGGCAGGCCCACCCAGGGGTCGAGCAGGAGCGCGTCGATCCGGTCCGCGCGGCTGCGCGTCGCGGTGCGGTGCGCGTCGACCGACTCGACGACGTCGTCGGCCCACCCGAGCAGCGCGTCGATGCGGTCGAGCTCGTCGTCGGGTGCGGTGCGCGGTGCCGTGGTGCAGACAGGCAGACCCAGGACGGGCCGCGGCTGCTCGGCCACCGCGCGGACGGCTGCGGCCAGTCCGTCCGCACCGCGCCCCGTGCGGGGATCGACCTCGACCACGGGCACGCCCAGCCGGGCGGCGAGCCGCCCGGCGTCGACCGCGAGCCCGTCGACCGTCGCGACGTCCGTCATCGTGAGGGCGACGACGACGCGCTCGGTCCGCGTCCCGACCTGGCCGAGCAGGAACAGCGCGCTGTGCAGCTCGGCCGCGTTGGCGACGAGGAGCGTCACGGTCCCGTGCTCGGCCCCGGCCCGCTCGATCTCGGCGACCGTCACCGCCTCGTCGGGCGAGACCGGGGTGAGCGAGTAGGTGCCGGGGAGGTCGACGAGCGCGAGCGGGGTCGCGGGCACCGGGTCTGTGCCGGTGCGCGGCCGCCAGGTTCCTCGGGCCAGGTCGACCGTGGTCCCCGGGACGTTCCGGGTGGTCTGCCGTGCGCCGGTGAGGTGGTTGAAGAGGGTCGACTTCCCGGCGTTGGGCGTGCCCACGAGCAGGACCCGCAGGTCGGGGGCGAGGTCCGGGGCCGTGGCTGCACCGCGGCCGGGGCCCTGTCGACCGCGGGGGTGGGCGGCGCCGTCGGGCCCGTCGTGAGTGCGCGGCGCGCCCCCCTCGCAGTGCGGACAGCTCACGGGGCGGTCTCGAACCTGCGGACCGTCGCGGCGTCGAGCGCGATCCGGCGGCGGCCCACGAGCACGACGCGGCCGCCGAAGGGGGTCCGGAGCGCGACGGTCACGTCCGCGCCGGGGCGCAGGCCGAGCTCGCGGAGGCGCACGTCGGACGTGGGGGTGAGCCGCGCGCCCGCGCGCGCCGAGGTCAGGACGACGCGGGTGCCCGGGGGGACCTCGGCAAGGTTCATGCTGCCGACGCTAGTGATGAGGTGAGGCTTGCCTCAGATGCCGGAGGTCCTCGCGTCGCAGGCCGTTGGTCCCGTCAGAGGCTGAGCAGCGCGCCCGTCCCGATCCCCGCGAGCGTGCCGATCACGACCGTCACCACGGCGATCGCCACGGGGTGCGCGGGCGTGCCGTGCAGGCGCTGCCAGAGGCTCGGGGCCGCGGGAGCGGTCGCGGCATGGTGGATCTCGCGGCGGGAGAGACCCGCGGTCACGGGGGCGGGCTCGGTGACGTGCTGCGTGCTCATGGTTCTACCTCCGGGAGTTCTGCTTCTGGGAGGAGAGACGCGCTCGTGCGGTCGGCGTGACGCGGAAGTCGTGGTGAGGAGAGTCACGTGGTCCCCGGTGGCGGAGAGGTCGGCGCCGACGTAAGGGTCGACGGCCCGCCGTGCGGGGGCCCCACCCGCACCGGCGGACCCGCCCGCGCTAGGCGCTCGCGGGCGCCCCCGTGCTCCCGCGCACCACGAGGCTCGTCGCGAGGTCCATGCGGGTGTTGGTCACGTCGCCCTCGCGCGCCTTGAGGACGAGCCGCGCAGCCTCCTGGCCCATCTCCTGGAGCGGCTGGTGGATGGTCGTCAGCGCGGGGCTCGACCAGCGAGCCACGGGGACGTCGTCGTAGCCCACGATCGAGAGGTCCTCGGGGACGCGCAGCCCGTGGCGACGCGCGGCCTCGAGGACGCCGAGCGCCTGGAGGTCCGAGCCCGCGAAGATCGCCGTGGGCGGCTCGGGCAGGCTGAGGAGCTCGTCCGCGCGGTCGGTGCCGCCCTGGGGGTGGAAGTCGCCGAACCGGACGAGGTCCGGGTCCGCGGTGAGTCCCGCCGTGCCGAGCGCCGAGCGGTAGCCGTCGAGGCGGGCCAGCGAGCACATCATGTCCTCGGGACCCGTGATGACGCCGATGCGGCGGTGGCCGAGCTCGATCAGGTGGCGGGTAGCCATGAGGCCGCCCTGCCAGTTCGCGGAGCCGACCGAGGGGACGTCGGGCTCGGGGTCGCCCGCGGGGTCGATGACCGCGAACGGGATGGCCCGGGACCGGAGCTGCTCCTTGACCGCCGACGGGAGCGTCGAGAAGACGAGCACGACGCCGAGCGGGCGGCGGGCCAGGACGCCCTCGATCCACTCGGGCCCCGGGGAGTGCCGGGTGCCGGACTCGGTCAGCACGACGCTCGCGCCGTGCTCGCGCGCGACGTCCTCGACGCCGCGGATGAGCTCCATGGCCCAGATGCTCTCGAGCTCGTGGAACACGATCTCGATGAGCGGGGCCGAGGCGGTGGGGCTCTTGCGGCGCCGGTAGCCGTGGCGGACCAGGAGCGCCTCGACACGGTCGCGCGTCCCGGCCGCGACGTCGGTGCGTCCGTTGAGCACCTTGGACACGGTCGAGAGGGACACCTGGGCCTCGGTGGCCACGGCGGCGAGAGTGACCCGCCCCGGAAGAACTTCGTCGGTCATGCCGGCCAGCGTAGCGCCTCGGGAGAAAGTTTCGAAGGGTGTCCTGCTGTGTCTCGGCATCGAGTTCTCAGTGTTCTCGCAGCAGATAACGGTTCGGACTCGTTGTTGACCCCAGCAGGTTCGCGTCTTAGAGTCCAGGGCAACCGAGTACTTTCGGCGCAGGTGCCGAAACTTTCGAAAGGGTTCGATGATGAACACAAGAACGCGGAAGTCGCTCACGGCCGCAGCCGTGGCGTCGGCGCTGGTCCTCCCGCTCGCGGCGTGCGCGAGCGGCGACTCCGGAGGGTCCAGCCGTCCCGAGAACGAGATCCACGTGATGGTCTACGGCGACGCGACCAACAAGGTCGAGCAGCAGATGGTCGACACCTTCAACGCGACCTCCGACGTCAAGGTCGTCCTCGACACCATCCCGGGTGCCGACTACCAGCAGAAGCTCCAGACGATCATCGACACCAACGCGGCGCCGGACGTCTTCTTCAACTGGGGTGGCGGCTCGATCGAGCCCTTCGTCGACGCCGACCTGCTCCTCCCGCTCGACGACTTCATCGCCGAGGACCCTCAGCTCAAGGATGCGTTCCTGCCCGCCGTGTTCAACTCGGCCGTGATCGACGGCAAGTCCTACGGCATCCCCATGCGCGGCACGCAGCCCGTCATGCTGTTCCACAACAAGCAGGTCCTCGCGGACGCCGGCATCGAGGCCCCCCAGACGTGGGACGAGCTCCTCGCCGCGGTCGAGACGCTCAAGGCCCAGGGCGTGACCCCCATCGCGCTCGGCGGCGCCGACCAGTGGCCGACCCTCATGTGGTACCAGTACGCGTTCGACCGCGTCGCGGGCCCCGAGCTCTTCGAGAGCGCCCTCGCGGGCGACACCGACGTGTGGGACTCGGCCGAGAGCCACGAGGCGCTGGACAAACTGTCCGAGCTCATCGACGCCGGCGCGTTCGGCACCAACTTCGACTCGGTCAAGTTCACCGACGGCGGCTCTCCCGCGCTCCTGCGAACGGGCAAGGCGGCGTTCGAGCTCATGGGCTCGTGGAACTACTCGACGCACTACGACGTGGACGCCGCGTGGACCGACGCGAACCTCGGCTACACGGCCTTCCCCGCCATCGAGGGCGGCAAGGGCGACGCGGCCAACATCACGGGCAACACCAACAACTTCTACTCGGTGCTCGCCAAGACCCGCTACCCGGACGCCGTGCGTGACTTCCTCAAGCTCATGTACTCGGACGAGTTCGTCGAGGCGCAGCTCGCGATCGGCAACCTGCCGACCACGACCAACACCGAGCAGTTCCTGGACCAGGCCGCGAGCCCCGAGTACGCCGCCTTCCAGTTCGACCTCGTGAAGAACGCGCCGCACTTCCAGATGTCCTGGGACCAGGCGTACCCCCCGGCTGCCGGCACCCCGCTCAAGATCGCGGTCCAGCAGTTCTTCAGCGGCCAGATCGACGCCGACGGCTTCATCCAGGCGATGAAGTCCCTGCCGGCCTCGCGCTGACCGGGTCCCGGACGGAGATCGTCATGACCACCCGCGCACCCCAGGGGCGCACGCGCCCGGGCGCCGCCGACCTCCAGGTCGGCCGCCCGGGCGTGGTCTGGGCCCTGCCCGCCGCCCTGTTCTTCGGGCTCTTCGCCCTCCTGCCCATGGTCCTCGTGCTCGTGCTGTCGTTCACGCAGTGGAGCGGGCTGGGCAGCCCCGAGTTCGTCGGGACCGAGAACTGGTCCCGCCTCCTCGACGACCCCGTGATGCTCAAGAGCATCGGGCTCTCGCTCGTGCTGACGGCGCTCGGCGTCGTGACCCAGACCCCGGTCGCGATGCTCCTGGGCGTGTGGGCCGCGGGCCACCAGTGGAACCGCGCGGTGCTCTCGGCGATCTTCTTCGTGCCGCTGCTCCTGTCCGCGGCCGCGGTCTCGGTCCTGTGGCGCGCGGTGCTCGACCCGAACTTCGGCGTCCCGGCCCAGATGGAGTGGCTGTTCGGCGACGGCAACCTGTTCGGCAACCAGTCGACCGCGATCGCGGTCCTGGTGTTCGTGAGCCTGTGGCAGTTCACGCCGCTGCACGCCCTGATCTACCAGGGCGCCGCGAAGGCCGTGCCGCCCATGCTCTACGAGGCGGCCGAGATCGACGGCGCCGGGCGCGTGCGCTCGTTCTTCGCGATCACGCTCCCGCAGCTGCGCAACACCATGATCACGTCGGTCATCCTCATGGTCGTCGGCGGTCTGACGACGTTCGACACGGTCCTCATCCTGACCAACGGCGGGCCGGGGACGGACACGACCATCACAGCCTTCTACATGTACCAGAAGGCGTTCCGCGGCTTCGACTTCGGTCTGGCCTCGGCGATCGCCGTGGTCCTGGTCGTCGCGGCGACCGCGATCTCGCTGGTCATGGTCCGCCTGTCCGGGTACGACAAGATGCGCAGCGAGCTGGAGGGCGTGTGATGAGCAACGACCTGAGCGTCACCCCCACGGAGCAGGTCTCCGGCCCGACGACGTCACCCACCTCAGGTGGTGCGCCCCGCCCGGGCGCGACGAGCGCGGGCGTCCCGCTGCGCCGTCGGGCAGGCAGGGGCAGCCGCAACCGACCCAACTGGGGCGCGGGCGTCGCGGTCACGATCTGGCTCCTGATCGTCGCGATCCCCCTCTACGTGCTCGTGACCGCGTCGTTCCAGACGCAGGCCGGGTACGCCGCGGGCGGCCCCCTGTCCCTGCCTACCACGTTCACGCTCGACAACTTCACCAACGCGTTCGACCAGGGCTTCGGCCGCTACTTCCTCAACACGCTCGTCGTGACGGTCGCCGTGGTCGGGATCGTGGTGCTGCTCGTGCCGCCGCTGTCGTACGCGATCGTGCGCAACCGCTCCCGGGCCACCACGGGCATCTTCCGGATGTTCCTGCTCGGCCTCGCGGTCCCCGCGAGCGCCGTGATCGTCCCGATCTTCTACGTGATCTCGGTCGTGGGCCTGTACGACAACCTGATCGGCGTGATCCTGCCGACCGCGGCGTTCTGCCTGCCGATCTGCACGATCATCCTCAGCGGCTCGATGCGTGACATCACCAACGAGCTCTACGAGGCCATGGCCCTCGACGGGGCGTCGCCCAAGCGCGTGTTCCTGCAGCTCGTGCTGCCGCTGTCCAAGGGCGGCGTCGCGACGATCGTCGTGTACTCGGCCCTGCAGGCGTGGAACGGGTTCCTGTTCCCGCTGATTCTCACGCAGTCCGAGTCGACCAAGGTCATCACGCTCGGCCTCTTCAACTTCCAGACGCAGTACGGCGTCAACATCCCCGGCCTCCTCGCGGCGGTCGTCATGTCGATGATCCCGATCCTGCTCGTGTACCTGTTCGCCCGGCGTGCCCTGGTCCAGGGCCTCATGGGCGTCGGCGGAAAGTAGCTCCACGATGACTCTTCAGACGAACCTGCCGTCCTCTGCCGTGCCCGGCCCCGGTGGGGAGACCCTCCCCGTGTGGTCCGACCCGACGGTCGACACCGCGACCCGCGTCAAGGCGCTCATGGCGGAGATGACCCTCCGCGAGAAGGTCGCCCAGCTCTTCGGGGTGTGGGTCGGCGCGTCGGCCGAGGGCGGCGAGGTCGCCCCGCACCAGCACGACATGGAGGACGGCGTCGACCTCGACGCGCTCCTGCCCGACGGGCTGGGGCAGCTGACCCGTCCGTTCGGGACCAACCCCGTCGACCCGGCCCTGGGTGCGCTGTCGCTGCTGCGCACGCAGGAGCGCGTGCGGTCGGCGAACCGGTTCGGCATCCCCGCCGTGGCGCACGAGGAGTGCCTCGCGGGCTTCTCGGCCTGGGGCGCGACGGCCTACCCCGTGCCGCTGTCGTGGGGCGCGTCGTTCGACCCCGCGCTCGTGCGCCGCATGGCCGCCGCGATCGGTCGGGACATGCGCTCGGTCGGCGTGCACCAGGGCCTGGCCCCCGTGCTCGACGTCGTGCGCGACGCCCGCTGGGGTCGCGTCGAGGAGACGATCGGCGAGGACCCGTACCTCGTGGGCACCGTCGCCACGGCGTACGTGCAGGGCCTGGAGTCCGAGGGCATCGTCGCGACGCTCAAGCACTTCGCGGGGTACTCGGCATCGCGCGGCGGACGCAACCACGCGCCCGTCTCGATGGGCACGCGCGAGCGCGCCGACGTGATCCTGCCGCCGTTCGAGATGGCCGTCCGTGAGGGCGGCGTGCGCTCGGTCATGCACGCCTACACCGACACCGACGGCATCCCGTCGGCCGCCGACCGCGAGCTCCTCACGGGACTGCTGCGCGACACGTGGGGCTTCGACGGGACCGTGGTCGCCGACTACTTCGGGATCGCGTTCCTCAAGATCATGCACGGCGTGGCGGGCGACTGGGCAGAGGCCGCCGCGGCGGCGCTCGCGGCGGGGGTCGACGTCGAGCTGCCGACCGTCAAGACGTTCGGCGAGCCGCTCGTCGCGGCCCTCGAGGCCGGGGACGTCGACGTCGCGCTCGTCGACCGGGCCCTGGAGCGCGTGCTGCGCCAGAAGGTCGAGCTCGGTCTGCTCGACGCGGGCTGGGACCCCGTCCCCGAGGTGCTGCGCGACGTGCCCGCGGGCGTTCTGGCAGCCGTCGCCGGGGCGGGTGACGACGTCGCGGTCGCCGCGCTGCGCGGGACCGTCGACCTCGACGGCCCCGCCAACCGGGCGCTGGCCCGCGAGGTCGCCGAGCAGGCCGTGGTCCTGCTCGCGAACGACGGCGTGCTGCCGCTCGGCCCCGACGTGCGCCGGGTCGCGCTCGTGGGTCCCACGGCCGAGGACCCCATGGCCGTGCTCGGCTGCTACTCGTTCCCCGCGCACGTGGGCCTGGCCCACCCCGAGATCCCCCTCGGGATCTCGCTGCCCACGCTCGCCGCGTCGCTGCGCGCCGAGCTGCCGGGCGTCACGCTCGACGTGCTGCCCGCGATCACGCTCGACGGCACGAGCGACCCGTCCTCGACCGGGGCCGTGAGCACGGCCGAGGTCGCGGCGGCCGACGCCGCGGGCATCGCGGCAGCGGTCGAGCTGGCCCGCGAGGCCGACGTCGTCGTGGTCGCCCTGGGCGACCGGGCCGGCCTGTTCGGTCGCGGCACGAGCGGCGAGGGGTGCGACGCCGAGTCGCTGCGCCTGCCCGGCGCGCAGCAGGACCTGCTCGACGCGCTGCTCGCGACGGGCCGCCCCGTGGTCGCGACGATCCTCTCGGGTCGTCCCTACGCGCTCGGCGCGGCCGCGACCCCCGCACCGGGGGAGCCCGGCGCCGCGGCGATCGTCCAGGCGTTCTTCGCGGGCGAGGAGGGGACCCCCGCGGTCGCGGGCGTCCTGTCGGGGCGCGTGGCGCCGTCGGGCCGGCTGCCCGTGAGCGTGCCCGGGACCGAGGGCGCCCAGCCGACCTCCTACCTGGCCGCGACGCTCGCGCAGGCGACCGACGTGTCGAACATCGACCCGACCGCGGCATTCGCGTTCGGCCACGGGCTCACGTACACGAGCTTCGACTGGTCGGACCTCGTGGTGAGCGCGGCCGAGGCCGCGACCGACGGGGCCTTCGAGGCGTCGTTCGTCGTGCGGAACACGGGCGGGCGCGACGGCGTCGAGGTCGTGCAGCTCTACGCGCACGACCCGGTGGCCTCGGTCGTGCGGCCCGTGCAGCGGCTCGTGGGATACGTGCGCGTGCCGCTCGCCGCGGGCGCCTCGGCGCGCGTGAGCGCGACCGTGCCCGCCGACGTCCTGTCCTTCACGGGGCGCGACGGGCGTCGGATCGTCGAGCCGGGCGCGATCGAGCTGCGGTTCGGGGCGTCGAGCGCCGACGTGCGGCTCGTGGCTCCCGTGTCGCTCGTGGGCGACGTGCGCGTGGTCGACCACACGCGCGAGCTGCACGCGCCCCTCGTGGTGGGCGAGGCCTGAGGTGACGGACCCGAGGTCGGTCAGGCGATCGGCCGCGCAGCCGATTCCCGTGGTCCGGCCGCCCTCGGGTCCGGCAGCCCGGACCTTCGCGAACCCCGTCCTGCCTGGCACGCACCCCGACCCGAGCATCTGCCGGGTCCCGGGGGCCACCCGGGCGGACGGGACCCTCGCGCCCGACGACTACTACCTCGTCACCTCGACGTTCGAGTACTTCCCGGGCCTGCCGGTCTTCCACAGCCGCGACCTCGTGACGTGGACGCCGGTGGGCCACGCGATCCACCGGACCGACCAGGTGGACCTGTCGAGCGTGCCGTCGTCGGGCGGGCTGTACGCCGCGACGATCCGCCACCACGCCGGGACCTTCTACGTCGTGACGACGCTCGTCCACACGCAGGGCCAGGGTGGGCATCTCCTCGTGACCGCGACCGACCCCGCCGGGCCGTGGTCCGCCCCGGTGTGGCTCGAGGGTGACGGGATCGACCCGTCGCTGTTCTTCGACACCGCGGTTCCCGACGACACAGCTGGTCCCGACGACGGCGCTCGCGTGTGGCTCACCGCGACGCGACTCGCCGACCCGGGGGAGTGGGAGGGGCAGACCGAGGTGTGGCTGCGCGAGCTCGACCTCGCAGCCGGGGCCCTCGTCGGCCCTGAGCACGTCCTGTGGCGCGGCGCGCTGCACGGCGCGGTCTGGGCCGAGGGCCCGCACCTGTACCGCGTGGGCGACCACTACTACCTGCTGGCCTCCGAGGGCGGGACCGAGCACCGCCACGCGGTGTCGGTCGCGCGCGCCGACGCCGTGACCGGCCCGTACACGGGCAACCCCGCGAACCCGATCCTCACGCACCGCCACCTGGGCC
Organism: Oerskovia merdavium; assembly: GCF_014836755.1. Lineage (GTDB taxonomy): Bacteria > Actinomycetota > Actinomycetes > Actinomycetales > Cellulomonadaceae > Oerskovia > Oerskovia merdavium. The sequence goes on from NZ_JACSQF010000010.1 coordinate 176,309, forward strand.
GGGAGTTCCCCGTGGTCGGCGTCGGGCACGGGGACCTCGTGGAGACCGCCGCCGGCGAGTGGTGGATGGTCCTGCTCGGCAGCCGCCCCTACGGCGGCTACTTCCCCAACCTGGGGCGCGAGACGTTCCTCGCGCCCGTGGTCTGGGAGGACGGGTGGCCGGTGGTCGCGCCGGGCAGGGGCCACGTCGCGGGGACCTTCCCCCTGCCCGACGTCGGAGCGCGGCTGCCGGGGGCAGGTTCGGCCGTGCGGTCGGGGCTCTCCGCGGAGGTGGGACCTCCTGCGGTGGAGGGCCGGCTCGACGAAGCAGGAGCGCCGGCCGAGGCGGGCCGGCCTGCCGGGGCGGGCGCCGTCGTGGTGCACGAGACGTTCGACGGGCCCGGCGAGGAGCTCTCTCCGGTGTGGAACCAGGTGCGGACCGGGGACCGGTTCTGGTCCCTGACCGAGCGGCCCAGGCACCTGCGGCTCCCGCTGCTGCCCGCGACGCTGTCCGACGTGACGACCCCCGCGTTCCTGGGGCGCCGCCAGCAGCACACGGACATGGACCTGACCGTGCGCGTCGACGTCGACCCCGCCGGGCCCGACGAGTGGGCCGGGCTCGCGGTGCGCCAGTCCGAGGAAGCATGGATCGCGGCGGTCGTGACACGGGCGGCTGTTGCCGCCCCAGGCGGGGCAGCCGGGGCAGCCGGTGCGGCTCGGCGGCTGGGCGCGGTGTCCGGCTCCGCGCCGGGCACCGTGCCGAGCCCGGAGGCCGGCGGGCGCGAGGTGCTCGTGGTCGAACGCCTCGGCGGCGAGGAGGTCGTCGTGGGACGCGCCGCGCTCGGGCCGCTGGGCCTGTCCGAGGGACCCGTGGACGTGGTGCTGCGCGCCGTCGGGCAGGAGTACGCGCTCGGGGTCCGGACCCTGCGGGGCTTCCACGCCGTTGCGACCGTGCACGGCGGGCGGCTCAGCTCGCCCGAGGCAGGCGGTTTCCTGGGCGTGTGGGTCGGCCCGTACGCGACGGGCCGCGGGACGACGACCGCGACGGTCGCGGACGTCGAGTGCGTGGAGTACCGGGGGCGCTGAGAATTGCTACGTCGTGGCGCGAAAGTCCTTTGGCTACCGGAAGCGCCAGTCCGGTGCGCTCGAAGCGCCCTGTTCCCATTGCCCGCCGTCTGGCGGGGGGCCGCCTGGGGGCTGCATGCCAGCGTAGAACCACTGAGCGGACGGATCGGACCGCGCTCCAATGCCGAGCACCAGTCCGCTTGGTGTGCGCCGCCATGCGTGCCAAGACCCGCCACCTTTGGTGACGGTCATCTGGATCCCGTGATCTGCGGGTAGGCCCTTCTGGGTGAAGTCCCCGAGCACATGCAGAAGGTCCGCTCGATAACGCCCACGGTTGCGGTGATGCCCCATGTGGCACAGGGCGAGCCACTGCAAGGCTTCGCGAGTCTCACCTAGCTCGCGTTGGTCGAGTTGACGCCCATCCAGATCGACGCCCCTCACGCCGGCAAATCGGCGCAGGCGTTGCACGGCGAGCGCAGGCTGGGCACGCCGACGATCTCGCTGCCTTCGGTAGAGGCGCACAGCATCCCATGTCTCGCGCCAGGTCCCGGTACGGGCGATGACCTGCAGGTCGTCGTGGCGGTTCGACAGGTCATGAGCGGTTCGCAGATCCGGACCTAGTGCCACAACCGTAGCGACGCGGGTCTTCAGAGGGGCCGGAACCCCGAAGACTGGCATACGCAGGCGGCGGAGAAGCGTGTCGTAAGACAGGTAGAGGGCCAGAAGCCACACGAATGGCAAGATCCCGAGCGGCAGCCAAATTGACAGCGCGAGCCCCAGGAGCGTCTGACGTGCGTCAAGCGTCTCCAAGTTCGCCGTGAGTTCGCGGACGGTTAGGGTGATCAAGGTGAGGCCGACGAGCACATTGAGCGTGACTAGGAGTCGCCTCGCTGACATGTAGCGGGGGTCGCGTTCAGAGAAGGCGATGAGCGCGGCGAGAAGGATGAGGCCGAGTTGAATAATCACCTCAGCGAGGTAGTTGAAGGTGCGTAGGTTCATCGCATACTGGATGAATACTGCTACCCCGACCGCTTGTTTGGTCGCCGTTGCAAAGTACCGGTCGGTCTTCGCGGCGCTCAGTGCGGCGAAGATCGTCCCGAAACCTGATACGACAAACCAGACGACGGTGTCCTTGGCTAGTCCAGAATTCCAGAGACCGAGGTGCGAGGCGCCTGTGACGAGCGCGGCCACCCACACGGTAAGCGCAACGAGTGGGATGACGATGACCCCACTCGAAGCCCCTCGCAGAAGTTGCAGGACGTGCTTGCGAGTACTTGGGGTCGAGAGCACGACGACGGCGAAGATGGCTAAAAGGGTGAGAATTGCCCACTCACGTGAGTTCAGCATGTCCGACGCCGATCAGGCCGCAGTCGCGGAGAAAGTGAGCAGTTTGGCACTCGGAGGTTGTGTCCGCGCCAGCGCTTCCACGGCTGCGCCGCCAACGACTGGAATCGCAGAGAGCCCGGCGTGCACGAGCGCCTCGGCGAGTTCACGCTGAATGCTCGGAGATGCGGGCGGTTCGACGGGCAATCTCCGTGTCTCTGAGGTGTTCTCACCAGACCGTGTGGCGTGTCGGGCTTGAACATAGGTGCCGTGCCTGTCACTGTGCTCCCGACGATGAAGTCACCATGTCAGGGGGCATCGCACGCGTGGCTCGACGATTGCTGGTAGCGCTCCAATTCTCGCTCGTGCTTTCGGGCTGCTCCTTGGCGGGGTCGGGAGAACCAAGCCCCTCGCCCACCTCCATCGTGGTCGAGACCATCGCTGACTCGAGCACGATCGAGCCACCGCTGCAAGGAGCCACGAATGCGCTGCTGGACGAGACGGTCAACCCTGCGCGCCTGACGCTGACCGGGTGGGGCAGCGCTGGCTGCATTCCCGTGCCGGACTCCGTGACGTGGGACGACCCGTCGACCATCGAGGTGACGACATTCGCTGCCAAGAGCACGCTGTGCTCAGCGATCTACGCACCGATCAGCCAGGTCATCGAGCTTCCGACCGGGCACAGCATCGGTGATGTCACGACCGTCAACATCGACGGCGAATCCATTTGGTTCACACTCAAAGGAGAGCAATGACGACAAACTGCGCCGCGCAGGGGTTGCGCTACTCACCGTGGCCGCACTCGGCCTCGGTGCGATCACCGCAACAGCAGGCGAAGCAGCACCCAGCCCTCAGGCGGACACGCCCGGAAAGCCAGACCCCAAGGCTGTGATTGACCCCAACTCGCTCGGGGACTTGCTCACCCTCCCACCGATCCCCGAGGACCTCGCAGAAGAGGCCGAGCGGATCCAGGCCGCCTATGGCAAGGACGATCGCTTCGGCGCTGTGGCCATCTCCGACGATCGTGCCGAACTGTCACTCACGTGGTATGGCGAGCTGCCGACCGACATAGTGGCGAGCCCGGAACTGGCCATCGTCGAGGCCGCTGTCCTCCCAGGCGACCTGCGTAGAGCCGCTCAGAACCTCGCGGGCACCGAAGTCGCGGGAGTTCGAGTCGTAGGCGCGGGTGTCAACACCGACGGCTCGGGCATCGCCGTGGATGTGGAGACCTCCACATCCACCTCGGGCCGATCCGCACGCTCCCAGATCAACGAGGACCTCGCGGCCGATCTCGCCGACCGGACTGGCGTTCCGGTAACGGTCAAGGAGGCGCCCGAGGTCGATGCGTCGGTCGGGCGGCACAAGGACAACCTGCATCTGGGCGGCGCTCGGATCACGCAGTTCAGCAACGGCTATCTGTACCAGTCGTGCTCAACCGGGTTCTCAGCTCAGCGCTACCTTGACAACGCCTACGGCATGTTGTTCGCCGCCCACTGCGGCCTGATCGGCTCCGAATGGGTGCGCACTGAGATCTCCGAGGGCGGAGTCTTGGCGTACAACTACGGGTTGATGGTTAATCGAACCCTCGTGCGAGACTCCGGCATCATGACCACCGACTGGTCCTACCCGTATGTGTATGTCGGAGACTACGAGAGCGAGCAGTTCATCGGTGTCGAGGCAGTCGCGTCCAGCTACGTCGTCGGAATGGAGATCTGCAGTTCCGGGTCGTACTCCGGCCTCGCGTGCGGCGGCAAGGTCACCTCGCTCGACTACTACGTCGACTATCCCGAGTCTGACATCGACAATGCCAAAGTTGCGGTCATCATCGACGCATCGGGCAAGCCTCTGTGGGGCAACGGTGACAGTGGTGGGCCGATTTTTGACCTGGTGCAGGCCAGCACTGGGCTCAAGCGTCGCGCCGTGGGGATCGTCTCCGGCATTTACACGACCGCGGCCACTGACGCCTCGAACTGCCAGGGCGTGCCTGGCGTCCCGGCGGGCGTTGCAGGACGCCACTGCTCTCCCAACGGATTCGGAGCGTACGCCAAGGAGAGCGCGGATATTTTCGGCTGGAGGATCCTGACCCAGTCCACTCCGTAACACCGGCCCGACCCCTCGGCGCGGGCCGTTCCCTGTCGGGGCGGCCCGCGCTGTCTCTTGGCGGGCCCGATTTGCTTTGACTGAGAGGCGTTCTCACCAGGCGCGGTGATGTGATCGGCGCGACGGCGCGCTGACCTGCAGGTTCGTTCGGTCGTGAGTTTGGCAGCAGCAGGGTCCCAGG
>NZ_JACSQF010000011.1:0-129219 GCF_014836755.1 Oerskovia merdavium
GGGTTCCGGAGCGATGCTCCAGGACCCGGCCCGTCCGTTGAGGAGCGTCCTCAGCCGGCCGCCGGGGGAGTCGTCGACTGCTCGGGCAGGCCCGGGAACGCACCCAGGGGAGCGCCCCACGCGACGGCCGCGAGGCTCGCCTCGGTCGACAGGTCGGCGAGCGGCAGGCGCGTGCCCGTGCCGGCCTCGGCCGTGAGCGCGGCGTACGACTCCGCGAGCGAGGACTCGAGCTGGACGGCGAGCTCCGCCGTCGGGACGTCGGCCGGGACCGAGTAGGCGACCCGGCGCGGGTCCTGCGCCCCTCCCGCGGTGCCGGCCGCCTGGGCCCAGGCCTCGGCACGGGCGCGGTGCAGCACCGCGCGGTCGAGGGCTGCGGCGCGCACGTCGCCGTCCGAGAGGGCCGCGCGGACCTCGAACGCGTACCCCGCGGCGTCCTCGGCCTCGATGATGGTCGCCAGGTCCGTCGCGGTCAGGCCCGACGGCGTGGTCTCGGGGACGAGCAGGCCGGTCGGGAGCACGAGGGACTCGGGCAGCGGGGTGCCCGTCATGGCTGCGAGCTGACGCGCGGAGGCGTCCTGCGAGGACACGATCGACGTCAGGAGCCGTGCGAACGGGCCGTCGTCGGTCTGGTCGATCCCCTCGCGCATGCTCGCGCTCGAGGCGGCGAGCGCGTCGAGGACCTCGGCGGGCGTGGCCGCGGTGGGCGTGGTGGGCTCGTCGGTCGCGCTCGCGGTGGGCTCGGGCTCGGGGAGGCCCGAGTCGTAGACGCCGCCCAGCTGCGTCACGTGGAGGTCGGCGAAGGTGCCCGTCTCGGTGAGCGTCGCGAGCGCGGTCGGGTCCAGGCCCGACGACGTCGCCACCGCCGCCTCGGCGAGGTCACCCACGAGCAGCGCGCCGTCGACCGCGCTGCGGCGCAGCGTCTCCTGGGCGTCGGGCACGGGCTCGGTCGGGGGAGGGGTCTCCAGGCGCAGGCCGCACCCGGCCACGGCGAGCAGCGCGAGGGACGTGACGATCGACACCACCGCGCGACCTGCGGGACGACGACGATTCGCCCGGACCCGTGAATATCCGGGCGAAGCGGACCGTACGGCGTCGCTCGGGGCGCTCGACGGGTGGAGGCGGGGAGTCGGTTCGGCAGTCATCGAGGGTGATGATGTCACGTTCCTGGCGGGTGAGTCGTTAGGCTGAACCCGTACAACAGCACACCGGTCGATTCCACTGCCCGGTGGGCTCTGGAAGCCGACGGGAGACCGAGACATGAACAAGGCGAAGCAGGCCGGTGCGGACAGGGTCCGCCAGGTCGTGGAACCTGCGGTGCAGGCAGCGGGCCTGTACCTGGAGGACGTGACCGTCTCCCTGGCCGGCAGCCGCTCGGTCGTCCGCATCACGGTGGACCTGCCCGAGGACGCGGTGGGCAACCTGGACCTCGACGCCGTCGCGGAGGTCTCGCGCGAGATCAACAACGCGCTCGACGCGTCCGACGCCTTCCCCGGTGCCTACACGCTCGAGATCTCGACGCCCGGCACCTCGCGTCCCCTCACCGAGCTGCGCCACTTCAAGCGCGCTCGTGGCCGCATCGTCAGGCTCACGCTCACGGACGGCGGGAGCGTCGAAGGGCGCCTGCGCGAGGTCGAGGACGGCCGCCTGCTGCTCACCGGTGCCCCGGTGGACTCGGTGGCGCTCGACGACGTGACGCGCGGCGCCATCCAGGTAGAGCTCAAGCGTGCGCTCGAGGCGGACCTCGGCCCGGAGATGGCTGTTGACGAGAACCCCGGGGCGATCGCCCCGAACGACGAGGAGGTCTGATCGATGGACATCGACATGAGCGCGCTGCGCCTGCTGGAGCGCGAGAAGGACATCAGCCTCGACATCCTGGTGGCGGCGATCGAGCAGGCGCTGCTCTCCGCCTACCACCGGACCCCTGACGCGCACGCCCGCGCGCGGGTCGAGCTCGAGCGCCGCACCGGCCACGTGACGGTCTGGGCGCGCGAGGAGATCCCCGCCGAGGAGGACGCCGACGACGCGGCCGACGAGGTGGACGAGGACGGCGAGCCCGTGCGGCGCTACCGCGCGCCCGTGCTGGGCCCCGAGTTCGACGACACGCCCAAGGACTTCGGTCGCATCGCGACCGCGACGGCACGCCAGGTCATCGTGCAGCGGCTGCGCGACGCGGAGGACGACCAGATCCTGGGCAACTTCCGCGGCAAGGAGGGTGAGGTCCTCGCGGGCATCATCCAGCAGGCCAACGACCCGCGCATGGTCCTCGTGGACGTGGGCGGCACCGAGGCGGTCCTCCCGCCGCACGAGCAGGTCCCGACCGAGGACTACGTCCACGGCGAGCGGCTGCGCGCGTACGTCCTGGACGTCGCCCGCGGCATGAAGGGTCCGCAGATCACGCTGAGCCGCACGCACCCGAACCTCGTCCGCAAGCTCTTCGAGCTCGAGGTCCCCGAGGTCGCCGACGGCTCGGTCGAGATCATGGCGATCGCCCGCGAGGCGGGTCACCGCTCCAAGGTCGCGGTCCGCTCGCGCGTCGCAGGGCTCAACGCCAAGGGCGCGTGCATCGGACCCATGGGCGGGCGCGTGCGCGCGGTCATGGCCGAGCTGCACGGCGAGAAGATCGACATCGTCGACTTCAGCGACGACCCGGCGGAGTTCGTGGCGAGCGCACTGTCGCCGGCCCGTGTGACGTCTGTCACCGTGGTCGACGCCGAGGCCCGTGCCGCACGCGTGGTCGTCCCCGACTTCCAGCTGTCCCTCGCGATCGGCAAGGAAGGGCAGAATGCCCGGCTTGCCGCGAAGCTCACAGGGTGGCGCATCGACATCCGCTCGGACGAGGGTGCACACCCCGGTGCGGCCGACGACCGGGCCCGCGGAGGCTTCGACGAGGTCGACGGACCGGGTTCCGGCGACGGAAACCGGTAACACTCGGTGAGCGGGCGCGCTAGACTGTCCCTGACTGGGCCACGGGTCCGGAATCCGTCGCACGACCCTCCAGGCGCTCACGCGCCCGTTCGGACGTGCGTCGGGTGCCGGGAGCGTGACCTACGGTCTGTTCTTCTCCGCCTCGTGGTGGACCAGCCCGACATCCCAGAGCCCCGGCTCGTCGTCGATGTCGGCAGGTCGCTCCCGGGGCGCGGCGCCTGGCTCCACGATGCTCGGCGTTGCCTCGAGCTGGCCGAGCGTCGACGAGCCTTTCCCCGGGCGCTGCGTCTCGCAGGACCCGTGGACCTCGCCGGAGTTCACGCCCATCTCGACAGGGAAGACTGACCCGTCGTCAGTCATCGCCAGTCATCGTCAAGTCGGCGGTCCCGGTCGGCGGCGCACCCGCGCCGCCCCAGCCGAGCCGCGCCAGTACCGCACGAACACCGCACGAATCGTCGACAAGGAAGCGGGTTAGAAGCCGATGGGCACCCGATGAGTACCCAGCGATGAGCACCCAGCACTAAAGACGGTCCTCCCTGTTTCGGGTGGGCCGAGACAGGAGAGTTGTGGCAAAGGTCCGCGTCTACGAGCTCGCAAAGGAGCTCGGGGTGGAGAGCAAGACCATCATGACCAAGCTGACGGAACTCGGTGAGTTCGTCCGCTCGGCATCCTCGACCATCGAACCGCCGGTCGTCCGCAAGCTGCGCGACACCTTCCCGGTCGGTGGCACGGAGAGCGCAAGCGCTCCCGCCAAGCCCGCCGCCGCGAAGCCCGCGCCGGCACGTCCCGCCGCGCCCAAGCCCGTGCCGGCCGCCGAGGCCGCACCGGCTGCGCCCGCAGCAGCGGCTCCGGCTGCCCCCGCGCCGGCACCCGCCGCGCCCAAGGCACCGGCACCCCAGAAGGAAGCAGCGAGCCCCGCGTTCGTCGAGCCCACGCCCGCAGCCCCCGCTGCAGCCAAGCCCGCCGCCACGCCGGCTCCCGCCGCCGAGCGCAAGCCGTCGGCGTCGCCCAAGCCGGCAGGTGGCGGCAACGCCCCCGCGCCGGGCCCCCGTCCCGCAGCAGCTCGCCCCGGCGGCTCCGGCGGAACCGGTGGTGGCGGACGTCCCGGCGCCCCGCGCCCGGGCAACAACCCGTTCGCCTCGAGCCAGGGCATGCCGCGCGCCGGCGCCCCGCGCCCGGGCAACAACCCGTTCGCCTCGAGCCAGGGCATGCCCCGTCCGGGTGCACGCCCCGAGCGCGCCGCGGACCCGGCAGCGAACGCCAACCCCGCAGCAGCAGCAGGCAGCGCCGAGCGCACCGGTGGCCCCCGTCCCGGTGGTCCCCGTCCTGCCCCGCGTCCGGGTGGTCCCCGTCCCAACCCGGGCATGATGCCCGGTCGTACCTCGATCGGTCGCCCCGGTGACCGTCCTGCTCCCGGCGGTCGTCCGGGTGGCGGCGCCGGCGGTGCCGGTGGCGGTCGCGGCGGCTTCGCCGGTCGTCCCGGTGGCGCAGGTGGAGGCCCCGGCGGCGCTCCCGGTGGTGGCGGCGGTTTCGCCGGTCGTCCCGGTGGCGGTGGCCGCGGTGGCGCAGGTCGTGGCAGCACCCAGGGTGCGTTCGGTCGCGCAGGAGGGCGCCCCGTCCGTGGGCGCAAGTCGAAGCGGGCGAAGCGCCAGGAGTTCGAGCAGATGCAGGCCCCCTCGCTGGGTGGCGTGCAGGTTCCCCGTGGGAACGGCTCGACCGTCGTGCGCCTGCGTCACGGCTCCTCGCTCAACGACTTCGCGGACAAGATCGACGCGAACCCCGCGAGCCTCGTGACGGTGCTGTTCCACCTCGGTGAGATGGCGACCGCCACGCAGTCGCTCGACGAGGACACGTTCGGTTCGCTCGCCGCGGAGCTCGGGTACGTCATCGAGATGGTCTCTGCGGAGGAGGAGGACCGAGAGCTCCTCGGTGCCTTCGACATCGACCTGGACGCCGAGCTCGAGGGCGAGGGCGACGACGAGCTCCAGGCCCGTCCGCCCGTCGTCACGGTCATGGGTCACGTCGACCACGGTAAGACCCGACTGCTCGACGCGATCCGCCAGACCGACGTCATCTCCGGCGAGGCCGGCGGCATCACGCAGCACATCGGTGCCTACCAGGTCCGTCACGAGCACGAGGGCGTCGACCGTCCCATCACGTTCATCGACACCCCGGGTCACGAGGCGTTCACCGCCATGCGTGCTCGTGGTGCCCAGGTGACCGACATCGCGATCCTCGTGGTCGCAGCGGACGACGGCGTCATGCCGCAGACGGTCGAGGCGCTCAACCACGCGCAGTCGGCCGGCGTGCCGATCGTCGTCGCGGTCAACAAGGTGGACAAGGAGGGGGCCAACCCCGCCAAGATCCGCCAGCAGCTCACCGAGTACAACCTGGTGGCCGAGGAGTACGGCGGCGACACCATGTTCGTCGACGTGTCCGCCAAGCAGAACCAGGGCATCGACGCGCTCCTCGAGGCCGTCCTCCTCACGGCGGACGCCTCGCTCGACCTGCGTGCCAACCCGGACAAGGACGCACGAGGCGTCGCCATCGAGGCGAACCTCGACAAGGGCCGCGGCGCCGTCGCGACCGTCCTGGTCCAGTCCGGCACGCTCCACGTCGGGGACGCGATCGTCGCGGGCACCGCTCACGGACGTGTCCGTGCGATGTTCGACGAGCACGGCAACAACGTCACCGAGGCCGGCCCTGCCCGCCCCGTGATGGTGCTCGGGCTCGCGTCCGTGCCCAGCGCCGGTGACACGTTCCTCGTGGCTCCGGACGAGCGCACGGCCCGTCAGATCGCCGAGAAGCGCGAGGCGGCCGAGCGCGCAGCCCTCCTGGCCAAGCGTCGCAAGCGCGTCAGCCTCGAGGACTTCGCCCAGGCTCTCGAGCAGGGCAAGGTCGAGACCCTCAACCTGGTCCTCAAGGGCGACGTCTCCGGTGCCGTCGAGGCACTCGAGGACGCGCTGCTGCAGATCAACGTCGGCGACGAGGTCCAGCTGCGGATCATCCACCGCGGCGTCGGTGCGATCACCCAGAACGACGTCAACCTGGCGACCGTGGACAACGCGATCATCATCGGGTTCAACGTCAAGTACGGCGAGCGTGTCGAGGCACTGGCCGAGCGCGAGGGCGTCGACGTCCGCTTCTACTCGATCATCTACCAGGCGATCGACGACGTCGAGGCTGCACTCAAGGGCATGCTCAAGCCCGAGTACGAAGAGGTGCAGCTCGGCACCGCCGAGATCCGCGAGGTCTTCCGTTCCTCCAAGTTCGGGAACATCGCCGGTTCGATCGTCCGCTCGGGCGAGATCCGACGCAACACCAAGGCACGCGTCCTGCGTGGGGGAGCCGTCATCGGCGACAACCTCACGGTCGAGTCGCTCAAGCGGTTCAAGGACGACGCCACGGAGGTCCGCGAGGGCTTCGAGTGTGGTATCGGTCTCGGTTCGTTCAACGACCTGCAGGTCGGCGACACGATCGCGACGTTCGAGATGCGGGAGAAGCCGCGTAGCTGACGTACCTCTCCGCTGACGCCTACCCGTGAGGTGTGGCGGGTCTGCCGCGGGCCTGGTGGCCCGTGCCAGACCCACCACGACCCGCCACACCTCACGGCCCGGCGTCGGCGGAGCTGTTCGTTCAGGACGTGGCCCGAAGGGCCCACCAGGAGCTGACTTCCTGCGGGGCCCTCTGATGAAAGGACTGAACCATGGTCGACAAGCCCAGGGCTCGCAAGCTCGCTGACCGCATCAAGGTCATCGTGGCGCAGATGCTCGACACCCGGATCAAGGACCCGCGTCTCGGGTTCGTGACCATCACCGACGTGCGTGTGACCGGTGACCTGCAGAACGCCTCGGTGTTCTACACGGTCTACGGCGACGACGAGGAGCGGGCAGGGACCGCCGCGGCGCTCGAGAGCGCCAAGGGGATCATCCGCTCCGAGGTCGGCAAGCAGACGGGGATCCGGCTCACGCCCTCCCTCGAGTTCCACCTCGACTCCGTGCCGGACACCGCTGCGCACCTCGACGTCGCCCTCCACGAGGCCGCACGTCGCGATGCCGAGCTGGCCGCGCTGCGCGAGAAGGCCACGTACGCCGGCGACGCCGACCCGTACAAGAAGCCTGTTGCTGACGACGAGGTCGAGGCCGACGGGTCTGCGGACTCCGACGAGGTCGCGCCCGCCTGACGGCGCCCATGCACCTGGCCGAGCGATCGGGCGGGTGCGGCACGACGAGCACACGAACGGCCGGTCCCCGCAGGGGACCGGCCGTTCCGCTGTCCGGCCTCCGGCTGGGCGTTGCCGGCGCCTGCGAAGGGCGTCCAGCCGTCCCCGCATCCCACCGGACCCGCCCCCGGCGGGCGACCTACGCCGTCGGGCGGGCGGAGCGGCGCGGCAGGAAGGTCGCGGCGACCGCGCCCACCCCCACGCTCGCGGCACCCACCCACAGCGCGGCCGGCAGCCCGGCCGTGAAGAGGTCGGGCGTGAGCGCTCCGCCCGCGGCCTGGAAGACCGCGACGAGGACCGCGACGCCCAGCGCGACACCCACCTCTCGGAGCGTCGAGTTGGTCGAGCTCGCGGTCGCGTTGTCGGACTCGTCCATGTCGACCAGGACGGCCGTCGCGCTCGGTGCGAACGTCAGACCCATGCCGATCCCCGCGAGCACGAACGCCGGGACGAGCTGCGCGTACGTCGCGCCCGACGAGACGATCGCGAGCCAGGCGAGCGCGAGCGTCTGGAGGGTCAGCCCGGTCACGAGGAGAGTCCGGATCCCGAGGCGCGGCGCGAGCATGCCCGCGACGGGAGCGACGAGCATGGGGGCCGCGGTCCACGGGAGCGTGCGGATCCCTGCCTCGAGCGGGGAGAGGCCCTCGGCGATCTGGAAGTGCTGGATGAGCAGGAACACGGCGCCGAACATGCCGAGCGAGAACGCGAAGCCGGACACGTTCGCGACCGCGAAGCTGCGCGAACGGAACAGGCGCAGGGGGACGAGCGGCGAGCCGCCCCGGCGGGCCACTCGCTGCTCCCACGCGACGAAGGCCGCGAGCAGCAGGACCGAGCCGGCGAGCAGCGAGAGCACGACCGCTGACGTCCACCCGTCCTCGTTGCCCCGGACGATGCCCCAGACCCCTGCGAAGACACCGGTCCCTGCGAGCGCGAGGCCCACGAGGTCGATCGGACCGCGGCGCCCGAACGACTCGCGCAGCGCGACGAGCACGAGCGGGACCGCGACGAGAGCGACGGGCACGTTGATCCAGAAGATGGCCTCCCAGCTCATGCCCTCGACGACCGCGCCGCCCACGAGCGGCCCGAGCGCGACACCCAGACCGGAGACGCCGCCCCAGATCCCGATCGCGAGCGACCGGCGGGCGCGGGGGACAGCATCGGCGATGAGCGCGAGGGACAGCGGCATGATCGCGGCGGCCCCTGCGCCCTGCACGGCGCGCGCCGCGATGAGCGCGGACGGGGTGTCGGCGAGCGCGCACGCGACCGATGCGAGCGTGAACACCGCGATCCCGACGACGAACACCCGGCGGCGGCCGAACCGGTCTCCGAGCGAGGCCGCCACGAGCATGAGCGTCGCGAACGCGAGCGTGTAGGCGTTGACGAACCACTGGAGCTGTTCGACGCTCGGCCGCAGCGCGCGGGCGATCACGGGCAGGGCGCCGGTGACCACGAGGTTGTCGAGCGTGGCCATGAACATGGGCAGCGAGGCTGCTACCAGGACCAGCGCGAGAGGCCGACGGCGCCGCGCACCGGGGGTGCGTGCGTCGTCGATCGCGGTGGTGAGGTCCGCGGGGAGGGCGGCGTCGGTCGCGAGGGTGGGCGGTCGGTCGGGGGCGGCGGTCGTGGACATGAGGACTCCTCGAAGAGGTAAGCATCGGATGATTACTAGGATTCCGACGCTAGTAATCAACTGATAACCTTGTCAACATGGAGAGCGCACCGAGTTCCGCACGGGCCCAGGTCGCCGAGCCCGAGGCCTCGACGCGGCGCATGTCGCGCGACGAGCGCCGCGAGCAGATCCTCGACGCCGCGACGGCCGTCTTCGCCGCGGGCGGCTACGCCGGGACGAGCACCGACCAGGTCGCCCGGGCCGCGGGCGTGTCCCAGCCCTACGTCGTGCGGATGTTCGGCACCAAGCACGAGCTGTTCGCCGAGGTCTTCGACCGGATCGGCCGCCGCATCGTGGCCGCGTTCTCCGCGGTGCCCGCCGGGCCCGCGGCCGGGGACGAGCTCGCCGCGACCTACGTCCGGCTGCTCGCCGACCGCAACCTCCTGCTCGTCATGATGCACGGCTTCGCGGCCGGCGCGGACCCCGTGTTCGGGGCGCGGTCACGCGAGTTCTTCGTCGAGGTCTTCGAGGTCTACGTGGACCGCACGGGCGGCACGCTCGACCAGGCGCGAGACTTCCTCGCCCAGGGAATGCTGCTCAACACGCTGCTCGCGATCGGCGCCCCCGAGCACTTCGGCGCGGACCCGCGTCTGGGCGAGCTCGTGCGGTGCGCGTTCGGCGACGCGCTCCCCGCGGTCGACCCGGCTGCCCGGCGGACCGGCGAGCGAGGGTCGGGAGAGCCGGGCGGACCCCACGCCGGAGACCCCGACCCCGCCGAGTCCCGCCCCGCCGCCTCCGGGCGCTGAGCCCCCGCCTCCCCACCACCCCGTTCCCGAGCACCGAGGACCCCTCCCGATGACGCACGACCAGAAGCCGGTGCGCGAGCGCCGCCCCACCGCCCCCGACGGTCTCGTGATCGTCGACAAGCCCCAGGGGCTCACGAGCCACGACGTGGTGGCGCGCCTGCGTCGTCTCGCCGGGACGCGCAAGGTGGGGCACGCGGGCACGCTCGACCCCATGGCCACGGGCGTCCTGGTCCTGGGGATCGGGCGCGCCACCAAGCTGCTGACCTACGTGGTGGGCGCGGACAAGGAGTACACCGCGACCATCCGGCTGGGCGCGGCCACGACCACGGACGACGCCGAGGGCGAGACCACCTCGCGCGCGGACGCCTCGGCCGTGACGCGCGAGGCGATCGACGCGGGGGTCGCGCTGCTGACCGGACCCATCGAGCAGGTACCGAGCTCGGTGTCCGCGATCAAGGTCGACGGGCAGCGCGCGTACGCGCTCGTCCGCTCGGGCGAACAGGTCGAGCTCAAGGCGCGGCCCGTGACGATCTCGCGCTTCGACGTCCACGAGGTCCGGCCGGTCGCGGCCGCGGAGCCGGGCGACCTTCCTGCGCTCGACGTGGACGTCACGGTCGTGTGCTCGTCGGGAACGTACATCCGTGCCCTCGCCCGCGACCTGGGTGCGGACCTCGGCGTCGGGGGACATCTCACGGCCCTGCGCCGCACGCGCGTGGGCGGCTACGCGATCGACGGGGCCTCGACGCTCTCCGAGCTCGAGGCTCAGGTCGAGCGCGACGGCGTGCTCGTGACCGTTCCGCTCGCCGACGCCGCCCGCGCCACGTTCCCGGTGCGCGACCTGACGCCCGAGGAGCGCAACGCGCTGTCCTACGGCAAGTGGGTCGACCCGTCGCCCCAGGACACCACGACGGCCGCGATCGGCGACGACGGGTCCCTCGTCGCGCTGCTCGAGAACGTGGTGCGCGAGGGCAAGCACAAGGCCAAGCCTGTGATCGTGTTCGCCCCGGCGTGAGCCCGGGCACGTCCGACGGGTGACCGTTCGCCGGTTCGATGGGGAACACCCGGGCGAGACGTGGCAATCTTGACCAGGCGCGCCGTGGGTGCGCGCCGTCGTCGGGCTTCCTGAGCAGGCCCGCCTCACACACATCTCGAGGAGTACGCGTGCACCTGTGGACGGACCTGGACCAGGTTCCGCCGGGATTCGGACCGTCGGTCGTGACGATCGGCAACTTCGACGGCGTCCACCGCGGCCATGCCGAGGTGCTCGGCCGCATCGTGTCCCTCGCCCGGGAGTCCGGCTCCCAGGCCGTGGCCGTGACGTTCCACCCGCACCCCGCGATGGTCCACCGACCCGAGCAGGCACCTGAGCTCCTGACCGGGATCGCCGACCGCCTGGAGCTCCTGGAGGCCACGGGGCTCGACGCCGTGCTGCTCGTCGAGTACACGCTCGACTTCGCACGGCAGAGCCCTGAGGAGTTCGTGCGGACCTACCTGGTCGACGGCCTGGGCGCGCGCACGGTCGTCGTCGGGCACGACGTACGGTTCGGGCGCGACAACGCGGGCAACCTCGCGACGATGATCGAGCTCGGCCGGACGCACGGCTTCGAGGTGCGCGCGATCGACGACGTCGGGACCGTCGGCGGGGAGCCCGGGCCCGCGAGCGCCTCCGGCGACGCCGCCTCGACGGCAGCGGACACGGCGCCCAGCGGGCGCTGGTCCTCGACCGAGATCCGCGGCCTGCTCACGGACGGCAAGGTCCGCGAGGCCGCGGCGCTGCTCGGACGTCACCACCGCCTGCGCGGCGTGGTGATCCACGGCGACGCGCGCGGGCGCGAGCTCGGGTTCCCCACGGCCAACCTGGGCGCGATCAGCGGCATGGTCCCGGCCGACGGCGTCTACGCGGGTTGGCTGCGTCGTCCCCAGCTCCTCGCGGCGGACCCGGGGAACTGTGACGGCGTGCTGCCCGCGGCCATCTCGATCGGCACCAACCCCACGTTCGACGGCGTCGAGCGCCGCATCGAGGCCTACGTCCTGGACCGCACCGACCTCGACCTGTACGACGAGGAGGTCGTCCTGGAGTTCGTCGAGCACCTGCGCCCCACGCTGCGCTTCGACGGGATCGACGCGCTCGTGGAGACCATGCACGACGACGTCGCGCGAGCCCGCGTGATCCTCGCCCCGGGCGCGAGGACGCCTGCGCGGACCTCCCCCGAGCCGAGCGGGCCAGGTGGACCGGGCGGCGTCGGCGCGTCCACGACCGGGGCGGGGGAGTAGCCGTGTCGGTCAAGAAGCAGCCCGTGCTCGAGACCCGTGCCCTGCGCGTCGGGTACGCCGAGGCACCCGTGTGCGCGCCCGTCGACCTGGCCGTCCGGCCGGGCGAGCTGTGGGCGATCATCGGGCCCAACGGCAGCGGCAAGTCGACGCTCCTGCGTGCGCTCCTGGGGGTGCTCGCGCCCCTGTCCGGCAAGGTCCTGGCGTTCGGGCGGGACGTGGACGAGCGCGAGCGCGACTTCCGCGCCAAGGTCGTCGGCATCCTCGACGACGACGCCTACTTCCCGGGGCTCACGGCGCGCGAGCACCTGGTCCTGACCGCGCGCGGCCACGGCGTGGCGGGCGCGGGCGAGGTCGTGGACCAGCTCCTCGACCGGTTCGGCCTCGCGGCACAGTCCGGGGCCATGCCGACCGAGCTGTCCTCGGGGCAGCGGCGGCGCCTCCTGCTCGCGGCCGGGTTCGCCCGCCCCCGCGAGGTCCTGGTGCTGGACGAGCCCGAGCAGCGCCTCGACCCGGGCATGCGGGCCGACCTGGCCCGCATCCTGGTCGAGGAGGCCGGGCGCGGGGCCGCCGTCGTGTTCGCGACGCACGACCCCGAGCTGGTCGAACGCACCGGTGCGCGCGGGCTCCTGGTCGGCGACGACGAGTGCCTGCGCCTGGGGCACCAGGCCGCGCTCGACGCGCTCGCCCGGGTCCGTTGAGGAGCGGGCGATGAACGCGGCGCAGGGCAGGGGCAAGAAGCGCCCGCACGGCCCGACGAAGGGACCCCACGACGTGGCGGCCGCGGCGGCCGCGGCCGCCGCCCCGGGTGGCCCAGCGGCGCCCGGGCCGGTGGCGCCGGAACCCGAGATCGAGCGCGCTCCGTTGCCGCTGCTCGTCGCGGACCCGGACGAGGAGTTCTCCGGTCGGGAGATCCGTCGCCTGACCGCACGCGTCACGGCCTCGCGGGCCGACGCGGGCCCGGGCGAGCTGCTGGGGAACATCGCCTACGTCGTGGTGTCGATCGCCATCTCGATCGGCTTCGTGATCGGCGCGGC
Source organism: Oerskovia merdavium (assembly GCF_014836755.1). Taxonomy (GTDB): domain Bacteria; phylum Actinomycetota; class Actinomycetes; order Actinomycetales; family Cellulomonadaceae; genus Oerskovia; species Oerskovia merdavium. Next base: position 12,871 of record NZ_JACSQF010000011.1, read on the forward strand.
GAACGTGCTCCGCGAGACGATCTTCGTCGAGCCCGCGGGCGGCCGTGACGCGGTCCTGACGGCCGCCACGATCCAGGCGCTCGGCTCGGTCGCGCTCCTGGCGCTCATGACGGGCATGGCCGTGCGCCTCGGCCCCCTGGGGACGGGCAGCGCGGGCGTGCGGTGGTGGGTGCCCATGCCCGTCGACCGGCGTGGCCTGCTCACCCCGTCGTACTGGCGCGGCGTCGCGGTGGCGCTCGTCGTGGGAGCGGGCGGGTTCGCGGTCGTCGCGCTGGCCTCGGGCGCGGACCCGGCCGTGGCAGGGCGCAGCGCGGCCCTGGGCGCCGCGGCAGGGCTGCTGCTCGTGGGCCTCGCGGGGCTGATCCAGCCCCGGACGCCCGTCGCGGCCAGGGTCGCTCGCGTGAGCGACGTGGTGCTCGCGGCGGTCCCGGTCGCGGGCGTCGTGCTCGTCGCGGCCGGCCGGTCCGACCTGCGCGAGCTCAGGGTCCCCGCCTGGGTGATCGGTGCGCTCGGGTTGGGTGCGCTCGCCCTCGTGGTCGTGTGGTGGCGCCGGCTCGAGGTGCTCGGCGCCCAGGTGCTGCGTGCGCAGAGCGCGGTGGCCGACCAGGCGGGCGGGGCGATCCTCTCGCTCGACACCCGCGAGCTGGGGCGCGCCCTGAGCAGGGCCGGCTCGACCCGTGGCGGCAAGGTCCGCAGGCCCACGCGATTCGGGCTCGTCCGGGGGCCGGTGTCGGCTCTCGTCGCGGCCGACCTCACGCTCCTGCGCCGCAGCCCGTCGGCGCTCGCTCAGCTCGTCGGCCTCACTGCACTGGTGATCGTCGCCCAGCAGGTGCCCGCGTTCACGGGCGGGTTCGGGCTGTTCGTCCTGCTGGTCGTCGCGGGCTTCCGCGCCGCGCAGCTCGGTGCGGAGGGGGCACGCACCGCGGAGATGGTGCCCGCGCTCGACGCGATGGTCCCGTTGTCCGCGCGCGACGCCCGGCTGGCACGGACCGTCGCGCCCTCCCTCACGGCGCTCGTGGCCCTCGTGGTCGGGACCGTGCCGCTCGTGCTGACCACGCGTGAACCGCTCTGGTTCGCGCTCGTGGCCGTGGTAGCGGTCGGCATGGGCGGCGCCGCGATCCGCAGCGCCTACCGCAAGCCGCCCAACTGGTCCGGCCCGCTCATGGCGACCCCTGCCGGAGCACTCCCGACGGGGGCGGCCTCGATGGTCGCGCAAGGACCCGACGCGGCCGTCCTCGGCGCGATCCCGCTCGGCATCTGCTTGCTCGTGGGCGCGCCCACGCCGGCGCTCATCGTGTTCCAGGGGATCGCGGTCTGGATCGCCTTGGCCGTGGCGTCGCACGTGCGGGCGACGGGGGCCAAGCCGTTGCTGGGGTGAACGCGTCCGGCCCGGGTCCAAGGACCCGTGCAGCCCGGACCAAAGGTCCTGGCGGTGGTGGTGCTCCGCGAGCAGCCTGGTGCTGACGACAGGAGCGAGCCATGGAAGCAGTCGTGATCTACGAGTCGATGTTCGGGAACACCGCCGAGATCGCACGGGCGGTGTCCGAGGGGCTGGCCGAGCAGGTGGACGTGCGGACGGTCGAGGTCTCCTCGACGCCGCCGGGAGACGACGTCCTCGGGGCCGACCTGATCGTCATCGGTGGCCCCACGCACGCATTCGGGATGTCACGCCCAGCCTCTCGCGAGGAGGCGGCGGGTCGACGGCCGGGCAGCCCGGTCGTCGAACGAGGCATCCGCGAGTGGCTCGACGCGATCGCCGACGACGCCTCGGGGCGGTTCGGCGCGACGTTCGACACCCGCGTCAAGACCGTCAAGCACCTCCCGGGCAGCGCCGCCCGCGCCGCCGACCGGGTGGTCCGCCGCCGCGGGCTCTCACCCGCCGACTCACCGCACTCGTTCTACGTCGAGGGCATGGAGGGGCCGCTGTGCCCGGGTGAGGTCGAGCGGGCCCGCGAGTGGGGCCGAGAGCTCGGGCGGACGGCGTTGCTCGCGCGGCAGAGCACTTCCTGAGGCGCCCCTTCGAGCGGTAGGAGCGCGCACGGGACGCTGCCCTCCTCAGGCCCGCACGACCGCGGCCTCTCCCGCTCCCACGAGCCGCCCGTCCGCCAGGTGCACGCGTGCGTCGACCGTGTCGAGGGTCGCCTCGTCGTGGGTCACGACGATCGTCGCTGCGCCGGTCTCGCGGGTCAGGCGCGTGACGAGCTCGATGATCTGGACGCCGCGCGCGTGGTCGAGCGCCGACGTGGGCTCGTCGACCAGCAGCACCTCGGGGTGGTTCATGAGGGCCCGGGCGATGGCGACGCGCTGACGCTGACCGCCCGAGAGCTGGCCGGGCCGCTTGGCGGCGACGTCGCGGAGCCCGACGGCGTCGAGCAGCTCGAGCGCCCGGTCGCGGTGCGTGGAGGGCCGCTCGCCGCGCAGGTGGCTCATGAGCTCGAGGTTCTCGAGCGCCGTGAGCGACGCGATGAGCTGCGGCTGCTGGAACACGATCCCGATCCGGTCGCGGCGCAGCCGCGCGGAGTCCGAGGACACGGCCGAACCGGCCGCCGCCCCGCCGGCGGGGGCGTTGACGATGTCGTCGCCGATACGCACCTGGCCCGCGGTCGGGGTCGTGAGCGTCGCGGCCACGGCGAGCAGGCTCGACTTTCCGGAGCCCGACGGGCCGAGCACCGCGGTCGTGGTCCCGGCGGGGACGGTCAGGGAGACGTCGTCGACCGCGGTGACGGTCGACTCGCCGTCGGGGTAGACGAGGGTGATGTGGTCGAGGGTGAGGTCCATGGTGTGCCTTTCAGGAGCGAGAGCGATGGGGGCGTGGGCCGCGACCGGTGGGCGCGACGCAGCGGCCAGGAGCGGGGAGCGCCTCAGCGGGCCGCGAGCGCCGCGTGCGGGTCGATGCGCGTGATCCGGATGATCGCCGCGACGGCGCCGACGGTCCCGAGCACCACGAGGATGAGCGCGGGCAGGAGCGTCGTGGCGGGGGAGACGACGACGGGCATGACCTGGGCCGCGAGGGCTCCGGCCCCGGCGGCGAGCGCGCTCCCGACGCCGACGCCGAGCACGAGCAGGACGAGCGCCTGGCCGATCGCGTCGCGCAGCAGGTAGGAGGTCGAGGCGCCGAGCGCCTTGAGCACCGCGACGTCGCCGGCCCGGTTGATGGTCCAGACCGTGAAGAACGCGCCCACGACGAGGGCCGAGATCGCGAGCAGGAAGCCCTGCATCATGGTGAGCGACATGTTCTCGGCCGAGAACGAGCTGACCGCGGCGCGTGCACCCATGGGCGAGAGGGTCGCGGTGCCGGTCTCGTCCGCCGCTGCGGCGAGCGCGGAGCTGCTCGGGTCCCCGGTGATCGCGACGACGGTGGCGACCTCGTCGCCCGACGCTCCGCCGCCGCGGGCGCCGACGGCCTGCCAGTCGGACAGGTCCATCCAGACGACGGGCGTGTGCGAGAAGTCGGCCTGGGTGTCGAGCACACCGGCGACGGTCAGGGTCAGCGAGCCCAGGGCGACCTCGTCGCCCTCCTGGGCACCCAGGTCGTCGGCCGCGCCGCTCGAGAGCAGCACGGTGCCGGGGGCGGCCTCGGCGCCGTCGGGCACGAGGCCCGAGCCTGCGCGCGAGCCGAACGCGGTGACGGCCGCGGTGGTCCCGGCCTCGCCGTCCGCACCCGCGGTGACCGACGCGCGCGTCGTGGCGATGCCCAGGGGCTCGGCCGCGTCGACGCCGTCGACCGCGGCGAACGCGTCCCACTGCGTGGCGTCGACCTGGGACTCGGTGAACGAGGGCTTGGCGTCGCCGGTCACGGTGAACGCGAGCCGGTCGACCGGGAGGTCGGTGATGCCCGACGTGCTCGCGCGGGCCAGGCCCGCGGTCAGCGACGCGAGGAACCCGACGAGGAACGTGATGAGGACGATGACGGTGGACATGAGGACGAAGCGTCCCCGGGCGAAGCGCAGGTCGCGCAGCGCGACGAACATCAAGAGCCTCCGGTGGGTGGGTGGGATTCGATCTGCGTCCAGCCTCCCGCCGGAGCGCCCCGCGCGGATCGGGCCCGTGGACGGTCTCTGGTGGCCGCAGGGTGGGGCCGAGGATCAACCTTTCGATGGATCGCTCGCGGCACGTCGCGCCCGCCGCGTGGCTAGGGTGGCGATGTGAAGCCTCGCGCCGTGATCTCCGCAGCCCTCGGGCTCCAGGTCGCGCTCGACGTGCTCCTCGTGGCCCTCGTGGGGCTCGCGGTCGGCTCGCGCTGGGCCGAGGCCCTGAGCGCCGGGGGGCTGGACGCCGGGGCGTGGGGCGCGCTCGCGTGCGGCCTGGCGCTCCTGGCCGTCTACGGCGTGGGGCGCGCACGGATCAACGTGCGCGACACCGCGGTCGACGCCCCGCGCGGCGCCTGGTGGCCCACGGGCGCCTGGGTCGCCGCGCTGATCGTGGGGTGGGCGCTCCTGCTGCTCCTGACCCCGGTCGCGCTGTGGATCGCTTTCCCCCTGATGTTCCTCGAGATGCACGTGCTCGGTCCGCGCCGCGGGATCCTGGCCGTGGCCGCGACCACGGTGTGCGCGATCGGCGGCGCGATCCTGGGCGGGCAGCAGCTCGTGGGCTCGATCCTGGGCCCGACGTTCGGCGGCCTCGTCGCGATCGCCGTCGTGCTCGGCTTCGAGACGATCGTGCGCGAGTCGCAGGGGCGCCAGGAGCTCATCGACGACCTGGTCCGCACGCGCGCGGACCTCGCGGCCTCGGAGCGCGAGGCCGCGGTCGCGACCGAGCGCGAACGCCTCGCGCGCGAGATCCACGACACGCTCGCGCAGGGCTTCTCGTCGATCGAGCTGCTGCTGCGCGCCGCGGACGCGTCGCTCGAGGAGGTCGTGGCGCCGGGGGCGTTCGCCCCGGGAGCCCCCGGCCCGACGGCGGCACGCGCCGCCCGCGGCTACGTCACCCAGTCGCGGCTCGCCGCGCAGCAGAACCTGGCCGAGGCGAGACGCTTCGTGCGCGACCTGGCACCGGCCGACCTCGAGTCCGCGACCCTGGTGGGCGCGCTCGAACGGGTCGCCGACCGCACGGCGCTCGCTGCCGGGGGAGGGCTGACCGTCACGGTCGAGGCCTCGGGGCAGGCTCGTCCGCTGCCCGTGCCCGTCGAGACCGCGCTGCTGCGCATCGCCCAGTCGGCGCTCGCGAACGTCGTGCAGCACGCGGGGGCGTCGCGGGCCGCGGTCACCCTCAGCTTCCTCGGTGACGCCGTGGCGCTCGACGTGGTCGACGACGGCCGCGGGTTCGACCCGCGGCAGGTGGTCGCCGGTCGGGCCGGCGCGGTGCCGGGCCCGTCACGGGGGATGCGCTCCGTCGTCGGGCAGACCGGCGGGGAACCCGGCGCCGCCGACGAGACCCCCGCGCCCCGCTCGGGCTTCGGCCTGACGGCGATGCGTTCGCGCGTCGCCGAGCTCGGCGGGACCTTCTCGCTCGAGTCCTCGCCCGGCGAGGGGACCGCGCTCGCGGTCCACCTGCCGCTCGACCCCCAGGAGGACTGGTGACCGTCCGCGTCGTGCTGACCGACGACCATCCCGTGGTCCGCGCGGGCCTGCGGGCCGTCGTCGACGCCGAGGGAGACATGGAGGTCGTCGACGAGCTCGCCACGGCCGAGGAGCTCGTGCGCCGCGTGAGAGCGGGGCTCGAGGCCGACGTCGTGCTGCTCGACCTGCGGTTCGGTGACGGGCGCATGGGCGGCGCGCAGGCCGCGCGCGAGGTCGTCCGCCTGGGCGGTCCGCCCGTGCTGATCCTCACGACCTACGACTCCGACCAGGAGATCCTCGCCGCGATCGAGGCCGGTGCCACGGGGTACCTGCTCAAGGACGCCCCGACCGACGAGCTGACCGCCGCGATCCGTGCGGCCGCGGCCGGGCAGGTCGCGCTCGGGCCCAGCGTCCAGCGGCGCCTCCTCGGGCGCATGCGGGCACCCGGCGTCTCGCTCTCTCTGCGCGAGCTCGAGGTGCTCGGGCTCGTGGCCCAGGGACTGTCCAACGACGAGGTCGCGCGCGAGCTCTTCCTGTCGAAGGCGACCGTCAAGTCGCACCTGGTGCACGTGTACGAGAAGCTGGGCGTCGACTCGCGCACGGCCGCCGTGGCCGAGGCGCGACGGCAGGGGTTGCTGCGCGACTGAGCCCGGGACCGTCTCCGAGCCAACCCTGCTAGACTATGGGCGCCGTCAGAACGGCCGCGGAGGCTGGTCAGCCTGCCGAAGAGCCCAGGGATCTAGCCCTGAGGCGCCGCGCAACGAACACTACAAGGAGAGCCGTGCCCCTCGACACTGCCACCAAGCAGCGCATCATGACCGAGTTCGCCACGAGCGAGGGCGACACCGGTTCGCCCGAGGTCCAGGTCGCGATGCTGACGCAGCGCATCAAGGACCTCACCGAGCACCTCAAGGAGCACAAGCACGACCACCACAGCCGTCGTGGCCTGCTTCTCCTCGTCGGCCAGCGTCGCCGTCTCCTCGGCTACCTGCAGAAGGTCGACATCAACCGCTACCGCAGCCTCATCGAGCGCCTCGGTCTGCGTCGCTGACACCCCCTGACACAGCCCGGTCCCACCAGGGACCGGGCTGGTCCGGTGTGATGTACCCGTAAGAAACCCACGCCGCCAGCCTTTCGTTCGGTCCTCGGTAGTGGCCCCCGGAACCCGCCTCGAGCGGGAAGACCGTGAGCCTCGATCGAAGACCGCCGAGCGTCGAGTGGATGCACCCTCGACAGGCACCGAAGGCGGCACTTCGAGAGTGAGGAGGGCACCCGTGGAGGGTCCCGAGATCGAATTCACCGAAGCAACGATCGACAACGGTCGCTTCGGAACCCGTACCGTCCGGTTCGAGACCGGACGCCTCGCGCGTCAGGCCGGTGGCTCCGCAGCCGCCTACCTGGACGGCGAGACCATGCTGCTGTCGACCACGACGGCCGGCAAGCACCCCAAGGACCAGTTCGATTTCTTCCCCCTGACGGTGGACGTCGAGGAGCGGCAGTACGCCGCCGGCAAGATCCCCGGTTCGTTCTTCCGTCGTGAGGGTCGCCCCTCGACCGAGGCGATCCTGGCCTGCCGCCTGATCGACCGCCCGCTGCGCCCCCTGTTCGTCAAGGGCCTGCGCAACGAGGTCCAGGTCGTCATCACCGTGCTCGCGATCCACCCGGACGACGCGTACGACACCCTGGCCATCAACGCCGCGTCGATCTCGACGCAGCTGTCCGGCCTGCCGTTCTCCGGCCCGATCGGCGCCGTCCGCGTCGCCCTGATCGACGGCCAGTGGGTCGCGTTCCCCAAGTACTCCGACAAGGAGCGCGCCGTCTTCGACATGGTCGTCGCCGGCCGTGTCGTGGGTGACGACGTCGCGATCACCATGGTCGAGGCAGAGGCCACCGAGGGTTCCTGGAACCTCATCAAGAACGAGGGCGTCGGCGCCCCGACCGAAGAGGTCGTCGCCGAGGGCCTCGAGGCCGCCAAGCCCTTCATCCGCGTGCTCGTCGAGGCGCAGCAGGAGCTCGCGGCCAAGGCCGCCAAGCCCGTGCAGGACTTCCCGACGTTCCCGGACTACCAGGACGACACCTACGCCGCGGTCGAGGCCGCCGCGTCGGCACGCCTGGGCGAGGCCCTGAGCATCGCCGACAAGCAGGACCGCGAGAACCGTCTCGACGAGATCAAGGCCGAGGTCCAGGCCGAGCTCGCCGGAGACTTCGCGGGCCGCGAGAAGGAGATCTCCGCCGCGTACCGCGCGGTGCAGAAGAAGCTCATCCGCGCGCGCATCCTCACGGACGGCTTCCGCATCGACGGCCGTGGGCTCGCGGACATCCGCACCCTGTCCGCCGAGGTCGAGGTCCTGCCCCGCGTCCACGGCTCGGCGATCTTCGAGCGCGGCGAGACCCAGATCCTGGGTGTCACCACGCTGAACATGCTCCGCATGGAGCAGCAGCTCGACACGCTCTCCCCGGAGACGCGCAAGCGCTACATGCACAACTACAACTTCCCGCCCTACTCGACCGGCGAGACCGGCCGCGTGGGCAGCCCGAAGCGTCGCGAGATCGGGCACGGCGCACTCGCCGAGCGCGCGATCGTCCCGGTGCTCCCGAGCCGCGAGGAGTTCCCCTACGCGATCCGCCAGGTCTCCGAGGCCCTCGGGTCCAACGGCTCGACCTCGATGGGCTCCGTGTGCGCCTCGACCCTCTCGCTCCTCAACGCCGGTGTGCCGCTGCGCGCAGCGGTCGCGGGCATCGCGATGGGCCTCGTCTCCGACACCGTGGACGGTGAGACCCGCTACGCGGCGCTCACCGACATCCTCGGCGCCGAGGACGCGTTCGGCGACATGGACTTCAAGGTCGCCGGCACGCGTGAGTTCATCACGGCCATCCAGCTCGACACCAAGCTCGACGGCATCCCCGCCTCGGTCCTGGCCGGCGCGCTGACCCAGGCCCGCGACGCTCGCCTGACCATCCTCGAGGTCCTCAACGAGGCCATCGACGTGCCCGACGAGATGAGCCCCAACGCTCCTCGCGTCATCGCGGTCAAGGTCCCCGTGGACAAGATCGGCGAGGTCATCGGCCCGAAGGGCAAGATGATCAACCAGATCCAGGAGGAGACGGGCGCGGACATCTCCATCGAGGACGACGGCACCGTGTACATCGGTGCCACCGACGGCCCCTCCGCAGAGGCCGCCCGCGCGGCGATCAACGCGATCGCCAACCCGCACGTCCCCGAGATCGGCGAGCGCTTCGTCGGCACGGTCGTCAAGACCACGTCGTTCGGCGCCTTCATCTCGCTGTCCCCGGGCAAGGACGGTCTGCTGCACATCAGCCAGATCCGCAAGCTCGTCGGTGGCAAGCGCGTGGAGAACGTCGAGGACGTGCTGTCCATCGGCCAGAAGGTCCAGGTCGAGATCGGCGAGATCGACCCGCGCGGCAAGCTGTCGCTGCACGCGGTCGTCGAGGAGACCGACGCGCCCGCCGACGCCGAGGCACCGGCCGGGGACGACGCCTGACGTGCCCTGGAACCTTCCGCTCGTCCCCTCGGGCTCGCCCGAGGGTGAGCTGACCGCCGGGCAGGACGGGGCGACCATCCGTCGCTCCGTCCTGCCCCCCCCCCCCCCCCGGCCGGGGTTCGGGTCCTCACCGAGTCGATGCCGGGCCTGCGCTCGGCGACCGTCGGGGCGTGGGTCGGCGTCGGCTCGCGCGACGAGACCGACGGTCACTTCGGCTCCACGCACTTCCTGGAGCACCTGCTCTTCAAGGGAACTGCACGCCGGTCCGCGATGGACATCGCCGAGGCGTTCGACGCCGTCGGTGGTGAGGCCAACGCCGCGACGGGCAAGGAGCACACCTGCTACTACGCTCGCGTGCTCGACTCCGACCTGCCGATGGCCGTGGACGTCATCACCGACATGGTGACCTCCGCACGCCTCGACGAGGACGAGCTCGAGACCGAGCGAGGCGTGATCCTCGAAGAGCTCGCGATGAACGACGACGACCCCTCGGACGTCGTGCACGAGGAGTTCGCGCAGGCCGTCCTGGCCGGGCACCCCCTGGGGCGCCCGATCGGCGGCACGCCGGACACCATCAACGCCGTGCCGCGCAGCGCCGTCTGGGAGCACTACCAGTGGCACTACCGCCCGGAGACGCTCGTCGTCGCCGCGGCCGGTGGCGTCGACCACGACACGCTGTGCGAGCAGGTCGCGACCGCGCTCACGACCGGCGGCTGGGACCTCGACCCTGCCGGCACCCCGCGTGCCCGCCGCGACAACGCGGACGTGCAGGGCGTGGGGACGGAGGCCGTCGAGCTCACGATCCGTCGGACCGTCGAGCAGGCCAACGTCATCATCGGTGGCACGGGCCTGTCCGCGACCGACGACCGCCGCTTCACGCTCTCGGTGCTCAGCGCCGTCCTGGGTGGCGGCATGAGCTCGCGACTCTTCCAGGAGATCCGCGAGAAGCGTGGGCTCGCGTACTCGACGTACTCGTTCGCGTCGGGCCACGGCGGGATCGGGACGTTCGGCCTGTACGCAGGCTGCGCGCCCTCCAAGGTCGACCAGGTCACCGAGCTCATGACGAGCGAGCTCGAGAAGCTCGCCGAGTCGGGCATCACGGCCGCTGAGCTCGACCGGAGCATCGGTCAGCTCTCGGGCGGACTGGTGCTGGGGCTCGAGGACTCGGGTTCGCGCATGAGCCGCCTGGGCAAGTCGGAGCTCGTGTTCGGCGAGCTGCTGAGCGTGGCCGAGTCGCTCGACCGGATCCGTTCGGTGACGTCCGACGACGTGCGCAAGCTCGCGGAGGAGCTCGCCTCCCGTCCGCGCTCGACCGTGCGCGTGGGTCCCTTCGGGGACTGAGTCTCACCAGGTGAGTCAGGAGGGCCGGTGCGCATCACGCGCACCGGTCCTCCTCGCGTTGCGGCTAGGGTTGTCGGGTGACCTCGAACGACGTGACCCCAGGCCAGAGCGCTCCCCAGCCCACCCCGCAGCCCGCAGGCTCGACGCCCCTCAAGGTCGCCGTCCTGGGTGCGGCCGGGCGCATGGGGGCCACGGTGTGCGCGGCGGTCGAGGCCGCACCGGACCTGGAGCTGGTCGCGCGCATCGACGCCGGGGACGACCTGGCGCAGGTCGCCGCGGCGGGTGCCCAGGTCGCGGTCGACTTCACGGTCCCGTCGGTCACCGAGGACAACGTGCACGCGCTGATCGACCTCGGGGTCCACGCTGTCGTGGGCACCACGGGCTGGACCGACGAGAGCCGTGGCCGCCTGATCGCGCACCTCGGGCGCCGGGCTGCCGAGGGCACGAGCGTCGGCGTGCTGATCGCTCCGAACTTCGGCCTGTCGGCGGTCCTGGCCATGACGTTCGCGGCCAAGGCCGCGCGCTACTTCGAGTCGGCCGAGGTCATCGAGCTGCACCACCCGAACAAGGTCGACGCGCCCAGCGGCACAGCCACGCACACGGCCCACGCGATCGCCCGTTCGCGCGCGGAGGCCGGGCTCGGTGCGAGCCCCGACGCGACCGAGTCGGGCTGGGAGGCGCGCGGCGCCGACGTCGACGGGGTCCGAGTGCACGCGGTGCGCCTGCGCGGTCTGGTCGCGCACGAGGAGATCCTCTTCGGCAACGAGGGCGAGCAGCTGATCATCCGCCAGGACTCGTTCGACCGGGTGTCGTTCATGCCGGGCGTCCTGCTCGGCATCCGCGAGGTCGTCTCGCGCCCGGGCCTGACCGTCGGGCTCGAGAACGTCATGGACCTCTCGTGAGGAACCGCAAGGGCCTGATCGGGGCCGTGGTCGTCACGGCCCTCCTCGCGATCTACGTGTGGGCGATCCTGGGCCGTGCCCGTGGGCTCGTGAGCACGGGAGAGCCCGTGGGGATCGCGATCGGGATCGGCGTCCTGCTCATCCCGCTGCTCGTGATCGGCCTCATCGCGTGGGAGTTCTGGCTCGCCGTCACGGTCCAGAAGATGGCCGACGAGCTGGCGGCCGCGGACGAGCTGCCCGTCGACGACCTGCCGCGTTCGCCGGGCGGCCGCATCGACCGTGCCGCGGCGGACGCCGCGTTCGAGGAGCACCGCGCCCGCGCCGAGGAGCACCCCGACGACTGGCGCTCGTGGTACCACGTGGCGTTCGCGTACGACGCGTCGGGGGACCGCAAGCGGGCCCGCGCCATGCTGCGCAAGGCCGCGGGCATGTACCGCGCCGAGCGCAAGGCGTCTCGCTAGCGCGTGTCTCCCAAGTGGCGAGCGCCCAGCAGAGGCGCTGGGAGTCTGCCCCACCCTGGACACGTGGGTAGCGATTCAGCCAAGGGGCCGTGGGTTGCGGCGCTCCCGAAAGGCGAACCCAGCAAGGTCTCCTTGGGTCGCCTGGTCCAAGCGGACGGCGGGCGCGACGACGCAGAGAACGAGTACTACGAGCGGGCGGCAGATCCGTCGGCAGACCGCATCGAAACCGCTCAACGGCGATTCAGAGCGCAGTTCCGGCGCCGTCAACGCCACCGAGAGGCACGAGCGCGGAGAGACGAGATCCAGAGCTACGTCTAGGCGTTTCTCTAGCCGCTGAGCCGCTGAGCGATCATGCGGTCGGCGCCACGATCCGGGGCAGGTGCTGCTCGATGATGCTGGCTGCATCGTCCACGGCGAGCTCGACCAGTCTGGGCAGTTCGAGCACCGCTGCTGCGTCAGGTGTCAACTCGAGCGCGAGGACGTCGCCCTGCATGGTGAACCGAACGAGGCCGCCATAGTGCACGGCGGCGCCACCACGCACGATGGCGTAGGTGTCCTGGCCGAGGGCCACGTCCTGCGGGTTGTGGGCCAACGAGCGTTGAAACTCGATCGTGTCTCCCGACTCGACGTCCAGCAGCACGATCGCCTCGTAGTTGTCCTCGATGCTGCGCGTAGAGCTCACCGTGATCACAGCCGAGAGTCTGCCCCACCGAGAGACCATGGATGCGCGGTCACCTGACCTGAGAGACACGCCCTAGCACGAGGCGCTCCTCAGATCGACGCGCTCCACCGGTGCTCGACGACGTCGCGCACCCCCGTGGCCAGCGTGCGGGTGCGGTGGTCGGGTCCCAGGCCCGCTCCTCCGAGGAACTGCTCGCGCGCGGAGTCGCCGTCGAGGATCCACGCCACGACCTCCTCCGAACCGTCCTGACGCAACCGGTCGACGGCTGCGGACAGGAGCCGCGACCCGTGCCCGGACCGCTGGTGGGACGGCTGTACCTCGAGCGCGACGAGCTGGCCCGGGGACACGGCTGCGAAGCCGACGATCCGGTCCGCGGCGAGGGCCACGAGCACCGCGAAGCCCGGGCCGGGCGGGGACGAGACCGCCCCGGCCCACTGCTCCTGCATCCGGGGGACGTCGAGCGCGTCGATCACCGCTGCGCCCAGCACGTCGCCGTGCGCGGACCTCCACGACTCGATCTGGATCGCGGTGACCGCGACCTCGTCGCCGGGGACCGCCGGACGGACCGAGACATCTGCCGCCTCGCTGAAGAGAGCCATTCGCCAGACCCTACCGGAGCGGCGTGCCCGGCCGTCGCGAGCGGCCTGGCGGGCACCGCGGCGGGCCGCCGGCGCGTCGACCGAGGACCTCGCCGTCAGGGGAACCCGAGAGCCCGCAGTCCCGCCGCGGTCGCGGCCGCGAGCACGACGACGAGCAGGAACGGGGCACGCAGCGCGAGCGCGACGGCTGCGACGCCGAGCGCCGGCAGCCGGGCGTCGATCGCGATGCCCTGCCCGTCCCCGACGGTCTGGACCGCGACGAGCGCTGCGAGCAGGGACGCCGTGACCAGTGCCGCGGTGCGCGAGACGCGGTCGGACGCGAGCCAGTGCTCGGGGATGAGGTGCCCGGCGAGCTTGAGGCCCAGGCACACGAGGGACGCAGCGACCACGGTGGCCCACAGGGCGGCGTCGGACATCAGGGCTCCTCGGGACGGTCGGTCGCTGCGGGCAGGTCACCTGGGCCGCCCGGCTCATCCGGATCACCGGGGTCGGGCGAGCCGGGCGACGCCTCGCCGGCACGGTCCTGCGGGGCGCTCGCTGCGCCGTCGGGCACGTACTCCGTGACCGTGACGGGCTGCCTGGGCTGCCGGGCGACCTGGCCGACCACGATCGCGACGGCCCCCGCCGCCAGGACGGGGACGCCCGGAGGGACGAACGGGAGCAGCACGACCGCGACGACCACGGCCAGGGCCGCGGTGAGCTGCATGACGCGGCTCGCGAGCCGCGGCCACACGAGCGCGAGGAACGCGGCCCCGGCGGCGGCGTCGAGGCCCCATGCCTTGGGGTCGCCCATGGCGTCGCCTGCGAGCGCCCCGATCAGCGTGAGCAGGTTCCAGACGACGAAGATGCCGATCCCTGTCCACCAGAACCCCGCACGGAACGCGGCGCGGCTCTTCTGGGCCGTGGCGACCGCGGTCGACTCGTCGATCGTGAGGTGGGCCGCGAGCACGCGCCGCCAGCCGTGGAGCGCGAGCAGCGGCGAGAGCTGGGCGCCGTAGAGGGTGTTGCGCAGGCCGAGCAGCCCGGCCGTCGTGATCGCTGCTGCGGACGTGCCGCCCGAGGCGACGACGCCGATGAGCGCGAACTGCGAGCCGCCCGAGAACAGGAGCAGGCTGAGCACCATGGTCTGCGCGAGGTTCAGCCCCGCGACGACCGCGAGCGCCCCGAACGAGACGCCGTAGAGCCCGGTGGCGACCGAGACGGACACGGCCTGCCGGACGGCGGCGCGGACCTCGAGGCGGTCCTCGTCCCCGACGGGGCGCGCAGCCCACGACGACCGACCGGAGCCGTCGCCGGACGAGGCAGCGTCCGGGGAGGGCTCCGGGGTGGTCGTCATCGTCCGCTCCAGGTCGGGGGTCGGGTCGGGGTCAGTGCGCGGGCGAGAGCTGCGGGTCGGGCTCGGCCTCGCCGGCGGCGACCGCGTTGGCGGCCCGCTGGTGCGCGGTGAGCGACATGCGGTCGATGACGGCGAGCGCCAGGGCGCTGACGACGAACGCGAGGTGGATGACCACCTGCCAGAGCATCTGCTGCTCGGGCACCCGGGCGCTGTCGATGAACGTGCGCAGCAGGTGGATCGACGAGATCCCGATGATCGACATCGCGAGCTTCGTCTTGAGGACGTTCGCGTTGACGTGGCTCAGCCACTCGGGCTGGTCGGGGTGGTCGTCGAGACGGATGCGGGAGACGAAGGTCTCGTAGCCACCCACGATCACCATGATCAGGAGGTTGGAGATCATGACGACGTCGACGAGCCCGAGGACGTAGAGCATGGTGTCCGCCTCGGTGAGCCCGTGGCCGGAGAAGGCGCCCTCCGTGAGGTGCCAGAGCTCCTTCATGAACTGCCAGACGTAGACGACCTGCGCGACGATGAGCCCGAGGTACAGGGGGACCTGGAGCCATCGGGAGGCGAAGATGAAGTAGCCGAGCGAGATGGTGGCGGGGTGCTGCTTTCCGGTCAGTGCGGGGTGGTTCGGGGTGGTCGAGGCCACGTGCGGTACTCCGGTGGTGTGCGAGGTCTGCCGGGCGCGAGCCCGGTCGTTCTATCGCTTTTACGGTATCAATCCCTGACCTTGCTCAGAGCGCGACGTACACGGTCTCGAGGTACTCCTCGAGCCCCGCCTCGCCGCCCTCGCGGCCCAGACCGGACTGCTTCATGCCGCCGAACGGTGCGCTCGCGTCGGACACGAGGCCCCGGTTGATCCCGATCATCCCGGCCTCGACCTCCTCGCCGACCCGCATCGCGCGCGCCAGGTCGCGGGTGTAGGCGTAGGCCGCGAGGCCGTACTCGGTGTCGTTGGCCAGCGCGATGCCCTCGTCGTCGTCGGCGAACGCGACGATCGGCGCGACCGGGCCGAAGATCTCCTCGGTGACCACGCGCGAGTCCGCGTCGACCCCGGTCAGGACCGTGGGGGAGTAGAAGTGGCCGGGGGAGCGCGGCCGGTCGCCACCCGTGAGCACCTGGGCGCCCTCGTCGGACGCGACAGAGACGAGCTCGTCGACCTTGTCGACCGCCTTGCGCTCGATGAGCGGCCCGACCTTGACGCCCTCCTCGCTGCCCGGCCCCACGCGCAGCTCGCCGAACGCCCGGGCGAGGCGCTGACCGAAGTCGCGCGCTACGGCGTCGTGCACCAGGAAGCGGTTGGCCGCCACGCAGCTCTGACCCGTGTTGCGGAGCTTGGCGACCAGCGCGCCCTCGACCGCGGCGTCGAGGTCCGCGTCCGCGAAGACGAGGAACGGCGCGTTGCCGCCCAGCTCCATCGAGGTCCGCAGGACCTGGTCGGCGGCTCCCTTGAGGAGCGTGCGGCCCACGCCCGTGGACCCCGTGAAGGAGAGCTTGCGCAGGCGCGGGTCCGCGAGCAGGGGCGAGGTCACCTCGGCGGCCGACGACGTCGGCACGACGTTGACCACGCCCGTCGGCAGGCCCCGGTCCTCGAGGTGCCCGCGGATGATCTCCGCGACCAGGGACGTCGTGAGCGGCGTGAGGTGCGCGGGCTTGATCACGACCGTGCAGCCCGCGGCGAGCGCCGGTCCGATCTTGCGCGTGGCCATGGCGATGGGGAAGTTCCACGGCGTGATGAGCAGCGCGGGGCCCACCGGGCGCCGCGAGACGAGCTGCCGGTTGGCCCCGCTCGGTGCCGTGCGGACCAGGCCGTCGGTGCGCACGGCCTGCTCGGCGTACCAGCGCAGGAACTCGGCCCCGTACACGACCTCGGCGCGGGCCTCGGCGAGCGGCTTGCCGCACTCGGCCGTGATGAGCGCAGCGATGTCGTCGGCGCGGGCCGTGAGCGTCGCGAAGACGGCGCGCAGCAGCTCGGAGCGCTCGCGCGGCGCGACGGCGCGCCAGGCCGGGGCCGCGGCGTGCGCGGCCTCCAGGGCGCGCAGGCCGTCGGCGGGGCTCGCGTCCGAGACGTCGAACAGGACCTCCTCGGTCGCCGGGTCCGCGACCTCGAACGTCCGTCCGGCCTCGGCCGGCCCCCACTGGCCACCGATCAGCAGCCCGGTCGGCAGGTGCGAGACCAGGGCGGGGGACAGGGCGTTCGTGGCGGGCGACATGCTTCGAGTATCACGCGACCTGCGCGGGTTCGCATCGATGGGCTGCCAGAGGACGTCAGGGTGCCGGTGCTCGGTGGCATGGCACGTGCAGGCGGTGGGGCCCGCTGCCGGGGGGGGGATGGGGCGGGATCCGTGGTTTGCACGCTTCGTAGGTATTTGCACTGGGGTCCTGGTGAGTTCTAGTGTCCTGGTACCACCGCTGACTGGATGTTCGCTGAGAGCCGGATTGGGGCCCGCCCGCAGGGGGTGTGTGGGTTTCGGTTCGTGGCCATCATTGATGACGGGTGCGCGGCGTACGGAGCGGCGGCCCGTGGTCTCGTTGTCCTTGTCTGGTGTTCGATCCAGGTTTTCTGTACTCCGTGTGCGTCGTTGTGGTGCGGCTCTTGGGCTTTCGGTGGTCCCGGTTTCCGGGCTTGTGCAGGCTGGGGTTGCTGCGAGTGCCACTTCCGAGGCTGCTGCGAGGTGCGCTGAGGCCGCAACCCTTGCTGACGAAGCCGCGCGGGTCGCGGTGTCGTGCGGTCATGAGGTGGAGACGTCTGCGGTGGCGCGGCACGGATGTCAATGGCGGGTGGCAGGACCTCGACACGAGTGTCGTTGACGGTTCTGAGTGGTTGGGCGTGGTGGCTCCGGCTCTGGCGATGTCGTGGACGGGTGGAATTCTTGATGACTGATGACTTTGCTCTTAGGGCTGCGCGATATACGGAGCGTGTCCGTAGAACAGGGTGGATCGGCAACTACTTTCTGTCGATCGGCATGGTCGGAGTTGGTGTGGGTGTCGGCTGGTGGGAAGTGGTGGCAATCGGGCTGTGGTCCGGGGTTCCAGGGGGCTTGGTGGCCTATGCTGCGCTAGTTGGCCGAAGGTCACGGCTTCAGAGTTCTGGCGGTGGCGGTCGAGTGGTGACCTATGCTTTTGCGCTTTTCGCATTGCTTGCGCTTTCTGCTCTAGGGGGATGGGTGTTGGGGTATGGCATTGCCGCAGTCCTGGGCGTGTTCGTCTGGGTGATGGAGTTTCTCCTTGCTCGCGAATGGCTGGCCCGACAGGCCGGTCGAGGATCGGCGGTATCGATGGGAGGGGATTCGCCTTCGGGTGCGCGGTTCGACCCGCCGACCGGGTAGCCGTCTTCGATGTGCTGGGCGGCCGGGCAGGTGCTCGGGTCCAAGGAGGCGTCGCGGCTCGGATCGAGATGGTGCGGCGCCCAACTGCTCTTCTTCCCGCTCCTCCTCGTGGCAAGGGCGGTGGTGACGTCGGGCGGGACCTGGTAGCCGAAGTGGTCGGGCGAGCCTCGCGCGTCGTCCGGGGGGGGGGGGGGGGGGGAACAGGATCGGCTCGTGCATCGCTTCGGTCGGTGCGTAGCGGGTCCGGGCGACGCTCGTGACGGACCCGTCGGCGGGCTGGGACACGTGCACGGCGTGCTCGACCAGCGGCACTCGCTCACAGCCGCCCCCCGACGCGGGTCTCGTCGGGGCCGGCGAGGTGCGTTGCGGGCCTCTGGCGAGCGGTATGCAGGAACAAGGCGCGCAGGAGCGACCGCGAGCCCCGGCCCCACGCGTGGACCGACACGCCGTTTCGGCCTCGCGCGCGGTAGTTTGTGCACATGGCACTTCCCCCCACGCAGGCCCGACCGTTCGGCGCCGTCCTGACCGCGATGGTCACCCCGATGACCCTCGCCGGAGAGATCGATCTCGACGCAGCGGTCAAGGTCGCCAAGCACCTCGTGGACAACGGGAACGACGGTCTGGTCCTGAGCGGGACCACGGGGGAGTCGCCCACGACGCACGCACCGGAGAAGGCCGAGCTCATCCGCGCGGTGGTCGACGCGGTCGGCGACCGCGCGCACGTCGTGGCCGGGGCCGGGTCGAACGACACCCAGCACGCGGTCCGCATGGCCGAGCAGGCCGCGGAGGCCGGTGCGCACGGGCTCCTCGTCGTGAGCCCCTACTACTCGCGCCCCTCCCAGGAAGGGCTGTACCGCCACATCACGGCCGTCGCCGACGCGACACCGCTGCCCGTGATGATCTACGACGTCCCGGGCCGCTCGGGCGTCCGCATCGCCCCGGCCACGATCGAGCGCCTCGCCGCGCACGAGCGCATCGTCGCGAACAAGGACGCGACGGGCGACGTCTACACCGCGGCCAAGCTCATCGAGTCGACCGGTCTCGCCTGGTACTCCGGGGACGACGCCATGCTGCTGCCGTTCCTCGCGCACGGTGCGGTCGGCATCGTCTCCGTGGCCGCGCACGCGGTCGGCTCGCGCTTCGCCCAGGTCGTCGCGGCGTTCGACGCCGGTGACAACGCGGCGGCCCTCGCGGCCTTCCGCTCGGTCACCCCGGCGATCGACGCCATCAACGGAGCGGGCTTCCAGGCCGTCATGGCCAAGGCCGCGCTCCAGCTCCTCGGAGTCACCGAGAACCGATACCTCAGGCTGCCGTACGTCGCAGCCACGGACGACGAGGTCGCCGTCGTCCGCGCCGGTCTGGAGGCCTCCGGCCTGCTGGACCCGGTGACCCCGCGGCCACGCTGAACAAGCTGAACAACAGGCCAGGAGGCCCCGTGAGCCACCCTCACCCCGAACTGTCCCTGCCCCCCGCGCTGCCGGCCGGTGCCCTGCGCATCGTCGCCCTCGGCGGACTGGGCGAGGTCGGACGCAACATGGCCGTCCTCGAGTACGACGGGCGCCTGCTCGTCATCGACTGCGGTGTCCTCTTCCCCGAGGACAACCAGCCCGGCGTGGACCTGATCCTGCCGGACTTCGACTACATCAAGGATCGTCTCGACGACATCGAGGCGATCATCCTGACGCACGGCCACGAGGACCACATCGGTGCCGTGCCGTACCTGCTGCGCCTGCGCCGCGACATCCCCCTGGTGGGCTCGCAGCTCACGCTCGCGTTCATCTCGGCCAAGCTCAAGGAGCACCGCATCGCCCCCGTGACCCGCGTGGTCAAGGAGGACGAGACGGTCGCCTTCGGCCCGTTCAGCTGTGAGTTCGTCGCGGTCAACCACTCCATCCCGGACGCGCTCGCGGTCGCGGTCACCACGGGGGCCGGCACGGTCCTGCACACGGGTGACTTCAAGATGGACCAGCTGCCGCTCGACGGCCGCGTCACGGACCTGCGCGCGTTCGCGCGCCTGGGCGAGAAGGGCGTCGACCTCTTCATGGTCGACTCGACCAACGCCGAGGTCCCGGGCTTCGTGACCCCCGAGGTCGAGATCGGCCCCGTCCTGGACAGTGTGTTCGGCGCGTCGGACAAGCGGATCATCGTCGCGTCGTTCTCCTCGCACGTGCACCGCGTCCAGCAGGTCCTCAACGCCGCGCACAACCACGGGCGTCGCGTCGCGCTCGTCGGGCGTTCGATGGTCCGCAACATGGGCATCGCGGCCGAGCTCGGCTACCTCAAGGTGCCGGACGGCGTCCTGATCGACCTCAAGAAGGTCGACTCGCTGCGCGACGACGAGATCGTGCTCATGTGCACGGGCTCGCAGGGCGAGCCCATGGCCGCGCTGTCGCGCATGGCCAACGGCGACCACAAGGTCTCGGTCGGCCACGGCGACACCGTGATCCTCGCCTCGTCGCTCATCCCGGGCAACGAGAACGCCGTCTTCCGCATCATCAACGGCCTGACGCGCCTCGGCGCGCGCGTCGTGCACGGCGGCAACGCCAAGGTGCACGTCTCGGGCCACGCGAGCGCGGGCGAGCTCATCTACTGCTACAACATCCTGCGGCCCAAGAACGTCATGCCGGTGCACGGCGAGGTCCGTCACCTCGTGGCCAACGGGGCGCTCGCGGTCAAGACGGGCGTGCCCGCCGACCGCGTGATCCTCGCGGAGGACGGCGTGGTCGTCGACCTCGTCGACGGCAAGGCCTCGGTCGTGGGCGCGGTCCCGTGCGGCTACGTGTACGTCGACGGGTCGAGCGTCGGCGAGCTCACGGACGCCGAGCTCAAGGACCGCCAGATCCTCGGCGAGGAGGGCTTCATCTCCCTGTTCGCCGTGGTCGACTCCGCGACGGGCAAGGTCATCGCGGGCCCGCACATCCTGGCGCGCGGCTTCGCCGAGGACGACGCGGTGTTCGAGGACGTCCGTCCCCAGGTCGTGCAGGCCCTCGAGGACTCGATCGCGGGAGGGGCCACGGACGTGCACCAGCTCCAGCAGGTCATGCGCCGCGTGGTCGGGCGCTGGGTCTCCAACCGTCTGCGTCGCCGCCCGATGATCGTCCCGGTCGTCGTCGAGGCGTAGTCGCTGATCGTCCGACGGGCCCGTCCCCCCGCTCTGCGGGAGGACGGGCCCGTCGTCGTCAGGGGGCTGCGAGGGTGGGGGCGGCTCGCAGCAGCGGCGGCCCGACGGCGAGGATCGCCCTCTCGTAGCGCCTTGCCGCAGCCTCGGCGCCCCCGGGCAGGAGCCGACCGATCTCGAGGCTCACGAGCCCGTGGACGAGGCCCCACAGAGCCAGCGACGCCTCCTCCGCTGCGGCGGCCAGGCCCGAGGAGGCCGGTGGTGCGCCGGCAGCGTCGGAGTCGGCAGAGGCGAGGACCCGGCCTACGGCCCGCCGCAGGACGTCGAAGGTCGGTTCGGCCACGGCAGGCACGGCGCCGGTCTCGGGCGGGACGGACCGCTCGAACATCACGCGGTAGAAGTGGGGGTCGGCCAGCGCGCTGGTCCGGTAGGCGAGGCCCAGGGCCAGGAGGTCGTCGGCGGGCGAGCCGGTCCTCGGTGCGAAACTCAGGTGCTCCGCGAAGCGTCGGAAACCCTCGACGCTCACCGCCGCGACCAGGTCCTCCCGGCTGCCGAAGAGAGCGTAGACCGCGGACGCGCTGGTCCCGGCGGCCTGCGCGACGCCACGGACCGTGACGGCCGACTCGCCGTGCTCGGAGATCTGCTGCGACGCGACGTCCAGCAGTGCCGCACGCAGAGAGTCGTCGTGAAGTCGGGGTCTGGCCACGGACAGGAGTCTAGATCCCTTGACGCAGGTTTGCGAACGGTGTTCTATAACAGTGTTCGTAAATTCTGCCGACCTCGCTCGGCCGACCAGGGGAGGCCCTCGTGCTCGAGCTCACCGACGCCGTCCGCATCACCGCCGGGATCGTCCTCCTGACGATCGTCGGGATCGAGTCCGGCGGGTTCTTCCTCGTCCGGGTCGTCACGGGCAAGGTCCCGGCCACGTCGTTCCAGACCTCCTTCCTCCGGGCCGGGCACGCGCACGCAGGGGTGCTCGTGATCCTGGGGCTGCTGTGCCTCGTGCTGAGCCAGGCGACGGGGCTCACGGGCTTCTGGAGCTGGCTCGCGGGGGTGGGCGTCCTCGTCGGGGCGATCCTCCTGCCCGGAGGGTTCTTCCTGTCCGCGACCGGTGCGGGGCGCGAGGCGCCCAACCGGTGGGTCGTGCTGCTGCCGGTCGGCGCCGGGTTCGTCGCCGCGGGGGTCGTGACGCTCGGGGTCGGGCTGCTGGTCGCGTAGGGCGCCAGGGTCGTGTGGGTGCGGGTCGCTAGCATCACGGCCATGGCAACCTCTGCAGACTTCTCCGGCCTCGCGCCCGTCCTCCTGGTGACCCACGACTCGAGCTCGAGCATCATCTACTCGCCCGGCGGTCCCGAGTACCACCAGCACAAGGACGCGCTCGAGCGCCACGGGGTCGAGGGTTCGGGGTACGACTTCTCGGGGGCTCTCCAGGCCGTGCTCACGGACGAGTCGCCCGAGGCGCTCGAGGCCGTCGGGTTCGACCCCGAGGGCGGGATGGTGAGCGTCTACGGCACCGACCTGGACGCGCTCCTGGTCGCGGCCCGGCACCTGTCGCGGATCATCACCGACGCCGCCGCGCTGGACGCAGCCCTCGCCCGGTCCGTCGAGCTCGGCCTCGACGACTGACGGGCCGCGTCGTGGTCGACCAGCTCTCGGTGGCGGGCGTGCCGGACCTCGGCGCGGTGTCGGTCGAGCTGCTCGGATCGCACCGCTTCGAGGACGGAGAAGGATTCCCGCCCTCCTACCGCCGCCTCGTGCGCCGGGCCGGGTTCTGCCGCCTGTTCGGCCTCTGGCTCGTCTACCCTCCCGCCCGGGACGGGTATGCCGACGGGTGGCAGCACCGCGCCGCGCACCTCACCGGCCGTTTCCGGGCGAGCTACCAGGACGGCCAGGTCGAGGGGTTCGACTGGATGGTCGAGCCCGACGGGGACTGGTCGCTGGCCGGGCGGCTCGTCGTCTTCGCGTACAGCGAGAACGGCGACGCGCTGCTCTGGGACCCCTCGACGCGCAGGGACGGCGAGCTCGCGGTCTGGTGCAGCACCGGTCTCAATGCGCTCACGTTCCTGGGGGCCTCGCTGACCGACGCCCTGCCCCGGGTGAGGGAGCTGAGCGGGCCGTTCGCGGACGACGCGTCGGCCGACCTCGAGTGCCTGGCCCCAGCACGGACGGACGGCTGACCAGGACCGCGTGCGGCGGGCTCGTCCGCGGTCAGGGCGGTCGCCTCGCCCGGCCGGCCGAGGGCGCGCGCTACGCCGAGCGCATCCGACGCAGGTGCGCGAGCTGCCTGCGGTGCTCACCCACGACCCACTCGCCCGTGAGGCGGGGGTCGTCGGAGCCGTCCGCGTCGTCCGTGTCGTCGCGGACGGCCGCCTCCAGATCGTCGAGGTAGGCCCGGTCGGCCCCGAACCGCTCCCAGACCGCGTCGCTGCCCGTGCAGACGTGCCCGTGACCCGGGACGAGCGTGTGCACGCCGTGCTCGGAGATCGCGTGCTCGAGCGCGTCGAGCCCCGCGCGGTAGTCGCCCACGGGGTCGGGTGACGCGAGGTCCAGGAGCGGGACCTCGAGGTCCGAGAGCATGTCGCCCACGACGATCACGCCCGCGCCCGGCAGGACCAGGGCTCCGTGACCGGGTGCGTGCGCCTGGTGCTCGACCACGAGCACCAGCGGCTCGCCCACCTCTGCGCCGGCGCCGGAGGCGGTTGCCGAGCCCGACGACGTCGCGCCCCTCGCAGGGTCGGGCCACGGGAGGCGGACCGCGCCGGACGGGGTGCCCTCGGCCGAGGCGTCCGTCGCGGTCGAGGGGAGGGGCGTGAGTCGACCGAACAGGGCGAGATCGTGCCCGGGTGCCTCTCGCTCGACCTTCACCAGGTCCTCGGCGAGGCTGCGCTCCTGGGCGCGGACCGCCGTCGGGCAGGCCCAGCGCGAGACGTCGCCCAGCGAGCGGGACCACAGGACGTGGTCCCAGTGCGGGTGCGTCGAGAAGCCCGCGGTCACGCGCCATCCCCGGCGCGAGACGGTGGCCGCGAGGGACTCGACCTCCTCGACCGTGATCCCCGGGTCCACGACCAGCGCGCGCCCGTCCGGGGCCACGACGACCGTCGTGATGCTCGTCCAGATCTCGGCGGTCGCGACGTGGACCCCGTCGGCGATCTCGTGCAGCTCGCGGAGGGCGAGGGGAGCGGTGCTCATCCCTCGATCCTGCCCCCGGAGGGCGCCGGTCGGCGAACGCGGGGCTCGCCGGGTGCCCGGAGAGAAGCCGACGTCACATGACACGCACTCCCCGGGTGCGCGCTCGAGCACCCGTGCGCAGGTACCGTGGTGCCTACTATGGCGACCCGGACGTCCACCTCGGCGAAACGGCCCGCGACCTCCCGCAAGAAGCCCACGGCACGTGGTGCGACGGCCAGGAGATCGGGGGGCCCTACGAGCGCGTCACGCGCTCCGACGGGTTCGCAGGCGGGTCGTCGACCCGCCCCCTGGCCGGTCCGCGCGGTGCGCGGGCTGTGGCTCGGATGTGCGCACGCGGTCGGCGCGGTCGCACGCAGTATCGGTAAGGGAGCAAGAGAGCTGGACCCCTCACATCGGCGCGACGGCGTCGCGTTCCTCCTCCTGGCGCTCGCCGTGATCGTCGCGGCCCGCGAGTGGTGGGGGATCTCCGGCGCGTTCGGCACCGCGGTGCACGCGGTGGCCGCAGGAGTCTTCGGCGTGGCTGCGGTCGCCCTGCCGGTCCTGCTCGTGTGGCTCGCGGTCCGGATCATGCGCCACCCCGAACGTTCCCAGGCGAACTCGCGCGTCGCGATCGGCCTGACCTTCATCGTGGTCTCCGTGTGCTCGCTCGTGCACATCGCCGAGGACCTGCCCGCCCCCCGCGACGGCTTCGCGGCCGTCCAGGACGCGGGCGGCGTGATCGGCTACCTCTTCGCGACGCCGGTGCAGACCGGGCTCACGCAGTGGTTCGCGGTGCCGCTCTTCCTGCTCTTCGGGTTCTTCGGGATCCTCGTGGTCACCGCGACCCCGGTGCACGCGATCCCGAGCCGCCTGCGCGGCATCTACGACCGGCTGACGGGCAACCACCGTGAGGGCGAGGACGGGACGGACCCGGACGGTCTCCAGCTGGCCGACGGCGTCTCGCGCCACGATGGCACCGACGAGACCGCGCCGCGCAAGAAGCGGACCGGGCGTGCCCGCAAGACCAAGGCCGAGCGGGACGCGGACACCGCCGAGCGCGAACGGCTCGACGGCGGCTACGTCGGCGACGAGGCGTTCGAGCGCGCGGCGATGCTCGAGGCCGAGGAGGAGGCCGCGCGCAAGACGGCCCGCAGCCGCCGGGCCGCGGCCGCCGCAGCGGCACCGCCCGACGCGCACGAGGACTTCGGGGACCTGCCCACCCAGGTGATCCCCGCGGTCGGGCGGACCGCCGCGTCGCCCACCGCCCCGCCCCCGCCGCCCCCGAACAACCCCGTGCCGCGGGGAGTGCAGCCCATGCTCGAGGGCGACACGGTCTACGTGCTGCCCTCCGAGGACGACCTGGTCAAGGGGGCGCCCCACAAGGTGCGCTCGGCCGCCAACGACCGCGTCGTCGAGTCCCTCACGCGCGTGTTCGACCAGTTCGAGATCGACGCCAAGGTCACCGGGTTCACGCGCGGCCCCACGGTGACCCGGTACGAGGTCGAGGTCGGCCCCGCGGTCAAGGTCGAGCGCATCACGAACCTCTCCAAGAACATCGCCTACGCGGTGGCCTCGGCCGACGTCCGGATCCTCTCGCCCATCCCGGGCAAGTCCGCGATCGGGATCGAGATCCCCAACACCGACCGCGAGACGGTCGTGCTGGGGGACGTGCTGCGCTCCTCGGTCGCGCGCCGCACCGAGCACCCCATGGTCATGGGCGTCGGCAAGGACGTCGAGGGCGGCTACGTCGTCGCGAACCTCGCGAAGATGCCGCACATCCTGGTCGCGGGCGCCACGGGCGCGGGCAAGTCGAGCTTCATCAACTCGATGATCGTCTCGATCCTCATGCGGGCCACGCCCGAGGAGGTGCGCATGGTCCTGGTGGACCCCAAGCGCGTCGAGCTCACGATCTACGAGGGCATCCCGCACCTCATCACGCCCATCATCACGAGCCCCAAGAAGGCCGCCGAGGCCCTCGAGTGGGTCGTGCGCGAGATGGACGCCCGGTACGACGACCTCGCGATGTTCGGCTACAAGCACGTCGACGATTTCAACACCGCGGTCCGCGCGGGCAAGGTCAAGCCGCTGCCGGGCTCGGAGCGCAAGATCGCCACGTACCCGTACCTGCTCGTGGTCGTCGACGAGCTCGCCGACCTCATGATGGTCGCCCCGCGCGACGTCGAGGCCTCGATCCAGCGCATCACCCAGCTCGCCCGTGCCGCCGGCATCCACCTGGTCCTCGCGACGCAGCGCCCGTCGGTCGACGTCGTCACGGGGCTCATCAAGGCCAACGTGCCCTCGCGCCTCGCGTTCGCGACGTCCTCGCTCGCGGACTCGCGCGTCGTCCTGGACCAACCGGGCGCCGAGAAGCTCATCGGGCAGGGCGACGCGCTCTTCCTGCCCATGGGGGCGGCCAAGCCCATCCGCGTCCAGGGCGCGTGGGTCGGCGAGAGCGAGGTCCATGCGGTCGTCGAGCACGTCAAGGCGCAGCTCAAGCCGTCCTACCGCACCGACGTCGCGGCGGCCGCGGCGACCAAGAAGCAGGTCGACGAGGACATCGGTGACGACCTCGACCTCCTGCTGCAGGCCGCCGAGCTCGTCATCACGACCCAGTTCGGCTCGACCTCGATGCTCCAGCGCAAGCTGCGGGTCGGGTTCGCCAAGGCGGGGCGCCTCATGGACCTGCTCGAGTCGCGGGAGATCGTCGGACCTTCTGAGGGGTCCAAGGCGCGCGAGGTCATGCTCACGGCCGAGGACCTGCCCGCGACGCTCGCGATGCTGCGCGGCGAGCCGGACCCTGGCGTCTACGACGGCCAGGGCGGGGGAGGCGGTGCGCCTGCGGGCAACGGCCGCGACTACTCCGACGGCGCCGACGGACACATGCCGCCCGTCGCGCAGGAGTACCACGACGACGCGGGCGACGAGGCGGACTGGCGCGAGCGCTGACCGACGGGTCCGGGCCTCAGCCCTGGTCCGCGGGTCGGGCGTCCGGGGTGGCGGCGTCGACCGCGGACGTGCTCCGTCCGCCCAGCCGCGGGGGAGCACCCGTCGCGACCGGGGGCGAGAGCCGCTCGGACGCCGTGGCACCGACAGCCGTCCGGACACGCTCGTAGCGTGCCGCGACCTCGGCAGGCCCCACGTTCGCGGTGCCTTCGGCGAGGATCTCAGGGAGCACGTGCACCGCGTGCCTGCCCAACCGGTCGACGGTCGTCGCGGTCCACCCGAACCCGGTGACACGCGCAGCGCCGCCCGCAGGCTGGGTCACGGTCGCCGTGACCAGGAGCCCCGACTCGGTCCCCGGGGTGCAGCACGCGGCGTCCTGGTTGGAGACGTAGTTGCCCAGGCCGTAGGCGACCCACATCCCCTGGCCGTCCGGTCCGCCCGGGAGCATCGCGACCGGCTGCGGGACGTGGGCGTGGTGGCCGAGCACCAGGTCGACCTGGCCCGACGCGGCGAGCGCGGTCGCGAGCTCGACCTGCTCCGTGGTGGGTGCCGACCGGTACTCGACGCCCGCGTGCATGCTCACGACCACGAGGTCCGCGCCCGCCGTGCGAGCCGCCGTCGCACGGGCCACCAGGTCGTCCGGGTCGAGCAGGGTCACCGACCAGGGCGCCGAGGAGGGGACGGGCATGCCGTTGGTCCCGTACGTCGCGGACAGGTGGGCGACGACGATCTCCCGTCCTGCGCGCTCGAGCACGTAGAGGGCGGGAGCTGCCGCCTCGGCGGCCGACCGGGCCGTCCCGACGTGCCCCAGGCCGGCCGCGTCGAGCGCGTCGAGCGTGGCGACGACCCCGGGCAGCTCCTGGTCCACGGAGTGGTTGGACGCCGTCGAGCACCCGTCCCACCCCTGCTCGCGGAGGTCGGTCGCCAGGTGGGAGTCCGCGACGAAGGTCGGGAAGCCCTCGGGGCGCCCGCCGGCGGCCGTCAGGGGAACCTCGAGGTGGCACAGCGCCAGGTCCGCCCCCGAGACCCAGGCGTCGGTCCCCGCCAGGAGCGTGCTGAAGTCGTACCCGGCGGAGCCCGTCCGGGCCGACGCGTGCACGGGGAGGTGGGGCAGGACGTCGCCCGCCGCGACGATCGTGAAGACCGCGTCGGGCTCGGGCGGGGGGCTCGGGACGGCGGGAGCCGAGGCGGGGGACGAGGAAGCCAGTGCCGGGGGCACCGCGTCGAGGTCGAGGAGGAGGGCCCCGGAAGCCGCGACGACGGCAGCGACGAGACCGGCGGCAAGGAGCTGGCCGAGCCGGCGGCGGCGTCGGGTCGCGCGGACGTGACGTGTCACGGCTGCGACACTAGCGGCATCGCGCGCGCATTCGAAGACCACGTGGTATAGGACGGATGTTCTGTGCACTCTTGCCCGAAGAGTCCTTTTCTGGACGTGGTCGGACGACCGCTCGCGGAGCGCCTAGGCTTGTCCCGTGGTCACAGCCGTCCCGTCCCCCTGGAACTCCGCGAACGCGGTCACTATCGCCCGGATCGCCGTGGTGCCGTTCTTCGCGTGGGCTCTGCTCGCCGACGGCGGGCACACGGTCACCTGGCGCCTGGTCGCGACGGGACTGTTCGTCCTCGCGGCCGCGACGGACCGGGTGGACGGTTACCTTGCCAGGAAGTACAACCTGGTCACGGACCTCGGCAAGCTGCTCGACCCCATCGCGGACAAGCTGCTGATCGGAGCCGCGCTCGTGCTGCTGTCGGCGCTCGGCGACCTCCCGTGGTGGGTCACGATCGTCATCCTGGCCCGCGAGCTGGGCATCACGCTCATGCGGTTCGCGGTGCTCAAGTACACGGTCATGCCGGCCTCCCGCGGCGGCAAGCTCAAGACGGTCCTGCAGTCCGTGGCCATCTCGATCTTCCTGCTCCCGCTCGACCAGATGCCGTCGTGGATCTCGGTGGTCGGCTGGATCGTCCTGGTGGCGGCTCTGGTCGTCACGGTCGTCACGGGGGTCGAGTACGCGTACCAGGGCTGGCGCCTGCGTCGGGACGCGCTGCGCGCCGCTCGGACGTCCGGGCAGGACTGAGCCGCGCGCCATGGCCACCCCGGACGCGATCGCGCCCCGCGAGGCCGTGGGCGTGCTCGAGGCCGCGACGTCGAGAGGGTGGACCGTCGCGGTCGCCGAGTCGCTGACCGGTGGTCTCGTGTGCGCCCGTCTGGTCGCCGTGCCCGGCGCGTCCGCGGTGCTGCGCGGTGGGGTCGTCGCGTACTCGACGGACCTCAAGCAGAGCGTCCTGGGGGTCGACGGCGAGCTGCTCGCCGAGCGCGGCGCTGTGGACCCGGACGTCGCACGGGAGATGGCCCAGGGGGTCGCCCGGGAGCTGGGGGCCGACGTCGGCCTCGCGACCACGGGCGTCGCGGGCCCCGATCCCCAGGACGGCAAGGCCCCGGGCCTCGTCTTCGTGGCGGTCGCGACGCCCGAGCGCACCGAGGTCCGCGAGCTTCGGCTCGAGGGCGGCCGGGCAGAGGTCCGCGAAGCCGCGACCCAGGGAGTGCTCGAGCTGGCTCGGGCGACGATCAGCGGGTGAAGGTCAGCGGGTGAACTTGCCCTCCGGTGGGACGACCAAGGCCGAGCGCGGGCGAACACGTGGAGAGTTCGTGAACACCAGGCAACCGCGTGGACTTCCGCGTGGTGCGGGAACAACCTTGGTGAGAAGGACGTTGAACAGCACGTGATCGCCAAGAGGCCATTCAACAGATCAGCACATGAGACTGCCCCGGGTGCGGGGTACGGTAGGACGATCCCCACGCGAGGGGCGCGGGGAACGACAGGACAGCGAACCACCACCGGAGCCAGGCAGGCTCCGACGGTCGCACGGGACACGGAAGGGGGCCGCCAGATGATTGTTCTTCGTCGAGAGATCGGGGACGTGCTGCGAGACGCTCGCCAGCGACAGGGCCGCACCCTGCGAGAGGTGTCCTCGGCTGCACGCGTCTCCCTGGGTTACCTCAGCGAGGTCGAGCGCGGCCAGAAGGAAGCGTCGTCCGAGCTCCTGGGCTCCATCTGCGAAGCCCTCGACATCCCCATGTCGTTGGTGCTGCGCGAGGTCAGCGACCGGGTCGCCGTGGCCGAGGGTCTGATGATCCCGGACACGATCCCCGCAGACTTCGCCGTCACGCTCATGGGTCGCGGAGCGGCTGCAGAGAGCGCGCGGCGCATGCGCGAGGACCTTCAGCCGGTCGGCTGAGCCTCAGGGCTTCTGACAGCTCGGACAGTAGAAGATCGGTCGCTCGAACGGCGCCTCGTTCGCCCGGGCGACAGCGACGGGCGTTCCACATCGGTGGCACGCCCGTCGTGCTCTGCCGTGGACGTGTCGCCGCACGGTTCCCACGCCCTCCGCGACGCTGCGGAGCATCTGGCCCCGTGCGGTCCGCAGGAGCGCCTCCAGGTCGCGGTCGGAGACGTCGGACACCTGGGTCCACGGCCACATCCCCTGGGCGAACAGGCTCTCGGCCGTGTAGATGGTGCCGAGACCGGCGACCCCGCGCTGGTCCAGCAGGGCGTCGGCGAGAGGCAGCCCTCGGGCGACGCGAGCGGGAGGTCCGCCCGCGGTCGCCTGCGCCGGGAACCCACCCGTCGCTGCCGCGTCGCGCAGGCGGGCGAGCGCGAGCAGGACGCCGGAGTCCGGAGCGCTGAGGAAATCGTCCGCGAGGACGTCGGGACCCAGGTGCCCGAGCAGGACCTGCTCGTCACGGGTGCGGACCACGTCGAGCATGCCGAGCCGTTCGCCGACGCACGTCCACACCTCGTTCGCGAGGACCGCCCGGACGTCCGTGCTGCGTGCGACGGCTCCGTCCGTCCCTGTGCGGGCGATGCGCCACTGCCCCTCCATCCGCAGGTGGGTGTGCAGGGTCGTCCCGTCGTCGAGGCGGGTCAGGAGATGCTTGGCATACGGCTTGACCTCGACGACGGTCCGACCGCTGAGGTCGACCCCGCCCGCGCTCGGCCACCGTAGGTCGGCACGTTCGAGGACCCGCCCGCGCAGCGCTGCGTCGAGGCGGTCGGCCGTCACCTTGACCACGTCACCCTCGGGCATCGCGAGCTCCTCGACCGGTCATGCGCGCAGGCCTCGCGGGGTGGGGCGGAAGCCCGCCTCCATGAGCGCGGCGGTCACCCCGAACGCGCGCGACGCGGTGCTGCCCGCGCCGGCGAGGGCGTCGATCCCGTCGATCCGTCCGATGACCATCTTGCCGAGCAGCCCGGCGCGCGAGGCGCGTGCGAGCTCGGCGCACGCCAGCGCGAGGCGGCGCGCAGAAATCTCGGAGTCGTCGCCGAACGAGAGGAGGGAGCGGCCACCGCGCTCGACGTACAGGACCAGGTCACCGCCGGCGAGCACGACGACGGAGCCCACCTTGCGCCCGGGTCGATGCGTCGCGCGGGGCGTGCTCCGGGCAGGCCCGGTGCCCGGTGCGAGCGCGACGGCCGTCGAGGCCCCCATGGTCGCGCTCGCCGCCGTGCGCACCTCCGGACGGCCTCCTGGTGCCGACCCGCTCCGCACCCCGAGACCGACGGGCGCCCCGCCTCCCGGCTCGTGCGGTACCCGGGGCTCGGGCCAGGGAAGGGCCGCGCCGTACGGGTTGGCCGGGTCGGTCGCGGCCAGGAGCAGGGCCGAGAGCTCACGGCGCCCCGCCGACTCGGCGGCGTGCTCGCGGTCCTGGGCGTCGGTGCGGAGCTGGTCGACGGCCCCCGGCAGCGCGAACTGCGAGCCTCCGAGGTGCTCGACGAAGTAGCCGCGCCGGACGGTGCCCGTGGTCTCGAGCTCGGACAGGACGCGGTAGACGCCGCGGAAGTAGTTCGTCACGCCTTCGGAGGGGGCTGCTCCGCGGGTCAGCACACCGTGACGGTCCAGCAGGACCCTCGTCAGGGCGTGCGTGCGCCGGGTGGGGTCGGGTTCGCGCAGGGGAAGAGCCGACCATCTGCCCGAGCCGCCGCGCAGGTCGGACTCGCCGCGGGCGGCGGCCATCGACCCTGCTCCGAGCGAGGCGAAGCGGCCGCGAGCCAGAGGGCGGGCACGGACCGGGGCGCGTGGAGCGCGGTGCGCGCCGCCCCCGGGACCGAGCCGGCTGCGCAGGGCCCCGAGCCCGTCGTTGGTGACCCAGCCCGCCCACACCAGGTCCCACAGGACCTCCAGGGTCGCTGCCTGCGAGGCCTCCGCGAGCTCGGCGATGCGGGGCAGGAAGAAGCCGCCCGAGCCGGTCAGCAGGTCGACGACCGACCGGTGCAGGTCGGTGTCGAGCGGGCCGTCCTCCTCGAGGGGCGTCACGTCGGGGAGCGTCAGCGGGGCCGCGTCGGCGAGGTGGAGGCTCACGAGCCCGTCCTTGCCGCCGGGCAACGACGAGTGCCCGCACCACAGGACCTCGCCCGTGGTGGTCAGCTCGTCGAGCAGCGCGGGGGAGTAGTCGGTCACCCGGGAGGGCAGCACCAGGGTCTCGAGCGCCGAGGCCGGGACCGCGGCCCCCGAGAGCTGCTCGACGACCCGCAGCAGCCCGTCGGTGCCCCGCAACGTACCGATCCCGTGCCAGCGCGGCAGGAACACCCCCAGGGCCTCGGGAGCGACCGGCTCGACCTCGGCCCGCAGCGCCGCGAGCGACCGGCGCCGCAGCGTCCGCAGCACCTCGGCGTCGCACCACTCCTCGCCCGTCCCACCGAGGGACTCGGGGCGCAGGCGGCCGCACACCAGCACCCGTGCGGCCTCGAGCCTCCTCAGCACGCCCGTGGCGACCGCCACGCCGATCCCGTACCGCGCCGCGACCTCGTGCGCCCCGAACGGTCCGTGGGTGCGGGCGTGGCGCCGCACGAGGTCGCCCACCGGGTCGGGGACCGGTTCGGTGAAGACC
The DNA here is from genome assembly GCF_014836755.1 of Oerskovia merdavium. Lineage (GTDB taxonomy): Bacteria > Actinomycetota > Actinomycetes > Actinomycetales > Cellulomonadaceae > Oerskovia > Oerskovia merdavium. The sequence continues at coordinate 45,638 of NZ_JACSQF010000011.1, forward strand.
TCGGGGATGCCGGTGGGCAGGGCGACCCCCAGCGCGTCCCGCAGCCGCCCGGCGTCCTCGACCACGGCCCACTGCTGCGCGACGGCGTCGGGCACCCCGGCCAGACGCACCTGGATCACCCGGCGCGCCCCTTCGAGGCCCGTTAGCCACGCGGGCACCTCCTCGCGCACCTCCTCGCGCGTGCGCCGCGCGACCTCCGCGGCAGGGAGCGGCCCGAGCCTGCGCAGCAGGTCCCACACGTCCTCCGCGTGCCGCGCCTGGCGGCTCGGGACCAGGGCGCCGAGCTCGGCCTCGGTCCGTTCGACCGACTCCGGGTCCAGCAGGTCCGCGAGCTGCGAGGCCCCGCCCTCGGTGCCCAGGAGCTCGGCCAGGAGCGTCGGGTCGAGCGAGAGCGCGGCCGCGCGGCGCTCGGCGAGGGGCGCGTCGCCGTCGTACAGGAACTGGGCCGTGTAACCGAACAGGAGGGACTGGGCGAAGGGGGACGGGGTCGGGGTCGTGACGTCGACCAGCCGGACCCGGCCCGCCGTCAGGTCCCTCATGAGCTCGGTCAGCGCCGCGACGTCGAAGTCGTCCTGGAGGCACTCGCGCGCGGCCTCCAGGACGATGGGGAACTCGGGGTACTCGCTCGCGACCGAGAGCAGCTGGGCCGAGCGCTGGCGCTGCTGCCACAGCGGCTGACGCTTGTCGGGGCGGCGCCGGGGGAGCAGCAGGGCGCGGGCCGCCGCCTCACGGAAGCGCGCGGCGAACATGATGGAGCCGCCGAGCTCGGCACGGACCTCGTCGAGCACCTCCTCGGGGGCGAGCAGCAGGTCCTCGGCCGTCACGACGGGTGAGCCGGTGGTCCCGGCAGTGCCGCCGGGCTCCTCGCCCCAGCCGCCGTCTCCCAGGTCCGGGAGCCGCAGCACGATCCCGTCGTCGGAGTGCATGGCCGCGGCGTCGAGCCCGTAGCGGTCGCGCAGCCTCGCGCCCAGGACCAGCGCCCACGGCGCGTGGACCTTGGCGCCGTAGGGCGAGTGGATGACGACGCGCCAGTCGCCCAGCTCGTCGCGGAACCGCTCGACGACGACCGTCCGGTCGTCCGGGACGCGACCCGTGGCCTCGCGCTGGTCGGCGAGGTAGGCGACGAGGTTGTCGGTCGCCCAGGCGTCGAGCCCCGCGTCGCGCAGGCGCTCGGTGAGCGGGCCGTCCGCCGCCGCGAGCGACTCGAGCTCGCGCACCCAGGCGCCCACGGCCCGGCCGAGCTCGGCGGGGCGACCGGGGGAGTCGCCCTTCCAGAACGGCAGGCGTCCGGGGGCGCCCGGCGCGGGAGTCACCAGGACACGGTCCGGGGTGATGTCCTCGATGCGCCACGTGCTCGAACCGAGCGTGAACGTGTCGCCGACGCGCGACTCGTAGACCATCTCCTCGTCGAGCTCGCCCACCCGCCGACCACCCCGGGCCCGCGCTCCCGTCGCGGCGCCCCCGGGTGCGTCGCCGAGCACGCCCGCCGTGTCCTCGGGTCCGGCCGTCGTGGAGGGGTCCGTGGCGAGGAACACCCCGTACAGGCCGCGGTCCGGGATGGTCCCGCCGCTCGTGACCGCGAGCCGGAGCGCTCCGGGTCGCCCGCTGAGCACGCCCGTCGTCCGGTCCCACACGATCCGTGCGCGCAGCTCGCCGAAGTCCTCGCTGGGGTAGCGGCCCGCGAGCATGTCCAGCACGGCGTGCAGCGTCGCGTCGCCGAGGGCACCGTACGGTGCGCTGCGTCGGACGAGGGCCGCGAGCTCCGCGACGGTCCAGTCGTCGAGCGCGACCATGGCGACGACCTGCTGCGCGAGGACGTCGAGCGGGTTCGACAGCACGTGCAGGTGCTCGATCTGCCCGGTGCGCATGCGGTCCGCGATCACGGCCGAGGGCACCAGGTCGCCCCGGAAGGTGGGGAACACCACGCCGTGGGACACCGCGCCCACCTGGTGCCCCGCACGCCCGATGCGCTGTAGCCCGCTCGCGACCGACGGCGGCGCCCCGACCTGGACCACCAGGTCCACGGCGCCCATGTCGATGCCGAGCTCGAGCGAGGACGTCGCGACGACCGCGGGCAGCCGCCCGTCCTTGAGCTCGGTCTCGGTGCGGGTGCGCTCGGCACGGCTCATGGAGCCGTGGTGGGCCCGCGCGATCACGGGCTCGGTGCCCGCGCTCGCGCCCGACTGGGCCAGGACCTGGGCGGGCTGGAGCGTCCCGACGTCCGGCACGTCCTCGCCCTGGCGCTCGGCCCAGACCTCGTTCATGCGGGCCGTGAGCCGTTCGGCGCCGCGCCGGGAGTTGGTGAAGACCAGGGTCGAGCGGTGCTCGGCCACGAGGTCCACGACGCGCTCCTCGACGTGCGGCCACACCGACGGACGCGGAGGTCGACCGGTGGCCGGACCCGAGAGGTCGGGCTCGCCGTCGGGCAGGGCAGGGAGGCCCTCCGGCCCGGAGCTCCCGCCGGGCCCGGGCGCGCTGCGCAGGTCGGAGAGGTCCGGGACGGGGACGACGATGTCTACCTCGATCTTCTTCTCCGAGGGAGGCTGCACGACGACGACCTCGCGTCCCTGGTCGTCCGGCCGGCGGTGCCCCGCGAGGAAGGTCGCGACGGCCTCGACCGGGCGGACCGTCGCCGACAGGCCCACGCGCTGCGCGGGCACGGGAAGCAGGGCGTCGAGCCGCTCGAGCGAGACCGCGAGGTGCGCCCCGCGCTTGGTCCCGGCCACGGCATGGATCTCGTCGATGATGACGGTCTGCACACCGGCCAGCCCCGCACGCGCCTGCGACGTCAGGACGAGGAACAACGACTCGGGGGTCGTGATCAGGATGTCCGGCGGTGCGACGCCGAAGCGCCGCCGCTCGCTCGCGGGAGTGTCCCCCGTGCGGGTGCCGACCACGACGTCCGGGACCGTGGTGCCGAGCCGCACGGCGGCCTGCCGGATGCCCGCGAGCGGCGAGCGCAGGTTGCGCTCGACGTCCGCGGCCAGCGCCTTGAGGGGCGAGACGTAGAGGATCCTGCAGCGCTGCGCACGGTCGTCGCCCTGCCCCGGCGCGGGTCCCCCCGGTGGCTGCTCGTCGGGGCGCGTGAGCAGCCGGTCGAGCGACCACAGGAACGCCGCGAGGGTCTTGCCCGAGCCCGTCGGGGCCACGACCAGCGCGTGCCGGTCGCTGCCGATCGCCTCCCAGGCGCCCGTCTGCGCGGCCGTGGGGCGCTCGAACGCGCCCTCGAACCATGCGCGGGTCGGGGCGCTGAAGCCGGCGAGCGGGTCGGGGGACGTCACCTCGCCATTGTGGGCGCTGCCACCCACAACCGCTCCCCGCCGTGGAACCCCGTCAGGCGGGGCCGCCGAGACGTGGCAGGCTGTCCCCGTGCGGTATCGAGAGTTCTGGCAGCTGGTGGACGAGGTCTTCGGATCGGCCTACGGTCGCGCCCTGACCCGGGACCAGGTGCTCAACGCCCTGGACGACCGCACCGCGGTCCAGGCGCTCGAGGACGGCGTCGAGCCGCGCTACGTGTGGCACGCGCTGTGCGACGCGATGGAGCTGCCGGACGCGCAGCGGTGGGGCAAGGACGCGAACCGGCAGGCGCCGCCCGCGCGGTAGGTGCTCGCTGCGGGGTGGGCGGGTGTGCGGCCGCGAACCGGCAGGCGCCGCCCGCGCGCTAGGTGTACCCGGCCATGAGGTTGGTGTCAGTTCGGGTTGTCGAAGGGAGGACCTCCGGGCTTAGTGGAGATGTCGAAGTCTTCACAACCCGGAGGTCCTCGTGTCCCACGCTAATGCCCGCCTGACCGTTCGCGGCAGGATGTTGATCGTCGAACGTCGTCGTGATGGTTGGAAGCAGGCCCACATCGCGGCGGCGATGGGCGTCTCCCGCAAGTGCGTCCGGTACTGGTTGCACCGGTTCGCTACCGAGGGCGAGTCCGGCCTGGCCGACCGGTCCTCGCGCCCGCACCGGTGCCCGACAAAGACCGCGCCCGAGGTCGAGGCCAAGGTCGTGGCGCTGCGTCAGGCCGAGCGGCGCGGGCGAGACCAGATCGCCGCCGAGACCGGGGTCCCGGCCCGGACCGTCTCTCGAGTCCTGGCCCGCCATGCGATACCTCACCTGGCCGCACTCGACCCGATGACCGGCCATGTCCTGCGGTCCTCAAAGCAGACCGCGGTTCGTTACGAGCGCGACCGGCCCGGCGAGCTGGTCCACATGGACGTCAAGAAACTCGGCCGGATACCTGACGGCGGCGGATGGCGCGCCCACGGACGCGCGATCCCCCGCGATCGCGTGAACGGCCCCGGCTACGACTACGTGCACTCCCTGATCGACGACCACTCTCGCCTGGCCTACTCCGAGATACTGCCCGACGAGAAAGGCGCCACCTGCGCCCAGTTCCTGGCCCGCGCGCTCGACTACTTCGCGGACCACGGCATCCCCCGCATCGAACGCCTCATGACGGACAACGCGTGGGCCTACCGCTGGTCGCTGCGCGAGATCTGCGCCCAGCATGGCATCCAGCAGAAGTTCATCAAGCCCCACTGCCCCTGGCAGAACGGCAAGGTCGAGCGTCTCAACCGCACCCTGGCCACCGAGTGGGCATACCGGCAGGTCTTCACCTCGAACGCCGAACGGGCCGCCGCTCTGACACCCTGGATCGAGTACTACAACACCCAACGCCGCCACCAAGCCCTCGGTGGACTCCCGCCGACCAGCCGGCTGTAACCAACGTCGCGGCCGGGTACAGCTAGGTGCTCGCTGGGAAGACGGGTCAGGACGCGCGTCTGCGGGCCCGGCGGTTCCGGACGGTCGCGACGATGTCGATCGTCGCGACGACCCCGAAGGTCCCGAGCGCGACCACCCAGAAGGACGGTGCCGGGACGTCGAGCAGCACGAGGGCCGCGAGGACCGCGGCCCCGCAGAGCGTGGGAGCGACGACCGAGGACCAGAAGCCCGAGGGGCCTTCGCCCTCAGCGCGGTAGGCGTCGGGGTCGACGGGGGACAGAGGCTTCGGTGCGTCGTGCGTCATGCCGGTCTCCCTGGTGGGCGTCGCGTCGTCGGGCGGTCGGGGCGGTGCGTCCTGGCCCGCCGGTCCGGGCCGACCAACGTACCGCGCCTGCGTCACGGCTCCGCCGCCTCTCGTCGCGACATGCCGTGGCTCGTCCACGCTCGAGGGGCCGGACGGGCGCCCGTCCTGCGCACGCGGCATCATGGCACCCATGTGGCATCGGCTCCCGTTCTCCGTGCACGACCTGACGGGAGCCCTCTGGTCGCTGGTGTCGACGACCGCCGGGCTGGGGCTCGCGATCTGGATCGTGCCGGGTGTGCGGATCACGTCGTGGTGGTCGGTCTTCCTCGCGGCGTTCGTCGTGGGTGTCGGCGACGCGGTGCTGCGGCCCCTGTGGCGAGTGGTCGCCGGGCGTGCGGGAGTCGTCGGGGCCCTGGTCTCGGGGCTCGCGGGCCAGGTGCTCGTGGCGTGGCTCGCGCTCACGTACCTGCCGGGCTTCGAGACCGACGACTGGGGCAGCGTCGTGGCGGTGCTCGTCCTGGCGGCGTTCTTCATGGCGATCGGTCGCTGGGCGATCGGTGCGAGCGACAACGAGTACGTGATCGACAACCTGCTGCGCCGTGCCCGCCGGGCGCAGCGCACGGCCGCCCGCCGGGCCGCGCGGTCGTCGTCGGGCGGTGCGGAGGGCACCGCTGCCGGCCTGCCCGGCGCGTCCGGCCCGTCGGACAGCTCACCGACCACCACTCCCGGGTCACGTCCCGCGGGCCTCCTGGTCGTCCAGCTCGACGGTGTCGCTCGCTCGACGTTCGACCACGCCGTCCAGGCGGGTCTGGCGCCGAACCTCGCGCGCTGGATCAGTGAGGGCACGCACGACCTCGAGACGTGGTGGGCGCGCGTCCCGTCGACCACTCCCGCGAGCCAGGCCGGGCTCCTGCACGGCACGAGCGAGCACGTGCCGGCTTTCCGGTGGTGGGACCGGGAGCAAGGACGACTCGTGGTGACCAACCATCCGGCCGACGCGGCCCGGGTCGAGGCCTCGATGAGCGACGGCCGCGGGCTGCTCGCGGGCGGAGGGGTCGCGGTCTCGACGATGTTCTCGGGAGACGCGGAGACGAACCTGCTCGTCATGAGCAGGGCCCGCGCAGGGCTGGGGCCGGGGCAGGTGTTCGTCCACTTCTTCTCGAGCCCGTTCGTGCTGGTCCGGGCGCTCGTGGGCACGGTGGGCGAGTTCTTCAAGGAGCTCTACCAGGGGTGGCAGCAGGCCGTCCGCGACGTCGAGCCCCGCGTGTCGCGCCTGGGCGCCTACCCGGTCCTGCGGGCCGTCTCGAACGTCGTCCTGCGTGACCTCAACACCTCGCTCGTCGCCGAACAGCTCGTCCGCGGGGCACCCGTGGTCTTCGTGGACCTCGTCGACTACGACGAGATCGCGCACCACGCGGGCCCGCTGCGCCCCGAGGCGATGCGGGCGCTCGAGGGCCTGGACCGGGTGGTCGGGCTGCTCGAGCAGGTCGCCGCGGCGGCGCCCCGTCGCTATGAGGTCGTGGTGCTCTCCGACCACGGACAGTCCCTCGGCGCGACGTTCGAGCAGGTCGTGGGTCGTCCGTTCCTCGACGAGGTGCGCCGGCTCATGGCGGTCCGGCCCTCCCCGGGCGAGCGTCGCCGTCGGGCGTCCGGGGTGCGCTCGGCCTCGGCTGCGGACTCCGAGGCGTGGGGAGCGGTCAACACCGCGCTCAACGCGCTCGGACGCGACAGGGGAGCGCGGAGCGGCCCGGGGGAGCGCGACGGGAAGGGCGCGCAGGGCGGGCGCGTGCTGGTCGGACCGGACCGCGACAGCGCGACGACGGACACGGGCGAGCTGCCCGAGGTCGCCGTCGTCGGCTCGGGGAACCTCGGCCTCGTGTGGTTCCCGCGCTCCCCGGCGCGGCTCGTGGGTGACGAGATCCGGGCGCGGTGGCCCGCTCTCCTGCCGGGCCTGGTCGCGAACCCGGCCGTGGGGGTCGTCGTCGTGCAGGAGAGCAGGCCCGCGCAGGGCGAGGTGCCCGACGTCGTCGCGTACGGCCCGGCGGGCAGCCGCCACCTGGTCTCGGGTCTGGTGCACGGCGAGGACCCGCTCGCGGCGCACGGACCGCGCGCCGCGCCCGACCTCTTGCGGGCGGCCTCGCTCGAGCACGCGGGCGACCTCCTCCTGGTCTCGAGCGTCGACGACGCGGGGCTGGTCCACGCGTTCGAGGGGCTCGTGGGCTCGCACGGCGGGCTGGGCGGCGCGCAGAACGAGGCGATCCTGCTGCACCCCGCGAGCCTGCGGGTGTCGGACGGGGCGCGCGAGGACGTGGCCGGTGCACGCATGCTGGTGGGAGCCGAGTCCGTGCACCGTGAGCTCGTGCGCTGGCTCGAGGAGCTGGGGGTGAGGCGATGACCGGCGACCGGACGGCCCCCGGGCTACGGGTCACGTGGCTCGGGCACTCGAGCACGGTGCTCGACGTCGCCACGCCCGACGGCCGTGTGCGGATCGTCACCGACCCCCTGCTGAAGCGGCACGCGGGCCTGCTGCGCAGGCGCGGCGTGCGGCCCGCCGAGGTCTGGCGGGGTGCCGACGCGGTCCTGCTCTCGCACCTGCACCACGACCACGCCGAGCTGGGGTCGCTGCGGCTGCTGGGGGACGTGCCCGTCCTCACGGCGCCCGCGAACGCGCGCTGGCTGCGCTCGAAGGGGCTCGACGGGGTGGGGCTCGGCGCGGGGCCCGAGCGCGACGAGCGACCGCTCGCGGGCCCCGTGCCGGGTCGTCCGCGGGTCCCCGGGTCGGCAGAGGAGCACGGCTCCTGGCACGACGTCGGAGCGCACGTCCGCGTCCACCTCACCCCCGCGGTGCACGGGCACCGGCCCATGCCGCACCGGCCCAACGCCGCGGTGGGGCACCTCGTCCAGTCGGACGGCTGGACGCTCTGGGCGCTCGGCGACACCGAGGCCTACCCCGGCATGGTGCACCTGCCGGCGCTCGCGGGCGGCCCGGTCGACGTCGCCCTGGTGCCCGTGGCGGGCTGGGGGCCGCGACTGTCGGGCGGGCACCTGGGGCCGGCCGAGGCGGCGCGCGTGTGCGCGGCGGTCGGGGTGCGGGTCGCGATCCCGGTCCACTGGGGGACGCTGCACGCGCCGGGCGGGCAGAACCTGCCGCGCGGATGGATGGACCATGCCGGGGAGGCGTTCGCGGCCGCGGTGCGCCGGTGGGCGCCCGAGACCCGGGTCGTCGTGCTGCGGCCGGGCGAGTCGTGGGAGGGCTGAGGCGCTCGGGCGCGCTGCCCGTGCCGGTCGCTTCCCACGCGTCGGCGTGCTCGACGACACGCCGTGCGGGACCTTCTCTCGAACAGGTGTTCGGGTAGAGTTGTGCACAGCACGAGCCGACCGCCCGTCGTCCACAGGCAGGGCAGGGGGGACGACGAGTGTCAGTGGCGGCACGTACCGTCGGGACACGACACAGGCTTCCCGAGGTCCTCGGCCTCGAACATACTTCGGCACGGTTCCGTGCCCCGCACGCAAAGGTGACCGACATGCCCGCACCCGCAGACCGCGAGAAGGCGCTCGAAGCCGCCCTCGCACAGATCGACCGCAACTTCGGCAAGGGATCGGTGATGCGCCTCGGTGACGAGGGCCGCGCGCCGGTCGAGGTCATCCCCACGGGGTCCATCGCCCTGGACATCGCACTCGGCATCGGGGGTCTCCCGCGCGGTCGTGTCGTGGAGATCTACGGCCCCGAGTCCAGCGGAAAGACGACCGTCGCGCTCCACGCCGTGGCCAGCGCCCAGCGAGCGGGTGGCATCGCGGCGTTCATCGATGCCGAGCACGCCCTGGACCCCGAGTACGCGAAGAAGCTGGGCGTGGACACCGACGCGCTGCTCGTCTCGCAGCCGGACACGGGGGAGCAGGCTCTGGAGATCACGGACATGCTGATCCGCTCGGGTGCCATCGACATCATCGTCATCGACTCGGTCGCGGCCCTCGTTCCCAAGGCCGAGATCGAGGGCGAGATGGGTGACAGCCACGTCGGTCTCCAAGCGCGCCTCATGTCCCAGGCGCTGCGCAAGCTCACGGGCGCCCTGAGCCAGTCCGGCACCACTGCGATCTTCATCAACCAGCTCCGCGAGAAGATCGGTGTCATGTTCGGGTCCCCCGAGACGACGACCGGTGGCAAGGCCCTGAAGTTCTACGCCTCGATCCGCATGGACATCCGCCGCATCGAGACCCTCAAGGAGGGAACTGACGCGGTCGGCAACCGTACGCGCGTCAAGGTGGTCAAGAACAAGATGGCCCCGCCCTTCAAGCAGGCCGAGTTCGACATCCTGTACGGCGTCGGCATCTCGCGCGAGGGCGGGCTCATCGACATGGGCGTCGAGCACGGCTTCGTGCGCAAGTCCGGGTCGTGGTTCACCTACGGTGGCGACCAGCTGGGCCAGGGCAAGGAGAACGCGCGCGGCTTCCTGCGTGACAACCCGGACCTCGCCAACGAGCTCGAGAAGCGCATCAAGGAGAAGCTCGGCATCGGAGCCACGCTTGATGCCCCTGCGGACGAGGTGGCCGCCGGTGCGCCGGTCGTCCCTGCAGCGGCCCCGGCCGGTAAGGGCAAGAAGGCCGTCCTCTGATCATCGACGACCCGCTGGACCGGATGCCCGAGTGGGCGCGTCCCCTTCCCGGTCGGGAGGGGGACGCGCCCATCGGTGCCCCTGGCGCGGCGGGGGACGTCTCCGACGCCACGGGGGACGCCCCGGACCGGGCGGAGCCCGCGGTACGCGCAGGCAGTACACCGAGCCGCGGTAAGCCGGCCCGAGGGACGTCCGGACTCGGTTCGTCCGGGCTCGGCGGAGGCCGGTCCGGTGGCAAGAGCAGCAGCTTCGGCAGGAGCGGGTTCGGGGAGCGCTCCTCGAGCCGAGGATCTGGCTCGACCCGGCGCCGTGAGTACTCTGGCGAACGCAAGGAACGCAAGCCGCGCCCCACGATCGCCGACCGTGTGGAATCGGGTGCCCTGGCAGGAGCCGAGCTCACCGAGCACGCCCGTGAGGCGATCCTCCGGACGCTCACGGCCGCACCCAAGAGCCGACGTCAGCTCATGGACGCCATGACTCGCAAGGGATACCCACCCGAGGTCCTCGAACCCCTCCTCGAACGCTTCGAGGAGGTCGGACTGATCGACGACGCCGAGTACGCCGGGATGATCGTCCGTACCCGCCACGGCGAGAGGGGACTGTCCCGTCGGGCCATCGCGCAGGAGCTGCGACGCAAGGGCATCGACGACGAGACCGCGACGGGCGCACTCGACCAGGTCGACGACGACGACGAGAACGACGCGGCCCGCGACCTCGTCCGCCGACGCCTGGCCAGGACGACGGGCCTCGACCGCGAGGTGCGTATGCGGCGCGTCGTCGGGATGCTCGCCCGCAAGGGGTACAGCCCGGGGCTCGCGCTCAGCCTGGTCCGCGAAGAGCTGGCGCGTGAGGGTGATGAGGCGGACGAGGAGCCCTACGGCGGGTTCGACGACCTCTGAGGACGAGCGTCGCCGTCGACCCCGCACACCGTCCGCGGAGGCCGACGAGCGCTCGCGGTTCGTCCCGACGTCCGCGCCGATGCGGCGTGCTCCTGACGCGACGCAGCCGTCCCGGTCCGTGACGACCAGGACGGCTGCCTCGTGCTGAGCACCTACGGGCCGGTCACTTCGGTGCGGGCGGCGCGGCCGGGGCCGGGGCCGTGCCCACCGGAGCTGCCCCGCGTGCCCCGACCGCAAGACCGGGAGTCGCCGCACGGACCGGGCCCGCTGTCCGACCCCGCAGCCGCCGCGCCAGGATCTCGGCGACCTTCGAGAGCACGTAGTTGATCGTGATGAACAGGATCGCCGCGACCAGCAGCGACTGCAGGATGTTGCCGTAGGCGGAACCCAGACGACGCGACTCCTGGAGGAGCTCGGTGTACGTGATGATGTAGCCGAGCGCGGTGTCCTTGAGGACCACGACGAGCTGGGAGACCAGCGCCGGGAGCATCGCGATGAGCGCCTGGGGCACCTCGACCGACCGGAGCGACTGACCGCGCGTGAGACCCACGGCCAGCGCGGCCTCGTGCTGACCCTTGGGCAGCCCGTAGACCCCCGAGCGGACCAGCTCGGCGACCACCGACCCGTTGTACAGGATCAGGGCGATCACGACCGCCATGAACGGGGCGTCGGGCACCTTGAGCTGGGCCAGGAAGAGCCAGAAGAAGATCATCATGAGCAGGACCGGGACCGCCCGGAAGAACTCGACGACCAGGCCCGAGAGCCAGCGCACGGCCTTGACCGCCGACAGGCGCCCGATGCCGAAGAGCAGACCGAACACGATCGCCCCGACGATCGCGACGCCGGCCGCGCGCAGGGTGTCGAGCAGGCCGGGGAGATAGAAGTTCTCCCAGGCGTCGGCCGTGAAGATCGGCTGCCACTTCTCCGCGGTGAGCTGACCCTCGCGGCCCAGCAGCACCAGGGCGTAGGTCGCGATCCCCGCGACCACGATCGCCCCGACGACGTTGCCGACCAAGATGTTGCGGCGGCCGCGCGGCCCGGGGGCGTCGAACAGGACCGTCTGCTGCTGGGCGGTCATCGCTTCACCGCCAGACGGCGCGAGAGCGCGGTCGTCGCGAGCCCGACCGGGATCACGAGGATCACGTAGCCGATCGCGAAGGTCAGGAAGATCGCGATGATGACGTCGGAGTCGAACTCGATCATGGTCTTCATGAGGCTGGAGGTCTCCGTCGCGACGCCGGCCGCGGCGGCGACGGTCGAGTTCTTGATGAGGGCGATGAGCACGTTGCCGAGCGGGGCCACCGAACCGCGGAAGGCCTGCGGGAGGATCACGATCCGCGCCGCCGGCAGGAACGAGAGGCCGATCGCGCGGGCCGCCTCGGCCTGGCCGATCGGCACCGTGTTGACCCCGGAGCGGATCGCCTCGCACACGAACGCCGCGTGGTAGACCGCGAGGCCCAGCACCGCGAAGCGGAAGAAGTTGGACGGGAAGTCGTCGGCGAGCTGGATCTTGAGCTGGCCCCAGACCCCGAGGGTCAGGAACACCATGATGATCGTCAGCGGCGTGTTGCGGAACAGCGTGACGTACGTGGCGCCGGCCCACTGCAGGCTCGGGATCGGCGAGATCCGCATGAGCGCGAGCACCGTGCCGATGACGAGCGCCAGGATCGCCGCCCAGAACGTGAGCTGGATGTTGACCCAGAACGCGCCCAGGACGTCGTACGACTCGAAGAGCCGCAGGAACTGAGAGAGGTAGTCACCCACGACGGGTCACCCTTCACGAGGTGCAGCGCGGACGCTGCACGAGACCGGACCGGGACGGGTGCTGCGCCGGGCGGGCGCGTCCCCGGAGGGCACGCGCTCACCCGGCGCAGCAGCGGACCTGTCAGGCGCAGGCGTCCGGCGTCGGCGGGTTCTCCGAGGCGTTCGGGGTGTACCCGGTGCCCTCGGTGTTGGTCGTGATGGCCTCCTCCCACGACCCGTCCTCGATCATCTCGGTGATCGCGGCGTTGATGTCCTCGCACTTGTCGCTGCTCTGCGGGATCCCGACGCCGTAGCGCTCGGTCGAGAACGGCGCCCCGACGACCTTGACCTTGCCCTTGTTCGCAGGCTGGGCAGCGAGGCCGGCCAGGATGATGTCGTCCGTGGTGACCGCGTCGACCTGGCCCGAGAGCAGGGCCGTGACGCACTCGGCGTAGCCGGGCTGCTCGAGGAGCTGGACCCCGGCGGCGTACTCGTCCTTGATGCGCTGCGCGGACGTGGATCCCGTGACCGAGCAGAGGTTCTTGCCCTCGAGGTCCTCAGGGCCCTTGATGTCGGTGTTGTCCTCGGCGACGAGCAGGTCCTGCCCGGCGACGAAGTACGGACCGGCGAACGCGACGGTCTCCTTGCGCTTGTCGGTGATCGAGTACGTCGCGAAGATCATGTCGACCTGGTCGGTGCTCAGCAGCGTCTCGCGCTGGGCGGACGGTGCTTCCTTCCACTCGATCTGGTCCTCCGAGTAGCCCAGCTTCTCGGCGACGTAGCGGGCGACGTCGGTGTCGAACCCCGTGTAGGTGTCGCCCTCCTTGAAGCCGAGGCCCGGCTGGTCGAACTTGATGCCGATCGTGATCTTCTCGCCGCCGCCACCGGTCGTGGCGGCGTCGGTCTCGCCGCCCGAGTCGTCGGTGCCGCCGCTGCAGGCGCCGAGGATCAGGGCGGTGGCTGCGGTGAGGGCGAGGAGCCCTCCGGTTCTGGTGCGTGCTCGCATGGTGTCTTCCCCTTCGTCGTGCCGAGCCGTCACGGGGGACCTGGTGGTCACCCGCTCCGCCCGGCTGGTTCGTGGCCGGTCGAGCTGTCGGTTCTTGCAGGTGGTCGCCGGGCTCTTCGTCGAGGCCGGGACCCGTGGGGCGTGCTGTGCTGCGCGGGGAGGTGCTGGTCGGGGGCGGTGTGCTGGTGTCGGACGTGCGGTCAGTGCGTCAGGATCTTGGACAGGAAGTCCTGGGCGCGGTGGCTCTGGGGGTTCGTGAAGAACTCCTCGGGCGGGGCCTCCTCGACGATCTGGCCGTCCGCCATGAAGACGACGCGGTGCGCCGCCTTGCGCGCGAAGCCCATCTCGTGGGTCACGACGATCATGGTCATGCCCTCCTTGGCCAGCGCGACCATGACGTCGAGGACCTCGTTGATCATCTCCGGGTCCAGGGCCGAGGTGGGCTCGTCGAAGAGCATGACCTTGGGGTGCATGGCCAGCGCCCGGGCGATCGCCACGCGCTGCTGCTGCCCGCCCGAGAGCTGGGCCGGCATCTTGTCGGCCTGGTTCCCGATCCCGACCCGGTCGAGCAGAGCCAGCGCCTCCTTCTTGGCGTCCGCGGACTTCATGCGCCGGACCTTGAGCGGGCCGAGCGTCACGTTGTCGAGGATCGTCTTGTGGGCGAAGAGGTTGAACGACTGGAAGACCATCCCGACGTCCGACCGGAGCCGGGCCAGGGCCTTGCCCTCCTCGGGGAGCGGCTCGCCGTCGATCGCGATGGTGCCCGTGTCGATGGTCTCGAGCCGGTTGATGGCCCGGCACAGCGTGGACTTCCCCGAGCCCGAGGGACCGATCACGACGAGGACCTCACCGCGTCGCACCGTCAGGTCGACGTCCTTGAGGACGTGGAGGTCCCCGAAGTGCTTGTTCACCCCGCGCAGCTCGACGAGCGGGGCACCGAGCTCGTCGTCACGGGAGGTCCCGGCGGGCGCGGGCAGGGAGGAGGTGGGCGACGCGTCGGGAGCGTCGCTCGGGGTGTTCGGTTGCGCGTCCATTTCATGAACCTAGGGGGGATTTGTTGCGCACGCCACTGTTTCCGGCAACAGTTCGGCAACAGAAGGGCAACAGATGCCCGGCTCGTGGGGAACGCGCGTTTCGGTGGGGCGGGTGCGGCGCCGTACCCTTGACGGTGATGTTCTCCACCGCCCTCCGCCCCGAAGACAGCCCCGCCGCGGGTCCCTCCGACGCACCTGCGGGGGCCGCGCCGCGCACCTACATGGTCCGCACGCTGGGCTGCCAGATGAACGTGCACGACTCCGAGCACATGGCCGGCATGCTCGAGCAGGCCGGCTACACCCGCGCGGAGGCCGCCGACGAGGCCGCGCACCGCGCCGACGTCGTCGTCATCAACACGTGCGCGGTCCGTGAGAACGCCGCGACGCGCCTGTACGGGAACCTCGGCCAGCTCGCGTCGATCAAGGCCAAGCGCCCCGGCATGCAGATCGCGGTCGGGGGCTGCCTCGCGCAGAAGGACCGGTCGGGCATCGTCGAGAAGGCTCCCTGGGTCGACGTGGTGTTCGGCACGCACAACCTCGACGCACTGCCCGTGCTCCTCGAGCGTGCACGGCACAACGAGGCCGCGCAGGTCGAGATCGCCGAGTCGCTCCAGGTCTTCCCGTCGACGCTGCCGACCAAGCGCGAGTCGGTCTACGCGGGCTGGGTGTCGATCAGCGTCGGCTGCAACAACACGTGCACGTTCTGCATCGTGCCGCACCTGCGCGGCAAGGAGCGTGACCGGCGCCCGGGGCAGGTCCTGGCCGAGGTCCAGGCGCTCGTCGAGCAGGGTGCGATCGAGGTGACCCTGCTGGGTCAGAACGTCAACAGCTACGGCGTCGAGTTCGGCGACCGTGGGGCGTTCGCCAAGCTGCTGCGCGCGTGCGGTGAGATCGAGGGCCTCGAGCGGGTGCGCTTCACGTCCCCGCACCCTGCGGCCTTCACCGACGACGTGATCGCGGCCATGGCCGAGACGCCCAACGTCATGCCCCAGCTGCACATGCCGCTCCAGGCCGGCTCGGACCGCGTCCTGCGGGCCATGCGCCGCTCCTACCGCTCGGAGAAGTTCCTCGGGATCCTCGACCGCGTGCGCGAGGCCATGCCCGACGCGTCGATCACGACGGACCTCATCGTGGGCTTCCCGGGCGAGACCGAGGAGGACTTCGCCGAGACGCTGCGCGTCGTCGAGGCCTCCCGGTTCTCGTCGGCCTTCACGTTCCAGTACTCCCAGCGCCCGGGGACCCCGGCCGCGACGTTGCCGGACCAGCTGCCCAAGGAGGTCGTCCAGGAGCGCTACGAGCGGCTCCAGGCGCTCCAGGACCGGGTCAGCGCCGAGGAGTCCGCGCGCCAGGTCGGGCGCACGGTCGAGGTGCTCGTGACCGAGGGGTCGGGGCGCAAGGACGGCGCCACGCACCGGTTGACGGGCCGTGCGGCGGACAACCGTCTGGTGCACCTGGCCGTGCCCGACGACGTCGTCACCCTCATGGCCGGTCGCGGTGACGGTGACGTCCTGGCCGACGACCCGCGCCTGGCCGACGGCCTGGACCCTCGCCTGCCCCGACCCGGGGACATGGTCACCGTCGAGGTGACGCGGTCCGCGCCGTACCACCTGGTCGCCGACTCGGCCGTGGCCGGCGCCACGGGGGCCGGCGGGACCGGCACCTACTCGGTCCGCCGCACGCGCGCGGGTGACGCCTGGGTCGCCCGCGAGAAGACACGTCTGGGCGGCGACGACCACGGGCACTCGCACGGTGCACCGGCCGCAGGTGGTCCGGTCAGCCTGGGACTGCCGAGCCTGCGTCGTCCCTGAGCCGATCCTGGGCGGGCGCCCGACTCGTCCTTCGGACGGGCCGGCGCGCCCGGGCCCTCTGCCGGGGCCGACCGCGCCCCCCACAGGAGCCCCGCTCACACCGGCGGGAGCTGGCCGCCGATCGTGTTGAACAGCTGGACCGCGGTCCCGAGCCCGCACGAGACGACCTGGCCGAGCTGGTCGTCGGTCGCGCCCCGTTCGAGGTCGACCGAGACCTCGGCGTACAGCGCCAGCCCCTGGCTCTCCTCGCGGACGTAGACCTTGGGCCAGATGCGCTCGCGGTTCCAGTCGTTGACGGCCTGGAGCACGGCGAGCCGGGACGTCACGGGCAGGGTCGTCGACCAGCGTCCACGGACCTGGAGGATCTCCTGGTGCTCGCCGAGCAGCAGGAACCAGAACCGGTTGCCGTCCCAGGTCCCGGTGACGTCGCCGTCGTCGTCGATGCGGAAGTGGTAGCCGCGCCGCGAGAGGTAGTCGCCGATGCGTCGGGTCGACAGGGGTGTGGGGAGCTCGACGTCGATCGCCACGTCGTCCACGGGCTTGGGCCGGTGGTTGCCGAACAGGCGCGCGAGCCAGCTGGTGCGGGGGGCGGGACTCATGGTGCCGACCTCGCCGGGTCCGGGTAGAACTCGTCGAGCGCGTCGAAGAACATGGACCCGGTCGACAGGCCGCACTGGAGCAGCTGGTCGAGCTGGTCGTCGTTGACGCCGTGCTCGAGGTCCACCGTGACCTCGGTGAAGACGTGGACCATGCCGTTGTCGCGCACACGCGTGTAGGCCTTGGGCCAGATGCGGTCGGCGTTCCACTCGTTGCAGAACTCGAGGATCTCCTCGAGGCGCTCGATCGTGATGTCCCTGTTCCACTGGCCGCGTACCTGCAGGATCTCCTGGTGCGTGCCGAAGAGCAGGAAGTAGAAGAGCCGTCCGTGCCACAGCCCGCCGACGTCGTCCTCGGCGTCGATGAAGTAGCTGTACCCGGCGTCGGCGATCCACTCGAGCACGCGCCCTCGCCGCAGGGGCGTGGGGATCTGGTCGTGGTCGATGTCGGCGATCATGGTGCCGCCGAGCTCGCGGAGCAGGAGGCTCTCGACCGAGGCGTGGAGCGCCGCGTCGTCGAGCGAGGGGGCGCCCGCACCGTCTGGTGCAACGGGGCTGCTCTCGTCCGGGCCGCCGTCGCCGCCGTGCCCCGACCCGTCCCCGGGCTCGGGGCGGTCCCCTCTCCCGGAATGCTGTCCCCGTCTGTCGCCGAAGAACCTCATGTGCCCACCCTACCCGCGCCCGGCGCGGATCGTCCTGCTCGCGCGGTAGCGTGGCGCGCGTGATCGTCCGTGCCGTCGCCCTGCCTGGAACCCCCCTCCTCGTCCCCGGCGTCGCCGGGAGTGCCGTGGTGCTCGCGGACACGCGCGAGCACGTGCTCGGTGCGCTCCGGGACCTCGTCGCGCACGTGGACCGGGTGGTCGTGGTGGCGCCCGCGCCCCGAGGCGCGCCTGGACGCCGGGGCGAGCTGCGTCCTGCGCTCGAGGCGGTCGGCGTCGAGCCCCGCTGGTGGGGATGGGCGCCCGCCCCGGGCGCGGAAGAGCTGCCCGCCGCCGGGTTGCCCGCGTCGGTCGGGTTGCTGGCGCTCGCGGCTGCGGGCTGGCGGGGACCGGTCGAGGTCGTCGAGCTCGACGCGCGTCCCGCGGGCGAGGCCGGGCGGCTGGTCCGTGTGCTCGGGGAGGAACCTGGCACGGGTCTCGTGGTGGTGACGAGCACCGCGCCCGACGGCGCCGCTCACCCGGGTGGACCGGCGGCGGACCCGGCCGGTGCGGCCGGAGGGGTCGAGCACGAGGTGCTCGGCGCCCTGGGCGACTCGTTCGAGCAGGTCGTCGAGCGTTCGGTGGGGGAGTACGAGCAGCGCGCGTACGAGGTCGTGAGATTCGCCGGGGCGCCGGCCGGTCGGTGACCCACCGACCCACCGACCGGCCGGGCGCGACCGCTAGCGGTCGCTCAGCGTCGCCGCGACCTGTGCGGCTGCGTCCTCGCGACCCAGGCCGTGCAGGATCGCGACGAGCTCGTTGCCCACGCTCGCGCGCGACCGCTGGTCGCGTGCGAGCCGGAAGCCGTCGACCGCCGACTCGAGCACGTCGACGGCGCCCTCCGGATCGCCCGCCGCAGCCCGTGTGGTCCCGGCGAGCCAGAACGCGTGCGCGGCGCCCGAGAGGTCACCGGCCCGGGCGTACTCCTCGGCGACGGCCTCCGCTGCGGCCGACGCCTGCGCGTGATCGCCCGACGAGGCGAGCAGCCGGGCCCGGGTGTCCGAGAGCTCACGGCGCTCGCGGGACCGGAGGTCCGCGCGGGACGCGGGCTCGTCACCCGGGCGGTCCGGGGCATCCTGTTCGGCGCTGTGCGCGCTGCCCGCGGCGCCGCAGGGGCCGCCCAGGTCCGCGAGCTCCTTCTCGACCGTGACCAGGCCCGCGAGCGGGTCCCCTGCGCGGGCCGAGAGCCGGGCGAAGGCGCGCGCGACCTGGCCCCTGAACTCTGGTGCCACCCCGCCCGCGCGCAGCAGGGCCACGGCGCGAGGGAACGCGGTCAGCGCCCCTTCCAGGTCCTGCTCGAGCGCAGCGATCTGCGCGGCCTCGGCCAGGGCGAAGCCGGCGTCGGCCGGCAGACCCTGGGCCTCGAACGTCGACGAGGCCTCCTGGTACAGCAGCGCCGCGGACGCCGGGTCCGTCGCCGCTGCCTCGGTCGCACGGGCGACGAGCTCGGGGCCCGTGGGCCCTCCTCCAGGGTGGGACGTCGGGGCTGTCGCGGTCGGTGCGGCGCCGGGCCCGGGTTCGGTGACGCGCGCCGGGGCGAGGTCGTCGGGCACGGTGCCGCCGGTCGCTCCGGCGGCCGGCGACACCCCGCCCGAAGGTGCCGCCAGCACGCTCAGGCTCACGGGCAGGACGGTCGCAGCGCGCGCCCAGACCTTCTCGGTCCGCCGCGTCGCGGCGTCCGTCCCGTTGCGCGCGTCGAACGCCGCGGCGAGCTCGAGGGCCTGGGACCTGATCCACGCGTCGAGCCCCGCGACCGTCGACGCCGGGACCTCGCGCAGCGCGAGGCTCCGGTCACCGTGCTCGACCGCGAGGAGCGCGGTCGCGGTCCCGACGCTGAGCAGGAACGACCACCGGTCTCGCGGGGAGTCGGCGGACAGCAGGCTGTCCTGCTGCTCCTCGAGGCGACCGAGCGCTCGCTCGCCGTTGCCCGTCCGGGCCAGGAACTCGATGTGACGCCCCTGCGGACCGGTCATCGCGACGCCGTTGTCGAGGTGCCGCAGCCCCCGACGGTGCGTGGTCGCGGCCTTGTCCGCCTGCCCCTGCTCGAGGTAGGCGAGCTGGAGGTGGGAGAGCATGTCGCCCGGTTCCGTGGCGCACTCGGGCGACCCCGCGAGCACGGTCTCGAGGAGCCGTACCCCCTCGTCGGTGCGACCCGCGTCGAACAGGTACGCAGCGCGGTCGCCGGGCTCGCAGGCCTCGCACTGGGAGAAGTCGTCGCGCGGCGTGGCGACCCACGCCTCGTACGCGGCGGCGACGTCCTGCGTCCCGCGCGACCGCTCCCACTGGAAGCGGGACATGGTCACGGCGTTCATGCCGTTGCCCGCGACCGCGTACCGGCGCTCCATGTCGTCGAGCGTGCGGTCGATCTGCGCGGCCGGGACGGCCGGGAAGTCCATGAGGTTGCCGACCATCCACTTGAACGACCAGAACAGCGAGTGCGCGTCCTGCTCGTCGAAGTGCTCGGGGTGCTCGTCCCACCAGCGCAGGAGCTGGGTGAACGGCAGGTAGGCCTTGGTGACCTCGTTGCCCCACACGTAGGACTCGACGAGGACGAACAGCGCGTAGGCGCGGGCCTCGACCGGACCGTTCGCCGTGATCTCGTCGAGCTCGGCGGCGGCCGCGGTGCTCCGGGCGATCCCGTAGGGCAGGTCGCGGATGCGGGACAGGGCCCCGTTGGCCTCGTGGACCGAGCGGGTCATCGGTTCTCCTCCAGGGGGGTCGTTCCAGGGTGCAGCGCGCGGTCGAGCAGGACCGCGAGCGAGCCGTTCATGAGCGTCGCCTCGGAGGACCGCAGAGGTCTTCCGGACAGGAGCAGGGCCGTGACGTAGAGCGACTGGGCTCCCGCCTCCCGGACCTGCGGGTCCGTGGTCGCCAGGAGGGAACGGACCGTCCCGTTGGTGTCGTTGAGCACGAGCTGACGCGAGCGCGCGGGGCCCGAGAGCCCGGCGAGCACCTGGCCCCAGAGGTCGTCCGCGGCCTCGACGGTCGCACGGGTCTCGCGCTCGTGGTCACCGTCGCGGTCGTGCAGGAGCATCGCGGGCAGCACCGAGGGCTCGAAGGCACGCACGATCACCTCGCAGTCCTGCGGCGCGAGCGCGGCGTCGATCGCCTGCACCGAGCCGGCGATCTCGAGCTCGCGCAGCGGGTCGACCTCCAGGAGCGCCTGTGCGACGTCGCTCGACGTCACGGGCGACAGCCGCCACCGGGGAAAGCGGCGCGAGATGCGCTCGAGCAGGTCCGCGTCGTAGACGTACCCGCCGTTGACGAGCCCGAGCCCCTGCGCCGCGGCGACCGGCGCGACGCGCCGGAACTCCTCGACGCTGGGGGTCCACAGCAGGCGCGCGCCCTCGGGGAGCGCCGCCTGGAGGTCCGTGAGCGTGCCCGTGCCCTCGGTCGTCTCGAACGGGAGCACCCGGGCCGCGAGGTCCAGCATGTCGTCGTCCTGGAGCGCGAGGGCGCGGACCGCGAGGTGGTGCACCCGCAGGAACGCGCGCCCGGCGGGGGAGTCCTCGGCGAGCGCGGCCAGCGCCCAGGCGCGAACCTGCGCTCCCAGGGCCTCACGCGTCGCGAGCAGCACCTCGTCCTCGTAGAGCCCCTCGCGCGACGCGGTGGGGCGCAGCGCCGAGGCGTCGAGCACGCACCGCACGAAGAACGCCCAGGGCGGCAGCAGGTCGTCGACCTTGGTCCCCAGGAGCATGCGCTTGAGGTACACGCGATGGCTAGAGGGCGTGGTGGGCGACACTGCGGCGGGCAGGACGTACGCGACGCCGCTCAGGCCCGCGACCGGGATGTCCAGGTCGATCCGGGCGAGCGGCGTGAAGCCGAGCGTCTGCTCGGCGTAGCGTGTCAGGGCCGCGTCACGCTCGGCGGGCGTGGCGTGCGACTCCTTCCAGGGCAGCTCGTGGCCGCTCAGACGGCGCCAGACGGTGCCGGCTCCGTCCTCGTGCCCGGGCGAACCCGGTGCGTCGGCGTCCAGGTCCAGGCGTACCTCGACCTGAAGGTCCACGGGGAGCAGCGACCCGAAGTCCTGGGCGAGGGCCGTCACGGTCGCGGGGGCGAGCCAGTGCTCCATGTCGCGGCGCGGGCGCAGGCGGACGACGCTCCCGGGCTCGGCAGGGGCGGCGGGGTCGTCGGGCCCGATCTCTGCGAGCTCGTAGCTGCCGTCCGCGAACCCGCGCCAGCGCACGGGTGCGGGCCAGGTCCCGTCGTCGTGCCGACGCGCCGAGCGGGACGTGAGCTCGATCTCGTCCGCGACCATGAACGCGGACAGGAGGCCGATCCCGAACTGACCGAGGAACTCCTCGCGGCCCGTGCCGAGCTCGACGTCACGCTTGGAGCTGCGCCCGATCGTGGCGAGCAGCTCGCCGGCCTCGGCGAGCGTCAGGCCCACCCCGGAGTCGGCGACCTCGAGCCCGCCGTCGGGCAGCGGCCGGAGCCGGACGGTCGCCGGGGCGTCCTCTCCCGCGAGGCCGCGCCGCGCGGTGATCGCGTCCACGCCGTTCTGCAGGAGCTCGCGCAGGTAGACGCGGGGGCTGCTGTACAGGTGGCGTGCCAGGAGGTCGACGACCCCGTGCAGGTCGACCTGGAACGTGCTCGTCAAAGCGGGCGGTCCTCGACGTAGACGTTCGCGTCCGTGGGCCCGGCGTCCGGGGCGGGGAAGCGCTCGTCGAGCTGCTCGAAGAACTGCAGGCCGGAGAACAGCCCGCACTCGACGAGCTGCTCCAGCTGGTCGTCGGCCACGCCGAACTCGAGGTCGGTCGAGACCTCGGCGTACACGCCGAGCTCGTCGCCCTCGACGCGGGAGTACACCTTGGGCCAGATCTTGCTCTGGTTGACCTCGTTGGCCAGGAGCGCGACCTGGGTCTGGTCGGCGGCCGAGAGCGTGCGGCTCCACCGGCCCCGGACCTGCAGGATCTCGTCCTTGGTCCCCATCACGAAGAAGTAGAAGACGTTGCCGTCCCAGCTGCCGCCCAGGTCGCCGTCGTCGTCGATGCCGTAGTTCCAGCCCTTGCTCGTGAGGATCGCCTCGATGCGGTCCCGCGAGAGCGGAGCGTTCGCGGGGGGAAGGGTCTCTTCCGGCTTGGAGAAGAAGCTCATGTCTCGATTCCTCGTCGTGTGGTGGGTCCGCGCACGGCGGCGCAGGGCAGGTGCGACGCACCGGGCTGCCGGTGGCCACCCGTGGAGCCTACGCAGGACCACCCACACAGGGACAGGGGGGACACACCGGACGGGAGGGGACGCGCCCCGCGGGCGGGGGCGAGGCGACGGGCCGTCCCCGGCGGGTACGGTTCTCGGATGCTCATCGTCGCCGTCGTCGGCCCCACCGCGACCGGGAAGTCGGACCTCGCCCTCGACCTCGCCCAGGCCCTCGCCCCTGCCGAGGTCGTCAACGCCGACGCCTACCAGCTCTACCGCGGCATGGACGTGGGCACCGCGAAGGTCCCGGTCGCCGATCGTCGCGGGATCGTCCACCACCAGCTCGACGTGCTGGACCCCCACGAGGACGCCTCGGTCGCCGACTACCAGGCCGCGGCCCGTGCGGACCTCGACGCGATCGACGCGCGGGGCGCTCGTGCGGTCGTCGTCGGCGGCTCGGGCCTCTACGTGCGGGCCCTGCTCGACGAGATGAACTTCCCGGGCACGGACCCGGACGTCCGCGCGCGCCTCGAGGAGCGCGCCGAGCGCGAGGGGACCAGGGCGCTCCACTCCGAGCTCGCGCGGCTCGACCCCGGTGCCGCGACGTCGATCGGCCCCGCCAACACACGCCGCATCGTGCGAGCGCTCGAGGTCATCGAGATCACGGGCGAACCGTTCACCGCGAACCTCCCGCGCCAGGAGTACGTGCGCCCCGCCGTCCAGATCGGTCTCGACTGCGACCGCGAGACCCTCGACGCCCGCGTGGCGGGTCGGGTCGAGCGCATGTGGGAGCTGGGGCTGCTCGACGAGGTCCGTGCGCTCGCGCCGCGGCTGGGCCGTACCGCCGAGCGTGCGGTCGGCTACGCCGAGGTGCTGGCCCACCTGCGCGGGGAGATCACCGCCGACGAGGCGCGCGAGCAGATCACCGCGAACACGCGCCGGCTGGCCCGCAAGCAGATGGGCTGGTTCGGCCGCGACTCGCGCGTGCACTGGCTCGACGCGCAGTCGCCCACGCTCCTGGCCGACGCCCTGGAGATCGTCCGCGCGGGCGACGACGGCACCCTGGACACGCGCACGGACGAGCGTCCGACGCGCCGTAGTCTGGGCTCATGAGCCTGCCGCCGCCCCGTTCGACGACCCGTTTCGCCAAGGGCCACGGGACCCGCAACGACTTCGTCCTGCTCGCCGACCTCGAGGGGAGCCGCGACGTCGACGTCGAGCAGGTCCGCGCGCTCGCCGACCGTCGCGCGGGCATCGGCGGCGACGGCGTGATCCGGCTGGTCCCCACGGCCTACGTGCCCGAGTCCGCGGCGGTCCTCGCCGAGGACCCCGAGGCGATCTGGTTCATGGACTACCGCAACGCGGACGGCTCGGTCGCCGAGATGTGCGGCAACGGCGTGCGCGTCTTCGCGGCCTTCGCCGAGCGCCTGGGGCTCGTGGACCTCACGCCTGCCCCTGTCGCGACGGACGACGCAGGCGCGTCCGACGTCCCGGCCACCCCCGCGGCACCACGGGTCCTCGCCGTGGGCACGCGAGCAGGGGTCAAGTACGTCCGCAAGGAGGCGAACGGCTGGTACGCCGTGGACATGGGCCCCTGGTTCCTCCCAGGAGGCCGCACGGCGCTCGACGAGGGTTTCGACGCCGAGGTCACGGTCAAGGGGTGGGAGGTCGCCCGCCCCGCGCTGAGCGTCGACCTGGGCAACCCCCACACGGTGCTCGCGCTGCCGCACGAGGACGAGCTCGAGGCCGCCGACCTGACCGCGGTGCCCGGCGTCTCCCCGCTGCCCCCGCACGGCACGAACGTCGAGCTCGTCGTCCCCCTCGGCGAGGAGGTCTCGGTCGACGGGACCGTCGTCGGGCGTCTGCGCATGCGCGTGCACGAGCGCGGCGTGGGCGAGACCGAGTCGTGCGGCACGGGCGCGTGCGCCGCGGCGCTCGCGGTCCGGGCGTGGGGTGGCCCGCAGTCGCCGGATGTGTGGCTCGTCGACGTGCCGGGTGGCACGGTGCGCGTGACGGCCCTCGAGGGCGGCCGCGTCGAGCTCGCCGGTCGCGCGGAGATCGTGTTCGGGGGAGAGATCGACCTGGCGGCGTTCGGGCGCTGACCGCGACGGCCCGACGGCGCAGCGCCCCGGGTGCTCGGCGCGCGTCGGGCGCAGGTCCCGTCGGGGCAGGACCGACTGCCGCGCGGAGCGAGGGCTCAGCCCGCGCGCGTGACCTCGAGGACGCGGAACCCCTTGGCGCTCGCGAGCTTGGTCACCGACAGGTCGTCGTCGAGGTGCTCGTTCAGCCAGGCCATGAGCGAGTCGGCACCGAGGTTGCGCTGCACCACGAGGTAGGCCTCGGTACCCGGCTCGAGCCGGGGCAGCCAGTGCAGCAGCATGTCGTGCAGCACCTCCTTGCCGACCCGGATGGGCGGGTTGGACCAGATCGCGGCGAACCGGACGTCCTTGGGGACGTCCTCGGGGCGCACCGCGCGTACGTTCTCCAGGCCCAGCCGGGCGGCGTTGCGCCGGACCAGGTCGAGGGCGCGCTCGTTGACGTCCACGGCCCACACGGTCGAGCCCGGCGACTCGATCGCCATGCTCAGGGCGACCGGGCCCCAGCCGCAGCCCAGGTCGAGGAGGTGCGCGGCGCCGTCGGGCCCGGAGACCGCGGGCGGGAGGTCCGGGACCGAGCGCAGGAGCACCTGCGTCCCCAGGTCCAGGCGGCCCGGGGAGAAGATGCCCGACGCGACCTCGACCGTGACCTCGCGGCCCGCGAGACGGACGGTGAGCTCCCGACGTTCCTCGGCGGACGCGGGCTGCGCCGTGAAGTAGTGGTCCGGTGAGGGCTCGGGCGTCGTGCCAGGGGTGGTCGTCACGAGGGTCGATCCTATCGGGCGCCCTGCGCGGGGCCGCCCCGCACGGGCGGTTCCCGCGGGCGCTGCGGGCGTGAAAGGCTGCGCTCGCGGCGAATAGGTTCGCGCCGGGACGATCCGGCGTGCCACGCTTGTTGTACGACATGCCGACCGGAGCGTCTTCCGGACGGCGTCGACCGGCCCAGGTCACACGGACCCGGGGCCCGGACCCTCAGCTGAAAGGCGGCCCATGACCCAGACCCCTGCGAACCCCACCCCCGAGACCGCACCGGAGATCGTGGAGCGCCCCGAGCGCGACATCGCCGGTGACGTCGTGGCACGGGTGCTCGCTCGGGCGGGGACCGCGCGCGCCGAGGGGGGCACCCAGCACTCCGTCTACGACGGCGAGCAGCTCGAGCTCGCCGAGCGCACGGCGCTGCGACGGGTCGCCAACCTCTCGACCGAGCTCGAGGACGTCACCGAGGTCGAGTACCGCCAGCTGCGCCTCGAGAAGGTCGTGCTCGTCGGTCTCTACACGGGCAGCGGCGACGCCGCGGCGGCCGAGGCCGAGGTCTCGCTGCGCGAGCTCGCGGCACTCGCCGAGACGGCGGGGTCCCAGGTGCTCGACGGCGTGCTCCAGCGTCGCCAGAAGCCGGACCCCGGGACGTACCTCGGCTCGGGCAAGGCCGCCGAGCTCGCCGGCGTCGTCGCGGCCACGGGCGCGGACACCGTCGTGATCGACGGCGAGCTCGCGCCCTCGCAGCGACGTGCGCTCGAGGACATCGTCAAGGTCAAGGTCGTCGACCGGACCGCGCTGATCCTCGACATCTTCGCCCAGCACGCCAAGTCGCGGGAGGGCAAGGCGCAGGTCGAGCTCGCACAGCTCGAGTACCTGCTCCCGCGTCTGCGCGGCTGGGGCGAGTCGATGTCCCGCCAGGCCGGTGGCCAGGTCGGTGGCGCGGGAGCAGGCATGGGCTCGCGCGGTCCCGGTGAGACCAAGATCGAGCTCGACCGCCGCCGCATTCGCGACCGCATGACCAAGCTGCGGCGCGAGATCGCCGCGATGGCGCCGGCCCGCGAGACCAAGCGGTCCTCGCGCAAGCGCCACGCCATCCCGTCGGTCGCGATCGCCGGGTACACCAACGCGGGCAAGTCCAGCCTGCTCAACGCGCTGACCGGCGCCGGGGTGCTCGTCGAGAACGCGCTGTTCGCGACCCTCGACCCCACGGTGCGGCGCGCGCAGACCGAGGACGGGCGCGTCTACACGCTCGCGGACACGGTCGGGTTCGTCCGCGCGCTGCCGCACCAGCTCGTCGAGGCGTTCCGCTCGACGCTCGAGGAGGTCGGCCAGGCCGACCTGCTGCTGCACGTCGTCGACGCGTCGCACCCCGATCCCGAGGGGCAGATCGCCGCGGTCCGTCACGTCCTCGCGGACATCCCGGGCATCGACCAGGTGCTCGAGATCGTCGTGCTCAACAAGGTCGACATCGCCGACCCCGACGTCGTGGCCCGCATCCGTGGGCGCGAGCGACGCACGATCGTGGTCTCGGCGCACACCGGGCAGGGGATCGACGACCTGCTCCAGCTCATCTCCGACGAGCTGCCGCGGCCCGACGTCTCGGTCGACCTCGTGGTGCCCTACCACCGGGGCGACCTGGTCAACCGCGTGCACCTCACGGGCGAGATCGACCTCGAGGAGCACGTCGAGACGGGCACGCGCCTGCTCGCACGCGTCGACGAGGGGCTCGCGCTCGAGCTCCACGCGGTCGCCGTCCGCGCCTGAGCGCGCGAGGCCCGGGCTTCGAGGAGCCCGGGCCCCTGCTCGGGCGTGCCCAGGCGCCTGCGCGGGCTGCCCTTGCAGGGTCCAGGATCGTCGTGTCGGAGGGTCGCCGTAGACTTCCGGGGTGCCCGAGGAGACCACCACCACCCTGACCACGGGCTCTGCGACCCCTGACGTCGAGGAGCTGCTCGACCTCGCGGTCGGCGCCCTCGGCGGCGGGCGCCGCGCGGGCCAGCACCAGATGGCCGTGAGCGTCGCGACCGCGATCGACGGCTCGGGTGGCCCTGACCACCTCCTGGTCCAGGCGGGCACCGGTACCGGGAAGTCGCTCGGCTACCTCGTGCCCGCGGTGCGCCACGCCGTGTGCGAGGACGAGCGCGTCATCGTCTCGACCGCGACCCTCGCGCTCCAGCGCCAGATCATCACGCGAGACCTCCCGCTGGTCGCCCAGGCCGTCGCCGACAAGCTCCCGCGCGAGCCCCGCATCGCCCTCCTCAAGGGCTGGCACAACTACCTGTGCCAGCACAAGATCGAGGGGGGCTACCCGGCCGACGAACCCACGCTGTTCGACCTGCCCACGGGCGGCGAGCGTG
The DNA here is from genome assembly GCF_014836755.1 of Oerskovia merdavium. Classification (GTDB taxonomy): domain Bacteria; phylum Actinomycetota; class Actinomycetes; order Actinomycetales; family Cellulomonadaceae; genus Oerskovia; species Oerskovia merdavium. The sequence continues at coordinate 73,395 of NZ_JACSQF010000011.1, forward strand.
CAGGCGTCGCGGAGCATCCCGCTCCGGGCGCGGCGTCGGGGGCCGCAGCGCTCGGCGAGCAGGTCGTGCGGCTGCGCGAGTGGGCGCAGGAGACCACGACGGGCGACCGGGACGACCTGGTGCCCGGCGTCTCGGACAAGGCCTGGCGGCAGGTCTCGGTCACGGCCCTCGAGTGCCTGGGGGCCAAGTGCCCGCTCATCGACGACTGCTTCCCCGACCAGGCCCGCACGAGCGCGCGCGAGGCGGACGTCGTCGTGACCAACCACGCGATGCTCGGCATCGCCGCGTCGGGCTCGCCCGGGGTCCTGCCCGAGCACGGCGTGGTCGTGGTCGACGAGGCCCACGAGCTCAGCGACCGGGTCACGGCCGCCGCCACGGCCGACCTCTCGGTGCCCATCATCGAGCACGCAGCACGGCTCGCGCGTCGCCACGGGGGCGTGCAGACGACAGACCTCGACCTCGCGATCGGCGCGTTCGGGACCGTGGTCGCCTCGCTGCCGGCCGAGCGCTTCCCGGACGGCCTGCCCGACGACGCGCGCTCGGCCGTCGCGGCGGTCCGTGACGCGGCGCGCACCGTGCTCAGCGCGCTCAAGCCGGACACCTCGGGCGGCCCCCAGGCGCAGCCCGACACCGGGATGAAGATGGCTCAGGCCACCATGCTCCAGGTCTTCGAGATCGCCGAGCGCATGGCGCAGGACCCCACGGGGCACGACGTCCTGTGGTGCTCGCGCGCGGGCGAGGACGGCCGGTGGAGCGGGGACGGCGTGAGCAGGCTGCACGCCGCGCCGCTCGCGGTGGCCGGTCTCATCCGGACCAACCTCCTGACCGAGCGCACGGGCGTCTTCACGTCGGCGACCCTGGCGCTCGGAGGGACGTTCGACCCCGTGGCCCGCTCCCTGGGGCTCGACGACGACGGGGCGACCTGGAGCGGTCTGGACGTCGGCAGCCCGTTCGACTACCCCCAGCAGGGCATCCTCTACATCGCCAAGCACCTGCCTCAGCCCGGCCGCGAGGCCGCGACGGACGGGCAGCTCGACGAGATCGCCGACCTCATCACGGCGGCGGGCGGGCGGACCCTGGGCCTGTTCTCGTCGCGGCGCGCGGCGCTCGCGGTCGCCGAGGCCATGCGTGATCGGCTCGACGTCCCCGTCCTGTGCCAGGGCGACGACCAGCTGCCCACGCTCGTCAAGGAGTTCGCCGCAGACCCGCGGACGTGCCTGTTCGGCACGCTGTCGTTGTGGCAGGGCGTGGACGTCCCCGGGCCGAGCTGCCAGCTCGTGCTCATCGACCGGATCCCGTTCCCTCGCCCCGACGACCCGGTGAAGTCGGCGCGCGCCCGCGCGGTCGAGGCCGCGGGGGGCAACGGCTTCATGCAGGTCTCGGCCAACCACGCGGCCCTGCTCCTCGCTCAGGGGGCGGGCCGGCTCATCCGGTCGACCGCAGACCGCGGTGTCGTCGCGGTCCTCGATCCGCGCCTCGCGACGGCCCGGTACGGGTCCTACCTCACCAAGTCGATGCCGGACTTCTGGACCACGACCGACCGACGTGTCGTCCTCTCTGCGCTCGAGCGCCTGTCCGCCCTAGGCTGAGACCTGGCAGTCCACGCGGTGGACGCGGCCGCTGCCCCGGCGGCGGCCGGACGCCTGCCGCACAACGTCCAGGAGGCACAGTGCCCGCCCGTACCACCAAGCTCGCGATCGTCGGCGCAGGTTCCGTCGGATCGACCCTCGCCTACGCGGCGCTCATGCGAGGGGCCGCTCACACCGTGAGCCTCCTCGACATCAACAAGACCAAGGTGGAGGCCGAGGTCCTCGACCTCCAGCACGGCATCCAGTTCATGCCCATGGCCAAGGTCGAGGGATCCGACGACGTCGCGGTGTGCGCCGACGCGGACGTCGTGGTCTTCACCGCGGGTGCCAAGCAGAAGCCCGGGCAGACGCGCCTGGACCTCGCGGGCGCGACCATCTCGCTCGTCCGGAACATCCTGCCGGGGCTCGTCGAGGTCGCACCCAACGCGATCTACATCATGGTGACCAACCCGGTCGACGTCGTGACGTACGCGGCGCTCAAGTACTCCGGCCTGCCGGCGAACCAGCTCTTCGGCAGCGGGACGGTCCTGGACTCCTCCCGCCTGCGCTTCCTGGTCGCGCAGCACTGCGGCGTCGCGGTGCAGAACGTCCACGCCTACATCGCGGGCGAGCACGGCGACAGCGAGATCCCGCTCTGGAGCTCCGCGACCATCAGCGGCGTCCCTCTGCTCGACTGGAAGGGGCTCACGGGCCGCGGGCCGCTCACCGCAGAGGTGCGCGAGGACATCGCGCACGAGGTCGTGCAGTCGGCCTACCGCATCATCGAGGGCAAGGGCGCGACCAACTACGCGGTCGCGCTCGCCGCCACCCGCATCATCGAGGCGATCCTCGACGACGAGCACCGGGTCCTGCCCGTCTCCTCGCTCCTGGAGGACTTCCACGGGATCAGCGACGTGTGCCTGTCGGTGCCGTCGCTGCTCGAGCGGCGAGGGTGCGGGGAGCGGATCGAGGTCCCGCTGTCCGACATCGAGCTCGCTGGTCTGCGCTCGTCGGCGGACTCGGTGCGCGCGGTCGCGAAGAGCTTCGGGCTGTGACGGCGACTCGCTAGAGCGGGTTCTCGCGCGAGAGTCCTGGGGTCGCTGGTCGGCGAACCTCGGACGACGAAGGGGACGGCCTGTGCGGCCGTCCCCTTCGTCATGCAGGAGCAGGGTGCTGAGGGGGCAGGTCAGAGACTGCGCAGGACCGAGACGACGCGGCCGAGCACCTGGGCGTCGTCGCCCGACAGCGGGCGGTACGCCTCGTTGTGCGGCATGAGCCAGACGTGCCCGTCGATGCGCTTGAACGTCTTGACGGTCGCCTCGCCGTCGATCATGGCGGCGACGATCTCGCCGTTCTCCGCGACGGGCTGGCGGCGGACGACGACCCAGTCGCCGTCGCAGATCGCCGCGTCGATCATGGAGTCGCCCGACACGCGCAGCAGGAAGAGCTCACCGTCGCCCACGAGCTGACGGGGCAGCGGGAACACGTCCTCGACGACCTGCTCGGCGAGGATGGGACCACCGGCTGCGATGCGCCCCACGACGGGGACGTACGACGGGGTGGGACGCTCGGGGGAGTCCTCGGCCGGGTCCACGCCCTCCACGCGCGGGAAGCCGCTGCCGGGCAGAGCGCGGATCCCGCGCGAGTCGTCGGTCTGGACGACCTCGATGGCGCGGGGCCTGTTGGGGTCGCGGCGCAGGTAGCCCTTGCGCTCGAGCGTCGTCAGCTGGTGCTTGACGCTCGACGGGCTGGTCAGGCCGACGGCCTCGCCGATCTCGCGCATGCTCGGCGGGTAGCCGCGCTGCTCGACCGACGCCCGGATCGTCTCGAGGACCAGGCGCTGGCGTGCCGTGAGCCCGTCCCCGCCCGTCGCAGGGTCGGGGAGCTCGTGCACCTTCGCGAGCCTGCCCGTGGTGTCGGCCACCCGTCCCGCCATCGTCGTCTCCGCCCTGCTCGGCCGTTCCGGTCCTTGTCCTGCGGAAAGAGCGCCGCGCGCGGCACCGTCTCCTCGAAGAGCTCCCGGTCGCCTGCGCGCGCCCCGAAGGGGCCCGACATATCGGACGACCGGTACAGGTCCAGCGTAGGTCACCGCGCGACACGAATCAAACACATGTTCGAGCATGTCTCGACAACACGCGCCGTCGGTGATAGAAATCGTACAGATGTTCGACGTACAGGTGTTCGAACCGACCGGGGAAGGCGGTTCGGGCACCCCTGGCGAAGGAGTGGACATGAGCGCAGTGGTGTCGATCGACGAGTGGCGTGCGGCACGGCGTCAGGAGTCGGCGTCGGAACGCCCCCTCCGCCTGACGCGGCGCGGTCGGGTCGTCCTGACGGCGCTCGTCCTCGGGTTCATGGCGCTCGTCGTGCTGTGGGGCGGGAAGGCCTTCGCCTCGGGACCCGGCGAGCCGCGCGAGGTCACGGTGCACGCGGTCGAGGCCGGCGAGACGCTCTGGCAGCACGCTGCGGCTCTCGCCGGGGGAGATCGCGACGTGCGTGACCTCGTGGACGAGCTGATGGCCCTCAACGGGCTCTCCTCGACCAGTCTTCAGGTCGGGCAGCAGCTGCTGCTCCCTGTGGACGAGGGGTGACGTGTCACCCCGAGGGGCCGGGGCGGCGCGAGTCGTGCCTGGTCCGGCCGTGTCCCGGCGTCTTGCTCCTGGAGCAGGGGTTGCGCACTGCCCTTAGGTTCCCCTAAGTTAGTACTGCCTCACCAACCCGGCTGGGGGGTCGGTCGGTGAGGAGGAGACGCGCATCGCTGCGTCTCCGCAGTTGCGTCGACGTCCGCGAGGCGAGTCGCGGGCGTGAGATGGGGACGGGGGCGTCCCGACGGAGGTGGCCGGTTCTCGGCCACCTCCGTTCTCCGTTTGTGACCGATGCCCGGCGCGAGGCGCCTTGCATGTCGCCGAGCGGGCGACGTACGTTCGGGGCGCACCTTCGGAGCGGCCGCTCCGGAGCCAGGCCGACCAGCACAGGAGACCTTTCCCATGCACTGTCCGTTCTGCCGGCACGCGGACTCTCGGGTCGTCGACTCACGGACCTCCGACGACGGCGCATCGATCCGTCGTCGCCGCCAGTGCCCTGCGTGCAACCGGCGCTTCACCACGATCGAGACCGCGAGCCTGTCCGTGGTCAAGCGTTCGGGAGTGACCGAGCCGTTCAGCCGGGAGAAGATCGTCACCGGCGTGCGCAAGGCCTGCCAGGGGCGACCGGTCAACGAGGACGATCTCGCGGTGCTGGCCCAGCGCGTCGAGGAGTCGCTGCGGGCCGGAGGCAGCGCCGAGCTCGACGCCTACGAGATCGGCCTGGCGATCCTCGGCCCGCTGCGCGAGCTCGACGAGGTCGCCTACCTGCGCTTCGCGAGCGTCTACCAGGCCTTCGACTCGCTCGAGGACTTCGAGGCCGCGATCAACTCGTTGCGCGCCGAGCGTGAGGCTCGGGAGGACGCGGTGCGTGAGCTCGACGGCTCCGGGACCGTCGACCATGCGCAGGAGGACCCCGCACCCGCGGGAGGGGCTTCGCACCTGGCGTGACCAGGTGGCCGCGCGGACCCGTTGCTGGGCGAGCCGCGTCCCGTCGGGGTGTGAACCGCGTCGGCAGGGGGTAGGCGCAGTCCGCAGCGGCCGGTCGGTGCTCAGAGCCTGCTCGACCGATCGGCCCAGATGTTGATGCCGGTGTCGAGCGGACGCGACGTGCCGTCCGGGGCCGTCTCGAGCGACACGGCGTCGATCGCCGCGAGCTCGGCGGGGGAGAACGGGGCAGCCTCGAGCGCGCGCAGGTTCTCGTCGAGCTGGGCGGTGGTGCGCGCGCCCACCAGGACCGAGGTCACCCGCGGGTCGCGGAGAGTCCAGGCGAGCGCCATCTGTGGCAGGGACTCGCCGCGACCCGACGCGATCTCGTGCAGCGCGCGGACCCGGGCGAGGTTCTCCGGCGAGAGGAACTCGGGACGGAGCGAGACGCCGCGCGCGGCGCGGGAGTCGTCGGGCACCCCGTCGAGGTAGCGGTCGGTCAGCATGCCCTGGGCCAGGGGTGAGAAGACGACGAGACCTGTCCCTGAGTCACCGGCGACGTCGAGCAGGGTCCTACCGTCGGTCCCCGGTTCCTCGATCCAGCGGTTCAGGATCGAGTAGGACGGCTGGTGCAGGACCAGCGGCAGGCCCAGGTCCGCGGCGATCTCGAGCGCCTGCGCGGTACGGCGGGCCGAGTAGGACGAGATCGCGGCGTACCGGGCGCGTCCCGAGGTCACGGCCGTGGCGAGGGCACCGATCGTCTCGGTCAGGGGGGTCGTCGGGTCGTACCGGTGGGAGTAGAACACGTCCACGTGCTCGACCCCCAGGCGCCGCAGCGAGGCGTCGAGCGAGGACAGCAGGTACTTGCGCGACCCACCCTCGCCGTAGGGGCCAGGTCCCATGCGGTAGCCGGCCTTGGTCGAGAGGAGGAGCTCGTCGCGGTGTCCGCGCAGGTCGCTCGCGAGCACGCGACCGAACCCGGCCTCGGCCGATCCCGGAGGTGGGCCGTAGTTGTTCGCGAGGTCGAAGTGGACGACCCCTCGCTCGTAGGCGTGCAGCACGAGCTCGCGCTGCACGGCGTACGGCGTGGAGTCCCCGAAGTTCTGCCACAGTCCGAGCGACAGGGCAGGCAGGCTCAGCCCTGACCTGCCGGCTGGCCGGAACTTCATGCCATCGGTGCTCTCCGGTGTTTTGTGCGACATGTCTCGACCGTACCCGGTCGTATTCGCTGGCGTTACCGATCGGCGTACGCCAGGCTGGGGGCAGGGGAGCGCCCTCAGGCGTACCCGTTCCACCGAGAGCAAGGAGGCCCGCCGATGACGACGTCGAAGGACGAGACACCAGCGACCACGCCCAGCGAGGACGCGAAGGCGAAGTTCCGCGAGGCGCTGGACCGCAAGAACGCCGCGAGCCACCGCACCGCGGACGGGGGCTCGAACACGGGCACCGTCCACGGTTCGGAGACCGTCGGACCCGTGCAGCGCACGTTCCGCCGCAAGTCCGGCTGAGCCGCGCTGCTGGGCACTGCCCGGCCCGCCTGCTACGACGAAGGGACCGCACCCACGGGTGCGGTCCCTTCGTCGTAGCAGGTCTTCCTAGCGGGTCAGGACAGGACCCGGAGCTTGACGGTCGCGTCCATCGCACGCAGCGCCTCGATCGCGGCCGGCTCGAGCTCCGAGCCGACGTCGGTCACCACGTAGCCGAGCTCGCCGCGGGTCGCGAGCATCTGCCCCTCGATGTTGGTGCCGTGCTCCGCGAGCACGGCGTTGACGGCGGCCAGCACACCCGGGGTGTTGCGGTGCAGGTGCGCGATGCGGCTCACGCCCGTGCTCTGCTCCAGGGCGAGTCCGGGCATGTTGACGCTCAGCGTGGTCGAGCCCGTGGCGAGGTAGTCGCGGAGCTTGCCGGCGACGAACTGGCCGATCGACTCCTGCGCCTCCTCCGTGGACCCACCGATGTGCGGGGTCAGGATGACGTTCGGCAGGCCACGGAGGTCAGACTCGAAGTGGTCGCCGCGCTTCTTGGGCTCCTCGGGGAAGACGTCGATCGCCGCGCCCGACAGGTGACCGGACAGGATGGCCTCGCGCAGTGCCCCCGTGTCGACGACGAAGCCGCGCGAGAGGTTGAGCAGGATCGAGCCCGGGCGCATGCGCGAGAGCTGCTTCTCGCCGAACAGGCCGGCGTTCCCGCCCCGACCGTCCACGTGCAGGGTCACGACGTCGGCGGTCTCGAGGAGCTCGTCGAGGGTGTCCATGCGGCGGGCGTTGCCCAGTGCGAGCTTCTCGGCCGTGTCGTAGAAGATGACCGACATGCCGAGCGCCTCGGCCACGACCGAGAGCTGGGTCCCGATGTTGCCGTAGCCGATGATGCCCAGGGTGCGGCCGCGGACCTCGTGCGCGCCCTCGGCCGACTTGTCCCAGATGCCGTCGTGGAGCGCGCGGTCGCGCTCGGTCAGGCGACGGGTCAGCGCGATGATCTCGGCCAGGGCGATCTCCACGACCGACCGGGTGTTCGAGAACGGGGCGTTGAACGTCGCGACGCCGTGCGAGGCAGCGGCCTTGAGGTCGATCTGGTTGGTGCCGATGCAGAACGCGCCGATCGCGACGAGGTCCGGTGCGGACTCGATGACGCGGGCGGTCACGTTGGTCTTGGACCGGATGCCGAGGATGTTGACGCCCTGGAGCGCCTCGATCAGCTCGGCCTCGTCCATGGCCCCGGATCGCACGGTCACGTCGATACCGGCGGACTCGAAGATCGAGGTGGCGAGTGGGTGCAGGTTTTCGAGGAAGAGGGCGCGTAGCACCTCCCTATGGTGCTCCGAGTTGCCATGAGCACCAAACGAGTCTTGTCCTTCGGACGCCCGGCCCGGACCGCCGGACGCCGTGCGAGCGCCCCGCGCCGTGGCCGCGTACCGGCCGGTCGCCCGGCCGGTACGCGCGCCTCTCAGTCGGCGAACCCGGCGGGCAGGGGCTGGGCGTGCACGACGACGAGCCGCTGGGTGGGCCGTGTCATGGCCACGTACAGGTCGGAGGCGCCCGAGGTCCCGGCGAGGATCTCGGCCGGCTCGACCAGGACGACGGCGTCGAACTCGAGGCCCTTGCTCTGCGTGGGGCTCAGGACCGTCAGGGCTGCGGCGAGCGCGCCGGGGAGGGCAGCGGCCGGACCGGTGAGCAGCGGCGTCGAGCCGTGGGCCTCGACCAGCTGCTCGCGCACCTCGGTCACGCGCCCGGCCGGTGCGACCACCGCGACCCGGCCCGCGCCGTCGGGCCCGACGAACTCCGCGAGGGCCGCACGGACCCGCGCGACGACCTCGTGACCCACACCTGCCCCGCCCTCGACCGGGGCCAGGACGAGCGCGCCCGGGACGTCGCGCGCCGAGGTGAGCGACGACGTCGGGAGGCCCGACGCGGCCGCGAACCGCTGCGCCGTGTCCGCGATCTGGGTGGGTGTGCGGTAGTTGACGGTCAGCGTCGCCTGCCGCCACGCGTCGCGCAGCAGCGGGTCGAGCATGCTCGCCCAGGACCGGGCGCCCGCGAGGGAGGACGTCTGGGCGACGTCGCCGACGATCGTCATGGACCGCGTGGGGCACCGACGCACCAGGGCGCGCCACGCCATCGCGGAGAGCTCCTGTGCCTCGTCGACCACGACGTGCGCGTAGGTCCACGTACGGTCCTGGGCGGCCCGCTCGGCCGTGGTCAGCCGCGATCCGCCGCCGCCGAAGCGGTCCGCGAGGATCTCGGCACCGACGATCCCGCCGCCGGCCCCCGAGGACTCCAGGACCTGGCGCGCGTACTCGAGGTTCGCCGCGCGGTCCGCGGCCTCGGCCTTGGCCTGGGCGCGCGCCGCCTGGTCGTCCTCGCCCAGGAGCTCGGCCGCCTCGTCGAGCAGCGGCACGTCGGCGGGCGTCCAGGGCGAACCCTTGGGACGGGCGAGAGCCGCGCGGTCCGCACGTGACATGTCGGGTGCCGCCTCGGCGAGGCGGTGCGGCTTGACGAACAGGTCCTCGATCAGGCGCTCGGGAGTCAGCGGCATCCAGGCGAGGTTGAGCGCGATCCGGATCTCGCGCTGGCGTCGCAGGTCGTCGATCACCTCGGCCCGCTCCTCGGGCGCGACCGGCCCGCCGAGCTCGGCCAGGTACTGGTCGGCGAGCCGGCCCAGCATCTCGCGGACGAACGGGACCCGCGCGAGGTTGTGCGGCTTGTGCGTGCGGTGGGCCTTGGCGATCGCGTCGCGCACGTCGGAGCGTCGGACCACCAGGTCGTGCCCGTCGATGCGCAGGTGCTGGTCCTCGGCGGGCACGCGCTGGCGCGCGCGGACCGCCCGCTGGACGATCCTGGCCCAGGACGCGCGGCCCTTGATGCGGGCCACCTCGGGAGACTCCTCGCCGTCGGCGACGAGTCCCGGGAGCAGCTCGGCGATCGTCGTGCTCACGACCCCGGTCTCGCCGAGCGAGGGCAGGACCTGGTCGATGTAGTGCAGGAAGGACAGGCTGGGGCCGACCAGCAGGACGCCCGAGCGCTCGAGCAGCCGGCGGTGGGCGTACAGCAGGTAGGCCGCGCGGTGCAGCGCGACGGCGGTCTTGCCCGTCCCCGGTCCGCCCTGGACGACGAGCGCTCCCGCGAGCTCGGAGCGGATGATCGCGTCCTGCTCGGCCTGGATCGTCGCGACGATGTCGCCCATCCGGCTCGTCCGCCCGGCCGCCATCGCGGCGAGCAGGGCTCCCTCGCCCGAGAGCGAGGACTGCGTGGCCGCGTCGGACGACAGGTCGAGGACCTCGTCCTCGAGCCCGGTCACGTTGCGTCCCTTGGTCACGAGGTGCCGACGGCGTCGCACCCCGTCGGGGTGGGCGGCGGTCGCCCTATAGAAGGCCTGGGCGGCAGGAGCCCGCCAGTCGGTCAGGATCGAGGCGTGGTCCTCGTCGGACAGGCCGATCCTGCCGACGTAGCGCGTCGTGCCGTCGTCGAGGTCGAGGCGCCCGAAGGTCAGGCGTTCCTCGACGGACTCGAGCTGAGCGAGCCTGTCCTCGTAGAGGGTCGCGAACGCGTCGCGCTCGCTGCGGTTCTGGGGGGAGCCCGAGGGGCCGCCGCGGCGGACGCCTGCGAGGCGGGCCCGGGTCGCGGCGCGGAGCTCGTCGAGGCGGCCGTAGAGCGTGTCGACGACGACCTGCTCCTTGCCGATCTCCTCCTGCCGTCCGGAGGGCTGGTGGTCCGGCGTGGCCGGGACCTGTCCGTCCGGAGCCCGTGTCCCGCTCGTCCGGTCGCTCGTCTCGCGCACCCTGATCCGTCCTGTCCTCTGGTCCCACGTGGCCCGCTCGCGCACCCCCGCGATGCAGCCGTCCATTATTGCCGATCCGCGCGGTCTCGGGTGCCATCCGACCGAGGCGCGGACCGGGGCGCGGACCTGCCGCTCGCCCGTCGGTGCCGGTGTGCCCGGCACGCCGGGCGGCACAGGAGGTCCCTCCGCATCCCACCGCGAGGCAGCGCTGTCCTCTACGATCGGGAACCATGGCGAGAGTGGGGAGTGCGCGTCGTGGTGACTGACCCGGTGCCGCCCCGTGCGCAGGACGGGGCCCCTGACGTCCTGTCGCCCGAGGACCTGCTGCGGGTCCTGCTCGTCGAGGACGACGACGGGGACGCGATCCTCGTCGAGGCGTTGCTCGAGGACGCGAGCGTCAACGTCGAGCTGCACCGCGCGACCGCGCTCGACGCCGCCCTGGAGAAGCTCGGCCAGCACGACGTGCACTGCATCCTCCTGGACCTCGGTCTGCCGGACGCGGTGGGCCTGTCCGCGGTCGAGCGGCTGCAGTCGCGGCCGAACCCGCCGGCCCTCGTCGTCCTGACAGGGCACACCGGGATCGACCTCGGGGTCCAGGCCGTGGCAGCCGGCGCCGACGACTACCTCGTCAAGGGCGAGGTCGACGGCGACCTCCTCGGCCGCTCGGTGCGGTATGCCGTGCAGCGGCGTCGCTCCAAGGAGCAGCAGCGCGCGCTGTACCGCAGCGAGGTTCGTGCCGCGGAGACGGCGCGCCTCGAGCGCGCCCTCCTGCCCAAGGCACTCGTCTCGGACGAGCGGATCGCGGTCATGGTCGGCTACATCCCGGGGGGCAACGGGCTGCTCGGCGGCGACTTCTACGACGCCGTCGAGCGCAGCGACGGCAGCGTCCTGTGCCTCATCGGTGACGTCGCGGGGCACGGACCCGACGAGGCCGCGCTCGGGGCGACGCTGCGCACGGCCTGGCGCACGCTCGTCCTGTCGGACGTCGCCCCCGACCAGATCCTGCCGCTCGTCGAGCGCGTCCTGGTACCTGAGCGTGCCCGCCCCGAGGTGTTCGTCACGCTGTGCCAGGTCGTCATCTCCGCCGACCGTTCGGGGGTCGACCTCTATCTCGCGGGGCACATGCCGCCGCTGCTCCTGCAGGACTCGTGCTCGGAGCTCCCGACGACGTCGCGCGGTCGGGCGCTCGGCATCCCCGTGGGCGGGGGCTGGAGCGCCGAGCACGTGGAGCTCGAGGCGCCCTGGGCGCTCATGCTCTACACCGACGGGCTCATCGAGGCGACCCTGGCGGAGGATCCGGCGGTCCCCGGGACGGGCTTCGTCCCCGGGGCGCCTGGTCGCCGGGAGCGGTTGGGGGTCGCGGGGCTCCTCGCCGCGGTCGACACGGAGATCACGCACGGGGGTGAGGGGCTCGTCGAGCGCGTCTTCCGCCGCGTCCGAGACCTGCACGGCGGGCCGCTGGCCGACGACGCGGCGGTCCTCGTCGTCGGGTGGGGCGGACCGGACCAGGCAGCCCGCGGCGAGCGGACCGCGACCCTCGCAGACTCCGACGAGTGGTCGCAGTGACGACAGACCCGGCGGCGGCGGGGGGAGCGCCTGCCGAGGGCGAGCCTCGTGCAGCCTCCGCGAGCCCCGCGACGCCCGCGCCGTCCCCGACCCGCACCGACGCTGCGGACGGCAGGCGGCCGGGCACCGACCGCGAGCCCGAGATCCTTGCGAGGACCGCCCCGCAGGGCGCGTCCCTGCGGCGCCGTCTCGGTGTCCTCCTGGTGGTCGCCGCGGCGATCCTCCTCGCGGTCCTCGTGACCTCGGTCGTCGCGCTCGTCAACGTCGTGCGCATCCAGGACGAGGTGACCAACCCCTACTTCACCGCCATCACCCAGGCCGACACGGCCTACATCTCGCTCGTCGACGCCGAGTCGTCGGTGCGGGCCTTCCTCGCGACGGGGGCCGAGGTCAACCTCGAGCCGTTCGAGCGCTCGATCGGCTCGGACGGCTCCGTGTCCCTCCACGACGACGCGACGTCGGAGGTGCTCTCGGTGTCCCCTCCCGTGGCGGCCGCCCTGGACCGGGCGTCGACCGCCATCCACGAGTGGGCGCTGGGGTACGCCCTGCCGTCCGTCCAGAAGGTCCAGGACGGCGCCCCGGACGCCGTGACGACCGACGACAAGCTCGAGGGCGCCCGACTGTTCGACGACGCCCGGGTCGCGACGAGGGACTACATCACCGTCCTGCGTTCCGTCCGGTCGGAGAAGGTCGAGGCGCTCGAGAGCTGGACGCAGGTGCTGTTCGGTTCGGTCGTCGTCCTCGTCCTCGCTGCGCTGCTCGTGGGCGCGGTCCTGTGGAGCGTGCTCAAGCGATGGATCACCGAGCCCGTGACCTCCCTCGCCCACCAGGTCCGGGTCGTCAGCGGCGGTCGGCTGCGGCAGCCGGTCGCGGTCAGCGCACCCGGCGAGATCGGGGCGCTCGCGATCGACATCGAGCACATGCGTCAGGAGCTCGTGAGCCAGGTGGCCGAGATCCGCGCCTCGCACGAGGAGGTCGAGCTCTCCCACGAGCTGCTCGCGGCCCAGGCCCAGGAGCTCGAGCGGTCGAACCGTGACCTCGAGCAGTTCGCCTACGTCGCCTCGCACGACCTCCAGGAGCCGTTGCGCAAGGTCGCGTCGTTCACCCAGCTGCTGCAGAAACGGTACGGCGGACAGCTCGACGACCGCGCGGACCAGTACATCGAGTTCGCGGTCGACGGCGCCAAGCGCATGCAGCGGCTGATCCAGGACCTGCTCGGGTTCTCGCGCGTCGGGCGGACCGGGACCGAGCGGGTCCAGGTCGACCTCGAGAAGGCGCTCGCGGTGGCCCTGTCGGACCTCGAGGACAAGATCGCCGCGACGGGAGCCGTCGTGACGCACGACCCGCTCCCGACGGTGCGGGGAGAGAAGGCGCTGCTCGAACAGCTCCTCGTCAATCTCGTGGGCAACGCGATCAAGTTCCGCGACCCGGAGCGTCCGCCGGTCGTCCACGTCGGCGTCCGGGCGAGCGAGCGCTCGTGGGAGCTGAGCGTGGTCGACAACGGGATCGGGATCGACGCGCAGTACGCCGAACGGGTGTTCGTCATCTTCCAGCGGCTGCACCCCAAGGACGTCTACGAGGGGACGGGGATCGGCCTCGCGCTGTGCAAGCGGATCGTGGAGTACCACGGCGGCCGCATCTGGCTCGAGCCGACCGAGGGCGGCGGGACGACGGTCCGGTTCACGATCGCGCACGCCTACGATCCCTCCGCCGCTGGCCACCGGCCCTCGCCGGACGCTCCGTAGCCGACCGGGCCCGCGACCTCGCGCCACGTGCTGAGACGTGGAGGCACGCTCGTCGACTAGGCTCGCGGCGTGGCCCCGGAGGACCGGGGCGACCTGGGGACGACGGACTGCGGGGACACGGCATGAGCAACGGGCACAAGGTGATCGACGTCCTGCTGGTCGAGGACGACCCGGGCGACGTCCTGATGACGCGTGAGGCGTTCGAGGACCACAAGGTCACGAACCGGCTCTCGGTCGTCAGCGACGGTGTCAGCGCGATGGCCTTCCTGCGCAAGGAGGGGGAGTACGCGGACGCGCCCACCCCGGACCTGATCCTGCTGGACCTGAACCTCCCGCGGATGGACGGGCGCGAGGTCCTCGGCGAGCTCAAGTCGGACCCGGCCCTCCGGCAGATCCCCGTGGTCGTGCTCACGACGTCGGAGGCCGAGGAGGACGTCGTCCGTTCCTACTCGCTGCACGCGAACGCCTACGTGACCAAGCCCGTCGACTTCGACCGGTTCATCGACGTCGTCCGTCAGATCGACGACTTCTTCGTCACCGTGGTCCGCCTCCCCGGTCGCTGAGACGACGGGCGACGCCCCGAGCAGGTGCGTGCCGGCGTGCTCGCGCCCCGTGGCACGGCACGCTCCGGGCGTACGGAGGGGAGGGCCTCGTGCCGGGAAGGTTCCGGCGGTGCGTGGTGTTGTCCTGATCGAACCGCCGACGAGCGGGCTGCGCGGGGACCTTCACGGTCCCGGTCGGCTCCCCGCCCCGGCGGGCGGCAGGGATCGCACGACGACGGAGGAGCTTCTGGTGTTGGACCCACGAGGGATCTACGAGGTGGACGAGGCCGCGGTGGCGCGCGTCCTGCCCGCGGCGACGCATGCACAGGAGGGGACCTCGCTCCGCGCGGTCGGCCCGGTCCTGCTGCACTCGGTGCGCGGGTTCGTGGACGCCGGCACGGCCGGTGACCTCGCGGTCGAGCACCTTCTCGAGGAGTTCGAGGTCACACGCCTGGTCACGTTCGATGTGGACCAGCTCCTCGACTACCGCTCGAAGCGCGTGACGATGGTCTTCGACGCGGACCGGTGGGCCTCGTACGACGAGCCGTTCCTCGCGATCGATCACGTGCGCGACGCCGAGGGGACGGGCTTCCTGCTCCTCCACGGTATCGAGCCGGACCTCCAGTGGGAGCGCGTGGTCGCCGCGCTGCGCGAGCTCGTGCAGCGCTTCGACGTCTCGCTCGTCGTGGGCTTCCACGGCATCCCCATGGGCATCCCGCACACGCGTCCCCTCTCGGTGACGGCGCACGCGACCCGGCGCGAGCTGATCGAGGACCACACGTCGTGGTTCGGCACGGTCAAGGTCCCTGGCTCGTTGGCCGCGCTGCTCGAGCTGCGTCTCGGGGAGTCGGGGCACGACGCCCTGGGGTTCACGGTCCACGTCCCGCACTACCTCGCGCAGTCGCCGTTCCCGCCGGCGGCGGTCGTCGCCCTTGAGAACGTCCAGCGGTCGACGGGTCTCGACCTGCGCGTCGCGGCGCTCGCGGACGCGTCCCAGGAGGCCGTCCAGGAGGTCGAGCGGCAGATGGCAGAGTCCGAGGAGGTCACGGCCGTGGTGCGCGCGCTCGAGGAGCAGTACGACGCGTTCGCCCGCTCGGTGGGCCGCACGAGCCTGCTCGCGGACTCCGCTCCCATCCCGACGGCGGACGAGCTCGGGGCCGAGTTCGAGCGCTTCCTCGCCCAGCAGGGTGGCGAGTGACCGGTCCCTCGCGGAGGTTCTGCGGAGGTTGTGGGGACGAATCACGGTATTTCCCGGCGTTTGACGTGGCGAACCTCACCTTGACCGTGCAAAACTAGGTCTCGTTGCAGTGACGTGCTCGAGACATGCCTTCGCGTGAACCGGTGTCGACGCAGCAGGATCCCGGTCCGCCGGGGTCGTGCCTGTCCAGCCGGCGGTCGCCACGACCGGAACCACGCGGAGCGGGTCGCGGGTCCGGCTGCGACGGCTCGATGAACGGGCGAAGGGTCCGTTCGCGGATGTCCCCGGTTGGACAGAAGGTACGAGGAACAGCATGGCGCAGGGTTCTGTGAAGTGGTTCAACGCTGAGAAGGGCTATGGGTTCATCGCCCAGGACGACGGCGGAGCCGACGTCTTCGTCCACTACTCGGCGATCGAGGCCCAGGGCTACCGGTCGCTCGAAGAGGCTCAGCGTGTCGAGTTCGAGATCACCCAGGGGCCCAAGGGCCCGCAGGCGGAGAACGTCCGCCCGCTCTGATCTCCCTGATCTTCTCCCGGTTCTCGCGAGCCGGATCCGGAGGCCGCACCCCCAGGGGTGCGGCCTCCGGTGTCATGAGGTCCCAGGCCCGACGACGTCGCGCGAGGCCGCGTCGGACGCACCTGGGCGGGTGGCGCCGTCGGGCACGGGGAGCGGGAGATCGTCCTCGAGCGGGACCGCCGTGCCCGTGAAGCGTCGTACCTCTTCCCCGGCGAGGAGGGTCGCGGGGACCGGGAGGCTGCGCAGGGCGCGCGCCAGGCCCGGGTCGTCGAGCCCGAACGGCACGGGGTCGTCCTGGGCCGCCTGGTTCTCGTCGGCGGAGGTCGCGTCGTCGACCGGGCGCACGACGACCAGGACGAGGTTCCCGTAGCGGCGCCCCTTGAGCTGACCCGGTTCGGCGATCAGTCCGATCCGGCCCTCGGTGGTTGCGCCCGTCGAGAACGGGGTGAGGGCCGCGGCAGCGGTCGCGAGCTCTCTGCGGACCAGCGCGAGCGGCGGCCGGTCCGCGCAGTTGGCGAGGTAGACGCCGCCGGGGCGCAGGACGTGCAGCGCCTCGCGGACGAAGCCGACCGTCGTGACGTGCGCGGGAGTGGTGTCACCCGCGAAGACGTCGCGCACCACGACGTCGACGCTCGAGTCCGGCAGCGTCGCGAGCTCGGCCCGGGCGTCTCCGGCGCGCAGCCGGAGCCGCGGTGCGCGGGGGAGGGCGAACCACTCACGGACACGGGCGACGAGGTCGGCGTCGAGGTCCACCGCGATCTGGCGCGAGTCCGGCCGTTCGTGCTCGACGTAGCGCGCGAGCGTGCAGCCTGCCGCGCCGAGGTGCACGACACGCAGCGGTCCTGCCGGGAGGGCCCCCAGGACCGCGGCCATCTGCTGCATGTACTCGAACGTCAGGAGGCCCGGGTCTGCGAGGTCCAGGTGCGAGCTGGCGACGCCGTTGACCATGAGCGTCACGCCCGTGCTGCCGTCCGGGTCGGGGACCAGCTCGGCCGTCCCGGTCGATGTCTGGACCTCACCCGCGGGGAGCTCGTGGACGCTCTCCGCACCGCGAGGCCGGGTGCCGCCTCGAGCCCGCCGAGGGGCCGGGGAGGGCTCTGTGGGTGCCGAGGTGGATGCTGGGGAGCGACGGGACGTCCGTCGGGAGGACTTGCGAGGCATGGGTCCACCGTAGGGGCATCGCGCGGGCGGGTCGGCGTCGGACAGGCGGACGGCCCGCCCGGACGGATTGACTTTCGTCGAACAGGTGTTCGATAGTTGACTTCGGAGGTGTTGAGATGACTACGCAGCACAGGGTCTCGCCGGGTGCGCTCGCCCCTGACGTCGCTCGGCTCCTCGCGCGGGCCGACGCCGAGATCATCGCGGCGAACCTCGCGGCAGACCCGGCAGAGCGGTTCGTCCACGCCCACCTCGGGGCTCTGCGCGCCGCTGCGGCGGTCGTCGCGCTGCGGGGCAGGCCCTCCGCGCGCTCCCGGGCCCGCTCGGTCTGGGACCTGCTGGCCGTCGTCGAGCCTGGTCTCGCGGCCTGGTCGGTCTACTTCGCGGGCGGGGCACGGATCCGGGCGGCGGTGGACGCCGGGAGGTTCGACGCGGTCGACCCTGGGCGCGCCGAGGAGATCATGGTCTGCGCCGAGGACTTCCGTGACGAGGTCGCGATGATCATCGACCCGGACGCAGGGTTCGTCCGGCATCCCACGCTCCGGGTCGTGGCCTCGTGACGGGCAGGCCCCTCCTCGAGGGGGCAGGTGTTCCGTGAGCCGCGGCCCGCGCTCCGCCCAGGCGCACCGGGACTGGGGGACGGACGAGACGGGGTGCTCCGTCCTGCACGTCGACATGGACGCCTTCTTCGCCTCGGTCGAGCTCCGCCGTCGACCTGAGCTGAGGGGGCGCCCGGTCGTGGTCGGCGGGTCGGAACGCAGCGTGGTCCTCGCGGCCACGTACGAGGCTCGCGCCTTCGGCGTCCACTCGGCCATGCCCATGGCTCTCGCCCGGAGGCTGTGCCCGCAGGCCGTCGTGCTTCCTCCGGACCACCGGGCGTACCAGGAGGCCTCGCGGGCGGTCATGGAGATCGTCCACGAGGTCACGGCGCTGGTCGAGCAGATCAGCATCGACGAGGCCTTCCTCGACGTGAGCGGAGCCCGGCGCCGGCTGGGTGCCCCCACGGTGATCGCGAGGAACCTCCGTGAGCGCGTGCAGGCAGAGGTGGGCATCACGTGCTCGGTGGGGATCGCCACGACCAAGTTCGTCGCGAAGCTCGCCTCGACGCACGCCAAGCCCGACGGCATGATGCTGGTGCCTGCCGCCGCGACCGTTCCGTTCCTGCGGACGCTTCCGGTCGGCGCGCTGTGGGGCGTGGGGGAGCGGACCGAGAAGCTGCTCGCCGACTGGGGCATCACGACGGTCGCCGAGCTCGCGGACACCGAGGTCTCGGCCGTGCAGGCGGCCGTGGGCAAGGCCGCGGGCGCGCACCTCCACGACCTCGCGTGGGGCAGGGACCCGCGTCCCGTCGAGCCCGGGCGTGCCGAACGGAGCATCGGTGCCGAGACGACCTTCGAGCACGACCTGTACGACTCCGCGGTGATCGGCTCGGCCCTGCTGGGGCTCGCAGACCGGTGCGGCGCGCGGCTGCGGCACCAGGGGCTCGTGGCACGGACCGTCAGCGTCAAGGTCCGAACGTCGGACTTCCGGACCCTCACGCGTTCGAGGACCCTGCGTGCTCCGACGGACGTCGCGCAGGAGATCCACCAGGTGGCCCGCGAGCTCGTCGAGTCGGTGGACCGCAGGGGTCTCCCGGTGCGGCTCGTCGGGGTGAGGGCGGAGAACCTCGAGGCCCGGAGCACCTCGACGCTCCAGCCCACCCTCGACGAGGCGGTGCAGGAGGAGGCAGGGACGCGGCGCGCGGCCGAGGAGACGCTCGACCGGATCCGTGACCGTTTCGGGGTGAATTCGATCGGTCCGGCGTCCACCCGTCGACGCTCGACTACCACCAGGGCGGATGTCGATCTATCCTGAGAGGGACACACTTCAACTGCTGACACCCGGGGGTGCCCATGCCTCTGTCTGAGTACGAGCAGCGCGTACTGGAACAGATGGAAAGAGCGCTGACCTCGGATGATCCGCGGTTGGCGACCACACTTCAGTCCACGCCCCGCAAGTCCGGCCTGCGCTATGTCGCGGCAGGGATCGGCGTGGTCGGCGGACTCCTCCTCCTCGTCGTCGGGGCGGCCACGGCCAACCCGTGGCTCGGGGTGGCCGGGTTCGTCGTGATGTTCGCGGGGGTGGCCTTCGCCTTCTCCGCACCGCGCAAGCGCGCGAGCGGCCCGGTGGGCGTCGTCGACGGAGACGGGAAGGTCACGCCGCCCCGCGGCACCACCAAGAGCTCACCCTCCGGTCAGGGCTTCCTCACCCGACTGGAAGAGCGCTGGGACCGTCGACGTGAGCAGGGCGGTCGCTGAGTCCCTCGCGGACGCCGGTGACCACCTGCTTGAGCAGCGAGGTGAGCGTCTCCGCCCCGGGCGACTGCCAGGTGCGGGCGTAGCGCTCGGCCTCGACGGCTGACGTGAGCGTCACCAGCGCGTCCGTCGTCGACACGGGAAGCTGCCTTCCGGTGCGTGCGACCACCTGGGCGACCACGAGAGCCGGCACGTTGCGCAGCGTCGCCGAGGCGGGCCAGCGGATGTCCAGGTCGCCGAGGCGTTCCGTGAGTTCTGCCCAGGTGCTCTCGACGTCCGGCGTGGAGTCGGGTTCTGTACGACGGCGCACGATCAGCCAGGCGAGCGCCGACAGTGCCAGGAGGACCGCCAGGGCGCTCGCGCCGATGATCCAGGTCCGCTGCATGCCGTCCTGCGTGTTCCCGGTCCCGCTGCTGAGGTCGGGAGCAGGGCCGGTCGTGGGTGCTGTGGTGTTGGGTGCGTTCGGCGTCGCGGCGTTCGTCGGGACCTCGCCAGGATCCGCAGGTGCCGGCGCGTTGTTGGCGGCGAGGAGAGGGTCGGCCCACGAGGGGACCGCGCCCGCCTGGACCGCCGGTGTCGGTTCGAAGCGCACCCAGCCCTGGCCGGGGAAGTAGAGCTCGGGCCACGCGTGCGAGTCCTTGCCCGTGACCTCGAAGAGGTTGTCGCTCGTCCGCTCGCCGGGCAGGAAGCCGACGGCCATGCGTGCAGGGATCCCGATGGACCTGGCCATCATCGTCATCGAGGTCGCGAACTGCACGCAGTAGCCCTGTCGGTCCTGCAGGAAGTTCCACACGGTGTCGTCGGTCTGACCGTCAGGGACCTCGGTCGAGTAGGTGAACCGGCTCCCGTCGCGGAAGTAGGACTGCAGCGCGACGGCCGCGTCGTAGCGGTTGTCCGTCTCGGCGGTGATCTCGGTCGCGAGGGCGCGGATGTCCTCCTCGTGGGAGGAGGCCGGGACCTCGAGCAGGTTCGGGTCGTCGAGGTCGCCGCCCTCGCTGGCGCGCAGCGCCTGGGCGGTCAGGTCGCGCGGGTGCACCACGAAGGAGTACTCCATCCCTGGTTCGGTCGCCTGGTTCCCCGTGACCTCGTCGCGGGCGTCGTCGTAGAACCACTCGCCAGGGGCGGCGACCGTCCGGGGTTCGGTCGGCAGGACGAGCCGTTCGTCGCGCAGCGTCCGGAGCGTGACGTCGACCTGGCTAGGCTCGCCGGCGGCGGTGCCCGCGTCGTCGGGCCACAGGATGTTCGACTCCTCGACCTGGGGCCCCTGGCGGGCGTCGCCGCGTCGCCAGTTGCGCCCGTCGAACCCGGTCAGCGTGAACATCCGCAAGGGTCCGACGTCCGTGCTGCTGGTGTCGTTCGCACGGTCCTCCGGGAACTCGTAGGTCAGGGCGACCTCCTCCGAACGGGCCTTGAGGTTGCTCTCCATGTCGAGGTCGCTGGCCAGCCGGACGGTGGGGCCCGCGCTCGTGAAGAAGGCCGTCCACGGCGACCGCACGATCTGGGGGAGCGCGCCGGCGGCGGAGCCTGCCACGAGGGCGACCAGCGCGATCGCGAGGGTCGCGGCGAGCGTGGTGCTCGCGCGCAGCGCCCGGGTGGCACGGTCGACGGTCTGGACGGCCGCGCCGGAGGTCCGGCGGACGGCCCGGTGCGGGTTGTCGACGGCGACCAGCAGGAGCAGCGCTGTGACCGTGACGACGAAGACGGCGGGCGGGACCGCGCCCTCGATGACCAGCGGAGGGATCCACAGGGCCAGCAGGGGCAGGCCGGCGGCGGCAGGAAGCCGGAGCCCACCCGCGATCAGGTCGGTCAGGAGGAAGACGAGGGCGGCACCGCCGACGGCGATTAGGACGAGGGGGAACGACGGTTCGATCGGTGAGGTCTCGGTGGCGATGAGCTGTCGGCCTGCCGCGAAGCGGGCGAGGATCCTGTCGAGGCTCGCGCTGCTGATCGCCAGGTCGATCCCACGGGACGTGACCCCGCCGAAGACGGCCAGCAGCCCCCAGGCACCGACGAGCAGTCCCGCGACCGTCGGTACGAGCGAGCGTGCGCGTGCCGACGAGGCCGACGGGCGCGTCTCGAGGAGCGCTCGGGTGGCCCAGGTGACCAGGCCGAGGACCAGCACGAAGACGGTGCCGGTGCGGGTCCACGTCCCAGGCCCGATCAGCACGGTCAGGGCGTGGAACGACGCGACGGTCGCGACGAGGACCAGCGCGGTGGTGGTCGTGGTCCGCACCAGGTCGGCGCGCCGGGTGCTGATGGTCGGGGTGGTCACCGGTGCTCCTCCATGAGCCTGTCCCAGGCCTGGTCGATCGATGTGAGCTGCGGGTCGACGTGCACGGCGTGCCACCCCGTCGCGCGCAGCGCGCCCAGCGACTCCTCCAGGTCGGGCGAGTCGTGCGGCCCGACGACGAACGCCCAGTGGTTCCCGTCGCCCGCCATCGCGGCGACCGCCTGCCGGGCGAGCGGCCCGAGGGGCGCGAGGATCGCGACCGTCAGCTCCGCGGGGCGCCTGGTGCTGCGCAGCGCGTCGGCGGTCGCGATCAGCCCGGCCTCGGCGTTCCGGCGGCTCGAGTGACCCTGCAGGTCGACGGTCTGGTCGAGGAGCTGGGCCGTGCCCTCGGACCGGCGTCCGGGCGAGTACGGGATCGCCTCGACCGCCGGGGCACCCGTCGAGGCGACGAGGCGGACGGGGTGACCTGCGGCGAGCAACGAGACGCCGACGGACGCGGCGGCCTCGACGGCCCACTCCCCGTCCTCGGCTGCCGACGTGGACCGGGCCGTCCCCGGCGGAGGCAGGGTCGACCGGTCGAGGAGCACGGTCACGGGCGGCATCCCGGCGCTCTCGTCCGTGCGCACCATGAGCTGTCCGCGCCGGGCTGCGGTCGCCCAGTGCACGCGGCGCGGGTCGTCGCCGGCGACGTAGTCGCGCAGCACGCTGTCGTCGCTCGACGACGTCCGCGCGCCGTGGGCCGAGCGCGCGAACTCCCCGAAGGCGCGTGCACCACGCACCGAGAGGTCGGTCGTGCGTGGCCACACCGTGACGGTGCTCGGCGCGCCCAGGGGCTGGGCCGCACGCACGAGGCCGAACACGTCGACGCGGCTGGTCAGCACGGGGCCGAGGGCCCAGCGTCCGCGGTGCTGGGGGCGCAGGCGGTAGCGCACGGCGATCCGATCGGGGTGCGTCACGACCTGAGCGCGCAGCGCGTCCTGCTCGCAGAGCTCCCCGGCGGCCTGCTCGCTGATCTGCAGGCGTGCGAGCCGCCCGAGCGCCGTCGCCGTCGGGTGGACGGGGGCCACGACGAGCCGGGTGGTGACCTGGTTCCCGCGGACCGCGGGGTCGGGCTCGACCTTGCGGCCGACCTGGAGGGCGCCACGGCCGCGGTCGATGCCACGCACGGCCATCCACACCCAGGACGAGAGGACCGCGAGGGCCCCGGCCGCCCCGAGCCCCACGACGTCGCGCAGCCCCAGAGCCGATCCGACGGCGATCAGCACGATGCCCGCGCCGAGGACGGCGCTGCCTCGGACGGTGGGCCGGACCCGGGCGAGGCCTCGCGGGCGCCGGGGCAGCATGCGGGCGCCCGGCATGTCAGCGGCTGTCCGTCGACGTGTAGGCGGGGATCGGTGTGCGCTCGACGATCGAGGCCACCACGTGGGCGGCGGTGTGGCCGGCCAGGCGGGACTCGGTGGACAGGATCAGCCGGTGGGCGAGCACCGGCTGGGCGAGCAGCTGGACGTCGTCCGGCAGGACGTGGTCACGCCCCGCCATGGCCGCGACCGCCTTGGCCGCGCGGAGCAGCTGGAGGGAGGTGCGGGGCGAGGCGCCGAGCTTGAGACCGGGATGCTCGCGCGTCTGGGTGACGAGGGCCAGCACGTACCTCTTGACGGCGGGGGAGGCGAAGACCGAGCGGGCGACCTGCGCGAAGCGCAGGATCGTCGCTCCGTCGACGACGGGGTCGATGTGCTCGAGCGGGGTGTCCGACTCCTGGCGGTCGAGCATCTCGAGCTCGGCCTCGACGTCCGGGTAGCCGACCGTGAGGCGTGCCATGAAGCGGTCGCGCTGTGCCTCGGGCAGAGGGTAGGTGCCCTCCATCTCGACCGGGTTCTGCGTCGCGACCACGAGGAAGGGGCGGGGGAGCGGGTGAGTCGTGCCGTCGACCGTCGTCTGCCCCTCCTCCATGCACTCCAGGAGGGCCGACTGCGTCTTGGGCGACGCACGGTTGATCTCGTCGCCGATGACGATGTTGGAGAACACGGGTCCGGGGCGGAACTCGAAGTCGTGCGTCTGCGTCCGGTAGATGTTGACGCCCGTGAGGTCGCTCGGGAGCAGGTCGGGCGTGAACTGGATGCGGCCCACGTGGCAGTCGATGGTGCGTGCGAGCGCCTTGGCGAGGGTCGTCTTGCCGACGCCGGGCACGTCCTCGAGCAGGAGGTGCCCCTCGGCGAGGAGCACCGCGACGGTGAGGTGGACGAGCTCCGGGCGTCCGGAGATCACCGACTCGATCCGGGAACGGATCCGACCGGTCGCCTCGACGAGCTCGCCGAGCGGATCGAGGCCGTCACGGGACGGGGGAGAGGTGTAGTCGGTGAGCACGAGAAACCTCCGTTGGCCACGCTCGGTGTGCGGACTCGCAAGCCTAGTTGACCATTGTCCCCACTCTCCTCCCCGTCCGGATCCCGAAATGCGCCGAGCTGCCGTGCGCGGTGCGGACGAGCCGGGCGAACGTGAGGAAACGCCGGCCGGCACGGGTTCGTCCGCGTCCGGCACCCCACCGTGTCCTCCACCGTCTGACCTGCGGAGATTGTGCGAAGAGGGGTGAATTGGCGGTGATATCCCGGGCTTCGTGGAGGCATGTGGAGTACTGTGGAGGAAGTGGGAGCAGGAGGGGAGGGCAAGGCGGATGAGCGAGCTGTTCAGCGGTTCCCCGAGCCTGCTTCTCGGCACCTACACCCCCCGTCTGGACGACAAGGGTCGCCTCATCCTCCCCGCGAAGTTCCGCAGCCAGCTCGCGCCCGGGCTGGTGATGACCAGGGGGCAGGAGCACTGCCTCTTCCTCCTGCCGATGGACGAGTTCCGACGCATGTACGACCAGATCCGTCAGGCCCCCGTCACGAGCAAGCAGGCGCGGGACTATCTCCGGGTCTTCCTCTCGGGCGCGAGCGACGAGATCCCGGACAAGCAGGGGCGGATCTCCATCCCGGCTCCGCTCCGGGCGTACGCAGGGCTCGACCGGGAGGTCGCCGTGATCGGCGCCGGCACCCGGGTGGAGATCTGGGACGCCTCGGCGTGGTCGACCTACCTCGCCGAGCAGGAGGCCGGGTACGCCACCACGGCGGAGGAGGTGCTTCCCGCCCTCCGCTTCTGACCGGCAGCACGACCGCACGACCGCACGACGACATGAAGAGCTGGACGACGAGGACCTGACGCTCCCGCAGGACGAGGCCTCCTCCCGCCCGGTCTGGCGCACTTCCCCGGTGCCAGAACGGACGCGGTGGGAGACCTGGTCCGGCGGCGCGGCACGGCTTCACCGGCACCACGTACGACAGGCAGACACCGAGGACCATGCATCACCCCACGAGCAGCACGACGAGCACCGACCAGGAAGGAGGCGTCATGTCCACACCTCGCAGCACGTCAGGAGCGGGAGCGGAGGACCGGCACGTCCCGGTGCTCCTCCAACGGTGCGTCGACCTCCTCGCGCCGGCCCTCGTGGCCCCCGGCTCGGTCCTGGTCGACTGCACGCTCGGCATGGGCGGGCACACCGAGGCCGTCCTGGAGCAGATCCCCACGGCCCGGGTGATCGGCATCGATCGTGACACGCAGGCCATCGCACTGGCCTCCGAACGGCTCGCCCGGTTCGGTGACCGGTTCCAGGCCGTGCACGCGGTCTACGACGAGATCGGCGACGTGATCGCCGACCTCGGCCTGCCGTCCGTCCAGGGGGTGCTGATGGACCTGGGCGTCTCGTCGCTGCAGATCGACGA
Source organism: Oerskovia merdavium (assembly GCF_014836755.1). Classification (GTDB taxonomy): domain Bacteria; phylum Actinomycetota; class Actinomycetes; order Actinomycetales; family Cellulomonadaceae; genus Oerskovia; species Oerskovia merdavium. Next base: position 98,751 of record NZ_JACSQF010000011.1, read on the forward strand.
GTCGGAGCGTGGCTTCTCCTACGCCCACGACGCGCCGCTCGACATGCGCATGGACGCGACCACGGGTCTCACGGCCGCCGACGTCCTCAACACCTACGACGAGCGCGACCTGGTCCGGATCCTGCGGGAGTACGGCGAGGAGCGCTTCGCGCAGCGCATCGCCCGCGCGGTGATCCGCCGCCGAGAGGTCGAGCCGTGGACCCGCAGCGCGGCGCTCGTGGACCTCGTGCGTGCCAACATCCCGGCCGCGACCCGCAAGACCGGCGGCAACCCGGCCAAGCGCACCTTCCAGGCGCTGCGGATCGAGGTCAACGGCGAGCTCGAGGTGCTCGAGCGCGCGGTCCCGGCCGCCGTCGAGGCGCTCGCGGTCGGTGGGCGCATCGTCGTCGAGTCGTACCAGTCCCTCGAGGACCGCATCGTCAAGCGTGAGCTGGCACGCGGTGCGACGTCGAGCGCGCCGGCGGGGCTGCCCGTCGAGCCCGAGACCCACAAGCCGTACCTGAAGCTGCTCGTCCGTGGGGCCGAGGAGGCCCCGGCGGACGAGCTCGAGCACAACCCGCGCTCCGCGTCGGTGCGCCTGCGCGCCGCCGAACGGCTGCGTCCCACACCTGATCACCTGCGACACCGCAACCGAGGGGAGAAGCACTCATGAGCTCACGACAGGCTGCGGCGCGTCCTCTGTCGACGCCGGCCCCCGCCCCTGCCCGCCGTGCGCCCCTCACTGCGCTCCCGGGTGGTGCCGCCGGGCGCTCCTCGCGCCCGCGGCTCGAGGCGGTCCGTGCGCCGCTCCAGGTACGTTCTCGGATTCCGTTCCTCGTCCTGTGCATGTCGATCCTCGCTGCGGCGCTCCTGGGTGCTTTGCTGTTGAACACCACGATGGCCAACGGCTCGTACCAGATGTCGAAGCTCCGGACGGAGGCAGGTGTGCTCGAGCAGGACACGCAGGCTCTCGACGCCCAGCTCCGGGCGGCCCAGACGTCGCTGCCGGACCGCGCGGTCGCGCTCGGGATGGTCGAGTCGGACGTGACCACGATGCTCCGCCTCTCCGACGGTGCGGTCATCGGCGCCCCGGAGGCGGGAAGCACGCCGTGACCGGTGGGACGGGGCGCAGGACCGGCGAGAGCTCGCCGCGTCCTTCCGCGTCGTCCCGGGCGGCGGGCACCACGACCACCGGCTCGGCCCACCAGGGGACGACTCGCCGTTCGCCGGCCACCTCTCGTGAGGGCGCGCCCCGCAGCTCGAGCGGTACGGGAGCTCCTCGCCGCACCTCCGCTCCCGGGGTGGAGCGCGGCTCAGGGTCGGCGACCGCGAGCCAGCGCGACCGGGCCAGCAAGGCCGCCACCGGCAACCCGGCGGGCACGCCGCGCACGACAGGCAAGGCACGAACGACCGGGAAGACGCCGTCGACCGGGAAGACGGCCGTGACCGGCAAGGTCTCCACAGCAAAGCCCCGAGGCGCCTCGACCTCCCCCCGGACGACGACGCTCACGCCGCGTGCCGGAGGCGGGTCGGGCGGCGGACGAGGCGTGGGACGACCTGCGACCGCGGCCGTCGCCAGTCCTGCGCGGCCGGAGAAACGGCAGCGCTGGGTCATGGCCGTCGCGCTCCTGGTCCTGCTCGTCTTCGCCGGCCGCCTCGTCTACCTGCAGGTCGTCATCGGCCCCAGTCTCGCCGCCAGCGCAGAGGCGACGCGTACCCAGTCCCACGTGACCCTCGCGCACCGCGGTGACATCACGGATGCCGACGGCGTGGTCCTCGCCACGTCGATCGACCGGTACACGGTCTCGGCGGACCAGGCGACGATCCCGGACTTCGTCCCCTCGAAGCGGCACACGATCGACGGGAAGGCGGTCGAGGAGAAGGGGGCCGTCGGGCTGGCCAAGCTGCTCGCACCGATCCTGGACCGCTCCGCCCCCGAGCTCGCGGCCGAGCTCAGCGGGACCAACGGGCGCGTGAACCGCAACGTGCTGCTGGCCAAGGGCGTGGTGCCCGAGGTCCAGCGGCAGATCGCCGAGCTCGGGGTCTCGGCCTACATCGGCACGCGGCTCACGACGACCCGGACCTACCCAGCGGGGACCACCGCGGGCAACATCGTCGGGTACGTGGGCGAGGACGAGACGACCGAGAACGTGATCGGCCGCGGCGGGATCGAGGCCGCCTACGACGACCTGCTCACCGGCACACCGGGCAGCGAGAGCTTCGAGCGCGCGGGCGGAGCCGGCGGGGTCCGGATCCCGGGCAGCACGCAGGAGACCGTCGAGGCCGTCCCGGGGAGCTCGGTCGCCCTGACCCTCGTGCGGGACATCGGCTGGAAGGCGCAGGACGCGGTCGACAAGGCCGTGGCCGAGACCGGGGCCGACTACGCGATCGCCGTGGTGCAGGACGTGAAGACCCAGGAGGTCCTTGCGCTCGCCGACTCGGGGGCGATCGACCCGAACGACCGGTCCGACGCGCGCGTCGCGGACGGCAGCCGTGCGGTCAAGGACGTGTTCGCGCCCGGATCGACGGGCAAGGTCATCACGATGGCCGCCGCGATCGAGGAGGGCCTGGCGACCCCCGCGAGCCAGTACGAGGTGAACGACACCTACACGACGGCCAACGGGCAGTCGTTCCGTGACTCGCACTCGCACGCCATGGAGCGCATGACCCTGGCGGGCATCCTCGCGCAGTCCTCGAACACCGGGACGGTCATGGTCGGCCAGGACATCCCCCGGCAGCAGCGCGAGGACTACCTGCGCAAGTTCGGCTTCGGTGCCAAGACGGGCCTCGGCCTCCCCGGCGAGTCCGCGGGCATCCTCGGATCGTCGGACGGCTGGGACGGGCGCAAGGAGTACGAGGTCCTGTTCGGGCAGGGTATCGCCGTCAACGCCGTGCAGGCCACGAGCGTGTTCTCCACGATCGCGAACGGCGGGGTGCGGGTCGCACCGACGCTGCTCAAGGGCACCACGGGGCCCGACGGCGTGTTCGTCCCCGCGCCGGTGCGGGAGACCACGCAGGTCGTCTCGGAGTCGACCGCGGACCAGGTCCTGCACATGATGGAGGCCGTCGTCGAGGAGGGGTCGGGCACCGAGGCGGCGATCGAGGGCTACCGGGTCGCAGGCAAGACGGGCACGGCGGAAGAGGTCGGGGCGGGTGGCGGCCTGACGGACATCATGGCCTCGTTCATCGGTGTGGCCCCCGCGGACGACCCGCAGTACACGGTCGCGGTCTTCCTCAAGAACCCTCGGACCAACATCTTCGGCGGCATGGTCGCGGCGCCGGTGTTCAAGGACCTGATGAGCTTCACGCTCCAGAACCGGAACGTCCCCCCGAGCTCGTCGGTCGAGGCGCCGTACCCGACGACCTGGTGACGGGCGGGCCCGAGGCGAGGTCCGCCGTCGGCGCGGGCGCGCCGCCGAGCGCCGCCCAGGGTTCGCTCGGCCGCACGGCGACCCCGAGGGGCCGTCCCGGCCCCTGGGCAGGCCGGCGGGAGTTCGGCGTACCCTGCCACGGCCGCGCGTGAAGGTCCCGTGAAGTACCGGGTCCGGGCCCACCAGCCGACCGGTGGGGACCACGATGCACGGTAAGTTCTACTCGTGACATCCCCGATCGACCGCCTTCGTCCCACCGCGTCCGCACACCACTCCGCTCAGGACCTCGCGACCACCTTCGAGCTCACGGTCGGCACCGGACGAACGGCCCCCGACGCCGGTCCCGGCGCGCTCGCGGGCGTCGAGATCTGGTCGGTGGCCTCGGACAACCGCGTGGTGGCCGACGGCGACCTCTTCGTCGCGCTGCCCGGTGCGAGCGCGCACGGCGCGACCTTCGCGAGCGGTGCGATCGACCGCGGCGCCCGCGCCGTCCTGACGGACCCGCGCGGTGCCCTCCTCCTCGACGAGGCGGGCGAGCGTCGGGTCCCGGTCCTCGTGACCGACGACCCCCGGAACCTCCTGGGCCCGGTCGCCGCCTGGGTCTACGGGGCGCCGGCCGAGCACCTGACGACGTTCGCCGTGACGGGCACCAACGGCAAGACCACGACGACGTACCTGATCGACCACGTCCTGCGTGCGCTGGGCTGGAAGGGCGGCCTGATCGGCACGGTCGAGATGCGCTCGGGCGACCGCGTGCTCCCGAGCCGGCTCACCACGCCGGAGGCCGCGGACCTGCAGGCTCTCCTGGCCACCATGCGCGAGGACGGCGTGGGCACGCTCGCGATGGAGGTCTCCTCGCACGCGCTGTCGCTGCACAGGGTCGACGGCATCGTCTTCGACGTGGCCGGGTTCACGAACCTGAGCCAGGACCATCTCGACTTCCACGGCGACCTCCAGGAGTACTTCGACGCCAAGGCCGCGCTGTTCACCCCGGAGCACGCCCGTCGCGGCGTCGTCGTCGTCGACGACGCCTGGGGCCGGCGCATGACCGAGGCGGCGACGATCCCCGTCGCGACGCTGTCGGTGGCGGGCGAGCGGACGGACGCGGACTGGACGGTCACGGACGTGGTCGCCGACGGCGCGGCCGGCAGCGCGTTCACGCTGCGGCACCGCGACGGCCGGGAGATCCGCACGACGACGGCGCTGCCCGGGGGCTTCAACGTCGCCAACGCGGCGCTCGCCCTCGCCATGGTCCTCGAGGCGGGAGCGGACGTGCGCGACGTGCGCGCCGCGCTCGAGGCCGCAGGCGGTGTCAGCGCGGCCGTCCCCGGACGCATGGAGGTCGTGGGCACGTCCCCCCGCGTCGTGGTGGACTTCGCGCACAACACCGACGCGCTCTCGCTCGCGCTGGCCGCGCTGCGTCCCACGACCGAGGGGCGCCTGGTCGTGGTGTTCGGTGCCACGGGTGACCGCGACAAGGGCAAGCGCCCGCGCATGGGCGCGGTCGCGGTCGAGGGCGCCGACGTCGTCGTCGTGACCGACGACGACCCGCACGGCGAGGACCCGGCCTCGATCCGTGCCGAGGTGCTCGCCGGGGCGCTCGCCGCGCGGGACGTGGCGGACGGTGCGCACGCACCGGGCGTGCCGGCGAGGACAGTGACCGAGGTCGCGCCCCGGGCCGCCGCGATCCGTGACACGATCCGGGAGGCCGGTCCGCAGGACACGGTGCTGATCGCCGGCAGGGGCCACGAGGTCTGGCAGGAGATCGCCGGGGTGGACCATGCCCTGGACGACAGGGTGGAGGCGCGGGCCGCACTGGCCGAGCGCGACGAGACGACGAAGGAGCACGGAGCATGATCGAGCTGACTGCGGCGGAGGTCGCCGCAGCGACCGGAGGACGGCTCGCCGCCGACCCGGACGTGAGGGTGACCGGCTCGGTCGTCATCGACTCCCGGCTCGCGGGACCCGGAGCGCTCTTCGTGGCGCTGCCCGGTGAGCACGTCGACGGGCACGACTACGTCCCCGTCGCTGTCGGCAACGGCGCTGCGCTCGTCCTGGCGGCCCGTGACGTCGACGCCCCCGCCGTCGTGGTCGAGGACGTCCAGGTCGCCCTCGGGGCCCTTGCGCGTGAGGTCCTGCGCCGGTTGCGCTCGACCGGCGACGTCAAGGTGGTCGGCATCACCGGCTCGGTCGGCAAGACGACCACCAAGGACCTCCTCGGGCAGCTCCTGACGCCGCACGGGCCGACCGTCGTGCCGCGCGGCTCGTTCAACAACGAGATCGGCCTGCCGCTCACGGTGCTCGAGGCCGACGCCTCGACCCGTTTCCTCGTCCTCGAGATGGGGGCCAGCGGCATCGGTCACCTGACCTACCTGACGCAGATCGCGCCGCCCGACGTCTCGGTCGTCCTCGCCGTGGGCAGCGCCCACCTGGGCGAGTTCGGCGGGATCGAGGCCGTGGCCACGGCCAAGGCCGAGATCGTCGCGGGGCTCGCCCCGGGCGGTACCGCGGTCCTCAACGCCGACGACCTGCGGGTCGTCGCGATGGCCGGCGCCGCGCCGGGCCCGGTCGTGACGTTCGGGACCATCCCCACGGCGGACGTGCGCGCCGAGAACATCGGCATGGACCGCTCGGGCTGCGCGTCGTTCGACCTGCGCGTGCGCGGTGCCGAGCCCGTCACCCACCCGGTCCAGCTCCGCCTCGTGGGCGAGCACCACATCTCCAACGCGCTCGCGGCGGCCGCCGCGGCGATCCAGGTGGGGATCGACGCGGGGACGGTCGCGGCGGGCCTGAACCAGGCCACTGCTGTCAGCCCGCACCGCATGGCGGTCACGCAGCGCCCCGACGGCATCACGGTGATCGACGACTCCTACAACGCGAACCCCGACTCGATGCGCGCGGCTCTCAAGGCGCTCGCGGTCATGGCAGGGCGCGAGCGGCGGTCGGTCGCGGTCCTGGGCGAGATGCTGGAACTCGGGCCCGACTCGCGCGCCGCTCACGACGAGATCGGCCGTCTCGTGGTCCGATTGAACATCAAGCTGCTCGTCGTGGTCGGTGACGGTGCCGGCGGCATCCACGACGGCGCCACCCAAGAGGGGTCCTGGGGCGATGAGACTCGGTTCGTACCTGACGTCGAGGCGGCCTCCGCGCTGCTGCGTGACGAGCTCCTTCCCGGCGACGTGGTCCTGGTGAAGTCCTCGAACGGCTCGGGCCTGTGGCGCCTGGGCGACGAGCTCGCGGGCGAGGTGCGCGCATGATCGCGATCCTCGTCTCCGCGTGCGTCTCGCTGCTCGTCGCGCTCCTGGGCACCCCGCTCTTCATCAAGTTCCTGATCCGTCGCAACTACGGCCAGTTCGTCCGCCAGGACGGCCCGACGGCGCACTTCACCAAGCGTGGGACGCCCACCATGGGCGGGGTCGTCATCATCGGGGCGACCCTGATCGGCTGGGCGATGTCCTACGTCGTGTCCTCGATCGTGTCGGAGACGCCCCGGACCCCGAGCATCTCGGCGATCCTGGTGCTCTTCCTCATGACCGGTCTGGGGCTCGTCGGGTTCTTCGACGACTTCACCAAGATCCGCAAGCAACGGAGCCTCGGCCTCTCGCCGCGCGCCAAGATCATCGGCCAGGGCATCGTGGGCATCACGTTCGCGGTGCTGGCCCTGCAGTTCCCCAACGAGAACTTCCGCACGCCGGCCTCGACGCACATCTCGTTCCTGCGGGACACCAACCTGGACCTGGCCTTCGCGGGGGCGACGATCGGTCTGATCCTGTTCGTGCTCTGGGCCAACTTCCTCATCACGGCGTGGTCGAACGCGGTCAACCTGACGGACGGGCTCGACGGCCTGGCCACGGGGGTCTCGATCATCGTCTTCGGCTCCTACATCCTCGTGAGCATCTGGCAGCTCAACCAGAGCTGCCAGGTCATCGAGGCCGCAGGGCCTCGCTGCTACGAGGTCCGTGATCCGCAGGACCTCGCGATCGTCGCGGCCGCGATCATGGGCGCGTGCGTCGGGTTCCTGTGGTGGAACGCGAGCCCCGCGAAGATCTTCATGGGCGACACGGGGTCCCTCGCCCTCGGCGGCGCCCTGGCCGGTCTGACGATCCTGTCCCGCACCGAGATCCTCGCGGTCATCATCGGCGGGCTGTTCGTCCTCATCGTGCTCTCCGACGTGATCCAGATCGGCTACTTCAAGATGACGGGCAAACGCGTCTTCAAGATGGCCCCGCTGCACCACCACTTCGAGCTCTCGGGCTGGGGAGAGGTCACGATCGTCATCAGGTTCTGGCTGATCGCCGGGCTGTTCGCGGGGCTCGGCCTCGGGATCTTCTACGCCGAATGGGTGGTCAGCTAGTGCCGGAGGACTCCGTCCCCTCTCCTGCTCCGCTCGGCCTGGCCGTCCCGTGGGCACAGGCCCGGGTCCTGGTCGCGGGGCTCGGGGTCTCCGGGCGCGCGGCCGTCCGGGCGTTGCGCGACGCGGCGAAGGTGGCCTCGGTCCTCACGGTGGACCGTTCGGCGTCCGACGCCGACGTGCAGGGCGAGTCGGGTGTGGACCTGGGCCAGGTCGACCTGGTCGTCGCCTCCCCGGGGTGGGCGCCGTCGTCGGCCCTGCTGGTCGCCGCACGCGAGGCGGGCGTGCCCGTCTGGAGCGAGGTCGAGCTGGCCTGGGCGCTGCGCGTCCCGCGCGCGGACGGGTCGTACGCGCCGTGGCTCGCGGTCACGGGGACGAACGGCAAGACCACCACGGTCGAGATGCTGGCCTCGATCCTGACCGCGGCCGGCCTCCGGACGGCGGCCGTGGGCAACGTCGGCACCCCCGTGGTCGTCGCCGCGCTCGATCCGGGGCTGGACGTCCTCGCGGTCGAGCTCTCGAGCTTCCAGCTGCACTTCACGCACAGCATGTCGGTCCAGGCGGGGGCCGTCCTCAACGTCGCGGCGGACCACCTCGACTGGCACGGCTCGCTCGACGCCTACGCCGCGGACAAGGGCCGCATCTACGAGCGCGCCCAGGTCGCGTGCGTCTACAACGTCGCCGACCCTCGCACCGAGCACCTCGTCCGCGAGGCGGACGTGCTCGAGGGGGCTCGTGCGATCGGGTTCACGGTCGGAGCGCCTGCTCGCGCCCAGCTCGGGGTCATCGAGGACGTCCTCGTGGACCGCGCGTTCCACGCGGCGCCCGACGACCCGGCTCGCCACCGCAGCGCCCAGGAGCTCGCGACGTTCGCGGACCTGGCCCACCTCGCGGGTCCCGGGGGCACCGTCCCCGTCCACGTGGTCGCGGACGCGCTCGCGGCGGCGGCCCTCGCGCGCGCTCACGGCGTGAGCGCGCAGGCGGTCCGCGACGGCCTGCGCGCGTTCCGTCCGGGGGCGCACCGCATCCAGCGTGTCGCGGTGGTCGACGGCGTGACGTACGTCGACGACTCGAAGGCGACCAACCCGCACGCGGCCTCGGCCTCGCTCGGCGCCTACGAGGCCGGCACGGTGGTCTGGATCGCGGGCGGCCTCGCCAAGGGGGCGACGTACGACGAGCTCGTGCGCGCGCGTCTGTCCCGCCTGCGTGCCGTGGTGCTGATCGGCGCCGACCCGGCACCGATCGCGAGTGCACTGGCCCGACACGCACCCGACGTCCCCGTGGTCCGCATCGATCCCGGTGACACTGGGACGGTGATGCAGCGCGCCGTCGAAAGTGCCCGGGACCTGGCGGTCCCCGGGGACACCGTCCTGCTCGCCCCCGCCAGCGCGTCGATGGACCAGTTCTCGTCGTACGCCGCCCGGGGCGAGGCGTTCGCGCAGGCCGCACGGTCGTTGGTAGGCGCCGAGACCACGCTGGGAGGGTAGTCCGGTGGCCCAGACGACGAGCGGGCGCGGGCCTGCGCAGCGCTCGGCGGCGGGTCCTTCCCGGTCGAGCACCGCGGGCACGCCCCGCGCGAAGAGCCCGACCCCTCGGACGACGACGGGCTCGACGCCCTCCGGTGCGGGTCCCGGGCCGCGGCCGACCGCGACCGCGGCGACCGGCCTCCCCGTCAAGGGGGGGACCACCCGGTCGACCCGCACGCCGCGTCCCCGACCGCGCCCGGCCAGGACCTCGTCGAACGAGCGCGCGTGGCTCGGCCAGTGGGACAGCGCCGTGACGAGCTACTACCTGCTCGTCGGAGCGACCACGCTGCTCGCGATCATCGGCCTGGTCATGGTGCTCTCGAGCTCGGCGATCACGGAGATCGCGGCGGGCAAGTCGCCCTACGGCGCCTTCCTGACCCAGGCGCAGTTCGCGCTCATCGGTCTGCCCGTGCTGCTCGTCGCGAGCAGGCTCCCCACGAGCGTCTACCGGCACGGTGCATGGCCGCTGCTCATCTTCTCGCTGTGCCTCCAGCTCCTGATCTTCAGCCCGCTCGGTCACGAGGTCAACGGCAACCTGAACTGGATCAACTTCGGGTCGTTCTTCGTGCAGCCCTCCGAGCCGGCCAAGCTCGCCCTCGCGGTCTGGCTGGGCGTCGTGCTCGGTCGCAAGCAGCACCTGCTGGGCTCCTGGAAGCACGCGATCATCCCCGCGGTCCCCGGCGCGCTCCTGGTCATGGGGCTGGTCCTCGCGGGGCACGACCTGGGCACCATGCTCGTGATCCTGATCCTCGTGGCGGGCGCGTTCTTCGTCGCGGGCGTCGACTGGAAGCTCCTCGCCCTGGCAGGGGCCGGAGCGGCGACCGTGGTCGTGGTCGGGTTCGTCGCGATGCAGCAGAACGCGAACCGCATGAACCGGCTCCTCGCGACGTACACGAACGTGTGCGACACCGCGGACGCCAACGCCGGCTCGAGCGTCTGCTACCAGACGGTCCACGGCCTCTGGGCGCTCGGGACGGGCGGGTTCGGCGGGGTCGGTCTCGGGGCGAGCCGCGAGAAGTGGAGCTACCTGCCCGAGGCCCACAACGACTTCATCTTCTCGGTCATCGGCGAGGAGCTCGGTCTGCTCGGCACGCTCCTGGTCCTCGCGCTGTTCGCGGTGCTCGGGCTGGCCATGAGCCGTGTGATCCGCCGTCACCCCGACCCGTTCGTGAAGATCACGACCGCCGGCATCGCGTGCTGGATCGTGGGTCAGGCGTTCATCAACATCGGTGTGGTCATCGGCGTGATCCCGGTCATCGGGGTGCCGCTGCCGCTCGTCTCCTCGGGCGGGTCCGCACTGATCACGACCATGGCGGCCCTCGGCGTCGTGATCTCGTTCGCGCGCAACGAGCCCGGTGCCAAGGAGGCGTTCGCCGCGCGGGGCAGCGTCGTGCGCAAGTCGCTCGCCGTCGTCGGGCAGGCAGGGCGTCGCGCGCTGCCGGGGCGTCGGCGCGCCCAGTCCCGATGACTCGGCCCTGCCGTGCGCCCGTGGGCGCGCGGCGCCCCCAGAACTTCTCGGCCCCCGGGTCCTCCGGGGACGACAGCAACAGCAAGGACAGGTGACGAGGTACGTGGTGAGTTCTTCTCTCGGTTCGGTGGTGCTCGCGGGCGGCGGGACGGCGGGGCACGTGAACCCGCTGCTCGCGGTGGCGGACGAGCTGCGCGAGCGCAACCCCGGGGCGGTCGTCACGGTGCTCGGGACGGAGAGCGGCCTCGAGGCCGACCTGGTCCCGGCGCGCGGGTACCCCTTGCGCTTCGTGCCCAAGGTGCCGCTGCCGCGGCGCCCGAGCGGTGAGTGGGTCGCCCTGCCGGGCAAGCTCAAGTCGGCCGTGGAGGCGGCCGGTGCCGTGATCGACGAGACGCGGGCAGAGGTCGTCGTGGGCTTCGGCGGGTACGTCTCGACGCCCGCCTACCTCGCGGCGCACCGCCGCGGGGTACCGATCGTGATCCACGAGCAGAACGCCCGGCCGGGACTGGCCAACCGTGCGGGCGCACGGTGGGCGAAGTACGTCGCCGTCACGTTCGACGGCACGCCGCTCAAGGGCGGGATCGTCACGGGTCTGCCGCTGCGCTGGGAGATCGCGGACCTGATCCGCGACCGTTCGGTCGACGCGGCGACGGTCCGGACCAACGCCGCGGCCGCGCTCGGGCTCGACCCGGCGCGCCCGACGGTCGTCGTCACGGGTGGTTCGCTGGGCGCGCAGAGCGTCAACGAGGCGGTCGCCGGGGCGGCCCGCGCGGTCCTCGCGACGGGCGCGCAGGTCCTGCACCTGACGGGCAAGGGCAAGGCCGACGCGGTGCGCGAGGTCGTGGGCGGTCTGCCCGGGTACGACGTGCGTGAGTACCTGTCGGCGATGCACCTGGCGTACGCGGTCGCCGACCTGGTCGTGTGCCGTTCGGGCGCCGGGACGGTCAGCGAGCTCGCGGCCCTGGGCATCCCGGCGGTGTACGTGCCGCTGCCGATCGGCAACGGTGAGCAGCGCCTGAACGCCGCACCGCTCGTGCGGGCGGGCGGCGGGATCCTGGTCGACGACGACGAGTTCACCTCGGCCTGGGTGGCCACGAACCTTCCAGGTCTGGTGGGCGACGCCGAGCGTCTGCGGACCATGGCGGCGCTCGCGTCGCGCGCGGGCATGCAGGACGCGACGTCGCGCGTCGCGGACCTCGTCGAGAAGGCTGCGGGGGTGTCCCGATGACGGACGACGGCGCGACGGTGCGGTCGGCGCCCCCTGCGCTCTCGGAGCTCGGGACGGTCCACCTGATCGGCATCGGCGGCGCGGGGATGTCGGTCGTGGCCCGTCTGCTCGCGGCCCGCGGGGTGCGGGTGCAGGGTTCGGACGCCAAGGGCAGCGCCGTGGTGGACGCGCTGCGGGCGGACGGCGTCCTGATGCACGTCGGGCACGCGGCGGAGAACGTCGAGGGCGCGGACACGCTCGTCCTGTCGAGCGCGGTCCGTCCCGACAACCCGGAGCTGGTCGCGGCGCGGGCCGCTGGCCTGCGCGTGCTGCACCGCTCGGAGGCGCTCGCCGCGCTCATGGCGCAGGGGCGCTCGGTCGCGGTCGCGGGCGCGCACGGCAAGACCACGACGTCGGCCATGATCGCCACGACCCTGCGGTCGGCGGGGCTCGACCCGTCGTTCGCGATCGGCGGCTCGGTCATCACGAGCGACGGCGCGATCCCGGGCGGGCGGCTGGGCTCGGGCGACGTGCTGGTCGCCGAGGCCGACGAGTCGGACGGCTCGTTCCTCAACTACGCGCCGACGATCGCGGTCGTGCTGAACGTCGAGCCCGACCACCTGGACCACTACGGGTCGCGCGAGGCGTTCGAGCAGGCGTTCGTGGACTTCGCGGCACGCATCGTGCCCGGCGGCCACCTGGTCGCGTGCGCCGACGACCCGGGGGCGCTCGCGCTCGCGCAGGCGCACCGCGCGGCGGGCGGCAGCGTCGTCACGTACGGGACGTCGCCGGGCAGCGACGTGCTGCTGGCGGACGTCCGGCCCGACGGCGCCGCGGGGGTGGCCGCTCGGCTCACCGTCGCGGTGGAGTCGTCGGGTGCGTCCACCACGACGACCGGGCCGCTCGAGCTGCGCCTGCACGTCCCGGGCGCGCACAACGCCCTGAACGCCGCCGCCGCGGTCGCGACGGCCGTCCTCCTGGGCGTCGCGCCGGAGCGGGCCGTCGCGGGGGTCGGCGAGTTCCTCGGCACGGGCCGCCGGTTCGAGGCGCAGGGCGAGGCCGGCGGGGTGCGGGTCGTCGACGACTACGCCCACCACCCGACCGAGGTCGCCGCGCTCCTGACGGCCGCTCGACCCGTGGCCGCCGGGGGGCGCGTCCTGGTCCTGTTCCAGCCGCACCTGTTCTCGCGGACGAGGCTGTTCGCGCAGGAGTTCGCCGACGCGCTGGCCCTCGCGGACGACGTCGTCGTGACGGGTGTCTACGCGGCGCGAGAGGACCTGGACCCGGACACCGGTTCGTGGACGATCGTGGACCGGATGCCCACGGGCACCGCGCGGGGCGTCGAGGACCGTGTCGAGGCCGCGCGTGCCGTCGCGGCTGCCGCGCGGCCCGGCGACCTGGTCCTCACGGTCGGCGCGGGGGACGTGACCGAGCTCGGCGCCGTGATCCTCGACGCCCTCGTGGCAGGTGCCGCGGCCGCGGACGGCGACGCGACGTCCCCGGGGGCCGAGGGCTGATGAGACCGCCCTCCCGGCCGCGTCCTGCGACCCCGCGACCGGCACCTCGGGGCGCGCGGGACGCTCAGGCGCGCCCGGGGACGGAGCGGGTCGCGGCGCCGGACGAGACGCTGGTCGGGGATCCCGCCGCTCGCGGGACCTCGCGCGACCGGGACGCTCGCCACGACACCCGTCGTGAGCCGCGTCCGGCCCGCGCCGGGCAGGACGAGACCCTCACGCAGCCCCTCGAGCTCCAGGGCCAGGAGCTCGTCCCGGTCAGCCCCTCTCGACCGCTGCCCCGGAAGCCCGGTGGCCGTCCCGTGACGGGACAGGTCCCGGTGCCGCCGTCGGGGGGCGCGGGCAGCAGGTCGACCGCGCGGCCGACCGACAGGGTCGTCTCGACCGGCATGGCCGACCGGCTCGCGGAGAAGGCGGCCATGCGCCGCCACCGCGTGCGACGCACGATCCTGATCTGGGTCGCCTCGGTGCTCGCGGTCGCGGCCGTCGCCTGGGTCGTCCTGTTCTCCCCGGTCCTCGGCACGGACCCCGAGAAGATCGAGATCACGGGGGAGGGGACCGTGATCGACGTCGCACAGGTGCAGCAGGTCGTGTCGGGTGTGTCGGACGTGCCTCTGCCGCGCGTCGACACGATCGGGCTGCGCGAGCAGATCCTGTCCCTGAACGGCGTGCGGGACGTCACGATCCTGCGGGAGTGGCCCGACGGGCTGAGCGTGACCCTCGAGTCGAGGGAGCCCGTGGCCGCGGTGCCGCACGACGGGTCCTACGTGCTGCTCGACCGCGACGGCGTCCAGGTGCAGACCGTCGAGGCCGTGCCCGAGGGGATCCCCGAGATCGGGGTCAGCCTGGACGACGAGGGGGCCCGGTCGTTGCGTGCCGCGCGCATCGTGCTCAACGCGCTCCCGCCCGAGCTGCGGGCCGAGGTCGCCGAGGTCACGGCGGGGACGCAGGACGCGGTCGAGATGAGGCTGCGCGACGGCGCGGTCGTGGAGTGGGGCAACGGCGAGGACGCGGCCCTCAAGGTCAAGGTGCTGCAGACCCTGAGGTCGTTGCCGGAGAACCAGGGCGTGACGCTCTACGACGTGTCGGCCCCCACGATGCCGATCACCCGATGACCGGGGCCCGGGCCCTGGGGGAGGGCCTCGCCGGGGGCTCGCGGACGTCGGTCGGGGACCCGTGGCCGTCGATGGCACCGGGGTGAGACATGGCCCACGCGGCAGGTTTTCGCCGACACGCGCGGGCGGGTCGTTGATAGGACCAGGGCGGGCACCTACCGTCGACACAGCACAACCTGACATAACTATAACCCTCTAGTTGAGGGTGAAGGTTGAGGGCTACAGGATCGAGAGGCATTGACGTGGCAACTCCGCAGAACTACCTAGCAGTGATCAAGGTGGTCGGCATCGGCGGTGGTGGCGTGAACGCCGTCAACCGGATGATCGAGGTCGGTCTCAAGGGCGTCGAGTTCATCGCCATCAACACCGACGCGCAGGCGCTGCTGATGTCCGACGCGGACGTCAAGCTCGACGTCGGGCGCGAGCTCACGCGTGGGCTGGGCGCCGGTGCGGATCCCGAGGTCGGCAAGAAGGCCGCCGAGGACCACGCCGAGGAGATCGAGGACGTCCTGCGCGGCGCCGACATGGTCTTCGTCACGGCCGGTGAGGGCGGCGGGACCGGCACGGGCGGTGCGCCGGTCGTCGCGCGCATCGCGCGGTCGCTGGGAGCCCTGACCGTGGGTGTCGTCACGCGCCCCTTCACGTTCGAGGGCCGGCGCCGCTCGGTCCAGGCGGACCAGGGGATCGAGGCCCTGCGCAACGAGGTCGACACCCTTATCGTCATCCCGAACGACCGGCTCCTGTCGATGTCGGACCGCAGCGTCTCGGCGCTCGACGCGTTCCACTCGGCGGACCAGGTCCTGCTCTCGGGTGTCCAGGGCATCACCGACCTCATCACGACCCCCGGTCTGATCAACCTCGACTTCGCCGACGTGAAGTCGGTCATGCAGGGGGCGGGCAGCGCCCTCATGGGCATCGGCTCGGCACGGGGCGAGGACCGCGCGGTCCAGGCCGCGGAGCTCGCGATCTCCTCGCCGCTGCTCGAGGCCAGCATCGACGGCGCCCACGGCGTCCTCCTCTCGATCCAGGGCGGCTCGGACCTCGGGCTCTTCGAGATCAACGAGGCGGCGCGACTGGTCCACGAGGCCGCGCACACCGAGGCGAACATCATCTTCGGTGCCGTGATCGACGACGCGCTGGGCGACGAGGTCCGCGTGACCGTCATCGCCGCAGGCTTCGACGGCGGCACGCCCCAGGTCCGCAAGGACTCGCGGGCTCCTGGGCAGCTCGCCGGGGCGCCCGCGGCGCAGCCGGCACAGCCCGTCCAGGCCCAGCGCCCAGTCGCGGTGCCGACCACCACGGGCAGCCACACGCTGCCCCGTCCGGTCGTCCCCATCGCCTCGGAGCCCGACGACGTCCCGGTCACCTTCGGCGGCGGGGCGGCTCAGGTCTCGGCCGGCTACCCGGCGGCGATCCCGACGTTCAGCGTCGTCCCCAGCGAGGACAACCAGAACGCGGAGCAGCCCGCGGCCGAGCGGTCGGCACAGGTCGAGGTGCCTCGCCTCTACGACGAGGAGCCCGTCCGTCGCAAGGTCGAGGAGCTCGACGTCCCCGACTTCCTCAAGTAGCGCCGTGCTCGATCCTGCACTCCCCGCACCCCCGGTTCTCGAGGTCGACCTCGGGCCGGGGGTGCGTGCTGCGTTCACGACCCGTGCGGGCGGGACCTCGCCCGCGCCGTGGGACGGTCTCAACCTCGGCCTCGGGGTCCAGGACGATGCCGAGCGTGTCCTCGTCCATCGTCAGGCGGTCGGCCGGTGGCTCGGAGCGCCCCTCGTCTTCGGGACCCAGGTCCACGGCGTCGAGGTGCGGGTGCTCTCGGGCCAGGACCGGGCGTCGCGGAGCGCGACCGGCGCGGGGGCCGAGACGTGCGGTGAGTACGACGCGCTCGTCACCGCCTCGCGTGGTCTGGGGCTCGGGGTGCTCGTCGCCGACTGCGTCCCGGTGCTCCTCGCGGACGCCGAGGCAGGTGTCGTCGGGGTCGCGCACGCGGGCCGGCAAGGACTGGCCGAAGGGGTCGTCGGCACCGTGCTCGGGGCGCTCGTCGCCCAGGGTGCGCGGACCGAGAAGCTGCGAGCCGTCGTCGGCCCCTCCGCGTGCGGGCGCTGCTACGAGGTGCCCGCGGACCTGCGCGACGAGGTCGCGTCCGGGCGTCCGGCCACCGCGTCCACGACCAGCTGGGGCACTCCTGCGCTCGACCTGCCGGCCGGGGTCGTCGCCGACCTGCGCGCCGCCGGGGTCGCCGACGTCGTCCCGACCGAGATCTGCACCCTCGAGGACCACCGGTTTTACTCGCACCGTCTCGCGACGCGCGCCGGTGTCACGACGGGCCGGTTCGCCGGGGTCGTGGCCCTCGTCTGACCCTGCGCGCGGTGCCGACGTGCCGTTTCTCACCCTCGAGCCTGTTGACCTTTCCCGGGCGTGTCGCATCCTGCCGGTCTCCGGGGCTGGGCTAGCGTGCAAAGCACGGAACCAGCAGTCGACATGAGGACGGAGAGAGGGCGATGGCCGGAGCGCTTCGCAAGACCATGCTTTACCTGGGCCTCGCTGATGATCGAGGCGAGGACGAGCAGGAAGAGTTCATCGACGAGTACGACGACTTGGGGGCCGACGTGCCGCACGACTACCAGGCTCAGGTGACCCCACTGCACCGTACGGTCGCCCCACGAGAGGTACCCCAGACGAGCATGTCAGCCGCAGAGCTGCGCCGGATCACGACTGTGCACCCGCGCTCCTACAACGACGCCCGCGTCATCGGGGAAGCCTTCCGCGGTGGCACGCCGGTCATCATGAACCTCTCCGACATGGACGACGCCGACGCCAAGCGCCTGGTCGACTTCTCCGCCGGTCTCATCTTCGGTCTGCACGGCGCCATCGAGCGGGTGACCAACAAGGTCTTCCTGCTCTCGCCCGAGCACGTCGAGATCACCGGTGAGGAGCAGACCCCGGAGCCTCCCGTGACCCGGGCCGGCTTCTACAACCAGAGCTGACCGCGGGATCTGGCACAGTTGACCCCGTGACATTCGTCTTCGCTCTGCTGGCATTCGTCCTCGGTCTCTATCTCATCGTGCTGATCGGTCGCGTGGTCTTCGACTGGGTGCAGGTCTTCGCCCGGGACTGGCGTCCGCGCGGCGTGATGCTCGTCCTGGCCGAGGCCATCTACACGCTGACGGACCCGCCGTTGCGTGCACTGCGCAAGGTCATCCCACCGCTGACCCTCGGTCAGGTGCGGCTGGACCTCGCATTCATCGTGCTGTTCCTCGCGGTGTCGTTCCTGGCACAGTTCCTGAGGTACCTCGCTTCCTGAGGGCGCCTCCAAACACGTAGAAAACTGACAACCCGGCGGTCTTGACGCCGGCGCCCGCGCAGCGGGCGCCGGGCGAGGCCGCCTCCTCTGACAATCTCCGCTACTTTGGACTGTGGCGATCTCGAGATCGCTCGGACTGACGGCGCAAACGCATTGAGGTGAGACGATGGCACTGCTGACAGCAGAGGACATCCTGAACAAGAAGTTCTCCGCGACGAAGTTCCGCGAAGGATACGACGTCGAAGAGGTCGATGACTTCCTGGACGAGGTGGTGAGGACGCTCAACTCCGTGCAGGAGGAGAACGACGACCTCAAGACCAAGCTGGCTGCAGCAGAGCGACGCGTCGCAGAGCTCAGCCGCGCGGACGCCTCGGGTCCGGCCAAGCCTGCCGTGGTGGACGCCCCGGTGGCCCCCGAGCCCGCTCCGGTCGCGCCGATCTCGGCGGCGGTCACCGGCAAGCTGAACGGCGAGCCCGAGTCCGCGACCGGCATGCTCCAGCTCGCCCAGAAGCTGCACGACGACTACGTGCGCTCGGGCCAGCAGGAGGGTGACCGCCTCATCGCGGAAGCCAAGGAAGAGGGCACCCGGATCGTGCAGGAGGCCGAGGAGACCTCGCACCGCACGCTCTCCCAGCTCGAGCAGGAGCGTTCGCTCCTCGAGCGCAAGATCGACGAGCTGCGGCTCTTCGAGCGTGACTACCGCACGCGGCTCAAGAGCTACCTCCAGAACCTCATGGGGGACCTCGACAACCGAGGCAGTGCACTCCCGCCGCGCAGCGGCTCCGGCGCAGGTCGCTCGAGCGACCTGAGCGCGGGCATCTAGTCCGCCTGCCACCTGGCAGACGATCACACCAGGCGTGCGGACCTCGAGGTCACGCCGCCGGTCGGTCCGTCACGACGCACCACCCGGGTCCTCCGGCGTGGTGCGTTGTGCGTACCGGCGGGCGGCGTCTACTCTCACCGCAACTCGAACCGGAGGGGCGACATGACCAAGCTCAGTACCGCGACGCGCGCGGCAGTACGTCAGCAGTTCCCGCACCTAGCTCGCGACGTCAAGTCCTTCCCCGTGCGTGAGGGCGAAGAGCCGTGGACGCTCAAGGAGGCAGAGGAGCAGGCAGCGACCCTGCTCGAGGAGCGTGACCGTCTCGAGCGCGAGCTGGCCGAGGCGGACCAGGAGCTCTCGGAGCTCCTGCGGAACTCGGGGGACGGTGCCGGCGACGACCAGGCGGACTCCGGGTCCAGCGCGCTCGAGCGCGAGCAGGAGCTCACGCTCGTGAACAACACGCGCGACCTGCTCGAGCAGACCAAGCACGCCCTGGACCGGCTCGCGGCCGGGACCTACGCGACGTGCGAGGCGACCGGGCACCCGATCGGCAAGGCTCGCCTGCAGGCCTACCCGCGGGCGAACCTGTCGGTCGAGGCCAAGCAGCGCGAGGAGCGCCGCTGACGGGACTCCGCAGCACGCGAAGGCCGTCGTCCCGGGAGGACGACGGCCTTCGTCGTCCCCGGATCGTGGGGAGCCGGTCGGACATGGCAGACTTGCCGCCGATGCCATCGACTCCCTCTCCCCAGCAGCCCGTGCCCGCAGACCCGTCGCAGGGCGGCGCCGAGCCCGGGTCCGCGGCTCCCTCCACGGTCGTCCCGACACGTGCGGCCGCCACCTCGCGGCGCCTCGTCCTGTGGGTCGGGGTGCTCGCCGCTCTCGTGATCCTGGTCGACCAGGCCACCAAGATCTGGGCCGTCGCGCAGCTCGAGGGCGAGCCGACGATCGAGCTGCTCGGAAGGTGGCTCCACCTCACGTTCATCCGCAACGAGGGCGCGGCGCTCGGGATCGGTTCGGGGTACACCTGGATCCTCACGATCGTCGTCATCGTCGTGGTCGTGTTCATCCTGCGGAGCATGCGCAGGATCGGCTCGCGCGGCTGGGCCGTCGCCCTCGGGCTGCTGCTCGGTGGTGCGCTGGGCAACCTCATCGACCGGATCTTCCGTGCGCCCGGCGTGGCGCAGGGGCACGTGGTCGACTTCATCGGGTACGGCGACCTGTTCATCGGGAACGTCGCCGACATCGCGGTCGTGGGGGCCGCCGTGATGATCGCGATCCTCTCGATCCAGGGCATCGGCATCGACGGACAGCATCACTCGGCCGAGGGCGAGGCCTCGGAGACGTCCGCGGGGTCCGGAGCACCGGGGGCACCGGCCGTGCCCGAAGAGACGCCCGACGTGAAGCCCGAAGAGAAGGACGAGGTCCCCTCTGCGGCGGCGGGCCAGGCCGAGGCCACTCCGGACGAGAAGGACGCGGCCGAGGGGCCGGACGCTCCCACCACGAGGACGGTGTCCTGATGGCACAGGTCCGTGCGCTGCCGGTGCCCGACGGCCTCGCGGGCGAGCGCGTCGACGCGGCCCTGGCCCGTCTGCTCGGCCTGTCCCGCACCCGGGCGGCCGAGATCGCGGGCGACGGCGGGGTCCGCGTCGACGGACGGGAGGTCGGCAAGTCCGATCGCCTCGTCGCCGGGGCCTGGCTCGAGGTCGAGATCCCGGACGAGCCCGACACGTCGAGCGTGCAGGTCGTCGCCGAGCCCGTGCCCGGCATGAAGATCGTGTACGACGACGACGACGTCGTGGTCATCGACAAGCCCGTGGGCGTCGCGGCCCACCCGTCGCCGGGCTGGACAGGGCCCACGGTCGTCGGCGCCCTGATCGCCGCGGGGTACCGGATCTCGACGTCGGGGGCGGCCGAGCGCCAGGGGATCGTGCACCGGCTCGACGTCGGCACCTCGGGGCTCATGGTCGTCGCCAAGAGCGAGCTCGCGTACTCGGTCCTCAAGCGCGCCTTCAAGGAGCGCACGGTCGAGAAGGTCTACCACGCGCTGGTCCAGGGGCACCCCGAGCCCACCACGGGCACCATCGACGCGCCGATCGGGCGCCACCCCTCGGCCGACTACAAGTTCGCGGTCGTGGCCGAGGGCAAGCCCTCGGTGACCCACTACGAGGTCCTCGAGATGCTCCCGGCGGCCTCGCTCGTCGAGGTGCACCTCGAGACGGGCCGGACCCACCAGATCCGCGTCCATTTCTCGGCGCTGCGCCACCCGTGCGTCGGCGACGTGACGTACGGGGCGGACCCGGTGCTGGCCAAGAAGGTCGGGCTCACGCGACAGTGGCTGCACGCGGTCCAGCTCGGGTTCGAGCACCCGTCGACGGGGCAGTGGACGCAGGTCACGAGCGAGTACCCGCAGGACCTGGCGCATGCGCTCGAGGTCGTGCGCGGGGCGTACTCCTGAGCGCCGCGTGCACGTGGCCCGCTGCGGGCCACCAGGACTTCGAGGAGGGCACAGGGTGCTGACGACCGAGCGGGTCACGACGCCCGCCCAGCTCGAGGAGGCGCACACGCTGCGCCTCGAGGTCTTCGTGGGCGAGCAGCAGGTGCCGCTCGCCGAGGAGATCGACGACGCCGACTTCGCCCCCACGACCACGCACGTCCTGGTCCGCGCAGGAGAGCAGCCCGGCGAGGGCCCCGTCGTCGGGACCGGACGGTTGCTCACGGACCCCGCGCACCCCGGCGAGGTGCACATCGGGCGCGTGGCAGTGGCACGCAGCGCCCGGGGGACCGGAGCAGGTGCCGCCGTGATGCGAGCGCTCGAGGAGATCGCGCTCGCCGAGCACGCCGTGGGCGGAGCCGTGCGGATCGAGCTCAGCGCCCAGACCCAGGCCTCAGGGTTCTACGAGCGCCTCGGCTACGAGGTGCACGGACCTGTCTATCTCGACGCGGGGATCGACCACCGCGACGCCGCGAAGACGCTCCGCTCGCACGACTGAGGCCGACGCCCGGTCGGGGCGCTCCCTGCTGCACCCGGCCGACGTGCCGGGCCGTCGTCGCGCTCTCGCAGGCCGGTCCGCGCCCCGGCGCGCCGAGAGCGAGGGGCTCGCGGCGTCGTCGGGCAGGCATGAGAGAAGGCACACGCGGCCACCGGCACGCGACACGCCGAGGGGCGTCGGTGGCTCGATCTAGACTCGTCGCATGCCTTCTGCCGCCACCCCTGGAAGCACCCAGAAGTCCGACGACTTCGTCCACCTCCACGTCCACACCGAGTACTCGATGCTGGACGGCGCCGCGCGGCTCGGAGACCTCTTCGAGGAGACCGCGCGCCTCGGGCAGAAGGCCATCGCGACCACGGACCACGGCTACATCTTCGGGGCGTTCGACTTCTGGTCCAAGGCGACCCAGGCCGGCATCAAGCCCATCATCGGCGTCGAGGCGTACGTCACGCCCGGCACCAGCCGGTTCGACCAGACGCGCGTGCGGTTCGGCGAGAAGGGGCAGGAGTCCGACGACGTCTCGGCCCGCGGCGCGTACACGCACCTGACGATGTGGGCCCGCAACAACGAAGGGCTGCACAACCTCTTCCGGGCCAGCTCGCTCGCGTCGCTCGACGGCCAGATGGGCAAGTGGCCGCGCATGGACCGTGACCTGCTCGAGCGCTACGGCAAGGGCATGATCGCGTCCTCGGGCTGCCCGTCGGGCGAGATCCAGACCAAGCTGCGGCTCGGCCAGTGGGACGCTGCCGTGCAGGCCGCCGGCGAGCTCCAGGACGTGTTCGGCAAGGAGAACTTCTACATCGAGCTCATGGACCACGGGCTCGACATCGAACGCCGGGTCATCAAGGACCTGCTGCGGCTCTCGGAGACCATCGGTGCGCCCCTGGTCGCGACCAACGACCTGCACTACGTGAAGAAGGAGGACAGCCACTCCCAGGAGGCGCTGCTGTGCATCAACTCCGGCTCCACGCTCGCGGACCCCGACCGCTTCAAGTTCGACGGCGACGGCTACTACGTGAAGTCCGCCGCCGAGATGCGGCACATCTGGAAAGAGCTCCCCGAGGCCTGCGACAACACGCTGCTCATCGCCGAGCAGTGCGAGGTCAGCTTCGACACGTCCGCCAACTACATGCCCAACTACCCCTGCCCGCCGGGGGAGGACGAGACCTCCTGGTTCATCAAGGAGGTCGAGAAGGGGCTGCACTACCGCTACCCGGACGGCATCTCCGACGCGGTGCGCAAGCAGGCCGAGTACGAGACCCAGGTCATCGTCCAGATGGGCTTCCCGGGGTACTTCCTCGTCGTCGCCGACTTCATCAACTGGGCCAAGGACAACGGCATCCGCGTGGGACCGGGACGTGGTTCGGGAGCGGGCTCCATGGCGGCCTACGCCATGCGCATCACGGACCTCGACCCGCTGCAGCACGGCCTGATCTTCGAGCGCTTCCTCAACCCGGACCGCGTGTCCATGCCCGACTTCGACGTCGACTTCGACGAGCGTCGGCGCGGCGAGGTCATCCGGTACGTCACGGAGAAGTACGGCGAGGACCGCGTCGCGCAGATCGTCACCTACGGCACCATCAAGGCCAAGCAGGCGCTCAAGGACTCCTCGCGGCTCCTGGGCTTCCCGTTCGCGATGGGGGAGAAGCTCACCAAGGCCATGCCGCCCGCGATCATGGGCAAGGACATCTCGCTCACAGGGATCTTCAACCCCGACGACAAGCGGTACAACGAGGCCGACGAGTTCCGCCAGATCCACGCGGCGGACCCCGACGCGCAGCGCGTCGTCGAGCTCGCCAAGGGCATCGAGGGGCTGAAGCGCCAGTGGGGCGTGCACGCGGCCGGCGTCATCATGTCGAGCGAGCCGCTCATCGACATCATCCCGATCATGCGTCGCCTCCAGGACGGCGCGGTCATCACGCAGTTCGACTACCCCACCTGTGAGGGCCTCGGCCTGATCAAGATGGACTTCCTGGGGCTGCGCAACCTCACGATCCTCGACGACGCGCTCGAGAACATCGTGATGAACGGCAAGGACCCGGTCGAGCTCGAGTCGTTGACGCTCGACGACCCCAAGACGTACGACCTCCTGGGCCGCGGCGACACCCTGGGCGTGTTCCAGCTCGACGGCGGCGGCATGCGGACGCTGCTCAAGCTCATGCGCCCCGACAACTTCGAGGACATCTCGGCCGTGGGCGCGCTCTACCGCCCGGGCCCCATGGGTGCCAACTCGCACACCAACTACGCGCTGCGCAAGAACGGGATGCAGGAGGTCACTCCCATCCACCCCGAGCTCGAGGAAGCCCTCGAGGACATCCTGGGGACCACGTACGGCCTGATCGTGTACCAGGAGCAGGTCATGGCCATCGCGCAGAAGGTCGCCGGGTACTCGCTCGGTCAGGCCGACATCCTGCGCCGTGCGATGGGCAAGAAGAAGAAGTCCGAGCTGGACAAGCAGTTCGAGGGCTTCTCGAACGGCATGAAGGAACGCGGCTACTCGATGGCCGCGGTCAAGACGCTGTGGGACATCCTGCTCCCGTTCTCGGACTACGCGTTCAACAAGGCGCACTCTGCGGCGTACGGCGTGGTCTCGTACTGGACCGCATATCTCAAGGCCAACTACCCCACCGAGTACATGGCCGCGCTGCTCACGAGCGTGCGGGACGACAAGGACAAGTCGGCTCTGTACCTCAACGAGTGCCGACGCATGGGGATCACGGTCCTCCCGCCGGACGTCAACTCGTCGTCGGCCAACTTCACGGCCGTCGGCAAGGACATCCGCTTCGGTCTGACCGCGGTGCGCAACGTGGGCGCCAACGTCGTGGACGCGATCGTCGCGACGCGCGAGGACAAGGGGAGGTTCGGTTCCTTCACCGACTTCCTCGACAAGGTGCCCGCGGTGGTCTGCAACAAGCGGACCATCGAGTCGCTCATCAAGGCAGGCGCGTTCGACTCGCTCGACCACGCGCGGCGCGCGCTGCTCGTGGTGCACGAGCAGGCCGTGGACTCGGTCATCAGCGTCAAGCGCGAGGAGGCCAAGGGGCAGTTCGACCTTTTCGCGGACCTGGGTGCCGAGGACCCGGCCATGTCGTTCAGCGTCGACGTTCCGGACATCCCGGACTGGGACAAGAAGCAGCGCCTCGCGTTCGAGCGCGAGATGCTGGGCCTGTACGTCTCGGACCACCCGCTGTCGGGGCTCGAGCACGTCCTGACCCGGGCCGCCGACACGTCGATCGCGGCGCTCATGGCCGACGAGGCGCGCCCCGACGGGTCGACCGTCGTGATCGCGGGGCTCATCACCTCGCTCCAGCGCAAGATGAGCAAGAACGGCAACCCGTGGGCCGCGGTCACGATCGAGGACCTCGAGGGCGGGGTCGAGGTCATGTTCTTCGGCGAGACCTACCTCGCCTACTCCACGATCCTCGCGGAGGACCAGGTCGTGGTGCTCCGCGGCCGCGTGCGGCGCCGCGACGAGACCATGCAGCTCCAGGCCATGGAGGTCTCGCTCCCGGACATCTCGACGGTCGCCGAGACCCCCGTGCTCGTGAGCCTGCCCGAGTCGCGCTGCACCCAGCCCGTCGTCGAGAGGCTGCGCGAGATCCTCTCGACGCATCCCGGTGTGACCGAGGTGCACCTCAAGCTCACGAGCCCGGGTCGCACCAAGGTCATGCGCCTCGAGGACACCCTGCGGGTCGAGAAGAGCCCGGCGCTGTACGGCGACCTCAAGGCTCTGCTCGGTCCGAGCTGCCTCACGGTGTGACCGGACGGTGACGAGGGACGGCCTGGCCTGCGGGCCGGGCCGTCACGCCTGGCGCCCTGCAGGGGGGCCGGGCCGGCCGTCCGACCGAGGGCCGCGCTGCGTGTCCGGTGCGTCCGGCGAAGCGTCCCGCCCGGCGGGGCGCTCGGCCGGGCCGACGTAGACTCGCCGTCGTGATCCACCTGACCCCTGAGCAGCGCGTGTTCGTGACCGAGCGCCACCTGGCGACCCTGACCACCCTCCGAGAGGACGGCAGCCCGCACGTCGTCCCCGTGGGCTTCACGTGGGACCCCGAGTCGGGGGTCGTGCGCATCACCACGAACGACACGTCGGTCAAGGCGCTCAACGCCGAGCGGCTCACGCCCGACGGCGGACATCCGCGCGCGGCGGTCTGCCAGGTCGAGGGTGGGCGGTGGATCACGCTCGAGGGCACCGTCTCGCTCTCGCGCGACCCGGACGAGGTCGCCGAGGCCGTGCGCCGGTACACGAAGCGCTACAAGGAGCCGCGGGTCAACCCGCACCGGGTGGTCCTGCGGATCGTCGCCGACAAGGTCATGAGCTCGAGCTACATGGCGTTCTGAGACGCCCGAGAGGCTGGGGGCGTCCTGAGCGGACGCCCGGGGCGTGGCGGATCCTCCGGGCCGGCTGCCGGCCCAGCCCGCCCGGCGCGCGCCCGGTCCGGTTCCCCGGACGGGACGCGCCCGGGTCCCGTCAACCGACGATCGCGCCGATCTCGCCGGTCGGGACGTCGACCGTCACGACGTCTCCCTTGCGGAGCTGTCGGCCGCGACGGGTGTCGACCTCGCCGTTGACCTTGACCTCTCCCTCGGAGATGAGGTCACGGGCGTGGGCGCCCGACTCGACGAGGCTCGCGAGCTTGAGGAACTGGCCGAGGCGGATGACGTCGTCGGTGATCTCCACCGTGGGTGTCGTGGTCATGCACCCATTCTCTCGCGTCCGGGAGGCGCCGGGGAACTGACCACCTGCTGAATGGCCTGGAGGTGGGCTCGCGGCCCGGCCTACGATGGGTCGGTGATCAATCGCATCGACCTGCGTGGTCGTTCCCTGTCTCCCCGTGAGCTCACGGAGATCCTGCCTCGTCCGGAGATCGGCGTCGAGGACGCCGCGGAGAAGGTCGCTCCGATCCTGCAGGAGGTCCGCCTGCGCGGCGCCTCGGCGCTGCGTGACCTCTCCGAGCGGTTCGACGGCGTGCGTCCGGTCCATCTGCGGGTCCCGGCCGAGCGTATGGCCCAGGCGCTCGAGACCCTCGACCCGCTCGTGCGCGACGGGCTCGAGGAGGCGATCCGTCGTGTCCGCACGGTGCACGCCGCCCAGCGCCCCCAGCCGTTCGCGGTCGACCTCGCCCCGGGCGCGCAGGTCCGTCAGCGCTGGATCCCGGTGCGCCGCGTGGGCCTCTACGTGCCCGGCGGGATCGCGGTCTACCCGTCGTCGGTCATCATGAGCGTCGTCGCAGCGCAGGAGGCCGGCGTGCGCGAGCTCGCGGTCGCCTCCCCGCCGCAGCGCGACAACGACGGCCTGCCGCACCCCACGATCCTCGCGGCGTGCGCGCTCCTGGGGGTCCAGGAGGTCTACGCGGTCGGCGGGGCCCAGGCGATCGGCATGTTCGCCTACGGTGCCGCAGGCAGCGAGCCGCAGGACGGCGACTACCTGTGCGAGCCCGTCGACGTCATCACCGGCCCGGGGAACATCTTCGTCGCGGCCGCCAAGCGGCTCGTGCGTGGCGTGGTCGGCATCGACTCCGAGGCGGGCCCCACCGAGATCGCGATCCTCGCCGACGGCGGCGCGGACCCGACGCACGTCGCGCTCGACCTCATCAGCCAGGGAGAGCACACGCCCGACGCCGCGGCCGTCCTCGTGACACCGTCGGTCGAGCTCGCGGCCGCGGTCGACGCACGGCTCGTGGACCTCGTCCCCGAGACCAAGCACGCTGCGCGCGTCGCCCAGGCGCTGTCGGGCCCGCAGTCGGCGATCATCGTGGTCGACGACCTCGAGCAGGGCCTCGACGTCGTGGACTCGTACGGTGCCGAGCACCTCGAGATTCAGACGGCCGACGCCGCGGCCGTGGCCGAGCGCGTGCAGAGCGCGGGCGCGATCTTCGTCGGCCCCTACTCGCCCGTGCCCCTGGGCGACTACATGGCGGGGTCGAACCACGTCCTGCCGACCGGCGGGTGCGCGCACTACTCGAGCGGGCTCGGGGTGCACAGCTTCCTGCGCGCGGTCCAGGTCGTCGAGTACTCGGCCGACGCGCTCCAGGAGCTGGCCGACCGCATCGTGGCCGTGGCCAACGACGAGGACCTGCCCGCCCACGGCGAGGCCATCAAGGCGCGCTTCCAGTAGGCGAAGCACCCCCGAGACGACGAGGGCGGGGCGCAGGACGGGAGAGTCTCTCCGGTCCTGCGCCCCGCCCTCGTGCGTCGGGAGCAGGACGTCAGCGCACCCCGAGCACGAACGGGTAGACTGCCGCGGCGCCCGCCTGGCGCAGCAGTCGGGCCGCGACCGTGAGGGTCCAGCCCGAGTCGGTGTAGTCGTCGACCAGGAGGATGCGGCGACCCGCGAGGCCCGCCATCGCGGGGCCCGAGAGCTCGAGCCGGAGACGTTCGACGACCCCCGCCAGGCGCATGGCCGAGTTCACGTCGTGCCGTCCGGGCTGCTCGTGCCCCGGCACGGGGCCGATGCTCCCGACGAGCGGGCGCTCGAGGTAGCGCGCGAGCCCGCCCGCCAGGTGCTGGACGAGCTGGGGGCGCGTGGCCGACCGCACCGACACGACGCCGTCGAGCAGGAGCTTGCGCGTGGGAGTCCCGGTCCCGTCGGCCGCCGCGGCACCGTCGGCCGGTGCCGCCTCGTCGTCGGACACGGGAGGGGTCGTGTAGAGCGCGTCCCACTCGTCGAGCACGCGCGCGGCCGCGCGACGCAGCGCGACGGGAGTCGCGCCGTCGGGCACGCCCGGGGCGAAGAGCTCCCGGAGCGGGCCCGACCAGCCGAGCCCGTCGAGGCGGGCGACGGCCCGGCCCGGTGACGCGAGCTCTTCGGGGGACAGGCGTCCCTTGAGGTCGAGGCCCAGCCGGTCGAGACCCGTGGGCCACTGGCGGCGGGCGACGACCTCGACGCCCGGTCGGTCCATGTCGGCGCGCGCTGCAGAAACCGCCTCGGCGTCGGGAGCGGCCGGCAGGTCGACCCCGCCGCACCGGTCGCAGCGACCGCACTTCCAGCCGGGCTCGAGCTCGGGGTCGTCGAGGGCAGCGCGCAGGAACGCCATGCGGCAGCCCGTCGTGGCCTCGTAGTCGATCATCGAGCGCTGCTCGGCGAGCCGGGTCTGCTCGACGCGCGCGTAGCGGTCGGCGTCGTAGACCCAGGGCTGACCCGTCGAGATCCAGCCGCCCTTGACGCGACGGACCGCGCCGTCGACGTCGAGGACCTTGAGCATGGTTTCGAGGCGTGAGCGCTTGAGGTCGACCTGCGTCTCGAGGGCCGCGACGGACTGTGTCCCGCCCCCCGCCTCGAGCGCGGCGAGGGTCTCGCGGACCTGACGCTCGGCCGGGAACGCGAGCGACCCGAAGTACTCCCAGATGCGACGGTCCTCCTCGCCGGGCAGCAGCACCACGACCGCGCTGTCCACCCCACGCCCGGCACGACCGACCTGCTGGTAGTACGCGATGGGAGACGAAGGGGCGCCCAGGTGCACGACGAAGGCGAGGTCCGGCTTGTCGAAGCCCATGCCGAGCGCCGAGGTCGCGATGAGCGCCTTGACCCGGTTCTCCTTGAGGTCGGCCTCGAGCTGCTCGCGCTCGGTCGTGTCGGTCTGGCCCGTGTACGCGGCCACGGCCAGGCCGGCCGCCCGGAGCTGGCTCGCGACCTGCTCGGCGGCCGAGACCGTGAGGCAGTAGACGATCCCCGAGCCGTCCACGTCCTGGAGCGTCTCGGCGAGCCACGCGATGCGGCTCGGCTGGTCCGGCAGGTTCAGCACGGCCAGGTGGAGCGACTCGCGGTCGAGACCGCCCCGCAGCACGAGCACGTCCTCGCGCGGGGCGCCCGAGCTCTCCGTGGCCCCCGTCCCGCTCGCCGCGGCAGCGACCGACGCGCCCGTGACGCCGAGCTGCTCGGCGACGTCGGCGGTCACGCGCTCGTTGGCGGTCGCGGTCGTGGCGAGCACCGGGATGCCCGGGGGAAGGTCGGCCAGGAGCGTGCGGATGCGGCGGTAGTCGGGACGGAAGTCGTGGCCCCAGTCCGAGATGCAGTGCGCCTCGTCGATGACCACGAGGCCCGCGTCGGCTGCGAGCCGGGGGAGCACCTCGTCACGGAAGCCGGGGTTGTTGAGCCGCTCGGGCGAGCAGAGCAGGACGTCGACCTCTCCTGCGGCGATCGCGGCGTGCACCTCGTCCCACTCGGTCATGTTCGACGAGTTGATCGTCACGGCGCGGATCCCGGCGCGGGCCGCGGCAGAGATCTGGTCGCGCATCAGGGCCAGGAGAGGCGAGACGATGACCGTGGGCCCCGCGCCCCGCGAGCGCAGCAGCGAGGTCGCGACGAAGTAGACGGCCGACTTGCCCCACCCGGTGCGCTGGACCACGAGGGCCCGACGGCGGAACGCGACCAGGGCCTCGATCGCGAGCCACTGGTCGTCGCGCAGCCTCGCGTCCTCGCGGCCGACGAGCGAGCGCAGCGCGGTCTCTGCCTCCTCGCGCAGGTCCTTGCCCTCGAGGAGACTGCGCAGCATGGCCACCTTGGCGAGCCGCGCGGCGTCGGCCGCCGCGACGGCGTCGGACGCCGCACCGGGAGACGGCTCGGCGGCGGGCTCCGTCGCGGTGGGCGACGGGCGGGCCGCGCCCGCGCCGGTGTGCGCGCGCCGCGGGGCGGCCCCCGCGTCGTCGGGGACCGGGGGCTCGTCGTACAGGTCGGCAGGTGGCTCCGACGCGAAGTCGGGGGGGAGGTCTGCGTACGGGTCGTGCTGGTCACGGGGGAACGAGGTCACCCAGCGATCGTAGGCGCAGGGTGGGACACCGCGTGCTCGGTGCACAGGCCGGTCGCCGGGGGGGGGGGGGGGGG
>NZ_JACSQF010000011.1:129229-172009 GCF_014836755.1 Oerskovia merdavium
GGGGGCCCCCCCCCCACGAGCGCGGCCCGGTGCGGTCCCACGGAGATCCGTCGGACCGCACCGGGCCTCATGACCGGACAGGTGGTGGTCAGGGCCCGGGCAGGCGGCCCCGCGAGAGCCTCGTCAGGAGTGCATGTCCATGACGACGCGGCCGTCGATCTTGCCCGCCTCCATCTCGCTGAAGATGTCGTTGATGTCGCTCAACGGGCGCACGGTGTACGTCGGGTTGACCTTCCCGCGGGCGAAGAAGTCGAGCGCCTCGGCCATGTCCTTGCGCGTCCCGACGATCGAGCCGCGGACCGTGAGGCCGAACAGGACGGTCGTGAAGATGTCGAGCGGGAACTTCTCGGGCGGCAGCCCGACGAGGGCGACCGTGCCACCGCGGCGCAGCGCACCGACGGCCTGCGGGAAGGCGTGGGCGTTGACCGCGGTCACGAGCGCGCCGTGCACGCCGCCCCCGGTCTTCTCCTGGAGCTCGGCCGCAGGGTCTGCCGAGGTGGCCGCGTTGACCGTGACCTCGGCGCCGTGCTTGCGGGCCAGGGCCAGCTTCTCGTCGTCCACGTCGACCGCGGCGACGCGGCGCCCCATGGCCACGGCGTACTGGACCGCGATGTGCCCCAGGCCGCCGATGCCCGAGATCAGGACCCACTCGCCGGGCTTCGTGTCCGTCTGCTTGAGGCCCTTGTAGACCGTGACTCCCGCGCACAGGATGGGGCCGACGGCCGCGTCCTCGACGCCCTCGGGGATGATCGGGGCGTAGCGCGAGTCGACCAGCATGTACTGGCCGAACGAGCCGTCGACCGAGTACCCGCCGTTCTTCTGCTGGGGGCAGAGCGTCTCCCACCCGGTCTCGCAGTACTCGCACTCGCCGCACGCGCTCCACAGCCAGGCGTTGCCGACCTTGTCGCCGACCTTGACGCGGGTGACCTGGTCGCCGACCGCGACCACGGTCCCGACGCCCTCGTGCCCGGGGACGAACGGGGGGCTGGGCTTGACGGGCCAGTCGCCGTGGGCGGCGTGCAGGTCGGTGTGACACACGCCCGTGTAGTCGACCTTGACGAGTGCTTCGTGGGGTCCGGGGGTGGGGACCTCGATCTCGTCGATCGTGAGCGGCTCGGCGAACGTGTGGACGACGGCTGCCTTCATGGTGCTCATGGCTCTCCTCCAGGAGCGGACACCGGGCGGGGTCCACCCGCGGGTCGACGGGTGCGACGGGACGCGCTCCGCGTCCTGTGGTGTCCGACGACTCGACCGTAACCGAGGGGGCGGAGGGGCGCCCGTCCAGCGTCGGACAGAAAGGACGAACTCCGTTGTGAAAACTGTCACAAGCGATGTCTGCGCAGGTCAGGGGGTGCTTCTGGACCGCCCCGTCGCCCGGCGGCGCTCGACCACGAGCGCCAGCAGCGCACCGACGAGCGCGACCCACTCGCTGACGGCCGCCGTGACCTGCTGGACCCCGCCGGCCGTCTCGTTCACGCTGAAGAACCCGACCGTCGTCGAGAGGTAGAACGCGCCGAGCGTCGCGACCGAGAACCCGATCGCCCCCAGCAGCGGCAGCCAGTGGCGCCAGACCAGCACGAGCAGACCGAGCACGAACCCCGCGACCGCGTTGAGCAGGAACAGCGGTCCGACGACCTCGATGTCCTGGTACCCCTGGACGTAGAGGAACAGGTGGACGTCGGCCGAGAGCAGCAGCCCCGCGGCCGTCACGCCGCGCAGCAGCCACGCGCCGCGCGGCAGCGGCGGGGGCACGGGCGGCGTGCCCGACGGCGGGGATCCCCCCGGGCTCGAGCCTGCGGCGGGCGGGGGTTCGGACGCGGCCATGGGGTGCTCCGAGTGCTCTGGTGCGGGTGGGCGGGATGCCCGGACGGGACGTCGCGCGCTCGCGCGTGGCGCCGGGCCCGATGCTTCAATTGAAAGACTTCTCGACCCCGGACGCACGGCGGAGGGTGACCATGAGGACCTCGACCACGCAGGCGACCTCTCTCGCGACGCAGGCGGGGGCGCCCGCCACCACGCCGGCGACCACGCCGGCCAGGGCGCCCGGCCCGGAGCGGCCGCCCACGGCCGCTCCGCCGACAGCTAGCCCGGCTCCTGCTCGGAACGTCGGCCGTCCGGCGTGCGACCTCCTCTCGCGGCGCTCGCTCCTCGTGTCGGCGGGAGCGGGCGCAGGCGCCCTGGTGCTCGCGGCCTGCTCGGGCGGCGGGGGCGGGGGCGGTACTACCGGGACCACGGGCGGGGGCAGCGGGACGAGCGGGACGGCAGCCGCGCCGTCGGGCACCGTGGTCACCGCCACGGGCGACGTGCCCGTGGGCGGTGCCGTGTCGGTCCAGGTCGACGGTGCGCCCTACCTCGTGACCCAGCCCGAGGAGGGGACGTTCGAGGCCTTCAGCGCGATCTGCACGCACCAGGGCTGCACGGTCGCGCCGGGAGACGGCGAGCTCGACTGCCCGTGCCACGGTTCCCGCTTCGACCTGAGCACGGGCGACGTGATCGCCGGCCCGGCGCCCACGCCCCTGCCCCGCCTCGCCGTCACGGTGAGCGGCACAGACGTCGTCACCGCCTGACGTGCTCACGGCGTGGTCGCGCCGTCGGCTCACTGCGTAGTCACGCCGTCGGCTCACTGCACGGTCGCGCCGTCGGACGACCGTCGGCACCGCCCGCGGCGGGCAGGTCCACCGACCGCCTGCCGGACGTCCACCCGTCCGGCACGGACGGCTTCGTAGACTGTCCTGGTGACCACTCCTCTTCTCGAGTCCCCGGACGACGCACCCCGGGCGGGTGCCTCCATCTCGCAGGCCCGCACGCACGCCGTGGCGCAGGTGCGCCTCCCGGTGCGACCCGAGCACGCGGGGATCGAGCCGTACGGGGCCCCGCAGCTCGACGTGCCCGTTCTGCTCAACGTCAACGAGAACCCCTACGCGCCCTCGGCCGAGGTCGTGGCGACCATCGCCGCGGACGTCGCCGAGGCCGCTGCCACGCTCAACCGTTACCCCGACCGCGACTTCCTCGGCCTGCGCCAGGACCTCGCCGACTACCTCGCGGGGGAGTCGGGCGTGCGCGTCGCCCCCGAGCAGGTCTGGGCCGCGAACGGCTCCAACGAGGTCATGCTCCACCTGCTCCAGGCCTTCGGCGGACCCGGGCGCACCGCGCTGTCGTTCGCGCCGACCTACTCGATGTACCCCGAGTACGCCCGCGACACCTCGACCGCCTGGGTGACGGGGCGGCGTGCGGAGGACTTCACGCTCGACCCCGAGGCCGCGCGCGCAGCGATCGTCGCGCACGCCCCCTCGGTGATCCTCCTGGCCAGCCCCAACAACCCGACGGGTACGGCCCTGACACGCGAGGTCGTCGAGGCCGTGTGCGAGGCGGCGCTCGCGGTCACCCCGCACGGCGCCGAGCCGGGGACCTCGGCCGTCGTCGTGGTCGACGAGGCCTACGGAGAGTTCCGCCGCGCGGGCGTCCCCTCGGCGCTCGAGCTGCTCGAGCGCTACCCCAACCTCGCGGTCTCGCGCACCATGTCCAAGGCGTTCGCGCTCGCGGGTGCACGCGTCGGCTACCTCGCCGCGTCGACCACGCTGGTCGACGCGCTGCGCGTCGTGCGCCTGCCGTACCACCTGTCGGCGGCGACCCAGGCGGTCGCGCGCGCTGCCCTCAAGCACTCGTCCTCGCTGCTGGCCCAGGTCGACGCGCTGCGGGCCGAGCGGGACGCGACCGTGACCTGGCTGCGGGCCCAGCGCCCCGCGGCCCTGGGCGGCGCCCCGCTGCAGGTCGCCGACTCGGACGCGAACTTCGTCCTGTTCGGTACCTTCCCGGACCGCCACGCGGTCTGGCAGGGCCTGTTGGATCGAGGCGTCCTCATCCGGGAGACTGGTCCCGAAGGTTGGCTGCGGGTGTCGATCGGCACACCGCAGGAGATGACGGCGTTCAAGGACGCCCTGGTGGAGGTGGCAGGACTGTGAAGCGCACCGCGCGCATCGAGCGCGCGACGTCGGAGTCGAGCGTGCTCGTCGAGCTGGACCTCGACGGGACCGGGAAGACGGACATCTCGACGACCGTCCCGTTCTACGACCACATGCTGACGGCCCTCGGCAAGCACTCGCTCATCGACCTCACGGTCCGGGCCACGGGCGACACGCACATCGACGCGCACCACACGGTCGAGGACGTCGCGATCACGATCGGCGAGGCGCTCAAGATCGCGCTCGGCGACAAGGCGGGCATCTCCCGCTTCGGCGACGCCATGGTGCCGCTCGACGAGGCGCTCGCGCTCGCGGTCGTCGACGTCTCGGGCCGCCCGTACCTCGTGCACGAGGGCGAGCCCGCAGGCCAGGAGTACCACCTGATCGGCGGGCACTTCACGGGGTCGCTCACGCGCCACGTGCTCGAGTCGATCGCGCACCACGCCGCGATCTGCATCCACGTGCGCGTGCTCTCGGGCCGCGACCCCCACCACATCGTGGAGGCGCAGTTCAAGGCCCTCGCCCGTGCGCTGCGCTTCGCCGTGGCGCCCGACGCCCGGGTCGACGGCATCCCGTCGACCAAGGGCGCGTTGTGAGCCCCGCGCCCACGAACCCCGCACAGCCCGACGGGTCCGAGGGCGGCCACGAGCCCAGCCACGGACCCGTCGACCAGCCCCGCGGCGACCACACGCCGCGGACGACCGAGACGGACGACATGACCACCCCGCAGAACCCCGAAGAGCCCGAGCTGGACCTGGTGATCCCGGACGACATCTCGAGCCTGCTCTCCCCGTCCTCCGACCCCGAGCTCGCGGTCCTCGTGACCCAGATCGCGGGTGCCGAGCCCCTGGCAGCCGCCTGCTCGCTCGCGCAGCTCGAGATCGACGCCGTGCCCACCGAGATCGGTGCGCTGGCGGTCCTGCGCGACCTGTCGGGCGACGCGCCGCAGCGTGCCGCGGCCGCCGTCTCGACCCTCGTCAAGGGCGTCCCGCTCATCCTGCTCACGCGCCGCGGCGAGCAGCTCAGCGCGACGCGCTGGCAGGACGGCGTCGAGGGCGACGTGCTCGCCCCGGGGCTCGTGCTCGGCGGTGCGCCCGAGGAGCTCGAGGACCTCGTCACGGGCCAGACGACCGTCGCCGAGCTCTCGGGAGTCGTCCCGAGCTCGGGGATCTCGCGCTGGAAGGCCATGCGCCTGCTGACGTCGACCGCCCGCAAGGCGCGCAAGAAGTGAGCGTCGGACCCGCGGTCGTCGTCCTCGACTACGGCTTCGGCAACGTCCGCTCGGCCGTCCGTGCGCTCGAGCGGGTCGGGGCGCAGGTCGAGCTCACGGCCGACCGGGCGCGCGCCTCGGAGGCCGACGGGCTCGTCGTCCCGGGCGTGGGCGCGTTCGCTGCCGTCATGGCCGGGCTCAAGGCCGTGCGGGGCGACCAGATCGTCGAGCGCCGCCTGGCCGGCGGCCGTGCGGTGCTCGGGATCTGCGTCGGCATGCAGGTCATGTTCGACGAGGGCGACGAGCACGGGACCCTCACCGAGGGGCTCGGCGAGTGGCCCGGCATCGTCGACCGCCTCGACGCGCCCGTCGTCCCGCACATGGGCTGGGACACGGTCCAGGTGCCCGAGGGTTCGGTGCTCTTCGACGGCATCGCCGACGAGCGCTTCTACTTCGTGCACTCGTACGCGGCCCGCCGCTTCCCGCTCGGGGTCGACGAGCCCGTGGGGCCCGCGTTCCGCGCCCCGCTCGTCACCTGGTCCGACCACGGGGGCCCGTTCGTCGCGGCCGTCGAGAACGGCCCGCTGAGCGCGACCCAGTTCCACCCGGAGAAGTCCGGCGACGCCGGTGCGGCCCTCCTGGAGAACTGGGTCCGCTCGCTCTGAACCGTCCCGGGTGGGGTCCACGACCCCGCCCGACCCTCCCTCTCGTCCATCGTTCTCGTGCATTCCCTCGGAAGGACCCCTCATGACCGATCGTCTCGTCCTGCTGCCCGCCGTCGACGTCGCCGCCGGGCAGGCGGTGCGCCTCGTCCAGGGGGAGGCCGGCTCGGAGACCTCGTACGGCGACCCGCTGTCGGCCGCTCTCGACTGGCAGGCCGGGGGAGCCGAGTGGGTGCACCTCGTCGACCTCGACGCGGCCTTCGGTCGCGGGTCCAACGCCGAGCTGCTGGCCGACGTCGTCGCGCGCCTCGACGTCAAGGTCGAGCTCTCGGGGGGCATCCGTGACGACGAGTCGCTCGCTCGCGCCCTGGCGACGGGTTGCTCGCGCGTCAACCTGGGCACGGCCGCCCTCGAGAACCCCGAGTGGACCGCGAAGGTCATCGCCGAGCACGGCGACGCGATCGCCGTCGGGCTCGACGTGCGCGGCACGACCCTCGCGGCGCGCGGCTGGACCCAGGAGGGCGGTGACCTCTGGGAGGTCCTCGAACGTCTCGACGCGGCCGGTTGCTCGCGCTACGTCGTGACCGACGTGACCAAGGACGGGACGCTGCGCGGCCCGAACGTCGACCTGCTGCGCGAGGTCGCCTCGCGCACCGACGCGCCCGTGATCGCCTCGGGCGGGATCTCGAGCCTGGCGGACCTCGAGGCGCTGCGCGCCCTGGTCGGCGAGGGCATCGAGGGTGCGATCGTCGGCAAGGCGCTCTACGCGGGTGCCTTCACGCTGCCGCAGGCCCTCGACGTTGCAGGCCGTCCGTGACCTCGGACCCGCACGCCGGTCACGCCCACGCGTCCGAGCACGGTGCGGCGCCGCTGTCGAAGGGCAAGGCGCTGCCGCCGTCCTCCGGTTTCTCCGGGGACGACGGCTCGGCCGACCCGGCGCTGACCGCGGTCCTCGCGGCGTTCGTCGAGGGCGGGGCGAGCCTGACCCAGGTCGTCGCGCAGCTCGGCCGCTCGCGCCTGCTGATCCCGATCCTCGCCGAGCTCGTCACGGCGGGCGAGGGTGAGCACGGGCAGAAGGTCGACAAGGAGGCCGCGGCCGGTGTCGTCGCGCTCGAGGCCCCCGACGGCCGGCGTGCGCTCCCGGTGTTCTCGAGCGTCGCGAGCATGGCCGCCTGGCGGCCCGACGCTCGCCCGGTTCCCGTGGACGCGCCGCGCGCCGCGCTGTCGGCCGTGAGCGAGGACTGGTCGCTGCTGGTCCTCGACCCGTCGGGCCCGGTCACGGTCCTGATCCCGCGTCCCGCGGTGTGGGCGCTCGCGCAGGGCAAGGAGTGGGCCCCGGCCGTGGCCGACGGTCAGGTCGTGGAGGACGTCGCGGACGCGATCGCGGGCGCGGTCTCGGGAGTCGAGCACGTCGCGGCCGTCCGCGCCGAGACGGGGCGCAGCGCCGAGGTCGCGGTCGTCCTGGCGATCGACTCGGGCCTGGACCGACGAGGTCTCGACGCGGTCCTGGCCCAGGTCAACACGGCCCTCGCGGGCAGCGACGTGATCTCCGAGCGCGTCGACTCGCTCGAGCTGCGCATCGGCCGCGCCGACTGACCCAGCCGTGCTGCGCCGTCGGGCCTCCTGCGAGCTGCCCGCCGGCGCGGACCGCGCAGCGGCGGCGTCCCAGGACCCAGCCGCCCACCAGGGCGAGCACCACGGCCACGACCTGACCGCCCAGGACGACCCTGTTGAGGTCGAGCGCGGGGTGCCACCGTGCACCGTCGGGGCCCACGACGTACACGCCCAGCGGGCGCACGCTCATGCCGTAGCCCCCGCCGCCACCGGCCCCCTCGCCTGCGTCGGGAGCGGCGGCCGCGCCCTCGTCGCCCGGCTTGCCGACGCCGTCCGCCGAGGATCCGACCCCGTACCCGTAGCCCGTGCCGGTGCCGCCCGACACCTTGGCCACCGGCACCACGAGCGTCCCGTCGCGCTCGTAGGCCTCACCGAAGACCTTGCGCACCGAGAAGGCGTCGTTCGCCGCTCGCGTGACGAACGTGGGGTCGGGCCGTCCTGCCGTGCTCGCGTCGTTGCTCATGCTTCGCAGCCTACGAGCAGGCGGGCACGGGTGCGAAGGCCGAGGTGTCGTCGAGCATCGACCGCAGCGTCGAGACCGGGACGAGCAGCGAGGCGTTGCTCGACTTCGCGTACACGACGCCGATCACCTCGCCGTCCGCGTTGAGCGCCGCGGAGCCCGAGCTGCCGGGCTCGACCTGCGCGTCGGTCACGAGGACCTCGCCGAGGTTCGAGTGCAGCGGGTCCGTGGTGGTGCCCACGACCGTGCCCTGCGTGACCGTGAGCTGCCCGCCCTCGGGGTACCCCACGACCGTCACGGCCTCGCCCTGGACCGGGTCCGCCGCGGCGAGGGTCGGGGCCGAGGGCAGGTCGTCGCTCGTGCGGACGATCGCGAGGTCCGCGAGACCCGCCGCGCTGGCGGTCTCGACCTTGATGTCGCGCCCGTCGTACGTCAGCACCTGGAGCGACTTGGAGCCCTCCACGACGTGCTTGTTCGTGATGAGCGTGCGGTCGTCGAGCGCGAACCCCGACCCGGTCGAGAGCGACGAGCACCCGACGTTGCGGATGCGCACGGCCATGCGCTTGACCGCGTCGAACCCGTCCGGGGAGAGGTTCTCCGAGCCCACGGGCTCGGCCTGCTGGGCGAAGCTGGGCACGACCGAGCTGGGCATGGGCTCGGGCAGCTCGGGCAGCACCCCGCAGCCCGTGACCAGGGCCGCGAGCAGCGGGACGCCCGCGAGCAGCGCGGCCGGTCGCCGCGGACGGCGCCGCCCGTCGGTCGTCGGCCTCACTTGTTGAGCTCCTTCTGGAGCTCGGTGTTCGCGTCGGTCGCGGCCTTGCACAGCCCGTCGACCTGGGTAGCGAACTGGGCGAGGTCGTCGGGGTTGTAGGCGTCACGGTTGTTGAGGTAGCCGATGAGCTCGTCCTGCGCCGTGGTGCACTGCCCGAGGGCGGCGGCGACCGTGCCGGCGGCCTCGGAGATGCGGGCCTGGTAGTCGAGGTACTGCTGCGAGGCCACGTTCTCGTCGCCGAGCTGCGCCTTCTCGTTCGCGAGCTCGGTGATGCGCTCCTGCGTGGTCGCGAGCTGCGTGCGGGCCGACTCGAGCTCGGTGTTGGCGCCGTCGAGGTCGGCCGTGAGCTGGGCGACGTCCTCGCCCAGCCCCCGCGCCTCGGACTCCCACTGCGCGCTGCGGTCCTGCCAGCTCAGCGTCGTGACCAGGAGGTACGCGCCGACGCCGAGCGACGCGAGCAGCGCGAGGCTCAGGACCACGATCGCGACGGTCTTGCCGCGCCCCGGGCGTTGGCCCTTCGTGCTGCCCGACGGGGTGCCGCCGGTGGGGCTCGCAGAGCCCGCACCGGGCAGCGTGGCCGCTGCCTGGTAGGCGGACATCTGCGGGGAGACGTCGTCAGAGGCCCAGGGGTGTGCCGGCGCCGGGGTCTGCGCCTGCGCCGGTGGGACACCGGGAGGTGCGGGCGGGGGAGGGGTCGCCTGACCGCCGGGCGGGGGCACGACGCCGTGGCCCCCGTGCGCGCTGGACGGCGGGGGAGGCGTCGGCTGCCCGCCCGACGGGGTGCTCAACTGACCGCGCCCGTGTACTTCTCGCCCGGGCCCTCGCCGAGGGCGTCGGGGTAGACCGAGGCCTCGCGGAACGCGAGCTGGAGCGTGCGGAGGCCGTCGCGCAGCGAGCGTGCGTGCTGGTTGCCGATGTCCGGGGCGGACGCGGTCACGAGGGCCGCGAGCGCGTTGATGAGCTTGCGCGCCTCGTCGAGGTCCAGGTGACCCTTCTCGGCGGCGTCCTCGGCCAGGCCGCACTTGACGGCCGCGGCGCTCATGAGGTGGACCGCGGCCGAGGTGATGACCTCGACGGCCGCGACGTCCGCGATGTCCCGGGTGGCGTCCTGGGTGGTGGGGTCGTTCTCGGTTGTCATGGCTCCATCCTTCCAGAGCATGGGCTGTGCGGGGACCCCGGGCGGACCGTCGCCGGCCCGGGCCCGGCCCAGGGGGACACGCGCGGTCGAGGCGGGCTGCGCCGTCGGGCCTCGCGCGCCTCGCGACAGGAATAGTGTGCCAAGCGCTGACCTGGAAGGTGCTCGCCACGGCGGGCGGGCGGCGGCCGCACGCCCGGAGGCCGGGCCCGCTGAGCGGACCCGGCCTCCGGGGTGGTGCACAGGGCTCCTGCCCGACGACGTCGCGCCGGTCAGGGGACCCGCGTCAGGAGTGCGCGGGCTCCGACGTGACGCCGTCCTCGTCCGCAGCGAGCGGAGCGGCCTCGAGGGCGCTGCGCAGGGCCGCCCCGAGGTTCGCGTCCACGTTCGTCCAGTACTGGATCGCGCGCTCACGGATCACAGGGCTCTGGACACCGCCGACGGCACCCGTGATGGTCTCGAGGAAGCGAGCCTTGGCCGCGTCGTCGAACACCTCGCGGTAGAGCGTGCCGGCCTGGCCGAAGTCGTCGTCCTCGGCGTGCAGCGTCGCCGCGGCCCGCGTCAGCTCACCGTCCGACTCCCAGGAGCCGACCCCGGCGCGCGCCTCGTCGGCCACGGGGCCGCCCAGGCTGTTGGGGGCGTAGACCGGCGTCGAGGGGGAGTTGAACCCGTGACGCTGGGCGCCGTCCTGCGAGTAGTTGTGCACCGGCGCGGCGTGCGGGGCGTTGACCGGGATCTGGTTGTAGTTGGTGCCCACGCGGTAGCGCTGCGCGTCCGGGTAGGAGAACACGCGGGCCATGAGCATCTTGTCGGGGCTGATGTCGATGCCCGGGACCGTGTTGGCGGGCGAGAACGCCGCCTGCTCGATCTCCGCGAAGAAGTTCTGCGGGTTGCGGTTGAGCGTGTGCGTCCCGACCTTGATGAGCGGGTAGTCGGCGTGCGGCCAGACCTTCGTCAGGTCGAACGGGTTGAAGCGGTACGTCTTGGCGTCCTCGTACGGCATGACCTGGACGTGCAGGTCCCACGACGGGAAGTTGCCGGCCTCGATGGCCTCGTACAGGTCGCGACGGTAGTAGTCGGCGTCGGCGCCCGCGATGAGCTCGGCCTCCGAGCCCTCCATCTCGACGTTGCCCTGGTTCGACGTGAAGTGGTACTTGACCCAGAAGCGCTCGCCCGCCGCGTTGATCCACTGGTAGGTGTGCGAGCCGAAGCCCGGCATCTCGCGCCACGAGCGCGGCAGGCCACGGTCACCCATGAGGTAGGTCACCTGGTGCGCGGACTCGGGGGACAGGGTCCAGAAGTCCCACTGCATGTCGGCGTCGCGCAGACCCGAGCCCGGCAGGCGCTTCTGCGAGTGGATGAAGTCCGGGAACTTGATGCCGTCCCGGATGAAGAAGACGGGGGTGTTGTTGCCGACGATGTCGTAGTTGCCCTCGGTCGTGTAGAACTTCACCGAGAAGCCGCGCACGTCGCGCCAGGTATCGGGGGAGCCCTGCTCGCCCGCGACGCTCGAGAAGCGCTGGAGGGTCTCGGTCCGCGCGCCCGGCTGGAACACGGCCGCACGCGTGTAGGCCGAGACGTCCTCGGTCACGACGAACTCGCCGAACGCGCCGCCGCCCTTGGCGTGGACGATGCGCTCCGGGATGCGCTCGCGGTTGAACTGCGCGAGCTTCTCGACCAGGTAGCGGTCGTGCAGCGCGGTCGCGCCGTCCGCCCCGGAGGTCAGGGAGTGGGCGTCGCTCGGGACGGGGGTGCCCGTCTGCGTGGTGGTGAAGGGGGTGTTCGTCATCGTCTTCTCCTTCAGGTGAGGGGCTCTGGGCCCGGTGCCTGCTCGTGGGTAGGGGGCGGTAGGGACAGGTGCTCCGGGGAGCGCTGGGGGGGCTCGGGGTGGCCGTGGTGCGGTGGCGGGCGTCAGGCCGCGCAGTCGGGGCACAGGCCCCAGTACGTGACCTCGGCCGTGTCGATCGTGAAGCCGTTGTTCCCGCTCGGCGTCAGGCAGGGTGCGTGACCGACCGCGCAGTCGATGTCGGCGACCGCACCGCACGAGCGGCACACGACGTGGTGGTGGTTGTCGCCCAGCCTGCGCTCGTAGCGCGCCGGGTGGCCCGCCGGCGCGATCCGCCGGAGCAGACCGTGGTCCGTGAGCGCGTTCAGGACGTCGTAGACCGCCTGGACGGACACCGACCCGAGGGCCTCGCGGGTGGCCCGCAGGACGTCGTCCGCGTCGGCGTGCTGCTGCCGGGTCACGACGTCGAGCACCGCCAGACGGGCAGCCGTGACGCGGAGCCCGCTGTCGCGGAGCTCGGTCTCGTGGTCCGCGGGGCGGAGCGTCTTGTCGATCGGCACGGTACTACTCTAACCACACTTTCTGGAATAGTTCCAACAATGGAGGATGTCCAGTGCGTGTCGTCGACGTGAACGCTCGTCGCGCCCCGCGGGGCGGCGCGGATCGTGGGTGGGTCGGGCGGGCCGGGCATCCGCCCTGCGGTGACGAAGGCTCCGGCCGGTGCGTGCTATTGTTGGTCGCTG
This sequence comes from Oerskovia merdavium, assembly GCF_014836755.1. Taxonomy (GTDB): domain Bacteria; phylum Actinomycetota; class Actinomycetes; order Actinomycetales; family Cellulomonadaceae; genus Oerskovia; species Oerskovia merdavium. Next base: position 141,574 of record NZ_JACSQF010000011.1, read on the forward strand.
ACCGACCCGTAGGTTCTTGTCGAGGCTCCAGCAGGCGCTTCGAGAGACGTACGGGTGCGCAAAGTGGATTCCATCCCACCTGAGCTTCAACTGCTGACGATCGTCACGACAGAGGCCGGGTCTCGGTCCGGAGCGTCGCCGTTCTTCACGGTGACGCGACGGTGTGTTCGTCGCACCCGCGACGACCCGATCGATGGCCTCCTCCCTGCGCTCTGGGACGGGGGCCTTTCCCGTTCCTGGTGGTCTACCGACGACTTCCTAGGAGCATCACATCAGCGAGCCTCGCATCAACGATCGGATCCGTGTCCCCGAGGTCCGACTTGTCGGCCCAGGTGGGGAGCAGGTCGGCGTCGTCCGCATTGAGGTCGCCCTGAGCCTTGCCCAGGACGCTGACCTCGACTTGGTGGAGGTCGCCCCCGACGCACGCCCGCCGGTGTGCAAGCTCATGGACTTCGGCAAGTTCAAGTACGAGTCGGACATGAAGGCCCGTGAGGCTCGCCGCAACCAGGCGAACACGGTCCTCAAGGAGATCCGTTTCCGTCTGAAGATCGACCCGCACGACTACGGCACCAAGAAGGGCCACGTCGAGCGCTTCCTCGCAGCGGGCGACAAGGTCAAGGTCATGATCATGTTCCGCGGCCGTGAGCAGTCGCGCCCGGAGATGGGTATCCGTCTCCTGCAGCGCCTCGCGGAGGACGTCGCGGAGCTCGGCTTCGTCGAGAGCGCGCCCAAGCAGGACGGGCGCAACATGATCATGGTGCTCGGCCCGGTCAAGAAGAAGGCCGAAGCCAAGAACGAGCAGCGTCGTCGCGCCCAGGAGGCCGAGCCTCGTCAGACGAAGTCGGCCGCCAAGGCCGCCCCCGTCGAGGTCTCCGAGGAGCCCGCGGACGGCAACGACGTGCCTTTCGAGGTACAGGTCGCCGAGGCCGCAGAGATGGTCGCTTCCGCCGAGGCCGCTGCTGCGGTCAAGGCTGCCGCCGCTCCCGAGCCCGCACCGGCGCCCGTCGCCGAGGCCGCTCCCGCAGCAGCCCCCAAGGCAGCAGCGCCCCGCGCTTCTGCCCCCAAGGCCGCGCCTCGCACCTCGGCTCCCAAGGCTCCTGCAGCCCCCAGGACCGCTGCTCCGGCCGCACCGGCAGCCGCGCCCAAGCCCGTCTCGGCCCCCAAGCCGATCGCGGTGCCGAAGCCGGCCGCCATGCCCAAGCCTCCGGCCCCGCGGCCGGCAGCGCCCAAGCCCGGCACGGCTGCCAAGCCGAAGCCCGGCGGCAAGCCCAGCTGACCAACTGACACCGAGCCAGGCCCACCGGCCCCGGCCCGAACACGTCGGGTCCCTCCCGGGATCTCGACCAGACAAAGGAGAAACGGCAGCCATGCCGAAGAACAAGACGCACTCCGGCGCCAAGAAGCGGTTCCGCATCACCGGCAGCGGCAAGGTCATGCGCGAGCAGGCCAACAAGCGCCACCTGCTCGAGCACAAGTCGAGCACGCGCACGCGTCGCCTGTCTGCTGACCAGGTCGTCGCCCCCGCAGACGTCAAGAAGATCAAGAAGCTGCTCGGTAAGTGATCTGCCTGGTGGTCGCACCCCGGTGCTGATCATCGCTGAATCCCTACCTGAGCCCCGAACTGCAAGGAGCATCACGTGGCACGCGTGAAGCGGGCGGTCAACGCCCAGAAGAAGCGCCGTACAACTCTCGAGCGCGCTGCGGGTTACCGCGGCCAGCGTTCGCGTCTCTACCGGAAGGCGAAGGAGCAGGTCACCCACTCCCTCGTCTACTCCTACCGTGACCGCAAGGCGCGCAAGGGCGACTTCCGTCGTCTGTGGATCCAGCGCATCAACGCTGCGTCGCGCGCCCAGGGCCTGACGTACAACCGCCTCATCCAGGGCCTCAAGGCCGCTGGCATCGAGGTCGACCGTCGCGTGCTCGCGGACCTCGCGGTCAACGACGTGACCGTCTTCAACGCGCTCGTCCAGGCCGCCAAGGACGCGCTGCCTGCTGACGTGAACGCCCCCAAGGCTGCTGCCTGATCATCGAGCAGCGACTCTTCTCACCGGACGCCCGCACAGTGAACGATCTGTCCTCAGGTCGCCCCGTACCGTTCTCCCACCGCGTTCCCGAGGTCTGGAATCCTCGGAGCGACAGGGTCAAGGCGGTCCGGGCACTGTCCGGGCGTCCGGCGCGTCTGCGCCACCAGCAGTTCCTCGTCGAGGGACCGCAGGGGGTGCGCGAGGCCGTCCGGCACGGCGCGCACCTGGTGCGTGACGTGTACGTGACCCCGTCGGCGGCCGAACGCTACGCGGAGATCGTCGACGACGCCCTCGACCAGCGCCTGTACGTGCACCTCACGACGCCCGAGGCGTTCGAGGCCATGAGCCAGGACGCCCAGGGCATCCTGGCCGTGGTCCGGATCGAGCAGCTCACGCTCGACGACGTGCTCACGCGGCGCCCCCGGCTCGTCGCGGTCCTCGCGACCGTCCGCGACCCGGGCAACGCCGGGACGGTCGTCCGGGCGGCCGACGCCGCCGGGGCGGACCTGGTGGTGCTCGCAGGCGAGAGCGTCGACGTGCACAACCCCAAGGTCGTGCGCTCGACGGCGGGATCCCTGTTCCACCTCCCGGTCGTGACCGGTGCGGGTCTCGCGGAGACCGTCGACGCGCTGCGCGCCGCCGGGCTCACGGTCCTCGCAGCGGACGGCGGCGGCGACCACGACCTCGACGACCTCCTCGACGTGGCGGGCGCCGCGCCCACCGGCACGCCCGACCTCGCCCGTCCCACCGCGTGGGTCTTCGGCAACGAGGCCTGGGGGCTGCCGCCCGAGGACCGCGAGCTGGCCGACGAGGTCGTGAGCGTCCCGCTCCGCGGCCTGGCCGAGTCGCTCAACCTCGCCACGGCCGCGACGGTGTGCCTCTACGCCTCGAGCAGGGCGCACCGACCGCGCACCACGGACGGGAACGCGTGAGGGGACGGTCGGTGCGTCTCTTCGCCGCCCTGTATCCCTCGGACGAGGCCCTCGCCCACCTCGACCTCGCGCTGTCAGCGCTCGGTGCGGTCGCACCCGACGACGGTCGACCCTCGGTCCGCTGGACGCCGCGCGACCTCATGCACCTGACGGTCGCGTTCTTCGGCGAGGTCGCGGACGGTGCGGTCGACGATCTGGGGCGTGCCCTCGACGAGGTCGCGGAGGCGACCGAGCCCCTGACGCTGCACCTGCGCGGGGCCGGGACGTTCGAGGACCGCATCCTGTTCGCGGGGGTGGGTGGCGACGCGGAGGCGCTCCGTCGCCTGAGCGCCGCGACCGCGGAAGCGGCCTCCGACGTCGGGCTGCGCCTCGACCGGCGACCGCGCCAGCGCGCCCACCTGACCGTGGCGCGTGCCTCCGGGCCGCGCAAGAACGGCCGGCGCAAGACCGACCCGCGCCCCACGGGGCCGGGCCTCGCCGAGCTGGCGCACGCTCTCGCGGTCTACGAGGGACCGCGCTTCACGGCCGACGAGCTGTGCCTGGTCGAGTCGACCCCCGGGGCGGGGCGCAGCGGCGGCCCGCTCTACGAGGTCGTGCGGACGTCGCCGCTCGGCGTGCGTCGCTGACGAGCCGGGTCAGCCCTGGGCGCCGGCCCAGACGAACGCGGCGACCATGAAGCCGAGCAGCAGCCCGTACGCGCGGGTCCAGCCGCGCAGGGCGCCGGGCACAAGGAGAGCGTCCGTGCGACGGCGGGTCGTGACGTACCGGGCGACCCAGGCCACGACGACCGCGACCGTCGAGACGCACAGGGCCATGCCTCCGGCCCCGACGGGCAGGAACACCGCCGCGTCGTCGAGCGTCAGCCCGCGCGCCGAGCACGTCCCGAGGTAGACCGCGCCCACCACGGCGCCGAGCACGAGCGCCCACCGGGCCGTCCGCCAGAACCCGGCGGGCGGCTCGTCGTCCGTCGTCGGGCGAGGGTTCGTCCGCCTCGTCCGTGCGGCCGGGTCGGCGTCGGGCACGCGCGCCTCGTCCGAGCCCGACGGCGGAGCGTCCGGCGCACGGTGGAGTGCGGCGTCCGCGGGGCGCGTCTCGGGTGGGGCAGCCGCCGGGCCGGTGAGCTCCGCGTCCCGGGTCGCCGAGAGCGGGTCGGGCGGGCCGGGAGCACCGGCGGGGTAGGTCGGCCAGGCGTCGTCCGGACCGTCGCGGCCCGGGCCGTACCGGTGGTGGTCCGTGTCGTGCCGCCGTCTCACGTCGTCCAGTCTCTCACCGCCACCGCCGACCTCTCGGTCTGCGCCTGGCAGTGCCGATCTGCGCCGCGCCGCACTCTCGCTCGCGTCCGGACCGAGGCTCCGTCACGTCCGGACCGCGTGTGGGACGATGGGGACATGCAGCGCGATGATCGCCGATTTACGTGGCCCGCTCGAGGGCCGCGCGGCTGACGCTGCGCACGTCGACCACCGGTCGCCGCACGGCGGCCGCGGATCGACCGGTCGTGCCCCGGCGGGCGCTCTAGAATCTTCAGTTGGACGCGCGAGGTGACCTCTGCGCGTCCGGTCCCGATCCCGCCAGGAAGGCACGCATGTCCACCCCTGATCCGGTACAGCCCGCTGCGCCGTCGCCCCTCGACGGCCCCGCGCTCGAGGTCGTCCTCTCCGAGGCCCTCGCGGCCGTCGAGGCCGCCCGCGACCTCGACGAGCTGAAGTCGGTGCGTCTGCAGCACACCGGCGACCGCAGCGCCCTCGCTCTCGCCAACCGCCAGATCGGCCAGCTCGCCCCCGCCGACAAGGCTGCCGCGGGCAAGCTCCTCGGCCCGATCCGCGGGCGCCTCAACCAGGCGCTCGCCGCGCGCACCCAGGTCCTCGAGGCCGAGCGCGACGAGCGGGTCCTCGTCGAGGAGTCCGTCGACGTGACGCTGCCCGTCGACCGTGCCCCCTCGGGGGCACGTCACCCGCTCGAGACGCTCCAGGAGCGCGCGGCCGACTTCTTCACGGCCATGGGCTGGGAGATCGCCGAAGGCCCGGAGATCGAGGCCGAGTGGTTCAACTTCGACGCCCTGAACTTCGGTCCGGACCACCCGGCCCGTCAGATGCAGGACACGTTCTTCCTCCAGACCCCGGCGGGTCCGGACGGCGAGCCGGGCGAACCGTCGAACCTCGTGCTGCGCACGCACACGTCGCCGGTCCAGGCCCGTACGCTCCTCGAGCGCGAGCTCCCCGTGTACATCGCGTGCCCCGGCAAGGTGTTCCGCACCGACGAGCTCGACGCGACCCACACGCCCGTGTTCCACCAGGTCGAGGGCCTCGCGGTCGACAAGGGCCTGACCATGGCGCACCTGCTCGGCACCCTGGACCACTTCGCGAAGGCGATGTTCGGTCCCGAGGCCCGCACGCGCCTGCGCCCGTCGTTCTTCCCCTTCACCGAGCCCAGCGCCGAGATGGACCTGTGGTTCCCCCAGAAGAAGGGCGGGGCTGGCTGGATCGAGTGGGGCGGCTGCGGCATGGTCAACCCCAACGTCCTGCGCTCGGCGGGGATCGACCCCGAGGTCTACTCGGGCTTCGCGTTCGGCATGGGCATCGAGCGCACGCTCATGCTGCGCCACGGAATTGCTGACATGCACGACATGGTGGAGGGCGACGTCCGCTTCTCGACCCAGTTCGGAATGGGGATCTGATGCCGAACATCGTCATCGACTGGCTCGGCGAGCACGTCGAGCTGCCTGCTGACCTGACGGCCGAGACGCTGGCCGCCGCGCTCGTGAAGGTGGGCCTCGAGGAGGAGGCGATCCACGGGTCGTCCGTCACCGGCCCGCTCGTCGTGGGCCAGGTCGTCTCGGTCGAGCCCGAGGAGCAGAAGAACGGCAAGGTCATCAACTGGTGCCAGGTCGACGTCGGGGCGCACAACGTCGACGGCGTCCCCGTGGCTGAGGGCGGGACGCCGCGCGGCATCATCTGCGGCGCGCACAACTTCGGCCCGGGTGACCGCGTCGTCGTCGCCCTGCCCGGGGCCGTGCTGCCAGGACCGTTCCCCATCGCGAGCCGCAAGACCTACGGCCACGTCTCGGACGGCATGATCTGCTCGGCCAAGGAGCTCGGCCTGGGGCAGGACCACGACGGCATCATCGTGCTCGACCGCTACGGGTACTCCCCGGAGACGGGCTACGACACGACGCCCGGCACGGACGCGCTCGAGCTCCTGGGCCTCGGTGACGAGGTCCTCGAGATCAACGTGACGCCGGACCGCGGGTACTGCTTCTCCTACCGGGGCGTCGCGCGCGAGTTCTCGCACTCCACGGGCGCGGCCTTCACGGACCGCGGCCTCCCGTCGGGCGACCTGCCGGGCGTGACGCCCGACGGCTTCCCGGTCGAGGTCGAGGACGAGGCGCCGATCCACGGCGTGACCGGTTGCGACCGGTTCGTCACGCGCATCGTGCGGGGCATCGACCCGCAGGCGCCGACGCCGGCCTGGATGCAGCGACGCCTGACGCAGGCGGGCATGCGGCCCATCTCGCTCGCGGTCGACATCACGAACTACGTCATGCTCGACCTCGGCCAGCCGCTGCACGCCTACGACCTCTCGAAGGTCGCGGGCCCGATCGTCGTGCGCCGGGCGCACGCGGGGGAGCGGCTCACGACGCTCGACGGTGTCGACCGCGGCCTCGACGTCGAGGACCTGCTCATCACCGACTCGCCCGAGGGCTCTCGCGCGTCGCGGGTGCTCGGGATCGCGGGCGTCATGGGTGGGGCCTCGAGCGAGGTCGGCGAGAGCACGACCGACGTCCTGGTCGAGGCCGCGCACTTCGACCCCGTCACGGTCGCGCGCTCGGCCCGTCGCCACAAGCTGCCCTCCGAGGCGGCCAAGCGCTTCGAACGTGGCGCCGACCCCGCGCTGCCGCCCGTCGCGGCCCAGCGCGTGGTGGAGCTGCTCGTCGAGCTCGGTGGAGGCACTGCGGACCCGGCGGTGAGCGACCTCAACACGGTCGCCCCCGTCACGCCCGTCGTCTTCCCGATCGGCGAGGCCGAGAGGCTCGTCGGGGTGGCGTACACCTCGGAGCAGGTCCGCGGCGTCCTCGTCGAGATCGGCTGCACGGTCCGCGACCTCGACGGCGGCACGACCCTCGAGGTCACCCCGCCCACGTGGCGCCCGGACCTGACCGGGGCCGCCGAGCTCGTCGAGGAGATCGCCCGCCTCGTCGGCTACGACAAGATCCCGTCGATCCTGCCGCCGGCCCCGGCCGGTCGTGGGCTGACGACCGCGCAGCAGCTCCGCCGCTCGGTCGCGCGCGCCCTCGCGGAGGCCGGGTTCGTCGAGACGCTGAGCTACCCGTTCGTGAACCCCCAGGCGCACGACGACCTGCGCCTGCCCGCGGACGACGAGCGCCGTCGCGCGCTGCGGCTGGTCAACCCGCTCGCGGACGACCACCCCGAGATGCGGACGAACCTGCTCACGACGTTGCTCGGCACGGTCAAGCGCAACGTGGGACGAGGCAACGCGGACCTCGCGATCTTCGAGATCGGCCTCGTGACCCGTCCGGTCGCCGGTGCTCCCGCCGCCCCGCAGCTGCCGGGCGGTGCTCGCCCGAGCGAGGCCGACCTGGCCACGCTGCAGGCAGCGGTCCCGCCGCAGCCGCGCCGTGTCGCGGGAGTCCTCACGGGGCAGCGCGAGGCGTCGGGCTGGTGGGGCGCCGGCCGCGCCGCGGACTGGACGGACGCGCTCGCGGCCGCCGAGCTCGTGGCCGAGCGTGCGGGCGTCGACGTGGTCGTCGTCGCCGACCACGACCACGCGCCGTGGCACCCGGGCCGGACGGCGAGGCTCGAGCTGTCGGACGGGACCGTCGTCGGGCACGCAGGCGAGCTGCACCCCAAGGTGCTCGAGACGCTCGGCCTGCCCGCGCGGACCGTCGCGTTCGAGGTCGATCTGGACGCCCTGATCGCCGCCGCCCCGGAGCAGCCGGTCCAGGCGGCTCCCGTCTCGTCGTTCCCGCTCGCGAAGGAGGACCTGGCGCTCGTCGTCGACGCCTCCGTGCCGGCCTCGGCCGTGCGTGCCGCGATCGAGGAGGGGGCGGGCGACCTGCTCGAGGACCTCGCGCTCTTCGACGTCTACACCGGCCCCCAGGTGGGCGAGGGCAAGAAGTCGCTCGCGTTCTCGCTGCGCCTGCGGGGCGCCGACCGCACGCTGACCGCGGAGGACTCCGCGGCCGTGCGCGCTGCAGCGGTCGCCGCGGCGCACGAGCAGCTCGGGGCCGAGCTCCGTGGCTGACGTCACCACGGTGGCTCCCGCGCGCACCGCCCTCGTCACGGGCGGTACGCGCGGGATCGGCCGTGCGGTCGTGCGGGGGCTCGCCGCGGCGGGCCTCGACGTCGCGGTCCTGGGCCGGGACGCGTCCCGCGTGGACGACGTCGTCGCGGAGGTCCGCGCGCTGGGTCGCCGGTCCGTGGGCCTGGTCGCGGACGTCTCCGACGTCGCGGCGGTCGACGCGGCGGTCGCGCGCGCCGAGGCAGAGCTGGGAGGCATCGACCTCCTGGTCAACAACGCCGGGCGGATCGACGCCGAGGTCCCGCTGTGGGAGGCGGACCCCGACGAGTGGTGGTCCGTCATGGAGACCAACCTGCGCGGGCCGTTCCTGCTCTCGCGCGCGGTCGTCCCCGGGATGCTCGCGCGAGGCGGCGGCCGGGTCGTCGACCTCAGCTCCGGTGCGGGCTCGCACGACATGAACGGCGCGACCGCGTACAACGCGAGCAAGACCGCGCTGCTCCGCATGGGCTCGAACCTGCACCTGTCGGGCCACGCCCTCGGTCTGCGCACGTTCGAGGTCTCGCCCGGAGTCGTCCAGACCGACCTGACGGCGTCCATGGACATGCACGTGGGGCGTACCGAGTGGACCCCGGTCGAACGGACGGTCGAGATGATCGTCGCGATCGCCCGTGGAGAGCTCGACGCGTGGTCGGGGACGTTCGTGCGCGTCACGCACGACACCCCGGAACTGTTGCGGGCCGCTGCCTCGGGCACGCCGGGGGACGCGGAGGCCGTGCCCGGTCCGGAGGCACGCCGACTGCGCGTGACGCGGTTCGGTGACGCAGACCCCATGCCGGGGGCGCTGCCGGCGCGCTGAGGAGAACTCCTCGCACCTCGACGAGAAGGGCCGCTGTTCCTCCGGGAGCAGCGGCCCTTCTCGTCGTTCGTCGTGGCCAGGAGGTGGCCAGGTTCACCCCTCGGTTAGTTGAACTTTCTACTACTCATGGGGAATGCTCGAGGGGCACACCGACCCGGTCGGTGCGGACACCGCTGTTCTGCACCTGCGAGAACGAGCGAGAGGCCCTGCCCGGATGACGATCGACCACCCGACCCGGTACTGGAACGGCATGACGATCCCGGATGCGGGGACGTTCCTGCTGGACGAGGCCCACAAGCGGGTCGGGTTCCTCGGGAAGCACATGATGGTCTCCCCGGTCCGCGGCGAGCTCACGCGTGCGAGCGCCACGATCGTCGTCGGGGCCGACCCGCTCGCGTCGGCCGTCTCCGCGACCATGGACGCCACGAGCCTCACGACCCACCACGACGAGCGGGACGTGCACCTGCGCAGCCCTGACTTCCTGGACGTCGAGCGGTTCCCGACCGTCGACTTCCGCAGCACGTCGGTGCGCTGGCAGGGCCCGCAGGACGACGCCATGCTCAGCTGGGCGCGCCTGCGCAACCGTTCGCCCGAGCGCTCCGAGGTCCCTGCGGCCAGGATCCAGGGAGCGGGCGCGGGGCACTTCGTCGTGAGCGGCCTGCTCACGATCCGGGACGTCACCCTCCCGATCGACCTGACCATGCAGTTCGGCGGGGCGCGGCGCGACCCGTACGGCCGCGACATCTTCGGGTTCAGCGCCTCGGGCACGTTCGACCGCGAGGCCTACGGGCTCGTCTGGAACGTCGTGCTGGAGACCGGCGGTCTGCTGGTGGGCAAGAAGGTCGAGATCGAGATCGCCGGCGAGGCGATCCGGCAGGACTGAGACCCAGCAGGACCGAGAGGTTCGCCCGACGGCGCACGCGGTCAGCCCGTCAGGAGTGACGGCGTCCGCGGGAGGCCCCGAACGGCCCGCCCACGAACAGCCCCAGGCCGAGCACGAACCCGAAGTCGTACCAGTTCCCGTTGTTGTGGACCTCGTAGATGTTCACCGTGTCGGTGAACAAGGAGATCACGAACGTCACGGGCACGATGATGCCCTGCCACAGACCGAGCCAGAACCCTGCGGGACTGCCGTCCGCGGTGGGGGTGCCGACGTCGGGGTTGGGCCCAGGGGCGCAGGCCGCGAGCGCCAGCGCGGCGAGGACCAGTGCTGCGGCGAGGGCGACGCGTCGGCCTCGTGGTGACGTGCGCGCGGTGCGGTGGGACGTGACGTCCTGCGTCGGGTGCATGGCCGACCTCCTCGTGGCTGGACCGGACGGTCGCCACCAGCATCCGCCGTGCCGCGCCCCGGCTCAACCGCAGGCTCGCCTCCGCCACCCGGCGCAGGCGCTGACCGCGAGTCGCTGCTGCACCTGGCCGGGCGGCCTCGGCACGACGTGGAGCGCCTCGTGGTGCGCTCCACCATGACGTTCGTCGCGGTCCTGCTCCGACCTGTCGTCGGGGCGGGCCCGAGGCTCCGCGGTCAGGTCGTGGGGCGTGTGCTCGTGGTGTCCGCCGCACGGACGCGGCGCACGCGTTGCCAGGTCTTCAGGGCACTGCGTGCTGCGCTCGCGACCGTGCTTCCGTTCGCGATGGCCGCGGTCTCCTCCGCAGGGTCTGCTGCGACGACGAGCAGCGGCTCGTGGACCAGGTCGCTCCCGGTGCGCCCGAGGGCACGGACCGCCCAGTACCGGGTTCTGGTGTCCGGACTGGCGGCCTGGTCGAGGAGCCAGGTCGTCTGGTCGGGCTCGATCGCGCCCAGGGCGTTCGACACGTAGCCCAGGAGCGCGAACCGAGGCTCGACGAGCTCGCGGCGCAGCCCGAGCGCGGCCCCGGACCCGCCGAGGTCGGCAAGGGCAGCGGCCGCGCTCTCCCGGACGCGGTGGTCCGTGTCGCCGAGAACGTCGACGAGTGTCGGCACGGCCTCGTGCGCCCCCAGGACGCCGAGCACCTCGCAGCCGACCGTCCGCTCGTAGGCGACGTGGGAGTCGAGCAGGGCGAGGGCGTAGGGCACGGCTCCCCGGAAGCCCGCGCGTCCGCAGGCTGCCGTGAGGTACCAGGGTGCCGACACCCCGTTCTCGAGGGCGCGCAGCATCGCCGGCTCGAGCGACGCGTCGGCGAAGGCGTAGAGACGGTTGAGAGTCCGCTCGAACGTGCTGATCGGGAACCGCTCGAAGTGCAGCACGACGTCGCGCAGGGCGTCGGCTGCCTCCCGGTCGCCGGCCAGGGCTCGTCCGGCGGCGGCGTCGACAGCGTCCTCGTCGACCGCGGGATCCGGGTCGAGGAGCTGGGCGAGCAGGTCGTCGGTCATCGCGAGGCCGAGCCGCGCGACGGACGCGGGTGGACGAGAACGCAGCGAACCATGGGGCGAGCATAGGGGCCGGCCGACCGCCGGGCTTTCTCCCAGCGGGTCCGCTACGGTGGTCGCACCGACGTCGACGACGACCACCGAGGTGACCGCCATGCCCCGCCGCACCGTCCTGCTCGCCGGAGCCGTGGCGGCGTCGTGCGGCTCCCTGGCGCTGGCCGCCGCGCTGGGCGCGACCGGGCCGGTCGCGATCCCGCCGCAGGGGCCGTGGATCGTCGGGGTCGACGCGTGGCCCGACGGGATCGACGTCTGCATCGAGGACCCTGCGGTCGAGTACGCCGTGACACCGCTCCCTCTGCCGCCGCTCCCGACGACGGTCGCTTTCGTCCCCGGCGCCGTCCGCGAGGACGTCGAGCGGGTCGTGACGTGCCTGGACCGGTACGTCCCGCTGTCGAGCATCGACGTGATGACCGTGCCGGCCGGGGTCTCGTAGGCGCCCCCCGCTGATCCGCCCCCGGGCGACACCTGGTGGTCTCCGCCGACCGTCCGGTCCGGGTGCCCGCTATCCTTCCCCCGAAGACACGGGGTGCCCGCTCCCACGAGCCGGGCTGAGAACACACCCGTCGAACCTGATCTAGCTAGCACTAGCGAAGGGATGTCGGCAATGTCGCTTGCTGCCACCACACCTGTCCTGCCCCGACCCGAACCCGCGTCCAGCACCGCACGAGAACGCGTCGGGTCGCCCGGGGCCGAGGCCTCCCGCCCCCGCGTCCTGTCCATCGCGGGCACCGACCCGACGGGAGGCGCCGGGATCCAGGCCGACCTCAAGGCGTTCGCGGCGCACGGCGCGTACGGCATGGCGGTCACGACCGCCCTGGTCGCGCAGAACACGCACGGCGTCCGCACGGTCCACGTCCCGGGCGCGGACTTCCTGACCGAGCAGCTCGACGCGGTCTCGGACGACGTGGTGATCGACGCCGTGAAGATCGGCATGGTCGCCGACGAGGCCAACGCGCGTGCCATCGCGACGTGGCTCGGCCGGGTGCGTCCGCCGTTCGTCGTGCTCGATCCCGTCATGGTCGCCACGAGCGGCCACCGCCTCCTCGACGAGGGGGCCGAGCAGGCGGTGCGCGACCTGGTAGCGCTCGCCGACCTCGTGACCCCAAACCTCCCCGAGCTGGCCGTCCTCCTGGGCGAGCCGGCCGCGACCACCTGGCCGGACGCCCTCGCCCAGGCGAGGCGCCTGCACGTGGCGAGCGGCGCCGTCGTGCTCCTGAAGGGTGGTCACCTCACAGGGGAGGAGTCGCCCGACGCGCTCGTGGGGCCCGACGACGTCACGACCTTCTCCGCGCCCCGCGTCGACACCGTGCACACCCACGGGACGGGGTGCTCGCTGTCGGCTGCGGTTGCGGCGCTCCGACCCCGGCGCGACGACTGGGCGGGCGCCGTGCGCGATGCGAAGACCTGGTTGACCGGCGCGCTGCGGGCCGGGGGAGCGTTGACGGTGGGCACGGGCCGCGGACCCGTCGACCACCTGGCGCACCTGCCCACGCTGGGCCTGCGGGCGTTCTCCGAGGAGGCCTGGGAGCGGATCGCGGGCTGGCGCGAGGCCGTCGAGGGCATGGGATTCGTGCGGGCGCTCGCGGACGGGAGCCTCGCCGTCGAGGACTTCGGGTTCTACCTCGCGCAGGACGCCGCGTACCTCGCCGAGTACTCGCGCGTGCTGTCGCGGGCGAGCCAGCTCGCGCCGACGCCCGAGGCCCGGCAGTTCTTCGCGGGCGCGGCAGTCGAGTCGCTCGAGGTCGAGCAGACGCTGCACCGTGACTGGTTGGGCGAGCACGCCGGGATGGACCGGGGGGCGGTCGAGAGCGTCGACCCTTCTCCCGTGACCGCCGCCTACACCAACCACCTGCACGCGGCGTCGAACGGGTCGTACGCCGAGACCGTCGCGGCGCTGCTGCCGTGCTACTGGCTGTACGCGTACATCGGCGACGTCCTGGTGCGCCGGGCGGGGGACCTCGACGGGCATCCGTACGCGCGCTGGATCTCGCTCTACGGCGACCCGGCCTTCCAGGAGGCGACGCGCACCGCGTGCTCGTTCGCCGACGAGGCCGCGCGCTGGGCCTCGCCCGCCGAGCGCGAACGCATGCTCCGCGCGTTCGAGCTGTCCTCGATGCACGAGTACCTGTTCTTCGAGCAGGGGATCGACCGGCCGACCTGGCCCGAGGCGCCGGTCGGGGGCGCCGAGAAGTGAGTAGATGCCCCTGATCCGGGGGGACCGGGGGCATCTGCTCACTTCTCGGCGCGAGCGGCCGTCCTCACGCGCTCGTCGTCCCACCGTCCGGGTACGAGCAGTCGTACCCGGGCGGCCACCAGCGCCACGACGTGCTGACCTCGTTCGACGACACCCCCTCGGGGCGCTCGGTGACGCACTGCGCACGCATCTGGTCGAGCCCGACCGTCAGGTAGTAGACCGCGAGCACGCCCGTGAAGACGACCATGAGGACGGTCAGCGCCAGGCGCAGGCGGCGGTCCGTGCGCCGGGTGGGTTCGTCCTCGCCGGGGCGCGGCGGCACCCAGTCCCAGCTCACGAGGCGGCGCTCGGGACGAGCAGGACCTTGCCCGTCGTCGCGCGGCCCTCGAGCGCGCGGTGCGCGTCGGCCGCACGGGCGAGCGGGAACGTCGCGCCCACGCGCACGTCCAGGTCCCCCGAGGCGACGAGCGCGAAGATCTCGTCGGCGCGCTCGATGAGCTCGGCGCGCGTCGCGGTGTAGTCGTCGAGCTTGGGACGCGTCGTGAACAGCGACCCGCCCTTGTTGAGGCGCTGCAGGTCGAACGGAGGTACCTGGCCCGAGGACCCGCCGAACAGCACGAGCATGCCGCGGCGGCGCAGCGACGCGAGCGACGCCTCGAACGTGTCCTTGCCGACCGAGTCGTAGGCGACCGCGACACCCCGGCCGCCCGTGAGGTCGCGCACGATCGCGGGCAGCTCGGTCGTGAGGTCGTCGAGCTCGGCGTAGTTCACGACGTCGGCCGCCCCGGCCGCGCGCGACAGCTCGGCCTTGGCCTCGGTCGAGACGGTCGTGATGACGCGCGCGCCGCGGCGCACCGCGAGCTGGGTCGCGAGCAGCCCGACGCCGCCGGCCCCCGCGTGCAGCAGGACGTCGTCCCCGGGCTGGACCGGGTAGGTCGAGGTCACGAGGTAGTGCGCCGTGAGCCCCTGGAGGGCCACGGCCGCCGCGAGCCGGAGGTCGACCGACCCGGGGACCGGGATCGCGACGTCCGCGGGGACGATCACCTGCTCGGCGTACGAGCCGGACGCGTTGGTCCAGGCGACGTGGTCGCCGGGCTCGAAGTCCGTGACGCCCGGGCCGACCGCCCCGACGACGCCCGCGCCCTCGGTGCCGACCACGTGCGGGAACTCCATCGGGTAGACCCCCGCCCGACGGTAGGTGTCGATGAAGTTGACCCCGGCCGCCGCGACGTCGACGAGGAGCTCGCCGGGGCCGGGGACCGGGGTCGGGAGCTCGACGAGCTCGAGGACGTCGGGGCCACCTGCCTGGAGTGCCTGGATCGCGCGCATGGGGTCAGCCTAGGCGGGACGTCGGCTCAGGCGGTGGCCGGACCCGCCGAGGCCCGCCAGCGTCCGTGGCGGCGCTCGACGTGGATCGGGTGCGCGAAGCAGCGCGAGACCGCCTCGGAGGTCAGGACCTCGTCCGCACGGCCGGACGCGGAGACCCGCCCCGGCGCGAGCAGCAGCGCGTGGCTCGTGGACCTGGGCAGCTCCTCGAGGTGGTGGGTCACGAGGACCGAGGCGACCTCGGGGTGCGCGACCCGCACCGCGTCGATCGTCGCGAGGAGCTGCTCGCGCGCCGCGACGTCGAGCCCTGTGCTCGGTTCGTCGAGCAGCAGCAGCGCGGGGTCGGCGACGAGCGCCCGGGCGATGATGGTGCGACCGCGCTCTCCCTGCGACAGCGTGGTCCACGGCTCGTGCTCCTTGCCGCCCAGCCCCATGTCGGCAACGAGGGCGCGCGCCCTGTCGACCTCGGCCCTGGTCGGCTCCCAGCGCTGGCGCCAGTCGATCGTCCCGGTGATCCCGGTCAGGACGACCTCCTGGATCGTGAGGGGCGTGCGCAGCGGGTGGCGCGGGTTCACGTGGCCGATCCGGCGGTGCAGCGTCTGGACGTCGACGCGCCCGAGCGTGTGCCCCAGCACGTCGACCCCACCGCGCGTGGGGTGGTTGCGCGCCGCGCACAGGCTGAGGATCGTGCTCTTGCCTGCACCGTTGGGACCGACCAGCGCCCAGTGCTCGCCCGCGCGGACCGTGAGGTCCACGTGCTCGAGGATCGTGCGGCCGCTGCGGACGAACGCGACGTCGCGCATCGCCAGCACGACGGCGGCGCCCGCCTCGGCCGTCGAGGCACCCGGGGGAAGGGCCACCCGGGCGTCGCCGGGCGCCGGGCGCGGAGGCGTCACGGTCCCGGGTGCGGCGGAGGCGGTGTCAGTGCTCACGGGTGACCTTCTCGTGGACGGAGTCGAGGTGCCGGCGGCTCGTCGCGGCGGCGCGGTCGGCGTCGCGGTCGCGGACGGCGTCGAGGATCGCCTCGTGGGCGTCCTGGTCGTGCCGGTGGCGCTCGCCCGCGCCGTCGAGCTCGATCATGTCGACCATCGCCCGACGCAGGCGCGGGACGAACGTCGCGAACAGGTCGGTCAGGACCGCGTTGTGCGCGGCGTCGACGACCGCGCGGTGGAAGACCAGGTCGGCGTCGACGTACTCCCGGGCGCGCGCGGTCGGGGAGACCTCGCCACGGCCCGCGAGCGCCCGGGCCATCGCGCGGAGGTCGGCCGGGGTGCGGCGGGTCGCGGCGAGCCGGGCGGCCTCGGTCTCCAGGGCGCCGCGGACCTCGAGCACGTCGACGATCTCGCCGCGCCGCAGGACCTCCTCCCAGTCCTCGCTCGCCTCGGCCCGGACGACGTACACGCCCGAGCCCTGGCGGCTCTCGAGCACCCCCCTGCCGGCGAGCTGGCGGACGGCCTCGCGCACGGTCGAGCGCCCCACGCCGAGCTCGTCGGCGAGCGCCTGCTCGCCGGGCAGCTTGTGGTCGAGCGGCCAGGTGCCGGTGCGGACGCGGTCGAGCAGGAGCGCGGCGGCCTGGTCGGCGAGGGGGAGCCGGCGGAGCGTGGGCATGGGAGTCAACCTCTCAGGTTGTCTGAGGACTTTATCGCCGCTAGCGTACCTCCCATGTCGTGGAGCGCACTCCTTCTTGGTCGCCGCGGCGGGGCCTGAGCCGACCGGCTCCCCGCCGTGGGGAACTGCCGTGCGCCGGTCGGACGCCGCCTGCCGCGCACCGCGCGGCCCGCACCAGGAGACACGACCATGACCACCAGCCCGTTCCCCACGCTGCGCACCCCCGACGGCGCACCGGCCCCCGGCCGGCCGGCGTGGAATCGCCAGCGCGCCTCGCGCATGCCCTCGCACCGTTACCAGGACGTGTTCTCGCGCGTCGCCGTGCCGCTCACGGACCGCCTGTGGCCCACCCGCCGCCTCACGTCGGCACCGTTGTGGGTCCCCGTCGACCTGCGCGACGGCAACCAGGCACTGACCGAGCCCATGGACCCCGCCCGCAAGCGCCGCTTCTTCGAGCTGCTCGTCGCGATGGGGTACACCGAGATCGAGGTCGGCTACCCGTCGGCCTCGCAGACCGACTTCGACTTCGTCCGCCTGCTCGCCGAGACGGACCTGGCCCCCGAGCACGTCACGATCGTGGTCTTCACGGCCGCCCGGGCGGACCTGATCGCCCGGACGTTCGAGTCGGTCCGCGGTCTGCGCAACCCTGTCGTGGTGCACCTGTACACCGCGACCGCCCCGACCTGGCGCGACGTCGTGCTGGGCAGGGACCGGGCCGAGCTCTCGGACCTGATCGCCGCCGCGGGCGCCGAGGTCCTGCGGCACGCGGGCGACGACCCGCGCGTGCGCTTCGAGTTCTCGCCCGAGGTCTTCAACCTCACCGAGCCCGACTACGTGCTCGAGGTCTGCGCGCGCATGACGACCCTGTGGGACGCGACGCCCGAGCGGCCCGTGATCCTCAACCTCCCGGCGACGGTCGAGGTCGCGACGCCCAACGTCTACGCCGACCAGATCGAGCACATGCACCGCAACCTCGACCGGCGCGACGCGGTGATCCTGTCCGTCCACCCGCACAACGACCGCGGCACGGGCGTGGCGTGCGCCGAGCTGGCGGTCCTCGCGGGCGCGCAGCGCGTCGAGGGCTGCCTGTTCGGCAACGGTGAGCGCACGGGCAACGTCGACCTGGTGACGTTGGGACTCAACCTGCACGCGCAGGGCGTGGACCCAGAGATCGACTTCTCCGACGTCGACGAGATCCGGCGCACGGTCGTGGACTGCAACCGGATCGATGTGCACGAGCGCCACCCGTACGCGGGCGACCTGGTGCACACGGCCTACTCCGGGACGCACCAGGACGCGATCCGCAAGGGTCTCGCGCGCCATCGCGCTGATGCGCGAGCGGCGGGCCTCGACCCTGCGGACGCCCCCTGGAAGGTGCCGTACCTGCCCGTCGACCCTGCCGACGTCGGGCGCTCGTACGACGCCGTGGTGCGCGTCAACAGCCAGTCCGGCAAGGGGGGCATCGCCTACCTGCTCGAGTCCGCGTACGGGCTCGAGCTGCCTCGACGGCTCCAGGTCGACTTCGCGCGCCGCGTGCAGGAGCACGCGGACGGCAGCGGGGGAGAGGTGACGGCGGAGGGCTTGTGGCGCCTCTTCGAGGAGGCGTACGTCCTGCCCGACGGCGGAGGTCGCCAGGTCGTGCCGCTCGCCTGGTCGGTCGCGCGGCCGGGCGAGACGGACGACGGCGGCGAGCGCCTCGACGTCGTGCTGTCCGTGGAGGTTGAGCGGGTCGAGCGGTCCGCGGTCGGTGCGGGACCCGTCGACGCGCTCGCGAGCATCCTGGCCGGGCTGGGGCTCCCGGTCGAGGTGCTGGGGCTGACGCAGCAGTCCGTCACCGCGGGCAGCGACGCGGGGGCCGTGACCTACCTGGAGCACCGTGCCGCGGACGGCTCGGCGGCGTGGGCCGTGGGAGGGACGCGTCGGTGCTGGGCGCGAGCGTGCGGGCCCTGGTCGCGGCGGCGAACCGCTCCTGATCCGCTCGCGCTCGACCTGCCGGCCGTCGGGGGCCGGCAACGACGTCTCGAGCGCGGCTCGCCTGGAGGCCGAAGGCCGCCTCGGGGCCGCCGACGGCCGGCCCACCCGACGTGCCCAGAGGCCAGCGGCTGACGGGCCACCACCTCTGGCGCGGTCCGCGGCTCCGTCCGGTGTCGGTACCCCGTGGCACGCTGCCTGCATGGCTACCCATGCGCATGGCATCCATCACTCGATCGACTACCTCGAGCTGTCCGTCACGGACATGGCCGAGGCGCAGTCGTTCTACGCCGAGGCCTTCGGGTGGGAGTTCGTCCCCTACGGTCCGGGGTACGCGGGCTTCCGCACCGCGGCCGAGGAGGGGGAGGCAGAGGCGGGTGGTCTGGCGCTCGCCGACCAGGTCACACGGGGTGGCCCGCTCGTCCTGCTCTTCTCCGCGGAACTCGACGAGTCGCTCCTGCTGGTCCAGGACGCGGGCGGAGAGATCCTCGAGGGACCGTACGACTTCCCCGGTGGGCGGCGGTTCCACTTCCTCGACCCGAGCGGCAACGAGCTGGGCGTCTGGGGTCGGTAGTTCCCGATTCGACTGCATAACTATGTATAGTTCTGCATATGACGATCACAGTGGCGGTTGCCGGGGCTTCCGGGTACGCGGGAGGGGAGATGCTCCGGCTGCTGTCCGGGCACCCCGAGGTCCAGGTCGGTGCGCTCACGGCGCACTCCAACGCGGGGTCGGTCCTCGGGCTGCACCAGCCGCACCTGCGATCCCTCGCGGACCGCGTGCTGCTGCCGACGAGCGTCGAGCACCTGGTCGGCCACGACGTCGTCGTGCTCGCGCTGCCGCACGGCGCGTCGGGTGAGATCGCGGCGCAGCTGCCCGACGACGTCCTGGTCCTCGACCTCGGCGCCGACCACCGGCTCTCCTCGGCCGCGGACTGGACCGCGTTCTACGGGTCCGAGCACGCGGGCACCTGGCCCTACGGGCTGCCCGAGCTCCTGATCGCCGAGCAGACGGGCGCCGGGGTCGAGTACACCAAGCAGCGCGAGGTCCTGGCGGGCGCGCGCCGCATCGCCGTCCCGGGCTGCAACGTCACGGCCGTGACCCTGGGCCTGCAGCCCGGCGTGGCCGCGGGCCTCCTGGACCCGGTCGACGTCGTCGCGGTCCTCGCCAACGGGTACTCGGGCGCGGGCAAGTCCCTCAAGACGCACCTGCTCGCCTCGGAGGCGCTCGGCTCGGCCCAGCCCTACGCCGTGGGCGGCTCGCACCGGCACATCCCCGAGATCGCGCAGAACCTGCGCTCGGCAGGCGCAGCCGAGGTGACCATCTCGTTCACCCCCACCCTGGTGCCCATGTCCCGCGGCATCCTCGCGACCGCGACGGCGCGCCTCGTTGCGGGCCACGAGGACCTGAGCGTCGACGCCCTGCGCCAGGCCTACGAGCAGGCGTACGCGGGCGAGCCGTTCGTCCAGCTCCTGCCCGAGGGGCAGTGGCCCACGACGGCCATGACGCTCGGCGCCAACACGGCCCTGGTCCAGGTCGCGATCGACCGCGCCGCGGGCCGCGTCGTGACCGTCACCGCGATCGACAACCTCGTCAAGGGCACCGCAGGCGGCGCCGTCCAGTCCATGAACATCGCCCTGGGTCTGCCGCAGACCCTGGGGCTCACCACCGAAGGGGTCGCACCGTGACCGTCACCGGACCGCTCGGCTTCCGGGCCGCAGGAGTCGTCGCCGGGCTCAAGTCCACCGGCAGCAAGGACGTGGCCCTCGTCGTCAACGAGGGGCCGCTCGACGTCGCCGCGGCCGTCTTCACGACCAACCGCGTGTTCGCGGCCCCCGTCGCGTGGTCGCGCCAGGCCGTCGCGGACGGGATCGCGCGCGCCGTCGTCCTCAACTCGGGTGGCGCCAACGCGTGCACCGGCCCCGAGGGCTTCGCCGACACGCACCACACGGCCGAGTACGTGGCCGACCTCCTCGAGGTCTCCGCGGGCGACGTCCTGGTCTGCTCGACGGGACTCATCGGCGAGCGCCTGCCCATGGACAAGCTCCTCGCGGGCTGCGACGCGGCGGCAGGGGCGGCCGACGCCGAGGGCGGCCCCGACGCGGCCCTCGCGATCATGACGACCGACACGGTCCCCAAGACCGTGCTCGTCACGCGCGAGGTGCGCGACGAGCACAGCGTCGACGGCGCCTCGAGCTGGTCGGTGGGCGGCATGGCCAAGGGGGCGGGCATGCTCGCTCCCGGCCTCGCGACCATGCTCTGCGTGCTGACGACCGACGCCGTGGTCGACGCCGCGACCGCCGACGCCGCGCTGCGCGCCGCGACGGCCACCACGTTCGACCGGGTCGACTCGGACGGCTGCATGTCGACGAACGACACGGTGATCCTCCTGGCCTCCGGTGCGTCCCAGGTGCCGGTGTCCCTCGAGGAGCTCACGGCGGCCGTGACCGAGGCGTGCGCGGACCTCGCCCGCGCCCTGGTCGCGGACGCCGAGGGCGCGAGCCACGACATCGCGGTCGTCGTGAAGAACGCGAGCGACGAGACCGCGGCGCTCGCGGTCGCGCGCGCCGTGACGCGTTCGAACCTCTTCAAGGCCGCGGTGTTCGGCAACGACCCCAACTGGGGCCGGGTGCTCTCGGCCGTGGGGACCGTCCCCGAGGACGTCGCGCCCTTCGACGCGCTCGAGCTCGACGTGTCGATCAACGGGGTCCAGGTCTGCCGGGCCGGGGGAGTGGGCGAGCCGCGCGAGCTCGTCGACCTGGCCTCGGCACGCGAGGTGCACGTCGAGATCGACCTGCACGCGGGCGACGCGCAGGTCACGGTCTGGACCAACGACCTCACGCACGACTACGTCCACGAGAACAGCGCGTACTCCTCATGAGCACCCCGACCTCCGAGGACGTCGTGTTCGACACCCGCACCGACCTGACCCCCGGCCAGAAGGCCGAGGTCCTGCTGGAGGCCATGCCCTGGCTCCAGGAGTTCCGCGGCGCGCTCGTGGTCGTCAAGTACGGCGGCAACGCCATGATCGACGACGAGCTCAAGGCCGCGTTCGCGCGCGACATGGTGTTCCTGCGCCAGGTCGGCCTGCACCCCGTGGTCGTCCACGGCGGCGGCCCGCAGATCTCCGCGATGCTCGCGCGGCTCGGCATCGAGAGCGAGTTCCGCGGCGGGCTGCGCGTCACGACCCCCGAGGCCATGGACGTCGTCCGCATGGTCCTCACGGGCCAGGTCTCGCGCGAGCTCGTCGGGCTCATCAACGCGCACGGGCCCTACGCGGTGGGGCTCTCGGGCGAGGACGGCGGTCTGCTCCAGGCGCAGCGCCGGCACGCGATGGTCGACGGCGAGCCCGTCGACGTCGGCCTGGTCGGAGACGTCGTGGAGGTCCACCCGTCCGCGGTCCAGGACCTGCTCGACGCCGGGCGCATCCCCGTCGTCTCGACCATCGCCCCGGACCTCGACGACCCCACCCAGGTGCTCAACGTCAACGCCGACACGGCCGCCGCGGCGCTCGCTGTCGCGCTCGGAGCCAAGAAGCTCATCGTCCTGACCGACGTCGAGGGCCTGTACACCTCGTGGCCGGACAAGACCTCGCTCGTCAGCCAGATCACGCGGACCGAGCTCGCCGCGCTGCTGCCCTCGCTCGAGGCCGGCATGGTCCCCAAGATGGAGGCCTGCCTGCGCGCGGTGTCCGGCGGGGTCCCGCGCGCGACCGTGATCGACGGCCGCGTGGCCCACTCGGTCCTCCTGGAGGTCTTCACGACGCGCGGCAACGGGACCATGGTCGTCCCGGACCCGCTCTCGTCGAGCACCACGACGCCCCCCACCGCCCACGTCACCTCGCAGGAGCAGGCATGAACGGCACGACCGGCGAGATCTCGCCGACCACCTCGGACAGCGTTGCCGACCCGGCGGCCACGGGCGTCGAGGGCGCTCCGGGCCGCGAGGGCACCGCGGACACGACCCTGACGGGACCGGGCAGCGTCGCGCAGTGGACCGAGCGCTACACGCACGCGGTCATGGACACGTTCGGCGCCCCGCAGAAGGTCCTGGTCCGCGGCGAGGGCGCGTACGTGTGGGACGCCGACGGCAAGCGTTACCTCGACCTGCTCGCGGGCATCGCGGTCAACGCCCTGGGGCACGCGCACCCCACGCTCACCGCGGCCGTCAGCGCCCAGCTGGGCACGCTCGGGCACGTGTCGAACTTCTTCGGCACGCCCACCCAGATCGCGCTCGCCGAGCGCCTCCTGAACCTCGCCCAGGCCCCCGAGGGCTCGCGCGTGTTCTTCACCAACTCGGGCACCGAGGCCAACGAGGCCGCCTTCAAGATGGCGCGCCGCAACCGTGACGGGGCCGCCGGCCCGGGCACGCGGACCAGGATCCTCGCGCTCGAGGGCGGCTTCCACGGCCGCAGCATGGGCGCGCTCGCCCTCACCTCCAAGGCTGCGTACCGCGAGCCGTTCGAGCCCCTGCCCGGTGGCGTCGAGTTCGTGCCGTTCGGCGACCTGGTCGCGCTCGAGGAGGCGTTCTCGGACGAGGCCGTCGCCGCGCGCGGCGAGGTCGCCGCGCTGTTCGTCGAGCCGGTCCAGGGCGAGGCGGGCGTGCGCCCGCTCCCGCCGGGCTACCTGGTGGCCGCACGCGAGCTGACCGCGTCGTCGGGCGCGCTGCTGGTCCTCGACGAGGTCCAGACGGGCGTGGGGCGCACGGGGACGTGGTTCGCGTTCCAGCAGCAGGAGATCGGCGGGGGCGTCGTGCCCGACGTCGTCACGCTCGCCAAGGGGCTCGGCGGCGGGTTCCCCGTGGGAGCCGTCGTGGCGTTTGGCGAGCGGGCCGCGACCCTCCTGGGACGGGGCCAGCACGGCACGACCTTCGGCGGAAACCCTGTCGCCGCGGCGGCGTCGCTCGCGACGCTCGCCGTGATCGAGCGCGACGGCCTGCTGGCCAACGTGCGGGCCGTCGGCGAGCAGCTGCGCGAGGGGATCGCGGCGTGCGGCAACCCCGTGGTCGCGGGCACGCGCGGCCACGGCCTGCTGATCGCCGTCCAGCTCTCGGCGCCCGTCTCCGCCGAGGTCGCGCGCCTGGCCCTCGATGCCGGGTTCATCGTCAACGCCGTGCAGCCCGACGCGATCCGCCTCGCCCCGCCCCTGATCCTGACCCGTGACCAGGCGAGCGAGGTCGTCGCGTTCTTCGCGGGCCTGCCTGCCGACCTCACTCGACGCGTACCCACCCCCACCCCCACCCCCGCCCCCACCGCCTCCGCCACGCCTCCGAAGGGCTGACAGTGACTGCCTCGACCGCCCCCGTCCGACACTTCCTGCGCGACGACGACCTCACCCCCGCCGAGCAGCGCGAGGTCCTCGAGCTCGGCCTCGGATTCCGCGAGGACCGTTTCATCCGCACGCCCCTGCGCGGCCCCCAGGCCGTGGCGCTCATCTTCGACAAGCCCTCGACCCGGACCCGCGTGTCGTTCTCGGCGGGGGTCGCCGAGCTCGGCGGGTACCCGCTGACGATCGACGGCGCGACGAGCCAGCTCGGTCGCGGCGAGCCCATCGCGGACACCGCCCGGGTCCTGGACCGCCAGACGTCCGCGATCGTGTGGCGGACCTTCGGCCAGGAGCGCATCGAGGAGATGGCGCGGGTCGCGAGCGTCCCGGTCGTCAACGCGCTGACCGACGAGTTCCACCCGTGCCAGATCCTCGCCGACCTGCTGACGGTCGCCCAGCTGCGCGGCGGCGTCGGCGCGCTGGCCGGCACGTCGCTCGCCTACCTGGGCGACGGGGCCAACAACATGGCCCACTCCTACCTCCTGGGCGGCGCGACCGCGGGCATGCACGTGCGCATCGGCGCACCGGCGCAGTACCTGCCGGACCCGGCGATCGTCGCCGACGCCGAGCGCATCGCGCGCGAGACGGGCGGCTCGGTCCTGGTGACGACCGACGCGCTCGAGGCCGCGCGGGGCGCCGACGTCGTCGCGACCGACACCTGGGTCTCGATGGGCGACGAGGCGAGCGCCGCCGAGCGCGAGCTGCCGTTCGTGCCGTACCAGGTCAACGCCGAGGTCATGGCCGTGGCGGCCCCCGACGCCCTCGTGCTCCACTGCCTGCCGGCCTACCGGGGCAAGGAGATCACCGCCGAGGTCATCGACGGTCCGCAGTCGGCCGTCTGGGACGAGGCCGAGAACCGCCTGCACGCCCAGAAGGCGCTGCTGACCTGGTTGCTGGAGCGATCGTGACGACCGGGGGCCTGGGACCGGGCAGCGTGCCGACCACCAAGGCAGCACGTCACGCGCGCATCGCACAGCTCGTCGCGCGGCACGAGATCCACTCGCAGGCCGAGCTGGCCAAGGCGCTCGCGGAGGACGGCGTGAGCGTCACGCAGGCGACACTCTCGCGCGACCTGATCGAGCTGCGCGCCGAGAAGGTCCGCAGCGCCTCGGGCTCGCTGGTATACGCGGTGCCGGGGGAGGGCGGGGACCGCTCTGTCCAGGTCGCGAACGACGCCGAGTACGTCGCCGCCCGGCTCGCGCGCCTGTGCGGCGAGCTCCTGGTCTCGGCCGAGGCCTCGGGCAACCTCGTGGTGCTGCGGACCCCGCCGGGGGCGGCGCAGTACCTGGCCTCGGCGATCGACCACTCGGTGTTCGTCGGGGTGCTCGGCACGATCGCGGGCGACGACACGGTCCTGGTGATCTCGCGCGAGGTCGACGGCGGCGAGGAGATGGCCGCGCGCTTCCTGGCCCTGAGCAACCCGGTCGGGCCGTCCGCCTCCTGACGTCCGACGGCCTGCGGGCTGACAGACTGTGACAGGACACCAGAGGCCGTGACGCGCACGGGGCCGCCTGCCGCACCCGCGTCCGCACGGCCGCACTCGCACGACAGACAGACACGAACGACCCTGCCGACGACGAGGGCGACCCGCTCGCCCGGTCGCCGGCGGGGAGAACCCTCGAGGTCCTCGGCCGACGGCCGGGGCCTCGGCCGCCCGCGACGAGACGTCCGGGAGCGGCATCGACCTCGGTACCGGGAGCCTGAACCATGAGTGACGACCTGAACGACAACACCCCCGCGCCCGGGGACGAGCAGCCGGCGGCCGCCGCGCCTGCCGCCCCGGTCAGCCTGTGGGGTGGCCGCTTCGCCGGTGGCCCCGCCGAGGCGCTGGCGGCGCTGTCGCAGTCGACGCACTTCGACTGGCGGCTCGCGCAGCACGACATCGCAGGATCCCGGGCGCACGCCAAGGTCCTGGCCGCGGCCGGCCTGCTCGACGAGGACGAGCTCACGGCGATGCTCGAGGCGCTCGACGTGCTCGCGGCCGACGTCGAGTCGGGGGCCTTCCTGCCGGTCCTGGCCGACGAGGACGTGCACACGGCCCTCGAGCGCGGGCTCATCGAGCGCGCGGGTCCGGAGCTGGGCGGCAAGCTGCGCGCGGGCCGCTCGCGCAACGACCAGATCGCGACGCTCGTACGCTCGTACCTGCGCGAGGAGGCCCGCGCGATCGGTGTCCTGGTCCTGGACGTCGTCGACGCCCTGATCGAGCAGGCCGAGGCGCACCCGGGGGCGCCCATGCCGGGGCGCACGCACCTGCAGCACGCGCAGCCCGTGCTGCTCGCGCACCACCTGCTGGCGCACGCGTGGCCGCTGCTGCGCGACGTCGACCGCTTCATCGACTGGGACGTGCGTGCGGGGCGTTCGCCGTACGGCTCGGGCGCCCTCGCGGGCTCGTCGCTGGGGCTGGACCCGGCAGCGGTCGCGGCGGACCTGGGCTTCGACGGTCCGGTCGAGAACTCGATCGACGGCACGGCCTCGCGCGACGTGGTCGCGGAGTTCGCGTTCGTGTCCGCGATGCTGGGTGTCGACCTCTCGCGCTTCGCGGAGGAGATCATCATCTGGAACACCAAGGAGTTCGGTTTCGTCCGCCTGGACGACGCCTACTCCACGGGGTCCAGCATCATGCCGCAGAAGAAGAACCCGGACATCGCGGAGCTCGCACGCGGCAAGGCGGGGCGCCTCATCGGCGATCTGACGGGCCTGCTGGCGACGCTCAAGGGCCTGCCGCTCGCGTACAACCGCGACCTGCAGGAGGACAAGGAGCCGGTGTTCGACCAGGTCGACACCCTCAAGGTCCTGTTGCCCGCGTACGCGGGCATGGTCCGCACGCTGACGTTCGACACCGAGCGCATGGCGTCGCTCGCGCCGCAGGGCTTCTCGCTCGCGACGGACGTCGCGGAGTGGCTCGTCCGTCAGGGCGTGCCGTTCCGCGTGGCGCACGAGGTCGCGGGGGCGTGCGTGCGGGTGTGCGAGGAGCGCGGCATCGAGCTGTGGGACCTCTCGGACGCGGACCTCGCGGAGATCTCGGAGCACCTCACGCCGGGGGTCCGGGACGTGCTGACGGTCGAGGGCTCGCTGGCCTCGCGCGACGCCGTCGGGGGCACCGCGCCCGCGCGCGTCGCGGAGCAGCTCGAGGAGGCGAAGGTCCGCTCGGCGGAGTACCGCTTCTGGGTCCAGGGCTGAGGCCTGCATGAGCGTGAGTGCTGAGGTCCTCGCGGACCTCGTTTCCCGCGCGCACGACGGCGCAGCCCGCCTCGGCGCGGGACGTCCGGCAGGTCCGGGCGTCCCCGTCGGGCCGGGGTGCCGTCTGGTCGTCGTCGACGGCCCGGCCGGTTCGGGCAAGACGACGCTCGCGGCGCAGCTGGGCGAGGCGCTGCCGGCGCAGGTGGTCCACATGGACGACCTGTACGAGGGCTGGACCGGGATGACCGCGGGGACCGGGCGGCTCGTCGAGCAGGTGCTCGGCCCGTTGTCGCAGGGCAGGCCGGGGTGCTACCAGCGCTACGACTGGACGCTCGGTGACTTCGCGGAGTGGCACGACGTGCCCCTGGCCCCGTTCCTCGTCGTTGAGGGGTGCGGGGCCGGGGCCCGCAGGATCGCCGACCTGACGACGCTGCTGGTGTGGGTCGAGGCCGACGACGAGATCCGCCTCGCCCGGGGGATCGCGCGCGACGGCGACGACGCGTACGACGCCTGGATCGACTGGATGGTCTCGGAGCGTGAGGTCTACGCGGTCGAGGGGACGGCCGAGCGGGCCGACGTCGTGCTCGACGGCTTCGGGGAACCGGTGCTGCGACCCGACCGGGCCGCCGGAGGCGTCGCGGACGTCTGAGGCGACGACCGTCCCGGGCGTGCTCCTGAGTCGGTCGGTGGGAAGCACCCCCGAAACATGCGGGGCGTAGATTGCGGGGGAGACCCGCGCCGAGCCAGGGAGGCCACCGTGCCCGATCCCCTCCGATCCAGCACCGCCGACCTCCGCCCCGTGCAGGATCCGGACGGACCCGTCCTGGACGTGCCGGCCCGGGGCTGGTTCGGGCGGTCGAGCCTCGAGGTCGCGCGGGACCTGCTCGGGTCGTCGATCACGCACCGCACGCCCGAGGGCACCGTCACGGTCCGCCTCACCGAGGTCGAGGCCTACGACGGCGAGCGCGACCCGGGCTCGCACGCCTTCCGGGGGCGCTCCGAGCGCAACCGGGTCATGTACGGCGAGCCCGGTCACCTCTACGTGTACCGGCACCTGGGCCTGCACCACTGCGTCAACGTGGTGTGCGGGCCGCTCGGACAGGCGTCGGCGGTCCTGCTGCGGGCGGGCGAGGTGACCGACGGCGTCGAGCTGGCCAGGGCGCGTCGTCTGGCGGTCGGGGTGTGCGACTCGGACCGGCAGATCGCGCGGGGGCCCGCCCGGCTCGCGGTGGCGCTCGGGCTCGACCTCGACCACTACGGGCTCGACGTGACGGACGTGGCGGGCGACGTCGTCGTGCACCGGGACACGCGCACGCTGCGGCCCGCGATCGCGACCGGACCACGTGTGGGCGTGAGCGGCGACGGGGGAGACGCGAGCGTCTACCCGTGGAGGCTGTGGCTCACCGGCGACCCGACGGTCTCCGCCTACCGTCCCGCGTATCGCCGGACGCGCTGAGGCCTGCGTCCGGCGCGGGCCGGACGGCCCCGCTCACCCCCGGGCGCCGCCCCGGACAGCGACGCCGATCGCGATCCAGCCCGCCCGCGTGCGACGCGCGGCGTCCACGGAGCAGGGGAAGTCGGTGCTCGGGGGCGGGACACGGCAGACTAGGACATCGGGCGTGCGCCGGGACGGACGGCGCCCCCGATCCACGCCCTGCGCCGCACCGCGCGCGGGCACGACGAAGGAGATGCAGTGAACGACGTTCTCGACGAGTTGCAATGGCGAGGCCTGGTGGCGCAGTCCACCGACGAGGCCGCGCTGCGTGCTGCGCTGGCCGAGGGACCCGTCACGTATTACTGCGGCTTCGACCCGACCGCGCCGAGCCTGCACCACGGTCACCTGGTCCAGCTCATCCTGCTGCGCCACCTGCAGCTCGCCGGGCACCGGGCGATCGCGCTCGTCGGCGGTGCCACGGGCATGATCGGTGACCCGCGTCAGTCGGGAGAGCGGATCCTCAACACCAAGGACACGGTCGCGGAGTGGACCGAGCGCCTCAAGTCGCAGGTGTCGCGCTTCCTCGACTTCGAGGGCGACAACCCGGCGCGCATCGTGAACAACCTCGACTGGACGGCCGAGCTCACGGCGATCGACTTCCTGCGGGAGATCGGCAAGCACTACCGCCTGGGCACCATGCTGGCCAAGGACACCGTGGCGCGCCGCCTGAAGTCGGACGAGGGCATCAGCTTCACCGAGTTCAGCTACCAGATCCTGCAGGGCAACGACTACCTCGAGCTCTTCCGACGAGAGGGCGTCACGCTCCAGACCGGCGGCAACGATCAGTGGGGCAACCTGCTCTCGGGCGTCGAGCTGATCCGCAAGGCCGAGGGCGCGTCGGTGCACGTCCTGACGACCCCGCTCATCACCAAGGCCGACGGGACCAAGTTCGGCAAGACCGAGGGCGGCGCCGTGTGGCTCGACCCGGACATGATGAGCCCGTACGCGTTCTACCAGTACTGGGTCAACGCGGACGACGCCGACGTGGTGGGCTGGCTCAAGATCTTCACCTTCCGCACCGCGGAGGAGATCGCCGAGCTCGAGCGTGCGGTCGCCGAGCGCCCCGCGGCGCGCGAGGCGCAGAAGGCGCTCGCAGCCGACGTCACCACGCTGGTGCACGGTGCGGCAGCGACCGAGGCAGTCGTCGCCGCGAGCCAGGCGCTGTTCGGACGTGGTGACCTGGCCGCGCTGGACGCGGGCACGCTCGCCGCGGCCGTGGCCGAGCTCCCGCGCACGACGGCGGCTGCCGGCGACGCGGTCGTCGACCTTCTGGTCGGGTCGGGTCTGGTGGCGTCGAAGGGCGCCGCACGTCGTGCGATCGCGGAAGGCGGCGCGTACGTCAACAACGTCAAGGTGACCGAGGAGGACGCTGTCCTCGGCGCGGACGACCTGCTCCACGGACGGTTCGCCGTCCTGCGTCGCGGCAAGCGGACGCTGGCGGTCGCGGCTGCCGCGTAGGGCCGTGACGAGCGGGGCCCGGTGAGCTGTCGACCGGGCCCCGCAGGCTTCCCTGGCGCGGGAGCGCGCCGCGTGGGCGCTGCGGTGACGGGCGTCACGACGGCGCGGTTTGACCTTCCTGGCAACCTCCACGTAATGTTCTGGATGTCAGCCCGACAGGGAGGAACAGACACCACTGCGAAGCTCCTCGGAGCCGCCGCGAAGTGGCTGGTCCCGCAGGCTGGCTCCTCCAAGAAGTTCAGATCCTCGATCTGGCGTCTCGTGAGGCAGATCAGCAGAGAACGTCTCCGCCTCGGCGGTAGACACGGACTCTCCGGTCTGGTAAGGTAGAGAAGTTGCCCCGAGTGAAGGCCTGGAAACGGGTTGGAGTCGGTGCGTGTCGGTTGCTTGAGAACTCAACAGTG
>NZ_JACSQF010000012.1:0-1034 GCF_014836755.1 Oerskovia merdavium
CCCCCCCCCCCACGACCCGTCTGGGCGGGCCCCGCCCTGGTCGCGGGCATCACGTTCGCGGTGCTGACTCTCGACGCCCTGCTGGGCACACCGTTCAACCGCGCCAGCCCGCTCGGCTCGGCGCCGACGTTCGGGGCTCGCTTCTACGGGTTCGGCAACCCGACGTTCTCGGTCTTCGCGGTCGCGGGGGTCCTCGCCGCCGCCGGGGTCGCCCAGTGGCTCGTGCTGCGTGGTCGACGACGGACGGCCACGCTCGTGGTCGGGGTGATCGGCGTGGTCGCGATGGCCGTCGACGTGTGGCCCACGCTCGGTGCCGACCTCGGTGGCGGGCTCGTCCTCGTCCCGACGTTCGCGATCCTGCTGCTCGCGGCCTCGGGCGCACGCCTGACGTTCAGGCGCTTCTTCACGATCGGTCTGGCCGGCGTGGGGGTGGTCGCGCTCATCGGCGTGCTCGACTGGCTGCGCCCGCCTGCCGCTCGCTCGCACCTGGGGCGCTTCGTGGGCCAGGTCGTCGACGGCGACGCGTGGGAGATGCTCTGGCGCAAGGCCGGCTACGCGGCGCGCTCGGTGCTGGGCGGGGTCCCGGTGTGGATCACGCTCGTCGTGCTGGTCTGGTTCGCGCTCGTGCTGTTCGCGCCGCGCCGCTTCACCCCGGCCTGGTTCGCGCGTTCCGAGGCGGGGTGGCCCCTGTTCCGGCCCG
This sequence comes from Oerskovia merdavium, assembly GCF_014836755.1. GTDB lineage: Bacteria > Actinomycetota > Actinomycetes > Actinomycetales > Cellulomonadaceae > Oerskovia > Oerskovia merdavium. The sequence goes on from NZ_JACSQF010000012.1 coordinate 701, forward strand.
CGATCCTCGCGATCTGGGTCATGTCCGTGAGCGGTTCGCTCGTCAACGACTTCGGGGTCCGGATCGCGATGATCGCCCTGGTCGCGGCCGTGCCGCTCGTGGTGCTCACCGCGCTGCGCGCGACACCGGGCAGCCCGGGCGAGGTCTCCGACGCGGAGGGCGAGACGGTCTCGGGGACGGGAGCGGCGCCGTCGGGCAGGGCGTCCTCCGGGACGGACGACGAGCCGTCCGTCCCGCTGCCCTCCCTGCCCGACGGCGGAGGCTCGCCCGACGACGCGGCGGAACCCGCCGCGTCCGGCAGGTAGACGACGAGGGGCCCCGCGGGGGGGGCGCC
>NZ_JACSQF010000012.1:1044-34677 GCF_014836755.1 Oerskovia merdavium
CGCCGCGGGGCCCGGGCGGAGGCCGCCCGGGCCCCTCGTGCGAAGAGCTACTTCCCGGAGTGCTTGTGCCCGCCGAGCGCGTCGAGCGCGCTGCGGACGCGACGCGCCCCGACCGCGAGCTGCACGTCGCGGTACTGGTTGGCGCGGTGGATCTGCCCCTTGAGGTCCGACCCCGAGGGGCGGTGGCGCAGGTCGCACGGGACCTCGACCGCGACGTACCCCTTGCGGAGCAGGTCGATCGTGAGACCCGTCTCGACGCCCCAGCCGCGGGCCAGCGGCGTCGCGGCCTCGAACGCCTCGCGCGTCAGGCACCGCATGCCCGACAACGGCTGCGTGGGCGTCCAGCCCGTCATGGACTGGATGGCGCGCCGCGCGGCACCCACGACGATCCCGCGACCGCCCGCGCCGGGCTGCGGCGGGAGCAGGGCGATGGACATGTCGGCCAGGCCGTCGAGCACGGGGGGCACGAGCGGGGCCGTGTTGACCGCGGTCTCGCCCAGGTCGCCGTCGATGAAGAGCAGGAGGCGCGGGGGGCGGTCGGCGACGTCGCGCATCGCGACGACCGCGGCACCCGTCTCCATGGCCGCCGCCTTGCCGCGGTTGTGGGAGTGGCGCACGACCACGGCGCCCGCCTCACGGGCGACGTGCTGCGTGGTGTCCTCGCTGCCGTCGTCCACCACGAGCACCAGGTCGACGTGCGGGATGGCCTTGGCCGCACGGACCGTGGCCGCGATGCGACGCGCCTCGTCCTTGGCGGGGATGATCACCGCGACGCGCTGCTTCTGCCGGGAACCGCCGTGCAGCGGGGCCGGGCGCGGGGTCTTCGCCACCGGGAGCGCGTGCGTCCCGTTGGCGGGGACGCCCGACACGTCCCGGGTGGTTTCGGTGTTCAGTCCTGACTCGGTCGACCGATGGTCCGCGTTCACGCAATCCAGCCTAGTAGTGCAAAGAGTTTCCCGCAGTTTGCCACACTCGGGGTGGCAAAGTCACGGGGATGTCCCAGAGAACGGTGTTCTCGGGTTCTTGCCGAGGTATCTCTCGGTCAGCCTGGCGTCTGTACTTCCTCGTCGGACCTGACCTGCCCGAGGCCGACGGGCGGGGCGGCGATGCCGGCGCCCGTCGGTCTCGGGGTCGTGCTGGTGGTGCTGTGGTGCCGTGGTGCTGGTGCCGACGTGGCGCCCGTGGCGGGGCCGGCCGGCGGTGCGTCGGGGCTCGTCAGCGGAGCGTGACCTGGCGGGACACGATGCCCGCACGGGCACGACGCTCGTTGGCGTCGAGCGGCTCGGTGACCGCGAGCGCTGCGTCGATCTTGGCCTTGAGGTCCTTGGCGGGCTCCTCGAGGTCTGCGGCCTCGGTGCCGCGCGGGAGCTCCCAGACCGGGACCAGCAGGCCGCACGACCGGAACGCGCCGACGAACTTGCCGCCGCCCAGGCCCGACTCGCGCTTGGCGTGCAGGCGCGAGATCGCGTCGATCAGCTCCTCCTCGCCCACGGGCCACGCCCAGCGCAGGAACTCACGGCTCATGGAGCACCAGTAGGCCGACTCGACCGACTCGAGCTTGACCGTGGGGACGATCGACTCCGACGCCTGGTCGAGCGACGCCTTGAGCTCGGGCGTGAGGTCCGTCGTGGGGTCGAGCCAGAACGAGAAGTCCTCGTGGACCGTGACCTCGAAGGGCACCGACAGGTCCAGGACGTCCTGCAGGCGCGGACCCGGGCCGGGCAGCTCGCCCAGCTCGATCGACGTGCCCGGCTCGGCCTCGATGGCCTCGAGCAGGACCGCCGCGAGGTCGCGGCTCGTGTCGCCCGAGCCCGCGAGGGTCTGGAGCGCGAGGAGGATGGTGCCGTCCTGGCGGTGCAGCGCGGCCCAGCCGGCCGGGAGGATCGTCACGACGAGCACGTCGCGAGCGCCGTACTCCTTCGTGGTGCGAGCAGGTGCCGAGGCCGAGGGGACGACCTCCCGCAGGGCGACCCAGTCGGTCTCGCCGGGGAGACCCTCGAAGGGGCGCAGCACGAAGTCGGGCGTCGAGTTCTTGGCCATGGGGAAAGTGTAGTGGGAGCGGGCTGCGGGGCCGGCGGGCTCCTACTGCTCGACCGGGAACCCTCGCTGCGACCACGCGACCATGCCGCCGTCGAGGTTGGTCGCGTCGAAGTCGCCCTGGTTGAGCCACGCCACGGCGCGCGCCGAGCGTCCGCCCGAGTGGCAGATCACGAGGATCGGGACCTCGGGGTCGAGCTCGCCCCAGCGGACGGGCAGCTCGCCCAGGGGGATGTGGACGGCGTCGGGCGCGTGGCCCGCGTCCCACTCGTCCTGCTCGCGCACGTCGAGGAGCACGACGCCCTCGGGCACGGGGTGCTCGGCGTCGAGCTCGGACACGTCGGTCGTGGGTACCTGGGGCGGGAACATGGTGACCAGCCTACGTTTCTGACGCGCCGTCGTCGGATCCTGGTCGCGTGCCGCGCCGGTCTCCCCTCCCGGGACAGACCTCCCGCGACGCCCTGACCAGTGGCAGGATCGTCGCATGGACCCCCGCGCCGGAACCCTCGCCCAGCCCCAGGACCTCATCGACGTGGACGCCGTGGTCGGCGCCTACTACGACCTCTCCCCCGACGTCGACGACCCGGCGCAGAAGGTGGTGTTCGGGACGTCGGGCCACCGCGGGTCGAGCCTGGACCACGCGTTCAACGAGGCGCACATCCTCGCGATCACCGCGGCGATCGTCGAGTACCGGCGCGCTCAGGGCACCGACGGCCCCCTCTTCATCGGTCGCGACACGCACGCGCTGTCGCTGCCCGCGTGGCAGACCGCGATCGAGGTCCTGACGGCCGCGGGCGTCCAGACGTACATCGACGCGCGCGACTCCTACACCCCGACCCCGGCCGTGTCCCAGTCGATCCTGCTGCACAACGGTGCGGCCACCGAGGCCGGGGTCCGCACCTCGGGCCCCGACCTCGCGGACGGGATCGTCGTGACGCCGTCGCACAACCCGCCGCGCGACGGCGGTTTCAAGTACAACCCGCCGCACGGCGGTCCCGCCGACTCGGAGGCGACGGGCTGGATCGCGGACCGTGCGAACGAGATCCTGCGCTCGGGCGTGGGGCAGGTCGAGCGCGTCCCGCTCGAGCGTGCGCTGACGGCCGAGACCACGCACCGCCACGACTTCCTCACGGCGTACGTCGACGACCTGGCCTCGGTCCTGGACCTCGAGGCGATCCGTGGCGCGGGGGTCTCGATCGGCGCCGACCCTCTCGGCGGGGCCTCGGTCGAGTACTGGGGCGAGATCGGCGAGCGCTACGGCCTGGACCTGACGGTCGTGAACCCGCAGGTCGACCCGCGCTGGGCCTTCATGACGCTCGACTGGGACGGCAAGATCCGCATGGACTGCTCGTCGCCGTACGCCATGGCCTCGCTCGTGCAGAAGATGACGGACCCGGACGCGACGTCGACGTTCGACATCGCGACGGGCAACGACGCGGACTCGGACCGCCACGGGATCGTGACCCCGGACGCGGGCCTCATGAACCCCAACCACTACCTCGCGGTCGCGATCGACTACCTGTACGGCGGGGCGCGTCCCGGTTGGCGCCCGGACGCCGCGATCGGCAAGACGCTCGTGTCGTCGTCGCTCATCGACCGGGTGGGGGCGGGGATCGGTCGCCGCGTCGAGGAGGTACCGGTCGGCTTCAAGTGGTTCGTGCCGGGCCTGCTCGACGGCTCGGTCGGGTTCGGCGGCGAGGAGTCCGCGGGCGCCTCGTTCCTGCGGACCAACGGCGGGGTGTGGACCACGGACAAGGACGGCCTGCTGCTCGCGCTGCTCGCCTCGGAGATCCTCGCGACCACGGGCAAGACCCCGTCCCAGCACCACGCCCGGCTCGTCGAGCAGTACGGCGAGTCCTGGTACGCCCGCGTCGACGCCCCGGCCTCGCTCGAGGAGAAGGCGGCGCTCGCGAGGCTCAGCCCCGAGCAGGTCACGTCGACGACGCTCGCGGGCGAGGAGATCACCGCGAAGCTGACCACGGCGCCCGGCAACGGCGCGGCGATCGGCGGCCTCAAGGTCACCACGGAGAACGCGTGGTTCGCGGCGCGCCCCTCGGGCACGGAGAACGTCTACAAGATCTACGCCGAGTCGTTCGTCTCGGCCGAGCACCTGACGCAGGTGCAGGACGAGGCCAAGCAGGTCGTCTCGGACGCCCTGGGCGGCTGACGCCCGGGGTGAGGTGCCCGACGACGTCACGCGCGGCCGTCGGGCACCTCGCCTTCCCCGCACCCCACCCCGTCGACGTAGCACGCCGCAGCACCCAGGACCCTCGCCGTCGGGTATCTCACATGGGCACCTCTCACCATCAGAATCACCGTCTGTCGTGAGCCTCTACTCCTAGTATCGAAACGTCCCCTCGTCGATCCTCTGGAGTTCCCATGCGCACGTCACGATCAGCCCTCGCGCTGCCCCTCGCCCTCGTCGCCGTCCTCGGCCTGTCCGCCTGCTCGGGTGACACCGCTCCCGAGGAGACCACGTCGGCCTCGACGAGCGTCGAGACGCCGGAGACGGAGGAGACCCCTGCGGAGGACACCGAGTCCGAGGAGGAGGCCGAGCCGGCCGCCTCGGGCGACAAGCCCGCGTGGGCCGCGACCAACGAGGTCGTCGGCACCCAGCTCGGCACGGCCGAGGGCGACGGCTTCACCGTGGACATCTACCAGGTGAGCACCGCGGTCGCGACGAAGACCGGCCAGTTCGCCGACGAGTCGGGCAAGCCGATCCTCAACCCGGGCGACCCGATCGTGTTCGTCAACTACGTCCTGACCAACACGGGCGACGCCGACCTGCCGCTGACCTACTCGATCGTGGGCGTCGACGCGCGCTACGCCGACTGGCCCTACATGCAGGGCATGGACAGCATCGTCGACAGCGCGCTCTTCGAGGCGGCCGGAGTCGTCGACTCCCCGATCACCCCGGGCTCGGGCGAGGCCCCGTTCATCCTCGCGCCGGGGCAGTCCGTCGCCTACGGCGAGAACTTCAAGCACCAGCCCGGTTCGCCCATCGAGTTCGAGGTCACGCTGACCCCGGCCGACGCCGCGGGCGACCTGAACCACGACCTGCGCCAGGAGGTCGCACTCTCCGCGACCATCGCCTGATCCGGGCCCGCGCCGAGCATCCGGGCAGGACGCGAGCGGGGCAGGACGTCGTCACCGACGACGTCCTGCCCCGCTCGGTCGTTCTGGGTGACGGCGAAGCGTCAGCGCGCGATCAGGTCCTGGTACTCCTCGTGGAGCTGCACGAACGCCCGGATGAACGGGCACAACGGCACCACCTTGTCCCCCGACGCGCGCACCTGGTCGAGCGCGCCGCGTGCGAGCGACGACCCGATCCCGTTGCCCGCGTAGACGTCGTCGACCTCGGTGTGCGTGAACACGACCTGGCCGGGTTGTCGCACGTACGCCGCGAACCCCGCCACGTCGCCCTCGGGCGTGCGTGCCTCGAACCGCTCCTGCGCCGGGTTGTCGACGATCGTGATCGCCTGCGTCTGCTCGCTCACCCGTTCATCATGCGGGCCTCGTGCGGTTCGCGCGCGCCCGGTCGAGCGGTGACACTACGAAGGGGCCCCCGACGACGCCGGCACTGCGCTGAGGATCACGCCCCGCAGACGCTCTGCGACGCGGCAACGGATGGGAGACTGAGACGGTGGTCCAAGACTCCCCCCGTCCAGCGGCAGACGACTCCCGCAACCCCTACCGCGTCGTCCTCAGCAAGCCGGGGGCGCTGAACTTCTCGGCCGCCGCGGTCGTGGCGAGGCTCCCCATGTCCATGGTCGGCATCGGGATCGTCCTGATGATCCAGGGCATCTACGACTCCTACGCCCTCGCCGGACGCGTGTCCGCGGCCTACGTGATCGCGCAGGCCATCGCCTCGCCGCAGATCGCCCGGTACGTCGACCGCGTCGGGCAGGCCAAGGTCATGCGGCCGCTGCTGGTCGTGAGCACCGCAGGCCTCGTCGGCCTCATCCTCGCCGCGGTCAACCAGGCACCCGACATCTGGCTGTATGCGACGGCCGTCGTCGCGGGCGCGAGCATCGGGTCCTACGGCTCGATGGTCCGCGCGCGCTGGAGCCACGTCGTCACCGACTCGCGCCAGCTCCACACGGCCTACTCCCTGGAGTCCGCTCTCGACGAGCTCGTGTTCGTCGTGGGCCCCGTCCTCGCGACCCTGCTCGCGACCGAGGTCACCGACTCCGCGGGCATCATCGTCCCGGCGATCGCCGCGGTCGTGGGCGGCGTCTGGTTCCTCTCGCAGCGCCGCACCGAACCCCCCGTGATCGCAGCCGTCCCGGGCGTCAAGCACCGGTCGGCGATGCGGTCGCCCGGGATGGTCGTCCTCGCCGTGGTGTTCGTCGCGATGGGCTTCATCTTCGGCGCGACCGACGTCTCGACCATCGCGTTCGCCGAGGAGCAGGGGTCCAAGTCGGCGTCGGGCCTGATCCTCGCGGTGTTCGCGATGGGCTCGCTCATCTCGGGCCTCGCGTACGGGGCACGGCACTGGGTCTCGCCCCTGTGGAAGCGGTTCGCGATCGGCATGGTCGCCCTCGCCCTGGGCGTCTCGCTGTTCTTCGTGGTCACGTCGCTGCCCATGCTGGCCGTCGTCATGTTCGTCACGGGCTTCACCATCGCCCCGACACTCATCAACGGCAACGCCCTGGTCCAGAACCTGGTGACGCCGCACCAGCTCACCGAGGGGCTCGCGTGGGTCGGGACGTCGCTGGGCGTGGGGGTGTCGTTCGGGGCGTCGATCGCTGGCTCGCGCATCGACGCCGCGGGCGCGCACGCGGGCTTCCAGGTCGTGATGATCGCCGGGGGCCTCGCGGTGGTCGCCGTCCTCGGGTCGCTGCGGGTCCTGCGCCGCGGCGCCCCCCGCGAGGAGGCCGTGGACGAGGCGTAGCGCCCTCCCGCGCCCCCCTGCCCGACGACGCCACCCCGGTGGGCGGGCCCCTCGCCGGGGCGTGACGCGCCCGGGCCGGTCGGCGTCGGGCCCCTCTCGTGTGACGCGGACCTGACACCCGGACGTGACGCGCGGAACGGCCCCAGCGGCTGCGCCGTCCGACGTTCCGGCGCACGATGGAAGAGTCCCCAACCCTTTCGTGCGGAGGTTTCCCATGGCTCTCGGACTCGGTCGTCCCCAGGACAAGCGGAACAGGACGGTCGCCGATCTGCTCGTCGCGCAGCTCATCGAGGCGGGGGTCGAGCGGATCTACGGGATCGTGGGCGACAGCCTCAACCCCGTGGTCGACGCGGTCCGCCGCAGCCAGAAGGGGAAGGGCAAGGGCATCGAGTGGGTGCACGTGCGCCACGAGGAGTCCGCGGCGTTCGCCGCCGCGGCCGAGGCCGAGATCACGGGCAAGCTCGCGGTGTGCGCGGGCTCGTGCGGGCCCGGCAACCTGCACCTCATCAACGGCCTCTACGACGCGAACCGCTCCAAGGTGCCCGTCCTCGCGATCGCGAGCCACATCCCGAGCGCACAGATCGGGACGGGCTTCTTCCAGGAGACGCACCCCGACCGCCTCTTCACCGAGTGCTCGGTGTACTCCGAGATGATCTCCTCGGCCACGCAGGCGCCGCGTGTCATCAACTCCGCGATCCACCACGCGTACGGCGCCCCGGGCGTCTCTGTCCTGACCATCCCGGGCGACGTCGCGGACCTCGACGCCGCAGCCGAGGTCATCGACGTCGCGGTGCACCCGGCCAAGCCGCGGATCATCCCCGACGCGGACGCGCTCCGGAACCTGGCCGATGCCATCAACAAGGCCAAGAAGGTCACGATCTTCGCGGGCGTCGGGACACGCGGCGCGCACGACGACGTGATCGCGCTCGCCGACAAGATCGCCGCCCCCGTCGGTCACTCGCTGCGCGGCAAGGAGTGGATCCAGTACGACAACCCGTTCGACGTCGGGATGAGCGGCCTGCTCGGCTACGGCGCCGCGCACGACGCCATGCAGGAGGCGGACCTCCTGCTCCTGCTGGGCACCGACTTCCCCTACGACCAGTTCCTGCCCGAGTCCGTGCGGACCGCGCAGGTCGACATCGACCCCACGCACCTGGGTCGCCGGACCCGGCTCGACGTCGCCGTCGTGGGCGACGTGGGCGAGACCGTGCGGCTCCTGCTGCCGCTCGTGAACACGGCCAAGAACCGCTCGTTCCTCGACTCCATGGTCAAGAAGCACGAACGGTCGATGACGGGCGTGGTCGGTGCGTACACCAAGGACGTCGAGAAGCACACGCCCATCCACCCCGAGTACGTCGCGGACCTCCTCGACCAGGAGGCTGCCGACGACGCGGTCTTCACCGTGGACACGGGCATGTGCAACGTGTGGGCCGCCCGGTACATCAGCCCCAACGGCAAGCGCCGCGTGATCGGGTCGTTCCTGCACGGGTCCATGGCGAACGCGGTGCCGCACGCGATCGGCGTCGCGGCCGCCCAGCCGGACCGGCAGGTCGTCGCGATGGCGGGAGACGGCGGGCTGTCGATGCTGCTGGGCGAGCTCATCACCATCAAGGCCTACGAGCTGCCCGTGAAGATCGTCCTGTTCGACAACGCCAGCCTGGGGATGGTGCGCCTCGAGATGCTCGTCGACGGGCTGCCCATGTTCGGCACCGAGTCGCCGCACATCGACTACGCGGCGGTCGCGAACGCGATCGGGATCCCGTCGGTGCGGGTCGAGCGGGCCAAGGACGTGCGTGGCGCGCTGCGCGGGGCCCTGTCCCGCCCGGGGCCTGCGCTGGTCGACGTCGTGACCGACCCGCGCGCGCTGTCCCTGCCCCCGACCATCACGGCCGGGCAGGTGCGAGGCTTCGCGGTCGCGATGAGCAAGGAGGTCCTGGGCGGCGGCATGGGAGAGGTCGTGTCGATGGCCCGGGCGAACCTGCGGAACGTGCCGCGACCCTAGGGGTGGTCGGGAGAGCCGGAGGCGACGCGGGCCGCGGTCACGCCGGGTCGGTCGGCGGGCTCGGCAGGGGGGCGCCGTCGCGCACGGATCGCAGGTCGGCCACGACGGCGTCCACCTCGCGCTGGCGCGCTCCCCGCCACCGGGTCCCGTTCCCACCGGCCGGCACGATCGGGAGCGCGACGCCGTCCAGGGCGTGCACCCGGACGGCCGGCTGAGCACCCCGCGGACCGGGAGTGGGGGGACCAGCGGTGATGGCAGCCACCTGGGTCCACGGGAGGGCGAGCAGGGGCCGAGCAGCACCCGCCGTCCACAGCTCGACACCTCTGCCGTCCGCTGCGAGGGCAGCTCCGAACAGCGACGCCCGTCTCATGCCCGGTACCCACCGGCCGGCCGCGACCAGCGCGCCAGGCAGCTCGTCAGGGACGTGCGCGACGACGATCCGCGCACCGGGTCGATTCGCTCGCACGGTCGAGATCAGGCGGAGCCGACGGCGCCGCACGACGAGCCCGAACCCCGTCACGCCCGCGACGACCAGCGCGACAGCCAGCACGACCGCCCACGGCCCCACGGCGTCGGGCGCCAGGAATGCACGCCAGACCAGCAGCGCGACGAACGTGGCGGCCCCCACCGACTGGAGGACCAGGCCGAGCCGGGCCCGTGAGCCGGCGGTCTCCTGAGGACCGCCCGTCACGACGCCGACCTCGCCGGATCCCGCGGCAGCTCGCTCGGGCAGTCGAGCACCAAGAACTCCTCACCCGCCGTCAGCACGCACTCCTCGTCACGCCCGTCCGGGAAGGTCGCCGTCATGCCGATCTGGCTTCCACGGAAGGGGAAGGCTTGGCTCGTCCGCAGCACCACCCCGTACGCGTCCTCGAGATCGTCGAGAACCCCCTCTTCGAACGCCTTGTACTCGTCCCACAATGCGTCGTTCGTGCGCTCCAACCGCGCCTTGACCACCTGCTCCGTGATCCACGCACCACCCAGACCACCGACCAGCAGCACCAGACCCACGACCAACGGAGCCACCAACAACCCACCACCCCGACGACCCCACGACCGCGCCGCGAACACCGCATACACCCAGACGAACACACCCAAGATCCCCGCACCGAAGAACACCCACCCCAACGGCGTCGTCTCATACCCCGACGGAAACTCCGGATACTCCACCACCGGAACCATCAGGTGCCAACGCCTGGCGTGGGCCACTCGTCGTGGTTGGACGCCTCGTCGTCGCCGGGCGCTGAATCTCCGTCCTCGGCCCCGGGCTCGCTGTACCCCACGGAGGCGACCAGCACGTCGAAGAGATCGAGCATCGCGTCCCGGAACCGGACGAGCGGGGTACTGAAGGCCAGGTGGTAACGGCCGAGCCCGTCGTCGGGGTCGAGCCAGTAGCGGACGCTGAGCTGGTCGATCGTCTCGGCACCGAGTGCCTCTGGCCCTCGCCCCACCGAGACTGCGCGCACGACCTGACCCAGAGGGCCTTCAGCGAGCTCGACCTCGGTGCTCACGTCCTCGGACCGGATCAGCTCGGCAAGAGCGATCAGCGTGTCGCCGGACCCGGCGGCCGGGCCGGTCGGCGCCGGGAGCCTGAACGTCGTGACGGACGCCGGCAGGGGGACGTCGGCCACACGGAGCAGCGAGAAGGCCATGATCCCTCCGCCCGATCGGGCCGCCGCAAGCGTCACCGCGTCCAGCTCGCGTCGTGCATCGAGGGCCAGCGGCGTCGGCGAGTCGGTACGTCCGAACTGACGCTGGACGAGAGCCTGGACCGAGCGGCGTCGCGCCCTCTCGTCCTGGAGGTGAACGACCCACCAGTCGCTCGGCAGGAGCAGGCCCAGCTCCCCCGTCCGGCGGACCTGGCTCGTGTCGGGTGCTGTCATTCGCCGATCTCGACCGTCAGGGACTCGCCGATGTCGATCGCTTCCTTGCTGAGCGCCACGAAGGCCCCTGGCAGATGGGTCACGTACTCGAAACGCATCAGATCGGAGGTACCTCGGGGAAAGATCGTCTGAGAGATGCAGGAGCGGACCTGGCCGTCCTGATCTCCTCGCACCTCGACCTGGACTACGGCGGGTCCGCTGCTGACCTCGCCCGCAGCCGTCGAGTAGTCGAAGACCCGGGTGCCCCGGACCTTCTCCGGCCGTCGGATCTTGCGCATCAACCGCTGGGGAGTGAGGTTCAGGTCCGGGTCGACCGTCAGCAGCCCGAGCGAGAACTGCGCGACGGGCGGGCCCAGTGGGTCGAGCATCCACAGGCCCCCCGCGAGGAGCGACTGGTCGATCAGCTCCTTCTCGAGCGCCCGCACTGCGTCGAGGCGATGCGCAACGACCTCGTCCGGCCCCTCGAGCTGTGCCATCGCCTCTTCCGCCAGCGTCCCGCAGCCCGTGCGCCAACCGATCCACTCGGCAGGAGCGGTGGTATCGAAATCGACGATCCTCGGCACGTCAGACCTCTCAGTTCAGGTTCAGGACGCTTTGAGGAGCGCCCGGGGTGGGAGTCATGACCTTGTCGTCGACGAGCTTGACGGACGACACCATGGTGTTCCCAGCGGCGGTCGCGGCGTTGCCGATCGTGAAGTTCGCTGCGACGCCACCGTAGCGGATCGCACTCTGCAGCTCGTCATAGCTTGAGACGAGGGCTGACGCAGTGGCAGGGGTCGCGCCGGCCGGGACGACGTTCCTGAGCAGGCTGGGATCGGCCAGCCCCACGGAGGCCAGCCCTCGGCCCTCCGCTCCGAACCCGACGAGAGCGAGGAACTTGCCCTGGGCCCCTGGCACCTCGACGACGGCCTCGCGGAACGTGGACCAGTTGAGCGACCTGAACTGCCGAAAGCCCTGCAGCTCGCTCAACGTGTCGCGCCCGATCGCACGCAGGCTCAACGCCTCCGAGGCGACCTGGCGCAGAGAGCGAGCCGCAGCGACCTCGCCCGCGACCCGCTGTGTCGCTCGCATCCCCCAGCGCGACATCCCCAGGTCGTTGAGCAGGCGCCGAGCTCCGAGCCGGACGCCCGCCGGACCGGAGGCTGCACGGAAGACCTGGTCGGCTCGGACACGGGCGGCGGCCTGCACTCCACGCGACCCGACCTTGAGGCTCGTGCCCACGACACGGCCCACGCCGAACGTCACGAGGCCGAGGACCCCCATGACCACGTTGCCCCACCCAGCATCCCCGTGGCTGGCCAGGAACACGTCAGCGACGAGCGCGACCGCCCCGGCGATCAGTGCCACCGCAGCAAGCGCCGCCCCCAGACCGGGGACCCAGGCGAGCACCAACGCCAGCACCCCGGCCACCGCGGCGACTATCGAGGCCACGTCGCTGATCGCCTGCATCATGTCCGCGCCCCAGTTCTCCCACCACCCGTCCTTGATCCCGTCCTCGGAGATGACCTTGCTGATCGTCTCCTCGGCGCGCGCCGCCGCGCCCGCCCCCCCCCCCCCCCCCCCCCCCGCCCCCCCCGACGCACCGCGTCGGCAAGGTCCGACGCCGCCGTGGCGAGCCGTCCCTCGGCGACCTGGGCGGCGTACTCGGCCTCGTCGGCACGCATCTGCGCGTGCGGCGCGCTCGACGGGTCCTGCTCGAGGTAGATCGCCTGGGTCCGTCGCTGGGTCTCGCTCGCCTCGTGGGCGGCCCTGGCACGCACGAGCGCGTCGTCCGCGTCGGCCTGCGCGCCGCGGAGCGCCACCTGGTACTCGATCAGCGCGTCGCCGGTCTCCTGGTAGCGGGTCCGGACCTTGGAGATCTCCTCGGCGATCTCCTTGGCCTTCGTGCCGATCTCCTCGACCGCCTCGGAGGTCATGCCGTCCATGTCTGCAATGGCGAGGAGGTTCGCCCTCGCGTCGAGGATCGCCTGGGCCACCTCCCGGTACGCGATCCCCACGCTGTGGACCACGTCGGGGTCGCCTGGCACGGGGTCGGTGGAGGCGAGCGGGTACCAGTCGTACGGGCGTGACATCAGGACTCCCCCTTGAGCGCTGCGGCGAACTCCGTGTCGAGCTGCTCGAACGTGTCCCCGACTCCCGAGCACTGCTCGGCGAGGGCGCTGATGTGCTCGACCATCTTCTCGCGGCGGTCGTCCCAGTTGCTCTCGAACGACCGCAGGGCACCGGCCAGCCCTTCGTGCCCCACTGCGGCCGCTGCTCGTCCGGCGTTGTCGCCGGCACCGTGGAACTCGGTGGCGACGAGCCGGAGCTGGCGCCCGGCGTCGACGAGCACGTTCGTGTCGACCTGCAACCTGGCGCTCACGCTCTCCCCTTCGTCGGTTGCCGTGGGACACCTGTCGGTCGGGCCCTCACGCGCGGCGCCACGTTAGCAGCCGGGTCGGGGGCACTGACATGGGGAGTTGTCCCCGTCAGGGGTTCCGCACGGTGGGTCGAATCGATACGATCCCACCGTGCTCACCAAGATGACGGTCACCGACGACCAGCTCTCCCGCATCGTGTCCCCGCTCGGCGAGATCGCCGACGCAGCCCCCCTGGACGGCGGCATGTTCGCCTCGACCTTCCGGATCGACCTCACCGACGGCCGTCGGCTCGTCGTGAAGATCACGAGCGCCGACACGTCGCGCCTCCTGCGCTACGAGCACGGGATCCTCGGCACGGAGGAGGACGTCTACCGGCGCGTCGTGGACCGCCCCGACCTCCTCATGCCGCGCGTCGTCCACTCCGACTTCAGCCGCACCGTGCTCGACGGCGACATCCTGGTCGTCACGTTCCTCGACGGCGACGTGTGGAACACGCTGCCCCCGCTCGACGACGCCGCGATGGTTCGCGTGCGGCACGACCTCGGCGCGTTCATGGCCCGCCTGCACACCGTGACGGGGGAGGCGTTCGGGTACCCGGCTCCCGCGTCGGGGTTGAGCGCACCGACGTGGCCCCAGGCGTTCGACCTCATGGTCGATGCCCTCCTCGCGGACGCGGAGCGCTGGGGCGTCGACCTCCCCGCCGACGCGCTGCGGACCGTGGTCACGCGCCACCGCGACGCGCTCGCCGAGGTCACGGTCCCGCGGCTCGTCCACGCCGACCTGTGGCCAGGAAACCTGTTCCTCTCGGCTGAGGCGGCGTCCTCCGAGGAGGCGCCCGCGCTGCGTCTGAGCGGCGTGATCGACACCGAGCGGTGCCTGTGGGCCGACCCGCTGTACGAGCTCGCAGGTGCCGACCAGCTCGGCCTCGGCCCCGTCCCGCCTGCTCTCGCTGCGGGATACCGCGCGGCAGGGGGCCGCCTCCCGGTCTCCGAGCCGTGGTTCTCGTCGCCCGGACCGGGTGAATTCCTGCCCGAGGACGTCGCTCCCCCGGCGCGTGCCGCCGTCGGGCAGGTGCGGCCCGGGGCGAGCACGCTCGGGGCCGCTGACGTCCGCCTGCTCCTGTACCGCGCGTACATCTCGGCGGTGCTCGTGACGGAGGTCGTACCGCGCGACTACCAGGGCGAATGGGTCCAGGGATACCGCGACACGGCCGCCGCGAACCTCGCGGTGCTGCTCGACCAGCTCTCCCGCTGACCGCTGAACCCTTTGTCAGAACCAGCATGGTCCAGGGCCCACGCGGGTTCCGACACGAACGGGTCGCAGGGTGGGTGCGCCCTCTCGCGTCCCAGGGCACAGTTGAGTCACGCTAGAGTTCGGGCAAGTTCACGATCACGTCAAGTGTTCGGGCGCCGTGCTCGGCGACGCGACGTGACCGACCCTGGGGGGTATGCGGTGATCACGTTCGTCGTCGTCGGCATCGTCGGGCTCGTGCTCGTGCTGGTCTCGATGGTCCTCGGAGAGTTCATCGAGCTCGGGGACGGCGCAGTCTCCGGGACGTCCCTGGGCGTCGGGGCGATCGTGTTCGGTGCGACCGGAGCGCTAGTCGTCTCGAACGACCTGCCCGTCGCCCTGGCCTTCGTGGGCTCCGCGATCCTCGCCGTCCTGGCCGTCCTCCTCGTGGCCGTGCTCACCAAGAAGCTCCACGAGTCCGACGACGCCGCCCCCGTCTCCCTCGTCGGCGTCCAGGGGACCGCGACGAGCGACATCTCCCCCGCGACCGGCGAGGTCTCGCTCGACGCCGCACGCGAGCTCGAACGACGCCTCGCCTGGGCCGACGAGCCGATCCCCACGGGGGCCCGCGTCGTCGTGCTCGAGCAGTCCGGGACCCGCGTGCGCGTCCGGCGGTACTACCCCAACGACTGACGCGACCACCCGGGCCCTGTCTCAACCCGGAGCCCGGACGCACCACGGCACCACCGCACGACCCGCTCGCACGACCCGCCACCGAAAGGAGTCGCGCCGCAGGCGCGTACCGACATGCTCGAAGACCCCAACCTCGTCGGCATCATCGCCACGATCGCCCTCGTCATCGCGTTCTTCGCGATCATCACGTTCATCGCCAAGCGCATCCGCCGCGTCCCCCCGAACGAGGCCCTGATCATCGTCGGGCGCGGCGCAGGCCGCAAGGAGGCCGCGGGCTCGGGCCAGCGCGTCGTCACGGGCGGGCGCACGTTCGTGTGGCCCATCCTCCAGCAAGGCTTCTCCATCTCGCTCGAGCAGCGCCAGATCGGCATCACGGTCGAGGGCGTCGACAAGAACCGCATC
The DNA here is from genome assembly GCF_014836755.1 of Oerskovia merdavium. Classification (GTDB taxonomy): domain Bacteria; phylum Actinomycetota; class Actinomycetes; order Actinomycetales; family Cellulomonadaceae; genus Oerskovia; species Oerskovia merdavium. The sequence continues at coordinate 16,546 of NZ_JACSQF010000012.1, forward strand.
AAGATCGCCATCAAGGCGTCGATCAACTTCAAGGTCCGGGGCGACGAGGAGGGCGTGCGTCGCGCGGCCCAGCGATTCCTGTCCCAGCAGGGCACGCTGACCGAGATCATCAAGGAGTCCCTCGAGGGCTCGCTGCGCTCGATCGTGGGCGACATGACGATCGAGCAGATCATCTCCGACCGCAAGGGCCTCTCCGACCGCGTCGTCGAGTCCACCAAGACGGACCTCTCGGAGCAGGGCCTGCAGGTCGACCTGCTCAACATCTCCGACATCTCGACGCCCGGCTCCGACTACCTCTCGAACCTGGGCCGCGCCGAGGCCGCCCGTGCCCGCCAGGTCGCCGAGGTCTCCGAGGCCGAGGCGCAGCGCGCGTCGGAGTTCGCCGCGATCGACGCCGCCGAGCAGATCGCCGAGCGCCAGAAGGCCCTCGACCTCAAGCGCGCCATCATCAAGGCCGAGACCGACAAGGCCAACGCGGAGGCCGAGGCCGCGGGTCAGCTCGCCCGCGCCGAGCAGGAGCGCCTGGTCGCGGTCGAGGAGCGAGAGGCCCTGGCCGAGCAGGCCCGCGTGACGCAGGAGCGCCTCGACATCGAGATCCGCAAGCCCGCCGAGGCCGCGGCCTACGCCGAGGTCCAGCGCGCCAACGCCCAGCGCGACTCGTCGAACGCGGCCACCGAGGCCGACGCGTACAAGCGCACCACGATCGCCGAGGCCAACAAGACCGCCGCGATCCAGGACGCCGAGGCGTCCGCCGAGGCCGTCCGCCGCGCCGGCGAGGCCGAGCGTGACCGCCAGGTCGCCCTGGCCGTCGGTATCAAGGCCGAGGGTGAGGCGCGAGCGTTCGCGGTCGAGGCCGAGGGCCGCGCGGAGGCCGTCGCGACCGACGCCAAGGCCGAGGCGCTCAAGAAGTACGGCGAGGCCGCCCTGGTCCAGGAGCTCATCGAACGCCTGCCGGAGATCGTCCGCGCCGCAGCCGAGCCCATCGGCAAGATCCAGGGCATGACGGTCATCTCGACCGACGGCGCGAGCGCCGTGACGAAGAACGTCGCTTCGGTCCTGGGCGAGGGGCAGCAGGTCATCAAGCAGCTCACCGGGGTCGACATCAACCAGCTCATCGCCGGGCTGGCCGGTGGGCACCTGACGGGGCAGTCCGCGTCGAACGGGACGGCCGCGTCCTCGAACTGACACCAGCTTGGCGCATTCGCGCCCGAGGCAGATCCATCCACGAGCCCGCCTCGGGCGCTGTGCCCGACGACGACAGGAGATCCTCGAAACCGAGCCGGACGGTCAATACCTGGATGACGGTCGGGAAATTCTTGAGAACCCGCGCTTCCAACCTGCGTCGTCCACCTGCTATCGTCTCGAACCGCACGAGCAAGGTCGCTCACATCCAGGGGGAAGAATGTTGAAAGAATCACGTCGTCGCGAGCGCGGGCGTCGGGTCGCGCACGCTCGGCCCTCTTTCTGGCCGCACTGGTGACGACCTTGGGGCCGCCGGGAGTTTCGCCCTCGGAAGCGGGACCATGAACGTCCACTCGGGCTCGACTCTCGTAGCTAAGCAAGTACTTGACACCGAACTGTCGAACCTGCCAGTTTTTTCCCGCTTTCATCGGAAGCCGGTCCTTCGGGCCGTTAGCCACACGAACAGGACCCACCAAACGCACCGAAAGAGAACCGCCGCCGCGCTCGCCCTCACCCTCGTCCTCGCGCTCATCCCCACCTCCGCCCTCGCAGCACCGGCCGACAGCCCTGCCGCAGAGCCGGCCGCGGTCAGCACCGAGAAGTTCGACCAGGTTGCAGGTGACCAGACCACCGGTCAGGCCAAGGCCCTTGTCGACAGTCACATCGACTCGACCATGCGCTCCTCCGGCATGGTCGCCCCTTCCGACGTCGAGGTGTGGACCACCGAGGTAGACGGGACCGACGTCGCAGCAGTGATCCCCGATGGCAGCGTCGTCGAGAGCGCCGCCGTCGTCACCGACGCTGCCGAGGACACCGACATCGCCGCGTTCGGCGTCGAGATCGCCGAGATCGAGGAGGCCGTCGGCACCGCACCACCCGTCGCGCACTTGAAGGGCCGGGGCACACCGCTGCGCGAGGCATGCCGGACGCTGTGGTTCAATACCCCGGCCGCGACGAACGACGACCAGGTATACGACTGCTACGAGAAGTACAAGCTGTCGAACTCGTCGTACATCTACAACCGGTACTCCAAGGCAACACTCGCGGCCGCTGCCGGTGGCGTACGTCGCGAGATCCACGAGTTCACGATCCGGTTCCGTCAGTACAAGAACTACAGCCGCATCACCGGCGGTCCGTACAACTACGGTCCTCTGCCCGGCAGCACTGACTGCAACAACGGTCAGTTCTCGTACGGCGTGGTGACGATCCCGTTGACCTCGTGCGCGAGCATCGAGAACGTCTCCGGTGGCAACTACTACAACTCCGGCACCAGGTACAAGGGTCACGCGACCGGTCAGAAGTACGTCGACGCGTATGCGCGGTTCACGTCGAACGGGACCGAGCCGATCTTTTCCGACTACGTGTGGCTCACTACGGCAGCGTGCGGCGACATGTGGGTGCCGTGCATTAACACGAACAACAACTACTCGGCCACGTGGAACGACGGGGGCTACAACCGCTAGTGAAACGACGTACCATCACCTACCTGGCAGCTATCGCTGCGGTGGGCGTAACTGTTGGGGTCAGCCTTGCTCTCAAGGCTGACCCCAACGGGCCGCCCGACGTCAGCGCCGAAACGAGCCCCGCAGCGCACACCGCCACCTACTCGTGCGAATACCCCGCGACGACCGTCGAAGACTTCTGCTCGATGCTCGAAGTGGACAACGTCCAGACGAGGTACGCACTGTTCCGCGCGGACGACACCGCAGTACGCACGATGATCTACGATCCCGGCGGTCCAGGTGTATCGATCCTGTCGCGGCACATGGGCGACATCGAAGCGATCGTCGCCGACGCGCACGAACGCAGGTACAACCTGCTAGTCATCGACGAGCCGTGGGTCGTCGCGGAGTACCGCGACGAATGCCGCACAGCGATGAGCGGGTACTTCGCCAGCGCGACCGACCGATACCCCGCGCTGGCTGACGCAAGCCTTGTCGATGCTGTCAGGGGCGAATGCCTCGACGAGCAGGCTCCCGCCGTCATGACCGGTGAGCGGTACCGGCAGATCATTGCAGAGATCGAGCAGACCGAGAACGTGCATGTCGAACGCCTCGAGGGGTACTCGTTCGCGTCCGTGCGTGCGGCATACCTCGGTTCGACACACCCCGATCTCGTTGTCGCGGTCGGGACGCCGTTCCCCGTCGGAGCGCCCGCGACTGCATTCTTCGGTGCGACGTCCTCCTCGCCGACTCCGGCCGGTCTAAACACTGGGACATTGGCTTCTGACTCCGCTGCGGCCTACTACCAGATGACCGGCCTGACGACGGACGACATAGATCCCACGGTCGCTGGTCGTGCATTGTGGCAGACGGACTCCGACGGGCAGGTATCGCTATCACGCGTCGGGTACCTGTCGGAGATGTGCCGGTCCTTGACCGAGTGGGACAAGATGTCCGCGGATACGCTTGGCAACCCGATGCTGAACGCGCAACGATCCATGCACGCAGCGTGCAACGGCTTCGACCTCGACACGCAGATGACCCTGCCGGAGCGGACTTGCTTCACCGTGCTGAGCAACGACATTCAAACCCCCTGGGTCGAGTCGGAACTGACCGCCGAAGCCCGCATCGACGTATCGGAGGCAGGGAAGCATGGACTGGTCGACATCCCCACGTGTAACTAGCCAAGACATCGACGGGCAGCAGCCGTTCACCGTCACGACCAAGCGCCCGTGGTCGGCGATCTGGATCGCGTTCGCCGCTGCGATGGGCGTGGCCGCCGTGGACTATGTGACGCTGGTCATGAGCGTGCTGTTCCCCGGGTGGGTCTGGTGCGTCACCACCGGTGGTCTGCTGCTCGCCGCTGGTGTCAAGGCGGTATTCATAGACGTGGAGTCCGTGCGTCGCGAGCGCGGGTCGCGGCCGCGTGATGCCGTGGCGAAGGTCGTTGCATGCGTCGTAGTCACAGCGTGGGCGCTGGCGCTGTGGCGTGAGCTGAACTCCGGCTGCATGGGACAGGAGTGTGCGGTGGCGTCTCAGGCGGTGAGCCTGTTCGTGGTCTTTCCGGTCATCCCGCTTGCTGCTCTGACGCTCATCGGGTACCTGATGCGCCGTGGGCGGGTCGGGTCAGCTGCGCGAGTAGGTGACAGCTGATCTGTTGTGCGGGGGCCGGGGGGCTTGGGACGCGTGTTCGCGCGCTGGCTGACCGCTGGTGGATCGTTCGTCTACTCGCGTTCGGTCTGGGGGCCTCGCGCGATGCTTCGGTGCGGGGTTGGCCGGGTGCTGGTGCCGAAGCTCGTGGCGCTGCGGGTGCGCGCGGTGATGAGGCTGTGGTCGATGAGTTCTCCCGCGCGCTGGGAGCGTCCCTTGTCGTTCTCCACGCGCATAGGCGTGTATTCCGCCTCGGTCCAGAAGCGGCGGTAGCGGACCATGGCCGGGCACGAGGCGGCGAGGGCGGCCGCGGACTCCTGGGAGCGGGAGCGCCCGTCGGGGCCGTTGAAGACATCGCGGGCGTAGACGCTGGGCACCCAACGTCCGCCGAGCTCTTCCCCGGTCACGACGGCACCCTCGTAGGACTGGCGCCAGCGCTGGGCGATGCGGGCCTGGGAAAGCTCGTGGGGCACCTCGAGGTCCACGACCTCGACCTCGTACCCCGCGGTCGCCAACTTCTCGCCGAGCTCGACCGCGGGTGCCGGCTTGGACAGCACGGAGTCGATCACGACGTTCGTCCCTCGCGCAGGGCCTCGTCGCGCAGCACGCGCGCCAGGTGCGAGGACTCCTCGTGCATGAGGGCCACGAGCACCCGCGACGAAGTCGCGGGCTGGGGCACGGTCCGCCCCGCCACTAGCGCCGCTCGGCGGCATCCAACGCCATTGCCGGACGAGGGCCACCGAAGCCGACATCGACCTGCCCAACGGGCGGATCCAGCGTAGCCATCACAGAACGGCCCGCGACCTTGCATGGATCGTGGGGCGGTTCCATCTGGGATGACGGGAATCGAACCTCGTCCTCGTTCGCAACGCCCTGTTCGCGCTGGGCGTGGGCGCGCTGTGCGGGTGCTTCCTCCCGCGTGCGGTGGCCTGGCTCCCGCTGCTCACCTTCGGCATGGTGAGCTGGATCCTCGGTACGACGGACTCGTCGGCCACCGCACGGTGGTGGGCGCTGCCGAACTTCCCGGTGGAGTCGCCGACGATGTGGGTCGCCACGGGGACCGTCGTGCTGGTCGGATCTGTCGTGTACTCCGCCCGTGACGGGGCGAGGTGACCACCCCGCACACGCGTCGTGGGCGTCGCCGAGGTAGAACCTGCGGAGGTCCACCTCGCCGAACGTGTCAGGACGGCCGCCGCACCCGCAGTACCGTGTCGCGGATCGTGGCGGGCTCCCCGTCGGGCCCGGTCGCCTCACGCGTGGGCGCGTCGTCGGTCTCGACGTCCCACCCGTCGAGGTCGAGCTCGGCCAGGAGGTCGGCGCCCGTGTAGAAGAAGTGCTCGTCGAAGTCGCGGCGCACCGTCTCGTGGTCCTCGGGGTGGTGCCCGACGACGAGGAGCCGCCCGCCCGGCGCGACGGCCCGTGCGAGACGCGGGAACACCTGGCGGCGCAGGTCGGCCGGCAGGTGCATGAAGTGGGCCGTGACGAGGTCGAAGCGCTCGTCACCCGGCTGCCACTCGAGCAGGTCGGCCTGGCGCCACTCGATGCGGTCGGCGACGTCCGCGATGACGGCGTGCGCGGCGGCCTTCCCGAGGGCGACCGGGGAGATGTCGAGCCCGACGACGTCCCACCCCTGGCGTGCGAGCCACACCGAGTCGGCCCCCTCGCCCGCGCCCACGTCGAGCGCACGGCCCGGCGTCAGGTCGGCCGTCTGCGCCACGAGCTGCGGGTTGGGGTTGCCGCTCCACACCGACTCGGCCGAGCCGTAGCGCTCGTCCCAGAACGCCTGGTCGTGGTGGTGCTGCTGGTGGCCGTGCTCATGGTCACCGTGCTGGCCGTGCTGGTGGTCGCGCGTCACGCGGGCTCCTCGGGTCGGGGCGGGCCGCAGGGTCGGCCGTCCTCCCCGACCATGAGCCCTCGCCAACCCCTCGCGCAAGCGCGTTTGCCGTTCCGGCAAACGCTCACCCCATCCACCCGAGCCACACCACGGCGTCGCGCGCGAGCAGGAACCCGACGATCCCCACGACCCACGCCGTGGTCGACGCCGCGTTCTTCGTCATCCACGCGTTGAGCCGGTCGAGCAACGGCTCGACCAGCCGCCCGGCTGCGACGCGGGCCGCCATGAGCACCAGCGCGGGCAGCACCATCACGACGCAGTACGCGGCGAGGACGACCGCGGTCGCAGGCCACCCGAGGCCCGCGCGGGTGAGCATCCCGATCGCCGCGAGGTACGGCAGCATCGACGCCAGCTCGATCGCGGCGGCCGCGAGCGCCAGGCCCATGAGGGCCGTCACGGACCCGGGCGCGGTCGTGACGCCCTGGTGCGCCGCTGGGAGGGGGCGCGCGGCGCCGTCGGGCGGGGGCGTGCTGCCCGACGGCGTCGCGACCTCCCCGCTCGTCGCCCCCATGGCGCGGGCTCGCCACCGCAGGACACGCCCCTGGCCGTCCGACGAGCCCTTGGTGCGTCGGTCGAGGCGGAAGCTGTACGCGACGAGCGCGATCCCGAGGAGCAGCTCGACGATCCGGGCGGGCCGCGTGTCGAGCACGGCACCGAACCCGTCGGCGAGCGCGTCCGCGCCGAGCGCGAGCAGGATCCCGACGACGAGGTAGAAACCGACGATCGTGCCCAGGTAGACGAGCAGGCGGGCGACGCGCACCCGCCCCGGGGTCATGAGCAGCCAGACGGGGATGAGCAGGGTCCCGAAGCTCGTCGAGTCGACGAGCGCCAGGACTACGAGCGCGCCGAGGAGGGGAAGGAGTTCCATGTCGACACCCTCACGCGGGGCGGGGGTCGGCGGCGTCGGGCGAACGGGCGATCCTGTCGCCGGTGGGCGCCGCGCCGTACATCGTTCGAGCGATCCGTGGCACGGGCGCCTGTGCTGTGATGGGTCCGTGCCCGACCCCCTGCCCACGGCTGCCGACACCGAGGCCGAGACCGCCACCCACGGGGCTGCTCCCGCCTCGCGCGTCCGGCAGGTCGCGCGCCGGATCGACGCCGGGTTCCGCGACGACGGTCCGGCCGGGGACCCCTACGATGCGGCCGGGACGTTCCTCATCGGGGTCGCGCTCATCGCGGTCGGCGTGGTCTCGGTCTGGTCCGTGTCTGCGTTCGTGCAGCCCGAGAGCCGGTGGTGGCACGTCGTGCCCCTCGCGGTCGGCTGCCTGATCCTGCTCGCCAAGCGCCGCCACACCGCGCTCGCCCTCGCGGGCGGCACCCTGGTGGTCGTCGCCGACCTGATGATCGGCGGCAGCCTCAGCGTTCTCCTGGTCCTGTGGGAGCTGCTCTTCGCGTGCGGGCTCTACGGGAGCAAGCGGCTGCGGACGGTCGTCAACGTCGTCGTGACGCTGCTCGTCGTCGCGGCCGCGGTGGCCACGGGCGAGTACTTCCGGGACGTGCAGGGCTTCGCCCTCGGGGGGATCCAGGCGGCTGCCATCATCGCGACGCCCCTGTGGTGGGCCGCGAACGTGCGCCAGAAGACGGACCTCGCCGTCCTGTCCGCCGAGCGGGCCGACCTGGAGGCGCAGCGTGCCGACCTCGAGGCGCAGCGGGCCGCCGACCTGGAGCAGATCGCCGAGCTCGGTCAGCACGAGGCCGTGCGGGCCGAGCGCGCGGCCATGGCGCGCGACCTGCACGACGTCATCGCGTCGCACCTGTCGGCCATCGCGATCCACTCGGGGGCCGCGCTCGCGTCGCCCCCCGACGCCGCGCGCGACCGGGCCGCGCTCGAGCTCGTGCGGTCGAGCAGCATCACGTCGCTCGAGGAGATGCGGGCCATGATCCTGCTGCTGCGCTCGGACCTGCCGCGCGACAGCACCACGGTCCACGACGCCCCGCACGGCACGGTGCTCGCGGGCGAGGCGGTCGCAGCTCCCGCGCGCCTCGCGCGGCTCGACGACGTGCTCTCCTCCGCACGCGCTCAGGGCCTCACGGTCGAGGTCCAGGACCCCGACGGCGCCCGGTCCGCGCACCTCTCGTCCGCGCACGACCAGGCCGCACACCGGATCGTGCAGGAGGCCCTGACCAACGCTGCCAAGCACGCCCCGGGGAGCCGGGTGCGGGTCGTGCTCGGGCTGGGCGAGGTCCTCGCCGTCGAGGTCACGAGCACCCTGACCGCCAGCCCCGGCCCGCTGCCCGCGAGCCTGAGCGCCCGCACGGGTCTCCTCACGATGCGCGAACGCGCCGAGGCCCTGGGCGGAACGTTCCGGGCCGGGCCGTCCGACGAGGGCGACGCATGGACCGTCCGGGCCGAGCTGCCGCTGTGCGGACCGCCCACGTCTCCGTCGCCCACCACCCGCCACGACTCCCCCGGAGCCTCCGCATGATCCGTGTCCTGCTCGCCGACGACCACGCCGCGATCCGCGCGGGCCTGCGGTTCCTGCTCGACTCCGCCCCGGACGTCGAGGTCGTGGGCGAGGCCTCCGACGGCGCCGCCGCGATCACGAACGCCCGCGCCCTGCGCCCCGAGGTCGTCCTCATGGACCTGCGCATGCCCGGCGTCGACGGGATCGAGGCGACGCGCACGATCGTCTCGGAACGACTCGCGGAGGTCCTGGTCCTGACGACGTTCGACCTCGACGAGTACGTCGACGAGGCCCTGCGCGCGGGCGCCGCGGGCTTCCTGCTCAAGACCGCGGAGCCCGCGGCCCTCATCGACGCGGTCCGCCGGGTCGCGGCCGGCGACGGGGTCCTCGCCCCCGAGGTCACGCGCCGCCTGCTTGCGGCGTTCGCGTCCGCACCCCGGCCCGACGGCGCCGCTCACCTGCCGGGGGGAGCTGCGCCGTCGGGCACGGGGCACGCGGGCGACCCGCGACTCGCGGACCTGACCCCGCGCGAGACGGACGTCCTCGCGGCCCTGGGGCGCGGGCTGTCCAACCAGGGCATCGCCGACGAGCTGTTCATCAGTGAGGCCACCGCGAAGACGCACGTGTCGCGCGTGCTCGCGAAGGTCCAGGTCACGACCCGCATGCAGGCCGCGATCGTCGCGCGGGACACGGGCCTGGCCTAGCGTACGACCCACCGGGAGACGGGCAGATGCCCCCGACCCGTGGGGTCAGGGGCATCTGCTCACGTCACGGCAGGGACGCCGGGCGTCACGTCGTCTCGACGATGTGCCCACGCTTGATCACGAAGTCGTCGCGCATGTCCTCGAGCTCCTTGCCGCGCGTCTCCGGGATCTTGAAGTACACGAAGAACAGCGACAGCAGCGCGAAGAACGCGTAGAACGAGTACGCGAAGCTGAGCCCGATGTCCGACAGGACAGGGAACGTCGTCGAGATCGCGAAGTTCGCGACCCACTGCGCGGCAGCGGCGACCGCGAGCGCGCTCGCCCGGATGCGGTTGGGGAACATCTCGCCCAGCAGCACCCACACGACCGGGCCCCACGACGCCCCGAAGAACACGACGAACGCGTTCGCGGCGATGAGCGCGACCGTGGCCCAGCCACCCTCGAGAGAGGCCGAGGTGGTGCCGTCGGACGCAGTCGTGAGCGTCGCCTGCGTGAACGCGAGCGCCATCATGCCCAGGGAGACGAACATGCCCGTGGACCCCGCCAGGAGCAGGATGCGGCGACCGATCTTGTCGATCAGGAGGATCGCGACGATCGTCACCACGATGTTGGTGACCGACGTGATGACGGACGTCAGCAGCGCGTCGTCCTCCGAGAACCCGACCGACCGCCAGAGCGTCGTCGAGTAGTAGAAGATCACGTTGATCCCGACGAACTGCTGGAACACCGACAGCAGGATGCCGACCCAGACGATCGGCTTGAGGCCCAGGCGCTTGCCGCGCAGGTCCTTCAGGGAGGCCTTGGTGTCGGACTTCAGGGAGTTCTCGATGTCCGCGATCTTGTGGTCGACGTCCTGGACGCCCGTGAACTCCCGCAGGACCTCGGCCGCCTTCTTGGTCTCCCCCTTGGCCACCAGGTAGCGCGGCGACTCCGGGATGCGCAGCGCGAACAGGCCGTACGCCACGGCCGGCACGGCGGCCGCCATGAACATCCAGCGCCACGCCTCCTGACCCAGCCACAGGACGTTCGACGCGCCACCCGCGGCCCCTGCCAGCGCGGCGTCCGTCAGGAGCGAGGCGAAGATGCCGGTCACGATCGCGAGCTGCTGCAAGGACCCGAGCCGCCCACGGATGCGCGCCGGGGAGACCTCCGCGATGTACGCGGGCGCGATGACCGACGCGGCACCGATACCCAGACCGCCGACCACGCGCCAGATGATCAGGTCCCAGACCGCGAACGCCAGGCCGGAACCGAACGCCGACACCAGGAACAGCGCCGATGCGATGAGCATGACCTTGATGCGGCCGATCTTGTTCGCGATCGGCCCCGCGAACCAGGCACCGACCGCACACCCGATGAGCGCCGACGAGACCGCGAAACCGGTGATCGCCGCGTTGAGCTCGAACTGGTCGGACAGGGCGTCGACGGCACCGTTGATGACCGCCGTGTCGAACCCGAACAGGAAGCCGCCCAGTGCGGCGGCCAGGCTGATCCCGATGACTCTCTTGTTCAGCCGCTTGGCCTGCGCCTGGGCCTGTGCGTCCCCAGCCGCTCCCGCGTCGTTGCTGGTCATGACGCCCCCCTCCGTGTCAGGTTGTCCTTCGACGATAGTGAGGAGAAGGCGTGGTCGCGCGGTGAGCGACCGTGGCGAGAGTCACGGCAGGTCACGTGCGACTTCGGAGGATCGATGCGCGCCGCCCTAGGGCTCGGGGTGCAGCGCGTCGTACCTCAGGAAGCGCGGCTGGGTGCGCAGGATCAGCCACACCACGACGATGCAGGCCAGGCCGCCCGCGACCGCGGCCCACGCCTCGCCGAACCAGCTCGCCTGGGCCCCGAGGACCACCTCGCCGAGCCGGGGCCCACCCGCCACGACCACGATGAAGACGCCCTGGAGGCGACCTCGCATGTCGTCGGGCGTCGCGGTCTGCAGGATGGTCTGGCGGAAGACCGCGCTCACGGCGTCGGAGGCTCCCGCGAGGGCGAGCGCGACGCACGCCGCGACCAGACCGCCCACGAGCACCTGGGACGGCTCGGTCGACCCGACGAGGAGCAGCACCGCGCCGAACGCCGCGATCGACAGCCCCCACGCCGTGATGGCCCACGCGATCACGAGCCCCTGCCGGCGCACGCGGGAGAGCGCCCCGGAGAACACCCCGGCGAGCACCGCGCCGACGGCGAAGGCCGCGCTGAGGACGCCCGTCGTGGTCTCGCCGCCGCCGATGAACAGCACGCCGACCGCGGGCAGCAGCACCCGGGGGAAGGCCAGGATCATCGCGGCGAGGTCCACCAGGAACGTCGTGCGGACGTTGGGCCGGGTCGCGAGGTAGCGCAGGCCGTCGATCACCGAGCCGATGCCGACGACCTTGCGGCGGGGCGCCCCCGCGGCAGCCCCCGCGGCAGCCGCGTCGTCGCGACCACCCGGGCCAGGGGCGCCCGCCTCCTCCGGCAGGCGGTCAGCAAGGACCGGCGGGATCGACGGGAGGCGCCACACGGCCCACAGCGCCGCCGCGAACAGCACCACGTCGATCGTGTACGCGACCCCGTACCCCCACAGCGCCACGAGGAACGCCCCGAGCAGCGGCCCCACGGTGAGGGCGATGCTCCAGGAGATGGTCTGCAGGGCGTTCGCGGCGGGCAGGAGCCGGGGCTCGACCAGGCGCGGGATGATCGCCGAGCGTGCGGGGTTGTTGATCGCGAACGCCGCGGACTGGAGCGCGACGAGCCCGTACAGGACCCCGACGGACCCCACGTCGAGCCACGCCTGGAGCGCGAGCAGCCCCGTGACGACCCACAGCGCCCACGACGCGAGCAGCGCGACCCGGCGGCGGTCGTACGCGTCCACGAGCGCGCCCCCGTACAGCCCGAGCGCCACGAGGGGCACGAGCGCGAAGATCCCGAGCACCCCGACCGCGAGCGTCGAGCCCGTGAGCGCGTAGACCTGGAGCCCCACGGCCACGACCGTGAGCTGGGAACCGAGGTTGGACACCCCGAGTCCCCACCACAGCCGGCGGAACGGCGGGGAGACGCGGAGCGGGGTCGTGTCGGCAAGGATGCCGTCGAGGCGGGGCACGAGCGACGAGGCTACCCCCGACCCCGCGCGGGAACCGTGTCCCGGGGCGACCGTCTCAGGACGTGACGCGCGCTCGCGCGGGGCGCGCGACGCCGTCGGGCTCCTCGGGGCGACGGCCCGGTGGTCGGGGCCTCACGCCCCGAGCGCGGCCCGGACCTCGCCCACGAGCGCGGCCATGGCGCGCTCCGCCTCGACGGGGTCGCCCGCGGCGACGGCGCGCGCGACGGCCTCGTGCTCGTCGAGGGCCTCGGCGACGGGCGCCTGGGGCATGAGTCCCAGGTGCGTGCGCCCGGCGAGGACCTCGCCCACGACGTCGGTGAGCGCCGCGAACATCTCGTTGCCGGACGAGCGCAGGAGCAGGGCGTGCAGGCGGATGTCGAGCTGGAGGAACTCCTCGAGACGGCCGGCCTCGCCGAGCTCGCGCATGCGGGCGGCGGTCTCGACGAGCTCCGTGCGGGCCTCGGCGGTCGCGTGGCGGGCGGCCCCGGCGGCGGCGAGGGGTTCGACGGCGCAGCGCAGCTCGGTCAGCGAGCGCAGCTGCGCGTCGCGGCCGGGTCCGGCGAGGCGCCAGCGGATGATGCGGGCGTCGTAGACGTTCCAGTCCTGCTCGGGGAGGACGACGAGGCCGATGCGTCGCCCGGAGCGGACGAGCCCGAGGGCTTCGAGCTGGCGCATGGTCTCGCGGGTCACGGTGCGGGAGACGCCGAACTCCTCGCCGATCGAGTCGAGGGTCAGCGTGCTGCCCGCAGGGAGGTGACCTGCGGTGATGCGTCGACCGAGGAGGTCGGTCACCGAGCTGTGGAGCACCGTCGCGGACATGGGTCGAGCCTACGGCTTCGCCCATTGGTCACACCATTGTTTGCCAAAGGTGATACCAATCGTGCATGCTCGGTGAGCGGCCACAGAGGTCCGCTCACGACGCAGCAGTCGACGGACAGCCAAGGAACCCCCTCATGGACACAGACGTCAGCCCCACCCCGGACAGGGGAGCCAGCCCCTCGTCGGGAGCCGCCCCAGCGCCGGCGGCCGACCACAGCCCCGTGCACCTCGTCATCATGGGTGTCGCCGGCTCGGGCAAGACCACGGTCGCGACCCTGCTCGCGGACCGCACGCACCGGCCGTACGCCGAGGCCGACGAGTTCCACCCCCAGGCCAACATCGACAAGATGAGCGCGGGCACCCCGCTCACCGACGAGGACCGCTGGCCCTGGCTCCGCGCGATGCGCGACTGGCTCGACGTGCAGGCCGCCGAGGGGGACTCGGCCGTCGTCACCTGCTCGGCGCTCAAGCACAGCTACCGTGACCTGCTGCGGACCGCGCACGGGCGTGTCCGGTTCGTGCACCTCACGGGCAGCGCCGAGCTGCTCGAGGAACGCATGACCCATCGCAGCGGGCACTTCATGCCCGCGTCCCTGCTCCCCTCGCAGCTCGCGACCCTCGAACCGCTCGCGGCCGACGAGGACGGGATCACGCTCGACGTCGGCGCACCGCCCGAGGAGCTCGTCGACCGGATCCTCGCGTCCACCGCGCTGCCCCGCCCCACGATCCCCCGCGCACCCCGCCACCTGGCCGGCGCACCCACCCACCCCGAGGAGCGATGATGCTCACCCTCGCCTCGCACCCGCTCGCCGCGGGCGCCCTGCGCGCAGCCACCGAGACCCCGACGACGGACGCCGGCACGACCCAGCTCATCCTCGCGGCCGTGCTCGGGATCGCGACGATCATCGTCCTGATCGTGTGGCTCAAGCTCCACCCGTTCCTGTCCCTCATGATCGGCTCGGCGGTCCTCGCGATCGTCGCGGGCATCGACTTCGTGAGCGCGTTCGTGAGCTTCTCGGCGGGGCTCGGGTCGACCGTCGCCGGGGTCGGTGTCCTCATCGCGCTCGGCGCGATCATCGGCAAGATGCTCATCGACTCGGGCGGCGCGGACCAGATCGTCGACACGATCCTGGCGCGCACACCCCTGCAGCGGCTGCCGTGGGCCATGGCGCTCATCGCGTTCGTCGTGGGCATCCCGCTGTTCTTCGAGGTCGGCGTGGTCCTGCTGATCCCCGTGGTCATGATGGTCGCGCGTCGCTCCAAGGTCTCCCCGATCCTCGTCGGCATCCCCGCCCTCGCGGGGCTGTCGGCGCTGCACGGCCTCGTCCCTCCGCACCCCGGGCCGCTGCTCGCGATCGACGCGCTGGGCGCGAACCTGGGCCTGACGCTCGGGCTCGGTCTGCTCGTGGCCGTGCCGACCGTCATCGTCGCGGGGCCGCTGCTCGCCAAGCCGCTCGCGGTGTGGGTCAAGCTGCCCCCGCCCACGACCGTCCTGGGCGTGTCCGAGCGGGACGAGGACGCCCCCCGCCCGAGCTTCGCGGTCGCGGTCACCGTGGTCCTGCTGCCCGTGATCCTCATGCTGGCCCGGACCGTCGTCGAGATGACGGGGACCATCGAGTCACCCGTCGGCAAGGGGCTCGAGTTCATCGGGACGCCGCTCGTCGCGCTGCTCATCACGGCTCTCGTGTCGCTCGTGGCCTTCGGCAGCGCGATGGGGCGCACGCGCGACGAGATCAGCACGTTGGTCGACAAGTCCTTCGCCCCGATCGCGGGCATCCTGCTGATCGTGGGCGCGGGCGGCGGGTTCAAGCAGACGCTCGTCGACACGGGAGTGGGAGACGTCATCGCGAGCGGGATCTCCGACGCGAACCTCTCGCCGCTCCTGGCGGGTTGGCTCGTCGCGGCACTGATCCGTGTCGCCACGGGTTCCGCGACGGTCGCGACCATCACGGCGGCCGGGATCATGGCTCCGCTCGCTGCCGGACTCTCCCCCACGCACGCGGCGCTCCTGGTGCTCGCGATCGGCGCCGGCTCGGTGTTCCTGTCCCACGTCAACGACGCGGGGTTCTGGCTCATCAAGGAGTACTTCGGCATGACCGTGGGCCAGACGTTCAAGACGTGGTCCGTCATGGAGTGCGTGCTGTCGGTCGTGGCGCTGGTCGTGATCCTGCTGCTGGGGCTGGTCGTCTAGCGCACCGCTCGCAAACCTGGGGCCCGACTCGGGTGATGGGTGGCGGGCGCCCGGCGACCCGGACCAGCATGTGTTTTCTGTGGAGCCACCACAATTGTTGTGGCTCCACAGAAAACACTCCGTCCAGACCCCGTGCTCGGGGCGACCCTCCGGGCCTGGTGCGTGATGGCGACGACCAGAGCGTCAGCGCGGCAGAGCCACCTCACCGTGCTCGCGCGACGCGCGCCGACTACCCGACCGTGGTCCCGAAGGCCAGCCCCAGCGCGTACGTCGCGGCGGCCGCACCGAATCCGATCGCGATCTGGCGCAGCGCACGCTTGACCGGCGACGCGCCCGACAGCAGCCCGACCGTGGCTCCCGTGCCGAGCAGCGCCAACCCCACGAGGGCGCTCCCGACGAGCACCGCGACCCCACCCTGGAGGCCGAACAGGTACGGCAGCACCGGGATGAGCGCGCCCGACGCGAAGAAGAGGAACGACGACACGGCCGCCCCCATCGCCGAGCCGTGCGTCTCGAACTCGTCGACCTCGGCGGCAGGCGCGATCACGGTCGCCGCGGTGTACGTCGACAGCACCTCGCCCGCGTGCTTCTCGGCCTCGTCGGGCGTCAGGCCACGGGCCCGGTAGACGAGCGCGAGCTCGTTGGCGTCGACGTCGAGGTGCGGCAGCGCGGCCGAGGCCAGCGGGCTGGGCGTCGACGCATCGAGCAACTCGCGCTGCGAACGCACCGACACGTACTCGCCCGCCCCCATCGACAGCGCGCCGGCGAGCAGCCCCGCGAGGCCCGTGAGCAGCACGGTCTCGTTCGACGCGCCCGACGCCCCGATCCCCAGGATCAGCGCGAGGTTGGACACCAGTCCGTCGTTCGCGCCGAAAACCGCGGCGCGGAACGTCCCCGACATGCGCATGCGCCCGCGCGTCGCGAGCCCTCGCACGACCTCCTCGTGGATACGTTCGTCGGCGGCCATCGCGGCGGTCGCGTCGACGTCGGTCTCGTACGTCGAGCGGGCCTCGGCCCGCTGCGCGAGCGCGAGCACGAACACCCCGCCGAACCGGCGTGCGAACAGCCCGAGCGACCGGGTGCGCCAGTCGCCGCGCAGGGGCTTGCCCACGTCGTCGCCGAGCAGCGCGAGCCAGTGGTCCTCGTGGCGCTTCTCGGCGTCCGCGAGCGCGAGCAGGATCTCCTTCTCCTCGCCCGTGCGGCGGGACGCGAGGTCGCGGTAGGACGCGGCCTCGGCGCGCTCGTCGGCCAGGTACTGGCGCCAGCGACGGATCTCCTGAGGGGTCCGACGGCGGGCCTCGCCGGCGTGCGCGGGCACGCCGGAGGTCGGGGCAGCGGGGGGTGTCATGCGTTCATCATGGCAAGAAAAGGGTCTCCGTGGGTTTCGGGATCCCCAACTTTTCCGCACGGTTCTGCGGTTCGCGGGAGTTCCGACAGCCGCTGCGGGGGCGACCCGTGGTTGGATCGGAACATGTCCGAGAACACCGAACGCACCCGTCCTGAGGTCGACGCCCCCGAGGGCCCGGCCCCCACCGAGCTCGAGGTCGTCGACCTGATCGTCGGCGACGGCGCCGAGGCGCAGCCCGGCTCGACCGTCAACGTCCACTACCTGGGCGTCGAGTACGACTCCGGCGAGGAGTTCGACTCGTCCTGGAGCCGCGGCCAGTCCATCAACTTCCCGCTCCGCAGCCTCATCGCCGGCTGGCAGCAGGGCATCCCGGGGATGAAGGTCGGCGGGCGTCGCAAGCTCGTCTGCCCCCCGGAGCTCGCGTACGGCCCGGCCGGCGGTGGCCACCGCCTGTCCGGCAAGACGCTCGTCTTCGTGATCGACCTGCTCGGCGTCAGCTGACCACGGCCTGATCCCACCTCGCCCTCGCTCCCCCGGTCACCGGTGGGGGCGGGGGCGTCGTGCTGTCCGCGCCTCGTGCGGCCACCGCGGTCGCGGCTCGTCCGAGGCGTCCGTCACCCCGGTCCCGGTGTCACCCGGGCGCCCGACGACGGAGCGCGCCGAACGCGCACGGGTGCGCTCCGCCGTCGGGCACGCACCAGGCAGACGGCGGTCCCGGCGCCCCCGAAAGTCGGGGACAATGGGCGCGACGGACTTCCGACTCCGATGAGCGAGGACGCACAAGTGATCACTGTCAGCACCGACGGCTCGTGCCTGGTCAACCCGGGTGGAGCGATCGGTTGGGCGTGGATCAACCACGACGGAACCTTCGACTCCGGTGGCGCAGCCAGCGGGACGAACCAGGTCGCAGAGCTCCAGGCTCTGCTGGAAGCGGTGCGCGCACACCCCGGCGCCGAACCGCTCCTCATCGAGTCCGACTCCCAGTACGCCATCAAGTGCGCGTCGGAGTGGCTCGAGGGCTGGAAGCGCAAGGGGTGGCGGACGGCCGGCGGCAGCCCCGTGAAGAACCTCGAGCTCGTGCAGGGCATCGAGGCCGCGATCCAGGCCCGCCCCGGGCCGGTGCGCTTCCGGTGGGTGCGCGGGCACGTCGGCAACCACTTCAACGAGCGGGCCGACCAGCTCGCGGGTCTCGCGGCGCAGGACTGGGCCGCCGGGCGCGGCGAGGAGCGGTCGACGCTCGCCGGCACGGACGACCTCGCGGTCGCACCCGCCAAGCGGCCCGCCGCTGCGGGCCGTCCGGCCGCCAAGGTCGGGGCCACGGCCGCGAGCAGGGCCGCCGCAGAAGCCTGGACCGAGTCGACGCTCTTCGACTGACCTCGCGAGCTGCCGAGGACGGGCTCGAGGTCGCCACCGCTTCGGCGGCGACC
>NZ_JACSQF010000012.1:34687-151752 GCF_014836755.1 Oerskovia merdavium
CCCCCCCCCCCCCCCCCGTCCTGGAACCGCCCGTCGGCACCGACTGCGGCTCGACAGAATGTCCCCATGACTCATCCCACGCCCGAGGCCCTGGTCCGCGAGTTCTTCGCCGTCGTCCGCTCGGGCACGGCCCCGCACCGGGCCGGTGACTTCATGGCTCCCCGCGTGCGCGCCCACCAGGTCCAGGCCGAGGCGCCGACCACGGTCGAGCGCACGCCCGAGCAGTACGCCGAGCACGTCGAGGAGATGCTCGCGGCGTACGGGCCGTTCCGGCTCACGGTCGACGAGGTCCTCGCCGCAGGCGACAAGGTCTACGTGCGGTGGACGCAGGAGGCGAACCACGTGGGCGAGGTCGACGGCCACGCCCCGACAGGTCGGCCCCTGGTCCAGGTCGCGAGCTGCGTGTACCGGGTCGAGGACGGGCTGATCGTCGAGTACTGGATGCAGATCGACAGGGCAGGCCTGACGGCACAGCTCGCCGCGGGCTGAGCCGACCGACCGCACGGGGCCGCACGGGCCGTCGTCGTCCCAGGTGGCGGTGCGACACTGGGGCGATGACCGCATCCCCGCTCTCCGCACCGGCGCTCGCCGGGGCGCGGGCGGTCGACGGCTCTCCCGACCCGCTCCCCCTCGCCCTGCACTCCGAGCGCCCGCTCGACCTGCACTCGACCCTCGCCAAGCTCGTGCGCGGCCCCCACGACCCCACGTTCCGCATGGTGCCGAGCGGCCCGCGGGCCGGTCTCTGGCGCACGAGCCTCTTCCCGACCGGACCCGTGACCTACCGCCTGGTGCAGGCGGGGGTGCGTGACGTCGTCGGGCAGGTGTGGGGGCCCGGTTCCGGTGAGCTCGCGGCGTCGCTCCCGTCGCTCCTCGGGGAGCCCGACGACGCAGCCTCCTTCGAGCCCCCCGCCCGCCTCGCGGACGCGCACCGCCGGCACCCCGGGCTGCGCGTCCCCCGCACCGGGCGGGTGCTCGAGGCCCTGGTGCCCGCGGTCCTCGAGCAGAAGGTGCAGACCGTGACCGCGCACCACGCGTGGCGCCGGCTGGTCACGCGGTTCGGGACGCCCGCGCCGGGACCCGCCCCCGACGGGATGCGCGTGGTCCCCGACGCCCGGACCTGGGCCACGATCCCCACGTGGGAGTGGCACCAGGCCGGTGTCGACCCGCGGCGGGCACGGACCGTGGTCGAGTGCGCGCGCGTCGCGCGACGGCTCGAGGAGTGCGCCGCGATGGAACCCGCTGCCGCGCAGGCGCGGTTGCAGCTCGTGCCCGGGGTCGGGGTGTGGACGGCCGCCGAGGTCGCGCAGCGGGCGCTCGGCGACGCGGACGCGGTGTCGGTCGGGGACTTCCACCTGGCCAAGGCCGTCGGGTGGGCGCTGACCGGCGAACGGACCGACGACGCCGGGATGCTGCGGCTGCTCTCCCCCTACGCACCGCACCGGTACCGCGTCGTGCGGCTGCTCGAGGTGTCGGGGCTGGGGCACGCGCCGCGGCGAGGGCCGAGGCTGTCGATCCAGGACCACCGGGGGAACTGAGCACGAGGTTCCGTGCGGTCGAGCACGAGGTTGCGGTCGCTGTGGCCGTCACAACGACCGCAACCTCGTGCTCGGCACCGCTCCCCGGCCCCGGCACCCGCCCCCGCGCCCAGTCCGGCCGCTCCTCGACACCGCCCGGCCGGGAGATGACACCGTGTTGTGAACGATCCCACGGCCTTCGCCGCGCCCCATCACCCGACGCTCCCAGCCGATGAGGTTAGCCTTACCTCTAGCACCGTCTTTCCCCGCGCAGCATCGACCGAGGAGCATCATGTCTCGCACCATCTCTCGACGGCTCCGGCCCGCGGCACTGGTCGCCGCGACCGTCGCCACCGCCTTCGCGCTCGGCGCCTGCTCGGGCGGGTCGACCGACGCCGCCTCGACGCCCGCCACCGACGCCGCCGCGTCCGAGGGCGCCTTCCCCGTCACGATCGACAGCGCGCTCGGCGAGGCCGTCATCGAGTCCAAGCCCGAGCGCGTCGTGACGTGGGGCTGGTCGACGCAGGACGCCGTCCTGGCGCTGGGCGTCGTGCCCGTCGCCATGCCCGCCTACACGTACGGCGGCAACGAGGACGGCGTGCTCCCCTGGGTCGCCGAGAAGCTCGACGAGATGGGCGCCGAGACGCCGACCCTGCTCTCGGGCGGCGACACGAGCGAGGTGCCGTTCGAGGAGGTCGTCGCGGCCGAGCCCGACGTCATCCTGGCCCCCTACTCGGGCATCACGCAGGAGGAGTTCGACAAGCTCTCCAAGATCGCGCCCGTCGTCGCGTACCCGGACCAGCCGTGGGCGCTGTCCTGGCAGGACCAGCTCGACATCGTCGGGGACGCCCTGGGCCTGTCCGACGAGGCCGACGCGCTGATCGAGGAGACGAACGCCGGCATCGCGGCCCAGGCCGCCGAGTTCCCGGTCATCGAGGGCAAGTCGTTCCTGTACGCGGCGGCCAACACGGCCGACCAGCTCAACGTCTACCGCGCCGAGGACCCGCGCGTGCAGGTCGTCGAGGACCTGGGCATGACGCTCTCCCCGAGCGTCGAGGAGCTCGACGCCGACCCGACCGCCGGCACCTTCTGGTACCCGCTGAGCTACGAGAACGTCTCCAAGATCGACGCCGACGTCCTCATCATGTACTTCGCGACGCAGGCCGACGTCGACACGTTCGTGGCCGACCCGGTCATCGCCGCGATGCCCACCGTGGCCGAGGGCCGCTTCGCCCCGATCGTCGGCGAGTCGTTCGTCATGGCGTCGAGCGCCCCCACCGCGCTCTCGATCCCGTGGATGCTCGACCAGTACGTGCCGCAGCTCGCGGCCGCCGCCGAGAAGGTGTCGTAGTCTCGCACCACCCATGAGCACGACCCACAGCACAGACGCCGGCACGGGCCGGGCGACCTCTCGTCGCCCGGCCCGTCGTCGGCGTCTCGTCATCGGACTCGCCACCTTGCTCGTCGCGCTGGCCGCGGTGTGCGCGCTGAGCCTCGCGGTCGGGGCCAACGCCCTGCCCCTGAGCGTCGTCGTGGACGCCCTCACGAGCTACGACCCGACCAACCCCGACCACCTCGTGGTGATCGAGAAGCGCGTGCCCCGCACGCTCGTGGGCCTGGTCGCGGGGGCTGCGCTCGGCGCCGCGGGCACCCTGATGCAGGGCCTGACACGCAACCCGCTCGCCGACCCGGGCCTGCTCGGCATCAGCGCGGGAGCCTCGCTCTTCGTGGTCGGCGCGATCTCGTTCTTCGGCGTCTCGCAGGTCGGCGGCTACGTGTGGTTCGCGTTCGCCGGCGCGGCGGTCGCGGCGGCCGTGGTCTACGGCGTCGCGAGCGTCGGTCGCGAGGGTGCGACGCCCGTCAAGCTCGCGCTCGCCGGAGCGGCCGTGACGGCGGCGCTGACGTCGGTCGTGACCGCGGTCCTCCTGGTCGACCGCGCGGCGCTCGACCTCATGCGCTTCTGGCAGGTCGGCTCGCTCGCGGCCCGCGGCTCGACGGTCGTGTGGCAGGTGCTGCCGTTCGTCGTCGTGGGCCTCGTGCTGGCCCTCGGGCTCGGGCGATCGCTCAACGGCCTGGCCCTGGGCGACGACGTCGCCCGCGGTCTCGGCCAGGACGTGACCCGCACGCGGGTCGTCGCGGGCATCGCGATCGTCCTGCTGTGCGGGGCCGCGACCGCGGCCGTCGGCCCCGTCGCGTTCGTGGGGCTCGTCGTCCCGCACGTGGCGCGCTACGTCGTCGGCCTGGACTACCGGTGGGTGCTGCCCTACGCAGCCGTCGCGGCGCCCGTGCTGCTCATCGGGTGCGACGTGATCGGCCGCGTCGTGGCCCGGCCGGGCGAGCTCCAGGTCGGTGTGGTCACGGCCGTCGTGGGGGCGCCCCTGTTCATCGCGCTGGTCCGGCGCGGGAAGACGGTGTCGCTGTGAGCGCCCCGGTCACCGTCCCGCACGGCGTGCCCGACGGCGCCGATCGCCCGGGCGTCGACGTCGCCCGGGCCTCGCGTCACCGCGGGCGGGTGCGCGAGGCACGCCTGGTCACGGGCCTGTCGGTCGCGCTCGTGGTGCTCGCGGCGGTCGGGCTGACGCTGGGTGACGCGGCCGTCCCGCTGTCCGGCATCCTCGACACGGTCCTGGGCCGTGCCGACGTCCTCACGCAGTTCGTGGTCGTCGAGCTGCGCCTCCCCCGCCTCCTGACGGCGCTGGTCGTGGGGGCCGCGCTCGGGCTGTCGGGCGCGCTGTTCCAGTCGATCGTGCGCAACCCGCTCGCGAGCCCCGACATCATCGGGATCACGCAGAGCGCGAGCGCTGCGGGCGTCGTGGGCGTCGTGGTCCTGGGGATCAGCGGGCTCGCGCTCACGGGGCTCGTGCTCGCCGGGTCGCTCGTCGCGGCCGTCGCGATCTACCTGCTCGCGTGGCGCGGCGGCGTGGCCGGGTACCGGCTCGTCCTGATCGGGATCGGCGTCGCGGCCCTGTGCATGAGCGTGGTCTCGTGGGTCCTCACGACGAGCGACGTGCGCGACGCGCAGGCCGCGCTCGTGTGGATCACGGGCTCGCTCGCCCGCTCCGACTGGTCGACGCTCAACCCGCTGCTCGTCTGCTTCGCGGTGCTCGTGCCGCTCACGGCCTTCCTGGCCCCGCGGCTGCGCTCGCTCGAGCTGGGCGACGACGCCGCGGCCGCGCTCGGCATCCGCGTCGAGCGCTCCCGGCTCCTGCTGATCCTCGTGGCCGTGGGGCTCGCGGGGTCGGCCGTCGCGGTCGTGGGCCCCGTCGCGTTCGTCGCGCTCGTCGCGGCCCCCATCGCCCGACGCACCCTGGGCGACGGCCGGCTCGCGCTCGTGCCCGCGGCGCTCGTGGGCGCGCTGCTCGTGCTCGGCTCCGACCTCGTCGCACAGTTCGCGATCCCCGACGTGACGCTGCCCGTGGGCGTCGTCACGGGGATCGTCGGCGCCCCCTACCTGCTGTGGCTGCTCGTGCGCACCAACCGTTCCGGACGCGGAGGCTGAGAATGACCGACCACCCCGAGACCCCCGGGGGCGCGCCCGAGGCGAGCGACGCCGTCGGGCACCGTGCCGACGCGCGCACCGCCGGGACGCACACGCTCGCAGCCGACCACGTGTCGCTCGCGTACGACGAGCGACGCGTCGTCGAGGACCTGAGCCTGACGATCGCGGCGGGGAAGATCACGTCGATCGTCGGCTCCAACGGGTGCGGCAAGTCGACGCTGCTGCGCGGCCTCGCACGCCTGCTCAAGCCCGTGGGCGGGGCCGTCCTGCTCGGCGGCGAGGACATCCGCACGCTGCCCACCAAGCAGGTCGCGACCACGCTGGGCCTGCTGCCGCAGAGCCCCGTGGCCCCCGACGGCATCACGGTCGCCGACCTCGTGGGCCGCGGCCGCTACCCCCACCAGGGCTGGTTCCGGCGCTGGACCGCGGGCGACGACGAGGCCGTGGCCGACGCGCTCGCCTCGACCGGCACGCTCGACCTGGCCGAGCGGTCCGTCGACGAGCTCTCGGGCGGGCAGCGGCAGCGCGTGTGGATCGCGATGGCGCTCGCGCAGCGCACCGACCTGCTGCTGCTCGACGAGCCGACGACGTTCCTCGACATCGCGCACCAGATCGACGTGCTGGACCTGCTCGTGGACCTCAACGAGTCGCGCGGCACCACGGTCGTCATGGTGCTGCACGACCTCGACATGGCGTGCCGCTACTCCGACCGCCTGGTCGCGATGCGCGACGGCCGCGTCCACGCCGAGGGCGCGCCGGGCGACGTCGTCGACGCCCGGATGGTGCGCGAGGTGTTCGGCCTGGACTCGCTCGTCGTGCCCGACCCGATCACGGGGACGCCGACCCTCGTGCCGATGGGGCGCCACCACCGGGGCTGAGCCTGCGTCCCGTCGACGGTGCTGCCGAGAACGTCGACGGCCCTGCCCAGAACGGGGTTGCGGTCGATCTGAGCCTCAGGACGACCGGAACCCCGTTCTCGAGCGCACGGAACCTCGTGCTCGGCGGGAGCGGGTCACTCCGGGAGAGCGCACACCCCGTCGACGCACACCGCGGCGTCGTCGTTGCCGATCATCGTGAACGGCGCGGCGGCCTCGGCGGCCGAGACCGTCATGAGGGTCGTGCGACGCGGGTTCGCGATCGAGTGGAAAGGGCTGTCCTGAGTGGTGTCAGTCATGGGATCTCCTGAAGTCACGTGCTGCGATGCTCGTGGCGGGTGGGCGGGCATCGTCTCGAGGGGAGGACGGATGCACTGCCACCGAGGACCAGCGACGCTGCGGGTTTCCCGACAGTCTGGCTGATACTCGGTCGCATTTGCTACCGCTCCTCCTGTGATCTCGGTCGCATTCCACGCGGTAGGTGGCGTGCGTCCCGAGGAGGACGGAGCGGACGGTCAGGCCACAGACTCCGCGGCGTCCGCGACGACCTGGTCGAGGACCTGCGTGAAGACTGCCGGGTCCTGCGCGCCCGAGACCCCGTACTTTCCGTTGAACACGAAGAACGGGACGCCGCTGATGCCGTAGGCGCGAGCCTGCGCGATGTCCTGCTCGACGGCGTCCTCGAAGTCACCGTTCTCGAGGGCCGTGCGGACCTCGTCGGCGTCCAGGCCGACCTCTGCGGCGAGCTCCGCCAGGTCGTCGACACGGCCGACGTGGCGACCCTGCTCGAAGTACGCCTTGAGGAGGCGCTCCTTCATCTCGACCTGCTTGCCGCGGGACTTCGCGAAGTGCAGCAGCTCGTGCGCCTTGAGGGTCTTGGTGTGCTGGAGGGCGTCGAAGTCGTACGCGAGCCCCTCCGCCGCCGCGACGGTCGTCATCTGTCCGAGCATCTGCTCGACCTGGCCAGCGGGCATGCCCTTGTGCTTGGCCAGGAAGTCGACCTCGGTGCCCTCGAAGTCGACCGGGGTGTCCGGTGCGAGCTCGAACGAGTGATACTCGATCTCCACCTCGGGGGCGTCGTCGCGGCCCGAGAACCCGGCCAGCGCCGTCTCGAAGCGGCGCTTGCCGACGTAGCACCAGGGGCACGCCACGTCGGACCAGATGTCGACCTTCACCTTTTCGCTCATGACGGGTTTCAACGACCGGGACGTCCTGGGGATTCCCCGGGACGGTGTGATCCTGCCGACGGACGCCTCTGCGGCGTCGGCGGTGCCCGGCCGGGCGGCCGGGCAGCCGGGCGGCCAGCCGGCTCAGCCCGCGTGCCGCGCCCGGTAGAGGTCCTGCAGCACCATGATCTCGGCGCCGTGGTGGATGAGCTCGCGGTTCATGTGGAGCACGAGGTGGCCGAACGGCGCCTGCGCGTCGATCTCGGTCGCCTGGCCGAGCCCGACCGTGAAGACCTGGTCCTCGGGGAGCGAGTCGACGCCGTCGCGCCACAGGTCCACCCAGCGCGTCAGACCCGTGATCGCGGGATCCACCTCACCCGAGAACGCGACGGCGTCCCGCCGGGCGATCCTGTCGCCGAACGTCCACTCCCACCGCTCGAAGAACGCCTCGGTGAGGTGCGCGACGAGCCAGGCGATGGTCCGCGGCTGGGGCGAGTCGGAGCCCTCGGGCCACTCCATGACCCACTCACCGACCCCGAGCGTGCGGGGCGTGCGCTCGTCGCCGCGCCGCACGACGCGCAGCGCGTCGGGCCCGGGCTCCCACTCGAACTCCTCCTGCTCGAGGGTCACGAGCCGTCCCAGGACCTCGAGCCACGAGAAGCCGAGCTGGCCGCGCACCATGGCGAGCGGGGTCGGGACGGTCAGCACGGACCAGTCGAAGGCGGGGCTGCCGTAGGTCGCGTCGTCGCTCATGCGTGGCTCCTGGGTGCGGGGTCGGGGTTCGCTCGTGCCCGACGGCGCCGCGCGCCCCGGGCGTCCTGCTCTCCTCCGCGATCATCCCCCGGGGCCCGGGTGGTCCGCCTGCGGGAGCGGCGGTCGGCCGGCGGCGCGCGCCCGCCGCCGGCCACCAGGCCACTCGGCCTACGTGAGGGACAGGAAGAGCTTCTCGAGCTTCTGGACGTCGGCCGGGCCGTTCTCGTCGTCCGTGAGGCACTGCTTCATGCCCGACGCGATGATCGCGAACCCTGCGCGGTCGAGCGCCTTGGACACCGCGGAGAGCTGCATCACGAGGTCGGCGCAGTCGCCGCCCTCGTCGACCATCCGCACGACCGCGGCGAGCTGCCCCTGGGCGCGCTTGAGCCGGTTCGAGACCTTCTTCATCTCGCCCTTGTCGAGCTCCATGACTCTTCCTCTCATCGCACGCACGCGTCGCGCGTGCTGCTCGTGCGCTGCACCAGCCCGAACAGGACAACAGCCAGCGCGGGCAGCGCCATCCCGACCTGGTGCGGCGCCTGGCCCACCAGGAACGCCGCCGCGAGGACGGTGCCTCCCGAGACGGCCGCGCACGGCGAGCACCCGAGGGTATCCCGCCATGACTCGCCCCGGGCCGGGACGTAGCTCGCGAGCGTGAGGCCACCGACGACGGCGACCACCGCGAGCAGGGCGACCCACCCGGGCATGGCCGCGGGCGTCCATCCGCCGCCCGCCTGCACGAGCAGCCAGAGCAGGCCGGGCGCGAGGGCGGCGCCGACCACGAGCCGGCGCCTCCCCCACACCTGCCGCCGGACCTGCACCGCGACCGGCCCTGCGGTCGCGTCGGCGCTCACGCCGGGCAGGTGCCGTCCGGGTGCCGTCGCCGCATCGACGAGGGGCTCGGTCACGACCTGTTCGACCCGAACAGCCTCGCGAGGAACGAGCCCTGGGGCGCGCCCTGGGACGGCTCGGCCGCGTGCCCCTCGCACCGGTCCTTGCGCGGGACGCCCCGCATGACGTCGTCGACGTGCTGGCCGCAGCCGGCCCACGTCGTCTTGCCGCACTTCTTGCAGGTCACAGCTCTGCACATGGTGATCCTCCTGATCGGGTTGATGATCAATATACCCCCCGGGGTATAGTCGTCCCGAACCCCAGGAGGAAAGCATGAAGATCGTCATCGTCGGAGGAGTCGCGGCGGGCATGTCCGCGGCCACCCGTCTGCGCCGTCTCTCGGAGGACGCCCAGATCGTCGTCCTCGAGGCCGGCGAGCACGTCTCGTTCGCCAACTGCGGTCTGCCGTACTACGCGGGCGGAGTCATCGAGGAGCGCGACGCGCTCCTCCTCCAGACCCCCGAGTCGCTCGCGGCCCGCTTCCGGATCGACGTCCGCGTCCGCCACCGCGTGACCGGGGTCGACGCCGCCGCCCGCACCGTCACGGTCCGCGACCTGACCACGGGCCTGGACCACGTCGAGAACTACGACCGCCTCGTCCTGAGCCCCGGCGCGCGCCCGATCGTCCCGCCCGCGCCCGGCATGGAGCGCGCTCTCGTGCTGCGCGACGTGTCCGACGTCGACCGGATCGTCGCCGCGATCGAAGGCAGCGCGGCCGATGGCTTCCCCGTCGGCGCCGGCGTCGACGCGCCGACCGGCGCAGCCGACCCATCGGAGACAACCGACCCGACCGGCGCACCTGCGCCCCTGGGCGAGCCCTCGACCGACCACCTCCGCGCGCCCGCCCGCTCGGTCGTCGTGATCGGCGGAGGGTTCGTCGGGGTCGAGGTCGCCGAGAACCTGGTCCACCGCGGCCTGGCCGTGACGCTCGTCGAGCTCTCCGACCAGGTCCTGGCTCCGCTCGACCCCGAGATGGCGGTCCGCGTCCGTCAGGAGCTCGAGGCCCACGGCGTGGACGTCCGTACGTCCACGCAGGTCGGCGCGCTCGGACCTGGCACGGCCGAGCTCACGTCCGCGGACGGCTCGCCGCGCGGCGAGGTTCCTGCTGACCTCGTGGTCGCCGCGATCGGCGTCCGACCCGACGTCGAGCTCGCGGTCCTCGCGGGCGCCCAGGTCGGCCCTCGCGGCGGCATCCTGGTCGACGAGGACCTGCGCACCTCGGTCCCCGACGTGTTCGCCGTGGGCGACGCCGCGACCAAGCGCGACGCCCTGGCGGCCTCGGGCACGGGCTCGGCCGACGAGCCCACGCTCGTCCCGCTCGCGAACCTCGCCAACCGGCACGGCCGCCACGTCGCCGACGTGATCCTCGGTCGCCGCACCGGCATGCGCGCCTCGGTGGGCACGGCCGTCGTCGGGGTGTTCGGCCTCACGGCAGCGGCCGTGGGACGCAACGAGAAGCGCCTGCGCGCCGAGGGCCGCCCCTACCGCGCGATCCACACGCACCCCGCCCAGCACGCCGGCTACTACCCGGGGGCGAGCCAGATGGCCCTCAAGCTGCTGGTCGACCCCGAGACCGACCTGATCCTGGGCGCCCAAGGCGTCGGGCGCGACGGCGTCGACAAGCGCATCGACGTCCTCGCCACGGCCATCGCGGGCGGCCTCACCGCCTCCGACCTGGCCGACCTCGAGCTCGCGTACGCCCCGGCGTACGGCTCGGCCAAGGACCCCGTCAACATGCTCGGCTACGTCGCCGACAACCTGCGCGCGGGCGAGACCCGCAGCGTCCAGTGGCACGAGCTCGACGTCCTCGTCGCCCGGGGGGCGACCCTGGTCGACGTCCGCACACCGGGCGAGCACGCCCGCGGGACCGTCGAGGTCGCGGGCCGCGCAGGCGACGACGAGCCCGGTGACGACCGTGCCGGTACGGACATGCTGCCTGCCCTCAACGTGCCGCTCGACGAGCTGCGCGCACGGGCCGCGGCCGAGATCCCGACCGGGGCAACCGTCGTCGTGCACTGCCAGGTGGGGCAGCGCGGGCACACCGCCGCGCGCCTCCTGAGCCAGCTCGGCTACGACGTGCGCAACCTCGACGGCGGGTACCTCACGTGGCGCGACGGCACGCTCGCACGCCGGGTGAGCGACGCAGCCGAGGCCGAGGAGCTCGCGGGCGCCAGGGCCTGACCCGGCCGGCGGCGGTGCCGGGGCTGCCTACGATGGTCGGGTCCCCGCACCCGCTGCCGGCCGCGCCGCACGGCGCGGCACTCGCGGCCCGTGCGCCAGCAACCCCGGCAGGAGCACCATGCCCGTCCGTCCCCGCACCGTCCTGCTCGTCTCGGTGGGCGTCGCCGTCGTCCTGCTCGCCTCGCTCGTGGTCTTCCTGTCGATCGTGGGCCTCGACGGCGTCGCCTGAGCCGGGCGCCGTCGCGGCTCTCGCCCGACGGCGGCGGTCGGTCGGACCGGTCAGACGACCTCGTGCGCCCCGGACCACGACGCCACGGTGCGCTGGTCGGAGGTCTGGAGCGTGAAGGACGTCAGCGGCAGGTTCCCGCTGCGCTTGCGTGACCGGACGACGTCGAGCGCCGCCTCGTCGCTCTCGGCCTCGAACGGTTCGCCTCGCAGCGCAGCGGTGACCGTCAGGATCGAGTAGGTAGTCATGACCGTCGAGCCTAGAGGTACCGACCGGCATCCGACGACCCCCGACTCCGTCACACCCCGCCCGTCCCCGGCCCCTGCGCGGGGCGACGCGAGCGCCCTGCGGGTGCTGCGCCGTCGGGCCTGAGGGATGCTCGGAGGACCACGTCCCGACTGCCCGGAGGCCCCCCATGCCCGACCCCCAGCTCGTGCTCCTGCGGCACGGCGAGACCGAGTGGAGCCTGACCGGGCAGCACACCGGGACGAGCGACATCCCCCTGACCCCGCACGGCGAGGAGCAGGCGCGCGGCGCCGGGGCGTTCCTCGCGGGGCGCCGGTTCGCGCTCGAGCTGCGCAGCCCCCTGCTGCGCGCCCGACGGACCGCCGAGCTCGCAGGCTTCCCCGACGCGGTGGCCGACCCGAACCTCGCCGAGTGGGACTACGGTCCGGTCGAGGGACGCACGGCCGACGACGTGAGCCGTGAGCTGGGGCGGGACTGGCTCATCTTCCGCGACGGGGTGCACGTCGTCCCCGGCGCGCAGGGTGCGGCAGGCACGGCGGGGACCTGGCCCGGCGAGACGCTCGACGACGTCGCCGAGCGTGCGCGAGCCGTCGTCCGGCGCGTCGAGCCCGTGCTGCACGACGGTGGCGACGTGCTGCTCGTCGCGCACGGGCACCTGCTGCGCGTGCTCGCGGCCGTGTGGCTCGAGCTGGGCCCCGCGACCGCGGCACGGTTCGAGCTCGGGACCGCGAGCGTGAGCCTGCTCGGCCACGGCCACGGCCTGCACACCATGGAGGGCTGGAACCTGCCGACGGCGTGAGATGGCACGATGCTCCCCATGAGCGTCAACAAGAACCTCGCCGAGGGCGAGACCGTCGTCATGGAGCTACGGACCCACCCCAAGGCCCTGTTCCTGCCGATCCTCGTCCTGATCCTGATCGTGGGCGCCGCGACGGCCATCCTCTGGTTCTCGCCCGAGCACCCCGTGGTGCTGTGGGGCACGCTCGGCGTCGCCGCCGTCCTGGCGGTCGTCTGGGTCGTGGTGCCGCACCTGCGCTGGCTGACCACGAACTACACCATCACGACCAAGCGTCTCTCGACCCGGACGGGCATCATCACGCGTACGGGCCGTGACATCCCGCTCTACCGCATCAACGACGTCACGTACGAGAAGGACCTGGTCGACCGCATGTTCGGCTGCGGGACGCTCATCATCTCGGACGCGACGGCCAAACCGGGCATGACCCTGCCCGACGTCCCGCGCGTCGAGGAGGTCCAGGTCCGGCTCCACGAGCTGCTGTTCGCAGCCGACGACGGCTCGGACGACGGCGAGTGGCCCCCGAGCGAGCCGACGCGCCCGACGCGCTGAGCCACCCGGACTCCCGACGGGTCAGCGGACGGCGCGCTCGGTCCGCTCCCGCATCTCGGCCGACAGCCGGATCTCGCCCTCTGCCTCGGACGCCAGGAGCCGCCGCGCGACCTCGACCGTCGTCCCGGCGACGCGCGACCCGAACCAGTCGGCGATCGTCACGCCGTGCGAGGGCCGGAACACGACCTCGACCGCGTCACCGGCCCGCACCTCCCCCGTCGTCACGACGCGCAGGTACGCGCCCGTCCGGTTGGCGTCCGTGAACCGCTTGACCCAGCGGTCCTCGCCCAGGCGCCGCGCGAACGTCGAGCACGGGGTCCGCGGCTGCGTGACCTCGAGCACCGCGGTCCCGACCTGCCAGCGCTCGCCGATCAGCGCCCCGCTCGCCGCGACGCCGCGCGTGCGGAAGTTCTCGCCGAACAGCCCGGGAGCGACCTCGTAGCCGAGCTCGGCCGACCAGTGGTCCGCGTCCTCCTGCGAGTACGCGTACACGGCCTGCTCCTCGCCGCCGTGGTGCGCACGGTCGGCCTGGACGTCGGCGTACAGCCCCAGGGGACGGACCTTGACGGGCCCCTCGACGGGTCGCTTGTCGATCGCGGTCACACCGACCGCGCCCGCGTCGGGCAGCAGCACGTGCACGCGGCACACGGCGAGGAGCTCGCCGGTCGCGCCGAGCGGCGCGCCGGGACGGGTGGGGTCCGGGGTGGCGGTGGTCATCGGAGGATTCTCCCAGGTCCGCCCGCCGCGTGGACAGCTCGCGCCACCGTCGGGCCCCACCGCGCGTGATGCCCACCCGGCCGACAGACTGGAGCGATGGCCAAAGGTGTTCTGCGACTCAAGTCCGTCGAGGAGTCCCTCGCGTCGCTCGACGACCCGGAACGCTCGCTCAAGCGGGACCTCAACGCCTGGGACCTCGCGGTCATGGGCGTCGCGGTCGCGGTCGGGGCGGGCATCTTCTCGGTGGGCGCCACTGCGGCGGCGAACTTCGCCGGGCCCTCCGTCATCATCTCGTTCGTCATCGCCTCGATCGTGTGCGCGCTGGCCGTCATGTGCTACGCCGAGTTCGCCTCGGCGCTGCCCATCGCGGGCTCGGCCTACACGTTCTCCTACGCGACCATGGGCGAGCTCGTCGCGTGGATCATCGGCTGGGACCTCATCCTGGAGATGCTGCTCGCGGCGGCCGTGATCGCGAAGTTCTGGGGCATCTACCTCTCCGACGCGTTCTCGCTGTTCGGCGTGGACCTGCCGCTGAGCATCCCGATCGGCCCGGTCGACCTCGAGTGGGGGCCCGTGTTCATCGTCGGCGTCTTCACGACGCTCCTCGCGATCGGCACCAAGCTCAGCAGCCGCATCAACAGCGTGTTCACGGTCATCAAGGTCGCGATCACGCTGTTCGTGATCGTCGTGGGCTTCTTCTACGTCAAGGCCGAGAACTACACGCCGTTCATCCCGCCGTCGCAGCCCGCACCCGAGAAGACGGCGCTCGAGCAGCCCCTGTTCGGGTTCCTCACGGGCCTCGAGCCCACGACCTACGGCGTCATGGGCCTGCTCGCGGGCGCGGCCCTCGTCTTCTTCGCGTTCATCGGGTTCGACGTCGTCGCGACCACGGCCGAGGAGGCCAAGAACCCGCAGAAGACCATCCCCAAGGGCATCCTCAGCGGACTCGCGGTCGTCACGGTGCTGTACATCCTGGTGACGCTCGTGGTCACGGGCATGGTCCCGTACACGGACCTCGCGGCCTCGGACGACCCGTCGCTGACCACGGCCTTCATCCTGGTGGGCGCGGACTGGGCGGGGCGCGTCATCTCGGTGGGCATCCTCATCGGTCTGACGACCGTGATCATGGTCCTGCTGCTGGGACTCACGCGCGTCATGTTCTCGATGAGCCGCGACGGCCTGCTGCCGCGCGGCGTCTCCAAGACTTCCCACCGCTTCCACACCCCGGTCCGGCTCCAGGTCGGGGCGGGCATCGTGGTCGCGCTCATCGCGGGGCTCGCGCAGGTGGAGCTGCTCGAGGAGATGATCAACATCGGGACGTTGTCGGCGTTCGTGCTCGTGAGCTTCGGCATCCCGATCCTGCGCCGCTCGCGCCCCGACATCGCGCGCGGCTTCCGCGTTCCGTGGTCGCCCGTGCTGCCCATCTTCTCGGGCGTCGCGTGCCTGTGGCTCATGACGAACCTGACGACGCTCACGTGGCTGCGGTTCCTCGTGTGGGTCGTGATCGGGCTCGTGATCTACGCGTCGTTCGGGTACCGGAACTCGCTCCTGTCCAAGCGCAACGTCGCGGCGCGCGAGGCCGAGGAGGCCGCCGCCGCGCGTGGGCCGGGGGCGCCGGGCGATCCTGCTCCGCCTGCCTGACCGTCCGTGCACGACGGCGCCCCCTCCCCCGGCGAGAGTCGCACCGGAGGAGGGGGCGCGGTCTGACAACCAGATCAGCAGGTGAGCGCCGCGTAGTCGACCGTGTAGGTCTCCTGCGAGCCCGCGTCGTCCCACGCCTTGACGGTCACGCTGCCCGCCGGGAGCGAGCCGGACCGGGCGCTGAACGACTGGTGCACGTTCTTGTCCGGGTTGACGTGGTTGAACGTCTTGGTGCCGAACGGCGTCGTGAAGAGCACGTCGAGCGGCCGGTCCTCACCGTTGATCGCGACGACCGAGAGCGTGGCGACCTTGCCCGTGCAGCGCGCGGTCGCCGTGAGCCCCGTGAGCTCGGGGTCGACGGGCGAGACCACGCCGTTGATCGCCGACGTGTCGGCCGCGAGCGACGCCGTGGCGTGCGCGATCGCCTTGGCGTTGATGTCGAGCGCGACCGGGTCGATGTTCTCGATGTCGTCGTTCACCGAGTGGTAGTTGGGGTCCTGCCAGATCCCCGCGGTGCCGCCGAACAGCGCGACCTCCGCGTCGGTCTTGATGTCGTCGGCCCCCGTGAACAGGCCCGAGGCCGGGACGCCGTTCGCGATGAACGCCTGGTAGTCCGACCGGCCCGAGAACTCCGAGTCGACCCAGGCCTGACCGATCGAGTCGAAGTAGTCCGTGAACACGTCCTCGGTCTCGGGCGAGCCCGGCGGGACCTCGACGGGCGCCGGGTAGGTGGACTCGTCGGCGTCGTAGACCCCGATCACGTAGTTCGGCGAACCCACCATGTCGAAGTTCAGGTAGGTCGCGATCTGGTCGAGCGTCGTCGGGTCGTTCGCGACCAGGTCGTCGACGTAGTGCGTCGACCCGACCAGGCCCACCTCCTCGGCCCCCCACCAGGCGAAGCGCACCTGGTTGTCGAGCGGGCCGCCGTGCTCGGCGAGCTGGACCGCGGTCTCGAGGATCGCCGCGGAGCCCGACCCGTTGTCGTTGATGCCCGGCCCCTCGGGCACGCCGTCGAGGTGCGCACCGAGCATGACGACGTTGTCAGCCCGGCCCGTGCTCGTCTCGGCGAGGATGTTGAAGGTCGTGTGCGAGACGATCGACGTCTGGAGCACGTAGGTCGCGTCGGCCGGGCCGCCCGCGAGCGCCGCGAGGATGGCCTGACCCGCGGCCTGCGGGATGCCGACCGCGGGTACCCAGTCGTCGCTGGGTGCACCGAGCGTCGGGTTGATGGCGCCGATCGTGTTGTTGTAGATGATGACGGCCGAGGCACCGGCCTCGGCGGCGAGCTGGACCTTGAGGCCGAACGCGCACGTGCCGCGGCTGATCAGAGCGACGCCGCCCGTGGCCTGGACCCCGGCCCAGTCCTCGGCCGTGCAGCCGTGCTTGAGGGCGTCGACAGGCTGGACGAGCGGGCCGGTGACGCCGCCCGCCGGGGTGTCGGGGGCGAACTCGGCGGGGTAGACGTCGGCGGTGACGGCGACCCCTGCTGCCGTGAGCGAGAGCTCGTCGACGTTCAGGTCGTCGAACGAGAAGTACTGGCGCTCGGGCGTGTACCCGGCGTCGGTCAGGACCTGCTCGACGTACGCGGCGCTGGCCTCGTAGCCGGGGGTCTCGATGGCGCGGTTGCCTCCGTTGGCGTCCGCGATGGCCTGGAGCTGCTCGAGGTGCTGCATGACGGCCGCGCCCGAGACGTGGTCCTCGAGCGGGGCGGGCGGGGCAGGCGGGGCTGCCGCTGCCGGTGGGACGAACACCGCGGCGAGCCCCAGGCTCAGCGCGGCGACGGACGGGACGATCGGACGTGTTCTCACACTCGTTCTCCTCCACTGGTCCCCCACGCAGGCGACCGCACACTCGGCGCGACGTTGCGGGGAGTTCGGTTGTCGCGAGCGTAAGGGCAGCGGGCAGAAGACGACAGAGGAAAGCAGGGACTTAACACGATACTTACCGCGTCGTCCTTTTTCAGGTGACTTCCGGGACCGCACGGATCCCGAGCCCTCCGGCTCGCGCCGGGCCCCGTCTCGCGGGGTGTCGCGCCGCCCTCCCGGCGCTCGCCCCTGACAGGGTGTGCGCATGGATCCGGACTACTCCCTGGCGGTGCGCGCCGCGTGCGAGTTCATCGGCACGGCGATTCTCATCATCATCGGCAACGGCACGGTCGCGAACGTGCACCTCAAGGGGTCCAAGGGGTACCGCGGCGGCTGGAGCCTCATCGCGATGGGCTACGGGTTCGGTGTCATGATCCCGGCCCTGATGTTCGGCGGGATCAGCGGGAACCACATCAACCCGGCGTTCACGATCGGGCTCGCGACGTGGGGCATGTTCCCGTGGGCCGACGTCGCTCCGTACGTGGTCGCGCAGATGCTCGGGGCCATGGCGGGGCAGCTCGCGATCGTCGCGACCCACAAGCCGTACTACGACCGCACCGAGAGCTCCGCCGACGTGCTCGCGACCTTCTCGACCGTCAACGCCGCGCACAGCCGCGTGAACGGGTTCGCGAACGAGCTGCTCGGCTCGGTCATCCTGTTCTCGTGTGCGCTGGCGATCATCAACTCGCCCCTGACGACGACCGAGCCCGGTCTGGCGCACCTCGCGCTCGGCTTCCTGGTGTGGGGGCTCGTCGCGGGGCTCGGCGGCCCCACGGGGCCCGCGCTCAACCCGGCCCGTGACCTCGGGCCGCGCATCGTGCACGCGCTCCTGCCCCTCAAGCACAAGGGGCCGTCCGACTGGGGCTACTCGTGGGTTCCGGTCGCCGCGCCGCTGATCGCAGGGGTCATCGGTGTGGGCTGCTGGAAGCTGCTGCTGGGCTGAGCAGTGCCGCTGCCCGACGGCGGAGCGAGCGCCCTGCCGTCGGGTCGCCCGAGGTCAGCCGAGGGGCGCCCGCGGCACGCGCGACGCGCCGTCGGGTCTCGGCCGAGCCGGGCACGGGCCTGGGTCCCGGGCAGACGTTTTTCTGCACAGCCACCACAATGGTGGTGGCTACGCAGAAACACGTCTGCCCCCGGGGAGCACCGCATCCCGTGTGTGCGGTGCGCTGCCGGCGCCCGCAGCCGGCGAGTGCGGCCAGCACCGCGGCTCCGGTGGGCCAGCCGACGCCCGTCACAGCCCCGCGATCAGCTCCAGCACCGCGGCCAGGACCTCGTCGAACTCGCGCTCGGGCTGGAACACGAGCCACTCGAGCCCTGCGACGAGCGTCGCCCCGAACACCGAGGCCGCGAGCAGCGACACGTCCGCGCCGGGCCGCTCCTCGCGCAGCGCCGCGGCGTAGAACTCGATGACGCGTGCGCGGATGTGCCCCACGGTCTCCTGCCACTCGCGCCCGACCCGGAAGACCTCGGCCGCGAGGAGCTTCGCGAAGTCCGGGTGGGCGCGGATCTGCTCGAGCAGCGACGCGATGAGCGCCGCGAGCGCGGCCTTGCCGTGCAGGTCGGCGCGGGCCGACTCGAGCGTGAGGGTCAGTCGTTCGAGGCCGCCCGCGAGCGCCGCCTCGAACACGTCGGACTTGGACCCGAAGTTGTAGTAGACGCTGCCCTTGGCCACGCCCGCCGCGGACGCGATGTCCTCGACGGACGTGGCCGTGAAGCCCTGGTCGGCGATGAGGCTCACGGCCGCGTCGATGATCTGCTGCCGGGTCCCGGCGCGACGGGCCGCGAAGGCCTGCTCGCGCCGGGTCCCCGTCGGGGCGCCGGACTCCGCGGTGGCTCCCGGCTCAAGGGGCCCGACGGCGTCGCGTCCGTCCGCCGTCGGGTCCGCCTTGGTCGTCGTCATCGTTCGTCCAGCCTCTTCGTCGTCAGATCTCGAGCGCCGGGTGCAGGCGGTCGAGGGTCCAGGTGCGCATGCGCCCCGCCCGCCAGGCGCTGATCGCCAGCGACGCTAGCAGCAGCACGCCGAGGTAGACCACCGCGAACCAGAGCCGTCCGTCGACCCCGCCCGTGATCGTCTGGCGCAGCCCGTCCACGGCGTAGCTCATGGGCAGCAGCGGGTGGATGGCCTGGAAGAACGCGGGCGTGGTCTGCACCGGGTAGGTGCCGCCCGAGGACGCGAGCTGGAGCATGAGCAGCGCCAGGATCGCGACCTTGCCCGCAGCCGGGCCGAGCAGAGCCATGAGGGCCTGCTGGAGCGCGAGGAACGTCGCGGCGACGAGGGTCGTGAACGCGAGCGTCCCGAGCGCGTGGGTCATGTCGAGCCCCACGCCCCAGTGGATGACCGCGAGCATCACGGCGACCTGGGCGAACCCGATGCACAGCGCGGGCAGGAACCCGGCGAGCGTGGCGCGCAGGCCCGAGGCCGGCGTCGCGAGGGCCCGCGAGGGCAGCGGACGCATGAGCAGCCACGTGATGAGCGCGCCCACGAACAGGGCGAGCGGGATGAAGAACGGCGCGAAGCCCTCGCCGAAGCCCTCGGCCTCGGCCAGGTCGGTGTCCGCGACGGTCACGGGGGCCGCGATGACCTCGGCGCGCTGCTCGCGCAGGGCCGTGCCGTCGTCGGGGATGGCCTCGGAGCCCTCGGCGAGCTTGTCGGTCAGGGTCTGCGCGCCCTCGGTGAGCTGGGCGCCGCCGTCGGCGACCTGCGTCGCGCCGTCGGCCAGGGTGCGGGTGCCCTCGGCGAGCGCGCCTGCCCCGGTCGCGGCGGACTGCGCACCGGTCGCGAGCTGCTGGGCGCCCGAGTACAGGGACGAGGTGCCGGCCGCGAGCGTGCCCGCACCGGACGCGAGCGACGCGTTCCCCGCCGCGAGGTCGGAGGCACCGCCGCGCAGGGTCGAGAGACCGCTGCTCAGGTTCGCGGCACCGGCCGCCACGCCATCGACGCCGTCCCGGACGGTCTGCGCGCCCGAGCCCGGGTGGAGCTGCGCGTCGATCTGCGCAGCGCCGGCCGAGGCCGCCTTGATGCCCGTGGAGAGTGCGGGCAGCCCTGCGGCGACCTGCTGCGAGCCGTCCGCCAGAGCCCGGAGTCCGGCCGCGCTCTGCGCGAGCTCGGCGTCCGAGGGCAGCTGGCCGAGAGCCTGCTTGTTCGCGGCCGCGAGCGCCTGCGCCTGGGGGTCGGTCGAGGCGCCGAGCACCGCGGCGTTCTGCTGGAGCAGCGCGCGGAGCGTCGGGACGCTCCCCGCGAGCGAGGTGACCTGTCCCTGGACCTGCGTGACGCCGTCGGCCACCTGCTGGGCGCCCGCGGCGGCCTGGTCCGCCCCGGCCACGAGGCCCGTCGGGGCCGTGAAGCCCGTGGCGAGCTGGTGCGCGCCGTCGGCGAGCTGGACCATGCCCGACTGCGTCGTGGCCGCGCCGGCCGCGAGGGCCGACGCACCGTCGGCCGCGGACGAAGCGCCTGCGGCGAGCTTCGAGGCTCCGGCGCTCGCGGAGGACGCACCCTGCGACAGGGCGCCGGCGCCGTTCGCGAGCTTGCCCGCACCGGTCACGGCGCTGCCCGCACCGTCGGCGAGCTGGTCGATCCCGGACGCGAGCGTGCCCGCGCCGTCGGCTGCGGTCGTGGCGCCGTCGGCGACCTGCGTCGCACCGTCGGTCAGCTGGCCGCTCGCCGTGGTGAGCGTGAGCGACCCGTCGGAGGCCTGCGCGAACCCGTCACGCGCGCTGCCGAGGCCCACGAGGACCTTGTCGACGGCCTGCGCACCGATCTCCTCGCGCACCGCGCCCTGGACCTGCGTCATGGCGCTGCGTCCCAGGGTCGTCGCGAGGAACGAGTTCGCGTCGTTGTACGTGACCATGAGCTGAGCGGCCTGCGGGTCGTCGCCCGCGGCGCTCGCGATGCCCTCGGAGAAGCCCTCGGGGATGGTCAGCGCGAAGTAGTAGGTGCCGTCCTTGACGCCCTTCTCGGCCGTCGTGGCGTCGACCTGGGCCCACTCGAGGTCGCCCGAGTCGACGAGCTTGGTCGTGACGTCCTCGCCCGCGTTCAGCGTCTCGTCGCCGTCCTCGGACGCGATCGTGGTGCCCGTGTCGGCGTTGACGATCGCGACGGGCAGCTTGTCGAGGTTGCCGGTCGGGTCCCAGAAGGCCCACAGGTACATCGCCCCGTAGAGCAGGGGCACGAAGATCATCGCGCCCACGGCGAGCTTGGGCAGGAGGCCGCGGCGGAACCGCCGCAGCTCCGTACCGGTGGAGGTCCAAGACATCACGAGAGGTGTTTCCGTTCTGTACGTGCGAAGGAGGGGCCCGACGCCGGAGCGTGGGCGGGGCGACGACCGTCGCCCGGGAGGGGTGGGGGTCAGGCCGCGACGAGCTGCGGGCCGGTCGCGAGCCGCACGACGTGCGGGGCACGGCCCCAGCGCATCGCGTCGACCTCGCCTGCGGAGGCGACCGAGCCGACGACGGTCACGCCCGTGGCCGCGATCGCCTCGAGGCGCTCCCAGACGATCTGGCGGCGTGCCGAGTCGTGGACCTGGTCGAGGTCGTCGACCACGAGCAGCTCGGGGCCCTGGGCCATGGCGATCGCGATGCGCAGGAGCATCGCGTCGACCTCGTCGAGGTCCCAGACCATCGAGTCGAGCGCGGGCAGCTCGCGCGGGCCGAACACGGGGCGGGCCGTGCGCTCGTAGACCTCCTGGGTGACCTTGGGCGTCCGGCGGTACCAGGGCGCGAGCCAGGTGAGGCGTTCGCGCACCGAGTCGCCGACCGTGACGGCGTCGTCGAGCTCGTCGATCCCGTGGAAGCCCGCGATCGCCGCGCGACGCTGGACCGCGGTGCGGCGCGCACGACGGCCCGTGAGGCTCTCGCCGAGCACGACGAGCCAGCCGTCCGGGGTGTGGTCGGGGGCCATGCGGCCCGCGAGGGTCAGGAGCAGGCTCGAGCGCCCGGCGCCCTGCGGGCCCTGGAGGACGACGACCTCACCGGCGGGGACCTCGAGGTCGACGGGTCCGTAGACCAGGCCGCGCGGGCCGTGGAGCTGGAGGTCGTAGGCGCTGATCGCGTGCGGGCTCGCGGCGGGGAGCGGCGCGCCGTCGGCGGGCTCGAAGGTCTCGGCGATCTCGCCGCCGTGCGGGCCGCGCAGCGTCATGTCGTCGGCGATGTCCGCGGCGGCGAGGCCGCCCTGCGGGAGGTGCGCGACGGCGTCGGGCACCTGGTGGTTCGTGGTGCCAGGGGCGCCGGCGGGCGTGGTCA
Organism: Oerskovia merdavium; assembly: GCF_014836755.1. Lineage (GTDB taxonomy): Bacteria > Actinomycetota > Actinomycetes > Actinomycetales > Cellulomonadaceae > Oerskovia > Oerskovia merdavium. Next base: position 56,848 of record NZ_JACSQF010000012.1, read on the forward strand.
CGCTGGCCTGCACGAGGTACGTGGCCTCGTCGCTGCCGTGTCGGGCGACGGGCTGGTTCATGGGGGTTCCTCCGAAAGTTCCAGTCCGGCCACTCTTTTAGACTGACCGGTCAGTTCGAAGTTACGCGCCGAGGGGCTCGGTTGTCCACACGACGCCGGACGGAAGGACCCGTGATCCGCGTCACGGGAGCCGCCCTGACCCGCGGCCCGGCCGCTGGCGACACCCCCGCCGATCCCTCCGCGGGGCCCCGCGCAGCGCGCGGCACCGTGGCAGCGGGCCCCCGCCCGGCATACGCTCGTGCCCCGGACCACCCGGCACATCGTCGTGTCGCACCACGAGACGTATCGAGAGGCACACACAGTGAACGACGGCACCGCCGCGCAGCCCGCGCCCACCGGGGCGCACGACGCGCTCCCCCACGTCGTCGTCGTGGGCGGCGGGTTCGCCGGCCTCGCGACCGTCAAGGCGCTCGCCGGAGCCCCGGTGCGCATCACGCTGATCGACCGCCGCGTCTACAACACGTTCCAGCCGCTGCTCTACCAGGTGGCCACGGGCGGCCTGAACCCCGGCGACGTCACCTACTTCCTGCGCGCCCTGCGCCTGCGGCAGCGCAACGTGCGCGTGGTGCACGAGCACCTCGTGGGCCTCGACCCGCAGCACAAGACCCTCCGGCTCCTCAACGACGAGGAGATCCGCTACGACTACCTCGTGCTGGCCAACGGCGTCACGACCAACTTCTTCGGCACGCCCGGCGCCAAGGAGCACGCGTTCGCGATGTATTCCCGCTCTCAGGCGCTCAAGATCCGCGACACCCTGTTCGTCCGGCTCGAGAAGTCCGCGGCCACCCCGGAGACCGACGACGGGCTCCGCGTGGTCGTCGTGGGCGGCGGGTCGACGGGGGTCGAGGTCGCGGGAGCGCTCGCCGAGCTGCGCACGCAGGGCCTCGCCCCGGCGTACCCGGAGATCCACGGCGACGCGTTCAGCGTCAAGATCGTCCAGCGCGGCACCGAGCTCATCAAGCCGTTCCCCGCCAAGCTCCGCACCTACGCGGCGCGCGAGCTCCAGCGTCGCGGTGTCGACCTGCACCTGGGTGCGGGCGTCGCGAAGGTCCTGCCCGACGGCGTCGAGCTCACCGACGGCACCTTCATCCGCTCGGACCTCACGGTCTGGGCCGCGGGCGTGGCCCCGCACGAGGAGGTCTCGCGCTGGAACCTCCCGCTGGGCGACGGCGGCCGCATCCGCGTGGGCGACGACCTGCAGGTCGAGGGCTGGCCGGACCACTTCGCGGCCGGCGACATCGCGATCTCGCCCGCGGGCCTGCCCCAGCTCGCCCAGCCCGCGATCCAGTCGGGCAAGGTCGCGGGGCGCAACATCCGCGCGCTCGTCCGGGGACGCCCGACGACGTCGCTCAGGTACCTCGACAAGGGCACCATGGCCGTCATCGGACGCCGCGCGGCCGTCGCGGACATCGCGGGGAAGCTGCGGCTGACCCGCGGCAGCGCGTGGCTCGCGTGGCTGTTCGTGCACATCATGAGCCTGATCGGGCCCCGCAACCGCCTCACGACGCTCGCGGGCCTCGTGACGCGCTACGGCTTCCCGTTCCACCGCCGCCCGGTGCCGATCGTGGGAGACGTCCCCACGATCCGCCCGCCCAAGGGGTGGGTGCCCGCGGACGGCCCGTCGCCGCTGCCCGAGGTCACGCCGAACGACTGAACCGCGTGACCCGTCCGCCGACAATGTCACCGACCAGTCCCCGTCCCGGCAAGGAGCTCTCCATCTCGCACGACTCGACCCCCGAACCCCAGGCTGCGGCTCCGGGCCAGCCGGATGCGGCCCCGGACCAGGCCCCCAAGGTGGTCCGGTCGCCCCGGAGCCACGCCCTGCGCGTGCTCGTGTGGTTCGTGCTCATCGGCGGGCTCACCTACGTGGTCATCCCGGAGATCAGCGAGATCCCCCGGATGGGCAAGGCGCTGCGCGACGCGCAGCCCGCCTGGGCGATCCTGGCCGTGCTCTTCGCCGCGACCGGGTTCTTCGCGGCCGCGGCCTCGCTCGCGGCCTGCTCCCCGATGCACCTGCCGTTCCTGCGGACCACCCGGGTCCAGCTCGCGAACGCGTTCGCGGGCACCGCGACGCCCGCGAGCGTTGGGTCGCTCGCGCTCAACGTCCGCTACCTGTCGAAGTCGGGCATGAGCACCGCGCTCGCGACGGGCACGGTCGCTCTCCAGAGCATCGTGCAGGTCCTGACCCACCTGGTGCTCCTGAGCATCCTGGCGCTCGTCGCGGGGCGCAGCATCGACCACCACATGCCGGGCTGGGCCCGGTGGGCGTTGCTCGCGGCGGTCGTGGCGGTCGTCGTCACGGTCGTCACGGTGCTCGTGGTGCCGCGGTTCCGGCACGCGGTCCGCACGTACGCGCGCGACGACGTGCTGCCCGCGTTCCGCCAGCTCGGCGGGCTCGCGAAGGACCCGCGCCGGCTCGGCCTCTCGATCCTGGGTGCGATGGGCACCACGCTGTCCTCGGCCGCGACCCTGTGGGCCTGCCTCCTCGCGCTCGGCGGCGGCAACGACCCGATCGCCGCGGCGTTCTCGACCATGGTCGGGCAGACCCTCGCCTCGGCGGCACCGACCCCGGGAGGCGTGGGCGTCGTCGAGGCCGCGCTCACGGGCGGGCTCGTGAGCTTCGGGATCGCGTCCGCGATCGCCCTGCCGGCAGTCCTGCTCTACCGCCTGATCTCGTGCTGGATCCCGGTCCTGATCGGCTGGATCACGCTGCGCCTGCTGCAGCGGGAGGACGTGGTCTGACGCGACCCGCCCGACGGCGCCGCGCCCCGGGAGGTGCGCTCCGCCGTCGGGCGTGGGCCTTCCGTGCGACGATCAGCGCCGACGGATGCCCTGCGCGAACACGTCCAGCACGGCCAGGATGCCGTCGTGCTGCCAGATGCGGTTGCGCTGCCGGCCGGTGCGCTCCTGGAGCACACCTGCGTCGGAGAGCTGGACCAATGCGCGCTGCGCGGTCACAGCGTTCATCCCCAACCTGCCGGTCAGGAACGCCGCGTTGACGACGGGGTGGGCGACCAGGTGGGGCACGACCTTCCAGGCCGCAGCTTGCGGACGCAGGTTCCCCAGCTGCTCCTTCGCCTGCGAGATCTGCGCCCCCAGGTCGTCGACGAGCCGCGCACCGGAACGTGCGGCGTAGCGACCGGCCCGGGCGAACTGCTCGACGATCGGCCGGGCGTCGCCCTCACGATAGGCCGTGAGCGCGTCGAAGTAGGCCTCGGTGTCGACCAGGAGTCCCGCCGAGACGGGGGCCGTGGTGTGTCGGACCGTCCCCTTGGAGCGGAGCAGGGCGTGGACGAGAGCGCGCCCCGTACGTCCGTTCCCGTCAGCGAACGGGTGGATCGTCTCGAACTGCGCATGAGCGACAGCAGCCTGGGCCAGGACGGGGAGATCGTCCCGGTGCATGAAGTCCACCAGGTCACGCATCGCAGGTGCGACCAGCTCGGGCTGAGGGGCGACGTGCGAGGCTCCTCGCGGGCTGATGCTGCTCGTCCCCACCCAGACCAGACCGTCGCGGTATCGACCTGCGTGCTGCTCCCCGCCGCGCTGGCCCGAGAGGAGCTCGTGCTGCATGGTGAGGATCGCGGACTCGTCCAGCCTGTCGGCCAGCGCGAGCGCTGCCTCCATCGCGCGCACGTTGGCGACGACGGTCTGCGCGTTCACGCTGGTCGACTGGTCGATCTCGGCGAGTGCGAGCTGCCTGGCCCCCACGGTGAGGTTCTCGATCTGCGACGACGACGCCGACTCGGTGCGCAGCAGCACCGACGCCATGGGCCCGAGTGCGGGGCTGTCCACGCCGAGCACGGTGCGTGCGTACGCGTCGAAGCGCGTGAGCTCGGTGGTCGCCACCTCGACGTCGGCGGCGAGGTCGTTCGGGACGTCGGGAGCCAGGTCGGCGATCTCCGCGGGGACCGTCGACGTGTACGGCCCGGACCCGGCCGTGACCTGGGCCCGGGTGGACAGCCCGTCGTCCTCCGCCACCCAGACGTGTTCCTCGTGGCCGACCGGTGCGAGCACGAGGGGCGTCCGATCTGTCGTCATATCTCCATGGTACTTACAGTTCAACCAAAACTGTAAGTAAGTGAAGCGGCTTGATCACAGTTCGCCCGACGGCGCCGACCCCGGGAGGTGCGCTCCGCCGTCGGGCGTGGGTCGTCCTGGCGGGCCGCTACTCGCGGACCGGCGCGCCCGACGGGAGCGCGGACACTTCCTCGACCGGCACGTCCTCCTTGCGGCCCAGTGCGCTCGGCCACCACATGTGGCGCCCCACGTCGAGGTTCAGCGCCGTGACGAGCACCGAGCGGACCACGAGCGTGTCAAGCAGGACGCCGAACGCGACCGCGAACCCGATCTCCGCGAACGCGACCACGGGCAGCGTGCCCAGCACCGCGAACGTCCCCGCGAGGACCAGCCCGGCCGACGTGATGACCGCTCCCGTCGCAGCCAGCCCGATGAGCGCGCCCCGCCGTGTCCCGACGCGCAGCGACTCCTCGCGCACCCGGGTCATGAGGAAGATGTTGTAGTCGATCCCGAGCGCGACGAGGAACACGAACACGAACAGCGGCAACGAGGTGTCGGCGCCCTCGAACCCGAACACGTACGTGAACACGAGCGCGCTCACGCCCAGGGCCGCGGTGAACGACAGCACCACGGTCGCCACCAGGATGAGCGGGGCCGTGATCGCGCGCAGGAGCAGCGCGAGGATGACGAGCACGGTCAGCAGGATGATCGGGATGATGAGCTGGTTGTCCGCGGACGAGGCGCGCTGGACGTCGAGCGTGATCGCGCTCGCCCCGCCCACCATGGCGTCGGCGTCCGGGACGGCGTGGACCGCGTCCCGGACCCGGTCGACCGTGTCGTAGGCCGCGCGGGAGTCCGGCTCGGACGTGAGCGTGCCCTCCATGTACGCGTAGCCGCCCGCGGACACGGGCTCGGTCACGGTCGAGGCATCGATGCCCTCGGTGCTCGCGAACGCGTCGTGCACGGCTGCCACCGCGGTGGGCGACGAGGCGTCGGCGACGACGACCACGGGAGACCCCGAGCCGGCCGGGAAATGTTCGCTCAGGACCTGCTCGCCCACGATCGAGGGCTGCTCGCCCCGGAACGACTCGGCGCTCGACAGCCCGTTGGCGTCGAGCTGCGTGATGCCCAGTCCCAGCACGGCCAGGACGATCGACGTCACGACCCACACGCGCCGGGGCCGGTGGGAGATGCGTGTCCCGAGCCGCGCCCAGACGCCGTGCTCGGTGGGCTCGTCGTCGCCCAGGTGCGGCACGCGCGGCCAGAACACCCACCGGCCCGTCGCGACCAGCAGCGCGGGCAGCAGCGTCAGCATGACCAGCAGCGCGACCACGATCCCGACCGCCGCGACGGGCCCCAGCCCGGCCGTCGAGCTCATCTGCGCGAACAGCAGGCACAGCATGCCGATCGCGACCGTCGCACCGCTCGCGACGATCGCCGGGCCCGCGCGGTGCAGCGCGAGCGCCATGGCCTCGTGCCGGTCCTCGTGGCGACGGAGCTCTTCCCGGTAGCGCGCGACGAGCAACAGGGCGTAGTCCGTCCCCGCCCCGAAGACCAGGACCGTGAGGATGCCCGCGCTCTGCGCGTTCACGGTCAGGCCCGTCGTGTCCGCCAGCACGTAGATCACGGCCTGCGACACGGTCAGCGCGACCCCCGCCGAGACCACGGGCAGGAGCCACAGCGTGGGGCTGCGGTAGGTCAGCAGCAGGATCACGATCACGACGCCCGCCGCTGCGTAGAGCAGCGTCGAGTCGATGCCCTCGAACGCCTCGGACGAGTCCGCGGCCGACCCTGCCGGACCGGTCACGTAGACCTCCATGCCGTTCGCGCCGTCCTCGGCGGTCGCGCGCAGGTCCGCGACCGCGTCGGCCGCGAGGTTCCACCCCTCGCTGCCCAGGTCGAGCGGGACGACCACCTGGGCGGCCTGCCCGTCCTCGGACGGGATCGGCCCGACGACGTCCCCGTCCAGGGTGTCGAGCTCACCGAACGTCGCGACGTCCTGGGAGACCGCCGCGAGGTCCTCGGGCGTGAGGCCCGACTCGCGCACGTAGACCAGGACCGCCGGGATCGTGTTGGGCGAGGTGAAGCTGCTCGCGACGTCGAGCACCTGGGTCGACTCGGCGTCGGCCGGGAGCCAGGACTTGGCGTCGTTGTCCTGCGCTCCCGTGAGCTTGCCGGCCAGCGGCGCGGTCAGTGCCAGGACGACCGCCCAGAACGCGATGACGACCCACTTGGCGTAACGGTGCGTGATCCAGCCGGCGATGCGAGACATGGGTTCTCCCCGAGACTCCCGGTGCACTTCGGCGCGAGATTCCAGCGCACACCCACGAGGGGGTGGGTGTCAACGGTTCTGATCGCCTGGGCGAGCGGAGCCAACCTGTGGACAAGTGCCTACGTGGGGGGTCGACCTGCTACGAATGGGGCGCCACATTCACCAGAGAGCAGGGGGCGTCTCTGGGTTCGGTCGATCGAGACCACGACGGCGCCCCAGGGGGACGCCAGGACAATGCCAGAAGAGACGATCGCCTCGAACCCTTCGTCCGCCGAGGGAGCGACCACGGGAGAGCCCGCCGGGCATGCGCCACCGCCCACGCTCCCTCTGACCCGTCAACAGCTCACGGCCGCTGCGGCCCGCGCGGGCATCGGCTACGCGGCAGGACTCGTCGTGGCTCTGCTCGCCGTCGTCGCGCTCGGGATCAGCATGGCGACCACCGACGCCTCGTCCTGGAGCGGGGGCAGCGACGTGTCGGTCGACGGACTCGGCGCGGTACTGACGCTTCCGTTCCTGTTCGTCGGCATGGCGCTGCTCGGCCCGCTCAACGCCTCACTGGTCGGCCAGGGATCCGCGAGCGTCTTCCTCGCGCCGCTGTCGATCACCGCCGTCATCATGGCCGGCATCCTGCTGTGGACGGTCGTCCGGCGCCGCACGACCGACGCGGTCGCCCCTCGGGCACCCCGCACGCTGTGGCTCGAGTCCCTCGTGACGGGCGGCGTCCTCGGGCTCGGGGGCGCGATCCTCGCGGCAGTCTTCCGCTTCTCACAGAGCACGGGCGACGGACTGTTCCAGTATGCGTTCACGACCGGTGTCAACGCGTTCGGAGTCTTCGCGGGCGGCATCCTCGTGGGCACGACTGCTGCCGCGCTCGGCCTCGCGCTCCGCTCGCCACAGCCGGGGCTCACTGCTCTGGGCATCCCCGTGCCGGCCGTCGTCCGACGCTCGGCCGACGCGCTGCTCGTCGGTGCCGTCCCCGCGGTCGGCCTCACCCTGATCATCCTTCTCATCGCCGGGGTCGCACGGCTCGGCCTGGGTGAGACGATCACCGGCGTCCTGACCGTCCTGCCCAACGTCCTGGTCCTGGGACTGGGTGTCGCCTCGCTCGGCGGCATCCAGGCGAGCGCTTCTGGAGGCGGCGCCGCAGCGGGGTACGTCGCCACGCTGTCCAGCGAGGGCGTGCCGGCCTGGGCCTGGCTCGCCGTCCTGATTCCCGTCATCGCGGTCGTCGCCGCCGGCACCCGCTTGCGCCTCGTCGCACGCGACCCCCTGCCCTGGTCGGCCGCCTGGGCGACCCCCTTGGTCCTCGCAGCGGTCACGCTGCTCGCCACCCTCGTGTCGGGGGTGCGCGCTGTCGGGAGCGCGTCCGCAGGACTCCTCGGCTCCGCAGCAGGCGAGGCCGCACTGCATCTCGCCGTCTGGACGGCTCTCGTCGCCGCAGCGTGGGGTCTGCTCGTCGAGGTCGTGGCCCGCCGGTTCGCCCCGTGGGTGGTCGCGGTGCTCCCGCCTCGACTGGTGAACCTCCTGTCGACCACCCGCACCACCACCGAGCCCCCGGGTGGCAGCGACAGCGGCACCGCAGGTGACGGTACCGCCCCTCCCGCGCCTGCCGTCCAGAGCGCCCCGTCCGGAGCCGACCCGCACCCCGGGGCGGACGACGTGCCTGCGGGCTCGGCGCCGTCGAGCCTCCCCACCACTCCCGAGGCGGGTCCGCCCACGCTCCCGGCCGTCGACCGCAAGAAGGCGCTGATCGTCCTCGGGACCGTCGGCGCAGGGATCATCGTGGTGGTCGGCGCCGCCGTCGCACGGAACGTCGTCGCGAGCACCGTCTACTCCCCCTCCGCCCCCGTCGAGGCCTATCTCGACGCCCTCGAGCGCGGCGACGCCCAGGCTGCCCTCGCGCTCGCCGACCCGGACGTGCCCAACAGCGAGCGCACCCTGCTCACGAACGACGTGTACGGAGGGGTCGCGGAACGGCCGACCGGCGCCACGATCACCGACATCGAGCGCTTCGAGGACATCGCGACCATCACCGCCACCTACGACCAGGAGGGCCGGAAGTCGACCCAGACGTTCACGGTCCGCCGCACGGGAGCAGAGCTCCTCGTGTTCGACCGCTGGGAGCTCGTCGCTCCGGAGGTCCCCGTCGTCGACCTCGCATCGGTCGCGAACCAACAGTTGGGCACCGTCGTCGTGAACGGCGTGGACGTCGACCTGGCGCCGAGCGGCTCACCGGCGTTCCGCGCGCTCCCCGGCCGGTGGGAAGTCACACTGCCCGACGTCGGAGAGCTCCAGAGCGCACCCACGCTGACGTTCACCGTCGGCGGGCCTGGGGACGTCTGGTCCGACGGGCCCGATGACGAGGTCCTCGGCTACTCGTTCACGTCGGAAGCGCTCGACGCGGCCGAGGCAGCGGCTCGGGCAGACCTCGACGCATGTGTCGCCTCACCCGAGGCCGAGCCCGAGGGGTGCGAGCTCGCGGACTTCTCCTACCGTGCCGACGAGGTCACGGGCGCTGCGTGGGCAGTGACGACCGACCCGACGTTCACGGCGACGGACGACGGGCCGTCGATCACCGTGGAGGTCCGGGACGGCCAGGTCACCCGCACGGGCACCATGCCCCCTGGCGGCGGATGGTTCGCCGAGACCGAGCCCACCCCCTACAGCTACGAACGGGACCTGCGCTACTCGACGACCTACGTGATCGGCCAGGACGGAAAGCTCGTGATCGGCGAGGGCATCTGGGACTGGTGACCCGCGCCCCACGCCACGTCGAGAACGAGGTTGCGGTCGTTCTGGGGCCCAGAACGACCGCAACCTCGTTCTCGGCGCCTCAGGGGTCAGGCGGTCCGCTTCCGGAGCCACGACCGCACCCCGTACACCGCCACGATCACGCCCACGAGCACCACGGTCGAGACGAGCTGGACGCGCGCGGCGTCGTCGAACAGCATGAGCACCACGAGCCCCGCCAACCCCGCCAACGTCGCCCACGTGAGCCACGGGTACGCCCACATGCGCAGCGTCATCCGGTCCGCGCCGCCCGCTGCGGCCTCGAGGCGACGGCGCAGCCGGAGCTGGGACACCGCGATGAAGACCCAGACGACGAGCAGCGCCGAGCCCACCGCGTTGAGCAGGATGCCCAGGACCTCGCCCGGCAGCAGCCAGTTGAGCCCCACGGACACGAGGCCGAAGAACACCGAGAGCAGCACCGCGACCCAGGGGACCCCGGTCGGCGAGACCTTGGTCAGCGCGGGGTGGCCGTCGCCGCGGCCCGCGAGCGAGAACGCCATGCGCGAGGTGCCGTAGACGTTCGCGTTGAACGCCGACAGCAGCGCCACGACCACCACGGCCTCCATGAGCCGGGCTGCGCTCGGCAGCCCCGCGAGGTCGAGCACCGCGACGAACGGGCCGCTCAGCAGCTCGGGGGCGTCCCACGGCAGCACGAGCGCCATGATCGCGACCGCGCCGACGTAGAAGAAGAGGATGCGCCACACGATCGAGCGCGTCGCGGTGACGATCGCCTTCTGCGGGTCGCGCGCCTCGGCCGCGGCGATCGTCACGATCTCGATACCGCCGAACGCGAAGACGACGACCAGCAGCCCGGCCGCGATGCCCGGCAGCCCGTTCGGCGCGAAGCCCGCGAGCGAGGCAGGGTCACCGAAGATGTTGGTCGTGCCCACCGGGTCGGTGCCGGGCAGCCAGCCCAGCACGAGCAGGACCCCGATCACCAGGAACGCGACGATCGCCGCGACCTTGATGAACGCGAACCAGAACTCGAACTCGCCGAAGTGCTTGACGCCCCACAGGTTCACGACCGCGAACACCGCGACGAACACGAGCGCGACGACCCACTGCGGCACGCCCGGGACCCACCCGGAGACGATCTGCGAGGCCCCCGTGATCTCCGCACCGAGCACCATGATGAGCGTGAACCAGTACAGCCAGCCCAGCGTGAAGCCCGCCCAGCGCCCCAGCGCGGTCTCGGCGTAGACGGAGAACGACCCGCTCGACGGCACGGCCGCGGCCATCTCCGCGAGCATCCGCATGACGAGGATCACGAGCAGCCCGGCGACCGCGTACGAGACCAGGACGGCTGGTCCGGCCGTCGCGATCCCGACGCCGCTGCCGAGGAACAGCCCGGCACCGATCGCCGAGCCGAGGCCCATCATCGTCAGGTGGCGGGTGCGTAGGCCGTGCGCGAGCTGCTCACCCTCGGGGGCGAGGGGCGCGGGCGGGTGCGTGGCGCCGTCGGGCAGGGAGGAGGACGAGCCGTCAGGCGTGCCCGACGGCGAAGGTGCGTTGGTCATGGGGGTGCGGTCGTTCCGTGGTCGAGGAAGGACGCCGAGGCGGCGACGTTCCACGGTACCCGCGGACCCGCCACCGGCTCGACGCCGCTGCGCCCTGGGCGAACCGACCACGCACAGTTGCCCGGAGCGACATACGTTCGAGGGGTTCGTCCGTCAGCCGACCCTGGAGGTAGCACGATGAAGGTTCTCTACACCGCCGAAGCACTCGCCACCGGAGAGGGCCGCAACGGCCACGTCCGCTCGACCGACGGGCGGGTCGACCTCGACGTCGCCGTGCCCAAGGAGATGGGCGGCAGCGGCGACGGGTCCAACCCCGAGCAGCTCTTCGCCGCGGGCTACGCGGCCTGCTTCCACTCGGCCCTGCTGGGCGTCGCGCGCCAGCGCAAGATCTCGGTCGCGGACTCGGCGATCGGTGCGAGCGTCTCGATCGGGCCGCTCGACGCCGGCGGCTACACGCTCGCGGTGCACCTCGAGGCGAGCCTGCCCGGCGTCGAGCGCGCCGTCGCCCAGGAGCTCGTCGAGGCAGCGCACCAGGTCTGCCCGTACTCGAACGCGACGCGAGGCAACATCGACGTGACCGTGGCGGTCGTCGAGGAGTAGCCCGCCCGATCCCCCAGCAGGCGGCCCGCCCCTCCTCGGTGCACGGTGGAGGGAGCACCGCACCCGACACCGAGGAGAACCATGAACGTCGCCCTGATCGGAGCCCACGGCAAGGTGGGCCGCCTGCTCGTCCCGATCCTCAAGGACCACCACAACACCGTGAGCGGGATCGTGCGTCACGAGTCCCAGCTCCCGCTCGTCGAGGAGCTGGGCGGGACGCCGGTCCTGCTCGACGTCGAGCACGCCTCGACCGAGGAGATCACCGAGGCCCTGCGCGGGCACGACGCCGTGGTGTGGTCCGCGGGCGCCGGCGGCGGGGACCCGGAACGGACCTACGCGGTCGACCGCGACGCCGCGATCCGCTCGATGGACGCGGCCGTCGCGGCGGGCGTCCCGCGCTACGTCATGGTGTCGTGGATCGGCTCGGTGCCCGACCACGGGATCCCGGAGGACAACAGCTTCTTCCCGTACGCCGACGCCAAGCTCGCGGCCGACGACCACCTGCGCGGCACCGACCTCGACTGGACGATCCTGGGTCCCGGCACCCTGACGAACCACGCGGCGACCGGCACGATCGACGTCGAGGCCGAGAAGGGCGACACGTCGCGCGGCAACGTCGCCCTGGTCGTCGCGGAGTCGTTGCGCTCGCCCTCGACCGTGGGACAGTTCGTCCGGTTCGTCGACGGCGACACACCCGTCCTGGAGGTGTTCGGCCGCTAGCAGTCGGCCGGCCGCGCGGTCCCTCACGCCTCGCCCGCTCCCGTCGCCCCCACACCACAGCACCTGCGCCCCGAGGTGGGCGACAGCCGTTACGGTGTGCCCCACGGCATACGAGGAGGTGAGCACGTGGTCAGACGCAACAGGACGAAGGAACGGGCCAGGTCGGGCTCGTCACCGGCGCCCGTCGACGCTCCGGACGGCCCCGCGGGCCCACGTTCCGGGGCTCTCCGCAGGCCGCCCTCCGGCGTCCGCTGGGTCACCGACGTCGAGGGCGCCCGGGTCCTCGCCGCGCACCTCCTGACCCCGGGCAGACCCTGGCCCGTGGTCGCGATCTCGGTCGCCGCAGGGCACGACGCGCCCTACGTGGACCTCGACGGGCTGCTCGAGGAGGTCTCGGGCCTGGCCGAGGTCGTCGTCCTGCCCACGGGCGACGCCTCGTGGGCGTTCTCGGCCGTGATGCCCCCGTCGACGCAGGTCTACGGCGGGGCCGCGCGCGTCTACCCGGTCGACCACGAGTGGGTCGGCCTGCCGCGGCGCAGCAAGCTGCGGTTCGCCTACTCGGACGCCGACGCGCGCCGCCTGCACGACCACCTCACGCACGACACCCTGACCGCAGCCCTGAGCGCGGGCCTGCTCGGGACGTCGCACGACCCCGACGCTCCTCGCGTCGAGGGCACCGTCCGGTCCATCCTCGGACCGCGCGCGTTCGTGACCCTCGACGACGACTCGCTCGCGAGCATCGCCGAGGAGCTCACCGTCCCAGGGGTCTGCCTCGCACGGCTGCTGGTCGTCGGACAACGGGTCGCAGGGACGCTGGACCGGGAGAGCCGCCGGCTGGACGTGCGCGGTGCGCTCCTCGTGCCCGACGGCGCCACGCGCCCGGGCGAGGACACGCACCTGGGCGGGTACGCCGTCGGGCAGGTGGTGCTCGCCGACGTGACCGCGGTCGCCCCCGCGACCGTGCACCTGCGGCTCGTCCCCGGGCTCGAGGTCGCCGTGCCGCGCGACGACGTGACCGGGAACCCCGCCGACGAGCTGACCGACCTCTTCACCGTCGGAGAGGTCGTGCTCGCCCGTGTCGTGGCGACCGCGCCGTGGCGGCTGCGGCTCGACGACGTCGACGACTCCGACAGCGACGACGCCCCGGTCCCCGCACCGAGCCTGCTCGACGGCGGACCGCCGTGGCTCGTGCTCCCTGACCTCAGCCGGCCGACCCCGCCCAGGTCGCTGCCCGTGCTGCCGTCGCTGCGCCTGCCCGGACTGCCGACCGACGCGGGACCGGCCGAGGAGGTTCCCACGGAATTGCTCGCGGAGGCGCCCGCCGAGGTGCTCACCGGCGAGACGTCGGCACCTGAGCCGGGCCTCGCCGAGCCTGGCTCGAGCGCCGAGGGCGGGCTGCGCCGTCGGACCCCGCTGGACCTGATCGCCAACGCGCCGCGACGCGACACCCCGGCCGCCCCGACCCGGGGCGCGCTGCGCGACATGAGCCTTGCGCTCGAGGTGAGCCGCACGCGCGCCCGCACTCTCGAGGCGGACCTCGCTGCCGCGAACGCCGAGGTCGGGCTGCTGCGCGCGGCCGCGCAGGCGACCGCGGTCGAGCTCGGTGGGCTGCGGCTCCGGGCGGCCGAGCTCGACCGGGACCTGGCCGAGGCCCTGACCCGGGCCGAGAACTTCCGCACCCGGTACCGCAAGGCCGACCTCAGCCGGCAGCAGCTCAAGAAGGCCGAGAAGGCCGCGAGCCACGCGGGCGCCGCACCCGACGACGGTGCCGTGTTCCTCGACCCCGTCGAGCAGTTCCGGTTCGAGGTCCGGCTGGCGTGGGTCCGACGCGTCCCGGCCGCCGAGAAGGCGAGCAAGCCGCTCGCGCCGTACACGCTCGGGGACAGGTTCCTGCCGTCGCTCACGGCGATCGAGGGCGTCTCGCGGGCCAAGGTCGTCGACGTCGTGGTCGAGGTGCTGACCGGGGACGCCGAGCACATCGCGGGCCGCGAGCTGCACCCGCTGCGCGTCAACGAGGGCGGCAGCAGCCCCGCGCTGGTGCGTGAGGACGGCGCGACGTGCTGGCGGGCGTCGCTCCAGAGCAAGCGCGCGTCGGCGCGGCGGCTGCACTACTGGAAGCGCGGGGAGCACATCGAGCTGTCGCGCGTGGTGCTGCACGACGACGTCGAGCCGTAGGGGTTCCTTTCCTGGTTTGGTACGGGGGCTCGGTGGTGCCGGGTGGTGCGTGCCGAGAACGAGGTTGCGGTCGTTATGGAGCGGATTCCGCTCTCAACCTCGTGCTCGACCGCACGGAACCTCGTGGTCGGCGGGTCGTCGGTCCAGAAAGCCGGCAGCGGGGCCGGGCGGCGTGGGCAGCGGGTCGTTCCTGTCCGGCCGGCGCCGTCGGTCCCGGCCGCTGAGACCCCGTCGCCCCGGACCTGGACCGCTGCCGACAGCGGTCGCCGCAGAGGTACGGTCGAGGCTCCGGACCGACCGGGTGGTCAGCCTGTCGGCACGTCCCACCGATCCATCGGCCGGCCCGACAGCCCGACGGCCCGACGGCCCGACGGCCCGACGGCCCGACCGAAGGTTCCGACCCGTCCGCGTCGTCCGAGCCCGCACCACCGACCCACCACACACCCGCCCGACCCCGAGGAGCACCGGTGAGCAAGGCCAACCCCACGCGCTGGGAGCAGAAGACCGCCATGAACCCCGCGCACTCGACCTGGTACGTCGAGCGTTTCCGCGCGATGGCGGCTCAGGGCGCGGACCTCGCGGGCGAGGCGCGGCTCGTCGACGCCATGCTCCCGCGCGGGGCGCGGATCCTCGACGCCGGCTGCGGCCCGGGGCGCGTGGGTGCCGAGCTCGCGGCGCGCGGGCACACCGTCGTGGGGGTCGACGTCGATCCCGTCCTCATCGAGGCCGCCGAGACCGACCACCCCGGCTCGACGTGGCTCGTCGCGGACATCGCCGAGCTCGACCTGCCCGCCATGGGGGTCGCCGAACCGTTCGACCTGATCGTGTGCGCCGGGAACGTCGTGACGTTCCTCGCGCCCGGCACCGAGGTCGAGGTGCTGCGCCGCTTCCGCGCCCACCTGGCCCCCGGGGGCCGGGCCGTCGTCGGGTTCGGCGCGGGGCGCGGCTACGCGTTCGACGCCTTCTTCGCCGACGCCGCCGAGGCCGGGCTCGAGGTCCAGCTCAAGCTGTCGACGTGGGACCTGCGACCGTTCACCGAGGGCGGCGACTTCCTGGTCGCGGTCCTCGGAGCGCCTCAGGCCTGACACGGCGGCGGGCAAGGCACCGATCCGCGTCGGCGAGCCCGGCTACAGCAAGAAGCTGGACCGCGACGGCGACGGGGTGGGCTGCGAGTAGGCCGGGTCCCGCCCCACGGACGCGGTCGTTCGTCCAGGGCGAACGCAGATCTGGAATTGAGCGTGGGTGACTCAAGTTGTACCCGTCAGAGGTTCCATCACGACTGAAGGAGTCACCATGACGACCACCCTGACCACCCCCGCTCCCGCTTTCGACCGCGCCCTGCGCGACCTCCTCACTGCTCGTCCCGTGGCAGGCGTCCCGGCTCACGCCGACGTCTTCCAGGACGGCGACGACCTGGTCGCCCGCTTCGACCTGCCGGGCATCGACCCCGCGCAGGACGTCACGGTCGAGGTCGAGGGCCGCAAGCTCGTCGTGCGCGGCGAGCGCAAGGACGAGCGGGCCGAGGAGACCGACGGGCGTCGCGTCCGTGAGGTCCGCTACGGCGCGTTCCACCGCGTCGTGACCCTTCCCAAGGCCGCCGACGCGAGCGCGATCAGCGCCCGCTACGACGCAGGTGTCCTGACCGTCACCGTCTCCGGCGTCTACGCCGGGACGACGCCGCAGCGCATCGAGGTCACGACCTCCGCGTCCTGACGGTCTTCCCAGCCTCCCCGTCGCAGGTCACCCCCCTTCGGCCTGCGACGCGGTGAGATCGACGGGCCCGGTTGCGAGAGCACCGGGCCCGTCGTGCTGTCCGGGGACGCGCGGCACTCACGAGCATGCGTTTGGCGTCGCCCGAGCATGCGGTCGGCGTTCGTCTCGAGGACGAAACCGACGACAACCGCATGGTCGGCACCGAAGGGGCAAGACCCGAGTTGGCGAGGCCACCACCCGAGACCCCGAACCACCGAACCCCCATGTGCCCCAGGGCCCAGAGGCCGAGCAGCCGTCAGGCGGCGGTCCCCGGCGCGTCCGCCGCGCTCACCATCGCGATGCTCCGGTCCCACAGCTCGGCCGCGAGCCGTGCGTCGCTCACGAGCGGGTGGGTCGTCGCAATCTTGCGCTTGACGTAGTAGCTCCCCGGCTCCCAGTCGACGCCGGGCGTCGTGGTCGCGAGCCAGACCAGGGTGTCGGCCCCCTTGGCCGACGACGTGAGGAAGCGGCTCAGCACCGTCTGGTACATGACGCGCATGCTGCTCGTCGAGGTCGCCGCGAAGTTCGTCGCGACCACGCCCGGGTGGAAGGACGCGGCCGAGATCCCCGACGCGCGGTACCGGCGGTCGAGCTCGCGCGTGAACAGGTTGACCGCGAGCTTCGCGTTCCCGTAGGCCGCGTTGGGCGCGTACGACCGCTCGGCCTCGAGGTCGTCGAGGTGGAAGTCGCTGAACAGCCGGTGCGCGGCGCTGCTCGTGCTGATGACGCTCGCGCGGCTCTCCTCCAAGCGGTCGAGCAGCAGCGTGGTCAGGAGGAACGGCGCCAGGTAGTTCACCTGGAACGTCAGCTCGTGGCCGTCCTCGGAGACCTGGCGGTCGGCCATGATGCCGCCCGCGTTGTTCGCGAGGACGTCGATCCGCTCGTAGCGGTCGAGCAGGTCGGCTGCGAGCGCCCGCACCTCGGCCAGGCGCGCGAAGTCGGCCACGAAGAAGTCGGCCCCGAGCTCCCCGGCCACCGCGGCGGTCTTCTCGGGCGAGCGCCCGACGACCACGACCCGGTGCCCGTCCGCCGCGAGCTGCCGGGCCGCGGCGGCGCCGATCCCGTCGCTCGCCCCGGTGATGACGATGGTCCTGCGTGCCATGTGCCGCCTTACCTCGTGTCGTGCCGCCGGCGCTCGTCCCGGCGCGCCCTCGCCGTGCGGCCGGCCCCTCGCCCGCCACCCGGTCCCCTCGGAGCGTAGACCGAGCACAGGGGCAGCCGCACGACCGGCCCCTGGGCGGCACACGCCGCCGCTCCCCCCCGGACCACCGCGCGGACGACGACGACCGCCCGGGCGGGCTACGCCGTCGGGCCCTCTGCGCGCGCGAAACGTTCCCGCAGGCCCAGCGCTGCCGACCGCCACGACGCGGCCCTCTTGATCGTCGCGCCCATCTCGCCCTCGTCGACCGGCACGTGCACGACGCGCACCCCCCGCTCGGCCGCGAGCGCCAGCATGGCGTCGGTCGACTCGGGGAACGCGAGCTGCAGCAGGACCGACGTCGTGCACGCCTGCCGCTCGCCCTCGCCGAAGCGGCGCTTGTAGACGATCTCGGTCACGGTCCGCCGGGTGAACAGGTCGCGCTCCGCGACCTCCTCGGGCCCCTCGTCGGGCGCGTCGTCGCCTGCGGTGCCGCCGACCTCGAGGAGGCGAGCGACGTCGTCGGGCAGGGGCACGACCGCCAGGTACAGCGACACGAGCAGCTCCGAGACCTTGCCCAGGACCCAGCCGCGGCCGGGCAGGCGCGGGATCACGCGCAGGTACTGCGCGAAGTTCGCCTCGAGCGCGTCGGCCGACAGGCTCGACCACGCGGGGTGCGTGCGCAGCTCGATCACGCGGTCCCAGTCGACCGCGTCGCCGTCGAACCCGATCTCCTGCGGGCCGACGTGCACGGCCCCGAACCGGTCGAGCAGCTCGAGCGGCTTGGTCGCGAAGCGCGGAACGTACGGGACCTGGCGCACGAGGCCCGCGGCCGAGGCGTCCCAGTGAGCGGTGAGCGGCAGGCCGGGGCGCGGGTAGACGTCCAGGGCGCGGCCCACCCAGCCTGCGACCAGGTCGTCGAGCCCGGGCTTCGCGGGGGTGTCCGCGAGGCCCGACGGCGGAGCACCGGTCGGGTCGTCGGGTGCGGCGGGGGCGGGGGTCGGGTCGGCGGGTGCGGTGTCGTGGATGTCGGCCCGGAGCGGGTCGGAGGCGTCGCCGGGGACCGGGGCGAGGTCGGCGGGGACGGCATCCGGCACGGGGTCGGCGCCGGGCCGGTCCGCTTCTCCGTCGGCGGCGGCCGCGGTCGAGCCGAGCAGCTGGTCCCTGTCCACGGGCTCCCCTTGTCTGCGGTGACGCGCAGTCCCGGGCCGTGTGCCCGTTGCGCTCGACTCCGGAGACTATCGGACGTGCCGAGCATGCGGTTGTCGTTCCACGAGCATGCGGTTGTGGTCCGATCCGGCCCGATTCTGGACGACAACCGCATGCTCGGCGCCGAGGGGTGAACGGTGCGACGCTGGGGCGATGAGCGAGGATCCCGGTGCGGGCGGCAACGAGGGCGCAGGCGGCGAGCAGACGGTCGACCACCTGTTCGCGCTGCCTCTCGACGAGTTCGTCGCGGCCCGCAACGTCGCTGCCAAGCAGGCCACCGCGGCGGGCGACTCCGTGGGCGCGGCCCGGCTGCGCGGGCTGGCCAAGCCGACCGTCGCGGCGTGGGTCGTCAACCAGGTCGCCCGCGCGCACGGGCAGGCGATCGACGACCTCGTGGCGCTCGGCGACGAGCTGCGCGCCGCGACCGAGGACCGTGACCGCGCGCGGCTCACCGAGCTCGACCGCGAGCGCCGACGCCAGGTCGACGCCCTGGTCGCCGAGGTGTCGTCGGCAGGCGTGGGCGGCAGGTCGGTGTCGGGCGAGGCTCTGCGGCGGCTGGGCGAGACCCTCACCGCGGCGGTCATGGACCGCGACGCCGGGGCGCTCGTCCGGGCCGGGCGACTCACGCAGGCGCTCCAGTACGTCGGGTTCGGGATCGTCGACGAGAGCGGCGAGACGGCCGACGTCGTGTCGTTGAGCGCCGAGCGCGAGGCCCGGAGGGGTTCCGGTGCGCGGCGTCCTGCGGCTGCGGTGCCGCCCGGACGCGCCGGGGAGCCTCACGTCGAGGCGCCCGCCGACGGACCGTCCGACGGCGAGCACTCCGGATCGGACACCGCCCTCGAGTCCGCCGAGCGCGAGGTCGCCGAGGCGGCCGCGGACATCGACCGGCTCGAAGGTCGCCGCGACCAGGCCGCCGACGCCGTGCGTGAGGCGAGCGACGCCGTCGGGCCCCTGGATGCGCGCCTGGCCGCACTGGACGAGCAGATCGCCCGGCTGACCGCCGAGCGCGACGACGCGCACCGCGCGCTCGACGAGGCCCGTGCGGCGCTCGCCGCTGCCGAGGAGGAGCTGGCCGGCGTGGACGCCGAGCTCGAGGCCGCGGAGGGCCGCGCCGAGGAGGCGAGGCGGCGCCGTCGGGCGGCGCGCGCGAAGGGCTGAGCTGGTTGCCCCCCTGTCCTGATGTCTCGATTCTTGTGACACAGCACGTTGCGTGAGACTGTGTGTCTCTAGATTAAGGACATTGGGCCATGCTCTACACCCTCCCCGTGCTGACTGCCGACGACGAGCGCGTCCTCGGCGAGCTCTCGACGATGCGTAGTGCACTCGCCGATCAGATCCGCACGCCCCGACGGTGGGTAGGGAGGCTTCGTAAGACGGCCGTCGCGCGGGCAATCCAAGGGTCGAACAGCATCGAGGGGTACAACGTTGCCCTCGACGACGCCGACGCCGCGATCGAGGGCGACGAACCGATCAGCGCTGACGTCCAGACGTTCCGCGAGATCGCGGGCTATCGCCAGGCGCTCGGGTTCATCCTGGCGACCGCCGGCGACGAGAACTTCACGCTCGACGCATCGATCCTCCGTTCCATGCACTACATGCTCTTGTCCCACGCTCTCGACAAGAGCCCCGGTCAGTACCGCCGCGGGGAGATCTTCGTCTCGGACGAGGCGACCGGCCGTCACCTCTACGCCGGGCCTGACGCCGACCTCGTTGCAGAACTCGTCGACGAGCTCATGAGATGGACCGCCGACCATCCGGACCTCGATCCGTTCGTCAGCGGTGCGATGGCGCATCTCAACCTGGTCATGATCCATCCCTTCCGCGACGGCAACGGCCGCATGGCTCGCGCTCTGCAGACGCTGGTACTGACCCGAGCAGGCCTGAGTGCTCCCGAGCTGTCGAGCATCGAGGAATGGCTCGGGGCGAACACCGAGGACTACTACCGTGTCCTGGCGCGATCCAGTGACGGCACCTGGAGCCCGGGCCACGATGCCTCCACCTGGGTGACGTTCTCGCTGCGCGCGCACCATCTCCAGGCACAGGCCGTCCTCGACCGCGTATCCCGCGCCTCGAGGGTCTGGAGCATGCTCGACGATCTCGGGGCGAGCCAGCGGCTCCCCGATCGATCGCTCGACGTCCTCTACTCGGCCGCACTCGGCATGCGGGTCCGGAGAGGGCCGTACGTGCGTGAAGCCCAGATCGACGAGCGCACGGCGAGCCGCGACCTCAAGCTGCTGACCGACGTCGCACTGCTGCGCGCCGTCGGTAGCACCAAGGGGCGGCACTACGTCGCCGGGCCGGCACTCGACGCCGTGGTCGCCGTCCGCAGGTCCGCTGCCGAGACCGTGGATCCCTACCCCGGATTCCGCGCGAGCCTCTACTCGTAGGACGCCGTCCACAGTCGAGCAGCAGACGAGACACGGTTCTGAGTGACCGCGCAGCGGTCGAAACTGCCGCGACACCGCGGCGAAACACGCGGGTGGCAGCCTCGCTGTGGGCGCACGGGGGTGCGCGCCCTCCCCAGATCAACCGCCGCCGTCGGCGTGCTTGGCCCTGCCCTCGGCGCACTCGGAAGGGACAACTCCGTGAACACGCACGCACGACGACGGCGCCTCCTCGCCGCCGTTCCCGTCGCCCTGGTCGCATTCGTCGCGCCGATCACCGTGGGACTGACCGCGACCACGGCTGTCGGCGCTCCCGCCGACCAGTCCTCGACCGGGCTCGCGTTCGGGGCGCCCTTCTACACCGAGGCCGACCTGACGGGCGACGGCACGGTCGACACCGACGACCTGTCGCTGCTCGTCGCGGCGGTCGGGACCACGAGCACCGATGCCGGCTGGGCGGACGTCGCGGCCGCCGACCTCGACGGCAGCGGCGCGATCGACGTGACCGACGTCGCCGCCCTGTCCCAGCGCATGCTCTACGACGACGGCGCCTTCACGCTGCTCGAGGCGAGCACCGTGGACATCCAGAAGGCCATGGCCTCGGGCGAGCTGACCGCGGTCGAGCTCACGCAGATGTACCTCGACCGGATCGAGGCGTACGACGACCAGATCAACTCGATCATCACGGTCAACCCGCACGCCCTCGAGATCGCGGCAGAGCTCGACAAGGAGCGCGCTGCGGGCGGCCCGCGCAGCATGCTGCACGGCATCCCCGTGATCGCGAAGGACAACTACAACACCGTCGACATGCCGACCACGGCCGGGTGCACGTGCCTCCGGGCGAACCAGACGTCGTCGGACGCCCAGATGATCGAGAACCTGCGGGCCGACGGTGCCGTCATCCTCGCCAAGGCCAACCTCTACGAGTTCGCGGTCAACACCACGACCGACAGCTCGCTGGGCGGCACCACGACCAACCCGTACGCGCCCGGCAAGACGTCGGGCGGGTCGAGCGGCGGGTCCGGGGCGTCGATCGCCGCCAACTTCGCGGTGATCGGGCTCGGCACCGACACGGGCGGCTCGATCCGCATCCCCTCGTCGTGGAACGCGCTCGTGGGCGTGCGTTCGACCGTCGGGCTCACGAGCCGTGACGGGATCGTCCCGCTCGCGCTGTCCCAGGACACGGGCGGGCCCATGACCCGCACCGTGACCGACGCGGCCATCGCGCTCGACGCCGTCGCGGGCTCGGACCCCGAGGACGCCGCGACCGCGCTCACCGACTCCCGGCGGCCCGCCTCCTACACCTCGTTCCTCGACGCCGACAGCCTCGACGGAGCCCGCATCGGCTACGACCCGACGACGATCGGCACCAACGCGACCGCCCAGCGCCTGTTCGCCGACGCCGTCGCGGACCTCGAGGCCCGCGGGGCCAAGGTCGTGCCGCTGGCCATCACGGACATGGCGACCATCCAGACGTGGTCGTCGGGCAGCACCAACGAGTTCGGCCACGACCTCAACGAGTACCTGACGAAGTTCGCCGCCCCGGCCGTGCCGTACCGGTCCCTCCAGGACATCGTGGCGTCGGGCGGCGACTACCTCCCCGCGCTGGCGGGGACCCTGCGCACCCGCTCGCTCGTGACCCAGGAGACGTACGACGCGTGGAGGACCCAGCACGACGGCGAGATCGCGTTCGGCCGCCGGGCCATCGAGGGAACCATGGACGCGAACGACGTCGACGCGATCATCTACCCCTCGACCTCGGGACCGACCGGCTACTCGAGCGGCTCCAACAACCGCCTCAGCCCGTTCTCGGCCCTGCCCGCCGTGACCGTGCCCATGGGCTTCGCGTCCGCCGAGCTCGACGGCTCGACGAGCGACGGCGCACCGATCGGGCTCGAGTTCATCGGCCGCGCCTACGACGAGGGGACGCTGATCGGCCTGGCCTACGGGTACGAGCAGGGCTCGCTCAACCGCCACGCACCCGCGCTGTTCCCCGAGCTGGAGGGCTGAGCCGTGCGGACGACGACACCTGCTTCACTGTTCGAGAGGACGAGCACCATGGACCGAGCCGTTGGATCACGGGGACCGCAGCGGGGCGCCGCAGGACGGCTGGCCGCCCGGCGGGTCGTCGCACGGCGGGTCGTCGCCGGTGCGGCGACGCTGACGCTCGCGGGGGCGACGCTCCTCGGCGGCGCCGGAGCGGCGAGCGCCGCGACGACCGTCGGCTCGTACACGGTCACGGCCTCGGCCTCGTCGGTCGAGGTCGGTGACACCGTCTCGGTGACCGTGGCCGCCACCGGGGTCACCGACCTGTTCGCGTACGAGCTCACGGTGGGCTTCGACCCCGAGGTGCTCGAGTACGTCGACGGCAGCGGGACCACCGACATCTCCGGGTTCCACGAGGCGGCGCTCGGTCCCGACGGGTCCTCGGTCGTGCTCACGCAGACCAAGCTCGGCACCTCGCCGGCCGCCGAGGGAGACCTGACGCTCGCGACCCTCGACTTCGTGGCCGTGGGCGCGGGGGACGGTGCCGTGACCGCAGAGCGGGCCACGCTCGTCGACGCCGCGACCCAGGCGACCGAGGTCACGGGTCTCGGTACCGCGCCGATCACCGTGACGGCCGTGGCGGTCGAACCGACCGACCCGCCCACCGACGAGCCGGGGACGGGCGGTCCTGGCACCGGCGGGCCCACCGACGACGCGACGCTCGTCGACTCCGACGGCGGGTCGGACCCCTGGTCGACCGGAGGCACGGGGACGGGCTCGCTCGCCTCGACCGGTGCGACCGTCGGCCTCGCGGCCGGTGCGGCGTTCCTCGCGCTGCTGGTCGGCGTCGGGCTCGTCGTCGCGGCCCGCCGCCACCGCGCCCGCCAGGCGGAGGGCGGCGCGGAGTAGCGCCGCTCCTGCCCCCGGCACAGGGGCGGGAGCGCGGAGCGCGCCCGGGGGGGGCGCGCTCGACGGAGCGACGGGCCGGGCCTCGGTGACGAGGTCCGGCCCGTCGTGCGTCGTGCTGCTCCGGGGCTCAGTCGCTCGACGGCGGGGCCGTGCGCTCCGGGATGTACACCTCGATCGAGACGTCGCCGGGGTCCGGAGACTCGGACGGGCCGGTCGTGCCCGTCGGCCCCGTGCCGGTCGGTTCGGGCGACGGCCCGCCGGTCGGTTCGACCGGCGGCGGGCTCGTGGGCTCGGTCGACGGGTCGGTCGGTGACGGGTCGGTCGCGGTCGGCGAGGGTGACGCGGGCCCTGAGCCGGCGCCTCCCTTGCAGCCAGCGAGCAGTCCGACGGACACCAGGACGCTGGCCGTGATGGCAGCAGTACGCACAGCAGATCTCCCCTGAGTTGGTATGCCCGTCCAGGTTAGAAACGATTCGACGGACTCGCGCGTCGAACGCCCTCCCGGTCGACCGCTCAGGGATCACGCCGCCCGGCGTCGTCGGAGGCGGAGCCCCCGAGACCCGGACCTACGGGCAGGCCTCGTCGAGCTTGACGGCCGCGAGCGTGACGACCGTCGAGGTTGCGACCACCGCACCTGGTGCGGGGTCCTGCGAACAGACGACCCAGTTGGAGTCGTCGACGGCGAACCTCTCGAGTCCCGTGGCGTCGACCTGGTCCATCACGTAGGAATCGAGCGTCTGGAGGAGATCCTGGGCGTCCTGCAGGTTCACACCCGCAAGCGCAGGCATGGTGAAGGTCGCTTCCTCTGCTGGTGCTGGAGCTGCCACCTCGGGCTCGGGCGTCGTGGGCGGCTCAGGTTCGGTCGTCTCGGGCGGCGGGGCCGCCTCGGAGGACTGCGTGACGGTCACCGTCACGGGATCCTCCGGAGTGTCCGCGCCGCACGCCGTCGTCACGACGAGCACCGAAGCTGCCACGAGTACCACCACAAGGTCACGACGCACGGAGTCCCCCATTGCTCGACGTTCTCCTGACGCTATCGGCGGTGGCTCCTCGGCGCTCAGGCGCAGCGGGTGAACCTGGACGAGGCATACCCACGGCACCCACGAACCCTGTGGACGACTTCGCCGTCCCGCGCCCCACCTGGCACCCTGGTCCCCGTGCCCGGATTCGCCGTGATCGACCTCGAGACCACTGGGTTCTCGCCCCGCCAGCACGACCGCATCGCCGAGGTCGCCGTCGTCCTGACCGACACCGCCGGCCGCGTCCAGGACGAGTGGTGCACGCTCGTCAACCCCGAGCGCGACCTGGGCCCGCAGCACGTGCACGGCATCAGCGCGGCCGACGTGAGCCTCGCGCCCACGTTCGCGGTCGTCGCGCCGCACCTCGCGCGGCTCCTCGAGGGGCGCGTGATCGTCGCCCACAACGCGAGCTTCGACACGCGCTTCCTGCGCGCCGAGTTCGGGCGCGTGGGCCTGCCCGTGGGGATCGACCCGCTCGCGTGCCTGTGCACCATGCGCCTGGCCGGGACCTTCCTGCCGTCCGCGCCGCGCGGTCTCGCGATCTGCTGCGAGCTCGCGGGCGTGGTGCACGACGGCGCCCACTCGGCCCTGGGCGACGCCCGCGCCACCGCGGGTCTCCTCGAGCACTACCTGGGGCTCGACGACGCCGACCCGCTCTGGGCCCAGGCCCACGAGGCGTCGGCCACGCACTCGTGGCCCGGCCTCGCGGTCCCCGACGGCTTCTCCCCCGTGCTGCGCGGCGCGAGCCGGCCCACGGGCCACTGGCTCTCGGGGCTGTCCGACCGCCTCGACCGCGTGCCCTTCCCCGTCGAGGCCGACGACTACCTCGCGCTCCTCGACCTCGCCCTGCTCGACCGGTACGTGTCCTTCACCGAGCGCGGCGCCCTGCTCGCCGCCGCCGAGGAGGCGGGGCTCGGCCGCGCGCAGGTCGAGTCGCTGCACCGCGGGTACCTCGACGCGCTCGCGCGGGTCGCGCTCGAGGACGGCATGCTCTCGGACGCCGAGGTCGCGGACCTCCACGAGGTCGCCGGCCAGCTCGGCATGGACGCCGACGACGTCGCGGCAGCGGTCGAGCGGGCAGCGTCCGGTCCGGTGCTCGCCACCCTGCCCGACGGCGGAGCGCACCTGCGCGCGAAGGCGAGCGGCGCCGTCGGGCCGGGTGGGGATGACGGGGCTGACCGGGGCGCCGCGCTGGGTGGGGCCGTCGCGACCGTGGCCGCGCGGCCGCGGTTCGCGCTGGCTCGGGGCGACGAGATCGTGCTGACCGGGGCCATGACGCGGCCCCGCGAGGAGTGGGAGCGCGAGGCGCGCACGGCCGGGCTGGCACCCTGGCCGAACGTCACCAAGCGCACGCGCGTCGTGATCGCAGCCGACCCGGACTCGCTGTCCGGGAAGGCCCGGACCGCGCGGCGGTACGGGATCCCCGTGGTGAGCGAGGGCGTGCTCGAGGAGCTGCTGGGGCGGGTCGAGGTCACGAGGGTGCGGTGACGCCGTGCGTGGTCGGGCGGATCCGGTCGCGTGGCGCGCCGAACCCCCGGACGATCGCGGCGGTGTGATCCAGGACGGTGAGCGAGCCGTCGACCACGCACACGTCGCCTCGGCTGAAGTGCCCCCACAGAGGCGTCTGCTCCCGCTCGCCCGACCTGACGTCGACGAGGCGGACCACGGTGCACTGCCCTTGGTGGACGGACTCGACGACCTCGACGACCCGACCGCCCTGGACCGTCGCGGCCAGCGCGACCATGCGCGCCCACCGGCGGCGGCACCGTGCCACGAACCACACCGGCCCGGTGATCGTGGCGGCGACCATGGTGCCGAACGCGACCGTCCGCAGGTGCTCCGTGATCCCGGGCGTCTTCATCGTGAACAACAACAGGAGCACGAGGAGGTAGGGAGCGAGCAGCACACCGACGAATGGCAGCAGCAGTCCGGTGAGGGTCGGTCGCACCCAGTAGTGCGTGAAGAACCACGGCAGGTAGACCGCGAGCGCCATCGCGTTGACCGCCCCGTGATAAACGAGGTCCTCGTCACCGCGCCCCACACCCACGATCCACGACACCAGGACCGTGCAGGCACCTGCGACGACGAGGGCCACCAGGACCGCCCCCGCGACGCCCCACACCCATGTGACGCCCTTGCCCATGCTGGCTCCCCCTGCTCGGCCGCATCGTGCCTGGCTGCGCGCTGCGGCGACCCGGGACCATCGTGGCGGCGTCGGAGGGCGGAGCCAGGGTTGTCCACAGGGGCCGATGGCCCGTCCTACGCGACGAGCTCGACCGTGCAGCGGGGGCCGGGCGCGCGCGCGAGCCGCGCATCCGCCGTGACGAGGGTGGCGTCGAGGTGTTCCGCGAGCGCGACGTAGGCGGCGTCGTACGTGCTCAGGTCGGGGCCGAGCTCCCAGGCTCGGGCGGCCAGCACCTCGAAGGGCCAGAGCTCGACGGGCAGGCGGCGCAGAGCGTCGAACGCGATGCGCGCCTCGCCGTCCGACAGCTGTCCTGCTGCGCGGCGACGGCGCAGCAAGTTCGCGACCTCGAACGGAAGGAGCGAGGGAGCGAACAACGTGGCGCCACGGAGCAGCTGGGCAACCGTATCGCCCCGCGTCGACGGGTCGATGAGCAGCACGACGACCGCCGACGCATCCGGGACGACGAGGCCGCCCCGACGGTGGTGCCTCACCGGCGGTCGGCGGCGAGGTCCGCGGTCAACGAGTCCATCTCGAGCGCCGGGAAGCCCCGGGCGTTGCGACGGATGTCGACGAGGACGCCCTCGAGCGACGGCTTGGCTGCCAGGTCGTCGAGGGCCTGGGCGAGGTACTCCTGCAGCGATCGCCCTGAGGCGGCCGCACGCGAGGCGAGCTCGTCGCGCACCTCCTGCGGGACGTCGCGGATCGTGATCGAGACCATGCCTGCACTCTACTGCTGATGCTGCTGATCTAGCAGCACGTGTGACGACAGGGTGAGACACTCCGGATGCTGGAAGCCGATCAGCAGGTCCCGACCACCGCCCACGCTCCCCACTGCGACGTCCCGGGCGTCTCGCCCTGGGTCCACCACCTGGCCGTGTAGTTGCTGCCGGCGTGCGAGACCGTGGCTCCGCCCGTGTAGACGGCGCCCGCGCTCCAGGCCGGAGCGGTGCATGCGGGCGTGGTGGGGCTCGGCGACGGTGAGGGCGTCGGGCTCGGGGTGGGCTCCGGCGTCGGGCTCGGTTCCGGCCCCGGGCCGCCGCCCACCGGCGAGACGGGGATGCCCGGGTTGACCAGGCCGTCGCCCCCGACGACCGTGTTGTCGCTCGTCACCGTCACCGGACAGGTCGCCGCGTCGTAGACGGTCACCTCGATCGCGTACCGCCCGGGCCCGACGGCGCCGCTCAGGTCCGAGGAGTTGTTCCGGAAGGTCGTGCCGCAGCCCCAGCCGGGCGACTGCTGGTGCGTCTGGAAGCCGGACTTCGTGGTCCCGACGCCGATGTTGTCCTCGACGACGTAGTCGTTGCCCTTGATGTCGACCCACGAGTCGTCGTAGTTGGCGCCCGTCAGGCCGTCGCCGTAGAAGGTATTGCCTGCGATGCGACCGCCACGCGTGCCCTCCTTGATGTCGACGTTCTCGCCGCGCACCAGCGGGCCGATGACGTTGTCGAGGATCTGGACGTGGTCGGACGTGTCGCTGTAGGTGTTGGCCGACCCGACGTAGACGCCCTCGCCCATGCCGCGCCCGTCCTGCCCGGTGTCGAAGATGCGCGAGCTCTGCAGGACGCCGTAGCTGCTCGACGTGCGGAAGTGCACACCCTCCATGGTGAGGTCGTGGACCGTGACGCCATCGATCGTGACGTGGTCGGACGAGTCGACCATGATGCCCTTCTGGGCGTTCTGGACCGTGATGCCGCGGACCGTCCAGTGGTCGGCGTCGGTGAGCTGGAGGACGTTGCCGCCGCCGCTCGAGGTGCGCAGGACGGCGTTCGCGGAACCCTCGAGGGTGATCGGGGCCGACGCAGTGGCCGGGCGCCCCGTGACCTTGAAGTTGCCCGTGTAGACGCCGTCGGCGAGGTGGATGGTCTGGCCCGGCGTGGCTGCCGCGAGGGCGGACTTGAGCTGGGCCGCGGTCGAGACGGAGACGGTCTCGGCGGCGGCTGCTGGCTCGGGTGAGGTGGTGGCGACCGCGAGGAGGGCGAGAGCCGCCGCGGTGACGGCTGCGGCGAGGGACCGTCTGCGGTGGGCGGCCGCGTGGGTGGTGGGCGCGGTGAGCGGAGCGCGGCGCCGTTGCCACGCGGTCAGTGTCGTCATGCGTGGAGGATGCTCGCGCCACGGGCGGGTGGTCAACGGGTTGCCCGGAAGAGTGTGGGAACTACGTACGGCTGGTTGGTCGTGGCGGGATGCGTCGCTTGGCTCCTCGCGCCTGAGTCGACTTAGCGACCCATGCGATCGCCGCGCGACCCACGCGATCGTCGCGAGCATGTCCTCGACGCGAGATTCATCATCACCGCTCCATAGCTCCCCCATTTCTGACGTAGTTAGAGCCTAGTCGGACTCCGGATGTCGAGCGGTGTAAACCCTAGACAGGTCAGTGGCTCGACAAGCGGTCGCGCATGTTCTGGCGCATGTAGCGCCTACCCCCGTTCCTGGGGCGCGAACAGCGACAGCGTCAACTCCGCCTCATGGGGGTTGCGCGGCCCAGCCTCGCGGACCCATTCGTTCTCGCTCGTCGACAGCACCACCCCACCCGCCGCCTGTGCCGCGGCCCCGCCCTCGTCGCGGTCCGCGACGGCAAGGCAACGTCCCAGTGCGCCGGCCCGGACACGCGAGCGACCCCAGCCGCGACATCAGCAACCCCCGGGCGGCACGAACTCCTGCCGCTCGAAGATCCTGCCGTCAACCGTCTGCGCGAGGTGATCGCCATAGTCCGGCACGCGAAAGAACCCGGCGCCGAGCTCCGGGCCGAGCTCCCAGCTGAAGAGCGGCCTATAGAAGTCGAGAGCGAGGGCAGGGTCAGGCGTCAGAAGATTGCTGAAGTTCCAGGTGCCCCGGTGCGTTGACCCACTGCTCCCCCAAGCGCGCGCCAGCCTGTCACAGGCGGAACCGCGCGCTAGCGCGGCGCGGCGTAGGCTTCGGAACGATCCGCGCATTTCACCCGCAAGACCTATGGATGGCGGTGCCGTTCTCGGTAGCATCGACGAGTCGTCAGCGCTACTGCGTTGGCATTCGCCAGGAGGGCTCTGGCCTGGGTGGGCGCTGGTCTGTACCGGCTCGCGTTCACCTCCTAGGCCCATCCCCCTCGGACCGAGGAGCATTGTCTAGTGACGTTTGACGGTCAGCCATGGGAGCCTGACGCAGCCCTCGTCCGTGAGGTTGAGGAACAGTTCGCTCGGACGATCGAGTCGTATCGGATCCATCCAGATCTCGTGTCCGAGCATGCAAACCACGAAGAGTCGATTCGCACCGGAGGCTACGCAAATCGGACGCTTCTGGAACTGGTGCAGAACGCGGCGGACGCCCTCGCTGGCGGCGGAGACGTCGACGATAAGAACGTTGGCCGGGTCGAGATCGTGCTCGACCCTGTGCACAGCGCGCTCTACTGCGCGAACGCTGGTCGACCATTCTCGAAGAGCGGACTCACCGCCGTCACGATGGCCCACTTGAGCGGAAAGCGTGGTGACGAAATAGGCCGTTTCGGCTTGGGATTCAAGTCGGTTCTCGCGGTCTCACAGAACCCGCAAGTGTTCAGCCGCTCGATTTCGTTCGAGTTCAACTCGCCCGATGCCCGCGGCCAACTGGCCGAGATCTCGACGGCGAAGCGGTTCCCCGTGCTCCGCACAGCAACGCTTGTTGACGCGGCGACAGAGTTCGGCAAGGACCCCATTCTTGCCGAACTTGCTCAGTGGGCCACGACGATCGTCAAGCTCCCAAGCGCGCAGAACCTGGGTGGCTTGAGGGACGAGATCTCGACGTTCAACTCCGAGTTTCTGCTCTTCGTCGGCGCGGTGAGGGAGATTCGCCTGCGCGTCCTGGGTGACCAATCATTTGACTCCAAGCACGTATCGCGAGACCTCGGGAAGGGTCGGTTCCGGATTGAGCGTCCGGGTGGCGCAGATGAGGAGTGGTTCGTCGAGAGCCGGATGCACGCGCCTTCCGCCCGCGCACGTCACGAGGTGGGCGAGGCTGTCTCTCGAGCCGAGGTTAAGGTCTCTGTCGCAGTGCCTGCTCAGAGGACTCGCAACAGGCAGGTGGGACAGTTCTGGTCCTATTTCCCACTTCGAGACACGACCTCCGCGTCGGCGCTTTTCAACGCCCCCTGGAGCGTCAACGACGACCGAACTAATTTGCTGCCCAACGGCTACAACCGCGAGATCGTCGTCACGCTTGCACAGACATTTGTTGACCTCCTTAGTCGTGTACGCACCTCCTCAGATCCATCCATGCACCTGGACTACATGCCAGCGCGAGGGCGAGCGCAGGAGAGCCATGGTTTCGCTGACCAGATTCTCGGTGGGCACGTGCTCCAGGAGATGGGGGCTGGCGACTGGATTCCGGATGCTACCGGGGACCTGAAGAACGGCCTCGACCTCAAGCCCCTAGACCTCGGGATCCGGTTTGACGACTCGATTCACGAGCAGTGGCAGGAGTCAGAGAACACCGGCTCCGACGTGCCGCACTGGCGTTGCTACGCATCGGCTACGCGGACCGCACGCCTCCGGGACCTCCTCCTTGTCGCCCAGGATCCAGCCGAACTGGACCCGAGCGAGCGTGACCAAAAGCGCACGCTCGAGCGCATGGTGACGCGCGGTGTCCTGTCGTGGCTTCGCGAGTGGGCCGAAGGAACAGACCCAGTACCGGCAGCCCGAGCCCTCGATGTCGTGATCAAGCATCCACGAGTTGAGGGCATCAACTCGGCAAAGGTCATACCGACCTCGGCAGGCATGCGGTCACTTGAGGACAATAAAGTCGTCTTTCTTCACGGCGAGGACGGGCTTGCGATCGAGGACTCCGCGTTCGTCGATCCTCGATTCCTCGCCGAGCCGGACGTCGAGAAGACCTTGCGGGGTCGCGGGTTTCGTGACCTTGACCCGCTAGCCATCCTCGGAGCCCGGCTCGCCAAACTTTCAGCGGCGCCCACCGACGACGAACTACTGCAGCTGTGGGATGCGGCGCTCTCGGTTTCCGCCCGCGACGCGGCGAAACTCATGGGCAAGTCAACTGCGTCAATCAAAGTGCCGACT
This sequence comes from Oerskovia merdavium, assembly GCF_014836755.1. Taxonomy (GTDB): domain Bacteria; phylum Actinomycetota; class Actinomycetes; order Actinomycetales; family Cellulomonadaceae; genus Oerskovia; species Oerskovia merdavium. The sequence continues at coordinate 88,602 of NZ_JACSQF010000012.1, forward strand.
ACCAATGGTGGTTGGGCTTGGCCGCAGCACGTGTTTGACCTCGACATCTCGCTCGGTGAGCAGTTCGCAGCGCGCCAGCTAGACCGGAGCCGCTGCCTGCCGGATGTGGCGCACGAGCTTGGGGTCGTACGTAGTCCGGTAAGGGAGTACTCAATCGATGACGAGCCTGCGGCAGACGACTACGTCACTGCGGTCCTGGCCAGCTTGAACGGCAAGCTCGGTCCTGGGGAGAGGCCGATCGAGCGAGTCGAAATCACGCCGGGCCTCGGCCCGGGACCGTTCTCCCTGTTAAGGATGCTTCGTGACGGTGGCGCCTCTCCGCAGGTTCGCGAGGCGTGGACGACTCAGCTGCTTGCTACGGAGCAATGTGACTGGGTCTGCGAGGACTTGGAGACAGGCCGGACCTACGGCGTGCTGTCGCCTGTCCGCTGGGCCGTCGACGAGGCGGGGCTTCTCAACTCATCGAAGGGGTACCGGGCACCCGGGGACGTCGTCGCCCCGTCGCTTCTCAAGTTCGGTGGACTCCTGCCGCTGTTCAAGGGGCCGCGCCACGTCGTTGACGCACTCGGGCTCCCGGACGAACTTGAGGCCGTGCCAGCCCGGGTCCTGAAGGAAATGCTCCAAGGGGACCTTTTCCCGAACGTCGACAACGCCGTCCTCGTGGACTTCGTGCTCACCGCTACGAGGCTCGGCCTGCACGGTGGGCGACCAACGACGATCCCCGCCCGTGTAAACCGCGTGGTCGAGCCTTGCGCGCCGTCGAGCGTCTACCTCGGGACCACCGACGAGCAGGAGGAATTCCTGCGCAACCGGTCCAGGCCGTACCTGCGAGTGGAACCCGGACTGGTGTCCGAGATCGTCGAGACCGTCGGGTGCCGTCGGTTCGAGGACAGCTTCTCCTTTTCGATGGTCATCGAGGGCCAGCAGGATTCCCAGAGAATCCTGGACGTCTACACCGGACTTCGCGACGTGGGAGGAATACGACTCGGTTCGGCGAAGGTCGCGCGAGCCCTGGAGATCGCCAAGCGGGTCACCACCGAGGATGGCGTCGAAGACCAGCCTCTCGACTCATACCTCGACGGTCAGGACCTCATCGTGCGAAGCGACGCCGACGAGCGTTGGACGCTGAGGTTCATCAACGAGGCATTCGACCTTCGCCTCGACAACGTCCAGCTTGTCGCTGTCCTCGCGGCAGGCCTGGACCACCGACTCGAGCTCGTTCGTCAGCAGGCGCAGTCGATCGAGTCCGACGCCGAGCGGCTCGACCACTACATCGGCCCAGACGACCTGCGCGAGGCGCTGCCAACCGGACTGTGGAGCGCCCTTGAGGCGCAAGGTCTGGTGGACGACGACACGTCCGTGGCCGAACTCTTCCTCACCGTCTATGGCTCGGACGCGCTGCGAATTCTCGCTGATCGGTTCCGTGGGGAGGGCTTCCGCGATGTTCCGGAGAAATGGGCGGGACTGCCAGCCGCGATTACATGGGTGCGCAAGATGGGCTTCGGCCCCGAGTATGCCGGTCAGCGGAACCGGCCGAGGCCCGAGGAGTTCGTCGTCTCTGGAGCGGTTCGCCTCAACAAGCTCCACACTTACCAAAAGAAGATCAGCGAAGACCTCCGCACTGTTCTGACCCAGCCCTCGGCAGACGGTCCCGCGCAGAAGGCGATGGTTGAGCTGCCGACGGGGGCTGGCAAGACGCGCGTGGCCACTGAGACGATTCTCAAGTTGTTCGTTGACGAGGTGCTCTTCGGGACGGTTCTCTGGATCGCACAGTCAGAGGAACTCTGCGAGCAGGCGGTTCAGACGTTCCAGACGGTTTGGCGGTACCTCGGCGACGAACGTCCGCTAACGATCGGGCGTCTGTGGGGCTCGAACACCGTCCATGTACCAGACACCGAGCTTTCCGTCGTCGTGGCGACCGACGCGCAGATCGAAAAACTCATCGGGCGCGCCGACTATGAATGGCTCAGCGAGCCTGCGGTGGTCTTCATCGATGAGGCGCATCGGGCAGGTTCTAAGCGGTACACGGACATCCTTCGGTGGCTCGGCGTCGACGGTCGAAACTGGGATCGCCCACTCGTTGGGCTTTCAGCAACTCCGTTCAAGGGACGGGCGGGCGATCACAGCGGGACCAAGGAACTTGCCGCGAGGTTCGGCGCGAACCGCCTGGCCTTACCGTATGAGGACCCGTACGGAGAGCTTGTGAAGCTCGGCGTGCTGGCACGTGTCAGGCACGTGGTCTTGCCGTCTGGCGTCGACGTGGAGCGGGATGTGGAACTCACCGCGTCCGAGCGCAGTAGCATCCAAGGCAAGCTCATCGACCGCAACGTTTTCGAAAAGCTGGGGCGCAACGAGGTGCGGATGCAGGTACTCGTTGACCACATCCTCAAGACGCTGGAGGAGCATCCGGACTGGCCGATCCTCGTCTTCACGCCGAGCGTGCTCTCCGCGCAAGTGCTCTCGGCGTCTCTTCGGTACAGCGATGTGGCCGCCGAGTCGGTGAGCGGACAGACTGGGCGACAGCAGCGACGAAAGGTCATCAAGCAGTTCCAGAAGGGCGAGATCCGGGTTCTTACCAACTGTGACCTTCTTGTCCAGGGCTTTGATGCCCCGGGTGTCCGTGCCCTGTATATCGCCCGCCCTACTTTCAGTCCTGGGGCCTACATTCAGATGGCAGGTCGCGGGCTGCGAGGCAAGGAGAACGGCGGCAAGGAGGAGTGCCTCATTGTCGATGTCGCTGACAACTGGGGGGCGATGAACGACTTCCTCGGATATCACGACTACGAGGAGCTTTGGAAGGAGCAGCGCGGATGATCCTAGTACCGTCGCTCGCCGACATCGAGAAGTCCTCGCGCAGCGAGGCCGAGCGCCGGGTAGCCCGCCTGCTCCAGGGCGTCGACGCAGGCCCGGATGCAGTGGCCTTCTATTCGGTCGGATTGCGCTCTCACGCGTACAAGCAGCAGGCCGAGGCCGACTTCGTGATCCTCTGGAGGGGCACGGTCGTCATCGTCGAGGTCAAGGGCGGGGGTGTCCGCAGGCATGACGGGACCTGGTACAGCGTGGACCGCCGAGGCGACTGGCACAAGCTGGCTACTTCTCCGATGGAACAGGCGCGATCTGCTGCCTACGCGCTTCGAGACATCCTCAAGGAGCAGGGAGTCGAGTGGTACGGGCACGAGGCCGTCGTCGTGACGCCAGACATCGACGCGCCGCCCAGTTCTGTTGACTGGAAACCCACGCACTGGCTTGCGCGTGCGGAGATGACGGCGGCGGCGCTGACCTTTGCGCTCGACGCTGTCGTCGCGGGTGCGCGTCAGGCGCCAATGGGCCAGAAGGTCGCCCGGATGGACGAGCTTCGTGCGCAGCTCTTCGGTGAGTTCACCCGGATGCCGGTCATAGACGCTCAGCGCGGAGCCGTCATCGAGGAGCAGAACAGGGCCACAGCCGGGCAGGCCCGCGTTCTCGCTGCACTTGCGCGAAACAAGCGCGTACTTGTCTACGGCGGAGCGGGTACCGGAAAATCGTTGGTGCTTGTCGAGGCAGCAAAGCAGGAGGCGGAGCAAGGGAGTTCGGTTCTTGTGACCTTCCGGTCACCGGCGCTCGCGCAGTACTTCGCGCCACATCTCATCGATCGCGCCGTTGACGTCATCCCATTTGGCGATCTCGACGGGATCGGCCGCTACGACGTCGTGCTCGTGGACGAAGCACAGGACATGATGACCGCCGACGCGATGGACCGGCTTGACGCCGTTATCGCCGGTGGCCGAGCGTCGGGACGCTGGCGGATGTTCCTTGACCCCAACAACCAGGCTCACGTCGACGGGGTATACGACGACGAAGTCGCGGACTTGATCACGGACGAGGCGATCACCGTCGACCTGTCGCTCAACGTACGCAACACACGTGCGATCGTCCATGTTGTACAGGAGTACCTCGGTGCCGATGTCGGCGACCCTGGTGTTGTCCACGGTGAGCGAGTGCAATGGCACGTCACCATGGATTCGGTCTCCGTCACCGATGGGCTGAAAGTAGCCGCAGAGCTTGTGGCCGACGGTGTGCGATGCACTGACATCTGGGTGATCGACCCGCGTTCCGTCGAGGCTCCTACTACCTTCAGCAGCGCCGTCGTGACGAGCCCGCGATTCGCGAAGGGGCTCGAGGCAGAGCATGTCATCGTGTGCGGTTTGCCTGAGGCACTCGACGCCGCAGGGACCGCGGCCTTCTACGTCGCGGTAACGCGGGCACGGGTTTCGCTACACGTCGTGCTCTCCAAGAACGACAAGCGCGAACTCCAGCAGTTCGTGCGGCAACGGATGACGAACAAATGACCCTGACCCACGCCCAGCAACTGGTGCTCGACCATCTGAAGTCGGCCTACGTCGGCCCGGACCGCGGGGAGCACGAAGTAGTCCTTAATCCGCCGAACAGGCAGTACGCCGTCGGAATGCTCTTCCCGCTCGACGCCTCACCGGCGCCCGACGACGGCACTGGCGAACCGGAGAGCGACGAGGCCGATGTCGACGGCATGACTGCGTTCATCGGCGAAGTCGAGGAGACGGGTGCTGCCGTACCGATCGCGGAGGACTGGCGACCATCGTCCGCGGCGATCTCGTTCATCACGGACGGAGACGCGGTCATCTGCAACGTCGGGGGGGCGACATACACCGTCGTCGAAGGCGATGGTCCGCCGAGCTGGCGCCGTTCGCCTTTCGCCATCGATGAGCTCGAGCTCACTCCCGAACGTCGCGTCCACGAGCAGACCATCGGCGGCGTCCCGTTCGAGATCGGATCACGCTGGCGCAAGTTCGGTGATGCGCAGCTCGTCACCGTTCACCTGCGTGTGCTCACTACCGCAACCGGCGACGACCGGCTCGATGCGACAAACATGCTGTACCAGGTCTCACTGACCATTTCGCCGACCAAGACCGGGACGATCCGTGAGTACGACACCCGTCGAGCGTTCGACGTCGACGAGGAATCGGCGGAGATCCGCCTGCGCTTCAGGAACCGCAAGGTATATGCCGTCGGACACGGAATGGCAGCGGATTGGACGACTTTGGACGGGAGGTGCACGCAGGTGCGTCTCGAACCGGTCCCGCACTTCGTCGTCCCCGACGTCGAGACGACCGGCTTCAAGGAGGGGACTGCTGAGGCCGACGCGCTGCGTCTTGACCACCTGGCGACACTGGACGCGTACCCCGATGACGTGCTCGCCTCCCTCAGAGCTTTCGTGAGGGCGTTCGGGGCGTGGGTCGCGGAGCAAGTACCCCGGACCGCCACCTTCGAGACGGATCGGGTGGTGGCGCAGCGCATCGTCGAGCGTTCGGAGGTAGCGCTGAAACGCATGGACCATTCGGTTGAGCTGCTTGGCGCAGAGGAGGGTGGCGAGCTGCGGACCGCCTTCTCTCTCGCGATGGCAGCGATGCGACTCCAGATGCGGCAAGCATCGATCAACCGAGGTGGCGAGACCGCGGAACCGAAGTGGCGCCCCTTCCAGCTCGGTTTCCTCCTGGTTTCGCTCGCTTCCACGGTTGACGAATCCCACCAAGAACGAGGACTCGTTGACCTGATCTGGTTCCCGACGGGCGGTGGTAAGACTGAGGCTTACCTCGGCCTCGCTGCCATCGAGATCTTTCGACGTCGACTGACCGACGGACCCACTGGCGGCGGAACGGCGGTCCTGACGCGATACACCCTACGCCTGCTGACCTCCCAGCAGTTCCAGCGTGCCGCGTCGCTGATTTGCGCGATGGAGCTACTGCGCCGAACAGACGGGATCGGTGACCCACGCGCCAGGGATATGGCGCCGTTCTCGATCGGGCTGTGGGTCGGCAACGAGGTGACGCCTGGCACCCGGCGCGATGCCAAGGCTGCGCTCGAACGCCTGCACAAGGCTGCCCGCCCGGATGAAGCGAACCAGTTCCAGATCGAAAGCTGCCCGTGGTGTGCGACGCCGCTCCTACCCGGCATCCGCTCGTCTCTGCTGAGCAAGTACGGCGTCCGGATGGTCGGGCGGGACGTCGTCATCCATTGCGTCAACCTTTCGTGCGATTTTACCCACGAAATTCCCGTGTGTGTCGTCGACGAGGTGCTTTATGAGACTCCGCCTACGGTCCTGCTCGCGACCGTCGACAAATTCGCGCGCCTACAGTTTCGCCCTGAGGCCGGCCGTCTCCTTGGGCTCAACACACCATTCCGCCAGCCGTCGATGATCATCCAGGACGAGCTGCACCTACTTTCAGGGCCCCTTGGGACCACCGTCGCCGTGTTCGACGCCGTTATTCAGATGCTGCTGGCCGCAAATGGGTCGACGCCGAAGATCATCGCGTCCACTGCGACGATCCGTGCGTCGGACGAGCAGGTGCAGGGGCTGTATGGACGACCAGTTGCTCTCTATCCGCCGTCAGGTCTCGACGGCGACAAGACCTTTTTCTCTCGCCCCGTCACAACCGGCGAGGGGCGCCTCTATCTGGGCCTCATGCCACAGGCGTTGTCTCAGATGTCCGCGACGGTGTCCGCGTCGGCACCGCTGATCGAGATTCCGCAGATCCTCCGGAAGCACTCGGACAGCGGGACGAACCTCGATGCCTACTGGACCATGGTCATGTACCACAACAGCCTCCGTGAGTTGGGGCGCACAGGCACCCTCGTGGTAGATGACGTGAATGCGCGCCTCGAACCTCGTGCCGATCGACTCGGCCACGAGCTCCGCACAGTCCGTGCCGGGCGCGTACTGGAGCTGACGAGCAGGCGTGGTCCGGAGGAACTACCTAACGATCTACGCGAGTTGCGCAGAAGTGCCGACGAGTCGGACCAGGCCGTCGATGTCGTGCTCTCGTCAAACATGCTCTCGGTCGGGATCGACATCCCTCGCCTCGCATTGATGCTCATGGTGGGCCAGCCCAAGACCACATCGGAGTACATCCAGGCGACCAGTCGCGTCGGACGAGGCGCGGTGCGCGGCGTCGTGACCACGTTGTTCCGTTCCAACCGAGCGCGCGACCGATCCCACTTCGAGACGTTCCGCGGATACCACGAGGCCCTGTACCGAAGCGTCGAACCGACGAGTGTTACGCCGTGGTCGCTCGCATCCCGCGAGCGATCCCTCGCTGGTGCCCTCGTGGTGCTGGTGCGACACCTTGGAACGGGGCTGGCCGCCAACAACTCCGCCAAGGACCTCGACCTCAACAACCCGATGCAGCGATCCTCGATTGACACACTCGTTGACCGGTTCCTCGAGCTCGTCGACCGGGCTGACGACATCGAAACAACGGATACCCGAGAACGCATCGGAGCCCTGCTCAATCAGTGGGACCGCCGCGCGCGAGACCTCCGAGCTGCTGGCGTGGAGCTGCTGTACGACCGTGTCAAGGCTGACGACATGGCATTGTTCAAGCGGTTCGGGCAGTCCGGGGAAGGCTGGCTTGTCGCCGACTCCATGCGATCGGTCGAACCCAACGTCGTCGTAGATGTCCGCGAACCATTCGAGGAGGGGTCCAGTGCAGCGGATCAAGCATGACTTGCGACTATCGGAGACTGTCTCGCCGTTTGGTGTCGGCGCGGTCGTCGATATCCGTGGCGAGTCGCTGATTGCACCAGACACCTCGTGGTGGGACAAGCGCTACGCGCCAGAGATCCACTGCGAACGGCTCGTCGAACGACTTGGCGCCAGTACGCTCCGTGAAGCACCGACACACTCCGGACGTGCAGGTAAGGAGACTGCGGGCCTGACCTATTGGCGCTTCCCCACGTGGCGGTTCTGCGAGCGCTGCTCGAGACTCTCCCAGCGGACCAGCAAAGACCGGGGTAAATGGACTAACAATTGCGAGTGCGGAGGGATGCTCATCCCAATGCGCTATGTCGCCGTGTGTGAGAAGGGAAGCCATCTCCAGGACATCCCCTGGTTCATGTGGGCACACCGCGGACACGACGCGGGCGTTACTGAGTCAGTACGACTATGTCGGGCGTACAAGGAATTACGCTTCGTACGCTCGGCGAAGCATGGCGAGGGCCTAAAGTCCCTGCGTGTCGAGTGCGGCGGATGCAAGCGGTCCCGCCCGATGTCTGATCTGGTCGCCAAGGAAGCCTTCGGCCGTGACGGAATCCGGTGCAAGGGCTTCCAGCCATGGCAGGAACCCCTCTTGACGAACGTCTGCGAGCATCCGTTGATCGCCGTCCAGCGCGGCGCGACCGGCAACTACATCGCCGAGCGGATCTCTGCGCTCGACATCCCAGAGGAGAAGCCGCAGTCTGTAGCCCTCGCGGACGCGATCCGCGCCCATGGCGACTTCAGCCGTGTCGTGGCCGACAACGGCGGGCCAAAGACGGAGATCATCGCGGGCTGGATTGCCGACGAGCTGGGCGTCACGGTCGAAGAGGTGCTCAGTCTCGCCTTGGCCGAGGGGGAACAGCGCAACGATGTCCTCGCGGATCTCAAAGACGGTGAGTGGGCGGCATTCCTTAAGAAGCTCGCCAAGCCAGGCCGCGACCGAAGCCAAGGCGACTTCATCGTCGATGCCTGGTCCACCGCCGAGGAACCCACTGTCCCGGACGCGCTCTCGGCGCGGCTGACAACTGTCGGAAAAGTTCGACGGGTGCGCGAGGTGCGAGCTCTCAAGGGGTTCCGCAGGTACTCCGCCGACGCGGACATGATTCACGCTGACCTGTCGACAGAAGGACGACGCAAGCCTACGCTCCCCGCCATTGAGATGTACGGGGAGGGGATCTTCCTCCAGTTCGGCGAAAAGTTCCTCGCCGATTGGGAGAACCTTGTCGCGGTCCGGGCGCGCGCTGGAATCCTGGTTGACCGCCGGTCAAAGACAGCGTGGGCCCAGCGGCTTGATGTCCCAGAAGCCCGGTTTGTTGCACTGCACACGCTCGCCCACCTGCTGATCCGGCGTCTGGCGTACGCATCTGGATACTCGTCGGCGTCACTCCAGGAGCGGATCTACGCCCACACAGACCGCACGGACCGTATGGCGGGGGTCCTCATCTACACGGCCGCTGGCGACGCACAGGGCACCCTCGGGGGACTCGTTCGACTCGGAGCCCCCGAGAAGCTAGTTCCACTGCTTCTCGCCGCGCTCGACGACGCCGACGTCTGTTCGAACGATCCCGTCTGCATCGAGAGCGACCGGCAGGGCGCCTCGAGCTTGAACCTCTCCGCATGCCACGGGTGCACACTGGTCAGCGAGACATCGTGTGAGAGCGCCAACAGGCTTCTCGACCGTCAGCTGGTGCTCGGTGGACGCGACGTCCCTGGGCTCATGGAGGGCGTGCTCGAGGAGATCCGAGGTCGGAGCACTTTGTCAAACGGACGATGGGATGATTGAGCAGATTCGGTCGGCTACCGCCTCTGGATGCTGGTGTCCCGGCGTCGCGCCAACCAACAGCATCGAGAGCGCCCAAGACCCGCCATCTCGTTCCATGTTCGCCGGAGCAAGACGACCCACCAGTCCGCGCTAGCTGTACCCGGCCGTGAGGTTGGTGCCAGTTCCGGTTGTCGAAGGGAGGACCTCCGGGCTTAGTGGAGATGTCGAAGTCTTCACAACCCGGAGGTCCTCGTGTCCCACGCTAATGCCCGTCTGACCGTTCGCGGCAGGATGTTGATCGTCGAGCGCCGCAGGGATGGTTGGAAGCAGGCCCACATTGCTGCGGCGATGGGCGTCTCACGCAAGACAGTGCGGCACTGGCTGCACCGATTCGCTACCGAGGGCGAGACCGGCTTGGCTGACCGGTCCTCGCGCCCGCACCACAGTCCGACCAGGACGAGCGCCGAGACAGAGGCCAGGGTCGTGGCCCTGCGCCGGGAGCAGCGGCGTGGGCGGGACCAGATCGCGGCCGAGCTCGGCGTGCCGCCCCGCACGGTCTCTCGGGTCCTGGCGCGCCACCACATGCCGCACCTGGCCGTGCTGGACCCGATGACGGGCGATCGCCTGCGGGCCTCCAAAGCGACCACCGTGCGCTACGAACGTGACCGGCCGGGCGAACTGGTGCACATGGACGTCAAGAAGCTCGGGCGCATCCCGGACGGCGGCGGGTGGCGAGCCCACGGCCGCGGTGCCGAGAACGACAACCGAGACCGCAAGCACGGGACCGGGTATGACTACGTCCACTCACTCGTGGACGACCACTCCAGGCTGGCGTACTCCGAGATCCTCCCCGACGAGAAGGGCACCACCTGCGCAGAATTCCTGACCCGCGCGATCGGCTACTTCGCCACCCGCGGCATCACCCGGATCGAACGCCTCATGACGGACAACGCCTGGGCCTACCGCTGGTCGCTGCGGGATCTGTGCGCCGCCCACGATATCCAGCAGAAGTTCATCAAGCCGCATTGCCCCTGGCAGAACGGGAAGGTCGAAAGACTCAACCGCACCCTGGCCACCGAATGGGCCTACCGACAAGTCTTCACCTCGAACGACGAACGGACCGCAGCCCTGGCACCCTGGCTCGAGTACTACAACACCCGACGTCGCCATCAAGCCCTCGGCGGGCAACCCCCGATCAGCCAGCTGTAACCAACGTCCTGGCCGGGTACACCTAGCGCGCAGGTCACTGCCGCGCTCGGGGCAGCCGTACTAGAAGCACCCCTCGCGGAACACGACGACCTTCGGCCTCGTGAACGCGATCTCGATGCTCGGCGCGCTCGTCCCGGAACGCATCGAAGGCCTCGAGCGCCCAACAGGCGTCGAGTCATGATCGCCGGCCTTGTATCGCGGCCACCGAACTCACACGACGATTCGCCAAGAGGATGGATGCCCCAGGGGCGGGCCCAACGAGAGCCACGACCCCTACGGGGCCAGTCACCGAAGAGACCCGTCGCGCTGCGTCGAGAACAGAGCGGCGTTCGGTGATCTGCGATGTCGTCGCAGGTCAGAGATAGGCCGGCGCACGTTAGGATGGACGGATGACATCCGAGCGGCCCCTTCGCGCGCCCATCACGGTCCTAGACCTGTTCGCTGGCTGCGGGGGACTAACCGAGGGCTTCCACCAGTACCGGCATGCGGAGACAGAGGGGCCGGTGTTCCGAAGCGTCGGCGCCGTAGAGTGGTCGCCCGCCGCCGCGGCCTCGTTCGCGGCGAATTTCGGCCCCTCCTCGAACCGGCAGGGTACGCATGAATCGCCAGAGATCATCTGTCGTGACATCGTCGGATGGGAACCGATGTGGGTTCCTGGTGAGGTCGACGTTGTGGTCGGCGGGCCTCCATGCCAAGGATTCTCCGGACTGAACCGCGAGAAGGTGCGGGCAGACCGAAACACCTTGTGGCAGGAGTTCCTCCGAGTCGTCATTGCTCTTCAGCCCAAGGTCTTCGTCATCGAGAACGTCGACAGGTTCCTTCGTTCTGTGGAGTTCACGGATCTGAAGGTCAGGATCGGGGGTTTGGATCTAACGAACTATCGACTCGTAGACCCAGGCTCGAAGCCCGATGATACCGAGTGGGAGCATGATCGCCGCTACCTCCTGAACGCTGCCGACTACGGGGCGCCGCAGGCCCGGCGGCGCGCAATTGTAGTCGGCGTCCGAACGGATGTCGATCTGCGCATTGACCTAATGCGATACCCACAGCCCACGCACTCGAGGGAAGCGCTTCAACATGAGGCTGCGCTCGACGGCCTCCAGCTTTCATTCTGTCGCGAACGAGCCTGGGAGTCCGTAGATGCCCTGTTCGCAGAGACCGCACATATGGAAATCGCAACGGACCTTCCCGGGGTGCCGCGAGGTCCCGTCGAGGGGATAGACGGCATATTCCCTGGCCCTTTCCTTACGACGGACCTCCACGTCGGGCGCAACCCGGAGGCCATCTCAATATCGCGGTACCGGGCGATCCCACGAAGTGGGAACCGGAAGGACCTCCGGGGTCGGTACGCCTGTCGTTTCGATGGCGGAGGCGAAGTGATCATTCAGAAGGTCGGTAGCCGACGAGACGGCGAAGGTCGGCTCAGCGTCCTGGGTGCGCACGTTGTCGTTGACGCCGGGACTGCAACAACGAGACGGATCGCGGTCCTGTCGGTAGAGGCGCCCGAGACCCCGACCGAGCCACGCAGCCGCCGCAGTAAGTCTGAGTTCTTTCGGGCCGTTGTCAGCGACGGGAAGACCGAGCGCCATGCAGAGCTTGAGTACTTATCGACAGAGGCCTGGGATGCGCACGACGCTGGCGCTGGCGACGTCATGGGCCGAATGAGGATCGGCGAGCCGTCTGTGACGATCCGCACCGAGTTTTTCAAGCCCGAGAAGGGCCGCTACCTTCACCCAACTGAAGATCGCCCGATTACGCATTACGAGGCCGCGCGACTTCAGGGATTCCCTGATAGTTTTCAGTGGTGCGGGTCAAAGATCGAAATCGCCAAGCAGATCGGCAACGCCGTTCCTGTCGCACTTGGACGAGTTATTGCCGGTTCGATCTACTCCTATCTTAGACAGGAGGCCTGATCGCATCGCAACCGGTCAGTTGGCTTCCGGTTTTCCGACGAGCACAGGACTCCGCATCTTAGGTAGCGGTTTCAGTGCACCCATATCAAGAGCGTTTACGGTAATTGAACCCTACGGCTCATGCGCGACGTGGCGCACTATGGCCTCCTCGCTCGGTCTCCGTGGCACCTTGCTGGCGGCAGATCGTGCCAACCTGCAACGGCGTGTCGACCGTGCACCCCGGCCAGGTACACGCTCGATTGTGACGGTCCACCGATTCAGAGGCCAGATCTCTATGGCCCAACGTCCGGCAGGAGTCGACGATCTGCCAAGCTGTGCCGCATGGAGAGCAACTCAGCCCGGCGGGCATGGCTACTCATGGCCGCAGGCGACAACCGCGGACATGGCGGCAACGCTGGATATGACGACCAGTACGACGCCTACTACTCGTGGGACAGCAAGGTTCCGAATCATCGGAACCTTCGCACCGGTGACCCCATCGCTCTCTGGGACAAGGAGCGGCTCCTCGGGGTCTCCGTGATCGAGGAGATCGAGACACGACGCGGCCCGAAGGTCTTGAATCGTTGCCCAGCGTGCCACAAGACTCGCATCCATGAGCGCACGACGGTCGAGCCACGATGGCGATGCTCGAAGTGCTTTCACGAGTTCCCCACTCCTGACGTGACAGTCGTAGAGGTGGACCAGTACGTAGCGCGATACGACGCCGCCTGGACGTCGCTCCACGGTCTCCTGCGGAAGGACGAGATCAGGTCGGTCCAAATGAACGCCATTGACATCAACGCGATGCGCCCACTGGACTGGGCTGCCTTCAGTGAAGTACTCACCGTCAAGGACGCGGCTCGGGCAGTCGAACGTGTAGCTGCACGGATCGAGTTGTCGTGGCTGCCGCCATCTGGTCCACGGGTTGACATGCCTCAGGGCTTCAGCCACACGCTCGTCCGAGTGCGTAGAGGTCAGCAACAGTTCAGAGAGAAGACGCTCGCTGCCCAGGGGAGCGTGTGCGCGTTCACCGGTGCCGCACCTCAGCGTGTCCTAGAGGCTGGACACCTCTACAGTTACGCACAGATAGGAACGCACTTTGAGCATGGTGGCCTGATGCTGCGGCGAGACGTTCACCGCCTTTTCGACGACGGACTGATAGCAGTGGACCCCTCACGCCTTCGAATCGACGTCGGGTCGGAGCTCACCCAGTTCCCGCAGTACGCCAGGCTGCACGACGAACACCTGAACGTGGCACTGAGAGACGAGCAGGTGGACTGGTTGGGCAAGCACTGGGAGGAACACCGGGCCCCCATGGCTCCGGCGCCGATCGAACGTCACCGTTCTCTCACAGCGCCATCGGTCGAGACCCCATGACCCCCGGCCACCTCTTCGTCCTCAACGGCCGCCTCGAGGCTCTCGGCGCGGACGCCGTCGTCATCTCGACGGACTCGCGCTTCAGCATCGGCGATCACTGGCGTCCGGCCGCGGGCCTGGGCGCCCGCGAGGACTGGGCCAGCCTCCGTCCGGACGGCTGGCAGCGCGGCTCCGCGCTCCCGGCGAGCCGCCAGCCTCGGCCCGACCGCCAGGTCTGGTTCCTCGACGCGATCGGCGCGACGCCCGACGAGGTCGGGCGCGCTGCTGCGCGTGCCATCGAGCAGATCGCACGGACGGGCACAGAGCGCCTGCACGCCACCGCCCACGCGGCAGGCCGGGACCTGCCCCTGGTCGCGATCCCGGTCCTCGGCACAGCGGGCGGCGGTCACGACCTCGAACGAGGCCTGGTCATCGACTCCCTCCTCGCCCACCTCACAGCAGCCGCCGGCGAGCACGGGGTCGACGTCGCGCTCGTCGCGTCGAGCCGGTCCGACTACTCGGCGCTCCAGCACCGCCGCAGGGTCGCAGGGCGGCGTGCGCCCCTGACCGAGAAGCTTGAGGCCAGCGCGCGCAAGCTCGGCGACCGCGCAGCCCGCGGCGACCTCGCCCTCTTCTTCGGCGCCGGCGTGAGCATCGCCGCAGGCCTGCCCTCGTGGGGTGCGCTCCTGGAGAAGCTCGTGGAGGCGATGGGTCTCGACATCACGCCCGAGGACCTCAAGGGTCTCGGTTCGCTCGAGCAGGCCGAGCTCCTGCAGGTCACGTTGGCCAAACGGTCGGGTCGGCACGACGAGGCTGCGCGTCGCGACAGCCAGGAGCAGCTGGGCCGCCAGGTCGCGTCGATCCTCGCCAGGGACGACCTCCGCCCGAGCCTTGCCCACTGCCTGCTCGCGGGCATGCGTATCCCCGAGGCGGTGACCACGAACTACGATCACCTCTACGAGGAGGCGGTCGCGGCGTCGTCGGGCCTTCCTGCCGACCAGCACGACCGCGCGATCTCGACGCTCCCCTGGGACCCCACCGACGCCGCGCGCCCGTGGGTCCTCAAGATGCACGGGGACGTCGACCGCCCGGCGACGATCGTGCTCTCCCGCAGCTCGTTCGTCCGCTACGACACCCGCTGGAAGCCCGTCGGCTCGCTCGTGCAGTCGCTCATGATGACCAAGCACCTCCTCGTCGTGGGCGCCTCGATGACGGACGACAACCTGCTCCGCTTCGCCTACGAGGTCGCCGGGCTCCGTGAGGAGCTCGTCGCGGCGGGTGCGCCCGGCGGGCCGGGGAGCGAGATCGGGACGGTCGTCCACCTGGCCGACGACGTGGCCTTCAGCCGGCTCTGGGAGGGTCGTTTCGACGTCGTCGTCGCGTCCCCTCCCCTGCCCGACGACGGCGCTCCCGCCCACGCGACCACCTCACGTGGGGAGAAGGAGGCCGAGGCTGCGCGTCGGCGTCGGGCCGCGCGGGGCCTGACCGTCTTCCTGGACACCGTGGCGATGCACTCCGAGCGGGACGCCCCGCACCTGCTCGACGACCGCTATCTCCCAGCGGACCCCGACGAGGCCGGGCTCGTGCGGCGGCTTCGCGAGGACGCGCACGCCGTGCGGCAGCGTGCGGACGTCGGTGGCGACCGGAGCGCAGGATGGCGCGAGCTCGCGGAGGCGCTGGAGCGGTTCGGGACCGCGACCTAGTACTGGTCCTGCCAACGACCCGACAGATGCGCCGAAGGTCGGGAGCTGGGTCTATGTTGTCGGTCGGGTCCGGTCGCCGGAGCCCTTCAGCACCACAGGAGGTTCGCACCGTGTCCGCAGGTAGTGAGATTGCGCCGCTCGTCCTGACCGAGGTGATTCCCGGCATCGCCGTCGTCACCGGAGACGTGCCTCAGGGACTCGAGCTCATCGACATCGGGCTGATCCCGACAGCGGACCTCGACCGGATCTCGACGGCGGTGGGGGGGGGGGGGGGGGGGGGGGGGGGGGGGGCCCCCCCCCCACGCTCGGTGGGAACCTGGCGAATGCCGTGGCGAGCGTGCAGGGCCTCTTCAGGCTCGGCGAACCCTCCGCCGCACTGCTCCGGGGCGGGGCACAGCTCGTGGCGAAGGACGGCGCGAACCTCGGCACGATCATGCAGGGTGGAAAGTTCGTCGCCCAGGCGCGATTCGTCCCCGTAGCGGTGAACGCGGCCGGGATCGCGGCCGCGGTCGGGCCAGCGGTCGCCATGATCGCGATCCAGATGCAGCTCGGTGAGATCACCCGACTCGTTCGCACGAACATCGCGCTGACGACCCACGTGCTCCAGACGATCCGCACCGAGCAGTGGGCAACGCTCACCGGGCTCGCCAAGGAGATCGAAGGCACGGTCGCACGCGTGCGCGAGATCGGCGGGGTTCCGGCCTCCGCGTGGCAGAAGATCTCGGGCAAGGGAGCTGATCTGGAGACGCAGCTCGACCTGTACCGCCGGAACGTCGCGGGGCACGTCCGTCAGCTCGATGGGCTCACCGCGCACGGACCTCGCCGTGAGTTCCTCGAGGCGAACGCCGAGGCGATCGTCTTCGACGCGTTCGCTCTGCTCACGTCGCTCAAGGCGTGGACCGGCTATCAGTCCGTCCACGCCGGTTGGTCGCGGGCTGCAGGCGTCGACGACGTCCATGAGGCCAAGCAGTTCGACCTCATCGTCGCGGAGGCCCGAGCGGGGTTCGAGGAGTCGCTGACCGAGGCAACGCGTCTCGTCGATGCGCTCACCCGCGAGCTGCACATCATCGCGGAGCTCCCGGGAAGGGCATCCATGCCGCTCACCCGGTCACGCCGCAGCGCCCGGAGCTCCCAGCTCACCTGCGCCCAGATCCTTGACGCGCTGGCACCGCTCACCGAGGTGCTCCACCCCGAGGGCCTCGAGAGCACACCTCCGCACGTCCTCTGCGTCCCGCCCGGGTACGACGACGAGCGGGTGCTGCGCATCCTGCCCTGGTTGCTCGACGACGGCGAGGAGCTGCGCGCTGTCGCCGCCCCGTTCCAGGTGGATGCCGACGACGCCCTCGCCACGCTGGGCCGCAAGGCGCTCCCGCTCGACCGCGTGACCCCAGACATGGTCGTCGCCGTCACGGACCGTCGTGTCCTGGCTGCCAAGAGCAGCGCCCTGCTCAAGCGGGGCGAGATCCGTGACTCCATCCCTCTCGAGGACGTGCGCTACGTGCGCTACGTCCAGGACGCGGACGACGGGGCGCGCACGAGCGTCGACCTCATCACCCGCGACGACAACATCCGTTGGCTCTTCCCCCGCGACGTCGACGAGCCGCAGGTCGGAGCGCTGGCGGCCCTCCTCGCGGAGTCGATGAGCATCCCGGCTGCTGAGCGCGACGCGCTGCTGCAACACCAGGTCGGTCTCACGGAGCTCGATGCGGTCGTCGGCGACGCCCGCGTGGCTGCCGTGTGAAACGGCCCGCAGTAGGGCAGTAGGGAGCTAGTCGCCTACGGCCCAGGTGTGTGGCGAACGGGAACCCTCAGTGACATACCCGAGGCATGGACGACGAGGCTCGGAACGAGGACTTCACCCCCTCGCCCCTCCCCTCCGTGTCACGGCTCCCGCTACGGTGGCAGCGCCACCCGCCGACGAGGAGATCGATGTCCGCCACCAGGGTTCCCTACCCCACTGCTCGCCCGATCTACGAGGCCGCAGCGCGGTGGCGCGATGTCGCACTGCTGGACGACCGGTCACTGTTCTCGGACGGCCCGGGATCGACGCTCGCCGACGGCGAGGCACTCATCAGGGACTTCGTCGAGAGCCCCGACACGGGCTCGGGCACCTTCATGGCCAAGCTGCGTTCTCAGCTCGCCTCGTCGCCGACGAGTGCCGTGCAGCTGGCCGCGGAGATCCTCTACGTCCACCTGCTCATCGCGAGCCCGGAGGCGGTGACGGGGCAGAAGAAGCGCGCGATCGTCCGCGAGATCCTCGAGACCCGGGACGGAACCGCGCCTCTGCCCGACGACCTCGGTCTGACGCTCGACAGCGGCCTCGTCCGCGCGGGGACGGCGTACGGCACCTACCGGTGGAAGCTCTTCGCGTTCCTCGTCGAGGCGTTCGTCGCTCTCAAACGACTTCCGCTCGACGTCCGGCGTCGGGTCCTCGAGTCCCCCGACGAGCTGGTCGCCCTGCTCGACACCCTCGACGACTCCGAGGGCGGCCAGATCCAGAAGTTCGCGCTCGAGCACCTCCTCCTGCCCGACGTCTTCCCGCCGAACACCAGTCGGTCCGCCCGCCAGGCGATCGTCTCGATCTGGGGCACGGACGACGACGGCGCACCTGAGGCCTTGCAGGTCGCACGAATATCTCGGCGTCTGGCCGAGGACGCGGGGGCTCCGGACTCCTTCGTGGACCTGTGGCGCGCCCCCTACCTGTGGCAGTGGTCGGCTCCGACCGACGCGTTCGAGCGTGCTGGTGCCTGGTTCCGGTGGTTCTCTGACCGCGTGGAGCTCGACACCGAGGAGCGGAAGTACAAGCTCGAGGCCGCCGCCGAGATCCAGGACGTGCGCTCAGCGTTGCTCGGCGGAGAGGAGTGGCTCGTCGGGCTCAAACGCCTGGTCCGCCGCACCAATCTCGTCAACTACCGGGCGGCCGAGGACCTCGTCACGTGGGCCGAGGCCGCGCCCGACGACGCGGCGAGGACCCTCCGAGCACTCTGGACCCTCGATCGGGACGGCGCCCTGGACGGGTTCGCGGCATCCCTGCCTCCGGACGTCCTCGATCAGCGCGGGTCACGCCTCAGCGTCTCGTCCTTCCTCCGCATGGCCGTCGACGCCGAGGCCGAGCCGGTCTGGAGGTCTCGGTACGTCGCCGACTTCATCAAGGTCACGGGCTACTACCGCCCGGCCGCGCACGCTCCCGACAGCGAGGTCTTCGACGCTTTCCTGGGCCTGCTCGACCTCGTGACGGAGATCGCCCCGCGCCACGGGGTGGAGCTGCGCGACCGCCTCGACGCCCAGGGACTTCTCTGGGCGACCTTGACGATGGAGCCCACGGAGTCCTGGTCCGACGAAGAGCGGAACGCGGTCGCGGAGTGGCGCAAGACCGGGAAGGGGACTCCGCCAGCTGGGGCACAGCACGCAGTTCCCGCCCTCGAGCCCGCGAGCGCCGAGCTCAGCGCTGACGTCTCGCTCGACGAGCTCGCTGCGTCGCTCTACCTCGAGGCAGGGTTCGTCGAGACGATCCGTGACCTGGTCCTGGACCGACGCCAGGTGATCTTCACCGGCAACCCGGGCACGGGCAAGACCTTCGTGGCGCGCAGGCTCGCGGCATGGATCGCAGGCGACCCCGACAGAGTGCACCTCGTCCAGCTCCACCCGTCCTACTCCTACGAGGACTTCGTCGAGGGCTATCGGCCGTCGGCCGACGGCGGCTTCACGCTCCGAGGCGGCCCCCTGCGGACGGTCGCCGAGCGCGCCGCGGCCGACCCGGATCACACGTACGTCCTGCTCGTCGACGAGCTCAACCGAGGCAACGTGGCGCGCGTGTTCGGCGAGCTGTACTTCCTGCTGGAGTACCGCGAGGACTCGGTGCGACTCATGTACTCGGGCGAGGAGTTCTCCCTCCCGAAGAACCTCCTGCTCATCGGCACCATGAACAGCGCGGACCGTTCGATCGCGCTCCTCGACTCGGCGCTGCGACGCCGCTTCTCCTTCGTCGACTTCGACCCGGTCACGGGCCCGGTCGCCCAGGTCCTGCCCGGCTACCTCGCTGCCCGCCATCCTCGCCTCCAGTGGGTGGCCGACGCGATCGTGCGGGCGAACTCACTCGTCGACGACCCGCTCGCGGCGATCGGGCCGAGCCACTTCCTGCGGGAGGACCTCGACGACCGCCTGGTCGAGCGCATCTGGGCGTACGACGTCCTCCCCACGCTGCGTGAGCACCTCTACGGGCGTCCGGACGTCCTCGCGCGGCTCTCGCTCGATGCGCTCCGACCGGTGGCGGCGTACCTCGAGACCGACCAGGCGGATGACGACGGTGCCGCCTGAGTCCGTCCGCCTGACCGAGTGGACGACCTCGACGGTCGCGTGCGACCTCGCGACCGTCCGACTCCTCCAGGACCGCTTCCGGGCGCAGGTCTCGCCCGCACGTGAGCAGGTCCCCGGTGCGCTACCCCGGTGGGACGTGCGGGCCGGTGGCGTGGTCGGCGTCGTACGCACCGACCGGGGAACGGTCGTCGTCCGGCCCCGGATCCCCGTCGCCAACGTCCTCTACCTCGCCGGCGCCGGCGAGCACCGGTGGGGCGAGAGCGTCGGGCTCGCTATGCAGGACGAGCTGCACACCGCGCTCGCTCGCCTCTTCGTGCTCGTGACCCAGCGCACGCTCGCCGACGGAGTCCTGCGCGGCTACCGGGAGAAGCAGGACGACCTCCCGACCGTCCGGGGCAGGATCGACATCGCCGAGCAGGTCCGCCGACGTCCCGGCGTCGCCCTTCCACTCGCCGTGCGTTACCAGGAGCACGACGAGGACGTCGTCGAGAACAGGACCCTCAAGGCCGCCGCGACGGCCTTGCACCGTCTCGGGATCGACGACCCCGAGGTGCGGCGCGGGCTGCGTCGCATCCAGCTCACCCTTGCTGACGTCGCCCCGCTGGACGCGCCCGGCGCGAGCAACAGGGTCGTCTGGAGCCGCCTCAACGAGCGGTACCGCCCGGCGGTCGCCCTGGCGCAGCTGGTTCTCGACGGATCGGGCATCGACCTGAGCGCCGGATCCACGTCAGCCCTCTCGTTGACGCTGTCGATGCCCGCGGTGTTCGAGGGTTTCCTCGAACGCGTCCTGGGTCCGCGGCTCCGGTCCCGCGGCGGCACCGTCACCGCCCAGGCAACGGCATGGTCGCTCGACGTGGCAGGGAAGGTCCCGCTCAGGCCGGACCTCGTCTGGCACGACGCCGACGTCCCGCGCGCGGTGGTGGACGCGAAGTACCAGTCGACGGGTCCACAGGCGACGCACGGCGACAACGTGTACCAGCTGCTCGCGTACTGCACGGCCCTCGGCCTGAGCGAGGGCCACCTGGTCTACGCACACTCCGTGGGCGAGACCCCATCGCCCGTCCAGGTCGTCCACGACGGACCCGTCATCCACACCCACGCGCTCGACCTGGGGACGACGCCGTCGGAGATCCTTCGACAGGTCGATCACCTGGCTGAGTCGATCGCCGGGCGGGCCAGCCGGGCGGCCCGGCCGGCCTAGACCGCGAGGGACCGCCTACCCCCACTCCTGCGGCGCGAACTGCGACAGCGTCGGCCGCGCTCCCTGCGGGTCGCGCACCACAGCCTCGCGCGTCCACTCGTTCTCGCTCGTCGACAGCACGACCCCACCGGCCCGCTCGGCCGCGGCTGCGCTCTCGTCACGGTCCGCGACGGAGAACGCCACGTCCCACCGAGCCGGCCCGTCGACGGCCGCCACCCCAGCAGCCACATCAGCGAACCCGGGCGGCGCGAACTCCTGCCGTTCGAAGATCCCGGGGTCGATCGTGTGCGCGAGGTGGTCGCCGTACCCCGGGACGCGGAACATCCCGGCGCCGAGCGCGGGGTCGAGCTCCCAGCCGAGCAGCGGTCCGTAGAAGTCGAGGGCCCGGTTCGGGTCCGGCGTGAGGAGGTTGCTGAAGTTCCAGGTGCCCGGCTCGTTGACGCGCTGCGCCCCGAGGCGCGTGCCCGCCTGCCACAGCCGGAACCGCGCACCCTGCGGGTCCTGGACGGAGGCCATGCGTCCGGGCGGGCCGACGGTCTCGGGGCCGGAGAGCAGCACGCCGCCGTCGGCGGCGACCGCCCCGGCGGTGGCGCCGACGTCGTCGACCGCGACGTAGGTGATCCACTCGGGTGTCCCGTCACTGCCGTCGGGCGGGGAGGCGATCGCCGCGACGTCCTGCCCGTCGAGCGAGGCGACGACGTAGCGCCCGGGCGCGTCGGGCGGCATCTTGTCGGTGAACGTCCACCCGAACAGGGCGCCGTAGAACGCGGTGGCGGCGTCGACGTCGGGCTGCTCGGTGTCCACCCAGCACGGCACCCCGTGCGGGTACGTGCGGGGCTGCGTCGGTGAGCTCATCTCTGCCTTCCCGGCCCCGCCGGGTGCGAGGCCTCCCGCGTTCCACCTTCCCAGCCGCCGCCGACACCGGCCTCTGGGGCGGACCGTCCGGTCAGTCGGCGTCGTCGACCTCCTCGAACCGCAGCGTGACCTCGCCACGGACCGTGCCTTCGCTCGCCCGGATCTCGTCGAGGTGCAGCGTCCCGACGCCGTCGAGCTCGAACGCGTCCCCCTCGTCGAGCACGACGACGGCCTCGTCCGAGGGGGTGCGCAGCGCGAGCTGCGCGAGGGGCGTGCCGTCGACGAGGCCGACGCGCATGATCCCGACCCGCAGCACCCCGAAGGTGGGTTGCGAGCCCTGCCGAGCATTCCTGACTGTTGTCACAGGTGGGTCCTATCGGGTGGAGGGGACGGCGTAGACGGTGTCGAAGTTCTCCTTGTACTGCTTCTCCGTGAGCCACATGTCGCCGACCTTGTCAGACCCGTCATTCTGCAGGTGGGCGCCGGGTCCCCACGGGTTGATGACGTGGACCTTGAGCTCGCCGTCCCGCTCCTCGACCTTGTCCACGATGTACGCGTGGTTGGGCACGACCCGGGAGTCGTCGACCTCGTCGCCGAACGGCCACCACGACGGCTCGTCCTCGGTCCCGAGCGCGACCGGGCCGTCGGCGAGACGGTCCTTGAGGTCGGAGAGGTTCCCCTCGCCGGTCTTGGAGGGGGTCGCGCCGGTGATGGCCGCGAACGCATCGCTCGAGTAGCCGCCGTCGATGTCGTCGTAGCTGCCGCCCCAGTACTCGGCGGCCGCCTTCTCGTAGATCGACGCCCAGCTCGGGTTCCCGCTCGGGTCCATGACGCCGTCCTGCGCGACCTCGGGCTCGACCGTGATCTCGACGGGATCGCCGTCCTTGTACATCGTCACGGTCCACGTCCCGTCGGCGTTGAGCCGCATGTGGTCGCGGATGAACTGGGGGTCGTCGCGGGCGACCGCGCCCAGGCCCGCGAGGAGCCAGCAGTCGCCGAGTCCCTGCTGGTTGATCATGTTCGGGTCGAGCGCCGCGTCGTCGAGCGGGATCGTGGGCGGGACGTCGACCCACGGGCCGTGGCCCGAGAGGTCAGGGTTGCCCGGCCGGTCCTTCCCCCCGTCGCCGGAGCGGTCGCCACCACCCCCGGCCCCCGGCCTACCGCCCCGGTCGAGGCCTGGCCCCGCTCCGCCGTCGGCCGCGCTGGTGCGGGCCTGGTCCTCGGCGTTCCGCCGGAGCACCTCGGCGTTGTCGCGGAGCGCACCGAGGCAGGAGGCGAGCGCGGGGGCCAGCCGCCGGGACCAGTCCTGCCGGAACTCCTCGGCGTCGGGCCCCACCCAGCCCGCGGAGGCGACGATCCCGTCGACCTGCCGCCGGGCCGTCTCGAGCGTCTCGGCGCTCTCCACGAAGCTGCTGCCGAGCCCTGCGAGCGCCTCGACGTCGGCGCCGAACATGGTGCGCATGTCCCCCCTCGTGGCTGCGGGACCGCCTTGGTCCCGGGCATCGCCGACCCACGCTATCGACCACGCGGCGGGCAGGCCATGGGCAGCGGTCCCCATGCGACGTCACCCGGTGGGCGCCTCGTCGCTGCTAGGTTCGACGACGCCGCGCACCTGCGCGTCGACCGACCCAGCGAGGGGGCACCGCGTGAGAGACGCCGGATCGTCGAGGAAGCGGCTGCGTGCCGGCGGGGTGCTGCTGCTGGTGGTGGCCGCCGTCGGGCAGCTCGTCGCAGGGTGCAGCAGCTCTCCCGCCGCAGCTCCGACCGCGAGCACGCCGGGTGCGAGCCCTGCCGAGGCGCTCGACACGTACACCGTGGTGCGCGACGACGTCCTCGCGGCGCTGTCGTCCCTCGACCCGGCCACGCCGTGGGAGTCGAGCGGGACGGCCGCCCTCTCCGAGGAGGGCTCGGCGTGCACCCTGGTCCTGCCGGCCGCTGGCTCGGCTCAGTACCTGTACGTCGAGGGTGACGACTTCGCGGCGGTCCGCGCAGCCCTGGACCCCGTCCTCGCGCAGCACGGGTTCGCCGCCCTGGGGCAGACCGTGTTCGCGGACGGCGGGGCGGTCGAGGTGTCGTCGACCGACGACGCAGGGGCCGAGCTCGTCGTCTCGTCCGAGCAGACGTCCGTCGTCCGCCTGAACGCGCCGGTGCTGTCGGAGACGTGCGACGACGCGGAGCTCGAGCGGTCCTAGAACCCTGCGGGTCAGGTCGCCGCCGCCATCACCCGGCCACCTCCCACCTCACCGCCTTCCCCAGCCTCCGCCGCACCGCTTCACCGCCGACCTGTTCGATCCACTCGCGCGGCCCGACGACTACGAGCAGCGACCGTGCCCGGGACAGCCCGGTGTAGAGCATCTCGCGCGCCCGGGCGACGTCGCGGACGCCGTTGACGGCGAGCACGACGACGGGGCGCTCGAGTCCCTTGAACCCGAGCACGTGCCCGTAGAAGACGTCCTCCTCGGCGAAGAACGTGTCCCAGTAGGCGGCGTGCCCGCCGAGCGCGACCTCGTTGACCTGGGCGGGGTGCCGGCGCCCGGTCGCGAGGAGCGTGACGGACCCAGGGGCCCAGCCTTCGTCGAGCAGGGCGTCGACGGCGTCGTCGGCGGCACCGACAGCCTGCTCCGCGGGGACGTCGACCAGGCGCACGGGTGGTCCGTCCATGCCGCGGGGACGGAGCAGGTCCTCGGACAGGGCGCCGAAGACCTGGGCGATCTGCTTGGTCGAGCGCAGGTTCTCGTCGAGGGTGACCTGGACCAGCTCGATCGGCACGTGCCCCTCGCGGGGGAAGACGCGTTGGGCGTCGTCCATGAAGACGTAGAGGCCGCTCGTGTCGGGGTCACGCAGGCACCTCATGAGCGAGGGCCACCAGAGGTCGCCGAAGTCCTGGGCCTCGTCGACGACGACCGCGTCGAACAGGTCGGCCGGTGACCGCTGGGCCGCGAGCTCTCCGAGGGCGAGCGGGAGGTGCCGTTCCCAGTAGTCGCCGTCGTCGTCCGCGCCTGCTGCGGCGCCCCAGGCGCGCGGCAGGTCGTGGAAGAGACCCACGTAGGTGGGGCGTTCGCGCACGGGCCAGGTCGCGACGACCCGTTCGAAGTACCGTCCGAGCCCGCGCGAGTAGCACAGGAGGGCGACGGACTCCCCGGCGCGCGCCCGCCGTCGGGCCTGTTCGAGCGCGAGCCACGTCTTGCCGGAACCCGCTCCGCCCACGACGCGCAGCCGCCGGGCCTCGCGCAGAAGGTCGAGGATGCGGCCCTGGTCGCGCGTCATCTGCTCGAGCCTGTCCTCGTGCGCTGCGGCCGCGGCGAGGTGCTCCGCCTGGCTGGGGAAGCCGCCCGCGAGCGCCTCGACGACCTCCTCGAGATCGGCGTCGGCGAGCGGCCCGTGCCCTTGGCCGTGCCGGGTGATCGCGTTGCGCACCCGTTCGGCGAGCCCATGCCCGCGTTCGAGGTCCCCTCGGTCGACGATCATGTCGCGGGGCAGATCGAGCGTCGCCCAGTCGGGTCCGACGTACTGGTGCGGGAACGCGACGAGGTGCGCGGTCCGGGACTCGGCGGCGAGCAGGCCGCGGTGCCGCAGCAGCGCCTGGAGTGCGTGCCGCGCCCCCTGCACCTGCCCGACCGGATCGATGCGGTGCCGCTGGTCCCCGTTCCCCTGGCACCAGGTGCCGTCACGCCGTTCGATGTGCCCGCCCTTGACCTCGATCGCGGCGATCCCGAACCCCGGCCAGGCGACGAGAAGGTCGATCTCGTACTCCTGCTCCTCCTCCTGGAGGCGCAGGCCGTGGAAGACCACGGCGTCGTCGGGCAGCTGCGCCAGGAGCGCTTCGTGGAGGGTGCGCTCGGCGCCCCCGTCGGGCGGGTAGGCGGGTTCGGTCGGGAAGGTGCGGGGCGGCATGGCTCTGGTGTACCGGACCTGCCCGACGGCGTCACGCCCCGCGGGCGGACACGTCGCCCTGGTCACGGCTTTTCACCCGGGGCGACGGCCACCGGGCTGTCACCGATCGACCTTGCTCTCATCTCCCCGACACAGCGATCGATGATCGTGCGAGCCTCGCGAAACTCCATGAGGAAGAACTCCCGATCATCTCTCAGGCGATATGGGCCCAGCAGTGCGTGGACCGTGGCCTCGACTGCCCTCGGGTTCTTGACGATCCACAGCTTGCGGACGCCGAACGGCACGGCGACTCCGGTTGCCCGGTTGATCTCCGCCACCCGATCCGCGATCGGCCGTCGGGTGTAGCCGATCTTGAGGAGGTGCGGCTGTTCTCGCGTCGACAGCACGTAGACGAAGCCGGTCTCGTCCCCCAGGAGCGGTTTCCGCTCTCCGAGGTATGCCTTGAGGTGGTGTACCAGACCCGAGCGAGCTCCGCGCAGAACTGCTCCACCTGCCGCTTCCGGATCTCTGTCGCTCAATGCACGCCGAAGAGCTCCCAAAGTCTCGGCGGACTGCCGTGCATTGCGCGGTACAGGTCTTCCCAGTTGCTGCCAGACAACCGCCCAGTCCCACTGATCCTGTTTCCAGCTCCGCGAGAAGAGCCCCTTGACCTCCGAGATCTGGTCCAGGAGTCCTGCTGGCGGGGTCGTCGAAATGGGCTCGGCCGCGACGAAAAGACCATGCACAGCCCCGACAGCATGCTGCCTCCGGGCGAGGACTTCCTGCTTGACGGGGGACATTCCAAAACCCCACTTCTGGGTGACCTGTCTCACGTCTCGGGACCGACGAAGTGTCATGGCTGGCTGCTCGATCTCAGCGGACACCGGGAGCCCCGTCCGTCGTGTCGGGCTCACGGACAAGACCGATGTCGATACCCGGCCGTCTGGCGACGTAGCCGAACGCATCCCGGGCGAGCTCCGGCCGGTATTCGACGACCACGTCCTCTCGGAGCAAGCGATCCCGCCATGCATCGTTCTGCGCGAGGTGCACCTCGTCCATCTCGAGCCCCGCGCGTCGCCAAGCTTCGAGTCGGAGCATCTGGATCGGTTCATCCCACCGGTGTCTCTCGAGGACTCGCCACGGGATGAGTGCCTCGTTGCGCACGTTACGTCGAACGAGCCCCATGTCGATGATCCAGGACTCCCAGAAGCGGTGTGAGATCTCCATGTTGTGGCGTCGTTCGTACTCCTCAAGCACCCACGTGGGGTGGCGGCCCTCGTAGAACCATCGGCGTGCCTCTGGTACATCGACGATCTCGGCAGGTCGCCGTCGCCAAGCGCGGCCGAGTCCCTCAGTGAGACCGCTCAAGTCGTCCGGGACGACCACAGGTGTCGAGTCCACCCCGTCGGGGGTGGGAGACGGGTTGATCAACGGTTCGGTCATGCTTCTTCCTTCGTCGAGGAAGGGGGCCGACCAGCACCGAAGTCCGGGCTGGTCGACGACCCTGCGCTTCCCGCGACCGATCGGCAGCGGGCGGGTCTTCCTCCTGGAGCACCGTGCGCAGAGAGCGCGGTTGCCGGACCGGCACGCGGAGGGCGTTTCGCCGGTCACTCTTGACCTGGGGCATTTGTACTAGAACCCCGTGGTTGTGCGCAAATCGGGCGACGGTGGCCCGCACCGGGGGCGGACCGTCCGTCCCCCGACACTGCGCCCCTCAGCCGCCTACGGTGAGCAGCGCCAGGCTGGGGTGCTCGCGCAGCGCACGTTCACCGTGGGTCCGGTAGAGCGTCATGACGGCCACGAAGGGTGCATGATCTCCGGTGAGCAGGAGCGGTTCCGCCTCGGAGAACTGGCAGACGAGCCCCCAGCTCGTGGGTTCCGGGAAGACGGCTGTCATCGACGCGTAGTCGAACGAGAGCCACCGGCCTCGCGTCTGCACGAGAAGTCGGTGATTGCTCACGACGAGCCTGCTGATGCACTGCTCACGCCATTGCTGCCGAGCCTTGTTCCGGGCGGCGGTGCGCTGAGCGCCGTTGGAGAGCGCGGTCACGGCCAGGCCTGCGGCGACGAACAAGGGTCGACCGTAGAAGAAGCCCGATGTCTGCGAGTAGCTGACGTCCTTGCCGTAGTACCGGGCATAGCCGATGGGGACGTCGCAGAAGAACTCCTCGTTTGCGTACGGGACGACGTCCCAGACGGCCAGGGTCGCAGGTACTTCTCCCGCGAGGAGCTGCTGGCGCAGCGCCTGGGCGTCCCGCCACCCGCGCGCGGACGCGTCGCGCCGTCGGATGTCGATGAGCTCGGCCGCGCGGAACCGTCCCGTGCTGCGCCGGTGATCGCGATACGTCGCGGAGGCCTTGACGACCGCAAGGACGACGAGGGAGATCGGCGCGACGACGGCGCCCAGGAGGAGCAGGAGCATGACGAGCAAGGTCGAGCTGTCCGTCTGTTCTCCCCGGTCGAGGGCAGCGATGCCCGCCATGCAGCCGACGTAGGCGATCGGTGCGAGCACGAGCGGCACGGCCCAGCGAACGTGCCGCCTGACCGCCCCAGCTTTCGGTGCCGTCCGCGGATCCTCCATCGAAGCCCCCTGCCTCGTCGACGGGCGTGATGGTCTTCAGCCCGAACGATCGGGAAGACTACCCGACGAGGTCGGCCGTGACCTGCCACGGACGTCGCTCACCGCCGCAACACCGCACCGTCACCTCACAGCCGCCCCTCCCCCGCCTGCGCGGCCGTGAGGTAGCAGTACCAGCCGGGGGTCCGGGCGCCGTCGGGCTGGAACGTGATCTTGTTGACGACCCCGTTCCGGTTCGTGATGGCCGACCACACGAGCGGGCCCCGCGCCGCGTGCGCGAGGAGCTGCTCGACCGCGCCGCGCGACGTGTCGGCGTTGAGGAACACGTCGTGGCCCGCGACCTGGGCGTCGATGAGCTTGCGGCCACCGTAGGTCGCGCGGTCGCCGATGCTCGTGGCCGACGTGGTGTCGCGCCACTGCGTGAGCCACGCGACGAGCTCGCTCTCGGTGAGCCGTGCGGTCGGCACCGCGGGCGGTGCGGCCGGGCGCGCCACCGCGGGCGCCGGCCGGGCCGTGCGCACACGCCCGGCGGGCGAGCCGTTCCCCGCAGCCAGGTCGCGCTCGGCGGCCGTGAACCCCGCGAACGTGTCGCGGGCCACGGCCGGCGCGGCGCCGTCGGCGACCCCGGTGCGCAGGCGGGCCATGCTCGCCGACGCGGCCCCGTACGCGGCCCCTGCCGAGACGCCCTCGTAGGTCAGCGACCGCTCGCGGGCGACACCGATCGACTCTCCGACCTCGATCGCGTCCTGGTTGGCCCCCATGTAGAGGAACGTCCAGCCGAACACGGTCTCGCGCTCGGTCACGAGCGCCTTGATCGCGGCGTGCGTGTACTCCTTCGAGGCGTTCTCGTGGCCGTCGGTCATGATCCCGACGATCACGGTCGCAGGCCGCTGGTCCTCGGGCAGCTGCGCGATCCGCACGCTCGTCGAGTGGACGAGGCGCGCGATCGAGTCGAGCAGAGCCGTCGTGCCACGGGGCTGGAGGTCGAGCGACGGGACGGTGGCGACGTCCCGGTCGGCGTAGACCTCCTCGTACTCGCTGTCGAACTGCGCGAGCGTCACGGTGCAGCGCCCCGTGACACCGCGCTGCTCGAGCATGAACTCGTCGAAGCCCGCGATCGTCGCGGCCTTGATCGACTGCATGGAGCCCGACCGGTCGAGGAGCATCGACAGGTGGGTGGAGGTGGCGTCGGCCATGGGGTACTCCTCGGGTCGTGGGGCGGTGCGGCTGATGGTGCGCGGGAGGGAGCGGATCAGGTGCGGCGGCGGAAGCGGAGCGGCGTGGTCGCCTCGGGAGCGGCACTCACGTGCTTGCCCTGCTCGACGTCGTAGCGCGCCCTGGTCACTCCTTCTGCGGTCACGCGGTCGTCGGGTCCGCGGTAGGAGCCGAGCGCCGCGGTGCGGGCGACGCGGGGCGGGACGGTGTTGGGCGCGACTCCCGCGTCCGCTGCGACCGAGCGGAGCGAGTGGCCGGCGAGCAGGGCCTGAGCCATCGCCTCGTCGAGCGCGGCGTCGAGCTGGACGCGCGCCTCGGCGAGAGCCGCGACGGCCTCCTCGGGAGCGAGTCCGGCCGCGGCCTCGAGGGCGGCGCGGGCCGAGGCCAGGCTCGGCAGCCCGTCGGTGCGGTGCGGTGCGTTCTTGTCGGAGGCCATGACACGAACGTAGTGCACCAAGTGCACATGTGCAATAGATGCACACAGGCAGTTTCTGCACGCCGAGAACACGTCGCCGCGCCTGCAGGGTGCGACTACCCAGAGGGGTGTTTTCTGCGCAGCCACCACAATTGTGGTGGCTACACAGAAAACACCCCCGCCCCCAGACACCCGAGCGCGTCCGGTCCGCACCCCTGCTCCCGGACCGGGACGCTCAGCCCAGCCACGCCACGCCACGCCACGCCACGACCGGCCCCTCACCTACGTAGTACCCCCTACGTGCGTTGACCATCGGACAAATCCCCCGCCAGGCTCGCAGTCGTCCCCTGTCATCGACGAGAGGTACGAACATGCGCACCGCGCACACGATCCGACGGCCAGCGACGACGCTGGCCCTGCTCGCCCTGCTCCTCACGACGGCCCTCGCGGCGCTGTCGGTCACCGCCACGGTCCTCGCCCCCCGCGCCTCCGCGGCCGAGCCCTGCGCCGCACCGTGGAGCGCGTCCGCGGTCTACACGGGCGGCGCGGTCGTCTCGACCGGCGGCCACAACTGGAAGGCGGGCTGGTGGACGCAGGGCGAGACGCCCGGCACCACGGGCCAGTGGGGCGTCTGGCGCGACCAGGGCACGTGCGGCGGCTCGACCGGCGGCGGCACGGGAGAGACCGGCGGCACCACGGGTGGTGACAACGGCGGCGGCAACCAGACCGGCTTCGTCGTGACCGAGGCCCAGTTCAACCAGATGTTCCCCAACCGGAACCCGTTCTACACCTACCAGGGCCTGGTCAACGCCCTGAGCGCGTACCCGCAGTTCGCCACGTCGGGCGGCACCGAGGTCGCCAAGCGCGAGGCTGCGGCCTTCCTCGCCAACGTGAACCACGAGACGGGCGCCCTGGTCTACGTCAAGGAGATCAACACCGCGAACTACCCGCACTACTGCGACCCGAGCCAGTCCTACGGCTGCCCCGCGGGCCAGTCCGCGTACTACGGCAAGGGCCCCATCCAGCTCTCGTGGAACTACAACTACAAGGCCGCCGGTGACGCCCTGGGCATCGACCTGCTGAACAACCCGTACCTGGTCGAGACCGACCCGGCCGTGGCCTGGAAGACCGGCCTCTGGTACTGGAACACGCAGTCGGGCCCCGGCACCATGTCGGGCCACCAGGCCATCGTCAACGGCGCGGGCTTCGGCGAGACGATCCGCTCGATCAACGGCACGCTCGAGTGCAACGGCGGCAACCCCGCGCAGGTGCAGAGCCGCATCGCGGCGTTCCAGCGCTTCGCGCAGATCCTCGGCACGACCACGGGGTCCAACCTCACCTGCTGAGCCCCCCCGCCCAGCTGCCCGACGGCGGAGCCCACCTTCCGCAGGAAGGCGGGCTCCGGCGTCGGGCGCGGGGACGAGCGCCTCAGCGCCTCACCGCGAACGTCGCGAGCGAGAGCGCGAGGACGTCCTCCGCGACCGCCGCGGGCCAGTCCGGGCCCTTCCCGACCCACGCGGCCCGCCACGCCGCCCCGCCCCAGGTCCCGGCCGCGCCTCCCGCCGCCCCCAGGAGCACGGGCAGGAGCACACCGGCCTCGGCTCGGCGGGCGAGCACGAGGGCCCCGATCGCACCGGAGGTCATGCGGATCGCGGGCCCTGGCGGTTCGAGGCGCGACCCGGCGCCCGGCAGCTTGTCGCCCAGGACCTCACCGACGATCCCGAGCCCCGCGACCACCTTGGCCACGGTGAT
Organism: Oerskovia merdavium; assembly: GCF_014836755.1. Taxonomy (GTDB): domain Bacteria; phylum Actinomycetota; class Actinomycetes; order Actinomycetales; family Cellulomonadaceae; genus Oerskovia; species Oerskovia merdavium. The sequence goes on from NZ_JACSQF010000012.1 coordinate 120,279, forward strand.
CCCTCGACCGGTCGCCGACGAGGTGAGCAGGGCGGGCGCGACGCCCAGCGAGGCGCGGCTGCCGGCCGCGGTGCCGATCGCCAGGGAGCGCACGAGGAGGTCGACCGGGAAGCGGGAGATACCGCGCTCAGGATGCATGTCTCCCACGATCCGGGCGGGCAGCTCGACCGGCAACCGCAAGGGCCATCTGCGTCCGTTACCCTCGCGGGATGCCGATGACGTCACGCCGAGAACCTGCCGTCCTCGCCGCCGGGCTCCTCACGTCGGTCCTGTGGGTCGGGAGCGCGCTGCTGAGCCGCTCGGCGGACGCACCGTTCGAGGGGCAGACGGTCCTCGCGGGGCTGCTCGCCGGCGCGGTGGTCGTCGCGGTGACCTATCTCGCGACGCGACGCCTTCCTCGCGGCACCGGCACGTGGGCCCTGCTCCTCGGGACCTGGTTCGGGGTCGTCGTGGGCGGGGCCGCGGGCGCGGTCGCCGACGTCGTCGCGGACGTCACGTTCCCCTCCCCCGACAACCCCGCGTTCCTCCTGCTCACGGCGTCGTTCGACGGCAGCTCGTGGGGGCTGAGCGCGGGGTGGCTCGTCGGGCTCGTCGTCGTCGGCACACTGAGCCTGACGAGCCGGCGCGACGCGTCCGCGCTCCCGGCCACGCGACGCGCGCGCAAGCCGTTGCGAGCCCGTACGTACCCGACGGCGCTCGTCGCGGGCGGCGTGGGGGCGCTCGTCTGGGCGGGCGTCGGCGCCGCGGGGTCGTGGCTCGTGTGGCACCGCAGCGCTCGCGGCCCGGTCGACCTGCTGGCCGAGGTTACCTCGGGCGCGATGGCCTGGCGCTTCACGACGGGCAGGCCCGTGGTCGAGCCGCTCGAGATGGGTCTGGGGGTGCTCGTGGGGCTCGTCGTCGCAGGGGGCACGTGGCTCGCGACCCGGCGGCTGCCTCCGCGTGCGAGCCGCTGGAGCCTGGTGCTCGCGGTCTGGTTCGTCGCGATCGCGGGGGGCGCGGGGGCCCCCCCCGCGACTCGTTCGGTCATGGCCTTCGCGGTGGGCGAGCTGCGCTCGACGACGGTCAACCTGGCACTGTCCTCGGTCCAGGCGAGCCTCTTCTGGCCGCTCGTCCTCGGCTGGTCAGCAGGGCTCCTCGCGGCTCTCGTCTACCGCGCGACGGGCGGAGAGCCGGCCGCGGACGCGGGCAGCACCACACCGGACGACCTCTCCCGGAGCGCTCTGCACACCGATGCCGAGGAGCCCGTGACCGTCCCCTAGGGTGACCGCTGAACGCCGACCGGCCGTCGACCGCTCGTCGTCGAGCCTCGACCCAGCGGCCCGTCGGGACCGGTGACGAGAGGGTGGCTCATGGCTGAGACAGGTTCGACGAGCGGCATCGCGACGGGCTTCGTGGTGACCGAGGCGCAGTTCGAGGAGATGTTCCCGGACCGCAACCCGTTCTACACCTACGAGGGTCTGGTCGCGGCGACCGCGGCGTACCCGGAGTTCGCGACGTCGGGCGGGCCGGTGATCGCAGCGCGCGAGGCTGCGGCGTTCCTCGCGAACGTGAGCCACGAGAGCACGGGGCTGCTGCACGTGAGCGAGCTCGACACGGCCGTGTACTCGCACTACTGCGACCTGTCGCAGCCGTACGGCTGCCCCGCGGGACAGGACGCGTACTACGGCAAGGGCCCCATCCAGCTCTCGTGGAACTTCAACTACAAGGCGGCAGGTGACGCCCTGGGCATCGACCTGCTGAACGACCCGTTCCTGGTCGAGACCGACGCGACCGTGGCCTGGAAGACGGCCCTCTGGTACTGGAACACGCAGCGGGGCCAGGGCACCATGACGTGCCACGAGGCGATCGTCGGTGACCACGGCTTCCGCGAGACGATCCGGGCGATCAACGGACCGCTCGAGTGCGAGGGCGGCAACCCGCGCCAGGTCGCGAACCGGGTCGCGCTGTTCCGCCGCTTCGCGGAGCTCCTGGGCACCACGACGGGCGAGAACCTGACCTGCTGAGGTCCGTCGCCCGACGGCGGGGCTCACCCTCCGCCGTCGGGTGCGGCGAGGCTCGGCTCAGCGCGGGCAGGTGCGGAGCGGGCTGGGCTCGGCCGCGGGGATGCGCGGCGGCGGTGCCTGCCCGCCAGCAGTCAGTCGGGGAGGACGACGAGGGGGAGGTGCTCGTGCACGGGTGGCCCGAGCACCTGTTCGGCGTCGTGCGCCCACCGTTCGAGGGCCCCGGGGCGGTCGCGCTCGGCGTCGAGCCACGCGATCGTGCGGAGGTGGACGTCCACGTCGTTGCCGGTCCAGGTTCCTGCGTCGCGACGCAGCTGGTCGGCGAGCTCGTGGGCGATCCACGTCGGGAAGTCGTCGGGGACCACGACGAGGAGGTCCAGGTCGTCGGCCGCGGTGCCGTCGCCGCGAGCGGCGGACCCGACGACCGCGACGCCGACCGACCGACGGAGACCGTCGTCCCGGACGACCTCATGAAGCAGCTCGTCGATGCGTCGGCGCAGCTCGCACCAGGGGTGCAGCGCGTCGAAGAGCGCCTCGATCCCGGGCCAGCACAGGTGGTCACGGTTGACCCGGTAGTAGTTCGTCGACCCGACGGCCCGCCGCTGGACGATCCCTTGCCGCTCGAGCCGCGCGAGGGCGCGGCGGACGCCTTCCAACGATCCGGTGTGCGCGACGCGATGCACCTGCCCACCCGTGAGCTCGCCCTGACGGTTCCAGAGCGCACGCAGGACCGGCCCTTCGAGCCCGGGCACGACCGCCGAGACGGGACTGCTCCAGTCCATCCGCTTCCCCTCGTGTGTCGCTGATCCGCGGGGCCCGGCCACCCTCACGGGCCTCCGGGGGCGGGTGTGTTTTATCTATAGCCACCACAATTGTTGGGGCTACGGAAAGAACACACTCTCCCCTCCCCCCGGTTCGGCTTCGCCGCCCACCGTCCGCCGACCGCTCCCACGCGCAGGCGCAACGCCTCCAGGCGATGCCCCTGTCTCGACGGCCGACCGAATGCCACGAGTCGGAGCGCCCCCTGGTCCGAATGCCTCACGGACAGGATGGCGGCTCAGGACGGCACGCGGAGCGAAGGCCAGGGATCTGTGGACAACACGCTCACGACAGGCAGTCGGCGACCTGAGCTGCCGATCTCAGACCGCGGAACCACGGACCCGCGCTGCGCACAGGCGAGGGTGGCTCAGGCGGCGAAGGGGACGGGGCGACCCGGCGCAGCGGGGCAGCGGGGCAGCGGGGCAGCGGGGCAGCGGGCGCAGCGGGCGCAGCGGGCGCAGCGGGCGCAGCGGCAGCCTCAGGGCAAGGGTCGAGGCCACGACGAACGTGACCTCGACCTCGCACTTCCCGAAGGCCCGGATACCGGGTCGGGCGGGTCTTCCTCAGAGGCACCGTGCGCGGGAACGCGGTTGCCGGACCGGCACGCGGAGGGCGTATCACCGGTCGCTCGTGACCGGTGCCCACCCTGCCAGACAGGACACACAAGGACAAATCACCCGGCACCCCGACCTCGGAACTCGCCTAGGCCGAGTCCCGCACCACGAGCGACGTCGGCAGCGTGATCGCCGCAGGCTCCTGGCCCTCGACGACCTCGAGCAGCAGCCGCACCATCTCGGCGCTGATGCGCTCGAACGGCTGTCGCATGGTCGTCAGCGCCGGGTGGAGCGAAGCCGCGACCCCGGAGTCGTCGAACCCGCCCACGGCCACGTCCCCCGGGACGCTCCGCCCCGAGGCCTGGAGCGCGACGAGCGCCCCCGCAGCCATGAGGTCGGACGCCACGAAGACCGCGTCGAGGTCGGGGCGCCGTTCGAGCAGCTCGGCCATCGCGAGCCGACCCCGCTCGCGCGAGTAGTCGCCGTGCGCGACGAGCGACTCGTCGAACCGGTCGCCCAGCGCGTCGCGGTACCCGTCGAGCCGCAGCGTCCCACCGGGGGTGTCGAGCGGCCCGGTGATCGTCGCGATCCGAGTGCGCCCCGAGTCGATCAGGTGCTGCGTCATGGTGCGCGCCCCGGCGCGGTCGTCCGCCGCCACGTACCCGACGCGCCCCTCGTACCCGAGCGGCACACCGCAGGCGACCGTCGGGACCTTCTGCTTGAGCAGCTCGGCCAGCATCGGGTTGCCCTGGTGCGAGCTGATGAGCAGGACGCCGTCGACGTGCCCCGCCGCGACGTACCCGCCGATGCGGCGACGCTCCTCGGGAGTTCCCGCGACCATGAGCAGCAGCGGCATCTCGCGCTTCGCGAGCTCCTCGGCCGCGCCACGCAGCAGGATCGAGAAGTTGGGGTCCTCGAACAGCAGGTGCTGCGGCTCGGTGAGCAGGAACGCGATCGAGTTCGACCGCCCCGTCACGAGGCTGCGCGCGTGCTGGTTCGCGGCGTACCCCGTGGTGCGGATCGCCTCGTTGACCGCCGCGAGCGCGTCGGGAGAGACCCAGTGCCCGCCGTTGATCACGCGCGACACGGTGCCGCGCGAGACGCCCGCGACCTCGGCGACGTCGCGGATCGTGGGGCGACGCTTCGCCCCGTTGCCCGACGGCGCCGCTCGCCTCTCGCGTGCAGGCTGCGGGCCGTCCTCGCGCACGGCGTCGACGGGCTGGGGTACGACGTCGTTCCCGGACTGCTCCACGACACGTGAGTCTAGGGACATCCTCAGGCCTTGACCGCGCCGGCGGCGAGGTCGACCTGCCAGTAGCGCTGCAGCAGGAGGAACAGGGCCACGAGCGGGACGATCGACAGCAGCGCGCCCGTGATCACGAGCGTGTACAGCGCGGGCTGCGACGCACCCTGGTTCAGCAGACCCGACAGGCCCACCGTGAGCGGGAAGAGCTTGTCGTCGCCGAGCATGATGTACGGCAGCATGAAGTTGTTCCAGATCGCGACGAACTGGAAGAGGAACACCGTCACCAGGCCGGGCGCCATCATGGGCATCGCGACCTGCGCGAACGTCCGGAGCTCACCGGCGCCGTCGGTCCGCGCGGCCTCGACGATCTCGTCGGGGATCGACGCCCCCGCGTAGATGCGTGCGAGGTAGATCCCGTACGGGCTGATGATGCTCGGCAGGAGCACGGCCCAGTACGTGTTCGTCAGGCCGGCCTGGGCCAGGAGCAGGTACTGCGGGATCGCGAGCACCACACCGGGCACGAGCACGCCGGCGAGCAGCATGTTGAAGACCGCCGTCTTCCCGCGGAAGCGGTACTTCGCGAGCGCGTAGCCCGCCATCGCGGAGACGACGACCGAGAGCAGCCCGCCGATGCCCGCGTAGAGGGCCGTGTTGGCCATCCACCGCCAGAACAGCCCGCCCCGGTAGGCGTTGAGGTCCGACACGTTGTCCAGGAAGTGCGACGAGGGCGCGAAGGTGAACGTCGAGAACAGCTCGCTGCCCGACTTGGTCGAGGCCACGACGACCCACAGCACGGGGAGCAGGCAGTACAGCGCCCCCACGAGCAGGATCGCTGTCGCCGCCCCGCTGGGGCGGTCGCCCGCTGAGCGGTGCCCCGTCCGCGGGGCCTTGCGCGACTTCTTGACGACCGCCCCGGGGCGCGAGTCGAAGGTCTCGGCGACCAGGGCGGTCTCTGCGGCGTCGGTAGTCATGGTCACTTCTCCTGACCGAAGGCACGGCTCTGCACCAGGCGCAGGAACCCGAACGAGAGGACGAACGTCGCGACGGCGATGATGACCGAGGTCGCGGCGGCCGAGTACAGGTCACCGCGGATGAAGGCGTCGCGGTACACCTTCATGAGCGGGGTCCACGTGCTGGAGATCGTGTTGCTCAGGGGCTTGAGGGTCGTCGGCTCGGCGAACACCTGCAGGGTCGCGATCATCGAGAAGACGAACGTCATGATGATCGACGGGACGACGATGGGGATCTTGATCCGCCAGGCCATCCCGATCTGGTTGCAGCCGTCGAGCTCGGCGGCCTCGTACAGCTCCGACGGGATCGCCCGGAGCGAGGTGTAGATGACGACCATGTTGAAGCCGACGCCGCCCCACACCGCGATGTTCGCGACCGCGAAGATCACGAGGTCCGAGGAGAACAGGGACGGGACGTCCCAGCCGAGCCGGTCGAACACGTAGTAGAAGGGGCTCACGCCCGGGAGGTAGAGGAAGCCCCAGAGGAGCGACGAGATGACCGCGGGCACGGCGTAGGGCAGGAAGATCGAGATCCTCGAGAACTTGGTGGCCCGCGACCGGCGCGAGTCGAGCAGCAGCGCGAAGAGCAGTGCGAGCCCGAGCATGGTCGGCACGACGATCACGCCGTAGAGCGCGACGCGCCCCACGGACGCGAGGAACTCGGGGTCGGCGAGCGACGCCGCGTAGTTCGCGAACCCGTTCCACACCTCGGTCCGCGCGCCGGACCCGAGCCCGAGCCCGCTGACCTTCTCGGTCCGGAAGCTCAGGTAGACCGCGTACGCGATGGGCAGCGCGAGGAAGAGGACGAACAGCACGATCGCCGGGGCGAGGAAGCCCCAGGGGGCTGCCTGGCGCCGGGACGCGCCCGGTCGGCGGCGTCGCGCCGCGGGCGGCGCGCTCGGCCGCACTGGCGTGGTCGTGGTCACGATCTCTCCTCAGGAGGTCTCCGCCGGTCGAGAGCAGGCGGGTGCCGAAGCACGGGTGCAACAGGTGGGGTGCGGGCGCCCGTCGCCGGGCTCCGCGGGGGTCGCCGCTCGGGTGAGCGACGGGCGGGCGGCCGCCCGGACGAACCGGGCGACCGCCGTCGGGCCTATTCCTTGACGTTGAAGCCGGAGCTCTTCAGGTCCTCGAGCGTGACCTTCTGCATGGCCTCGACCGCGGCCGTGAAGGCGGCCTGCGACTTCGCCTCGGTGGCCTTGCCGAACTCGTCGTTGTACGCCGAGTAGGTGACGTTGACGTTCGGGCCGTACGTGAAGCTGCCCGCGGTCTTGGCCGTCTGGGCCGCGATCTCGTAGAAGTCGGGCTGGTTCGCGAAGAACGTCGGCGGCTCGGAGAGCGCCTCGGCCGACGCCGGGATGTTCGCGGGGTAGATCCCGGTCTGCTCGACGAGGAGGTCGACGCCCTCCTGCGAGGCGTTGAGCCACTCGATGAACTGCGCGGCCTCGGCGGGGTGCTTCGACTGGCTCGTCACGGCCGTCGCGGAACCGCCCCAGTTGCCCGTCGCGGGCTTGGCGGCGTCCCACTGCGGCATGGGGGCCATCTTCCACAGGCCCGCGGTGTCGGGGGCGTTGCCCTCGAGGACGCCCGGCGCCCAGATGGCCGAGAGCCAGCCGATCTGCGTGCCGTTGTTGAGCGCGGCGTTCCACTCGGGGGTGTACATGGGCTTGTTGTCGATCACGCCGGACTCGACGAGACCGCCCCAGTAGTCCGCGACCTTGAGCGTCGCCTCGTCGTCGACCGCGACGGTCCACGAGTCGCCGTCGATGCCCCACCACGAGGCGCCGGCCTGCTGCGAGAGGCCCGTGAACCAGCCCGCGTCGGTCGCGGAGAACGTGCCGAGGTACTTGGTCGGGTCGGCGGCCTGCAGGGCGGCGGCGGTCGCGGCGTACTCGTCCCACGTCGTGGGGACGGTCAGACCGAGCTGCTCGAAGATGTCCGCGCGGTAGTAGAACTGCATGGGGCCCGAGTCCTGCGGCACGGCGTAGACCGCGTCGGAACCGAGCGTCACGTCGTTCCAGACGCCCTCGGGGAACTGGTCCGCCAGGTCCGCGACCTCGCCCGAGATGTCGGCGAGCGCGTCGGCGGAGACCAGCGTGGGGATCTTCTGGTACTCGGTCTGCATGATGTCCGGCGCACCGCTGCCGGCCTTGACCGCGGTCAGCAGCTTGGTGATGGCGGGGTCGCCACCGTCCTGCTTGTTGACCGTGACATGGATGTCCGGGTTCGCGGCGTTCCAGGTCTCGACGACCTTGTCGACGTTCGGCGCCCAGGTCCAGAAGGTCAGCTCGACGGGCCCGTCGGCGGCCGGAGCGTCCGACCCGCCACCCGAGCTGCAAGCGGTCATCAGTAGTGCGGCGGAGGCGATGATCGCCGCTGCCTTCGTGCCTGTGGACAGGCGCATGAGGTCCTCCTCGTCAAGGAACCATCGCGCTTCTCGCCAGGGCTTGGGCCAGGGCGACTCACGACAGTGTGGGGCTGTGCACGGTCACAGTACTCACGCCCTGCATGGTCTTGTCAACATCATGTTTCATGCTGTTACCTAGGTGTTGCACGGTCGATCACACCTGTGATCGTGCACAGCGACGTGTTTCGAGGAGAGCGCATGACTTCCGCCAAGCCCCGCCCGGTCGGCCCCGTCTACGACGGCTGGCTGCCTGGCGTCGACGCGATCTGCTACGGCGGTGACTACAACCCCGAGCAGTGGCCGGAGGAGGTCTGGGAGCAGGACGTCACCCTGATGCGCGAGGCCGGGGTGAACCTCGTGAGCATCGGGATGTTCAGCTGGGCGCTCATGGAGCCGCGCGAAGGAGAGTTCGACCTCGCCTGGCTCGACCGCCTGTTCGACCTGCTCCACGCGCACGGCATCCGCGTCGACCTCGGCACGCCCACCGCGTCCCCGCCCGCGTGGTTCTTCCACGCCTACCCCGAGTCGCGCGTCGTGACCCGCGACGGGACGGTCCTGGGGTTCGGCTCGCGCGGCATGGTCTCGCCCAGCTCGCCCGACTACCGCCGCGCGTGCGTCCGCATCACGACCGAGCTCGCGAAGCGCTACGCCTCGCACCCCGCGCTCGCCCTGTGGCACGTGCACAACGAGTACGGCGCGCCCGTCTCGGACGACTACTCGCCCGCGAGCGCCGCCGCCTTCCGCGAGTGGCTGCGCGAGCGCTACGGCGACCTCGACGGCCTGAACGCCGCGTGGGGCACCCGGTTCTGGGGCCAGGTCTACGGCGAGTGGGAGCACGTCGGCGTGCCGGCCGTCGCGGCCTCGGTCGTCAACCCCGCGCAGCGCCTGGACTTCGCGCGCTTCACGAACGACGCCCTGCTGGCGTGCTTCGTCGCCGAGCGCGACGCGATCCGCGCCCACTCGTCGGTGCCCGTGACGACCAACTTCATGGCGGGCGAGTGCCCGTCGACCGACCTGTGGGCCTGGGCGCGCGAGGTCGACATCGTCTCGAACGACCACTACCTGCGGGCGAGCGACCCGCGCAACGAGGTGGGGCTCGCGCTCGCCGCGGACCTGACGCGCTCGGTCGCGGGCGGCAAGCCGTGGATGCTGCTCGAGCACTCGACGTCGGGCGTGAACTGGCAGCCGCGCAACGTCGCCAAGCGACCGGGCGAGATGGCGCGCAACGCGTTCTCGCACCTGGGTCGCGGCGCCGACGCGATCATGTTCTTCCAGTGGCGGGCCTCGCGCTCGGGCGCCGAGAAGTTCCACTCGGCGATGCTGCCGCACGCGGGCACGGGGAGCCGGGTCTGGCGCGAGGTCGTCGCGCTGGGTGCCGAGCTCGGTGCGGTCGGCGAGGTGCGCGGGTCGCGCGTGCACGCCGACGTCGCGATCCTGTGGGACCCCGAGTCGTTCTGGGCGCAGGACCTCGAGTGGCGCCCGAGCGTGGACGCGCAGCACCGTGAGCGCATCGACGCCTTCTACGACCGGTTCTGGCGCGACGGTGTCCAGGTGGACTTCGCGCACCCGGGGCAGGACCTGTCGGGGTACCGCCTGGTCGTCGCGCCCGCGTCGTACCTGCTGACCGAGGACTCGGCCGAGAACCTCACGCGCTACGTCGAGGGCGGCGGCACGCTCCTGGTCTCGTACTTCTCGGCCGCGGTCGACGAGCACGACGCCGTGCACCCGGGCGGCTTCGTGGCCCCGCTGCGCCGCGCGCTCGGGCTCACGGTCGAGGAGTTCCTCCCCCTGCGGGAGGGCGAGTCCCTGAGCGTCGCGCTCGACGGCGGCGAGGTCGCACCGGCGTTGACCGGCACGCTCCCCGGCGACGTGTGGGCCGACGACATCGTGCTCGAGGGCGCGCAGGTCGTGGGCACGTACGTCGCCGGCCCGGCCCCGGGCGCCCCCGCGATCACGCGGCACACGCTGGGCGAGGGGACGGGCTGGTACGTCTCGACGCGCCTCGACGTCGCCGCGCTGGGCACGCTCCTGGGCGCCGTCTACGCGGACGCGGGCCTGACGCCGTCGGGCCTGCCCGAGGGCTTCGAGGTGGTGTGCCGCCGCGGCGAGGACGCCGAGTACGTCGTCGCGATCAACCACACCGCGCACGAGGTCCAGCTCCCCTCGCTCACCGACGGGACCACGGACCTCGTGACGGGCGAGGCCACGCCGGGAGCCGCGCCCGTGGCCCCGGGGGCCGTGCGCGTGCTGCGGGCTCCCCTGGCCTGACCGGCACCCGCTCTCCTGCGGGTGGTCCGGCGCCCACGCCCCTGGTCGCCCGACCACCCGCAGGGTCTTGCACCACCTGCTCCCCCCATCAAGGCACCACGTCAAGGAGGACGGATGAGATCGACGAGGAAGAGCACCCTGGGGGTCCTGGTGACCGCGCTCGCGCTCGCGGGCGTCACGCCTGCGGTCGCCGCACCCGCAGCGGCGGGCACGCTGGTGAACCCCGGCTTCGAGGCCGGGCTCACGGGCTGGACGGTCACGAGCGCCTCGGGGCACGACGGCGGGGCGAAGGTCGAGGACGCGGGGCACGGCTCGTCGTCGGGCCGGTTGACGCACTGGGCCGGTGACGCCTACGACGTCACGACGGCCCAGACCGTCGAGGGCCTCGCCACGGGCTGGTGGACCGCGAGCGCCTGGGTGAAGTCGGGCGGCGCGCTCGACGCGACGCGGCTCGAGCTCACGGGCTGCGGGGTCGACGACGCGACCACGACCCCGGTCACCGAGCAGGACGACCAGTGGGTCCGCCTGTCGGTCTCGGCCTACGTGACGGGCGGCGACTGCATGGTCGCGGTCGTGACCGACGGCCCGGGAGGCGCGTGGGCGTCGGTCGACGACGTGACGCTCGAGCGCGGGCGCGTGACGCGCGACGTGCGCGGCGGCGACCTGTCGGGCGTCGCGAAGAACGAGGCCTTCGGCGCGACCTACGCGAGCACCGACGGCACGCCGGGCGACCCGGTCGAGATCCTCGCGGACGCGGGCATGAACCTGGGCCGCCTCAAGGTGTGGGTCGACCCGGCCGACGGGTACAACGAGATCACGCACGTCGTCGAGAGCGCCCGGCGCATCGAGGCTGCGGGCATGGACGTCATGATCGACTTCCACTACTCGGACCGCTGGACCGACCCGGGCGCGCAGGGCACCCCGTCCGCGTGGGTCGGCGGGACGACCGACGAGCTGGCGCAGGACGTCTACGACCACACGCACGACGTCCTGGTCGCGCTGCGGGACGCGGGCGTGACCACGGACTACGTGCAGGTCGGCAACGAGATCAACCCCGGCATGATGTGGCCCTCCGGGCAGACGTGGGACGTGGTCCCGGGCGACGGGTACGACACCGCGCAGTGGGACTCGCTCGCGGCCTTCCTGAGCGCGGGCTCCCGGGCGGTGCGCGACGTGACCCCCGAGGCGCAGGTGATCCTGCACCTGACGAACATCAACGACGGGATCGGCGGCCTCACCTGGTGGTTCGACGAGGTCACCTCGCGCGGGGTCGACTTCGACGTGATCGGTCTGAGCTACTACGGCTACTGGCACGGCAGCCTGGGCGACCTGCAGAACGCGGTCGGGACGCTGTCCGACCGCTACGACCGTGACGTCATGGTCGTCGAGACGGCCTACCCGTTCACGCTCGAGGACGGATCGCCCGCGTGGGAGAACGTCATCGCGACCGAGGACGACCTGGTCCCCGGCTACCCCGCGACCCCGGCGGGACAGGCCGCGGCGCTGCGCGCCGTCCAGGACGTCGTCGCCTCGGCCCCGGGCGGCCGCGGCCTGGGCGTCGTGTACTGGGAGCCGGCATGGACGTCGGTCGAGGGCAACGGCTGGGACCCGGCCGACGCGTCGTCGGGCAACGCGTGGGAGAACCAGGCGATGTTCGACCTCGACGGCCGCCTCCTGGCGCCCGTCGCGGCCGAGCTCGCGCCGGACGCGGCCACGTCGGCATGGACCGCGTCGGCCGTCTACACGGCGGGTGACGTCGTCCTGCACGACGGCGCCGCGTACGTCGCGTCGTGGTGGACCTCGGGTCAGGAGCCGGGCGCCTCGACGTACGGGCCGTGGCAGGAGGCCTCCTCGGCAGACGAGGCGGGCACGAGCCCGTGGGCCGCGACGCGCGTCTACGTCGCGGGCGAGCGCGCGACGTTCGAGGGCGCGACCTACGAGGCACGCTGGTGGACCAGGAGCCAGCAGCCCGACGGCTCCGCGTGGGGCCCGTGGGAGCGCGTCGGCTGACGTTCCCCGCCTGACCGCACGCCCGACGGCGCCGCTCACCTCGGAGATGAGCGGCGCCGTCGGGCAGGTGGCCGGGCAGGCCACGGCGATGCGCCCCCTGACGCACCGCCCGAGTGTCAGCTCGCCGAACAGGTCACGGCGGGCGCCGCCGTCGGAGCCGCGCCCGACCCCGTGAAGCCGAACGTCACCGTGCCGCCCGCGGCCACGCTGCCGTTCCACGACTCGTTGGTCACGGTCGCGGTCGAGCCCGACGTCGAGACGATGCCGTGCCACGCCTGGCTTACGCCACCCCCGGCCGGCAGGGCCCAGGAGGCCTGCCACGACGTGACCGCCTCGTCACCCACGCGGACCGTGACCTGACCCTGGTAGCCGCTGGTCCACGCCTGCTCGACCACGAGGGTCGCCGTGCAGGACCCGTCCGTCGGATCGGTCGGGTCCGTCGGATCGGTCGGGTCCGTCGGATCCGTCCCGTCGCCGAAGACGCTCGCCTCCTGAGAAGTCTGGCGGATGCCATCCTGGCCGTCGATCAAGCGCTGGCCCCACGCCGTGGGCCGCGAGGCGTCGAAGTCGTGCACGATGTCGAGGTACTCGACGCCCTCGCCGTTGCCGCTCCAGGACCAGCCGAGGTAGCCCAGCCCGAGGCGGCGGGTCTCGGACAGGATGGCCGCCTCGGCGACGTCACCGTCCGAGTGGGTGTCCCCGAACTCCCCCACGACGATCGGCAGACCCGCGGCCACGAAGTGCTCGAGATAGCTCGTGACGGTCGACGCCTGGCCGTAGACGCCGTACATGTGGACGGAGAACACGGTGTTGCGGTCGGGGTCTGCGGCGAAGACCGTCCCTGCCTGGTCGCGCATGATGTGCTGCCAGTCCTGGCCCCAGTTGGGAGCATCGACGACGATCGTGTTCTCGTAGCCGATCTGGCGCAGCCGCTGGATCGCGGCCGAGGTGTCGGATGCCCAGCGGGCGTTGGTCGCCGCGTCGTTGCCGAACGGCTCGTTGCCGATGTTGACCAGGACGCGGTCCTCGGATCCCGCGAGCGTCGGGTACAGCGTCTCCCAGTAGTCGACCGCACGGTCGAGGGTGATCGAGCCCGGCGCGTACTGGGGCTCGCCGTAGCCGGTGGTGTCGTGGACCTCGAGCATGCACACGAGCCGGTTCGTGGTGCAGCTGTCGACGATCGAGCCGACCTCGGACGGCGACGTCCGCGTCCATCGGTCTCCGCTCGACAGGACGACACGGGCCGAGTTGGCTCCGGTCGCCTTGATGCCGGCCAGGGCCTGGGTCTGCTGCGGGTACCAGGTGTGCGCATGGTTGATGCCGCGCAGCACCAGGTCGCTCCCGTCGCCCTCGACGAGCCGGCCGTCGACGACGTGGATACCGTCCTCCGCCGTGGCCGCGACCGCGACCGGGACCGTGCTGACGGCCGTCACCAGGACTGTCGCTGCTGCGGCCGCAGCGGCCACGAACCTCCTGCGAAGCGCTCTCATGAACTTCCTCGTTCTCTCGGGGCTGCCGCGTCTTCGCGACGCGTCGACCTTACGGACAACCGGTCCAGGTGCGCAACCTTAAGCGCTTCATTTTCTCGAAACCGAGCATTGAATTCTTCACAGCCGGCACAACCCCTTCCCGTCTCGCAGGCATTTCGCCGGGAGAGACAGGCGCCCGGAGATCTTGGCGATCATCACTCAGGGGGGCGCCTCGGGAAGATCTTCGGGTCACGCGACGCAAACGATTACCAAAGCGCTTCACCTATGTACGAAATGAACGCACCTCTACCGAATCCCTCGCCTCGATCGTCGGCACCTCGACCATGCCCGCCCGGCACGCCGATGACCTCCAGGACGAAATCACCCTGGAGGTCTTCGGACGACCGTGACGCCGTGCTCTCAGACCTGCCGCATCCGCTGGTAGGCGACGGTCACGACCTTCGCACCGGGCTTGCCGTGCATGCAGTAGTCGTCGTCCAGCGCTGCCCCCTCCGCTGGGTAGAGCTCGGCCGGCCAGTCCCAGAGGAAGAACCCCGAGACCCACGGGCGCCGTGAGCAGGCCTCGAACATCTCCTCGAGGTAGGCGGCCTGCTCGTCGCCCGAGGGCGCCCCTGCGAGCGTCCAGTCGTTGGGGCGGGCAGCCGATCCCTCACGGCTCGGGCAGCCGGCCTCGAGGAACACGAACGGCTTGTCCTCCCGGGCGACCACGCGCTCGATGCGGTCGAGGTGCCGCTCCCACGTACCTGTCGGGTAGTAGCCCGACGAGCTGATGACGTCGACCGCGTCCCACCAGGTCAGGCGGTCCTCCTGGTACTTGTCACAGTTGTACGTCACCAGGCCGGGGTACACCTCACGCACCTGTCGCACGAGCTCGCGCCACTGCTCCTCGCGAGCGTCCGCGCGGACCATCTCGCAGCCCACGCAGAACATCTCGGCCTCCACCTCGGCCGCGATCCGCGCGTGGTGCACGACGAAGGCCGTGTAGGACGTGAACCACTCGTCCCACGTCGGTTCGCCCGGCACGTCCTGGTCGAAGAACCCGATGTGGCCGCGCCAGGTCCCGTCGGCACTGTTGACCACGGGCTTGAGGCAGACCTTCCAGCCGCGCCGCTGCGCCTCACGCACGGCATGGCGGACCTCGTCGTCGGTGACCGTGGGCTCCTCGCCGAACGGGATGTCCGTCGACTGTGCGGTCGCCTGCTCGGCCGCGTAGGTGACGGCGACCCAGGTCACGGCGTCGAGCGCCTCGAGCTCGTCCATGGACCGCTGAGCCTCGGGGCCGTCCCACGTCCCCCGGACACCGGTCCAGCCCCAGGTCATGCCTGCGACCGGTGCGCCGTCGAACGAGGCCGGGAGGACCGGGCCCATGACCTCGGCGAGCTCGGCGCGCGTGGGCGGGTTCGCCCCCGGCCTCGAGACCGTGACCGAGGCCGCCACCGCCGCGCGCCGGGCGGCCCAGCGCAGCGCGGCGTCGGACAGGCCACGCAGCCTGTTCCGGCCCTCGGCCCCGTGGACCCCCATGTCTGCGAGAGCGTCGAGCAACGCGCCCGTGAAGGTGTCGCCCGCACCGACCGTGTCGACCACGGTCACCGACCTGCCCGGAACGTCCTGTCGACGACCGTCGGGCCGGACGAGCATGCAGCCGTCCCCGCCGCGGGTCACGACCACGAGCCCGGGACCCCAGGTCGCCCAGCGCGCGGCAACGTCTGCCGGGTCCTCGTCGGGGAAGAACCAGCGCAGGTCCTCGTCGCTCGCCTTGACGACGTCGCTCAGCGCGACGAGCTCCTCGACCCTGTCGCGCGCGGCCGGCATGTCCGCGACGAGCGCGGGGCGCGCGTTCGGGTCGAGCGAGACGACGGCGTGACCACGCGCCCGGCGTACGGCGTCACGCACGACATCGGCACCAGGAGGCAGGACGGTCGCGACCGACCCCACGTGCACCACGTCGGCTCCGGCGACGTCGACCTCCTGCAGGTCCCACGCGAGGTCGAACGCGTACGACGGGACCCCGTCGGGGTCCAGCGTGACCCGCGCCGTCGAGGTGCGGCCCGAGGCGGTAGTCTCCGCCCGCACGACCACGTCGCTGTCCGCGAGCCAGCGACTCACCGTGACGCCTCGCGTGTCCTGGGCGAGCGTCGTCGCGAGCGTGACGGCGCGACCGAGACGCCCGAGCGTGATCGCGACGTTCGCCGGGCTCCCCCCGGGGAGATCGCGAGGCCGTCCCGCGGCGTCGGGCACGACGTCGACGAGCGCCTCGCCGACGATCAGCACCTGGGGCGCGGTGCGCGTCGTCGGGGTCATGCGACGACCAGCCCGTCGCGCGCGGCACGGGCCAGGCTCGGCCCCAGCGGTACGCGCGGGAGCAGCGTCGCCTGGACCGCGTGGTAGAGGTCGGGCTTGCCCGGCCACACACCGTCGGCCGGTGAGTTGAACTCGTCGAGCTGGTGCCGCCACGAGCCACGGTCGACGTCCATGAGGTACGTCGCGACGTAGTCCCACCACGCGGCGTACAGGTCGGCGAAGCGGGCCTCGCCCGTGCGCCGGTGGAGCGCGTCGGCCGCGCCGACCGCCTCGGCGGCGACCCAGTGCATGCGGTCGCGGACCACGGGGCTGCCGTCCCAGTCGGTCGTGTAGACGAACCCGGGAGCACCGTCCCTGGCCCAGCCGTCCTCGACCGCGCGGTCGAACAGGATCGAGGCGGTGGTCGCCAGGCTCGACGACGCCCGCTCGCCGAGCGACGCCTCGGTCTGCAGCAGGAGCCGGGCCCACTCGAGCCCGTGCCCGATCGTCGCGCCGTACGGCTTGAACGGGTCGTCCGGGCGGTCGCGGTTCAGCTCGGGCTGCGGGATCCAGTCGGCGTCGAAGTGCTCGGGCAGACGGCCGTCGTTCTCCTCGGCCAGCACGACCACGAGCTCGCAGATCCGTGCCGCCCGGTCCCGCCAGGCCTCGTCGTCGAGGCAGTCGGCGACCGCGAGCATCGCCTCGACCGCGTGCATGTTCGCGTTGAGGCCGCGATAAGGGTCCACGACGGACCACGACGTGTCCCACTCGTCGACGCAGCGTCCGGCCTTGTCGTCCCAGAAACGTTCGAGGAAGACACCCGTCGCCTCGTCGAGCAGGTCACGCGCACCCGGGATCCCCGCGAGGGTCGCGCTCGACGCCGCGAGGAGGACGAACGCGTGGTCGTAGCAGCTCTTGCCCGCCGCGACGTCCGGGGCGCCCTGCGCCGTGAGGGCGTGGTGCCAACCGCCCGACTCCGCGTCGCGCAGCCCTCCGGTCAGTCCCGCGAGAGCGCCGGCCGCGATCTCGGTCGAGCCCGGCACCCCCAGGAGGGCACCCAGGCTGTACACGTGGACGGTCCGCGCCGTGATCCAGGTCTGGACGCCGCGCGAGAGGTCGGGGACCCCGTCGTCGTCCAGGTACGCGGCGCCGCCGTCGGCGAGGGCCGCGTGCCGACCGAACCCGAGGAGCCGGCGGCACTCGCCGTCGAGCCAGGTCCGGTGCGTGGGGAGCGTCTGCCAGGGCCTCATCGGGCCACCTCCGTGACGAGCTGGTTGGTGTGCCGCAGGACGCGCGAGTCGGCGAGCGCGGCGAGATCGAGCTCTTCGCGGCACGTGACCTCGAAGGTCACGGACTCGCCGGGGAGCAGGGTGACGAGCATGTCGTCGACGACGGCGTCCGGGTGGACCTTGTCGGCGAGGAGCGCGAGGTCCTGGACGAGGACGTCGGTCGTGACCCGCACGCGCGCTCCGGTCGCAGTACGGACCGGCTCGACGGCCAGCGTGGGTGTCTCGAGCGCGCTGTCACGGGGCTCGACGAAGAACCACGTCGCCCGCTCGACGCCGAGGGTCGCGACGAGGACCTCGTCCCCGGACCGCGCGGGCACGGCGACGTCGGTGGGGACGGGCACCGTCGTGGTCGACCGCGCCGCGAGCGCGACCGGGACCTTGACGCCCTGGAGCTCGACGCCGTCGAACCGGAGCCGGCGGACCACGAGGTCGCCCGACCACGCCTCCGACGAGTCGTTGACGACTGCCACGACGAGCGGTGCGCCGGACTCGCCGGCACGCGGCTGGATCGTCACGAGCCGGTCGGCGTACGCGTGCTTGAGGGCGTACAGCAGCGGCTTGGCGTGCCCGTCGCCGTCGACCGCGGCCCACGACGTGACGGGCCAGCAGTCGTTGAGCTGCCAGACCACCGATCCCATGCAGACCGGGCTCCAGGAACGCAGGTGCTCGACCGCGACACGCACCGCGCTCGCCTGGTTGAGCGACATGGCCCAGTGCCAGTCCTCCATGTCGTCGGGCAGCGGCAGGTGCGCGACGAGCCCGTCGATGAGCTTGTCGTTACCCTGCATCGCCTTCTGGTGCACGAGCATCCCGGGCGACTCCGGGGTCAACGGGTCGTCGCTGATCGCTCGCGTGAGCGTGGACCAGGTGGGCGGCCCCTGCCACCCGAACTCGGCGAGGAAGCGGGGCACGACGTCGCGGTAGTGCGGGTAGTCATCGCGGTTCCACAGCTCCCACGAGTGCATCGACCCGTGCGCGGGGTCGTTCGGGTAGACGTCCAGGCTCCCGGACCATGGGCTCGACGGCGTGTAGTCGCGCGCCGGGTCGAGCTCGGCCAGGATCCGGGGCAGCAGCTCGGTGTAGTAGCCCAGGCCCCAGGTCCGGCCGTCCAGCCGCTTCTCCCAGCCCCAGTCCTGATAGCCCCAGATGTTCTCGTTGCTGCCGTTCCACACCACGAGCGAGGCGTGGTGCGCGAGCCGCACGACGTTGTCGCGCACCTCGGCCTCGACCTCGCCGCGCAGCGGCTCCTCCTCGGCATAGGCCGCGCACGCGAACAGGAAGTCCTGCCACGTGAGGATGCCGCGCTCGTCGCACAGGTCGTAGAAGTCGTCGGCCTCGTAGATCCCGCCGCCCCAGACGCGCAGCAGGTTGATGTTCGCGGTCTGTGCCTGGGCGATGCGTGCGGCGTACCGCTCGCGCGTCACACGGTGGGGGAACGCGTCGTCGGGGATCCAGTTGGCCCCTCGCACGAAGACGGGCTGCCCGTTGACGACGAACCGGAAGGACGTGCCGTGCTCGTCAGGCTCCATCTCGAGGCGGACCGTGCGGAAGCCGACCCGGCGCCTCGCCGAGCCGAGCAGGTCGAGGTCTTGCGACAGGAGCACGTCGACGTCGTGGAGCGGCTGGTCGCCGTAGCCCCGCGGCCACCACAGGTCGACCGACGTGACCTCGAGGTCGATCGTCGCGGACGTCGAGCCCGGCGCGACCTCGACCACGCGCTCGACCCCCGCGACACTCACCGCGACGTGGAGCGCCGTCGACTGCGCGACGGTCCGCTCGATCTCGACGTGGACGCGGACCCGCCCGGGGTCGTCGTCGACGGCCCCGTCGGCCACCGACGCCTCGACGCGGACCGCGGACAGGCGAGCGGCGGTCCAGGACTCGAGCCGCACAGGTCGCCAGATGCCCGACGTCGCGGTGTCGAGCCCCCAGTCCCACCCGAAGCTGCAGGCCATCTTCCGGATCGCGTTGAACGGGTGCTTGTTGACCTGCGGCCTGTACCCCAGCGCGAGGCTCTGGCGGTCTGCGTAGCGCACGGGCGACGCGAAGCGGACCAGGAGGTCGTTGTCGCCCACGTGCAGAGAGTTCGAGACGTCGAACCGGTACGTCCGGTGCATGTTCACGGTCGAGCCCAGGACCTGACCGTTGAGCCGCACCTCGGCCACGGTGTCGAGCCCGTCGAAGACCAGGTCGTGGCGCTCGTGCGCGGCGGCCTCCTCGACGGTCCACGTGAGCGTCGTGCGGTACTCCCAGTCGCTCCGGCCGACCCACCCGAGCAGAGCTTCGTTGTCGTCGAGGTACGGGTCGGGGATCAGACCCGCCGCAAGGAGGTCGGTGTGGACGCTGCCGGGCACGGTGGCCGGGATGCCGACGAGGCTCGCCGACTGCGGGGCTGAGCCCCTTACCCCCTGCGGGGCTGAGCCCCCCGCGACGGAGAGGGTCCACCCCTCGTGCACCTCCCGGGCGACGAGGGTCCGGTGGGCCTGGTGGTCTGTCACTTGGTAGCTCCTGAGGTGAGTCCGCTGTAGATGTGCCGCTGGAGCAGGAGGAACGCGACGAGGGTCGGCACGATCACGAGGATCGTGCCGGCCGCGATGACCTCCCACTGCGAGCCGTACGGGCCCTTGAAACGGAACAGCGAGGTCGAGATGACGCCGAGGTCCCGCGAGGGCATGTAGAGGAAGGGGATGTAGAACTCGTTGTAGATCGCGAGACCCTTGATGATGACGACCGTGGCGATCGCGGGGCGCAACAACGGGAAGATGATGCGCGAGTAGATCGTCATCCGGTTCGCGCCGTCGAGCATCGCGGCCTCGTCGAGCGAGCGCGGGATCGACCGCATGAACTGCAGGAAGATGTAGATCGCGATGATGTCGGTGCCCATGAAGAGCACGATCGCCGCGCCGCGCGTGTTGAACAGCCCCAGGCCGTTGATGATCTGGAAGGTCGCGACCTGCGTCGTGACTGCGGGGACCAGCGTCGCGAGCAGGAACAGGCCCATGACGAGACGACGTCCGCGGAAGTCGAACCGGTCCACGGCGTAGGCGGTCATGGTGCCGATGAGGATCGTCCCGACGAGCGAGACCACGAGGATGATCGTCGTGTTGACGAAGCCCTCGAGCATCTTTCCGCTCACGAACGCGGTCGCGAAGTTCTCGAGGTTGAACCAGTTCGACGGCGGGTCGAGCGGCCCGCTCGTCGCGTACTCCTCGCGCGACTTGAAGGCCGCCATGAAGATCGTGACCAGGGGGATGATCGCCGCGGCGCACGCGATCACGAGCGAGACGTACTTGAGGGTCGTCCCCAGAGGGCCCAGGATCGGGCTGAGCGACCTCGTCCGTCGTGCGAACCCCTGTCGCATCCTCTCGGTCGCGCTGGGCTCGACGGTCCGGGTGGGACGAGTGGTGGTGACGTGCTGCTGGCTCATGCCAGGTCTCCCTTCTCCTCCGGGAAGAACCGACGCTGGACCCAGCTCACGAGGAGCACGAGGAGCAGCAGGACGACGGCCATTGCCGACGCGAGGCCAACCTTGGAGAACTTGAACGCTGTGTTGATCGTCTGGATGACGAAGGTCTCGGAGCCGTTCGCGCCGCCCGTCATGATGAACGGGATCTCGAAGACCGAGAGCGCCCCCGAGACCGCCAGGATGAGCGAGAGTCCGACGATCTGGCTGATGCTCGGGAGGATGATGAAGCGGAACTTCTGCCACGACGTGGCCCCGTCGAGCTCGGCGGCCTCGTACTGCTCGTTCGGGATCGACTGGATCGCGCCGAGGAAGAGCACGAAGTTGAGGCCCATGTACCGCCACACCGACGTCGCGGCGAGCGAGATGTTGACGAGCGACGGGTCACCGAGCCACAGAGGCGCCTCCTGGACACCGACGAGCCCCAGGAGCGCGTCGAGCGTCCCGCCGGGCCGGAAGAAGAAGAGGAAGACGAGGCCGATCGCGACACCGTTGAGCAGGTAGGGGAAGAAGATGATCCCTTTGAACCAGTTCCGGAACCGGGTGCTGAAGCTGAGCACCGTGGCGAAGTACATCGCCAGCACGAGCTGCAGGAACGCACCGACCAGGTAGTAGAGGCTCACCAGGAAGACCCGGAAGATCTCGGGTCGGGTGAAGATCTCGACGTAGTTCTTGAAGCCGACGGGCTCCTTGACGGCGTCGAAGCCGTCCCACGACGTGAAGCTGTACCAGACCATGTTCGCCACGGGGACGTAGGTGAACAGGATCAGCAGGCCCAGGGGGACGGCCAGGAAGAGCCAGGGCGTGACCTTCCAGCCTCTGCGGGTCGGTCGCCGACTGCCCGGGCTGCGGGAGTCCGCAGCGCGAGCGGGCGCGGTGGTTCCACTCATGACGGCCATGACGTGCTCATTTCTCAGGGGGAGCGGCGAGGGCGGGGCCCACGACGGGGGTCGCGGGCCCCACGCTGCGGTGCGGAGCGGCTGCGATCAGCCGTTGTTGGCGACTCGTGCCGCGTTCCAGCGCGAGTTGAGGTCCTCGAAGAACGAGAGACGGTCACCCGAGGCAGCGCCGCGCGCGACGTCGATCAGGTTGCGTCGGTACTGGTCGCCGAAGAGGTCGATCTCGGCCTCGTTGTAGATGTCGGAGTCGAGCGACTCCTCTCCGGCCGGGGCCGGAGCGAGCTCGACCTGCTCGACGCCGAAGGCCTCGAAGTCCTTGAGCGTGTCCGGGGACTCGGCACCGACGACGGGCGAGATCCCGCCCTGGTCGACCGCGAAGGTCGAGTCGGTCACGAACCAGTCGAGCCACGCTCGCGCCGCGTCCTTGTTGTCGGAGTGCTTGGAGATCCCGAGCTTGTAGTCGCCACCCACCCGCGAGTGGAACGCACCGTCGGTCTGCCACGGCATGGGCCAGATCGAGATGTCCTCAGGGGCGCCGCCCACGGTCTCGGTGGCTCCCTGGATCTGCGGGACCGCCCACGAGCCGAGCACCATGGCGGAGACCTCACCCGAGGCGAGCAGGTTCTTGGACTCCTCCCAGTTGGTCGTCGTCGGGTCCTTCTCGGACAGTCCGCCGGCCACGACGTCGAAGAGCAGGCCGTCGATCGCGTACTGCTCGTTGCCGTCGGACCACGGAGCAGCCTGGGTGTCCCGGATCTGGACCGCTTCCGCTCCCGCGAAGCTGCCCTGGTTGTTCTGCCACTGCGACAGCGGCCAGCCGTCGGCGTAGTTCGTGTAGTACGGGATGGCCTCGGTCTTGTCCCCCACGGCCTGGAGCGCGTCGAGGAACTCCTGCTGGGTCTTCGGCGGCTCGGTGATCCCGGCCTCGGCCCAGACCTTCTTGTTGAGCACGTACCCGTTGGCCGTGCCGAAGGTCGCGATGCCGTAGACCTGGTCCTCGAAGGCCTGCTCGTCGATGAACCGGTACTTCGAGGACAGTGCCTCGACCGTGTCGAGCGGCTCGAAGAACTGGGGCAGCTGGTCCTTGGTGACCGAGTTGGGGATGAGCAGGACATCGCCGTACTCCTGGGAGTTGAGGCGGATCGAGACGTCCCCCTCGTAGTCCGTGATGGCCTCGAACTCGACGTTGACGTCGGGGTAGACCTTCTGGAACTCGGTGACGTAGTCCTGGAGCTCGGTGTCGACGATGTCGGTGCGGTTCGTGAGGACCGTGATGTCCCCGGAGACACCCCCCTCGCTCGATCCGCCGGTGTCCTCGCCTGCCGAGCAAGCGGTCAATGTCAGCGCTGTCATCACTGCCAGAGCAGCCGCTGCGTGCTTCCTTGCCATGGTGTTCTTCCCATCTCGCTGTCGTCATTGACGCGCGCCGGTCAGCAGCGCTGCAGATCCTCGTCCGACGAGGCGCTCCGCAGCCTTCTCTGGCGCAACAAGGTCAAGTGAAGCGCTTAAGTTTCGTTAAGTCAAAGGCCTCAGGTCACGATCACGCAACGGAGGAGCGTCAGGCGTCGTGAGCGCGGGCTGTGGTCCCTCGAGGGCGCAGCGCGGGAGTCGAGTCCAGGAACGAGGCCGGCTCCGCGCCGTCCATGCGGTCGAACAGCCGGCGCGCGACGTGCGCGCCGTAGCGGGTCACGTCGTGGCTGAGCGCGGAGAGCCGGGGATAGGTGGCCTCGCACAACGGGGAGTCGTCCCACGCGATGATCGAGAGATCTTGTGGGACGGCAGCGCCCATCTCCGTCGCGACACCGAGCCCGGACAGGGCCATGACGTCGTTGTCGTAGATGATCGCCGAGGGCGGTTCCTCGGACGTCAGGAGAGCACGCGTCCCCGCCGCACCCTCGACGGCCGTGTAGTCCGTCCGCACGACGACGCCCTCGACACCCAGGCGTGCCGTCTCGTGCGCGAACGCGTCGTCACGGATGTGGGTGTGCCCGAAGCTCTCGACGCCCGCGACCCGGGCGATCCTGCGGTGTCCCATCATGTGCAGGTACCGCACGCTCTCGCGCATCGCTGCTGCGTCGTCGGTCCAGACGTTGGTCAGCCCCCCGGCCAGCGACGAATCGCCGACGACGACCGCCGGCAGGGCGTCAGCCGCCTGCAGCAGCTCGATCCGCGGGTCCTCGACGCGAGGGTCGACCATGATGACCCCGTCGACACGCCGCGCCGCGCGCCACTGACGATAGGTCCGCACCTCGCTCTCGAGGTCCGGCACCACCTGGAGCAGGAGCGCGTAGCCCCGCTTGGACAGCTCGGACTCGATCCCGGCCAGGAACTGCATGTAGAAAGACTCCACGCCCAGCATGCTCGGGTCCCGGGCCAGCACCAGACCGATCGTCTCGGTCTTCGCGCCGGACAAGGACCTCGCCGCGGAGCTGGGCGCCCAGCCCATGTCGGTGGCGACCTTGAGGATGCGGGCGCGCGTGTCGTCGGAGACGCCGGGCCGGTTGTTGAGCGCGTAGGACACCGCGCCGGTCGACACCCCGGCCTTCTGCGCGATGTCGGCGATCGTGATCCGAGCCACCATCCTCCTCCTTGCCTGGGACGGCGGCCGAGGCCGCCCTCGTCGCCGTCGCCGGCGAGCGCGTGCCACGTCGTCGGTCCCCCACGCGGCGTCGAGCGTCACGCCGGGGACGGGTGGGTCAAGTCTGCCACCGCCGTGCCGGTGCCCCCCCCCCAGGCCCGGGGTCTCACCGCCCCGAGCCGTACCTCTCGAGCAGGTACTGCCCGTACGTCCCGGTCCCGTAGGGCTTGCCGGGGACCAGGTGGTACCCGGCAGCGAAGGCCGCGAACGTCCTGCCGGGCACCCGCACGCGCACGACCTCGCGCCGGCTCCCGGTCGCCCTCGCCCAGGCACGCGCGGCCTCCCGACCCGTGATGCGCTCGGGTCCGCCGATGTCGGCGACCCTGCCCGAGGGCCCGGCGGCGACGATCTCCACGAGCCGCGCGGCGACGTCGGGCACCGCGATCGGCTGGACCTGGAGAGCGGGCGTGAGGAGGACGGGCGAGAAACGCTGCGCCGTGTAGAGCCCGACGACGAGCTGCGGGAACTGCGTGGCCCGCAGGACCGTGTGCGGCAGCCCTGACCCGGCGAGCATCGACTCCACCTCGACCTTGGCCCGGTAGTAGCCGAGCGGGATGCGGTCGACGCCCACGATCGACTGGAACACGACGTGCCCCACGCTCGCCTCACGAGCCGCGGTCACGACGTGATGACCCATCTCGACGTCGGCCCGCGGCCCACGGGTCGCGAGGTGCAGGACGACCTCGATGCCGTCGAACGCCTCGCGCAGGCCCGCGCCCGTGGTCAGGTCGCCCGTCACGAGGCCCGGGACGGTCGAGCGGTCGGTCGAGCGGCTGAGGACCCGGACGTCGTGCCCGGCGGCCCGCAGGAGGGACACGGTGGGGGTGCCGAGGGTACCGGTGCCGCCCGTCACGAGCACGGTGGTCGCACGCACTGCGTTCATCGAGCGTTCCTCTCGTCGGCTGCTCTGCCGGGCACGTTCACGCGGGAGGCTGCGGTCACGCAGACGACCGCGTCCTGGATCCGGCGAGACGTCCAGGATCCCGGGACGGTCTCCCGTTCATTCTGCGGGCTCGGGGGTCATCCACAAGCCCCGGCTCACCGGGACCGTCCACAGGAGGCCGTCTCGCCGCTGCACGCGCGGGTCGTGCTGCAGCACGCTGCCCGCATGACCCAGAGCACCCGGTCCTCGCACCCCCGACGCCGAGCCACGCCCCCGCACCCCGTCTCGCCGCCGGGCCCGCGCACCCTGCGCGCTGCCTGGGGACGTCAGGCCGACGTGGCCAACGGCCCGGACGGCTTCCACCACGTCCACGGACCTCACACGCACGGCTGGCTGCTCGACGACGCGGTCCCCGAGCTCCTCGAAGGGATCGTCCAGGTGGACGACGACCCGCTCGAGCCGTCCTTCTTCGCGCACCTCGACGCACCGGTCGCGGAGGCCTTGCTGGCCCGCCTCGCCGCACCCCGGCTCGCCGACCGGTCCAACGGCTCGCCCACGCTCGGGACCATGCTGCGCGCGGCGGTCGAGCACCCGGGCGAGCTCACGGTCCACGGGTTCGTGCTGGGTCCCGGACGCTGCGACGAACGACTCGTCGCGGAGGGCGTGATCGTGCGCCTCGAGGCCGACCTGCTCGTGACGGAGCACCACGCCCCGGGCTGCGAGTGCGAGCTGCTGTGGGCGTACGTGGTCGACGAGATCGGGCTCACCGGCTCCGTCCACGCACCGCACCGGATCCGCCGCGTCCAGCGCGCCGACGCTCCGGACGAGACGTGGTGGCAGCTGCTGTGGGCATGAGCGGTGAGCGCTCCGAGCAGGCGCGGCCGGTCCCGGCGCGGTGCCCGTCAGGACCGTTCGAGGAACCCCTCGCTCGCCTGCTCGAACCGGCGCATGAGCCCGGCGAAGGCCAGCCGGTCCTGCGGGTCCCACCCGTCGAGCAGCTCGTCGACGAGCCGGTCCCCTGCCGTGACGAACGTCCTCGCGACCCGCGCCCCTGCCGCGGTGAGGTGGACGCGTGCGGCCCGTGCGTCGTCGGGGTCCTCGCGACGCTCGGTGAGGCCCGCCGCGTCGAGGCGTCGCACGATCTTGCTGACGTTCGACGGCCCGGTGGACAGGTGCTCCGCGAGCGCCGACGGGCGCCGCGGCCCCTGCCGCCACACGATCGTGAGGACCACGATCGCCGGGGAGTCCAGGTCGATCCCCTCGCGCGCCGCGACCGCGGCGAGGAAGTCCCCGCTCGTCCACAGGCCCATGACGCGGACCAGGGAGTCGAGCAGGTCGGACCGGTAGCCGGGCACGCGGGCGTCGCCCTGCGCGGGCCCGGGGCTCCCCGCGGCGGGGCCGCAACCCGGCCCCGCCCCGAGGGAGGCCCCTGTCGCGGGGCGTGGTGCGTCGGTCACGCGACCTGCGTGCCGCCGTCGACGGGCAGGACGACGCCCGTGATGAAGCTCGCCTGGTCGGAGAGCAGGAACGCGACCGCGTCGGCGATCTCGGACGGCTGCCCCAGCCTCTTCATGGGGACGTCGGCCGCGTACCCGGCACGAGCCTCCTCGGGCAGCGACGCGAGCGCCGCCGTCTCGATCGCACCCGGCGCGACCGCGTTGATGCGGATGCCGTCGGTCACGTACTCGACCGCGGTGCCGCGCGTGAGCGAGACGACGCCGGCCTTGGCGGCCGAGTACGGCGAGAGGCCCGGTGACGCCTTGAGCCCGGCGATCGAGGCGATGTTGACGATGCTGCCGCCGCCGTGGACGAGCATCTGGGCGATCTCGGCCTTCATCGACAGGAAGGTCCCGCGCAGGGTGATGTCGAGCGTGCGGTCCCAGCCGTCCTGCGGCATCTGGTCGAGGCGGAACGGGCGCGTGCCGACCCCTGCGTTGTTGACCGCGAGGTGCAGCCCCCCGAACGTCTCCACCGCGAACGCGACCAGGGCGGTGACGTCGGCAGGCTCGGCGACGTTCGCGCGGCGGTACGACGCGCGGCCGCCCGCGGCCTCGATCTCGGCGACCACGCGGGCGCCGGCCTCGTCGTTCACGTCGGAGACGACGACGGCCGCTCCCTGCGCGGCGAGCCGCTTCGCGACGGCTTCGCCGATGCCCGCGCCGGAGGCCGTGACGAGCGCGACCTTGTTGCTGAACTGCATGAGTAATCCTCCAGATTTTTCTGTCTTCGCGACAGCATATGCCCGCAGAGCGGCAGCTCGCCTCCACCCGACAACCCTCGCGAACCAGCACAACCGTGCTTCTTACACACAGGCAATGCCCAGGAAACAGGCCCCACATAGCGTCCGAGCCCTGACGTCCCCCTGACCGAAAGGCTCTCGTGAGATCCCTGACACTGACCCTGTCCGGCCGCGCCCTCGCGGCCGGCGTCGCGCTCCTCCTCGCCCTGGTCTCGCTCGTCTCCGTCGTCGCCTACTCGATCGCCGAGTCCCGCACCACGGCCGCTGCGCAGGGGCAGCAGCCGTTGGTCCTCGCCTCCGGCACGACCCCGCTGGGCATCACGTCCACCAGCTACCAGGCCGTGACCGCCGCGGCCACGACGTCCAAGCCCAAGGTCGTGGTCGTCGCGACGGGCGGCACCATGGCCGGCAAGGCCGGCACGCGCGACGGCTTCACGAGCTACCGCGCGGGCACCTACCTCATGTCCGACATGCTCGACACGCTCCGCCCCGAGATCGACCAGATCGCCGACGTGACCGCGGTCCAGTTCGGCAACGCCGGATCCTCCGGCTACACCATGGAGCAGTTCCACGCCCTCACGCTCGAGGTCGAGAAGCAGCTCGAGACCGCGGACGCCGTGGTCGTCACGACCGGCACCGACACCCAGGAGGAGTTCGCGTACTGGCTCGACCTCACGGTCCAGTCGCGCAAGCCCGTCATCACCTCGGGCTCCATGCGCCCGTGGGGCGCGGGCGACACCCCGGCCGACAAGGCGGTCTTCGGGTCCGACGCGCCCGCGAACCTCTACAACGCCGTGCGCCTCGCGGCGAGCCAGCAGACCTACTGCTTCGGGACCGTCCTCATGCTCAACGACGAGATCCAGGCGGCCCGCGAGGTCACCAAGACCAACGCCTACCGCACCGACACGTTCCAGACGCGCGAGTACGGCGTCCTGGGCTGGATCGACGGCGCCAACATCACGCTGGGTCGGGCACCGGCCCGCGTCATGAGCTGCGACCAGGAGTCGTGGTTCACGCCGTTCGACGTCTCGAAGGTCGACCCCAAGGCGCTGCCGCGCGTCGAGATCGTCATGTCCTACCAGCAGGCCGGCGGCGAGGCCGTCAAGGCATTCGCCGACGCCGGGGTCAAGGGCATGGTCACGGCGGGCACCGGGGCGGGAGGCATCTCGGGTGCCATGAGCTCGGAGCGCAGCAAGGCCGTCTCCAAGGGGGTCTGGTTCGTCAGCACGACGCGGACCGGGTCCGGGTCGAGCTACGGGGGCAGCAACGGGGTCCTCGCGGGTGAGGACCTGACGGCGGTCAAGGCCCGCCTGCTGCTGGTCCTGTCCCGGGCCTTCACCGAGGACTTCAACCAGGCCAAGGACTGGTTCGCGACGTTCGGCACGCCGACGTTCGAGCAGTCCGGCGCGGCATCGACCATCCCGGCCGAACCGGGCGGCACCTCGGTCCTGCTCACGTCGACCGCGACGGCCGCGTGCAACGGTCGGACCGCGAGCATCCACGTCACGGTCACCAACACGGACAGCGTGCCGATCGACGTCCGGGTCACCTCGGCCGCGGGCGAGCACAAGTTCAGCAAGATCCCCGTGGGCAGCACGGTCGAGCACACCCTGACCCGGGGTGCGTCGCTCGACGCCGGGGAGGCCAAGCTCGTGGCCTACAAGAACGTGGACGGCGCGGGCGTGCAGAGCACGAGCACTGCAGCGCACGCGGCGGTCACCTGCCGGTAGCACCACCGGCCCGACGCCGGCACCCACCCTCCGGGGTGGGCGCCGCTCCTGCGCGGGTCACCTTCTGCGTCGAGGCGACTACGTCGCCGAGGGGGCGGGCCGCGCGCGGCGCACCGCGAAGAACCCGACCGTGAGGGCCGCCCCCAGCGCGGCCCCCGTGGTGTTGAGCACGACGTCCTGCACGGTCGAGTACCGCCCGGGGATCAGCATCTGGGTCAGCTCGATCGCGAGCGACAGCACGAAGCCCGTGAGCACCACGAGACCGGCGCGCCGCCAGAGGCCCCGCGTGAGTCCGGCCGCGAGGTCGCCCCGGGCACCGGTCCCGGTCAGGACGAGCAGCCCCAGCACGCCGAACGGCAGGAACATGACCACGTTCGACGCGGCCTCGAGGAACACGACGGTCATGGGCAGCCCCACCGCGCGGAACGCGTCGACGACCGCGAGCGCCCAGCCCGGGGCCGCGGTGGACTCGGGCGAGGGCCAGCACGTCACGACCAGGACGGCGGCGAGGTAGACCGCGAAGGTCCAGCGGAGGGTGCGCACGGCTCACACCCTACGGAAGGATGGTCGGGTGACCGCGACCTGGCCCCTGCCCGACGATGCCCGCTGCCCGTGCCTGTCCGGCGAGACGTACGGGGCGTGCTGCGGACGCTTCCACACCGGCCTCGCCGGGAGCGGCCCAGACGCGGTGAGGGCCCCGACGGCCGAGGCCTTGATGCGTTCGCGCTACGCGGCGTTCGCGGTCGGCGACGCGGACTACCTGCTCGCGACCTGGCACCCCTCGACGCGCCCCGCGGAGCTGGACCTCGACGACGACGTGACGTGGCGCCGTCTGGACGTCGTGGCGACGAGCGCGGGCGGCCCGCTCGACCGGACGGGCGTCGTCGAGTTCGTGGCCCACTTCCGCTCCGCGGAGACCCGCGAGCGCGGGTCGCTGCACGAGGTCAGCTCGTTCGTGCGCGAGGGCGGGCGCTGGTTCTACGTGGACGGGGAGCACCGGGGCTGACGCGCTCGCGAGGGGTCGCTCGGCCGCGGGCTTACCCTGGCCGGGTGCCCTCGACCCAGCGCTCGTTCGCGTCCGACAACTACGCCCCTGCCCACCCGGCGGTCCTCGCGGCCCTGACCGCGGCGAACGTAGGCCACGCCGGGTCCTACGGTGCAGACCCGTGGACCGAGCGTCTCCAGGAGTCGGTCAGGCGTCACTTCGGCGAGCAGGCCACGGCGTACCCGGTGTTCAACGGGACGGGCGCGAACGTCGTCGCGCTCACGTCGATGCTGCCGCGCTGGGGTGCGGTCGTCACGTCGGAGCACGCGCACGTCCACCAGGACGAGAACGGCGCCCCCGAGCGCGTCGGCGGGATCAAGCTCCTCACGGTCCCCGCACCGGACGGGAAGCTGACGCCGGGCGCGATCGACCGGTTCGTGGGCGACCTGGGCGACCAGCACCGCGCGCAGCCTCTCGTCGTCTCGATCACGCAGGCGACCGAGCTGGGCACGGTCTACTCGCCCGACGAGATCCGTGCGATCAGCGACCGCGCGCACGCCGCAGGCCTGCGTGTCCACCTCGACGGCGCCCGGCTCGCGAACGCGGCGGCCTCGCTGGGGGTGTCGTTGCGGGAGACGACGACCGACGTGGGTGTCGACGTCGTGTCGTTCGGCGGCACCAAGAACGGTCTGCTGTTCGGCGAGGCCGTCGTGGTCCTGGACCCCGACGCGGTCCAGGGCGTCGACTACGTCCGCAAGATGACCATGCAGCTCGCGTCCAAGATGCGCTTCGTCTCGGCGCAGCTCACGGCACTGCTCGAGGACGACCTGTGGCGCACCAGCGCGGCGCACGCCAACGCGATGGCTGCACGCCTGCGGGCCGCGCTCTCACCCGTGGCGAGCGAGGGAGAGGTGCCCGACGGCGGCACGCACGCGGCGCCGTCGGGCCTCACGTTCTCCCAGCCCACCCAGGCCAACGCCGTGTTCGCGGTCCTCCCGCGCGCCGCTGCGCAAGCACTGCGCGCGGACTTCGCGTTCTACGACTGGGCCACCGCGGCCCCTGACCACGTCACGGGCGACGAGCGCGTCGAGGTCCGCTGGATGTGCTCGTGGGACACGACAGTCGAGGACGTCGACGCGTTCGCGACCGCGGTCCGCACGGCTCTGGGAACGCCCGAGCGGGGGGGGCCCCGCGGGGCCGGGGGGCGCGGGACCCCCGGCCCCCGTCCCGAGGCGCCGACCCCCGCCCCTGCCAGGGCTGAGCACAC
>NZ_JACSQF010000012.1:151762-167914 GCF_014836755.1 Oerskovia merdavium
GGTCACGCCCGCTCGGACGGTCGGTCAGGCGCGAGGCCCGTCAGGCGCTCAGGCCCGACGGCGGCGCGCACCCACCAGGAGCACGGCACCTCCCCCGAGGAGCAGCAGGGCCGCCGCGGCGATCCCCAGTGCCCCCGTGCCGGTGACGGCCAGCCCGCTGCCCGCGGTGTTGGTGAGCGTCACCTCGACCACCTGTCCAGCACCGATCGTGATCGACGAGACCTTCTCGCCGTCGACCGTGAAGACCGGGGTCCCCCAGCTGACGCCGGCGATCGTCGGCAGGCTCGTCTCCTCGAGCTCGACGACCGTCCCGGCCGGGAGGTTCGCCGGACCGTCGACGACCGTGCCGTCGGCGCGGACCGTCAGCGTGCCCTCCTGGTGCTCACCGTTCACGGTCCCGGAGACGGTCACCGTGAACTCGGTGTCCGCGGTGACCTTGGCGGCGTTCGGGCCATCGATCTTCTTGAGGATCGAGAAGCTGCCGACCTGCGCCGCCACGACGTCGGCCGTGTTGGTCACCGTGACCACGGCGGACGTGCCGTCCGCGACCGTGACCGCGGCCGGGCTGAAGGCCGGGGCGCCCCACACCACGCCGTCGATCGACGGCAGGTCGATCTCCTCGAACGTCACCACGGTGCCGACCGGCAGGTTCTGCGGGCCGTCGACGAGCGTGCCGTCCGCGAGGACGGTCAAGGTGCCCGACGTCGGCACCCCGTCCAGCTCGTACGAGTACGACACCGTGAACTCGGTGCCACCCGGCACCAGGCCGGCGGCCTCACCCGTGACGACCTTCTGGAGCGAGAAGCCACCCACGGCCAGGTCGGCACGGTTCGTCAGCGTGACCTCGGGGCTGGTGCCGTCCCCGATCGTGACGGACTCCGGGCTGAAGACCGCGGTTCCCCAGTTCACGCCGTCGATCGACGGCAGCTCGATCTCCTCGAACGTCACGACGGTGCCGGCCACCAGGTTCTGCGGACCGTTCACGACCGTGCCGTCCGCGAGGACCGTCAGCCGTCCACCCGTGGGGGTTCCGTCGATCTCGTACGAGTACGCGACCGTGAACTCGGCACCCTCCGGGACCAGGCCGGTCGCAGCGCCCTCGACGACCTTGCGGAGCGAGAACCCGCCCACGGGGACGACGACGGCATCGGCAGTGTTGGTGACGGTCACCTGGGCGTCGACACCGTCAGCGATCGTGAGGGACTCCGGGCTGAACGCCGGAGCACCCCAGACCACACCGTCGATGGTCGGCAGGTTGATCTCACCGAACGTGACCTCGGTCCCGACCGGCAGGTTCTGCGGGCCGTTCACGACCGTGCCGTCCGCGAGGACGGTCGCCGTGCCCGACGTCGGCACACCAGCCAGCTCGTAGGAGTACCTGACCGTGAACTCGGTGCCCTCGGGCACCAGACCCGTCGCCGTACCGGTGACGGCCTTGCGCAGCGAGAAGCCGCCCGCCGGGAGGTCGGTCGCGGTGTTCGTCACCATGACCTCGGCGTCGGTGCCATCGGCGATCGTCACGGTCGCCGGGCTGAACGCCGGCGCACCCCACACCATACCGTCGATGGCCGGGAGCGAGACCTCAGCGAACGTCACCACGGTCCCGACCGGCAGGTTCTGCGGGCCGTTCACGACCGTGCCGTCCGCGAGCACGGCCAAGGTGCCCGACGTCGGCACGCCACCCAGCTCGTAGGAGTACGACACCGTGAACTCGGTGCCGCCCGGCACCAGGCCGGAGGCCTCACCGGTCACGACCTTCCGTACCGAGAACCCACCCGCGGGCGCATCGGTCGCGGTGTTGGTGAGGACGATCGTGGGGTTCTCGTCCGCCGCGACGGTCAGGGTGTCCGGGCTGAACACCGGAGCACCCCACACCACACCATCGATGTCGGGAAGCGAGACCTCGTCGAACGAGACCACGGTCCCTGCGGGCAGGTTCTGCGGGCCGTTCACGACCGTACCGTCGGCCGTCACGACGAGCGTGCCCGTCACGGGGGCGCCCGCGAGCTCGTACGAGTACGCGACCGTGAATTCGGTGCCCTCGGGCACCAGGTCAGCGGCCTCACCCGTGACGGCCTTCTGGATCGAGAACCCGCCCACGCGGACGACCACGGGGGCCGCGGTGTTGGTCACCGTGACCTGGGCGTCGACACCGTCGCTGATCGTGACGGACTCCGGGCTGAACGTCGGCGCGCCCCACACCACGCCGGCCACGTCGGGCAGGTCGATCTCGGTGAAGGTCACGACCGTCCCGACGGGAAGGTTCTGAGGACCCTCGACGAACGTCCCGTCGGCAAGCACCGTCACGGTGCCCGACGTCGGAACCCCGCCCATCTCGTAGGCGTAGGCGACCGTGAACTCGGTGCCCGCGGGGACCAGCCCGGCCGCGGAACCGAGCAGTTCCTTGGCGACGGAGAACCCGCCGGTCGGGGCAGCCGGAGCGCACGGAAGGACCCCAGCGAACAGGTAGGCGTGCGTCTCACCGCCGAGCAGGTGCAGGGTGTCGGCGAGAATCTGCCCGTCCAGCGGGGCAGCATCGACCGTGAGGTCGGCGAACGGCGCGTAGACCGAGCCGTCGACCCGTCCGGAGGCGCCGAGCGTGACGGGGCCTTCGACCTGCGACAGGTCCCACATCACGTAGCGCGAGTAGGCGCCCTGGGGGTCGAACGTCGCACCGTCGACGGCGGTCGTCCCTGCGGGGACCTGGATGACGAGCGGGTTGCTCGCTGACGGCGTCGGGCTGCCCGGTGAGAACTGCATCCGGTTCCCGCCCGCGATGTCCTCGTAACGCAGGACGTTCACACGGTCCGGGGCGAGTTCGCTCAGCACCTTGCGATCACCCGCATTCTCGGCGACGGTGACCTGGTGAGCCTCCGCGCTGCCCGGCAGGGCAACGAGGCACTGCGCGACCTCGTCGTAGGAACCTTGGGCTCCGGCCTCGACGTAGGCGGCGACCGACGGTGTCCGCGTGTAGACCGTGCTCTGCCCGCCAGGCCACCGCTGGTTCGTGGCGTCGATCGCCGGGACGTCCCCCTCGGCCGTCCGGTAGCGCACCCACCCGCCGCGCTCGTACAGGCCGAAGGCGGGATCGACGTCGGCGACCTTGAGGTAGCCCTCGAGCGAGGCGTCGGTTCCCCCCGGGATGCCACCGTTGCGGATCTCGACCAGCCCAGACGTGGTCGAGTACGACCCGATCAGGAGCCTTGTCGGGTCACCGTCGACCGTCGGGATCGAGTAGTCGGCAGTGCCGGCCGCTTGGTGGAGGATCGCATACCCTCCACCGTCACGGCGCACGGTCAGCTGCCCGCCCACCGCGACACTTCCCTCGACCTCGTGATTGTCGAGCACAGCGTTCCCACGGCTGTAGACGGAGAAGCCACCGGCTGCCGCGAACGGGTCGATGCTGCTGACGGTCGCCGCCGTCGCTGAAGCGGTGGCGTACGGCCCAGCCCCGAGGGCGACGGCCCCCGTCAGGGCGACGAGCGCGGACGTCGCAGCGGCGACGGTTCGCTGGAGCGGGGAGGCCGCTCGGCTGCGAACCCTGAAGGGGGTACTCATGACACTCTCCTGATGTTCCGTGGACGGTCGTCCAACTTTCTACTCAGGAGACCTCGGAGATCCTCGGGTATGACGCCGCCTCGAATGTGCGCTCTGTCACAGAAGAGTCCCGTATCGCACGCACGGAGCGGACGGAGCGGACATTCAGCGACTAACGTTGTATATCGCCGGATCCCCAGCCTCGCCGGCACGGTGTGGCGATCAAGTCGAAGGTTCGAGTGCTCACGAGGCTGCCACTCTGCACAACGCCGGACCCGGCACCTGATTTCACCCGCCGAGGAGCGCATCTCCGCCCTTTTGGCATATGTCCAAGGTAAAAGCCGTGCCAGACTGAAAGGACATCGCTTTTTCGGCAGAGGAGTTCTGATGGCACCGCGATACAATTCCCCGCCTAACTGGCCACCGCCCCCTGCCGGCTGGACGCCTCCGCCAGGATGGCTCCCGGACCCGTCATGGGGACCGGCGCCGCAGGGCTGGCAGCTCTGGGTCGAGGATCCCGTCGGTGTTTCGACGGATATTCCGGAGCCCTCGTCGGGCATTCCGGAAAGCAATCTGTCATCTGCCGGTCCGGTTGCCGGCGAGCCGAAAGCGAAATCCTGGTTCGCTCGACACAAGATCCTCACTGGAGTCGGGGCACTCGTGGTGCTCGTTGCCTTCATCGCGGCTTTGAACGGTGGCGGCGACGAGGATCCGGCAAGCTCTGTCGCCGGCCCCGCCGCGACACAGAACGCGCAAGACGCCGAGGAGGCGGCCGCGGCGGTCGCCTCGGAGGAAGAGGCTGAGGCCGAACGCCTGGCCGAGGATGAGGCAGAGGCGGCGGCGGCGGCCGAGGAGGACCGACTGGCGGAAGCACAGCGGCTCGCAGATGAGGCGATCGCCGCCGAAGCGACCGCCGCTGAGGCGGCCAGGATCGGCACGGTGGCCCAGCAGAATGCCTGGCAGTCGGCTGTGAGCTACCTCGACTACGCTGCCTTCTCTCGTTCAGGACTTGCCGGCCAGCTCGAGTTCGAGGGCTACAGCCCAGCGGACGCAGAGTTCGCGATCGCTCGCCTGGAGACGGAAGGCGGTGTTGACTGGAACGCACAGGCCGTAGCCAGCGCGGCGAGCTACCTCGACTACACCTCCTTCTCCCGCGCCGGACTGATCGATCAGCTCGTCTACGAGGGCTTTACCGTGGAGCAGGCTGAGCACGGCGCGAGCACGGCGGGCCTGTAGGCCGCGGAGCCGGCATCTCCGAGCAGAAGCTCCTCGACCTCGCGGCCCACCTCCTCGGCACGGCCTGACCTCACGACGCAGGAGGCCGCCCCGTCATGACGACGGGACGGCCTCCTGCAGGTCAGGGACTGGTGGCGCGGCTAGTGCCCGCCCGAGGCGAGGAACCAGATGCCCACCGCGCACGCGGCCAGCACGGCGCCGAAGCACACCACGGCACCGGCGAGCCGGACGCCGGTGGGGCGTGCCGTCGTCGGGCCTGCGGCGTCCGTGCCCGACGGCGCACCCTCCACCGCGAGCGCCGCGCCTCCCGCGGGGGCGAGCAGGCGGACGCCCAGCGCGAACAGCGCGGGCAGCCCCGCACCGACGATCGCGCCGGCGACGACGACCTGGAGCAGTGCGTCGAGCTGGATGAACTCGCTCATGCGGGGACTCCCTCGCGGCTGGGGGCGGTCGGGGCGGCGGCGACCGTGGCCTCGGCCTCGGCGGTCGCCTCGGCGGCGTTGACGGTGAACGACTCGGCGGCGTCGACCACGGCGGTCGGCGTCTCGTCGCCGTCCCACTCGTCGTTGACGTTGTCCGCGGAGATCGGCTTGCGGCGCGAGGCGATCCAGATCGCGGCCGAGACGCCGATCAGCAGCGCGAAGACGGCTGCGATCCCGCCCACGCCACCGATGGTGGCCTGGAGCCAGAAGCAGAACGCGCCGACCAGGCCGGCAGCGGGGAGGGTCAGGCCCCAGGCGGCGAGCATCTTGCCCGCGACGCCCCAGCGGACCTTCGCACCCGGCATGCCGACGCCGGACCCGAGGATCGAGCCCGTCGCGACGTGCGTCGTCGAGAGCGAGAAGCCGAAGTGGCTCGAGAGAAGGATGACCGCAGCCGAGGAGGTCTCGGCGGCCATGCCCTGACGCGAGTCGATCTCGACGAGGCCCTTGCCGAGCGTGCGGATGACGCGCCAGCCGCCCAGGTAGGTGCCCAGGGCCATGAACGTCGCGCAGGCCAGGACCACCCAGAACGGGACACCCGAGTCGGCCGGGACCGCGCCGCCCGCGATGAGCGCGAGCAGGATGATGCCCATCGACTTCTGCGCGTCGTTGGTGCCGTGCGCGAGCGAGACCAGCGACGCGGAGCCGATCTGGCCCCAGCGGAAGCCGCGGCTCGTCGTGTCCTGCGGCAGGTCCTTGGTGATGCGCGCAACCAGGAAGGTGCCGAGCGCGGCCACCCCGATCGCGATCACGGGCGCGAGCAGCGCCGGGATCATCACCTTGGACAGGACCCCGGTCCACAGGACCCCGCTCGTCCCGACCGCGGCCAGGACCGAGCCCACGACGCCGCCGATGAGGGCGTGCGAGGAGCTCGACGGGATACCCAGCAACCAGGTCAGCAGGTTCCAGGTGATACCACCCACCAGGCCGGCGAGCACCACCTCGAGGGTGATGATGTTCGCGTCGACGATCCCCTTGGCGATGGTCGCCGCCACGGCCAGGGACAGGAACGCCCCGACGAGGTTGAGGACTGCAGACAGCGCGACGGCGGTCTTGGGCTTGAGGGCACGTGTAGCGATGGACGTGGCCATCGCGTTGCCGGTGTCGTGGAAGCCGTTCGTGAAGTCGAAGGCCAGGGCCGTCACTACCACGAGCGCGAGCAGGATCGTCTCGGTCACGTACTCCATGGTGAATGGTGCCCGACGGCGGAATGAACCAAGTCGGCGAGTCTTCGACGACTGTTCACCTGGTGTTCATCTGGCGTTCGAAGGCTCTTCGAAAAGGGTCTGTGGGGGCTGCGCGGAGCGGGCCTGATGGGCGGTTTCGGCTCGGCATCCGGACACCGCGCAGCGGATTCTCCTCACCCCTCGCGCCCCTCCAGGACCGCGAGGTAGTGCGGGTTCTCCATGACGCCGAGCACGTTCCCGAACGGGTCCACGACGGCCGCGGTCACGAACCCGCCGTCGCCCTGGGGGGTCACGGGCTGGTACTCGGTGCCGCCCAGCGCGAGCAGTCGCTCGTAGGTCGCCGCGACGTCGTCGACGTGCCAGTAGACGACCGCCCCGCCGGGCTGGGTCGCGGCGCCCGCGGGCGCGTAGCTGCGGTCGATGATCCCGAGCTCGTGCTGGTAGTCGCCCACGCGGAACTCGACGTACGCGGCCGGGGCCGGCGCGGGCGGCATGACGAAGTACGGGTCGACGCCGAACACCTCGGTGTACCAGGCGACCGCGGCGGGGACGTCGTCGGACCAGAGGCTCACGGTCGTCAGGCCGCGCGGGGTCGTGGCGGCGGTGCGGGCGGTGGTCGTGCGCGGGGTCGTGCCGGTCGTGTCGCTCATCGTCGGGCTCCTCGTGCGGTGCGGTCCAGCAGCGGATCGTGCTGATGCCTCCCACGCTAGAGACCCTTGTGGAACGTGCGGTTCCTCAATGCCTGCGAGACTCGAGGAATGTTGGATACCTCGGTACGGCTGCTGCGGTTGCTGTCGCTGCTCCAGGTGCGGCGCGAGTGGTCGGGAGCGGACCTCGCAGCCCGCCTCGACGTCACGACGCGCACGGTGCGCAACGACGTCGAACGCCTGCGCCTGCTGGGCTACGAGGTGCGCTCGCGCACCGGGACCGCGGGCGGCTACCGCCTCGCGGCGGGCTCCGAGCTGCCGCCGCTCCTGCTCGACGACGACGAGGCCGTCGCGGTCGCCGTCGGGCTGCAGGCCGCGGCCGCCGGGTCGGTCACGGGCATCGAGGAGACGTCGGTGCGCGCGCTGGCCAAGCTCGAGCAGTCGCTCCCCTCGCGGCTGCGCCACCGTGTCGACGCGCTCCGCCAGGCGACGGTGTCGGCCGCGGCGGGCGGCCCGACGGTCGACGCCGCGGTCCTCACCGCGGTCTCGACCGCGATCACGCGCAGCGAGCGCTTGCGCTTCGACTACACGGGCCGCGACGGCCTGGCGACCCTGCGCGACGTCGAGCCGCACCGCCTCGTCTACACGGGCCGCCGCTGGTACCTGCTCGCGTGGGACACCGCGCGCGAGGACTGGCGGACGTTCCGTGCCGACCGCATGAGCCCGCGCACCCCGGGCGGGCCGCGGTTCACGCCGCGCGAGCCGCCCGAGCCCGACGTGGCCCGGCACGTCGTGCGGGGCGTCGGGTCGACCGCCTGGCGCCATCGGCCGCGCATCCGCTTCCTCGCGCCCGCGACGGAGATCGCCGCGCGTGTCACCCCGACCGCAGGCATCCTCACGGGGTCCGACGACGGCACGTGCGTCCTGGAGACCGGCTCGGACTCGCTGATCGACGTCGCGGGCTTCCTCGCGACGATCGACACCCCGTTCGAGGTGCTCGACCCGCCCGAGCTGCGCGACCTGCTACGCCGCCTCGCGGACCTCTACTCTGCGGGGTCGCGCGAGCCGGCGGAGCGACCGGCAGAGCCCGGCGCCCCCTAGGCGATCACCCGGCGGGGCGCATCAGGGGCGGGTTGAGCACGGCGGGCACCGAGGCGGGCGTCTCGTCCGGCCCGACGACGGAGCTCGCCACCGCGGCCCGGCGCGCCTCGGGCGCGAGCCGGTAGAGCGCGGCGGGTCGCCCGGTCCCGCCCGAGGTCGACTCGCCCGTCTCGACGAGGAACCCCGGGGTCCCGACGGCCTTGCGGTGGAAGTTGCGGGGATCGAGGCGCGTGCCCCACACGGCCTCGTAGACGGCGCGGAGCTGGGCGATCGTGAACTCGGGGCCGCAGAAGGCCGTCGCGAGCGTCGAGTACTCGAGCTTGGCGCGCGCACGCTCGACGCCGTCCCGCAGGATCCGGTGGTGGTCGAACGCGAGGCCGGCGCCGTCCGCGAGCGCCTCCTCGACCGGGTACCAGCCGACCTGCGCGGCGTCGCTGCCCGCGGCGGGCAGGCCGTAGGTGGGTGCGAGCAGCAGGTGCGCGACGGAGAGCACGGGGCCGCGCGGGTCCCGGTCGAGCGGCCCGTAGGTGCGCAGCTGTTCGAGGTGGCCGGGAACCGCGACACCGGTCTCCTCGGCGAGCTCGCGGGCTGCGGCCTGCGGCAGGGTCTCGCCCGCGAGGACGAACCCGCCGGGCAGGGCGAGTCGGTCGCGGTACGGGTCGAGCAGCCGGGTCACGAGGAGCACCTGGAGCGTCGCGTCCCGGACCGTGAGCGCGACGACGTCGACCGTGACGGGGATCCGGGCGGCGGAGGGCGGGGGTTCCGGGTGCTCCAGGTGGCTCATCCCCCCACCCTACCTGCTTATTGTCAGGTTGACGCTAAAGACGATCGAGGCTTATCGTCAATGTGACACAAACACCGACGACGGACGGAGCCTCCCATGGCCACCATCAAGCGCTACCCCTGGCTGCGGCACTTCCTCGGCAGCCCCACGGGCGCCGTGATCCACCTCCGGGCGGGGCGGGTCGCGCACCACGGGATCGGCCAGGCGTTCTGGTTCCGCCCCGGCACCTCGGTGCTGAGCGAGGTGCCGGT
Source organism: Oerskovia merdavium (assembly GCF_014836755.1). Classification (GTDB taxonomy): domain Bacteria; phylum Actinomycetota; class Actinomycetes; order Actinomycetales; family Cellulomonadaceae; genus Oerskovia; species Oerskovia merdavium. The sequence goes on from NZ_JACSQF010000012.1 coordinate 160,988, forward strand.
CGACGACCAGGAGCTGCCCGTGCTCTTCCACGCCACCACGCGCGACCACCAGGACGTCACGGTCCAGGTCAACGTGACCTACCGGTTCGCGGACCCGGCGGTCGTCTCGCAGCGCCTCGACTTCGGGATCGACCCCGACACGGGCGCCGCCGCGACGACGGGCCGGGACCAGGTCGCCACGATCATCGGCCAGCTCGCGCAGAGCCACGCGATCGACCACCTCGCGGCCGTGCCGCTGACGACCGCGCTCGAGCAGGGCGTGAGCCAGGTCCGGGCCCAGCTCGTCGAGGCGCTGGGGACGGACGCCCGGCTCGCGTCGACCGGCATCGAGGTCCTGGGGGTCCACGTGCTCGCGGTCCGCCCCGACGGCGACGTCGAGCGCGCCCTCCAGACCCCGCTGCGCGAGCACGTCCAGGCCGAGGCCGACCGGTCGACGTACGAGCGACGGGCGCTCGCCGTCGAGCGCGAGCGCACCATCTCGGAGAACGAGCTCGCGAGCCAGATCGAGCTCGCGACCCGCCGCGAGCGCCTCGTCGCGCAGGAGGGCACCAACCTCCGGCGCGAGGCCGAGGAGACCGCCGCTGCTGCACTCGTCGAGGCCAGGGCCGCGGCCGAGCGGCGGGACCTCACGTCGGCCGCGCAGGCCGAGGAGATCCGCCGGCTCGGCGAGGCGAACAACGCGAAGTTCCGGACCGTCATGGACGTCTACGAGGGCATGGACCGGTCGACCATCCTGGCCGTCGCGATGCGCGACCTCGCCGGAGCCCTGCCCAAGATCGGCAGCCTGACCATCACGCCGGACCTGCTCAGCGGGGCGCTCGCCGCGTTCACGGGAGCGGGGGCGGGTCCGGGTGTCGGCGCGGGCCCGGCCGCCGGGGCGACCGCCCCCACCCGGGGAGCCTGACGTGCCCCTCCAGCGGCGGGCCGTCGTCGTCCACCGGCGCACCGAGCTCGACGAGCTCCTCGACCGCCACGCGACCCGCGGTCAGGCCGAGTTCTTCCTCCGCACGCGCGGTCGCACGCTCGCCGCGGTCCAGGAGCGGCACGACACCGTGACCGATGCCCGCGCACGGGTCGCCGCGGCGATCCCCGAGGGCTGGCGGCGGGCCGACGCCGAGCGCGCCGACCTCGGTAGGTTCCTCGTGGCCCCCGAGGACGTCGTGGTGGTGGTCGGGCAGGACGGCCTGGTCGCGAACGTCGCCAAGTACCTCACGGACCAGCCCGTGCTGGGCGTCGACCCCGAGCCGGGGACCAATGCGGGCGCGCTCGTCCGACTCGACGTCCCGACGGCCGTCGGGCTCCTGCAGCGCGCGGGACGCGCGACGCGAGCAACGCCGGCGGCTCACGAGACGGGCGGGCGCGCGCCCAGTGGGCCCGACGACGGCGCCCCGGGCCACGCGCTCGGCCTGCGGACCGAGGACCTCACCACGGTCCGGGCCTCGCTCGACGACGGACAGGTCCTCACCGCGCTCAACGAGGTCTTCGTCGGTCACCCCTCGCACCAGTCGGCGCGCTACCGGATCGCCGCGGACGGCCCGGGCGACACCGCGGGCGGTCGCGGTGCGAGCCGTGGGTCCGTCAGGAACGAGCGCCAGTCCTCGTCGGGGGTCATCGTCGCGACGGGGGCCGGGGCCACGGGGTGGTGCGCGTCGATCGCGCGCGAGCGCGGCGGACGCCGGCTCCCCGGCCCCACCGACCCGGCGCTCGCGTGGTTCGTGCGCGAGGCGTGGCCGTCACCCGCGACGGGAGCAGACCTGACCGAGGGGCTCCTCGACGCGGGCGGCGAGCTCCGGCTCACGGTCGAGTCGGACCAGCTCGTGGTGTTCGGCGACGGCGTCGAGTCGGACCGGCTCGTCGCGTCGTGGGGCCAGGAGGTCACGGTGCGGGTCGGGGAGAACCGGTTGCGGCTGGTCGTGGGGTGACCTGATCGTCGCCGGGCAGGACCGCCCGAGGTCGGTCATGGTGGAGGGATGACGACCTATTCCGGGACGAAGGAGTTCGAGGGCGCGACCTTCGTCAGGGCCAGCTTCAAGGGCGCCACCCTGCGGTTCTCCGACGTGAGCGGCGTGACGATGCGCGGCGTCGACCTGGACGGGCTCGACGTCGACAGCCACGACCTGTTCTTCGGCAGCCTGATCGTCAACGGGGTCGACGTGGTGCCGTTCGTGGACGCCGAGCTCAACCGGCAGTTCCCGGGCCGCGAGCTGCAGAGGTCGGATACGGTCGAAGGGCTGTGCGAGGGGTGGGTCGCCGTGCAGTCCGCGTGGCAGGAGACGGTGGAGGGCACACCTCCGGACCTGGTGGACGCCCACGTGGAGGACGAGTGGTCGCTGGCCCAGACCCTGCGTCACCTCGTCCTGGCGACGGACGCCTGGCTCCGGGGCGGGATCCTGCGGATGCAGCAGCCGTTCCACGAGATCGGGCAGATCTTCACGGGCGCCGCCGAGATGGGCTTCGACCTGTCGATCTTCCGCACGACCCCACCGGCGTACGAGGAGATCCTCGCGGTGCGGGCCGAGCGGCAGGGGCAGGTGACGGAGTTCCTGGCCACGGCCACCCCGGAGCTGCTCGCGGAGGAACGCGACGACCCGTGGGGCGGTGGCGACTGGCATCCCACCGTCGGGGACTGTGTGCGCGTGATCCTGGAGGAGGAGTGGGCGCACCTGCGCTACGTCCGACGGGACCTCGCCCTCCTGCGTGAGGCCTCGCCCGCGTCACCGTGACCTCGGGGCCGTGTGGGCCCGCGAGGACGCTCCCGACTCCTGACCTCGTCGCCTGCGAGCACTGCACGACCCGGCGATGAGTTCCGCCTCGCACCACGGTCAGACCGGGGAGCGAACGAGCGAGAGGAACACCCATGCTGAAGCAGGTTGCGCAGGGCGTGCTGGTCCATCAGAGCGAGCTGCTCCAGAACAACACCGTCGTCGTGCACGGCCGGACCGGCGTCCTGGTCGTCGACCCAGGACTGACACGCTCCGAGATGACCTGCCTGGCCGACGACCTGCGCGAGCTGGGCCTGCCGGTCGTGGCCAGCTTCTCGACCCATCCCGACTGGGATCACGTGCTCTGGCACCCTGCGCTCGGCGACGCTCCCCGGTACGGGACGGCCCGCTGCGCGGCCGTCCTGCACCACGTGCTGTCGCAGCCGGACTGGAGGGACCGCGCCGCCGAGGGCCTGCCACCGGAGATCGCCGACGAGACGCCGCTGGACGGGTACGGCCTCGTCACCGGCCTGCCCGCCGGAACCACGCGGATCCCGTGGGACGGCCCGGAGGTACGCATCGTCGAACATCCGGCGCACGCTCCCGGTCACGCCGCGCTGCTGATCCACGAGCGCGGCGTCCTCGTCGCGGGCGACATGCTCTCCGACCTCTTCGTCCCCATGCTGGACGCCTTCGGAGAGACCAACGACCCGATCGAGGAGTACCTCGTGGGGCTCCGGGTGCTCGAAGGCGCGGCGGACGACGTCGTCGTCCTCGTTCCCGGCCACGGGTCCGTCTGCGGAGCCGATCAGGTACATGCACGGATCGACCTGGACCGGGCGTACGTGGACGCCCTCCGCGACGGAATCGCTCCCGACGACCCACGGATCGGCCCGTCGGCCAAGCCCGGCTGGGAATGGGTGAGCGACATCCACGAGGGGCAGGCCCAGAGCGTCGCACGACGGAGAGAGCGCGACGGGCTGCCCGGCTAGAGGTTCCGCAGCGGACGCACCGTGGACGACTACTACCGAGGGACTGCCGCGTCCTACGTTCTGTCATCGACTTCCGGGTCGTCGATCGAGAGGGGCTGCGTGGCTGTGCCGTCGATGTGCTGGATGGTCAGGGTGGCGTCGGCGTCGATCTGACCGGGCCACCACGCAGACCACCAACCGTTGGCGACGGTGGCCTGGATCTCGTACCCGTTGGAACGGGTGATCGTGACGTCTGCGACCGCATCACCGGCACGTCCATAGATGGCGGTGGCATGGCCGTTCTCGGGGTTCCACGTGGTGAAGTAGGTGGCGACCAGGGCCTGCTGGTCGGACGGGGCTCGCAAGGTCGCCAGATCTCGGGTGCTGCCACCGCCGGTGCCGTCGTCGTCCACGAGGCAGTCGATGACCTGTTCGCTGTCGGTGCGCAGGACGAACGCGAAGACGCCTCGCTGCTCGGCCAGGACGGTCGTGGCGAGGGTGGGGGCGCCGCCGCAGGCGGTCTCGGCGCTCGAGAGAGCCGGCCCGGTGAGCACCGATGGTGCCGGCGTCCACGAGGCGTAGGCGTCGTCGTGACCGATCCATGGCAGCGCGAGGCCGACGGTGACGGCGAGCGCACCGGCTGCTGCGGCTCCCACCAGGGCCCGACGCGGTCGGGTCGACGAAGGGTTCTTCGCGGTGCGCATCGCGCGGAGGGTCCGGGTGGAAGGCCGCTCGCGGACGACCTGGTCACGGATCGAGGTGAGCGAGGCAGGCGCGTGCGGTGTCGGCGCGTAGGCGGCGATCGCGGCCAGGGGATCGGCCGTGCTGGCGTCAGGGGTGGTGCGGTTCATCGTGCGCTCCTGAGGTCCGGGGTGGTGAAGCCGAGGTGCGTGGTGGTGGGGTCGGGTGCGCGCTGAGGCCCGTCGGCCGTCGGGTCCTGCTGGTCGTCGAGCTCGCGTGCGAGCTGGCGTCGCGCGCGAGAGAGCCGCATCTTGACGGCGGCCTGGCTCGTGCCCAGCACCTGTGCCGCCTGGGAGGTGTCGAGGCCGTCCCACGCGAGGAGGAGGACGATCTCGCGCGACTTCGGCGACAGGCCAGCCAGAGCGGCAAGGACCTGTTCGCGTTCGGGCACGATCACTCCAGGGGTCGGTGTCTGCGCGGCCAGATGTGCGACACGAGCGAGATCGATCTCCACCGCGCGACGTCGGTAGGTCGAGCGGCGGGCGTGGCCATCGTGTTGCGGGCGACGACGAGCAGCCACGGCAGCGAGTCCTCGGGAACGTCGTCGATCCGTCGCCAGGCCACCAGGAACGTCTCGGCGACGACGTCGTCGGCGGTGTGCGGCTCGGCATGGCGACTCACGTACCTGTGCACGCGCCCGACGTTCTCCTCCCACAGCTCGGCGAAACGCGTCGCCGCTGCCGAGCCGGCCGGCCGTTCGTGGTGCTCCTTCTCGATGCTGCTCACATCCTCGTAATGTCCGCCCCGGGCCTGAAGTAACACGGCAGGCGAATCTTCGCGAGCATTCTCGCGACGAGAGGCCCTTCGACGGCTGAGCCCCGGCCGAACGGCCCTACCCCGGCAGGGGGTGTACGCCCTAGCGTGCTGGTCATGAGCGTGCGTGAAGAACACCGGGCCGCCCTGCTCGCGCTCGACGACGACCCCGCCGCCGTGCGCGCCTACCTCACGGTCCGCTCAGGGCTTCCCGGTCCTCGGGCCAACCTCGAGCTGATCGGCGCGTTCGCCGAAGTCGCACCAGAAGGCCTTGTGCTCTCCTTCGCCGACAGCCCCGACGAGTACCTGCGCTGCTGCGGGACGGTCGGCCTCGGTCGGCTCGTCGTCGACGCGCCCTCCGGTGAGCGCACCGAGCTGACCGACCGGCTGCGGATCCGCGCGTCCGAGGGATCCTGGCGCGTCCGCGAGGCTGTCGCGATGGCGCTGCAGCGCATCGGCGATGCCGAGCCCGCGACCCTCCGCGCGCTCGTGGCGTCCTGGGTCGACGACCAGGACCCGCTGGTTCGCCGAGCCGCGGTCGCTGGGGTCTGCGAGCCGCGCCTCCTCCGAAGCCCCGACACCGCGGCCACCGCCCTGGACGCCTGCGCGGCAGCGACCGCCTCGATCGACGCGCTCCCGTCCGACGCCCGCCGCGACACCAGCGTCCGGACCCTCCGCCAGGCCCTCGGGTACTGCTGGAGCGTCGCCGTCGCGGGCGACCCGGCTGCCGGGCTGCCGCGCTTCGCCGCACTGCGCGGATCGGACGACCCGGACGTGGCGTGGATCGTGCGCGAGAACGAGAAGAAGGCCCGGCTCCGCCGCCTGCTCGCGCCACCCGACGTGCCGTCCCGCTGATCGCCGCGTGCGAGCACGCTGCGCCCGGGAGAGGACGGTCGCACACGCTGTCGCCTCGGGTCCGCCCACAGACGGATGCCGAGCTCGTCGGACAGCGGGCACTGTTGCGTGGAGCCGCGGCACCAGCCGCTGTGCGTGTCTCGGAGAAGGTGCAGGTCGTCCGTGTTCCAGCAGGTCCCGGTTCTCCCGGTCGTCATCCCTCTCGCAGCGGCGGTGCTCGCGGGGTTGATGTGGTCTCTGATCCGCAGCGGGAGGTTCTCCGTGCCACGAGCCGCGGTCGCCCTCGCGCTCGGCGTCTACGTCGCCGGGATCGTCGCGAACACGGTCTTCCCGATCTTCCTGGACAAGCCCGTCAGCAGCACCCCCTGGGGCAGCCATCTCGTCGTCGTGCCGTTCGCGGACTACGAGCTCGCTGACGCGCTCATGAACGTCCTGGTCTTCGTCCCGGTCGGCGTCCTCGTGCCGCTGCTCAAGCCCCAGGCCTCGTGGAGTCGGGCCGTGGCGGCGGCAGCGGTCCTCAGCCTGACGATCGAGGTCACCCAGCTCGTGACGGCGCACCTGCTGGGTGGGGGGCACATCGCGGACGTGAACGACCTGATCTTCAACATCACCGGCGGGGTGGTCGGCTTCGCACTGTTCTCGGTGCTCGTGAAGGTCCCGTTCTTCGGCGCGGTCGTCGACCGGTTCCGCTGGCACGAGATCGAGGCCCGCCGGGCCGAGGTCGACGCGGCACCGCGCGGGTGACGCCACTCCCGAGGGAGCAGCGGAACCTCAGAGCCCCCGGAGCCCCACGCGGCTACTTCGACTTGTCCTCTCCAACCTCACACTGTGGTGTTCTCACCAGCGGTGGTGTCACCTGCTTCCTCGTTGAAGGTGGAGTAGGACGAGGGCTGCGGCGGTGATCT
>NZ_JACSQF010000013.1:0-31151 GCF_014836755.1 Oerskovia merdavium
CTCTCGGTGCCGAGCACAAGGTTGCGGTCGCTATCTCGCTGATAACGACCGCAACCTCGTGCTCGACCAGTCGCAACCTCGTGTTCGGCGTCGAGGCACCGAGGCGTCGAGGCGCCCGGCGCCGGCCCGGTCGGGCATCAGACCATGAGCGTCCCCGTCGTCGAGACCGTCGGGCCGTCCGCGGGCATCGCGACGCGCTGCACGCCGCTCTCCACGTTGCCCGTGTGCAGGAGGTAGGACCCCGCACCGAACGCGCCGTCGGCGAGCTGGAGGCGACCGCCCGTGAAGGTGGAGCCCACGGCCGACCATCGATTGATACCTGCGTCTAGCTTCACGTGACCAGTGTCACCCGTCGGGGCGGTGGATCGTGCACCGTCCAGGTTCCAGGTGACCGGCTTGTCCGCCTTCGCCCGGCTCAGGAACGTGCCGCCCGCGGGCGAGCCCTCGAGCCGGGCCCCGTCGCCGACCCGGACGGTCTGCTCCGCGGTCCCCGCCGCGACGACCGCGACGTTGCGGAGCACGCCGCCCCGGACGGTCAGGTCGCCCGACGCCGTCACGGTGCCCTTGCCCTCGGCGGCCTCGAGCGTGCACTGGTCGAGGACCACGGGACCCGAGCCCGCGAACGACGCACCCTCCAGCCCGTTCAGCGTCGTGCGGACCAGGTGGACGGGGTTGGTGACGTTGGCCTGCGTCACGGGCGTTCCGGGCAGCACCTTGAAGCGCGAGCCCTCGATCACGTTGGGGCGCTTCGAGCGGCTCGACGCCTGCGAGATGATCAGCGTGTCGTCGGCCTGGCAGCCGCGCAGCTGGACGCCGTCGGCGTTGACCCACAGCATGCCCGAGCCCGCGAGGCCCTCCTTGCGGACGACCTGGACGTCCTCGAGCGTCAGGTCGGTGACCTTGACGCGCGCCACGAACCACGAGCACACGTGCTTGCTGACCGTGATGCGCTTGGCCGACGAGCCCCACGCCGCACCCGAGTTCGCGAACGTCATGAGCCCCGAGTTCCCGACGTACGTCAGGTCGTGCTCGTACTGGCCGTGCGTGACGAACGGTCCCTGGTCGTCGCCGTCGCCGTGGCAGTTCTCCACGAGGCCGTACGCCGAGGCCGTCCAGTCGTTGAGGTGGCGGCAGTTCGAGGTGTGGCAGTCGGACACGTGCCCGTACAGGCAGTAGATCTGCTGCGTCAGGTAGCCGGCGCCGCCCCACGTGATCGAGGCCGGGTTGGCGAGCGAGCAGCGCGACGTCGTGAAGAACGTCGACCAGCGGCGCATGACCAGGGGCCAGAACGTCGCGACGCCGTGCACGTTCTCGACGTCGCAGCTCACCGCGTACTCGAACGCGAGCGGGTGCGAGCCCGTGTACTGGTCGCCGCCCGCGACGCCCACGAACGACAGGTTGCGCACGTGCACCTGCTGCACGGGCTCGACCTTGGTCCACGTGAGGGTGCGGCCGGCGGCGAGCTCCCAGCCGTTGAGGTAGTTGACGCGCACGTGCGTCGCGTCGACGATCTGCGTGACCTGGACCTGGAGCTGCAGCTCGCGCTCCCACCTGCCCGCGAGCGCGTCGACCTCGAGCGCGTACCACTCGCCCACGGCGAACTTCGAGGAGTCGGCGACCTCGAAGTCGTCGCGCAGCTCGGGCATCACGGCAGTGAGCTTGTGGGTGCGGACGTCCTCGGTCACGGTGCCGCGGAAGAACAGGACGGCCGCGAACGGGTCGTCCTGCCCGGCCTTCTCGATGCCCTCGGTCGTCATGGTGTGCCCACCGAAGTCGAGCTCGAGGTGCGAGCGCGTGAACCGGTGGCGGCGCACGAAGTTGAGGTCCGTGTGCGCCTCGATGCGGCTCACGGTCGGGTCGTTCACGAGCGCGTCGAGGGCGTCGTCGGCGGGGGTGTCCTTCCCGAACAGCCCGAACCAGCGGAAGTCCGCGGTGCCCGTGTGGAGCGTGTGCCACCTTCCCTTCCCCTTGCTGTCCTGGGGCGCCAGCACCGTGCCGCCGTTGGCCGCGACGTCGCTCTTGGCGTCGTACCGCACCAGGCGCGCGGCGCCGTCGCCCGGCGTCGCGTGGCCGAGGAGCTGGACGACGGTCCCGTCATCGATCTTCTTGGCCTTCCAGCCCACGAGCTGGGCGACGGACGCCGCGACCAGGACCTCGTCGTCGGGCTCGTCCTTCTTCATGGGCAGCACGCCCGACGGCGCAGCGGCGGTGGGCGTGGCGGCTGCGGCCGGGTGCGTGCCCATCAGGGCGCCCGCGGCCACGAGGCCGCCGATCCCGGCGACGCGCAGCAGGTTGCGGCGGGAGGGGGCCTCGACCGCGGGAGCAGAGCTCGGCGTCGTCGCCGGCTCGCCGGGGGTCCGTCCGGACGTGAGGAGGTTCGTCATCTGCAGGTGCCTTTCATCGGGGGTGCTTGCGGAGTAGCGGGGGAGGGGGACGCTCGTGCGGTTCACAGCGCGAGCGAGTCGGTGACGAGGACGCGCTCGCCCTCGGGGAAGCCGGTGCGGTCGACGCCCTGCTCGACGCAGCCGGACTGGAGCACGCGCGTGGTCGGGGCCAGGTCGTACCGGCCGCCGGTGAAGCGCGCACCGACCGCGGTCAGTGCGTCGGTGCCCGAGGTCAGCGCGACGTGCGCGGTGGCCCCGATCGCGGCGAGCGTCGCGCCGCGCAGGTCCACCTGGACCGTGCCCGGGCCCGCAGCCCGCGAGACCAGGGCGCCCGCCGTCGTCGTGCCGGAGATCCGCGTGCCGTGGACCGTGAGCCTCTGGTCGCGGACCGCGCTGAGCTGGATGCCCGTCCCGGTCAGGGTGCCGCCGCTGATCGTGACGTCGGCCGACCCGACGAGCGCGGGGGCTGCAGGGGTGGCCTCGTCGGTCGAACCGACGAACGTGCAGTCGGTGAAGGTCACCGGCCCTGCGCCGCGCATGATCGTGCCGTCGAAGCCCGTGAAGCTCGTGCGGACGAAGTGGACCGGGTTCGCGACGGGGGTCTGGTGCAGCACGCTGCCGACGGGCAGCGAGAAGTGGCAGTCCTCGATGACGTTGGGCCGCTTCGAGAGGTTCGAACGCTGGGCGACCGCGAAGAACGACGCGGTGCAGCCGCGCATCTGCACGCCGTCGGCGTTGACCGTGAGGCTGCCCTGCTGGTCGAACGTCGAGCGCGCGACCACGTGCACGTCCTCCAGCGTCAGGTCCGTGATCTTGGTGCTGACCGTGAACCACGAGGCCACGTGCTGCTTGACCGTGATGCGCTTGGCGCTGATGCCCCACTGCGCCCCCGAGTTGGCGATGTCCATGAGGCCGCTGTTGCCCTGGAACACCAGGTCGTGCTCGTACTGACCGTGCGTCGTGAACGGGTTGCCGCCCTGGTCGTCGCCGTCGCCGTGGCAGTTCTCGACGATGCAGTAGGCCGAGGCCGTGAGGTCGTTGAGGTGGCGCGCGTTGTGCGAGCGGCAGTCCGCGACGCGTCCGTAGAGGCAGTAGATCTGCTGCGTGAGGTAGCCCGCGCCGCCGTAGAAGACCGTGGGCGGGTTGGCGACCGAGCAGCGCTCGGTCGCGAAGAACGTGTTCCAGCGGCGCATGATGACGGGCCACCACGTCTTGGAGCCGTGCACGTCCGTGACGTCGCACCGCACCGCGAACTCGTACGCGACGGGGTGCGACCCGCTGTACTCCCGGTCGTCGGGGAGCTCGCCGTTGAGGGGGCCGTCGTAGGGTCCGGCGCCGATGAACGTCATGTTCCGCACGTGGACCTGCTCGACCGGCACGACCTTGCGCCACTCGAGCACGCGGCCCGGGGCGAGCTCCCAGCCGTTGCGGTAGTCGACGCGCACGTGCTGCCCGTCCACGACCTCGGTGACCTGCACGAGCCGCTGGAGCTCGCGCTCGTCGCGTCCGCCGCCGGGCCGGGGGTCGACCTGCACGGTCCACCAGTCGCCGACCGCGAACGCGGTCGAGTCGGCGACCTCGAAGACGTCGCGCTGGTCGGGCATGGTATCGGCGAGCGTGCGCTGCTGGGTCACGTCCGTGACGGTGCCCTGGAAGAACAGCACGGCGCCGAAGGGGTTGTCGTGCGCGTTGCGCTCGATGCCCTCGGTCGTGACGATCCGGCCACCGAAGTCGAGCTCGAGGTCGGAGCGCGCGTAGGTGTGCCGGCGCACGAAGTTGAGGTCCGTGTGCGCCTCGATGCGGCTCACGGTCGGGTCGTTCACGAGCGTGTCGAGCGCGTCGTCGGCGCTGCCCGTGGGGGCGTCGGCGCCGAAGATCCCGAACCAGCGGAAGTCGGCCGTGCCGGTGTGGAGCGTGTGCCACCGTCCGGGGCCCAGCCCGGACCCGAGGTCCTCGGGCGCCAGCACGGTGCCTCCGTCGGGGGCCGCGGTGCTCTTCGCGTCGTAGCGGACCAGGCGGGCCGCGCCGTCGCCGGGGGTCGCGTGGCCCAGGAGCTGGACCACGGTGCCGTGCTCGATCTTCTTGGCACGCCAGCCGACGAGCTGGGCGACGGACGTCGCGACGGCGAGCTCGTCGTCGGGCTCGCTGTCCTTGCTCAGGCCCAGCGGCGCGGCGAGGGCCGCGGGTGCCGTGCCCGTGGAGAGCGCGAACGCGGTAGCGGCCAGCGCGCCCATGCCCGCGACGCGCAGCAGGCCGCGGCGCGAGGGGGCGGTGGGGTCGGGGTCGAGAGAGAGGTCTGGTGCTGCGGCGCTCTCGCGGGCAGTCAGGGGGGTCTTCACGTGGGTCACCCTTCGGACGGGTCGATGAGACGGGTCCGTTCAGGCGTGGCCGACGTACGGCAACGGGGGAGTGCGGGTGGAGTCCGGCGGGCCGGGGCTGCGGTGACCGGGGACGGGAGTGCGAGAGGACGGTTCAGGCTGTGTGCGGCAGGCCGTGACAGCAGGATGGATGCGCTTCGTTGCGTCCGGATGAATCGGGCATTTCCCGGAGGTTAGGCCGGTGCTATAGCAATGTCAAGAGGTTGGTGACGAGCCGCCAGGTCCGTCGGGCCTTTCCGGGGCGGGGTGGGGCGGGACGCTGCCGGCGGGGTGCCTGCTGTGCCGAGATGCGTCCGGCGGGGGCTCCGCTGCCCCCTTGGGCGTATCTCGGCGCGCGTCGGGCGGCAAGGTCGGGCGGGACGCTGTCGGCCGCAGCTCGGCGCGCGTCCCCGTCGGGCGCCCGCTCACGTCACAGGTAGTCGCCGGGCCAGTGGAAGCCGGCAGCCGGGCCGCTGGTCGCCGCGCGCAGGGCGTCGATCTCCGCCGCTTCCCGAAGGACCGGACGCAGCATGCCCGTCGCGTCCGACGTCGTCTCGCGGCCCTCGGTGGCCAGGAGCGCGTCGGCCAGGATCGCCGTCGCCGGGATGCGCGGCAGACGCACCTCGGCGCGGGTCGCTCCGCGCTCGCGGCCCAGGGCGTGGGCTGCCCGTGCGAGCGCCTCGAGCGTCGACGTGTGGTCCGGCCCGACGGCGAGCTCCCGCACGCGCAGCGTCTCGCCCTCGGTCTCCACGACCAGGTAGCCCGCGATCGCGCCGTCGGGGCGTCGGGCCGTGAGGAGCTCGGCCGCCGAGTACCAGAGGGGGATCCGGCGCTGCCAGTGCGCTGCCGTGCGGCGCGTCGTCACGGGGGCGGCGTGGAACGCGTCGTGGAGGGCGGCGAGGTCCTGCCACGGGAGGTCGGCGCTCCAGACGGGGAACGTGGTGGGGCCGGCCAGGGCTGCGCGCGCCGCCGGTTCGTGGCGGACGGCGACCCCGGCCTGGCCTGGCAGCCCGGCCTGGCCCTGCAGCCCGGCCTGGCCCGACCGCGCAGGGCGAGCGGCGTCGTCGGGCCGGAGGGGGCCCGTGACGACGGGGACCTCGAAGGTCTCCCAGCCGCTCGGGCGGTACACGCCAGGGGTGCCCGTGAACAGCAGCGAGGCGTCCATGCCCGCGGCCTCCATGTGCGTGACGGCCTCGGCGAGCGCGAGGCGGACCAGGCCGCGCCCGCGCAGGTCAGGGGCCGAGGCGACGTTCGCGACACCGCCCACGGTGAGCGTGGTGGCTGCTCCGCCGGGCCCGGGAAGGCCCACGAGCGTGCGCGGGCTCCAGCAGACCGAGGCGACGACGCGGTCCGGGACGGTACCCGCCCCGGGGAGGACCGCGACGATCGTGCGGTCGAGCCGGCGCGCGTCGGTCTCGTAGACCGGGACCATGAGCGGGGCGTCGAACGCCGCGGCCCACAGCGTGTACAGCGACGGGACGTCGGCGGGCGTCGCGGTGCGGAATTCCATGGGTCTCCTCGGTGGGCCTGCGGGTGTCGTCGCAGGTGGGGGCGGGTGCGCGTGGCGGTCGGTGCGGGCCCACCGCCGTCGGCTTGACGCTTTGCTATAGCAAGAATAGTCTCGCAACCACGTTCTCGAGTGAACGATGCACGGCAACGAAGCGCGTGCGAGGTCGGGCTGGACCTCGCACGAAGTGTTCAGACCTCGACCGTCCTCCCCTCGCTGCCGAACATGTGGTTACGGTCGTGAATCGCCTGGATTCCGACGCCCACCGCATGTTCGAGGAGCGCCAACCACATGCTCGACACCGTTGCGCCCGCCCGGGCGCTCTTCGTCGACCTCGACAACACCCTCGTCGACCGGGCCGGGGCCTTCGCGGCCTGGGCCTCGGCGTTCACGAGCGACCGCGGACTCGGCGCCGACGCTGCCCGGTGGCTCGTCGAGGCCGACGGCGACGGCTACACGCCGCGGGCTGCGCTCGCCGAGCAGATGCGCGCACGGTTCCACCTGCCCGACGACGTCGCCCACCTGGTGGACCGCCTCCTGTTCGAGCATCTCGCGTGGATCGCTCCGTACCCGGGCGTGACTGCGTGCGTCGAGGCCTTCCGTTCCGCGGGGATCCCCGTCGTCGTCGTGACGAACGGGACGGCGGGCCAGCAGTGGGCCAAGCTCGACCGGACCGGGCTGGTGGACCTCGTGTCGGGGGTCGTGATCTCCGAGGAGGTGGGCGTCGCGAAGCCTGATCGACGGATCTTCGCTGCGGCATCCGCAGTGATCGGGTCGGCGTGTTCAGCCGGGCCGGGTTCCGCGTGGATGGTCGGTGACCACCCGGTCGCGGACGTGCGTGGGGGACGGGACGCGGGCCTGCGGACCGGGTGGGTCGCGCACGGCCGAGCCTGGGCCGAGGACTGGTCGCCGGACGTCGCCCGCGGCTCGACCGTCGAGGTGCTCGGCGCGCTTCTCGAAGCGACTCCTCGAAGCGACTCCTAGGACGCGCCGAGCGTGACGTCCGGGCTGCCGGGACCTGTCTCGCGACAGCTCGAACGGCGCGCTCGACCGACGGGTCCGCCTGCCGTGCCGTCGACGGTCCACTCGTCGCGGTACGCCACTGCCCCCGGCCCCGTCGCCTCCATGGCGGTGCTGATGCCGAGCTCGTTCACGCCCTCCTCCTGAACCCGTCGCGGCCGACGGGCCCCACGGTCACCCCAGATCCGCCAGCATCGCGGCCTCTCGCCGGTGCGCGACGAGGGCGAGCGCGCCGCACCCGATCGCGAGCGCCAGGAGCAAGGGGCCCGTCAGCACAGGGGACAGGACGAGCGCGATGAGGTGGCTCGCCACGACCAGCACGATCCCCGGGCCCCGGAGCAGCGGGTCCTCCGCACGACGGGCGAGCAGGAGCAGACCGATGCCGAGCGCGAAGGCAGGACCGGCGAACCGGGTCAGCAGCAGGGCACCCGGAAAGTACGCCAGCAGGACGAGCACGAGCAGGACCACGCCGTACCGGTCCTTGCCCTCGGTCGTCCACGCGGGCCCGCGCCTCCTGCGACGCGCGGCGACGAGCCACATCGCGAGGTACACGAAGGACGGGACGAGCACCCCCGGGTAGAACCCCCAGGGGTCGACCCAGAGGGACACGGCGAGGACGGCGAGCCCCGCGGCCGTCCCCGTGAGCGGGAGGGACGTGGCGCGTCGCTGGGCGCGACGCCTGGCCTCGGTCGCTGCGAGGAGGGAGGTGGCGTCGACGGTGGTCGTCATGGGAGCACTGTGGCGTGACGGGCACCCCCCGTCAACGAGGGCGGACGAGGGGGACGCCCCGCGTCGCTACGGCTCGATGGTCGAGGCGCTCGGCGCGCTCCTCGAAGCGCCTCCCGGGACGCGCCTTCGAGGACGCGCCGAGCGTGAGTCCGGGCTGCCAGGACCTGTCTCGCGACCACCCGAACGGCCCGCCCGACGACGAGGACCGTGCGTCAGGAACCCCCGGCCTCCACCGCGGGCGCGTCGGCGACGTCGCCGTCCTCGGTGTGGCTCTCGAGCCGCGCCGCGGCTTCGCCGATGTGCTCGGCCATCACGGCGCGCGCTCGCTCGGGGTCGCCGCTCGCGATCGCGTCGATGATGAGGTTGTGCGTCTCGGCGTGCGCGACGCGGGCCTCGGGGTCCAGCGCCACGTTCGCGGCGCGCAGGAAGCCCGTGATCCGCGAACGGAGCTGCGAGGTGATGGTCATGAGCATGCGGTGGTCGGCGAGCTCCCAGAGCTGTTCGTGGAAGCGACGGTCGAGCTCGAACACGCGCGCCGAGCTCCCGCGCTCGGCTGCGTCGACCATCTGCTGCACGGTCTTGCGCAGGCGCGCCTCCGTCTTGGCGTCCCACTCGGCCTGCACGCGCACGACGACGAACTGCTCCAGGAGGGTGCGCAGGCTCGAGATCTCCTCGAGGTCGCGGCTCGTGAGCGCGGCGACGCGTGCCCCGCGGTGGGGGAGACGCTCGACCAGCCCCTCCTCGGTCAGCCGGGTGAGTGCCTCGCGGACGGGGATGTGGCTCGTGCCGAGCCGTTCGGCGAGCTTGCGCTCGACGAGTCGTGACCCCGGCGCGAGGTCGCCGCTGAAGATCGCCTCTCGCAGCTCGACGGTCACGCGGTCGGCGACGTTCAGGTCGGGCACGCTCTTGAGCGCCATGGCTTCTCCGTAGTGTTCTGCGGTCCGATCCGGGAGGGTGCCCCGAAGGATAGCGGTCGGCGACCTCTGCCCGGCTCCTCGCCCGTGGGGCGTGCCGGGGCGTGGTCTGCGCGGGGCGCGTCGTCGTGCCACCATCGAAGCGAAGGGCCACCGGACGGCTTGCCCCCTCACTACATGCTATAGCATTCGAGGGTTCACGCACAGGCTCGAGGAGGATCCATGGTGTCCCTGCACGACCAGGTGAAGGTGCCTGGTTTCCACGGTCTGGCGGGCGTCGCCCGCCGGGACGTGACGCCTCCGGTGGGCATCCGTGCCCGCAACTGGGGCCCGGCCGACTGGAACGCCTCGGAGGGGTCGCACCGTGCGATGACCCTCACCGCGATCGCGCTCGCACAGGAGGCGCCCGGCGCCTCGCCCTCGCACCGCACGCCCGACGGCGCAGCCGGCCCCGCATCAGGAATCGTGCCCGACGGCGTCGCTCACCCCGGGCGGACCGACGAACCCCTCGTGATGATCACCGTGGACGCCACGTGGTGGCGCCGCGTCGACGACGAGCGCGGCGTGCGAGACGCGGTCCTCGCGGGCCTCGGGCTGCCGCCCGAGCGGCTGCTCATCTCCCTGTCCCACACGCACGCGGGTCCGGTGCTGTGCAGCCACGACGTCGACCTCGAGGGGGGTGAGCTCATCCCCGCCTACCTGGAGCACCTCGCGGCGCACGCCGTCGACGCGGGCCGCGAGGCCGTGGCCTCGCTCGCGCCCGCGACGCTCGAGTGGACCACGGGGCGCTGCTCGCTCGCAGCGGACCGCGAGCTGGTCCTCGGTGGCGGCGGGTCGCACGGCGAGCCCGTCGCGACGACGCGCGGCACGTCGGCGACGGCCACGTCCGACGCCACTGCCGACGCCACGCAGGGCGCCACCGAGGACCTCGGCACCCCCGTGATCGGCTTCAACCCGGCGGTCCCGCAGGCGGCGACCGACGACACGGTCGTGATCGGCCGCCTCAGCAGGGTCGTCACCGGGCGGGCCGCGACGCCCCTCGCGACGATCGTCAACTACGCGTGCCACCCCACGACGCTCGCGTGGCAGAACACCCTGGTCTCCCCGGACTACGTGGGTGCGATGCGTGACCTCGTCGAGGAGTCGACCGGCGCGCCCGTCGCGTTCTTCCAGGGCGCCTCGGGCGAGCTGGCCCCCCGCGAGCAGTACACGGGCGACCTCGCGGTCGCCGACCGCCACGGCACCTCGCTCGGGCACGCGGTCCTCGCGGCGCTCGCCGAGCTGCCGCCCCCCGGCACGGCCCTCGAGCTCACCCGCGTCGTGCAGTCGGGCGCTCCGCTGGGCATGTGGGAGCCGCGCCCCGTCGAGGGCTCGCGCGTCCTGCGGGCGGTGAGCGACGCCGTCGGGCTGGACCTGCGCGACCTGCCGACCCTCGCGCAGATGGAGGCCGGGTGGGCCGACATCGACCCCCGCAGCCGCGACGAGCGGCTGCGCCGCGCGCGCAACCTGCGCGACGGCTACGTGACCGGCCCGACCGTCGAGCACCCCACGTGGGTGTGGCAGATCGGCGACGGGTTCCTCGTCGCGCACCCCGGGGAGGCGTACTCGCGCTTCCAGCGCACGGTCCGCGAGCACGCGGGCGACCACCCCGTGGTGGTCGCGAACCTGACCAACGGCCCGGGGTTCGTGTACCTGCCGACCGACCAGGCCTACGAGCGCGGCGCCTACCAGGCGTGGCAGTCGCCGCTCGCGCCCGGGTCGCTCGCGCGGCTCGAGCAGCACGCGAACCACCTCATCGACACCCTGGCGGCGACGACGCCCGTACCAGCGCAGACTTCCACGGAGGACCAGTGAGCATCCCCAGCACCACGACCACGACCGGCACCCCGGCCGACGTCCCGCTCCGCACCGCGATCGTCACGGGCGGTGCTGCCGGCATCGGACGTCAGATCGCCGAGCGGCTCGCGTCCGACGGCTACCGCGTGGTCTGCGCGGACGTCGTCCAGCACGACCTGCCCGCGCTCGACCTCGGAGCCCTGAGCGCCGAGCCCGGCCTGGTCTGGACCGCGCTCGACGTGACGGACCACGCGGCCGTGGGGGCGGCGTTCGACGCGGTCGCCGCAGCGACGGGCGGGATCGACGTCCTCGTCAACAACGCCGGGATCCAGCGCCACCGGGGCATCGAGGACCTGAGCTGGGACGAGTGGAAGGCCGTGGTCGACGTCAACCTGCACGGTGTCTTCAACTGCCTGCAGGCCGCAGGCCGTCACATGCTCGACGCCGGTCGCGGCGCGATCGTCAACATCTCGTCGGTCTCGGCGCGCGGGTCGGCCGGCCGCGCCCCCTACTCGACGACCAAGGCGGCCGTGATCGGCCTGACCTCGACCGCGGGCGCCGAGTGGGCCGCGCGCGGGGTGCGGGTCAACGCGGTCGCGCCCGGGTACATCGACACGGGTGTGTTCCGCCAGGGGGTCGCGGCGGGCACGCTCAAGGAGGAGACGATCCTCGCGCGCATCCCCGCGGGCCGCCTCGCCGACGCCTCGGAGATCGCGAACGCCGTGAGCTGGCTCGTGTCCGACCAGTCGCAGTACGTGATCGGCCAGACCATCTACGTCGACGGCGGGTTCATCATCGACTACGGCGTCCCGCTCGCGAAGAAGCCGGAATGACGGGCCGGACCGTGAACCCCGCCGGCGGCGTACGAATCACCGGCGTCCGCACGTCGACGACCGTCGTGCCCCTGCCGCGGCCTCTGCAGCTCGGGGCCATGACGGTCACGCGCCGGGAGTACGTGGGTGTCCAGGTGCGGGCGGTCCTGCCCGACGGCACCGAGGTCACGGGCGTCTCGTACGCCCTGACGCGCGAGGCGCCCATGGCCGAGATCGTCGAGCGCCTCGTCGCGCCGCACGTCGTGGGCCGCGACCTCCCGGTCGACGACCCGGCCGCTGGGGTGCGTGCCGCGTGGGACGCCGCGCTGCGCGGCTCGGCGATCGTCGGGCGCGTGGGCCTGGTGCGCCGCGCGATCGGCCTGGTCGACGTCGCGCTGTGGGACGTCGCGGGCAAGGTCGCGGGTCTCCCGGTGTGGCGCCTCCTGGAGCGGTCCCTGCCCGACGGCGGCGCTCGGCTCGGGTCGCCGGCTCGCGGTGCATACGGCGCGGCCGTGGTGCCCGACGACGGCACGGGCGTCGGTCCGTCGACCCACCCTGCTCTGCAGGCGGGCGAGGGGACGTCCGCCCCGGTCGCACCCGCGGCCCGCCCGGCGATCCTCGTCGCGGCCTACCCGACCCCCGGTCGCACGGCGCGCGACGTCGCCGACGAGGTGCTCGACCGTGCCCGCGAGGGCTGGCCGCTGCTCAAGATCTCCCGTTCCCCCGACCGCGACCTCATGCGCGACCTGCTCGCGATCCTGCGCGCCGAGCTGCCCGGGGTCACGGGGCGCCCGACCGAGGCCGGGCGCAGCGGTGTCGTGGTCGACGTCGGCTTCGGCTGGCGCGACGCGGACGACGCGCTCGCGGACCTCGAGGCGTGGGGGATCGGTGCTCGGGCGGGGGTCGGAGAACCGCCCGTGCTCGCCTGGCTCGAGGACCCGGTCCTCCCCGAGGACGCCGCGGGTGCCGCCCACGTCCGCGAGGTCACGGGGCTGCCGCTCGCGATCGGCGACGAGGTCACGGACCCCGAGGTCTTCGCGCGGCTCGCTGCGCTCGGCGCGCTCGACGTGGCCCGTGTGGACGTGGTCGGGATCGGCGGCATCACTGCGGCCGACCCGTTGGTCCGGTCGTGGCAGGCCGCGGGCCTGGTGACGTCGAGCCACGTGTACCCCGAGGTCAGCGTGCACCTGGGAGGTGCGGCGGGGATCGGGGTCGAGACGTTCGAGCGTTCCGTCCAGGGCAACCCCTACGACCCGGCGCCGCTGCTCGTCGAGGGAGGGCCGACGTTCTCGGGCGGCACGGCGCTGCCGCCCGAGGCCCCCGGCCTGGGCTTCACGCTCTCGCCGACGTACTTCACGTTCGAGGCCGAGCCCTCGCTGCCGAGCATGCGGTGGGCGTCCGAAACGGGCCCCGGAACGACGACCACCGCATGCTCGACCGACGACAACCGCATGCTCGGCGACCAGGAGGACCCATGACCGACCCGACCGGCACGCCCAGGGCGGGCTCCGCCGTCGGGCACGACGACGAGCGAGGATCGGTTGCCGCCCAGAACCCGGCCGGACAAGGCTCCGTGCCAGGACCCGCCGCGGCCCGCAGCGTCGTGGTGACCGGGAGCGGCAAGGGCATCGGCCGCGCGATCGCAGCGCGGCTGACCGCCGACGGGTGGGCCGTGGTCGGGCTCGAGCGGAGCCCTGGTTCGGGGACGGTCGAAGAGGGGATCTGCGCGGCCGTCGTGCTCGCCGACTCGCGCGACCGCGAGGCGCACCGCGAGGCCGCGCGCGTCGCGAGGACCCTCGCGCCGCTCGCCGGCTGGGTCAACAACGCGGGCATCACCCAGACCACGCCGCTGCACGCGCTGGGCGACCCGGAGCGGGCCGAGGCGATCGAGCGCACGGCGCGCGACGTCGTCGAGATCAACGGCCTGGGCTACCTCTGGGGCGCCGCGGCGGCGGTCGAGGCGTTCACCGACCAGGTGAGCGGCGGGTCGATCGTCAACGTCGGGTCAATCCACGGGCGCTCCTCGTTCGTCGACCACGCGGCCTACGAGCTGACCAAGGGCGGGATCGACGCCCTCGCGCGCAGCGTCGCGGTCACGTACGGGCGCTACGGCATCCGGGCCAACACGGTCGCTCCGGGCGGGGTCCGCACGCCGCACCTCGACGCGCAGATCGCGAACGCCGCCGACCCTGCGGCCGAGGAGCGCGGGCTCGCCGAGGGCCCGCCCCTGGGACGCATCGCCGAGTCGTCGGAGATCGCGGCCGTCGTCGCGTTCCTGCTGTCGGACGAGTCGTCGTACGTGTCCGGGCAGTCGATCGCGGCCGACGGCGCGTGGACGGCGTCGTTCGGCACGCTGCCGCACGACGCGGAGCTCGACGCGCGGTACGGGCTGGGGTGAGGGGCGGTGGCCGTCGCTCGCACGAGCCGGCGGCCCCGTCGCCCCGCACCGCCGACTGGTACAGCCTTTTCTGGATTCATGATCCCGTGTACTGTCCCGTCCATGGAGACCGTCACCCTCACGCACACCGCGGCGCTCGCGCGGCTCGGGCACGCGCTGTCCGACGAGACGCGCGCGCGCATCCTGCTGACGCTTCGTGAAGCGCCCGCGTACCCCTCGGACCTGGCCGACGCCCTGGGCGTCTCGCGCCAGGTCATGTCCAACCAGCTCGCGTGCCTGCGCGGGTGCGGGCTCGTCGAGGCGATCCCCGACGGCCGACGCACCTGGTACCGGCTCGCCGACAGCCACCTCGCGCCCGCCCTCGACGACCTGCTGCAGCTCGTCGTCACGGTCGACCCCACGTGCTGCTCGCCCGACGGGTGCACCTGCTCATGACCGGGACGACGACCTCCGCCCGCGAGGTGCGCGGGCAGAGCCTCGCGCCCGCCCGTCGGACCCTCCTGGAGCGCCGCGTGCGCTGGATCGTCACCGCGACCATCGCCTACAACGTGGTCGAGGCGGTCGTCGCGATCACGGCCGGGCGCATCGCGTCCTCGGCGGCGCTCGTGGGCTTCGGCCTCGACTCGGTCGTCGAGGTGCTGTCGGCCGCGGCCGTCGCGTGGCAGTTCGCAGCCCCCGACCCGCACCGCCGCGAGCGCACGGCCATGCGCCTCATCGCGGTGTCGTTCTTCGGCCTCGCGCTGTTCGTGGGCGTCGACGCCGCCCGGACCCTGCTCGGGGCCTCGGAGCCCGACCACTCGACCGTCGGGATCGTGCTCGCGGCCGTGAGCCTCGCCGTCATGCCGTTCCTGTCCTGGTTCGAGCGCCGCACGGGGCGCGAGCTCGGCTCGGCCTCGGCCGTGGCCGACTCGCGCCAGACCCTCCTGTGCACGTACCTCTCGGCCGTGCTGCTCGTGGGCCTGCTGCTCAACACGACCCTGGGCTGGACGTGGGCCGACCCGATCGCGGCGCTCGTCATCGCGGCCGTCGCGATCAAGGAGGGCGTCGAGGCCTGGCGCGGTGACGCGTGCTGCACCCCGGTCGCCGGGCTGAGCCGCTCGACCACGGCGTCCGACGGCGAGGAGGGCGCGCCGTCGGGCCCGGCCGTGCGTGCCACGGGTGGCGAGACGCCCGACGGCGACGGCTGCTCCTGCTGCGCCGGCTGACCGGCCTCCGATGGCGGCGCCGGGCAACCGCACCTACGGTCGAGGAGGACCCGCGCCCGGACCGGGACGGTGTCCTCCCGAGAACCGACGACGACGGAACGAGGCATGTGGTGGCAACGCTGACCGTGTGGAAGTTCGAGACTCCTGAAGGTGCGCAGCAGGCGGAGGACGCGCTGCTCGGGCTGCAGAAGCAGGAGCTGATCCAGGTGCAGGACGCGGCGATCGTGTCGTGGGAAGAGGGCAAGAAGAAGCCCAAGACGCGCCAGTCCAACAACACGACGGGCATCGGCGCGCTGGGGGGTGCGTTCTGGGGCCTGCTGTTCGGGATCATCTTCTTCATCCCGATCATCGGCGTCGCGATCGGCGCGGCCGCCGGGGCGCTCGCGGGCTCGCTGACCGACGTCGGTATCGACGACGACTTCATCGACACCGTGCGGTCCAAGGTCACGCCCGGCACGTCGGCGCTGTTCGTCCTCACGTCCGGGGCCGTCATGGACCGTGTCCACGAGGCGCTCAAGGCGCAGGGCATCCACGGTGAGCTCATCCAGACCAACCTGTCGACCGACGAGGAGGCCAAGCTCCGCGCGGCCTTCGACGACGCGGTCTGACCGCAGGCAAGGAACGACGACGGTCCCGGTCCGCACGGACCGGGGCCGTCGTCGTGCCGCCTCCGGGAGGGAGGCGCCTGCGCTACGAGCGCACGAGCGTGATCGCCTGCGCCCGGTCGCGCACCTCGAGCTTCGCGAAGATCGCGTTGATGTGGGTCTTGACGGTCGTCATGCCGACGAAGAGGCGCTCGGAGATCTCCGAGTTGCTGAGCCCCTGCCCCACCAGCTCCAGGACCTCGCGCTCCCGGGCCGTCAGGGCGGGGAACCGGCGCGACAGCGGGAGCGAGGAGGCCGGGGCCGAGACGGTCACGGCGGGGCCCCGCCCGGTGAGCGATCCCACCAGCACGTCGCTGACCGTGGGAGCCAGGAGCGTCTGGCCGAGCGCCACCGTGCGGATCGCGTTCGCGACCTCGGCCCGTCCGGCGTCCTTGGTGAGGTAGCCGCGGGCTCCCGCCCGCAGGGCGCCGAGGATCGACGCGTCGTCGGCATGGGTGGTCAGGACGAGGACGGCCGTGGCCGGGTGCGCCGCCAGGATCTGCTCGGTGGCGGCGACGCCGTCGACCCCCGGCATGCGCAGGTCCATGAGGATCACGTCGGGGTGCAGGGTCGCGGCGAGCCGGACGGCCTCCCCGCCGTCGGAGGCCTCGCCGACCACCTCGAAGTCGGGGACGAGCGAGAGGACCGTGACGAGGCCGTCTCGGACGATCGCCTGGTCGTCGACGACCAGGAGGCGGATGCTCTCGTCGTTCATCGCAGGGCCACCGCGACCGCGACGGTGAACGCCTCGGCGTCGTCGCCGACCCGGACCTCGCCGCCGAGCGGAAGGGCGGAGATCCGGGCGCGCATCCCGGTCAGCCCGTGGCCCGCTCCTGTCGCAGCGAGGGGCGAGCGCGGGCCGGGGGACCGGGGAGTGGTGAGCGTGAGGAGCACGCGAGCATCGTCCCAGACGATCGTCGCTCGCACGGGCATCCCGGGCGCGTGCTTGCGGGCGTTGCTCAGACCTTCCTGCACTGCCCGGTGAAGAGCCGTCGACTGCTCGCGACCGAGGGGACGAGGATCCCCGGACTCGACCAGGCTCACCGTGCCCCCCAGCTCACGGTGGTCGGCGAGGAGGGAGGCCAGGTCGTCGTCGGGCACGGCAAGGGTGCTGACGACCGATCGCGCCTCGCGCAGGCCCGAGGCGGCCAGGCGCCGTCCGGCCGCGACCCGCGACGCGGCCCCGTCGACGTCCCCCGCCTCGAGCAGGGCCTCGATCGCGTCGAGCTGGACGACGAGCCCGCCCAGGCTGTGGGCCAGCACGTCGTGGATGTCCCGCGCGATCCGGGCCCGCTCCTCGAAGGCTGCGGAGCGGACGCGGTCGTGCGCGGCGACGAGCCGCTCGGCCGCGAGGAGCTGGGTGCCGGCGGTCGCGAGCCGGGACTGCCGCCGGCTGAAGCCCAGGGTCGCTGCGAGCACGAACACCGCGACCATCCCGAGGACGAGCACCACGGGGAAGTCGCCCCGGACGACGAGGAAGACCCCCTGGAGCGCGACGGCCGTCGCCGCGAGCCCGATCCCGTAGCCCAGGGGGCGAGCGGGCCGGCCGATCGCCATGACGATGGCGGCGAAGACCGGGGCGATCGTGAGGCCGCCCGTGGGGACGACGACGAGTGCGCCGCAGACCGTCATCACGACCTCGGCGGCCGTGACCAGGCCGACCCTCTGGAGCGGTACGAACACGCGGACGACCCAGGCGGCGACGGCGACCAGGCCCAGCCACGTGACGAGCGTCAGGAGGCCGGGTGCGGGCGAGGTCACGAGCTGGTTCGCGAGCACGAAGGCGACCACGGCGGCCCCGGCGAGGTTGAGGATCTGGCCCGTCCGGCTGTGCCCGGTGTCGGCCGCGAGGACCTGGCGCCGCAGCGCGTCTCCGGGTGGGGGAGGCCCGCCCGCGGGCGGAGCGGCGGGCCGGGCGTCGCCGGACTCGTCGTGGGACGGGGGACGGGTGCCCTGGGAGGGGGCGGGGGTGCTCACGGGACCATCATGCGACCTGCGCGGTCGCACGCAGGCTCGCCCCCCGGTTCTCGGACGCGGCGTCGTCGCGGGCGAGGCGACCCGCGCGGGCGGTCACGACCAGGACGCGAGCCGCCCGGTTGGCTGCGAGCAGCAGCAGGATCACGCCCGCCGAGGCGGCGAGGTGTGCTCCGGCGGCGCCTGCGAGCGCGCCGGTCACGAGGCGTGCGACGATCAGCGCGACCCACAGGGTGAGTGCGACCCACCCGGCTCGCGACTCGAGCGTCGCGCCGGCCGCGACCGCACGGTCCCGACGACGCTGTGCCCGTCCCGGCGCTGGGGCGGCGGCCGGGTCGATCGCCCGGAACGAGGTCATCGCGCCGATGAGCGCACCCACACCGACCGACACCACGAGCTCGCTCGCGACGACGACCAGGTCGAGCCCGGTGGGCCGGGTCGTGAGGGCCGACGAGAGCGACAGCACGCCGACCGCGCCCAGGACCGCGGGGAGCGTCCACATGCGCGCCGAGACGGCACGCCAGGTCGTCTGGCGGTAGCCGAGCCAGCAGAGGACGGCGACGGCGATCAGTGCGGGTTCGAGGTTCTCGGGGTTCACGGAGGGCTCCTGAGGGCGAGGCGGGATGACGTCCTCAGCCTGCTCCGCCCGAGCCCCCGTGCCCACGGTCCGCGGGTGGAGATCCGGGTGGAGATCCTCGCGACGGGGTGGAGGCCCTGTTCGCCCCCGACGGGTCCGGGCAGGGCGAAGCCCGATCGATCAAGGGGGGTGACCGACCGGGCTTCGCGTTCGTGGGGGCGTCAGGCCTTGAGCATGCTCGCCCGGGTGATGACGCCGTCGAGGACCTCGAAGGTGGCGACGGTCTCGCCGGACCCGTTCGAGGTCGTCACGATCTCGCGTGCGACCACCCATCGTTCACCGTACGCCACCGAGGCGTCGATCGTGCAGTGCACATCGCCGCCTGCGAGGCGGGGGCCGTAGAACGCGCGCAGCGCGTCCTTGCCGACGATCGGCTCGGGCGTCACTCCCACGACCACGGTGTCCTGCGCGTAGGTCGCGAGGAACCGCTCCAGGTCGTGCGCGTTGAACGCGGCGACCTGCTCGGTGACCACGGCGTGGGCCGTCTCGCTCGGGGGTGCGGTGCGCTCGGTCATGCGTCTGCTCGTCTCGTCGGTCGTCAGGTGGGTGGTTGCGCGCTGGTCGGTCCGACCGCGTCAGTCGATCCGGACGCCGCCGTTGATGTCGTACGTGGCCCCCGTGACGAACCCTGCCCGCGGGGAGGCGAGCGACGCGATGACCCACGCGACGTCGTCGGGCGTGCCGAACCTGCCCAGCGGGATGGCGGACGTCAGGGCCGCGCGGCCCGCGTCGTCGAGCTGGTTCGTGATGTTGCTCGTGACGGGACCCGGCGTGACCGCGTTGGCGCGGATGCCCTCGGCGGCCAGGAGGCGCGCGAAGCTGCGCGTGATCGCGAGGAGCGCGCCCTTGCTCGCGGCGTAGTGGACCCCGGTCTTGAGCGCGCCCTGCTGGCCCGCGATCGAGGCGACGTTGACGATGCTGCGGTCGACGGGCTCCTCGCCCTCGGGGGCCGCGGCGGCCCGCAGGAGGGGGAGCGCGGCGCGCGAGAGGACGAACGTGCCGCGCGCGTTGGTCTCCATGACGGCGTCCCACTCGTCGAGCTCGATGTCGTCGAGCGCGCGGTAGGGGCACATGCCGCCGTTGTTGACCAGGACGTGGAGCGCGCCCCAGTGCCGGGTGACGTCCGCGACGAGCTTCTCGACCGAGGCGACGTCGCGCAGGTCGAGGCGCGAGACGTGGCACGTCGCGCCGAGCTCGGTCGCGAGGTCCGCGGTCGTGCGCGCCCCGAGCTCGTCGTGGGCGTAGGTGAGCCGGAGGTCGTATCCGTCACGGGCGAGCTGGAGGGCGGTCGCGGAACCGATCCCGGAGCTGGCGCCCGTGATCAGCGCAAGTCGTCGAGCCATGAGCCAAACGCTATAGCAAATTGCGCGGATCGCAAGCCTCGCGTCCACGCACGCTGGCCGTGGGTTGCTAGATGCTATAGCATTTCGGCTCATGAACCCCGACACCGTCGTCATCACCGACTGCGACCTCCCGGGCACCGCCTGCGAAGACACCGTCACGGCCGCCGGCCTCGGTGTCGTGCGCGGGGCGGCCCGCACGGAGGACGACGTCATCGCCCTCGTCCGCGACGCCGCGGCCGCAGGCGCCACCCCGTCCGCCCTGGTCGTCCAGTGGGCGCCCCTCACCGCACGTGTCCTCGACGAGATCGAGGGCGTCCGCTTCATCAGCCGCATGGGCATCGGCTACGACATGGTCGACGTCGTCGCCGCGACCGAGCGCGGGATCGCCGTCGCCAACACCCCGACCTACTGCATCGAGGAGGTCGCGTCCCACACGGTCGCGATGGTCCTGGGGCTCAGCCGGGGTCTGGTCGGCTACGACCGCGCCGTGCGCGACGGCGTCTGGGCCGCGACCGCCCCGCGCCCCATGGCCGCGCGGCTGTCCGCGACCACGGTCTCGGTCATCGGCTACGGCCGCATCGGCTCGCTCGTGGCGCGCAGCTGCGCGGCGCTCGGCTACCGCGTCCTGGTCCACGACCCGTTCGTGCCCGACGTCGACGTCGCCGCGGCCGGCTACCTGCCCGTCTCGCGCGAGCAGGCCATCGCCGAGGCCGACGTGCTGAGCCTGCACGCCCCGCTCAGCGAGGCCACGAGGCACCTGCTCGACGCGACGTCGATCGCGACCATGAAGCCCGGCGCGGTCGTCGTCAACACGTGCCGCGGCCCGCTGATCGACGAGGACGCCATGGCCGACGCGCTCGAGGCCGGGCACCTGGGGGCTGCGGCCCTCGACGTCTTCTCGCACGAGCCGCTCCCCGCCGACTCGCGCCTGCGGACGCTCGACCAGGTGCTCCTGAGCCCCCACGCCGCCTGGTTCTCGCCCGAGGCCATGGCCGACCTGCCCGTGCACACCGCGCAGAACGCGATCGAGTTCCTCGCGGGTCGTCCCGTCGGGTCGATCGTCAACCCGGACTACGCCCGCGCCCTGGCACGCTGACCTTCCGTCCACCCCTGTCCGACGGTGAGTGCTCCGCGCCCACCGTCGGACCCGACCCTCCTGGAGCACCACCGTGCAGCACGTGCAGCTCATGCGCCTCGGCCTCCCCGGCCACGAACGCCCCGTCGTCCGCACCGCGGACGGCACCACCTACTCGCTCGACTCCTTGACCCGTGACGTCGACGGCGAGTTCCTCGCGGCCGACGGCGTCGCACGTACCCGGGCCGCCCTCGACGCGGGCGAGCTGCCCGTGGTCGTGGACGCCGACGCGCTGCGGGTCGGGGCCCCGGTGGCCCGGCCCACGGCCGTGGTGTGCATCGGGATGAACTACGCCGCGCACGCCGCCGAGTCCGGCTCCGAGCCGCCGACCGTCCCGATCATCTTCTGGAAGCACTCCAACACCGTGGTCGGGCCCGACGACGACGTGCTGCTGCCCCCGGGCGCCCAGAAGGTCGACTGGGAGGTCGAGCTCGCGATCGTCATCGGGAAGAGGGCCCGCTACCTCGCGTCCCCCGCGGACTCCGCGGCGCACGTCGCCGGGTACACGGTGTCCAACGACGTGTCCGAGCGCGACTACCAGATGGCGGTCTCGGGCGGTCAGTGGTCCAAGGGCAAGAGCTGCGAGACGTTCAACCCGATGGGGCCCGCGCTCGTCCCGGCCGACCAGGTCGACGCCACGAACCTGCGCCTGCGCTCGTGGGTCAACGGGGAGGTCCGCCAGGACTCCTCGACGGCCGACATGATCTTCGACGTCGACTTCCTCGTGTGGCACCTGTCGCAGTACATGGTGCTCGAGCCGGGCGACGTCATCAACACCGGGACGCCGCAGGGGGTCGCGCTCTCGGGGCGCTTCCCCTACCTGGTCGACGGCGACGTCATGGCCGTCGAGATCGAGGGCCTGGGCCGGTGCGAGCAGAAGGTCCGCGACGCGGTCGTGTGACGCGCCGAGGTGCACCCGGCGGTCGTCGGAGGGCCGGTGCCGGGTGCGCCCGGTGTACGTGAGACGGGAGAGGTGCCGGTGGAGGCCGCCGCCTCTCCCGTCTCACGTACGTCAGCCCGCGAACGGCAGGACCGGCAGTCCCGTCACGCCGGGCGTCACACGGAACACCGACCCCGCGTCGGTCTCGGGCTCGAACGGCTCGCCGATCATGAGGCGCGACGTCGTGATGAAGAGCTCGTCGAGGTCCGCGCCGCCGAACGTGCACGCCGTGACGTGCGAGGCGGGCAGCTCGACGACCTCGGACAACGAGCCGTCCGGGGCGTAGCGACGCACCGCGTTGCCACCCCACAGCGCGACCCACACGCCGCCCTCGGCGTCGACCGTGAGCCCGTCGGGCAGCCCGTCCTCGCGCGGGATCTCGACCAGGGCCCGACGGTTCGCGAGCGGCTCGGCCGCGCCCGCGTCGTAGTCGAACACGTCGACCCGGCACGTGAGGGTGTCCACGTAGTACGCGAGCGTCCCGTTGGGCGAGAAGCCCAGCCCGTTCGAGCACGTGACGTCCGACAGCACGAGGCGGGCTGCGCCGTCGGACTCGATGCGGAACAGGGCGCCCGCGCCCGCCCGGTCGTCGAACGGCATGGACCCCGCGTAGAACGCGCCGTCGGGCGTCGTCGAGCCGTCGTTGAGGCGGACCGTCGGGTCGCTCCACAGCTCGGGGAACGGGCGCACGGGGGAGGCGGGGTCCTCGTCGTCGACGAGCGCGAGCCCACGCTCCAGCCCGACGACGTAGCCGCCCCGCGAGCGCGGACGCACCATGGTCGCGTAGTCGCCCACGTGGCGTCGGGTCACGGACGCGTCGGGCCCCAGGGTCAGCAGGTCGCCGGCCATCATGTCGACGAACCGCAGGCCGCCCCAGGTGGGGGACCAGACCGGCCCCTCGCCGTGGTGGGCAACGGGACCGGTGATGTTCTCGGCGCGCATGGAGCCATTCTCCCGGACCAGGGAGCCGGTGCGGGACGTGCGCACCGACCCCCGTGCCGGACCCGTCAGGCGATGCTGTCGACCGAGCGCGGGGCCTCGTCGGACGTCGACCCGGCCGACGAGGCGGGCGCCGGCGCCTCGAGGGCGACGACCGGCAGGGTGCGTCGCGCCGTGGCCTGGTACGCGTCCCAGCCCGGTTCCGACGCGGCGGCCCGGGCGAAGAGCGTGTCGCGCTCCGTCCCCTCCAGGACCGTGGCCAGCGCCTCGTACGTGCGCAGTCCGTCCTCGACCGTCACCAGCGGGTGCGCGACGAGGTTGTGGAACCAGGCGGGGTGCTGGGGTGCGCCGCCGGCAGAGGCGATGACGAGCACGCGGCGGTCGCCGTCGGGCAGGGCGCCCAGGGGCACGGTGCGTCGTGTCCCGGTGCGGGCGCCGGTCGTGGTCAGCAGGAGCAGGCGCGCTCCCTCGAAGTAGCCGCCGACACGGCCGGCGTTGGTGCGGAACTCGTCGATGATCTGGTCGTTGAAGGAAAGGGGCATGCGCGGTGTGATCTCCAGGTGTGGTCGACCCGTGGCGTCCGGGCGCGCGGCATGCCGCCGGCGCGGCCGGGCTCGGGTCAGGTGTCATGCGGGGGGAGGGGCGGGGCCCGGGGCTCGAGGGCGAGCGAACAGGGCCGGTTCGAGGCGTCTCCGAGAGGCGACGGCGTCGAGGAGGCGCGGACCTGCGGCACGCGCCGGTGCGGGGGCCCGCGAGGCCGCCCCGCGGTCACTCAGCGGCCGGGTAACCTGCTCGCTCGTGGCCCAAGGCCGACCCGGTAGTCACGGCCTCGACCCTAGGCCCTCGGGGCAGGGGAGGGCAACGGGTCCGGCGTGCAGGGGGCGAGGCGGACGGCCTGCTCGGCGGCCCGCGGCTGCGTGCCCGGGGCGACGGCAGGCGTAGCCTAGGACCCATGACAACGCGCAACTGGTGGTGGCCGCCCTCGCAGCCGTGACCAGTCGTGTCCCCCGAGCTGCCCTCTGTGCAGCCCGGGTCGGCCCTCCGTCGCCTCCGGCGAGCGAGGGCGGCTCCTGATCCAAGGAGCACCCATGACCCTCACCACCGCAGCAACCGCCGCTGCAGCCACCCCTGCCCGGGGGACTCGTCCGCCCGAGGCGGGCTCCGCCGTCGGGACCCTCGACGCAGCCCGGGCCCGCAGCCTCGAGGTCGAGGCACGGATCGCCGCGGACCCCGCGGACTTCCGCGTCCTGACGGGCGAGCGCCCGACGGGCGCGCTGCACATCGGTCACTACTTCGGGACCATCGCGAACCGCGTGCGGCTCCAGCAGGCGGGCGTCGAGGTCTTTCTGATCCTCGCCGACTACCAGGTCATCACCGACCGCGACGAGGCGGGCGACCTGCGCGCGACCGTGCGCGAGATCCTGCTCGACTACCTGGCTGCCGGGATCGACCCGGACCGGACCACGGTCTTCACGCACAGCGCGGTCCCCGCGCTCAACCAGCTCCTGCTGCCGTTCCTGAGCCTCGTGAGCGTCGCCGAGCTCGATCGCAACCCGACCGTCAAGGCCGAGACCGCGGCAACCGGCGGCCGGGCGATGAGCGGGCTCATGCTGACCTACCCCGTGCACCAGGCCGCCGACATCCTCTTCTGCCACGGCAACCTCGTGCCCGTGGGACAGGACCAGCTGCCGCACCTCGAGATGACGCGCACGGTCGCGCGGCGCTTCAACCAGCGGTACTCCGCCGCCAACCCCTACTTCCCCGAGCCCGACGCGCTGCTCGCGCCCTCGCCCACGATCCTCGGGACCGACGGCACCAAGATGAGCAAGAGCCGGGGGAACACGCTGCCGCTCGGGGCGAGCGAGGACGAGACGGCCCGTTGGGTCAAGCGGGCCAAGACCGACGCCCAGCGGGCCATCACCTACGAGCCCGACGCCCGGCCCGAGGTCGCGAACCTCCTGACGATCGCGTCGCTGTGCACGGGGCGCACGCCCGAGGAGATCGCGGACGAGGTGGGTGACGCGGGAGCGGGACGGCTCAAGGCGCTCGTGACCGAGGCGCTCGTCGAGCACCTGCGACCCCTCCGAGCCCGGCGCGCGGCGCTCGCGGCAGGCGACGGGCCGGACGTGCTCGAGATCCTCGCGCGCGGCAACGCGCGGGCGAACGAGATCGCGGACCGCACGCTCGCCGACGTGCGCGAGCTCATGGGCATGGTCTACCGCTGACGGGTCCGGACCGGGGGCACGCGCGGGAGCGCCCGCCGCGGGAGACCGATGGTCCCCCGGGGCGGGCGCTGCGCCGCCCTCGGTGAGGAGGGCGTCGCCTCACTCGGCCCCGAGCCGCGACCGCAGCCGCGCGAGCTGTGCCCAGAGCTGGTCCGGCACCCGGTTGCCGAACGTGTCGAAGAACTCGCTCGTGAGCTCGGTCTCGGTGAGCCACGACGCGGCGTCCACCTCGAACAGCGCGTCGAGGGCGCCTTCCGGGAGGTCCAGCCCGTCGACGTCCAGCGCGCCCGGGGCGGGCAGCAGCCCGACGGCGCTCGTGACCGCCCCTGCGTCGGTCCGCAGGCCGCGCGACCGGTCGACCTGCTGGGCGATCCACGCGACGACGCGCGAGTTCTCCCCGAACCCCGGCCACAGGAACGAGCCGTCGGTGCCCTTGCGGAACCAGTTGACCTGGAAGATCTTGGGCCGCTTGGCCGGGTCGAGCCCCGCGCCGACGCTCAGCCAGTGCGCCCAGTGGTCGGCCATGTTGTAGCCGCAGAACGGCAGCATCGCGAAGGGGTCGCGGCGCAGCTCGCCCAGCGCGCCCTCGGCTGCTGCGGTGCGCTCCGACGAGATCGTCGCCCCCATGAACACGCCGTGCTCCCAGCTGTAGGCCTGGGCCACGAGCGGCACGTTGGTCGCGCGGCGCCCGCCGAAGATGATCGCGTCGATCGGGACGCCCGCAGGGTCCTCCCAGGTGTCGGCGATCGTGGGGCACTGCGCGGCGGCGACCGTGAACCGGGAGTTGGGGTGCGCGGCGGGCGTGCCCGCGGCCCCGTCGGCCGGCGTCCAGTCGTTGCCGCGCCAGTCGATCAGGTGCTCGGGGGCCTCGGGCGTGAGCCCCTCCCACCAGACGTCGCCGTCGTCGGTCAGGGCGACGTTGGTGAAGATGGTGTCGCGGTCGAACGTCGCGACCGCGACGGGGTTGGTGTCGATGCCCGTGCCGGGGGCGACGCCGAAGAACCCGGCCTCGGGGTTGATCGCGCGCAGCGTCCCGTCGGGGCCGCGACGCAGCCACGCGATGTCGTCGCCGATGGTCTCGACCTTCCACCCCGGCACGGTGGGCTGGAGCATCGCGAGGTTCGTCTTGCCGCACGCCGAGGGGAAGGCCGCGGCGAGGTGGTAGGCGCGCCCCTCGGGCGAGGTGGCCCGGACGAGCAGCATGTGCTCGGCGAGCCAGCCCTCGTCGCGGGCCATGGCCGAGGCGATGCGCAGGGCGAAGCACTTCTTGCCGAGCAGGGCGTTGCCGCCGTACCCGGAGCCGTACGACCAGATCTCGCGGGTCTCGGGGAAGTGGGCGATGTACTTGGTGTCGTTGCAGGGCCACGCGACGTCCTCGTGGAGGTCGATCGAACCGTCGGGGAGGTCGACCACGAGCGGGGCTCCGACCGAGTGGACGGCGGGCACGAACGGCGCACCGGCGTCGATCAGGGCCAGGACGTCGCTGCCGACCCGGGTCATGACGCCCATGCTCACGACGACGTACGGGGAGTCGGTGACCTGGATGCCTGCCTGCGAGAGGGGGCCGCCGACGGGTCCCATCGAGAACGGCACCACGTACATGGTGCGGCCGCGCATCGAGCCGTCGAACACCCCGCGCAGCTCGGCGCGCATGACGTCGGGCTCGCGCCAGTTGTTGGTGGGGCCCGCGTCGGCCTCGTCCTGCGAGCAGATGAACGTGCGGGACTCGACACGGGCCACGTCGCTCGGGTCCGAGCGGGCGAGGTAGCTGCCGGGGCGCAGCCCGGGGTCGAGCGGGCGGAGCGTGCCCGCGTCGACCATGAGATCGATCAGCCGCTGCTTCTCGGCCGCGGACCCGTCGCACCACACGACCGCGTCGGGTTCGGTCAGGTCCGCGATCTCGCGGACCCAGGCGCGCGGGTCGCGGGCCGCGCCGACGGCGGAGCGGGCACCGGGGCCGAACGCCGCTCCGGCCGTGGTCGCGGCGAGCGTGTCGGGCAGGTCCTCGGTGAGGGCGGCGTGGCGGGTGCGGCGAGGGTTGGCGGTCACGGTCATGATCGGGTCTCCGGTCCTGGGCGGGTGTCGTCCGCCCGGTGGGCGTCTGTTCTGCTGTTTCCACCTTCGACCCGGAACGACGCAGTTTTCCACTCAGATCCCTGTCAAGAATCGCGGTTCTTGACATAGAGTCAAGGAATGGCCGTCGACGAAGACCGCAAGATCCCCACGACCCCCGAGGTCCCCGCCGCCCCCGCGACCACCGACCTCATCACGCTCGGGCGCAGGATCCGCTGGTTCCGGACCCGCAGCGAGCTCACGCTCGACGCCCTCGGTGCGCAGGTGGGGACCACCGCGAGCCTCCTGTCGCTCATCGAGAACGGCAAGCGTGAACCCCGCCTGTCACTGCTCCAGGCGCTGGCCGGGGCGCTCGACGTCGCGGTCACGGACCTGCTCGCGGACGAGCCGCCGTCGCGCCGGGCAGCCCTCGAGATCGAGCTCGACCGAGCCCAGCGCGGCCCCTTGTTCGCGACCCTGGGCCTGCCGTCGGTCAAGGCCTCCCAGAAGCTGCCCATGCCGGTCCTGGAGAACCTCGTGGGCCTGCACGGCGAGCTCGCGCGGCGAGCGTCGGAGGCCATCGCGACGCCCGAGGAGGCGCGGCGCGCCAACACCGAGCTCCGGCTCGAGCGCCAGTCGCGCAACAACTACATCCCCGAGCTCGAGGACCTCGCCGAGGAGATGACGCGCCGGGCCGGCTACCGCGTGGGCGCGCTCACGCACCGCACGGTCGCGCGCATGGCCGAGCAGCTCGGCTTCACGCTGCTCCACGTCGACGACCTGCCGCACTCGACCCGCACGGTCACGGACCTGCGCAACGGCCGCATCTACCTCCCGCCGGCCTCGATCCCCGGGAGCCACGGTCTGCGTTCGCTGGGCCTGCAGGCCATCGCGCACCGGGTGCTCGGGCACCAGCGGCCCACGTCCTACGCCCACTTCCTGAGGCAGCGCGTCGAGATCACTTACTTCGCGGCGTGCTGCCTCATGCCGCAGTCGGCCGCGGTCGAGTTCCTCGAGCAGCGCAAGAAGGAGAAGGACCTCGCGGTCGAGGACTTCCGGGACGCGTTCGGCGTCTCGCACGAGGCCGCGTCGCAGCGCTTCACGAACCTCGCGACCTCGCGCCTGGGGATCCCCGTGCACTTCATGCGCGTGGGCGACGACGGCGCGCTCTACCGCGGCTACGCGAACGACGGGCTGCCGTTCCCTGCGGATGTCACGGGGGCCATCGAGGGGCAGCTCGTCTGCCGCCGGTGGGCTGCGCGCGAGGCCTTCGCGCGCCGCGACCGGGCGACCGAGTCCTACCAGTACACGGACACCCCGGCGGGCACGTTCTGGTGCAGCACCCAGACGGGCACGACGACGACGGGCGAGTTCTCGATCACGGTCGGGGTCCCGTTCGCCTCGGCCAAGTGGTTCCGTGGACGTGAGACGACCGTGCGGCGCGCCTCGACCTGCCCCGACGAGGCGTGCTGCCGTCGGCCGCAGGCGCAGCTCGCGCGCCGCTGGGAGGAGGTCGCGTGGCCCAGCGCGCGCATGCACCAGCACGTGCTGTCGGCCCTGCCCTCGGGGTCGTTCCCCGGGGTGGACGCCTCGGAGGTCTACGCGTTCCTCGAGAAGCACGCGCCGTCGCCCGACGCGGAGTGAGCAGGGACGCGCCGGTCCGCCCTGTGCGGCCTGGCCCGCCCGGACCCGCCCGGCGGGCCTGAGCCCGATCCGTCCCGGCGAGGACTGTCAGGCGTCGCGCAGCGGCCCGCCCTGCTGGTCGACGAGCGGCAGCAGACGTTCCAGCACGTCACCCGTGCGCAGCCCGTCGTGCTCGAACTCGTTCGTGACGAGCGCCTGCACGTTCCCGACGCGCGAGGCCGTGTCGAGCGACAGGTGGGCGTCGACGAACATGTCGTCGTAGTAGACGGCCGCGGCGACCGGGACCTCGTTGGCCGCGAGCACGTCCAGGTCGTACAGCGTGGTCCAGTCCTCGCGGCGGGCCAGCTCCTCGGCGGCGCCCCGGAAGTCTCGCAGGCCGGCGATCTCCTCGAACATCCAGGGGTAGATCATCTCGCCCGTGAAGAGCAGCGGTCGGGCCTCGGGGGAGAACTCCGGGTGCTCGGCGCGGACCCGCTCGGCGGCCCAGCCCGTGGCCCCGTGGCCCGAGGCGTAGATCGACTCGTGCAGCACCGCGTACAGGGGGTTCGTCCGGTACGAGGTCAGGTCCCGGACCTCGCTGAGGAACGTGTCGCTCAGGTCCTCGTCGCCGTGGTCGAACGCCTCGTCGAGCAGCCAGTGGACGCGTTCGAAGCCCGGCTTCATGCCGAAGTCCATGCCGAGGGTCTGGAGGCGTCGCACCGAGAGCGTGTCGCCGTCGGGCAGCGTGACGTCACCCACCGCGATCCTGTCCGCGATGCGCGCGAGGCGTGCGACGTCGTCGGGGAAGCGCGACGCGAAGCGAGCGTTCTTGGCCGCGGTGCGCGGGTAGGTGCGGCGGTAGACCTCGGTCGCGTCGGCCTCGAGGCCCGCGAGCCCGCCCGTGACGTAGCAGGCCGAGAGGCCCTCGGGGGCGCGCGAGAGGTACGTGAGCGTGAGGAAGCCCCCGTAGCTCTGCCCGAGCGACTCCCAGCGGCGGCCGCCGAACAGCGTGCGGCGCACGTGCTCGGCGTCGGCGACGATCGAGTCCGCGCGGAAGTGCGAGAGGTGCTCGGCCTGCGCGGCCGCGTCACCCAGCGCCGCGAGGTGACGCCCGCGCAGGGCCGAGCTGCGGCCCGTGCCGCGCTGGTCGAGCAGGATCACGCGGTGCGTCGCGAGCATGGTGCCCACCCAGCCGTCCGGCCCCGTGGGGCGAGGGCCCTTGCCTCCCGGGCCACCCTGGAGGAACACGAGCAGCGGGAGGTCGTCCCGCCGTCTGATCGGGTCGACGAGCTCGCGGGCGAAGACGGTGATCCGGCGGGAGTCGGTCTCGTCGAACCAGTCGAGGGGGACCTCGACCACGTGGTCGGTGACGTGCATCCCGGGGATCGTGTAGGTGGTCCTGCTCGCGTCGCTGAAGGTCACGCTCTTCACCCTACGTGGCGACGGCGGTCACCTCCCGGAGCCGTCTCTCCTTTGAGTCGGGCGTTGTTTTGACTGAATCAAAACAACCGTCTAGGGTCGTAGGCATGGACAGGACGGGTGGCTCGCGCAGCGCCACCGACCGGGCCGCGGACCTCCGCGCCGGGGGGCTGCGTGCGACGGCCGGCCGTGTCGCGGCGCTCGCCTACATCGACGAGCACCCCCACGTCAGCGCCTCCGACGTCTACCAGGCGCTCCGCGAGGAGCTGCCGTCGACGTCGCCCCAGGCTGTCCACAACATCGTGCAGGACCTGCACCAGCGGGGCATGCTCCGCCGGACGGACCTTCCCGGCTCCGCAGGAGCGCGTTACGAGACCCGGACGGGCGACAACCACCACCACGTGCAGTGCGTCGTGTGCGGCCGGGTCGAGGACGTGGACTGCGTGGTCGGCCACGCACCCTGCCTCACCCCGTCGGACAGCCACGACATGCGCGTGTTCGTGACCGACGTGACCTTCCGCGGGATCTGTCGATCCTGCGAGCAGACGGAGCCGGTCCACGCCGCGGAATGACGCGCGCCCCCCGACTCCCCCCTACCGAGAGGAACCACATGGCGACCATCGCCCAGACCCCCGACACGACCGTTCTCGACCAGCCGCAGGTGCTCCAGGAGACCCTGCTGGTGGGGACCGTGAACATGTCCGACCTGCGTCAGCAGCACGAGACCCTGCGCACGCTGCGCGACGACGAGTTCGTGGCCACCCTGGCGTGCTCGAGCCCCGGCGCCCCCAGCCAGGTGATCGGCCGCCGCGCCGACGGGCGCGCGTACGACCGCATCGCCCTCGCGTACGAGTCGGGCGGTCGGGTCGAGCAGCGGATCTGGTCGCTGGACTCCGACCACGGCGCCGAGGCGCGCTACCGCCTCCTCGAGGACACGGGCACGCGCGGCGGGTTCGCCGTCCTCTGCCGCTGAGCCCGACGTCCCCACGTCGCGGGGTCCCGCCCCGCGGGGGCTGAGGCGACGTGGGTGGACATGCCAGGAGGGGGGGGGGGGGGGG
>NZ_JACSQF010000013.1:31161-51048 GCF_014836755.1 Oerskovia merdavium
CCCCCCCCCCCCCCCCCCCCCCTCCTGTGCGAGAGGACGACCTCCCGGGAACCGTCGAGAAGGACTACTTCTCGACGTCCTCGTCGACCCAGTCGAGGGTCTTGCTGACGGCCTTCTTCCAGTTGCGGTAGAGGCGCTCGCGCTCGCCCTCGTCCATCGACGGGGTCCAGCGCTTGTCCTCGGCCCAGTTCGCGATGACGTCCTGCTCGCCCTGCCAGAACCCGACCGCGATGCCCGCGGCGTACGCGGCGCCGAGCGCGGTGGTCTCGGCGACCTTGGGCCGCACGACGTCCACGCCCAGCTGGTCCGCCTGGAACTGCATGAGCAGCTCGTTCTGGACCATGCCACCGTC
Organism: Oerskovia merdavium; assembly: GCF_014836755.1. Classification (GTDB taxonomy): domain Bacteria; phylum Actinomycetota; class Actinomycetes; order Actinomycetales; family Cellulomonadaceae; genus Oerskovia; species Oerskovia merdavium. The sequence continues at coordinate 31,514 of NZ_JACSQF010000013.1, forward strand.
GACGCGCAGCTCGGTGAGGTCGACGCCCGAGTCGGCGTTCATGGCGTCCAGGACCTCGCGGGTCTGGAACGCCACGGCCTCGAGCGCCGCGCGCGCGATGTGGTTCTTGTTGACGTAGCGGGTGAGGCCCACGAGGGCGCCACGCGCGTCGGAGCGCCAGTGCGGCGCGAACAGGCCCGAGAACGCGGGCACGAAGTACGCGCCACCGTTGTCGTCGACCTTGCGGGCGAGCCACTCGACGTCGGGTGCGTCCGAGAACATGCCGAGGTTGTCGCGCAGCCACTGGATGAGCGAGCCCGTGACGGCGATCGAGCCCTCGAGCGCGTAGCGGGCGGGCTGGTCGCCGATCTTGTAGCAGACCGTGGTGAGCAGGCCGTTCTCGCTCATGACCTTCTCGGTGCCCGTGTTGAGCAGCATGAAGTTGCCCGTGCCGTACGTGTTCTTGGCCTGCCCGACCTCGAAGCAGGCCTGGCCGAACGTCGCGGCCTGCTGGTCACCCAGGATGCCCGCGATCGGGACACCCGGGAGGAGCCCGCCGGGGCGTCCCTTCCCGTAGACCTCGGAGGACGACTTGATCTCCGGGAGCATCGAGAGCGGGATGCCCATGTCGGCCGCGATGTCCTCGCGCCAGCTCAGGGTGTCGAGGTCCATGAGCATGGTGCGCGAGGCGTTGGTCACGTCGGTGACGTGCACGCCGCCGTCGACGCCGCCCGTCATGTTCCACAGGACCCAGGTGTCGGTGTTGCCGAACACGAGGTCGCCGGCGTCGGCCGCCTCGCGAGCGCCCTCGACGTTGTCGAGGATCCACTTGACCTTGGGGCCGGAGAAGTACGTCGCGAGGGGCAGACCGACGATCGCCTTGTACTTCTCGGGGCCCGCGTCGCCGCCGAGCTCGTCGGCGATCTTCTGCGTGCGGGTGTCCTGCCAGACGATCGCGTTGTAGACGGGCTTGCCGGTCCTGCGGTTCCACACGACCGCGGTCTCGCGCTGGTTGGTGATGCCCACCGCGGCGATGTCGGTGTAGGTCACGTTCGCGCGGGTCAGCGCGAGGCCCACGGCCTCGCGGACGTTGTTCCAGATCTGCTCGGGGTTGTGCTCGACCCAGCCGGCCCGCGGGAAGATCTGGTCGTGCTCGAGCTGGCCGGAGGAGACGATCTCCCCGGCGTGGTTGAAGACGATGGCCCGGGAGCTGGTGGTTCCCTGGTCGATGGCGAGAACGTAGTCGGCCATGGTGTGTCAGTCCTTCACGTCGGTGTGGTTGAGCGGGTGCCGCGCTGCGCGGCAGGAGTTCACGAGAGGTCGCCGTGCCCGACGGCGGGTGGTCGCGTGACCGGGGCGGGTCGCCCCGTCCCGGTCACGCGTGGAGGTGCGAGGTCAGGCCCAGGCCGCGCCGAGGAGACCGGCGAGGACGCCGCCGACGAGCGGGCCCGCGACCGGGACCCAGGCGTAGGCCCAGTCGCTCGAGCCCTTGCCCTTGATGGGCAGGAACGCGTGCGCGATGCGCGGGCCGAGGTCACGTGCAGGGTTGATCGCGTACCCGGTGGGGCCACCGAGGGACGCGCCGATGCCGACCACGATCAGTGCGACGGCGAGGGGGCCGAGCCCCGACGGGGTACGACCGGAGGCGACGACGAAGAACACGAGCACGAACGTCGCGAGGACCTCCGTGACGAAGTTCCAGCCGTACGAGCGGAGCTCGGGGCCGGTCGAGAAGACCGCGAGCTTGGTCGCGGCGGGCGCGTCCTCGTCGAAGTGCTTCTTGTAGGCCAGGAACGCGAGCACCGCACCGACGATGGCGCCGATCATCTGCGCACCGAAGTACATGAACATGTTGCCCACGGTCGGTTCGATGGTCGCGGTGACCAGGCCCTCGGGTCCGGTGACCGAGAAGAAGGGCTCCTGCGCGGTGAACAGACCGATGGTGACGGCCGGGTTGAGGTGTGCGCCGGACTTGAAGGCGACGTACACGCCGGCGAAGACGGCAAGGCCCCATCCGAAGTTGATGAGGAGCCAGCCGCCGTTGAAGCCCTTGGTCTTGGGGAGGATCACGTTGGCTACGACGCCGGCGCCCAGCAGGATCAGGGTCGCGGTGCCGAGTATCTCGGACCAGAAGGCGTTGAGGAGGAGTGTGTCCATCAGCTTCTCTCTTTCTTGGTGGACTTCGTTGTCGCAACCACCCCGGCGCATCCGTGCGGCGGGGCCCCGGTGTGCGCCGCGAGGTGCGCACCCGTGAGGTTGGGGGTGTGCCGGCCCCGACGTCGCCCGGCGCGAGCCGAGCGGGCCGGGGACCGGCGATGAAGTTGTTCTCGGGGAGCCTGGGGCTCCGGTGGTCAGGAGGGCAGGTTCGTCAGGAGGCGTCGAGCGGCTTGAGCGGTGCGACGTCGTCTGCTGCGAGGCGTGTGCGCTCGGCCGTGGCGTCGTCGGGCTCCTGCTCGGCGGCCTCCTCGGCTCCGGCGCGTGCCGTGTAGGACGCGATCTCCGCGGCCTTCTGCTCGGCGGTCCAGCCGAGGAGCGGGGCGGCGATGTCGGCGATCTCCGGGAGGGCGCCGAGACCGCGGTCGAGCACCTCGTAGTTCAGACGCGTGCGGTGCAGCAGGAGGTCCTCCAGGTGGAGGGCGCCCTCGTGGGTCACGCCGTAGCTGATCTCGGCGCGCAGGTACGCGGGCGCGTGCTCGAGCGGCTTGGCGAGCGAGGGGTCGGCCTGGCACAGCGCGACGATGTCGCGCAGGTTCGAGCCGTAGCGGTGCAGCAGGTGGTCGACCATCTGCGGGGTCCAACCGAACTTCGAGGCCCACGGCCGCGCCTGGCGCCGGACCGCGTCGAGGCCGACCGCGCCGAGCAGCGGGATCTTGTCCGTGATCGACGGAAGGGCCGCGGCGCGCTGACCGATCGCGAAGTCGACCGCGTCCTTGGCCATGACCCGGTACGTCGTGAGCTTGCCGCCCGCGATGACCGTGAGACCCGGGGTGGGGGAGGCCGTGGTGTGCTCGCGCGAGACCTTGGCCGAGCTGGTGCCCTCCTTGGTGCCGGGCTGGAGCAGCGGGCGCAGGCCCGCGTAGGTCCCGATGATGTCGTCGCGCGTGAGGGGCTGGGCGAGGACCGCGTTCGCGTGCTCGAGGATGTACTCGATGTCCGCGGACGTGGCGACCGGGTGGGTGAGCTCCTGCTCCCAGGGGGTGTCGGTCGTGCCGATGACCCAGTAACGGGACCACGGGATGATGAAGAGGACCGACTTCTCGGTCTGCAGGATCAGGCCGACCTGGCCCTTGATGCGCTCGCGCGGGACGACGATGTGGACGCCCTTCGAGGCCAGGACGCGCAGGCCGCCGTCCGTGCCCGCGAGGGCCTCGGTGTCCTCGGTCCACACGCCCGTCGCGTTGATGACGGCGCGTGCGCGGACCGTGATGCGCTTGCCCGTCTCGAGGTCCTCGAGGATCGCGCCGTTGACCGCGCCCGTCGAGCCCTTGGTGAGCTCGACGACCTGGGTCCGGGACGCGGCGTGGGCCCCGTAGGAGGCCGCGGTGCGGATCAGGGTGGAGACCAGGCGGGCGTCGTCGACCGAGGCGTCCCAGTACTGGACGGCGCCGATCGCGGCGTCGTGCGCGAGGTCGGGGAACTTGCGCTCCATCTGCTTGCGCGAGAGGTGACGGTGCAGCGGCAGCGCCCGCTTGCCCGGGGCCATGCTCGCGAGCGTGTCGTACAGCGCGATCCCGGCGCCGACGTAGGCACGCTCCCACACGCGGTGCTCGAGCGGGTACAGGAACGGGACCGGGCGCACGAGGTGCGGGGCGAGGTCCTTGATGAGCAGGTCGCGCTCGGTCAGTGCCTCGTGGACCAGGTGGAAGTCGAGCATCTGCAGGTAGCGCAACCCGCCGTGGACCAGCTTGCTCGACCGGCTCGACGTCCCGGAGGCCCAGTCCTGGGCCTCGACGATCGCGGTCGAGAGGCCACGGGTCACGGAGTCGAGGGCGATGCCCGCTCCGGTCACGCCTCCGCCGATCACGAGGACGTCGAGCTCCTGGTCCGCGCTGGTGCTCGCCTCGAGCGCTGACAGCGCCCGCTGGCGAGACTCTGCGGTGAGTCTGCTGGAAGTCATCCGATGGCCTTCTCTCGTCGTCGAACTGGTGCGTCCCCGGTGGGAGGCGCAGGAGGAGTACCTCCTGTGACATTCCCACGGGCCCGCTTCACGCGCTAGCGGTACGACACGGTTCCCGTCCGGGCACCGTTCCGTGGCACAGCGCTGTTGAAATGCCGCTGCACGTATTAACGTCAACATGTCAGGAACGTTCGCGCAAGCGCAGTGCACAAACGTGCAACAGAGGTGGGAGACCGGCAGATGGCGGATCGGGAGCAGGACGTCCTGCGGGCGGCCTCGATGTACTACCTCCAGGACATGAAGATGGAGGCGATCGCGAAGCACCTGAGGACCTCGCGGTCGACCGTCTCGCGACTGGTCAAGAAGGCCCGTGAGACAGGTCTGGTGGAGATCACGCTCCGGCCAACGCAGAGTCGGGCGCCGGGTCTGGGGGCGCACATCTCGGCCACGTACGGCATCGACGCCTACGTGGTGCCCGTCCCTGACTCGACACAGCAGGTGGACCGGCTCGACCAGGTCGCCCTGACGACCGCACGGCTGCTCGGCTCGTGGTTCGACTCCGACATGATCCTCGGCATCGCCTGGGGCACGACGCTCGCGGCGATCTCCCGGCACCTGAGCCGCAAGCCGACCCGCGGCTCCGCCGTCGTGCAGCTCAACGGGGCGGCGAACACGCGCACCTCGGGCGTCCACTACGCGGGCGACCTGATCGCGGGGTTCGGCGAGGCGTTCGACGCGCACGTGCACCATTTCCCAGTCCCGGCGTTCTTCGACTTCGCCGAGACCAAGCAGGCGATGTGGCGCGAGCGGTCGGTCCGGCGTGTGCTGGACGTCCAACGCAGGGCCGACGTCGCGCTGTTCTCCGTCGGGGCCGTCTCGGGCGGCGTGCCCAGCCACGTGTACTCGGCGGGCTACCTCGAGCCCGAGGACATCGCGGTGCTCGACGCCGAGGGCGTGGTGGGGGACGTGTGCACGGTGTTCCTGCGGGCCGACGGCACGTACCGCGACATCGCGCTCAACGAGCGCGCCACGGGCCCGGGGCCCGACGAGCTCCGGCGGATCCCGCAGCGCATCTGCGCGGTCGCGGGGGACAACAAGGTCGCGCCGCTGCGGGCCGCGCTGCGCGCCGGGGTCGTCACGCACCTGGTCGTCGACGAGATCACGGCGTCGCACCTGATCGAGCAGGAGACGGGGCGGATCTCGGTCGCGCGCACGCGCAATGAGAGTATGCATTCGGGTGCATGATTACGCACCAGGCCGTCTCGCGGCGTAGATTGGGCGCGTGACGAGCACCTCCACCCCCACCCTCACGCTCCGCCCCGCCCTCCCGGCGGACGTGCGGGCCATCCGCGGGCTCGTCGAGCCCTACGCGCAGGCCCGCATCCTCCTGGCCAAGGAGATGGTCGGCTACTACGAGGCCGTCCAGGAGTTCGTCGTCGCTGACGTCGGCGAGCCCGGTGCGCCCGAGGTCGTCGGGTGCGGCGCGCTGCACGTCATGTGGGACGACCTCGCCGAGATCCGCACGCTCGCGGTCGACCAGTCCTGGCGCGGGCACAGGGTCGGGCACCAGCTCGTGGTCGAGCTCCTCGACCGCGCCCGCGCCCTGGGACTCCAGCGGGTCTTCTGCCTGACGTTCGAGGTCGACTTCTTCCGCGCGCACGGGTTCGAGGCGATCGACGGGACCCCCGTGTCGCCCGACGTCTACGCCGAGCTCCTGCGCTCGCACGACGACGGCGTGGCCGAGTTCCTCGACCTGGCCCGCGTGAAGCCCAACACGCTCGGCAACACGCGCATGCTCATCACGCTCTGAGGAGTCTCGCTCAGGCCGGCAGCCGGTAGACGTCGCCGTCCTGCTCGAGCAGCCCGTCCTCGACGAGGCTCGCGACGCACCGCCCGAGCTGGGCCGCGTCGGGCCACAGCCCCGCGACCACCTCGCGGTGCACGGGGCCGTCCGCCCCGCGCAGCGCGGCCATGACCCGGCCCCGTGCCTGGCGGTCGGTACCCTCCCAGGCCTGGGTCCGTCGTCGGGCGGCGTGCTCGTCCGGCGGGCTGCCCGCAGCCCGCCACGCGCACAGGTCCGCGACCGGGCACTCGCCGCAGCGCGGCGAGCGCGCCGTGCACACGAGCGCGCCCAGCTCCATCGAGGCGGCGGCCCACAGGGCGGCGTCGGCGTCCTCGGGCGGCGCGACCAGCGTCGCGAGCCGGCGCTCGGCCGCGGTGTACGACGGCGCGGGCAGCGCGGTCCCCGACACCGCACGCGCCAGCACGCGCCGCACGTTCGTGTCGACGACGATCGCGCGCCGCCCGTGCGCGAACGCCGTCACGGCCGCGGCCGTGTACTCCCCGACGCCCGGCAGTGCGAGCAGCTCACCCGCGTCCTGCGGCACGAGCCCCGCGTGCCGATCGACGATCGCCCGTGCGCAGTCCTGCAGGCGCAGCGCGCGCCGCGGGTAGCCGAGGCGCCCCCAGGCGCGCAGGACGTCGGCCGTCGAGGCCGCGGCCAGGTCCGCCGGCTCGGGCCAGCGGTCCATCCAGGCGCGCCACGCGGGCTCGACGCGGACCACGGGCGTCTGCTGGAGCATGACCTCGCTGACCAGGACGCCCCAGGGGGAGCAGTCGTCGCGCCGCCACGGCAGGTCGCGTGCACTCCGGGCGAACCACCGCCCGACGGCGTCACGCAGGTCCGCGTGCGGGGCCGGGGCCGGGAGGCTCGCCAGGGCGGTACGGGTGTCGGTGCGAGCGTCGGCGGCGCCGGGCGCGGTGGGGGAGAGCGGCATGGTCCGACCATTCTCGCCGATGCGCGGGGGCGCGGTGTGGCAGTGACGGAAGCGTCCCGTCGGGGACGTACCGTTGCCCCAGCGCAGGACTGTCCAGCGCAGACCGTCGAACGGAGCCGCACGTGAGCACGCCGCGAGGCACCCGGCCACCGACCGGGGCGACCCCGGTCCCAGGGCGCCCGGGCGCCGGGTCCGGCGGCGCGTCGTCGGGCAGACCCACGTCCCGGACCCTGCGCGTGCGGCGCATCCTGGCGCTCGTCCTGCTCGCGGTGATCGTCGTGGGCGTCGTGATGCTCGTCAAGGCGGCCATCGCGTTCGGGAGCGGTCTGCTCGCCGACGCACCCGAGGGCAAGGTGGCTCCGCCCCCGCCGCAGGAGGCCGCCGTCGGCGGGTACAAGAAGTGCGAGGTCAAGGACCTCACGCTCGGGCTCACGGCGTCGAAGTCCTCGTACGCCGACGGAGAGAACCCGTCCTTCGCGCTCACGCTCACGCACGTCGGACGCCGCCCCTGCTTCGTCGACTCCTCGCCCGCCTCGCTCGAGCTCGTCGTGACCTCGGGACAGGACCGCATCTGGTCATCGGTCGACTGCCCGCCCGCCAAGAAGGTGCTGCTCATGGCCCCCGGCGACGCGTACCCCCAGACCGTGGACTGGGCGCGTGCACGATCTGCCGCGGAGTGCCCCGCAGACCTGCCCGCACCCGGGGCGGGCGACTACAGCGCGGTCGTGACATCGACCGAGGTGAGCGGCCTGGCGAGCGCACCCGTGGTGTTCACGCTCCAGGCTCCGCCCCCACCGCCCGTCGAGACGCCGCCCGCGACCGAGGCACCTGCCGACGGGACAGTACCTCCCGCTGAGGGGGACGCAGCCGCCACGGACGAGACGGCTCCCGCCGACGGGGCGGTTCCTCCGGCGGACGGGGCCGAGACCGCGACCGACGGCGCGACTCCGTAGACCGAGCAGGGGTCGCCGCTCGGAGGATGCTGCACGTGGGGGTGCTGGACGGGCCCTCGGGCCTAGACGTACCGCTCGAGGATGCTGGACTCCGCGAGCCGTGAGAGCCCCTCACGGACCGCGCGGGCTCGCTGCTCGCCCACGCCGTCGACTGCCATGAGGTCGTCGATGCTGGCTGCGAGGAGCTTCTGCAGCCCGCCGAAGTGCGTGACCAGGCGGTCGATGATGGCGCCCGGCAGGCGGGGGACCTTGGAGAGCAGCCGGTACCCGTGCGGTGCGACCGCGGCGTCGAGCGCCTCGCCGCCTCCGGGGAGCTCGAGGACGCGGCCGATGATGGTGAGATCGAGCAGCTGGGTCTGGTCGAGGGCGGCGAGCGCGTTCTTGACGTCCGCGAGCGAGCGTTCCTTGCGGCTGAGCTCGACGTAGTCGCGGATCACGGACTCGCGGTCCGAGCCGATCCCGCCGATCAGCTCGTCGAGCTGGAGCGCGAGGAGGCGACCGTCCGTGCCGAGCTCGACGACGTAGCCGGCGATCTCCTCGGAGATGCGCCCCACCATCTCGAGGCGCTGGACGACCGCGCACACGTCGCGGACCGTGACGAGGTCCTCGATCTCGAGGGCGGACAGCGTGCCGCTGACCTCGTCGAGGCGGGCGCGGTAGCGCTCGAGCGTCGCGAGAGCCTGGTTGGCGCGCGACAGGATGGTGTCCGAGTCCTCGAGCACGTAGCGCAGGCCGCCGACGTAGAGCGCGACGATCCGCATGGACTGGCTCACCGAGATGACCGGGAAGCCGCTCTGCTTGGCGACGCGCTCGGCGGTGCGGTGACGCGTGCCGGACTCGGTGGTCTCGATCGTGGGGTCCGGGAGGAGCTGGACCGCCGCGCGCAGGATCCGGTTCGCGTCGCGGTCCAGGACCACGGCGCCGTCCATCTTGGAGAGCTCGCGCAGCCGCGTCGCCGAGAAGCCGACGTCCAGCACGAACCCTCCCGAGCACATGGTCTCGACGACCTTGTCCAGGCCCAGCACGATCAGTGCACCCGTGCGACCTCGAAGGATGCGCTCGAGCCCGTCGCGGAGCTCGGTACCGGGGGCCACTGCGGCGAGGGTCTCCCGGAGCAGGTCGTCAGGATGCACAGGGGAGTTGGCCACGTGGGCATCTTACGCTGCCAGGTTGTCTCAGGGGCAGGAAAACGCCGTCCGCGGACAACTGGAGGTCACGATGGGATCACGGTTGACCGACGTCGAACCGGGTGCGCTCCTGCTGCGGGGGCAGGTGGCCGCCGCGGGCGAGCTCGACGGCCTCTCCCAGGTGCTGCGCGGGCAGGACCGTCATGCCCGCAGGCGGTTTGGGAGACGACCCGTGCGGCACCACGGCCCGCGTGAAACCGAGACGGGCGGCCTCGGCGAGCCGCCGGTCCAGCCCGGCGACCGGGCGGATGTCCCCGGCGAGCCCCACCTCCCCGATCGCGATGGTCCCCGGGGGCATGACCTGGTCCTCGCGGGCCGAGAACGTGGCCAGCGCGATGGACAGGTCTGCCGCAGGCTCGCTGACCCGCGCCCCGCCGATCGTCGAGACGTACACGTCCTGGTCGACGAGGCGGACCCCGGCGTGCCGGTGCATGACCGCGAGGATCATCGCGAGCCGGCTCGAGTCGATCCCGCTCGTGGTGCGCCGCGGGTTGGCCAACGAGCTGGGGACGACGAGCGACTGGATCTCGAGGGCGAGCGGCCTGCGGCCCTCGAGGGTCACCGTGATGCACGTGCCGGGGACGCCCGCCCCCGAGTGCGACAGGAACAGCCCGCTGGGGTCCGCGAGCCCCACGATCCCCGTCTCCGAGAGGTCGAAGCAACCCACCTCGTCGGTGGGGCCGTAGCGGTTCTTGATCGCGCGCACGAGGCGCAGGCGCGAGTGACGGTCACCCTCGAACTGGCACACCACGTCGACCAGGTGCTCGAGCGTGCGGGGCCCGGCGACCGAGCCGTCCTTGGTCACGTGCCCGACGAGGATCACGGGCAGGTCGCGCTCCTTGGCCGCGGCGATGAGCGCCGCGGCGACCTCGCGGACCTGGCTGACACCCCCCGGGGCCCCGTCGACCTGAGCCGAGGCGATGGTCTGCACCGAGTCCACGACCAGGAGGTCCGGGTTCGTGGCCTCGATGTGCCCCAGGACCGTCGCGAGGTCCGTCTCGGCAGCGAGCAGCAGGCCGGGAGCCAGCGCTCCCACACGCTCGGCGCGCAGCCTGACCTGCCCGGCGGACTCCTCGCCGGTGACGTACAGGACCGTGCGGGGCCGCGGTGCGGGACGGGGAGCGTCCTCGGGGGAAGCGACCTTGTCGCTCACCCCGGCCGCGACGTTGCTCGCGACCTTGAGCAGGAGCGTCGACTTGCCGACGCCCGGCTCCCCGGCGAGCAGCACCACGGCCCCCGGGACGATCCCGCCACCCAGCACGCGGTCGAACTCCGCGACCCCCGTGGGGGTGGCCCGTGCGGTCTCCACGTCGATCTCGCCGATGGGGCGCGCCGGGGAGCGTGTGGGCGCGACGGCCGCGGTGCGGGGTCCTGCCGACGCGGCGGCCTCCTCCGTGACGGTGCCCCACTCCTGGCACTCGCCGCAGCGGCCGACCCACTTGGCGGTGGTCCAGCCGCACTCGCCGCAGCGGTAGGCGGGACGGGCCGGGCGCTTGCTCGTGGCGCGGGAGGCCGCGGAGGTCGATGTGGTCACGGGCGCCACGCTAGCGACAGGCACCCACACGTGCCGCGGCCCGGTGCGCCCGTGCCCACAGGCCGGCGCACCCGTGCCGGCACGGTGCTCCGTCCCTCCGGTCGGACCGGTCCCGCTCGCGCGCCGGTGGGCCCTTGTCCATCATGAAGCCATGCGACGGCTCCGGAAGGACAGCCCGTGGTGGACGGTCATCACCACGCTCGGCTCGCTCGCGGCCTGCCTGCTCCTCTTCTACGGCGTGCCGCTCGGTGACGGTGGGCGAGAGTGGGAGCAGATCCTCTTCTTCGTGATCGGGTTCGTCGGACTCTGCTACCTCGTCACGTTCCAGGTGCGCCGCCAGCTCCGTGCCGGCCGAGAGCCGAGCGTGCGGGTCCAGTCCGTCGTCGGGCTCCTGTCGCCGATCATCATCTTCTTCGCGATCGCCTACTACCTCCTGGCCGTCCATAGCGAGGCCGAGTTCGTGGGCATCGAGACCCGCACCGACGCCCTCTACTTCACGGTCGTGACGCTGGGGACCGTCGGGTTCGGCGACATCCACCCCGTGGGGCAGGCGGCGCGGGTCGTGACGATGGTCCAGATCCTCTTCGACCTCGCGGTCATCGGCATCCTCGTCGCGGTCGCCACACAACGGCTCGAGTCGCGCGCGCGGTGGCGCGAGGAGCACGGTGAGCCGGACGAGGACGACGGGCCTGCGTCCGGACCTCACGAGCGCTGACCCAGCGGCTCGGCGCCCACCGAAAAATCGCCCTGAGAAACTTTCGGTGCTGGGCGCCCTGAGACGGCTCGTGCAGAGCGTGTTCTCCATATCAGCGCAGGTCAACTCGCAGGCGCGCGCATATGTGAACGCTCATACGAAGCGGTCAGAACCGGACCAATTACCGAAAACCATTGCGTTCTGTGTTTCCGTGTGCCATCTTTCCGGGGACCGAACCATCTCGACGAGGAGAGGTGTACGCCCGTGAAGAAGCGAGCGACCAGACCCCAGCGCGTCCCGGTCGGCAGAGCCCGGCTGACGATCGCGAGCACGTTGACCCTTGCCGTGGCCACGACGGGACTCGTCGTCCCCTCGTTGGCCCAGGCCGCTCCCAACGCGGACGTGGGCTATCCCGTCTTCAGCGGCGACGCGAAGCCCGTCCCCGCGGAAGGGACCGGCTACCACGTGCGCAACCAGCTCCAGGCGATCTACGACGCGGACGTCGCGGCAGGAGCCGGCAGCGGGACCGACAAGGACTTCTGGATCGACAAGATGCTCGCGCGCACGGGCAACACGCCGGGCGGCTCCAACGGCGACGCGAACCAGTGGCTGTTCAGCCGGGGCCGCGCGGTCTTCATGAAGACCCACCAGCCGGCCACGCTCGGGTTCGGCGGCGAGGTCGCGTACTGGGAGTCGCTCGCAGGCGGACAGGGCGCGTACACCATCACCCTCAACGTCAACGGTGCGAACGTCACGCTGACCGAGGACGCGGCGGCACGCAAGCAGACCCCGAGCTACTGGCGCAGCACGTTCGTCAACACCGCGCAGGGCCTGCGCGTGGTGCAGACCAAGTTCATCACCGACGCCAACGTCGCCGTCACCAACCTCACGGTCTCGAGCACGAACGGCACGGCCAAGCAGGTCAAGGTCTCGGCCGCGTCGTCGTTCGCCAAGACCCCCGAGGGCGACGAGCTCACGGGCTCGGTGCAGGCGTTCAACAAGCTGACCACGGTCTTCCCGCGGCTCTCGGGCGACGGCTTCTCGCCGGCCGACGGTGCGATCACCCGCACCCTGGACGTCCCGGCGACGGGTTCGGCCAGCACCAAGGTCCAGCTCGGGTTCGTCACCGAGGAGATCCCCGAGTCGCGCACCGACTACGACGCGTTCCGCGCGGCGACGCCTGCTGCGGCCTACACGGAGCACGTCAGCGCCTACAACCGGTGGTGGGCCGACAACGTGCCCTACCTGGACACGCCCGAGGACAACATCGACAAGACGCTCTTCTACCGCTGGTGGCTGATGCGCTTCAACTTCCTCGACGCGAACATCCCGGGCAACGACTTCCAGTTCCCCACCTCGATGGAGGGCGTGCTGGGCTACAACAACAACATCGTCCTGACCACGGGCATGTTCATCGACGACCTCAAGTACTTCCGCGACCCCGTCTACTCCTACGGTCCCTGGGTCTCTGCGGGCGAGGTCGCCAAGAGCGGCAAGTACGTCGACAACCCGGGCGATCCCGCGAACTGGTCCAACAGCTACACGCAGTACATCTCCGAGGCCGCGTGGCGCTCGTACCAGCTGCACGGCGGACCGACGGTGATCGCCCAGAACCTCGCGCAGTACGCCGAGCGGGACGTCAAGGACCTGCAGGCGTCGTTCGACAACGACGGCAACGGCCTCATCGAGTACAACTGGGGTGCCATGACGGGCAACGACGCCGACGCGGTGTCGTTCCACTGGCGCGCGGGCAACATGGACCGCACCGAGAACGCCTACCTCTACTCCAACGCCAAGGCGTCGGCCGCGGCGTACCGGACCGCGGGCAACGAGGCCAAGGCGGTCGAGATGGACGCCTTCGCCGAGCAGATCAAGGCGGCCGTCCTCGAGTACCTCTGGGAGCCGGCGCGCGAGACGCCCGACGAGGTGGGCCTGAAGGGCAACCTCCTCAAGCACCGTCACGTCGCGACCGACGCGCTGGTGCCGTGGAAGGAGATCAACAACTACTACCCGTTCAGCGTGGGCCTCATGCCCAAGCCGGGTGACGCGGACTACGACCAGCCGTACGTCGAGGCGCTGCGCCTGTTCGCCGACGACGAGCAGTACCCCGTCTTCCCGTTCTTCACGGCCAACCAGGCGGACCAGGCGGCCTACGGCGGGCCGGGCAGCAACAACTTCTCGGTCATCAACTCGACCGTGTCGTTCCGGATGCTCTCGAGCGTCCTGCGCGACTACCCGAACGACTACGTGGACGCCGAGCTCTACAAGAAGCTCCTCTACTGGAACGCGTGGTCGCACTACCAGAACAACGGCGACAACAGGTACCCGGACCAGAACGAGTTCTGGTCGAACGGCACGGCCGACCCGCAGAACATCGGCTACCGCTCGTGGATCCACCACACGATCCTCGGCACGACGAACTTCACGATGATCGAGGACGCGATGGGCCTGCGCCCACGCTCGGACGACAAGATCGAGCTCGCCCCGATCGACATCGACTGGGACCACTTCACGGTCAACAACGTCCGCTACCGCGACAAGGACCTCACGATCACGTGGGACGCCCCCGGCGGCGAGAAGCACTACGGGGCCGACGTCCCCGAGGGGTACTCGGTCTTCCTCGACGGTGAGCTCGCGTTCACGGTCGACGAGCTCGCGCACGTGACCTACGACCCGTCCACGGGCACGGTCGACGCCCCCGCGGGTGTCACCGTGACCACGGCCGAGGAGCGTCAGGTCCAGGCTCCGCAGGACGTCGTGTTCGCCGCGGACGCCCGCGTCGTGGACATGATGGCCAAGGCGGGCGCCGACGTCTCCCCGGCCTCGGCCGGCTCGACGAACCTCGCGCAGGGCAGGCCCGTCACGGCCTCGTTCTCCGCGAACGGCCGGGGTCCGGCGGGTGCCGTCGACGGCACCACGGTCAACGAGCCCTTCTGGGGCACCGTGGGCTCGCCGAACGCCAAGGACTCGCTCGAGGTCGACCTGGGCTCGGCCCAGAAGGTCGACGACGTGCGCGTCTACTTCTACCGTTCGTCCTCGACCGCGACCGTCTCGGGTTACTCGGCCCCGGCGCTCTACACGGTCGAGTACCTCGACGGGACGCAGTGGAAGCCCGTCCCGGCGCAGTCGCGCGCCCCCCTGTTCCCGCAGGGCAACTTCAACCACGTGCAGTTCCCCGAGGTCACGACCTCGAAGCTGCGCGTGACCGTGACCCACGCGGCGGGCGCCAAGACCGGCATCAAGGAGGTCCAGGCCTTCTCGACCGGGGTCGAGGCCCCTGCCTCGACCAACCAGGCGCCCAAGGCCGACGCGTGGACGGACTCGACCTACAACCAGGCCGGCTCGGCCCGGCTGCTGGGCACCGCCCAGGACGACGGTCTGCCGAACGGTCAGATCACGTCGGGCTGGTCGGTCGAGTCCGCGCCCGAGGGCGGCAGCGCCGTGTTCGACAACCCGAAGGCCACGACCTCGGTCGTGCGCTTCACGAAGTCCGGCGCCTACACGCTGCGCCTGACGGTCTCGGACGGCGAGCTCACCTCGACCAAGGACGTCGTCGTCCAGGCGACGGCGCTCTCGGACGGCGAGATCAACGTCGCCTCGACGGCCACGCCCACCGCGGACTACACCGCGGGCTGGAACAACGTGAACGCCGTCAACGACGGCAAGCCGTCGTTCTTCACGGGAGGCGCCGGCACGGACCTGTGGGGCACCTGGTCGGGCTCTCGCCCGGCGAGCCGGTGGCTGCAGTACGACTTCGAGGCCCCGGTCCGGGTGGACAAGGCGTCGATCGACTTCTGGACCGACACGACCACGGGGGGTGACGGCGTGGCCGTGCCCAAGGCGTGGAAGCTCCAGTACTGGGACGCGGCCGGAGCGGGCTCCTGGAAGGACGTGACGAACCCGTCGACGTACGGCACCGAGCGCCTCAAGACCAACGAGGTGACGTTCGACGCGGTCACGACGAGCAGGCTGCGCGCCGTCTTCACCGCCCTGCCCAACGCCGGGGGCACGAGCAACTCTGCCGTGGGCGTGTCCGAGTGGCGTGTCTTCGCGGCTCCCGCGGTCTCGGCCGCCGACGTGCACGTGCGGACCGCCGTCGGGACCCTGCCCACGCTGCCGGCCACCGTCGCGGTGACCTACGCGGACGGCTCGGTCGTCGAGAACGGCGTCGCCTGGGGTGCCGTCGAACAGGCGCAGGTCGAGCAGATCGGTGACTTCCCGGTCCAGGGATTCGTCGCCGGCACCACGCTCGTGGCCCAGGCGACCGTCTGGGTGCGCGGTCCGGACGCCGTCCAGATCAACACGATCGGCGACACCGCGGTCTCGACCTCGGTCGGTGCCGCACCGGTCCTCCCGGCCACGGTCACGGTCCAGTACAACGACGGTTCCCAGCAGAGCGGGATCGCCGTGACCTGGGACGTGGTCGAGCCCGCGCAGTACGCCGCGGACGGCACGTTCGAGGTCACGGGAGCGGTCGAGGGTACCGACAAGCGGGCCAGGGCGACCGTGACGGTCGGCACCGGTGAGGGCCAGCCCGAGCCGGACGTCGCGGTCACCGTGACCGCGAGGTCGCAGTGCGTCGGCAAGGTCGCGGGGCTCTCGGTCCGTGTCGTGAACGACGAGGAGGTCCCGGTGGACGTCAAGGTCACGACGCCGTTCGGCACCAAGACCTTCGCCGGCGTCGCGCCCGGCAAGTCGGCCAGCCAGACCTTCAGCGCCCGCAAGGACGCGATCGAGGCGGGGACCGTGAGCGTCGTCGCGACCGCGACGGTCGACGGCACCGCGGTCACGACCGAGGTCGAGCAGGCGTACGACGCCGTCAGCTGCGGCTAGACCCGAACGACCGCGGGGGCGGCGGCTGCAAACGTCGCCCCCGTGGTGCCAGACCGCGCACCCCGGGGGAGAGGGAACCCTCGGGGTGCGCGCCCCTCAGCTCCTGCCCGTCCGGGCGGCGGCCACGCAGGACACGCCGACGTGCTCCTCCGGTCGCCCGGCCGGAGCAGGTCGAGCAGACCGGAGAGCACAGTGAGTCCCACCAGACCGTTCCTCGAACCACCACGCCGGACCGCGCGCAGCGGCCCGTCCGTCACGGCGGCAGCGGCCGTCGTCGCGGTCGTCGCCTCGACGACGTTCGCGCTCGGCGCGGGCCAGGCCACCGCGGCCACGCTGCCCGACGGCGCAGCGCCCGCCCCGCAGGTCGTCGCGGCTCCCGCGTCGTACACCTTCACGAGCCCCCACAACCCGATCCTGGGAGACGGCTCGTACTACTCGGCCGACCCCGCGCCGCTCGTCGTCCCCGCAGGGGCGCCGGGCAACGACTCGGCGTCCGACCAGCTCTACGTGTACACGGGCCACGACGAGGCGGGCCCCACGACCAACGACTTCATCATGAACGAGTGGGGCGCGTTCGTGACCGACGACGTCCTGGCCTCGGGGTCGACGGGCGAGTGGACGCACTACCCGTCGCTCATGCGTCCCGAGCAGGTCTTCGCGTGGGCTACGCCCGGACGGGCGTACGCGGGCCAGGTCGTGCCCGGGATCGACGGCCGCTACTACTGGTACGTGCCGGTGCACGAGGCCGCGAGCACCGCGGAGGACAAGTTCGGGATCGGTGTCGCGGTCTCCGACTCGCCGACCGGCCCCTGGACGGACCACGTGGGCGCGCCGATCATCTCGCAGAAGGTGCCCACCGCGAACACGATCCACAACATCGACCCCACGATCCTCGTCGACGGCGAGGGCGCGGCGCAGAAGGTCTACGTCTACTGGGGGAGCTTCGGCAACCTGCGCATGCTCGAGCTCGGGCAGGACATGAAGACCCCGGTGGGCTCGGTCCGGACCGTGAGCGGCCTGACGGGCTTCTTCGAGGGTGCGTGGGCCTTCGAGCGCGACGGGACCTACTACATGGCGTACGCGGGGAACAACGCCGGTGCGACGTCGTCGTGCACCCCGGCGAACTACCACGCGTGCATCGGGTACGCGACGGCCGCCTCGCCCGCCGGCCCGTGGACGTACCGCGGGACGATCCTCGACCCCGTCTCCTCGACCACGAGCCACCCGGGGATCGTCGAGTACGACGGCGAGTGGCGCCTGGTCTACCACACGGCCGACGCCGTGGGCGGGAACCACTTCCGCCGATCGGTCGCGGTCGACACGCTGCGCTTCGACGACAGCCAGACGCCGGCCCGGATCGAGAAGGTCGTGCCGACACCGGCCCGCACGGCCGACCGGACCCCGCGCGCGAACGTCGCGCAGGAGGCTCGGGTCACGGTGTCGAACGACCCCGTCCCCACGCAGTACTGGATCAAGGCGCTCAACGACGAGATCGTGCGCCCGAACCCCCTGCCCCCGGACATGTGGGGCACCTGGACGGCGAACAACCCGGCCCAGCAGTGGGTCCAGTACACGTGGGACTCCCCGGTCCGCGTCGGCGGTTCGCAGATCGACTTCTGGAACGACCAGCCGCAGGGCACGGGCGTGGGCGTCGCGGCTCCGGCCGCGTGGCGCATCCAGTACTGGGACGCGACCGCGGGCGCGTGGGCCGACGTCCGGAACCCGAGCGGCTACGGGACCTCGACCAACGGCTTCCAGAGCACGACGTTCGACGCGGTGACCACGACCCAGCTCCGCGCGGTCCTGGACGCCTCGACCAACGGCAGCACGTTCTCGGGCGTCGCGGTCGAGGAGTGGAAGGTGCTCGCGGCCCAGCCCGCTGCGATCGACCGGCCGGCCATGACCGTCGAGATCGGCGAGACGGAGCTGCCGGGCACGGTCGCGGCGACGTACCCCGGTGACCCTGCCGAGACGCTCGCGCTCCCCGTGTTCTGGGACGCGGTCGACCCGTCGTCGGTCGCGCAGGCGGGGACCTTCACGGTCGAGGGCTCGGTGCTCGGCTACGCCGCCGGGCGGGTCACGGGCACCGTGACCGTCGTGGACCCGGCCGACACCGAGGGGGACGACACCGCCCCGGAGGTCGCGTTCTCGGTCAGCGGCTCGGCGGGCACCGGCGGGTGGTTCCGGTCCGACGTCACGGTCCGTGTGTCGGGCGCGGACGACGGCGGGGGTCGGGTCACGCTCGACACGCGGGTCGACGACGGCTCGTGGTCGAGCACGCCGAGCGTCCGGTTCGTCGACGTCGCGGTGAGCGGCGACGGCCGGCACGTCGTGGCGGCGCGGGCCACGGACAACGCGGGGAACACCTCGGCCGAGAGCACGCAGACCGTCTCGATCGACCGCACGGCCCCCGTGAGCACGGGGGTGCTCGACGAGACCGCTCGCACGGTCACGGTCACCGCGACCGACGCGACGTCGGGCGTTGCCCGCGTCGAGTACATGGTCGGGACCGGCGCATGGACCGAGTACTCCGGTCCCGTCGCCGCACCGGACTCGAACAAGCACGACGTGTCGTTCCGGGCGATCGACGCGGCGGGCAACGCCGGGACGGCCCAGCGCCTGACGATCGCGGCCGACGTCTCGGGCCCGTTGACCGGCAACGTCGCGCCCATCGCGACGCCGAGCGCGTCCTACACCGCGGGCTGGAACTCGCTGGGCGCCGTCAACGACGGCCTGGTGCCGAGCAGCCCGAGCCAGGGGCAGCTGTGGGGTACCTGGTCGGGTGAGCGGCCCGAGAGCCAGTGGCTCCAGTACGACTGGGCCCGGCCCATCGTGCTCACGGGGGCCGAGATCCAGTTCTGGCAGGACTCGCCCCAGGGGACGGGCAACGGTGTCGCCCAGCCTGCGTCGTGGTCCCTGCAGTACTGGGACGCCTCGGGACCGGGGTCGTGGAAGGACGTCGCGAACCCCTCGGGGTACGGCACGAGCACCACGGCCCTCAACGCCGTGACGTTCGACCGGGTCACGACGTCCCGGCTGCGCGCCGTGATCCACGCGGACTCCGACGGGACGAGCTACTCGGCCGTCGCAGTCTCCGAGCTGCGGGTCATGGCGGACGACCCGGGGGTCGGTACGCCGGAGGACCCCGAGGTCGCCGTGACCGTGACGGTCACCGCGAAGTGCGTGGGCGGGACCGCGCAGATCGCCGTGCGTGTCGTCAACGACGAGCCCGCACCGGTCTCGGTGCAGGTCCGGACGCCGTTCGGCACCAAGTCGTTCGTCGGGGTGGCGCCCGGCAAGTCCGCCGCGCAGACCTTCTCGGCCCGGTCCGCCGGGGCCGAGGCGGGCGTCGTCACGGTGGTCGCGACCGGGCAGGTCGGCGGCCAGGACGCGGCGAGCACCTTCGAGGCGCCGTACGGGGCCGTGGCCTGCGGCTGACGGGTGGTGGTCCGGACGCGTCG
>NZ_JACSQF010000013.1:51058-155584 GCF_014836755.1 Oerskovia merdavium
CCCCCCCCCCCCCCCCCACCGCCGGCCGGGCTCGTCCGCGCGGCCTGCACGGACACCGCGGTGGTACGCAATAGGCTGACGCGAGCAGAGGTCGGATCGAGGGGAGCGCCATGAGCCAGCAGACGGGTCGGCCGCGCCCGACGTCGCGGGACGCCTCCGGGCTGCGTGACAGCAGGCACGGTCGTGCGCCCTCGTCGGCCGTGTACGCCCGACGCCGCCTGGTCGCCCTGGTCGTGCTCCTCGCGCTGCTCGCGGGCGTGGTGGGCTTCGCGGCGCTCGTGTGGCCAGGGTTCGCCCGGGCGGGCGAGGCCGAGGTGCCCGCGGAGGTCACGGTCACCGAGGCGCCACCGACGCCCACGATCGAACCGGTCGAGCGGTCCGCCTCGACCGAGTTCGCCCAGGCGCTCCCGGACACCGTGCTCCAGTTCGCGCTCCGGTCGGAGGCGCCGACCGACGCGTACGGCGACGCAGGGGCGATCGAGGGGCACGAGCTGGCCTACGCGGACGGCGAGGGCGACGCGGCGAGCACCGTGGCCGTGCTCGCGGGACAATGGGGGAGCGACGACGAGGCAGAGGTGGCCTATTCCGAGCTGCTCGAGGCCGCGGTGGCCGCGGGGGGAGAACCCACGACCACGGGCGACGTCGAGGTCGACGGCAAGCCCGTGGGAACCTATGCCGTCACACCGGTCGCCGCGGCCGCCGGGACGGCGACCGTCACCTGGCGCAACGGCACGGCCGTGCTGCAGGCGACGGGACCCGTCGACCAGATCGAGAAGTTCTACACAGCGTTCCCGCTGTAGCCGCCGAGAGGCCGCCGCGCCGGACGGTCCGACCGACGGTCAGGCGCGGCGCGCGTCGCTCGCCGGGGCCGCAGCAGGGCAGGCCCGACGGGCCGGGACGCACGACGAGGAAGCAGGAACAACGATGTCCACGACGACCCACCAGGTCGACAGCCCCAGCAGCCACACCCGGCTCGCCGTCCTCGGGACCGGTGTGATGGGCGAGACCGTGCTCGCGGGGGCCCTCCGCGCGGGGTGGCTGCCCACCGACGCGGTCGCGACCGTGCGTCGCGCCGAGCGGGGGCGGGAGCTCGAGGAGCGCCACGGCGTCACCACGACGACGGACAACACCACCGCGGTGCGCGACGCGGGTCTGGTCGTGGTCGCCGTCAAGCCCAAGGACGTCGCGGGGCTGCTCGCGGAGGTGTCGCCCCACCTGGGTGAGGGGACCGTGGTGGTGAGCGTCGTCGTCGGGCTCTCGACGCGCTTCTACGAGGACCGCCTCCCGGCCGGGACGGCCGTGGTGCGCGTCATGCCGAACACGCCCTCGGTCATCGGCTCGGGTGTCAGCGCTGTCAGCGGCGGAGCCGCGGCGAGCGACGACGACGTGACCCTCGTCGAGCGACTCCTGAGCCGGACCGGGCTCGTGGTCCGGGTCGCGGAGAAGGACCAGAACGCGGTGGCCGCGCTCTCGGGCTCCGGGCCCGCCTACGTCTTCTACGTCGTCGACGCGCTCGCCGAGGCCGGGGTCCTGCTGGGCCTGACCCGCGCCGTGGCGCTCGAGCTCGCGACCGCTACCGTGCTGGGCTCGGCCCGCATGCTCGACGAGACGGGCGAGCACCCGGTCATCCTGCGCGAGAAGGTCTCCTCGCCCGGCGGCACCACGGTCGCGGCGCTGCGAGCGCTCGACGACGGCGGCGTCAGGGCAGCGTTCCTCACGGCGCTCGAGGCCGCACGTGACCGCTCGGAGGAGCTCGCCGCAGCCTTGGAGGCGCAGGCATGAGCGCCGACGTCGGGCGCACCCGACCTCCCGCGATGTCGGACGTCGCGGAGCTCGCGGGCGTCTCGCACCAGACCGTCTCGCGGGTCCTCAACGATCACCCGAGCGTGCGCCCGCAGACGCGGGAGCGGGTGCTCGACGCGATCGCGACGCTCGGGTACCGGCGCAACAGCGCGGCGCGCGCGCTCGTGACGGCGCGGTCGGGGACCATCGGCGTGGTCACGACGGGCTCGGCGCTGTACGGGCCGACGAGCACCCTCATCGCGGTCGAGGGGGCAGCACGCGAGGAGGGGTACTTCGTCTCGGTCGCGACGATCCGCCGCTACGACGCCGAGACCATGCACACGGTCCTCGAGCACTTCATGGCCCAGGCGGTCGAGGGCATCGTGGTCATCGCGCCCCAGACGGACGTCGCGGCCGCGGTCGACTCGTTCCGGGCGCCCGTCCCGATCATCCTCATCGCGGCCCGGGAGCCGGACGAGGTGCACGCGGGGGCGCCGGGGACGGGGGCCGCGAGCATCCTGCCCATCGCGGTCGACCAGCGGCTCGGCGCGCGCGTCGCGACCGAGCACCTGCTCGACCTGGGGCACCGCTCGGTGATCCACCTCGCGGGCCCGCTCGACTGGTTCGACGCGCGCGAGCGGGCCAAGGGCTGGAACGACGCGCTCGCCGCCAGGGGGGTGCCGGAGATCGACCGCGAGATGATCCGTTGCTCGTGGTCGTCCGACGCGGGCTACGAGGTCGGTCGTGACCTCGCACGCCGGGTGTCGGCGGGGAACGGGCCGACCGCGGTCTTCGCGGGCAACGACCACCTCGCGCTCGGCGTGCTCCAGGCGTTCTGGGAGGCCGGCGTCGTGGTCCCGCGCGACGTGTCCGTCGTCGGGTTCGACGACGTCGAGGGCTCGGCCCACTTCATCCCGCCGCTCACGACGGTCCGCCAGCCCTTCGCCGAGCTGGGTCGGCGGTGCATGGCGCTGCTGCTCGACGCGTTCGCCGGTTCAACGCGCGAGTCCACGCAGATCCCGCCGGACCTGGTGGTCCGGGCGAGCTCGGGACCGCCGAGCGCCTGAGGCAGGCGCGGGGCCCACCGGCAGGTGGTTCCGTCCTGCGCCGCCACGCGGACCCCGTCCGCCCCACGAGGTTGCACCGAGGGGTTGGCCACCACTCCGTGTGAGCGCTAACATTCAGAAGCAGGGCGTAGCCAGGCGCGACGACGCGACGAGGAGAAGACAGCAATGGTGCAGCAGGACAGGGTGGACGACCTCCGCGAGGCGGTCGCCACCGGGAACACCGCGCTCGGGATCGAGCTCGGCTCGACCCGGATCAAGGCGTGCCTCGTCGGCCCGGACGGGACGCCCCTCGCGAGCGGCAGCCACGAGTGGGAGAACGAGTACGTCGACCGCACGTGGACCTACTCGCTCGAGGCCGTGCGCGAGGGCATGCAGCACTGCTACG
The DNA here is from genome assembly GCF_014836755.1 of Oerskovia merdavium. Taxonomy (GTDB): domain Bacteria; phylum Actinomycetota; class Actinomycetes; order Actinomycetales; family Cellulomonadaceae; genus Oerskovia; species Oerskovia merdavium. The sequence continues at coordinate 54,293 of NZ_JACSQF010000013.1, forward strand.
CCGAGCTGGTCGCCGACGTCGAGCGCCGCTACGGGGTGCGCCCCACGACGTTCGGAGCGATCGGCGTCTCGGCCATGATGCACGGCTACCTCGCGTTCGACGCGCAGGGCGAGCTGCTCGTCCCGTTCCGCACCTGGCGGAACACGACCACGGGCAAGGCGGCCACGGAGCTCTCCGAGCTCTTCGACCACAACATCCCGCTGCGCTGGTCGGTCGCCCACCTGTACCAGGCGATCCTCGACGACGAGCCGCACGTCGCGCAGGTGGCCTCGCTCACGACCCTCGCAGGCTACGTCCACCAGGTCCTGACCGGGCGCTCGGTGCTCGGCGTGGGCGACGCGTCGGGCATGTTCCCCGTCGACCCGACGACGCGGACCTACGACCGTCGCATGCTCGCACAGCTCGACGAGCTCGTCGGGGTGCGACGCCCCGGGCTCGTGGTCGAGTCCCTGCTGCCCGAGGTCCTCGTCGCGGGGCAGGACGCCGGGAGCCTGACGGCAGCGGGCGCGGCCTGGCTCGACCCCAGCGGCGCGCTGCTGCCGGGCGTGCCGCTGTGCCCGCCCGAGGGGGACGCCGGCACGGGCATGGTCGCGACGAGCTCGGTCGCGCCGCGCACCGGAAACGTCAGCGCCGGCACGAGCATCTTCGCGATGGTCGTGCTCGAGCATGCGCTCGCGAACCGCCACCACGAGCTCGACCTGGTCACGACCCCCGCGGGCGACCTCGTCGCGATGGTCCACTGCAACAACGGGGCCAGCGAGCTCGCGGCCTGGGCCGACCTCTTCGGCGAGCTCACGGCCGCGCTCGGGACGCCGGCCGCGGCCGACGACGTGTTCGGTGCGCTGTTCCGCGCAGCGCTCGACGGCGAGGCCGACGGCGGCGGGCTCCTCGCGTACAACTACCTCTCGGGCGAGCCCATCACGGGCCTCGAGGAGGGGCGGCCCCTGTTCGTCCGCACGCCCGGCAGCCGGCTGACCCTCGCCAACTTCATGCGGGCGCAGGTCTACAGCGCGTTCGGCACCCTCGCCCTGGGCATGCGCGTGCTCGCCGGCGAGGGGGTCGCGCTCGACGCCATGTTCGCGCACGGCGGGATCTTCCGGACCGAGGGCGTGGCCCAGCGTCTCCTCGCCGCGGCGATCGGCGCCCCCGTGACCGTGGGGCGGACCGCGGGGGAGGGCGGGGCCTGGGGCATCGCGCTGCTCGCGGCCTATGCCCGCGCCGTGGCCGACGGTGACGAGAAGGACCTCGACACCTACCTCCGCGAGCACGTGTTCGCCACGGCCGAGCTCGACACCGTCGCGCCCGACCCGGACGACACCGCGGGCTTCGCGGCCTACCTCGACCGCTACGACGCCGGGCTCGCGGTCGAGCGCGCAGCCGTCGACGCGCTCTGACCCCGACGAAGGAGAACCCCATGAGCACCCTTCCTGTGACGACCGAGACCGCCGCGACGACCGGTGGTCCCGGCCGCTCGGTCCCCGCCCACCTGCGCGCCGCGGTCGACGCCGCCAAGGAACGCGTCGCCGCGCTGCACGCCGAGCTCCCGCGCTGGGAGCTCGTGGTGTGGACCGCGGGCAACGTCTCCGAGCGCGTGCGCGCGGGCACCGAGAGCGCGGACGGCGCCGAGGACCTGCTCGTCATCAAGCCGTCCGGTCTGTCGTACGACGACATCACGCCCGAGTCGATGGTCGTGTGCGACCTCGACGGGAACCTCGTGGAGGGGGACCGGGCGCCGTCGTCGGACACCGCGGCCCACGCCTACGTCTACCGCCACATGCCCGAGGTCGGCGGGGTCGTGCACACGCACTCGACGTACGCCACGGCCTGGGCCGCGCGCGCCGAGCCCGTGCCGTGCGTCCTGACGATGATGGCCGACGAGTTCGGCGGCGACATCCCGGTCGGCCCGTTCGCGCTCATCGGGGACGACTCGATCGGGCGCGGCATCGTCGAGACGCTGCGCGACTCGCGCAGCCCCGCGGTGCTCATGCGCAACCACGGCCCGTTCACGATCGGCAAGGACGCCCGCGCGGCCGTCAAGGCGGCCGTCATGTGCGAGGAGGTCGCCCGGACCGTGCACGTCAGCCGACAGCTCGGCGAGCCGACCCGTATCGGCCAGCCCGACGTCGACTCGCTGTACGCGCGCTACCAGCACGTCTACGGGCAGCAGCCGGCGCACTGACGAGCACCGGCGCACCCTGCACGACCAGCAGCACGGCGGCTCCGCACCGACGCGGAGTCCGCTCCCACCGACACGAAAGATGTGGACCTATGAGCAAGCCCTACGCGGACCGCGAGATCTGGTTCCTGACCGGTAGCCAGGACCTGTACGGCGACGAGACCCTGCGTCAGGTCGCCGAGCAGTCGCAGGAGGTCGCGCGTGCCCTCGACGCGTCGTCCGACGTCCCCGCGAACGTCGTCTGGAAGCCCGTCCTCAAGGACTCGGCCTCGATCCGGCGCGCGATGCTCGACGCCAACGCGGACGACCGCGTGCTCGGCGTCGTGACGTGGATGCACACGTTCAGCCCCGCCAAGATGTGGATCGGCGGTCTCGACGCGCTGCGCAAGCCGCTGCTGCACCTGCACACGCAGGCGAACGTCGAGCTCCCCTGGGACTCGATCGACATGGACTTCATGAACCTCAACCAGGCCGCGCACGGCGACCGCGAGTACGCGTACATGGCGACGCGGCTCGGGGTGGCGCGCACGACCGTCGTGGGGCACGTCTCCAACCCGGCCGTCACGGCACGCGTGGGCTCCTGGGTGCGCGGCGCCGCGGGCTGGGCCGCGACGCACGAGCTGCGCCTGGTCCGTTTCGGCGACAACATGCGCAACGTCGCGGTGACCGAGGGGGACAAGACCGAGGCCGAGCTGCGCTTCGGTGTGAGCGTGAACACGTGGGGCGTCAACGACCTCGTCGAGGCCGTCGACGCGGTGTCCGACGCCGACGTCGACGCCGTCGTGGCCGAGTACGAGAACCTCTACGACGTGGCCCCCGAGCTGCGCAAGGACGGCGACCGGCACGAGTCGCTGCGCTACGCGGCCCGCCAGGAGATCGCGCTCGAGACGTTCCTCGAGTCGGTCGGTGCCAAGGCGTTCACGACCAACTTCGAGGACCTGGGCGACCTGCGCCAGCTCCCCGGCATCGCGGTCCAGCGGCTCATGTCGAAGGGCTACGGGTTCGGCGCCGAGGGCGACTGGAAGACGGCCGTGCTCGTCCGGGCCGCCAAGGTCATGGGCGAGGGGCTGCCCGGCGGGGCCTCGCTCATGGAGGACTACACGTACGACCTCACGCCCGGCAGCGAGAAGATCCTGGGCGCGCACATGCTCGAGGTCTGCCCCTCCCTGACGGCGTCGACCCCGCGCGTGGAGATCCACCCGCTCGGGATCGGCGGCAAGGAGGACCCGGTCCGCATGGTGTTCGACGCCGACCCCGGCGTGGGCGTCGTCGTCTCGCTCGCCGACATGCGCGACCGCTTCCGCCTCACGGCCAACGTGGTCGACGTCGTCCCGGCGAGCGAGCCGCTGCCGAACCTTCCCGTCGCGCGCGCCGTGTGGGAGCCGCGCCCCGACTTCGCGACGTCCGCCGAGGCGTGGCTCACCGCGGGCGGTGCGCACCACACGGTGCTCTCGACCGCAGCGGGCCTCGACGCGTTCGAGGTCTTCGCCGAGATCGCCCGCACCGAGCTGCTCGTGATCGACGAGAGCACGACGCGACGCGGCTTCCGCGACCAGGTGCGCTGGAACCAGGTCTACTTCCGGGTCGCCCAGGGGCTCTGAGCGCCCCCACGGCCCGGCCGTCGGGCCTGCGTGGCCCGACGGTCGCGAGGGGGCCCGGGGCGAGCGCGACGGCTCGCTCCGGGCCGCCGCCGCGAGCTCCGCGGCCGGCGTGCCGTCCTGCCCCTGGGGGGTGCGGGTCGGCGCGCCGGCCGACGGTGGGCCTCCGCGCGGACGGCTCTCCCGGCCGTCCACGCTCGCGCGCTCACGAGGACGCCGTCGGCACCCTGCGGCACCTGCGGGGGCTCCCGTGGTGCTGGGTGTCCGCGGCGCACGACGGCGGAGGGGATCAGACGGCGGAGCAAAGGTCCAGGTCTCGGCGCCCTTTCGAGACCGGCGTCACCTCTCGTGACTGAAACGTGACCCGCAGGGCTTCCAACTTCCGCGTGTGAGCGCTAACATCTCTTCCCAGGGGGTGTGAGCGATCACATCTGAACGTGAGCGGAGCAGCTCGACAACTCAAGACGCACGACCACGAACCAACAGCCCAACGACGGGCCGACGTGGTCCCGGCACGGCGCCGAGGACCGCATCTCAAGGAGGAGAACCATGTTCAACAAGTCCACGGCACGCGTCCGTCTCACGGGCATCCTGGCCGGTGCAGCAGTCCTCGCCCTCGCAGCGTGCAGCGGCGGCGGGACCGACTCGGCCGACAGCACGGACGGCGCAGGCGGCGGCAGCGAGAACATCCGTGTCGGGTTCTCCCAGCTCGGGGCCGAGAGCGGCTGGCGCACGGCCAACACCGAGTCGGTCAAGGCCAACCTGACGGCCGAGAACGGCATCGACCTCACGTTCGTCGACGCGCAGCAGAAGCAGGAGAACCAGATCAAGGCCCTGCGCGACTTCATCGACCAGGACGTCGACGTCATCGCGTTCTCGCCGGTCATCGAGACCGGCTGGGACGAGGTCCTCCAGGAGATCAAGGACGCCGAGATCCCCGTCGTCCTCGTCGACCGCACGGTCGACACCACGGTCGAGGACCCCTTCGTGACCTGGATCGGCGCGGACTTCACCGCCGAGGGCGTCACGGCCGGCGAGTGGGTCGCCGAGAACGCTCCCGACGCCAAGATCTTCGAGCTCCAGGGCACCATGGGCTCGGGCGCGCAGACGAACCGCCAGGAGGGCTTCCGCTCGGTCGTCGAGGACCAGATCGTCGGCCAGGCGACCGGTAACTTCACGCGCGCCGAGGGCAAGGCGGCCACCGAGGCAGCCCTGCAGGCCTACCCCGACCTGAACCTCATCTTCGCCCACAACGACGACATGGGTCTCGGTGCCATCGAGGCCATCGAGGCCGCGGGCAAGGTCCCGGGCAAGGACATCCAGATCGTCACGGTCGACGGCGTGCACGACGGCCTGACCGCTCTCCTCGAGGGCAAGTTCAACTTCGTGGTCGAGTGCAACCCGGCCTTCGGCGACCAGCTCCTCGAGCTCATCAAGCAGGTTGCAGCGGGTGAGGACGTCGAGAAGGAGACCATCGTGGTCGACCAGGCGTTCGACCAGACCATCACGCAGGAGATCATCGACGCCCGCTCGTTCTGACGAGCAGCACCTGACGGCCCGCCCGGTCGCCGCCCCCACGCGGCGCGGTGACCGGGCGGGCCGCACACACCGCGCGCGGGGACCTGCACCACGTCCCTGCCGGCCGGTGCCTGAGCTCCAGCACCTTCCCCAGGACGGAAGAACAACCATGTCAACGACGACCGCCGCCACCGCGGCGCCCGTGGTGGAGATGACCGGGATCACCATCGAGTTCCCAGGCGTCAAGGCCCTCGACGGCGTCGATCTCACCCTCCGCCCCGGTGAGGTCCATGCCCTGATGGGCGAGAACGGCGCCGGCAAGTCCACCCTCATCAAGGCCCTCACGGGGGTCTACCAGATCGACGCGGGTCGCATCGTGGTCTCCGGTGCCGAGCACCGGTTCACGCGGACCCGCGACTCCCAGGACGCGGGCATCAGCACCGTGTACCAGGAGGTCAACCTCTGCTCGAACCTGTCGGTCGCCGAGAACATCATGCTCGGGCACGAGATCCGGTTCGGCCCCTTCATCAACTGGCCCGCGACGCGCCGCAAGGCCCGCGAGTACCTCGCCCTCCTCAACCTGGACATCGACCCCTCGTCGGCCCTGTCCTCCCACTCGATCGCCGTGCAGCAGCTCTGCGCGATCGCCCGGGCCATGGTCGTCGACGCGAAGGTCCTGATCCTCGACGAGCCCACCTCGAGCCTCGACAAGGCCGAGGTCGCAGAGCTCTTCGACGTGATCCGCTCGCTGCGGGACAAGGGCGTCGCGATCCTCTTCGTGTCGCACTTCCTCGACCAGATCTACGAGATCACCGACCGCCTGACGATCCTGCGCAACGGCCGCCTCATCTCCGAGCACCTGACCAAGGAGCTCGGCCGGATGGAGCTCATCTCCGCGATGATCGGCCGGTCGAGCGAAGCCCTCGCCGACGTCGAGGCGCGTGCGCACCGCGTCGCGTCCGAGCACGACGAGGCCCCCCTGCTCCAGGCAGTGGGCCTGGGCCGCGACGGGTCGGTCGAGCCGTTCGACCTCGACGTGTACGCGGGCGAGATCGTCGGTGTGGCGGGCCTGCTCGGCTCGGGCCGCACCGAGGTCGCCCGCCTCCTCTACGGCGCCGACAAGGCGGGCAGCGGGAAGCTGACGTTCGACGGCACGACGCGCGGCGCGGCCCCCCTGACCTCGATCAAGCGAGGCGTCGCGTTCTCCTCGGAGGACCGCAAGAAGGAGGGCATCATCGGGGACCTCACGGTCCGCGAGAACATCGCCCTCGCGATGCAGGCGAGCCGCGGCCCGTGGCGTCCCATCCCGGCCAAGGAGCTGGACGCGGTCGTCGACCGCTACATGAAGGCGCTCAACGTCTACCCGGCGAACCCGAACATGCTCATCAAGAACCTGTCGGGCGGCAACCAGCAGAAGGTCCTCCTGGCCCGCTGGCTCGCGACCGCGCCGCGCCTGATCATCCTCGACGAGCCCACGCGCGGCATCGACGTGGGTGCCAAGGCCGAGATCCAGCGGCTCGTCGCCGAGCTGGCCTCGGACGGGATGGGCGTCGTCTTCATCTCGTCGGAGCTCGACGAGGTGCTGCGCCTGAGCCAGCGCGTCGTCGTGATGCGTGACCGCCAGAAGATCGGCGAGATCACCAACGGGCCCGACGTCACGTCCACCACGATCCTCGAGACGATCGCAGCGAGCGGGAGCGCATCATGAGCACGACCACCACGACTCCGACGACACCGCCGGCGACGCCGCCGGTGTCCGGCAGCCCCGCACCGCGGGGTGCCCAGGGCGTGCTGCGCCGCATCACGCACCACCACCTGTTCTGGCCCGTGGTCGCCCTCGTCGTCATGCTCCTCGCGTGCGGGCTGCGCAGCCCCGGCTTCCTCGACGTGACGATCATGGACGGCCACCTGTTCGGCCAGATCATCGACATCATGCGGGCGAGCGCGACCCCGCTCCTGCTCGGCATCGGCATGTGCCTCGTGATCGCGACGGGCGGGATCGACCTCTCGGTCGGTGCGGTCATGGCGATCTCGCTCGCGGTGTCGCTGACGTACATCGACGCGAGCGGCACGGGGGGCACGCTCAGCACGGCGCTCGCCGCGGTCGCGATCGGCCTCCTGGTCGCCGCGGTGATCGGAGCCTTCAACGGCTTCCTCGTCACGGTCCTGGGCATCCAGCCGTTCATCGCGACCATGATCCTCATGGTCGCGGGGCGCGGCATCGCGATGCTCATCACCAAGGGCCAGATCACCACGACCACGAGCCCGCCCTTCAAGTCGATCGGCTCGGGCTTCATCCTGGGCATCCCGACCCCCGTGGTCATCGCCGCGGTCGTGTTCGCCCTGGTCGCGCTGCTGGTGCGGCGCACCGCGCTCGGCATGCTGGTCGAGTCGATCGGCATCAACCGCGAGGCCAGCCGTCTCGCGGGCGTCCAGTCGCGCAACATCACGTGGTTCGTCTACCTGCTCTGCGGCCTGCTCGCCGGGCTCGCGGGCATCGTCTACGGAGCCCCGACCATGGCGGCCGACGCGAACAACATCGGCCTCATGAAGGAGCTCGACGCGATCATGGTCGTCGTCCTGGGCGGCACCAAGCTCGACGGCGGCAAGTTCAGCCTCGCGGGCGTCGTCGTCGGCGCCCTGCTGCTCTCGACGCTCGAGCGGGCCGTGGTCATCTTCCACATCAGCTCGCAGATCACGCCGCTGTTCAAGGCGCTCGTGCTGATCGTCGTGTGCATCGCGGCCTCCGAGCGCCTGCGCTCGCTCCTGGCGTCGCGACTACCGAGGAAGCGACCCACCCTGGGTGCGGGCACGGCAGCGACGAGCGCGAAGGGGGCAGCAGCGTGAGCACCGTCCAGACGACGCCCCGTGCGTCGAAGAGCTCGCAGCAGGGCAAGACGCCGCGCGGCGGTCACGACACGGGCTTCGTCGCGCGCCTCATGACCAACCCCGTGGTCCGCAAGCTCTCGGACCGCCGGCTCCTGCCGGTCACGGGCACGCTCGTGGCCCTCGCGGTCATCCTGATCGTGGGCCAGGCGCGCTACAGCACCGACCGCCGCGACTTCCTGAGCATGCGGCTGTTCTCCAACCTGCTGGTCGACAACTCGTACCTGATCGTCCTCGCGATCGGCATGACCTTCGTGATCATCACGGGCGGGATCGACCTGTCGGTCGGCGCCGTGGTGGCGCTCGTGGGCCTGGTCGTGGCCAAGCTCCTGATCGCCGGGGCACCGCTGCCGGTGGTCCTGATCCTGGGCGTGCTGATCGGCACGACGTTCGGCCTGCTGATCGGCGTGATGGTCCAGTACTTCGACATACAACCCTTCATCGCGTCGCTCGCCGCGATGTTCCTCGCGCGCGGCCTGGCCAACGTCGTGAGCGTCCAGTCGCTCGCGATCAAGGACGAGGGCTTCGCGGCCCTGGCCTCGTGGAAGATCAAGTTCGGCGAGGGCCGTGAGGCCTGGAGCATCAACCTCAGCATGGTCATCGCGTTCGTGGTCCTGCTGATCGCGATCTACCTGCTCCACTACACGCGCTTCGGCCGCACGGTCTACGGGCTGGGCACGGGCGACAACGGCGCGGCCGTGAACCTCATGGGCCTCAAGGGCAGCTCGACCAAGGTGTGGGTCTACGTGATCAGCGGCACGTGCGCCGGGATCGCGGGCATCCTGTTCGCCTTCTACACCAAGTCGGGCTTCAACCTCACGGGCATCGGCATGGAGCTCGACGCGATCGCGGCGGTCGTGATCGGCGGCGCGCTCCTGACCGGCGGCGGCGGGTTCGTCCTGGGCTCGGTCGCGGGCGTGCTCGTCTACGGCCTGATCCAGGTGCTCATCGCCCGCGAGGGCCTGGACTCCTGGTGGACCAAGGTCTTCATCGGCGTGGTCCTGCTCGCGTTCGTCCTGCTGCAGCGGGCCATGACGTTCCGCCAGGGGCGCGGAAGCGCCACCTAGCGCCCGTCCAGCACCACTGCCTCGCGCGGGTCGGCCCTGGAGCCGGTCCCGTGCGAGGCACCACAGCCCGGTCCGTCGAGGCAGACGGACCGAGAACGGCCCGGAGGTGGCACCCTCCCGGGTACCAGCCGGGACCGGCTCGACCGGGAGGGTGCACCCGCCGGGTTGACCCGTACAGCAATGGAACGCACGGGCTGCACCCGGCATCGCTCCTTTCCTCGTTGCAGCAAGGTTGGAGCACTGTGATCATCTCTGATTCCCCTGCCCGCGGTACATCCCGCGGCAGGACGGCACGACCGTGGGCGGCCTCCGTCGCGGTCCTCGCGCTGGCGGCGACGACCGCCCTCGCGGTCACCCCGGCGGCCTTCGCGGCCACCGAGCCGGTCCTTCCGGAGGGCGCCTGGGTCGACCAGTTCGACTCGGGCCGGCTCGGCTCCGCGTGGGACGTCGTCAACCCCGTCCCGTCGGCGTGGTCGCTCGCGACGACGCCCGGGTCGTTGACCCTGACGTCCCAGACGGGCGACACCTACCAGGAGGCGAACACCGCGAAGAACGTCTTCATGGTGGACGTCCCCGTGGGCGACTTCACGGTCGTGACCAAGGTGTCGGCCCCGGTCGGCAAGGTCTACCAGGGCGCGGGCCTCATCGCGTGGAAGGACATGGACAACTACGTCCGCGCCGGTCTGACGTACGTGGGCAGCCTGTCGCCCTCGGCGCGCGCGATCGAGCTCGACAACGAGACGGGCGGGAAGTTCACGGCCGCGTCGTTCACCGACCGTGCGGGCTCGACGGGCGAGACGCTGCGCATGCAGCGCACGGGTGACACGCTCGCTGTGTCCTACTGGGACGCGGCTGCGGGCGACTGGAAGCCCGCGGGCTCGACGACGGTCACGTTCGACGTCACGCAGGTCGGCCTGTACGCCCTCGCGGCCCAGGACGGCTCGACGCACACCGCGACGTTCGACTACGTCGCGGTCGACGCGGCCGAGGGCCAGGACTTCGTCCCGACGGGTACGTTCTCGCTCGTCGGCCCGGCGGAGAGCAAGCACCTGGTCCTGACGGACACGGGTCTGTCGTTCGTCGCGCAGCGTCCGGCGTCGCCGCTGGGCCTGGTGGCCACGGCGGTGGCAGGCGGGCCCGACGGCGCTGCGACCCTCGCGCAGGCGGGCACCGGTCTGCCGGTGGTCGTCGCGGGCGACGGTCGCCTCACGCTCGGAGCCGCGGACGCGACCCCGGCCCAGGTCCGGCTGACCGACGTGGGCGGCGGCAAGCTCGCGCTGCGCGTGCCGGGTGCCGCTGCTGGGGAGTTCGCGGGAGTGCGTGCCGCGGACGGAGCCCTGGTGCTCGGTGCCGAGGACGCAGCCGTCAAGCTCACGCTCACCGCGCTGTCGTCGGCCGAGCACACGCTCGCGATCGACGCGGCGGGCGAGACCGTCGAGATGAGCGACGACCTGTACGGGATCTTCTACGAGGACATCAACTACGCCGCGGACGGCGGGCTGTACGCCGAGCTCGTGCGCAACCGCTCGTTCGAGTTCAACTCGTCGGACAACTCCTCGTTCACGGGGCTCACGGCCTGGGAGCGGGTCAACCGCAACGGCGGTACCGCGACCACGACGGTCGTGACCGACGCGCAGCGCCTCAACGACAGCAACCGCTACTACCTCAAGCTCGACGCGACGGCGGCCGGCGCGGGTCTGCGCAACGCGGGCTTCAACACGGGTCTCTTCCTCGAGAAGGGCCAGAAGTACGACTTCTCGGTGTGGGCGCGCTCCGCCGTCGGGCAGGACCTGACCGTGCAGGTCGAGAACGCCGCGGCGGGCACCACCTACGCGACCGGGAAGGTGAGCGTCGCCGGCACCGACACCTGGAAGAAGTACTCGGTGACCCTCACCGCGACCGAGACGACCTCGGCCGGGCGCCTCGCCGTCCTCGCGGGCGCCGCGGGCACCGTGCGCCTCGACATGGTCTCGCTCATGCCGCAGGACACGTGGGTCGGGCCGGTCAACGGCAAGACCCACCTGCGCAAGGACCTCGCCGAGAAGATCGACGCCATGAACCCGCAGTTCCTGCGGTTCCCGGGCGGCTGCGTGACCAACGCGGGCACGTTCGACACCTACCTCGAGAGCAACGGCACCGACCGCCGGCGCACGTACCAGTGGAAGGAGACCATCGGGCCGGTCGAGGAGCGGGCCACGAACTGGAACTTCTGGGGCTACAACCAGTCGTACGGGATCGGGTACTACGAGTACTTCACGTTCGCCGAGGACCTCGGCGCGACGCCTCTGCCCGTCCTGTCCGTCGGGGCCAACGGCTGCGGCAGCACCATCCCCGAGATGAAGGACGACGTCCGGATCCAGCGCTGGGTCCAGGACACGCTCGACCTCATCGAGTTCGCCAACGGTGACGTCACGACCGAGTGGGGCGCGGTGCGCGCCGAGCTCGGCCACCCCGAGCCGTTCGGCCTGAAGTACCTGGGCCTCGGCAACGAGGAGAACACCAAGACGTTCGAGGCGAACTTCCCGAAGTTCAAGGATGCCGTGCGCGCCGCGTACCCGGACGTCCAGATCATCTCGAACTCGGGTCCGGACGACACGGGCCAGCGGTTCGACGAGCTCTGGGAGTTCAACCGTGCGCAGGAGGTCGACCTGGTCGACGAGCACTACTACAACGACCCGAGCTGGTTCCTCGAGAACGCCGACCGCTACGACGACTACGACCGCGAGGGCCCGCACGTCTTCCTCGGCGAGTACGCGTCGCGCGGCAACACGTTCTTCAACGCGCTGTCCGAGGCCGCCTTCATGACGGGCCTCGAGCGCAACTCCGACGTCGTCGAGCTCGCGTCCTACGCGCCGCTGCTCTCCAACGAGTCGTACGTGCAGTGGTCGCCCGACGCGATCTGGTTCGACAACGACGAGTCGTGGGGCACGCCCAACTACTACGTCCAGGAGCTGTTCGCGAACAACGTGGGCGACGAGGTCGTCCCGTCCGTGCACGGTGCCGACGCCTCCGCAGAGCCCGCGTTGGACGGAGGCGTCTTCCTGTCCACGTGGTCGACCAGCGCGTCGTACGACAACGTCAAGGTCACCGACAACGCGAGCGGCGACGTCCTGTTCCAGGACGGGTTCGACGACGCCACGCAGTGGTCGCCCGTGACCGGGACGTGGGCCGCGCAGGACGGCGTGTACACGCAGTCCTCGACGTCCGTGACCGACGCGCGCTCGATCGTCACGGGTGCGTACGCCAAGGACTGGAAGAACTACACGCTCGAGCTCGACGCCCGCAAGATCGCCGGGTCCGAGGGCTTCCTCGTGGGCTTCGCCGCGGGCGGACCGAACGACTACTACTGGTGGAACATCGGCGGCTGGAACAACACCCGCTCGGTCCTCCAGCGGGCCGACGGCGGCAGTGCCGCCGAGGTCGCCGCGGTCGAGAACAAGCGCGTCGAGACAGGCCAGGGCTACAAGGTCAAGGTCGTCGTCCAGGGCAGCACGATCCAGCTCTACCTGGACGGCCAGCTCCAGATCTCGTACGAGCAGCCCTCCGCGAAGTCGCTCTACCAGGTCGTCACGCGCGACGAGGAGTCGGGCGACCTCGTGGTCAAGGTCGTCAACCCGACCGCGACCGCGGCCGACACGGCCGTGACGGTCGCAGGCCAGGAGATCGCGGCCCAGGCCACGATCACCGAGATGGTCGGCGCGCCCACGGACACCAACACCAAGGCGAACCCGCGGGCGATCGTGCCCGTCGAGCGGACCTGGGACGGGGCGTCCAACGCGTTCGACTACACGTTCCCGGCCTACTCGGTCACGTTCCTGCGCCTGCAGACGGCCGGCGCCGAGGTCGAGCCCGTGGACCTCGCGGTCACGGCCAGGGCGCAGTGCGTCGCGGGCCGGGCGAACCTCACGGTGCGTGCGGTCAACGGTGAGGACGAGGCCGTGAGCGTGGCGCTCACGACGCCGTTCGGCACCAAGACGTTCGCGTCGGTGGCGCCGGGCAAGAGCGCGTCGCAGTCGTTCAACAGCCGTGCGGCTGCGGTCCCCGCGGGGACCGCGACGGTCGTGGGCACGATCGGCACGGGGGCCGGGGCCCGCTCGACGACGTTCGACGTCGAGTACCCGGCCACGACCTGCGGCTGACGACCGCACCAGCTCCGCCGGGGTCGCGAGGTCCTCTCGCGGCCCCGGCGTGAGCCCTCCGGTCCAGACGGGCCGGTGACAGGACCAGCACGACCAGTACGACCAGTACGACCAGCACGACCAGCACGACCAGCACCACAAGGACGCGGGGGACCGGCGGGCCGGCACGACCAGCCCGACGGTCCCCAGCAGGGGGCGCTCAACGACGAGACGGCGGAGGCCACGAACCACATGACCACCCGACACGACCCGGCGCAGACCGCGCCCACGGCCCGACGGAGGGCCCCACGCGGGGCTCGCGCCGCCCTCGGGGGAGCGCTGAGCGTCGCTCTGCTCGCCCCGATGGCGCTGGCGGGCCCGGCAGCGGCCCTGACCTCGGCGCCCGCACGCCCGACGGCGCTCGCCCCGGCGGCGTCGGCCGCCACGCAGACGACTGCCGCAGCGATCCCCACCCCCACGACCGACGGCCTGAAGCTCTGGTACAAGCTCGACGAGCTGAGCGGCACGGTCGCCCACGACGCCTCGGGCTCGGGCCACGACGGCACGCTCGTCGGCGGCGGCGACTGGACCGACGGGCAGGGCCTGACGTTCGGCGGCTCGAGCTACGTCGACCTGCCCGACGACCTCCTCGCGGGGTACTCGGCCGTGACGGTCAGCGCCGACGTGTGGGTCGACACGACCCTGAGCGGCAACTACTTCTTCTACAACCTGGGCAACACCGCGGTCGGCTCGCCCCAGAGCGGCAACGGCTACCTGTTCTCCTCGGGCAACGCGAGCTACCGGGCGTCGGTCTCGAACGCCGCGTGGAGCGCCGAGCAGAACACGGCCAAGTCGCCCTCCGCGGCCCTCGCGCGCGGTGTCTGGAAGACCGTGACGTACACGCAGGGTGCCGGCACCGGTCGCCTCTACGAGGACGGCGCGCAGGTCGGGGTCAACACGGCCGTGACCCACACGCCGGGCTCGATCGGCAACGGGAAGACGACCGCCAACTACCTCGGCAAGTCCGCCTACGCGGCCGACAACCTCTTCAAGGGGCGCATCAAGGACTTCCGGCTCTACGACCGTGCGCTCACGGCCGCCGAGGTCGCGGACGTCAGCACCGCGAACGCGGCGGCGTCGGTCTCCGCCGACGCCGGAGCCCTGTCGCTCGGCGACACGAGCGCCGTGGCCAAGAACCTCACGCTGCCCGGGAAGGGCACGGGCGGCTCGACCGTCACCTGGGCGACGTCGGACGCGAGCGTCGTGACGTCGTCGGGCGTCATCACCCAGCCCGTCGGCCAGGCGCGCACCGCGACCCTGACCGCGACGCTCTCGCTGCGCGGCCAGAGCGCGACCAAGACGTTCGACGTCACCGTGGTCCCCGGCACCGGCGACCAGGGCGTCGTGGACGCCGCTGCCGCCGCGCTCGAGGTCAAGAACCTCGACGACGTGCGCGGCAACCTCACGCTGCCGACCACGGGAGCTGAGGGCACCACGGTCACGTGGGCCACCACGGCACCCACGGTCGTCACGCCGTCGGGCGAGGTCACGCGACCCGCGCACGGCCAGGCCGACCAGACCGTCACGCTGACCGCGACCGTGAGCAAGGGGCAGTCCACGGCCACGCGCGCGTTCGACGCGAAGGTCCCCGCGCTCCCCGAGCAGCAGGACTACGCGGGCTACCTGTTCTCCTACTTCATCGGTGAGGGCTACGCGACCGGCGAGCAGGTCTACTTCGGCCTGAGCAAGGGCAACGACCCGCTCAGGTACCGGAACCTCAACGACAACCAGCCCGTGCTGACGTCGAGCCTGGGGGAGACGGGCCTGCGCGACCCGTTCGTCATCCGTTCTCCCGAGGGCGACAAGTTCTACCAGATCGCGACCGACCTCAAGATCCACGGCAACGGCAACTGGGATGCGTCCCAGCGCACGGGCTCCAAGTCGATCATGGTGTGGGAGTCGACCGACCTCGTGAACTGGACCGACCAGCGCCTCGTCCAGGTCTCCCCGGAGACCGCGGGCAACACCTGGGCACCCGAGGCCTACTACGACGCGACGATCGGTGCGTACGTCGTGTTCTGGGCCTCCAAGCTCTACGAGGAGGACGACCCGGGCCACACGGCCAACACGTACAACCGCATGATGTACACCACGACCCGCGACTTCTACACGTTCACCGAGCCGCAGGTGTGGGTCGACCCGGGCTACTCGGTCATCGACTCGACCGTGATCGAGCACGACGGCGAGTTCTACCGCTTCACCAAGGACGAGCGGAACAACACGTCCACGACGCCGTGCTCCAAGTTCGTTCTGGGCGAGAAGGCGAGCGAGCTGCGCTCGCTGAGCTACGACTTCATCACCGACTGCATCGGCAAGGCCAACTCGCTCGGCGGCGGCATCAACCAGGGCGAGGGCCCGACCATCTTCAAGTCGAACACCGAGGAGAAGTGGTACCTGTTCATCGACGAGTTCGGCGGCCGCGGCTACGTGCCCTTCGAGACGACCGACCTGAACGCCGACGAGTGGAAGATGTCGACGGGCTACGAGATGCCCTCGCGCCCGCGCCACGGCACGGTCCTGCCCGTGACGCAGACCGAGTACGACGCGCTGCTCAAGGGCTACCAGCCGGACGCGTTCGTCCAGTCGGCCGAGGACGTCACGGCCGTCGTGAGCGTCGGTGACGCACCGGTCCTGCCGGCCACGGTCGCCACGCGCACAGCAGCCGGCACGACCACGCAGACCGCGGTCACGTGGGACGCGATCGACCCCGCGAGCTACGCGCAGGCCGGGACCTTCGAGGTCACGGGCTCGCTCGGCGCCGGCGTGAGCGTGCGCGCCAAGGCCGTCGTGACCGTGGTCGAGGGCGACGTCCCCGTCACGGGCCTGGTGGTCTCGCCCACCTCGACGCAGGTCACCGTCGGATCGGCACGCTCGCTCACCGCGACCGTGACTCCCGCCAACGCCACGGCCCGCACCATCACCTGGACGAGCGCCGACCCGTCGGTCGCGACCGTCGTCTCCAACGGGCCCTCCGCAGGCACCGTGCGCGGCGTCGCGGCGGGCAGCACGACCGTGACCGCCACGACCGCGGACGGGTCGCGCACCGCGACCGTCGCGATCGACGTGACGAAGGAGATCCCGGGCCTGGTGGTCCAGTACCGCCTGGACGAGACGAGCGGCACGCAGGCCGTGAACTCGGCGCCGAGCAGCGCCGTCGGTCCCGCGACCGTCGTGGGCGGGGCCGCCCGCAACGGCACGGACGGCGTGCGCCTCGACGGGGTCGACGACCACGTCAAGCTGCCCGACGACGTGCTCAAGGGCCTGACGGAGATCACCGTCTCGCTCGACGTGCGCATCGACACCGCCCAGTCCACGCCCTACTTCATCTACGGCCTGGGCAACACGAGCGGGTCGAGCGGCAACGGCTACCTCTTCTCGACGGGGGACGCGTACCGCACGGCCATCGCCTCGGGGAACTACACGACCGAGCAGAACACGACCAAGGGCTCGAACCTCGCTCGCGGCGTGTGGAAGCACCTGACGTACACGCAGTCGGGCACCACCGGCACCCTCTACGAGGACGGGATCCAGGTCGCGCGGAACACCAACGTGACCACGACCCCCGGATCGATCGGTAAGGGCACCACGGTCGCGAACTACATCGGCCGGTCGCTCTACTCGGGCGACAAGTACCTCAAGGGCGACGTCCGCGACTTCCGCGTCTACGACCACGCCCTGAGCGCCGAGGAGGTCAAGGACCTCGGTCAGGACCACTCGGCCGTCACGGGGGCCGAGCTCGCCGAGCTCAAGGTCGCCGCGATCGTCGACGGCGGGTCCAGCACGGTCACGCTCCCGGTGGTGCCCGGCACGGACCGCTCCGCGCTCGCGCCTCGCCTGGTCGTGTCCGACCGTGCGACGGTGACGCCCGCCAACGGCTCGGTGCAGGACCTCACGCAGCCCGTGACCTACACCGTGACGGGCCCCGACGGGGTCGCGCGCACGTGGACCGTCCAGGCCAAGGAGATGCGCAGCCCGGTCCTGCCGGGCCTGTACGCGGACCCGAACATCGCGGTCTTCGACGGGGTCTACTACATCTACGCGACCACGGACGGCACCCTCGGCTGGGGCGGCAAGGACTTCTACGTGTGGAAGTCGACCGACCTGGCGAGCTGGGAGCGCTCGGCCGAGCCGTTCCTCACGCTCGACGGCGCAGCGGGCGACGTCCCGTGGGCCACGGGCAACGCGTGGGCGCCGACCATCATCGAGCGCGACGGGAAGTACTACTTCTACTTCTCGGGTCACAACCCGACCTACAACCGCAAGACGATCGGTGTCGCGGTCGCGGACAGCCCCGAGGGTCCCTTCATCGCGCAGCCGACGGCCATGATCACGAACGGGGAGGCCGTCACGACGGGACAGGCGATCGACCCGGCGGCGTTCGAGGACCCGCAGACCGGCAAGTTCTACCTGTTCTGGGGCAACGGCAGCAACGCGCCGCTGTACGCCGAGCTGAACGACGACATGGTCTCGGTCAAGCAGGACACCATCACCAGGTTCGGTGGCCTGACGAACTTCCGTGAGGGACTGTTCCTCAACTACCGCGAGGGGATCTACCACCTGACCTACTCGATCGACGACACGGGCTCGGAGAACTACCGGGTCGGGTACGCGACGTCGACGAGCATCGACGGGCCCTGGACCTACCGCGGCGTGATCCTCGAGAAGGACGTGTCCCAGGGCATCCTCGGGACCGGGCACAGCTCGATCGTCCAGGTCCCCGGGACCGACGAGTGGTACATCGCCTACCACCGCTTCGCGATCCCCGGCGGTGACGGGAACCACCGAGAGACGACCATCGACCGCCTCACGTTCGGCGAGGACGGGCTCATCCAGAAGGTCGTCCCGACCCTCGAGAGCGTCCCGGCGCTCGACGTGACCGAGCCCGCGCAGGTCGAGGTCGACGTCACGGTCGCGCCCAAGTGCGTGGCCGGCAAGGCCGCGCTCACGGTGCTCGTCAAGAACACCGAGGAGGTGCCCGTCGACGTGGTCGTGACCACGCCGCTCGGGACCAAGACCTTCCTCCAGGTCGCGCCGGGCAAGCTCGCGTCGCAGACGTTCTCGGCCCGCGCGGTGACGCTCGCGGCCGGGAAGGTCACTGTCACGGCTCAGGCCGTGCTCGACGGCGCACTGGTCACCACGGCCTACGACGTCACCTACGCAGCGACCAGCTGCGGCTGACCTGCTGGCCGCCGCCGGGAGCTGACCTGCTGGCCGCCACCGAGAAGTGAGTAGATGCCCCAGTTCTGGGCGCAGGAGGGGCATCTACTCACTTCTCGGCGAGGGCGCCGACGGCGACCGTCCTCCCCGCACCACCCCTGCACCACCCGCACCACGAACCGAAGGAGCACATCGTGAGAAGAACCAGGGGACGTCTCGTTGCAGCGAGCGTCGCCGTCGCCCTGAGCACCGGGCTGACGACCACCGCCGTGGCGGCCGCTGATCCGGTCCTGCCCGAGGCCGGGCTCGTCGCCTGGTACAAGCTCGACGAGGCGAGCGGCACGTCGGCCGCGAACTCGGCGCCGGGCTCGACGTTCGGGGCAGCCACGGTCAACGGGGCCGCGCGCAGCGCGAGCGGCATCACGCTCGACGGGACCGACGACTACGTCCGGCTCCCCGACAGCCTGCTCAAGAACCTGACCTCGGTCACGGTCGACCTCGACGTCCTGGTCGACACCGCCCAGGGCACGCCCTACTTCATCTGGGGCATGGGCAACACGAGCGGCTCGGCCGGCAACGGCTACCTGTTCACCACGGGCAACGCCTACCGGACCGGCATCGCGTCGGGCAACTGGTCGACCGAGCAGAACACGACCAAGGGCTCGAACCTCGCGCGCGGGGTGTGGAAGCACCTGACCTACACGCAGACCGGCACGACCGGGACCCTCTACGAGGACGGCGTTCAGGTCGCGCAGAACACCGCGGTCACCACGACGCCGGCCTCGATCGGCGCCGGGACGACGACCGCCAACTACATCGGTCGCTCGCTCTACTCGGGCGACAAGTACCTCAAGGGTCAGGTCCGCGACTTCCGCGTCTACGACCGGGCACTGCCCGCGAACGACGTCGCGACCCTCGCGCAGAAGACCTCGGCCGCGGCCGCAGGAGCCGACGCCGCAGCCCTCGACCTCGGCGACACGAGCGCCGTCACGAGCAACCTCACGCTCCCGGTCACCGGCGCGCAGGGCTCGACCATCACGTGGGCGACCTCGCACGCGGACGTCGTGACGTCGTCGGGCAGGGTCACCCAGCCCGCCGCCGGTCAGCCCGCCGCGACCGTCACGCTGACCGCGTCGGTCACGCGCGGCGCCGTGACGCTCCCGCGGACCTTCACCGTGGTCGTGCCCGCGGCGTTCGACGACGCCCAGGCCGCCGCGTGGGACGCGCAGCACGCCGCAGTGACCAACATCGCCGACGTCCGCGGCAACCTCACCCTCCCGACGAAGGGCGCGCAGGGCTCGACCCTGACCTGGACGTCCTCGGCGCCCGGGACCGTGAGCGACACGGGCGTGGTGCACCGCCCGGCGCACGGCACGGCCGACACGGAGGTGATCCTCACGGTGACCGCGACCAAGGGCACCGCGACCTCGACCCAGCCCCGCACCGCGACGGTCCGCCAGGCCCCCGAGGCCCAGGAGCCCGCGGCGTACTTCTTCCCCTACTTCAAGGGCGAGAGCACGGCCGACGGCGAGGAGATCTACTTCGCCGCGAGCCAGGGCAACGACCCGCTCAAGTGGCAGGAGCTCAACGACGACAAGACGGTCCTGCGCTCGGGCCTGGGAGAGAAGGGCCTGCGCGACCCGTTCGTCATCCGTTCTCCCGAGGGCGACAAGTTCTTCCTCGTCGCGACCGACCTCAAGATCTACGGCGGCAACAACTTCGGCAACGCGCAGGAGCGCGGCTCGCTGAGCCTCATGATCTGGGAGTCGACCGACCTCGTGAGCTGGTCCGACCAGCGCATGGTCAAGGTCTCGAGCGACTACGCGGGCAACACCTGGGCTCCCGAGGCGTTCTACGACGAGGCCGCGGGCGAGTACGTCGTGTACTGGGCGTCCGCGCTCTACCCGACGACCGACAGCAGCGACCGCAAGATCGCCACGAGCTACCAGCGCATGATGTACGCCACGACGCGTGACTTCGTGACGTTCAGCGAGCCGCGGATCTGGGTCGACAACAAGCGCGGCACGGGCCTCGGCATCATCGACGCGTCGGTGACCAAGGTCGGTGACACGTACTACCGCTTCATCAAGGACGAGAAGTACATGACCGTCCGGAGCGAGAAGTCCACGGACCTGCGCGCCACGAGCTGGGACCTCATCACCGAGAACATCGGTGTGGGCCAGCCCAACGGCTACGGCGGCACGTTCACGGCGGGCGAGGGACCGACGGTCTTCAAGTCCAACACCGAGGAGAAGTGGTACGTCTTCATGGACCAGCCCAGCTACCACGGTGGCAAGGGCTACGTCCCGTTCGAGTCGACCGACCTCGACTCGGGGGTCTGGACCAAGTCCGAGCCCGCGACCCTGCCCGTGAGCCCGCGCCACGGCACGGTGCTCCCGGTCACCCAGGCCGAGTACGACCGTCTCCTCGCGCACTACCAGGCCGACGCGTTCGTGGCCTCGGCCGCCCCCGTCACGGTCACGACGGCCGCGGGCACCGCGCCCGTGCTGCCCGCGACGGTCACCGCGACCTACGGCGACGGCGCGACCAAGGAGCTCGCGGTCACGTGGGACGCGGTCGACCCCGCCTCCTGGGCGCAGGCCGGGACCTTCACGGTCAGCGGGTCGTTCGGCCCGTCGATCACGACGCGGGCGACCGCCACGGTCACCGTGACCCCCGTCGACCCCGAGCCCGAGCCCGACCTCGTGGTCGAGGTGTCGGCGACGGCGAAGTGTGTCGCGGGCAAGGTCACGGTGTCGGTGCGTGCGGTGAACGGTGAGGACGTGCCGGTCGACGTGAAGGTCGCCTCGGTGTTCGGGTCCAAGTCGTTCACGGGGGTGGCGCCGGGCAAGTCGGCGTCGCAGTCGTTCGCGACGCGTGCGGGCTCGGTCGACGCCGGCGTCGTCATGATCACCGCGAGCACGGGCGGCGCCGACGGCACCACCGCCACGTTCGAGGCGCCGTACCCGGCCCTCGACTGCGGGTGATCGCCTGACCCCCTGACCGCCGCGGGGCGAGGCGGTGCTGTCTCGTCCCGCGGCTGCCCCGCGCCGTGCCGGTGCGCCGGGGCCCACGCCCGGCCTGCCGCGACGTCTCCTTGCGTCGCGGTGGGCCGGGCGTCGTCGTCCCTGCTGCCCGACGGCGCAGCGCACCCGTGAGCGCGGGACACCTGATGTGTACTGCTCACGCCCCGGCGTCGGGCTGCGGTATCCGCCACAGGTCGAGCGACGACCAACCTGCAGGTATCCCGAGCGAGGCGATCGTCAGGTCCGGTGACGAGGGGAAGGTGTCGATCAAGGTGACGAGACGGCGACTCCAACCTGCGTCCGTGTCGATCGATCTGAGGAGGTAGGCGATCACCGCCAGAGCGTTGTACACGGAGAAGGAGCCTTTGGACGTCTCGTCAGCGCGTAGATGGTCGAGGAGTGGAACGACCCCGACCTTCGGCCGACTCGGGGCGTGCTGCAGCTTTCGGTTGTAGAGGCGCGCGTGATGTGCCGCAACGTTGCGCACGTAGTTCACGCTTGCGAGCCAGCTCGCCATCAACCTCTTCGTCGGAACTCCGAACTCTCGGGCGATCTCCTCCGCGTCCTCGTCCCTGAGCCCCTGGTACAAGCGGGAAAGGTGGCCGAGCTCGAGGATCTCGGTGAGCGCCCAGATCGGCATCCGGCCGCCGTAGTTCTCCCGGAAGTGCGCGACGAAGGTCTCGTCCGACCGGTCGCGTCGATCGGCGACGCGCTGGAGCCACTCTGCGTGCTTGCCGGGTCGCGTCCTCCAACCGGTCGTCCGGTCCAGCTGATGCTCCACGAACGTCGGGAGGAACGTCTCCGGATCGAGGTGTGCGAATGCGGATCGGCGCCCGAGGACGTAGCCGATACGCATGCGGAACGCGACCTCGATCCGCTCGACACCGTCCATCACGAGCAGACGCAGCGAACGATCCAGGTCGATCACCTCGGCGATGTGGTCGATCGACGCGCCAGGCTTGTAGCCCTGCAGAACCCGAGTTCGAACCTTGCCATTCTCGTCGATGTACTGTTCCGAGCTGCGCAGCGGGTAGAGGTACCCCGTGATGCGGTAGTAGCCGATGGCGCAGAGGAGGGCCGCGGTGCGGTCACGCGGATCGACGTCGACCCCGCGCCCGTCGAGTTTTTCGATCTGCTGATCGAGCGACAGCCACGGCTTGGTGTACTCGTTGGTGTACTCGCCCATCGCGCCCCCCAGCGGCAAGAAAATCAGCCCGCCGCCATTCGGCGACGGGCTGATCGTGATGCTGCGAGACTACCTGCTGCTCGTGTCACCGTCCAGGAGGCGCGGAGCGCACCCGTGAGCGCCGGTGCGCTCCGTCGTCGGGCAGAATCGAGGCATGAGTGCTGGTGCGGTACGGCGGGGCCGACGGCCCGCGGGCGAGGACACCCGGGCGTCGATCGTGGCCGCGGCGCGCGAGGAGTTCGCCGCCAAGGGGTACGACGCCGTGAGCATGCGCGGCGTGGCGCGCGCGGCCGGGGTGGACCCCGGACTGATCCGGCACTACTTCGACGGCAAGGGCGAGCTCTTCGCGGCCTCGCTCGTCCCCGCGGGGGCAGACCCGCAGGCGCTCGCAGGCCGGTTCGCCGAGGGCGGTCTCGACGGCCTGGGGGAGCGCCTCGCGCGCACGGTGCTCGCGGTCTGGGACGCACCCGACGGGCAGGTCCAGCTCCGGCTCGTGCTGTCCGGGCTGCTGTCCGCCGACGGGCACGTGCAGGAGCTGCCGCGCTACCTCCAACGGACGGTGTTCGACCAGGTCGCCGCGCTCCTGCCGCGCGAGGTCGCGGGGAGGCGTGTGGGCCTGGTCGCGAGCCAGGTGCTCGGGGTGCTGGTCACGCGTCATCTGCTGCACCTCGAGCCGGTGGCGTCGATGTCGCCCGAGGAGCTCGTGCGATCGATCGCCCCGACGATCCAGCGCTATCTCGAGGGTGCGGACGAGGGTCTTGCGCCGGGCACCCACGAGGAGCACAATTCCTCACATGGGGAATATTGACCCGGTCATCAACGTCCGCAGCCTCCGCGTCGACCGCGGCGGGACCACCGTCCTGCACGGGCTCGACCTCACGGTGCCGGACCGCCAGGTCGTCGGGCTGCTCGGACCGAGCGGCAGCGGCAAGACCACGCTCATGCGTGCGCTCGTCGGGGTCCAGCAGATCACGGACGGGGAGGTCGAGGTCCTGGGCCGGGCGGCCGGAGACCCCGTGCTGCGGCGCCGCGTCGGGTACGTGACCCAGTCGCCCAGCGTCTACGCGGACCTCAGCGTGACCGAGAACCTGCGCTACTTCGCGACGATCCTGGGCGCGGGGCCGCGTGACGTCGCGCGCGTGACCGACGCCGTGGACCTCGCGCGGCACGCCCGGCGCCGGGTCGGCACGCTGTCGGGCGGCGAGCGGTCGCGCGTCTCGCTGGCCGCCGCGCTGCTGGGGGACCCGCAGCTGCTCGTGCTCGACGAGCCGACCGTCGGGCTCGACCCCGTCCTGCGCCGCGACCTGTGGGACCTGTTCGCGCGCCTGCGCGACGCCGGGACCTCGCTGCTCGTGTCCTCGCACGTCATGGACGAGGCGACGCGCTGCGACCGGCTCCTGCTCCTGCGTGACGGTCGCCTGCTCGCGGACGACACCCTGCCGGGCCTGCTCGAGCGCACGGGCGCCCACGACGTCGAGCACGCGTTCCTGCGGCTCGTGGAGGAGCCCGCCGGCCCCGACGGCGCAGCGGCCGTCAGGAGTCCACGTCACCTCGGAGGGGAGGCGTCATGAGCATGCACGACGCACGGGAGGCGAGCACGCTCGCGGCGGGAACCGCGGTCGACCACGAGCACGCGGCGGCGGCCAGCCGCGCACCACGCGCCCTGAGCCCCGGCCTGACCTTCGCGACCGCGGGCCGGGTCCTGCGGCAGATCCGCAACGACCCGCGCACCATCGCGCTGCTCGTCGTGCTGCCGTGCGTGCTGCTGGGACTCATCGCCTGGATGTTCGACGGGACGCCCGTCCTGGACCAGTTCGGCCCCATCCTCGTGGGGCTGTTCCCCATGATCATCATGTTCCTCGTCACGAGCGTCACGACGCTGCGCGAACGGCAGTCCGGGACGCTCGAACGGCTCATGACCATGCCGCTCGGCAAGGGCGACTTCGTGGGCGGCTACGCGCTCGCGTTCGCGCTCCTCGCGACCGTGCAGGCCCTGGTCGTGGTGGCGTTCGCGGTGTGGGTGTGCGGCATGGACGTTGCCGGGCCCGTGGGCCTCGTGGTGCTCGTCGCGGTGCTCGACGCGATCCTCGGGTCGTGCCTGGGGCTCGCGGCCTCGGCCCTGGCCCGCTCGGAGTTCCAGGCCGTGCAGCTCATGCCCGTGGTCCTGTTCCCGCAGCTCATCACGTGCGGCCTGCTCATGCCGCGCGACGAGATGCCCGCGGTGCTCGAGGCGATCAGCCGGGTGCTGCCCCTGACGTACGGCGTCTCGGCGCTCCAGGACGTGGCCGCGGGCGGTGGGTTCGCGGACGTCCGCGGTGCCGTCGCGGTCATCGTCGGGTTCATCCTGGGGGCGATCGTGCTGGGGACGCTCACCCTGCGGCGCCGGACGGCCTAGCGTCGCCCCACGTGCGGGGCGCCTCACGTCGAGCTCAGAACCGCCCGCCTCGTCTTCCGCGCTGGCCGAACTGTGTAGTCTCAGCCCACACACGGTCACGATGGGGGAGCGTTCATGCGAGGAAGCAAGGCGGCCGGGGCTTCGGCTCTGGTACTGGTGGCTCTGACGATGGCGGGCTGCAGCGGGGAGGGCAGTGCCGCCCTTCCCGAGCCCACGGGAGAGGTTGCTCAGGTCGACGCACCCGAGGACGGGGCGCAGGATGCTGCCGCGTGCGCGGCGGTCTCCGACGTGATGACGATCGTGGAGAACGCAGACATCGCTCTGAGCGAGGGCCGCATGGCCGCCCAGGAGCAGCAGGGCTGGTACGAGGTCGCGACCGATGTGCTGCACCGCATCCCCTCGGGCGGCGACAGTGCCGTGAGCCTGGGGGTCGCCGACCTGCAGGCCACCGTCCCTGCGGTCGAGACCTGGCCCAGGACCGAACCCACCGTCATCAGGTCGGACGCCTGGAACGATGCGCTCACCACGCTCGACGCGCCGTGCCTCGAGGTGGACTCCGAGCTGACCATCGGCGTCTTCACCGGCGGCTGAGGCTTGCTGTCCGCTCCGGGAGTCCTCGTCGACGGCCGGCTCCCTTCGAGGACCTGGGGCTGACACAGCCTGAGGTGTACCCGGCCAGGTGGTGGTCCACGTCGGGCTGTCGGCACGAGGACCTCCTGGGCCCGCCCGCGCCCTGAGAGCCCTCTGCCCCTGCCGTCTTCCACGGCTCGTCGACCGGGTACCACGGTTCACCGAATCTCACCCGCTGAGGCGCCCGCACGGGGCCCGAGACGTGGGAGGATGGGCGCGCTCGGGGGCGCGAGGCGACAAGGGAGTGCGCAAGTGCGGATCGTGAACCCGCGGGCTGGAGCCCGCACGTTCGCAGGGGCTGTGGCAGGACTCGTGATGGTCGGCGGGATCGTCCTCGGTGGGCTTCCCGCGGTCGCGGCCCCACCCGTCCCGGTCGGGGACCACGGACCGGAGGGCGTGAGCCTCCAGGTCGGCATCACGGGGATCACCCCGCTCTCGGTGGTCGACACGGTCGCGGAGAACCCCGTGCCGGGCGGGACGCTCGTCGTCCGCGGCCAGGGATTCGTGCCTTTCGTGACGTACGACGTGCACCTCCACTCGACGCCCACGTTCCTCGGGACCGTGACCGCGCGCGCGGACGGGACCATCGAGCTCGTCACGACCATCCCGCTCTCGACGCTCCCCGGCCCCCACTACGTCGTGGTCACCGACCCCCTGAGCGGTGCGTCGGTCCGGTCGGCGTCGTTCGACGTCCGCAGTGCTCCCGGCGGCGGCACCGACGGCAGCGGAGGCACGGGCGGCGGGACGACCACGGGCAACGGCACGACGGCCGAGGGGACCTCGCCCGGCAAGGTCCCAGGCCCGTTGGCCTCGACCGGCATCACGGTCGCCGGCACCCTGGCCGTCGCAGGAGCCCTCGTCGCGGGAGGCGCAGCGCTCAGACGTCGCCGGACGCGCGCGAGCTGAGCGGCGCCGTCGGGCGTCGTCCTGAACGGTGGACCGGGCGTGGCCCCGTGACTACGGCCGCGCCGCGAACCGCTCGAGCAGCTCGGCGTGCCCCGAGACGATGAGCAGGTCGTTCGCGGAGATGCGCGTGGTCGGCTCGGCGTACACGAAGTCCTGACCCGGCGACTTCACGCCGATGATGGTCACGCCGTAGCGGTCGCGGACCTTGGTCTGCTCGATCGTGAAGCCCTGCGTCTCCTTCGGGGGACGCATCTTGACGATCGTGAAGCCGTCCTCGACCTCGATGTAGTCGAGCAGCTTGCCCGAGACCAGGTGCGCGACGCGGCTGCCCGCGTCGGCCTCGGGGAACACCACGTGGTGCGCGCCGATGCGCTGCAGGATGCGGCCATGCTCGGCAGAGATGGCCTTGGCCCAGATCTGGGGGGTGCCCAGGTCCACCAGGTTGCCCGTGATGAGCACGCTCGCCTCGAGCGAGGTGCCCACGCCCACGACCGCGACCGGGAAGTCGCGCGCGCCGAGCTGTTCCAGGGCGGTCGGGTTGGAGGCGTCGGCCTCGACGAGCGGGATGCGGCCCGACCACTGCGCGATGAGCTCGGGCGACCGCTCGACCGCGAGCACGTCCTGGCCGAGCCGGTCGAGGGTCGCGGCGATCGCGGACCCGAACCGGCCGAGACCGATCACGAGCACGCCGGCATTCTTCTCGGGGGCCTTCTTGTCGGGCACCTGGGGGACCTTTCGTCAGGAGGCGCGGTCCGGCAGCGAGCCGGGACCGCACCAGGGAGCAGGGAGGCGGGGTCAGCCGATGATGGGGCGTTCCTCGGGGTAGCGGATGACGCGGCGCCGGTCGCGCAGCGCGAGCGCGGCCGCGAGCGTCATGGTCCCGGTGCGCCCGATGAACATGAGCACGACCAGGACGTACTTGCCGGCGGTCGGGAGGTCGGCCGTCACGCCCGTCGAGAGTCCCACGGTCGCGAACGCCGAGATGGTCTCGAAGAGGATCACGTCGAGCGTCCAGCCCGTGATCTCGAGCAGCAGCAGGCTCGCCACGAGCACGGCCGTCGCGCCGATGAACGACACGGCCACGGCCAGGCGCAGGGTCTCGCGCGGGATGCGCCGACCGAAGGCCTCGAGGTCGCGGTCGCCGCGCGCCTCGGACACGATCGCGAGCAGCATGACCGCGAGCGTCGTGACCTTGATGCCGCCCGCCGTCGAGGCGCTGCCGCCGCCGACGAACATGAGCGCGTCGGTGATGAGCCAGCTCGACTCGTGCATGCCGTTGATGTCGATCGTCGAGAAGCCCGCGGACCGGGGCATGACCCCGGCGAACAACGAGGCGAGGATCTTCTCGTTGAGGCTCAGCGGGCCCAACGTCTTGGCGTTGGTCCACTCGAAGGCCGCGAACAGGACCACGGCCACCACGACCAGGACCGCGCTCGTGGTGAGCGTCAGCTTGGTGTGCAGGTTCCACTTCGAGGCGCGGCGCCGGTTGCGCATGATGTTGAGGATCACGGGGAAGCCCAGCGAGCCGATGAACACGCCGATGATGATCGGCATGAGCAGCATCCAGTCGCCCACGTAGGGCGTCAGACCCTCGGCCGTGGGGATGAAGCCCGCGTTGTTGAACGCCGAGATCCCGTAGAACAGGCCGTGCCAGGCGGCCTCGCCGAACGTCTCCTCGAGCACGATGAAGCGCGGCAGGAGCAGCAGCGCGATGAGCAGCTCGATGCTGGTCGAGGTGATGATGACGACGCGCACGAGCGAACCGACCTCGCCGAGCCGGGTCGTCTTGGTCTCCGAGGCCGTGAGCAGCTTCTGCGTCAGGCCGATGCGCCGCGAGACGGCCATGCCGAGGATCGAGGCGAGCGTCATGACGCCCAGACCACCGATCTTGATGCCCACGAGGATCACGACCTGCCCGTACGTGGACCAGTAGGTTCCCGTCGGGACCACCACGAGGCCCGTGACGCACACGGCCGACGTCGCGGTGAACAGCGCGTCGATCAGGGGCGCGGACCTCCCGGACGTCGTGGCCCACGGCGCCATGAGGAGCAGCGTGAACAGCGAGATCACCGCGGCGAAGACCGTGACCGCGAGACGGGCCGGTGAGTGGCGGGCGAGGCGATCGACCAGCTCGCGCCCTGCGAAGAAGCGCCCGGAGACCCCCTGGGGCATCGGTCCTCCGTCTCGCTGTCCGTGCGTCCTCGTCCGGGTGGACGAGCGGCGGGGCGTGCCCTGCGGGCCGTCCGGTCGCCGTGCGTGCCGATGTGTCGCCCAACTCTGCCACAGGACGGGCCCTGCCCACCGGCTGAACCGCGTGGCGCCGTCGGGCCGCCCGGGCGATACCGTGTTTCCTGCCGGCTGCCGAACGCCTTCACGCGTCGCGGTACGGGCCGTGCGACGGAGCACCCGCCGTCCGGACGAGGACCACCGACCGAGGAGCGCACGTGACCGGAACCGACACCGTGCCGTTCGTCGCGCAGGTCGTGTGGAGCCCGGACCTGCTGGGCTACGACTTCGGGCACGGGCACCCCATGTCCCCGACGCGCCTGGACCTGACCATGCGCCTGGTGCGCGCGCTGGGCCTGCTCGACGCCCCGGGCGTCGAGGTCGTCGGGACGGCGCCCGCCACCGACGAGGTGCTCGACCTGGTGCACGACCCGGCATACGTCGCCGCGGTGCACGCGGCCTCGGAGCAAGGGGTGGAGAACGCCGCGCTGGGGCTGGGCACCGAGGACGACCCGGTCTTCGCCGGGATGCACGAGGCCGCGGCACGCATCCTGTCGGGCTCGTACGAGGCCGCGGGCGCGGTCTGGTCGGGGCACGCGCTGCACGCCGTGAACATCGCGGGCGGCATGCACCACGCCCAGCGCGGGGCCGCGTCGGGCTTCTGCATCTACAACGACGCCGCGGCCGCTGTCCGTCGTCTCCTCGACGACGGCGCCGAGCGTGTCGCGTACGTCGACCTCGACGCGCACCACGGCGACGGCGTCGAGTCGATCTTCTGGGACGACCCGCGCGTCCTGACGGTCTCGGTCCACCAGAGCGGCGCGACGCTGTTCCCCGGCACGGGGCACGCGACGGACACGGGTGGCGCCTCGGCGTCGGGCACCGCGGTCAACCTCGGCCTGCCCCGACGGACCGACGGCTCGCGCTGGCTGCGGGCTGTCGACGCGGTCGTCCCGCCCGTCCTGCGCGCGTTCCGGCCGCAGGTGATCGTGTCCCAGCACGGCTGCGACGCCCACGGACACGACCCTCTGAGCGACCTCGACGTGAGCATCGACGCCCAGCGTGCGGCCGTACGGTGGATCCACGAGCTGGCGCACGAGCTCGCCGAGGGGCGCTGGGTCGCCCTGGGCGGCGGGGGCTACTCGGTCACGTCGGTCGTCCCGTTCGCGTGGTCGAACGTCGTCGCGGAGGTCGTCCACGCGCCCGTGGCGCCGTCCACGCCCGTGCCGGCCGTCTGGCGCGACCACATCACCGCGGTCGCGCACCGCGAGACCGCCGAGCTCATGGGGGACGGCGAGGTCGCGTTCACGTCCTGGGGGCGCGGGTACGACCCCGAGGACGAGGTCGACCGCGCCGTCGTCGCGACGCGCAAGGCCGTGTTCCCCCTGCTGGGGCTCGACGCGCAGTTCGACTGAGACGGTTCGAGGACACCTCCCTGGCCGGCGCAGGGCGCGCGCCGAGCACGCGTCCGTCCGGGGGCCGCGGCACGTGCCCGACGACGTCACCCGCGCTCGATTTCTGGCGACCGGCAGGGAGCAGGTAGTCTAAGGGACGGACTTTTTCTCGTGTTGGTCGGTTCCCGATCAGCCGTGGACCACCATGATCGGGGCGATCCCGATCGCACACCGATCCAGCATTGTGAGGACCCATGGGCTCCGTCATCAAGAAGCGCCGCAAGCGTATGGCCAAGAAGAAGCACCGCAAGCTGCTTCGCAAGACGCGCCACCAGCGTCGTAACAAGAAGTAGCAGCGCGGCGCGGTCACGCGCCTGCTGCCGCAGGAGCCCGGAACCCTCAGGGGTGCCGGGCTCTTCGCATGTCCGGGTGTGGGCGTGCCCGACCAGGCTGCGGAGGTCCGGCGTCGCGGCCTGCTCCTGGACCGCGGGGGGTCAGAGGCCGGTGCGGCCCTTGAGCGAGCGCCGGATCGAGCGCATGACGAGCCCGAGGACCCAGGCCGCCCCCGCCCAGCTCGCGGTCTTGAGCCCGCGGTTCGCGACGCGTCGGCGCCTGCCGCGGAACTCGCGGATGGGCCATCCGACGTCCTTGGCGTGGCGGCGCAGGCGCGTGTCGGGGTTGATCGCGCACGGGTGGCCGACGGCCTGCATCATGGTCACGTCGTTGAGCGAGTCGCCGTAGGCGTAGGAGGCCGAGAGGTCGATCCCATGACGCTCGGCGAGCTCGCGGACGCCTGCCGCCTTGGCCCGGCCGTGCATCATGTCGCCCACGAGGCGGCCCGTGTAGAGGCCGTCCTCGTGCTCGGCGACCGTGCCGAGCGCCCCGGTCGCGCCGAGCCGCCGGGCGATGAGCTGACCGATCTCCAGAGGGGTCGCGGACACGAGCCACACCTGGTGGCCGGCCGCGATGTGCTCGTCGAGAAGCTTCTGGGTGCCGGGGAAGATCCGCAGCGAGAGGACCTGGTCGTAGACCTCCTCGCCGATCGCGACGACCTCGGCGACCGAGCGGCCCGCGATGAGGTCGAGGGCGCGCGAGCGGACCTGGTCGATCTGGCGCTTGTTCTCACCGAGCAGGAGGTAGCGGGCCTGGTGGAACGCGAACGTCACGAGGTCCGGGGTGGAGAAGAAGCCGCGCTGGTACAGCGCACGGGCAAGGTGGAACGAGCTGGCGCCCCGGATGATGGTGTTGTCGACGTCGAAGAAGGCCGCCGTCGGATGGGTGGACCCAGGTGCAGACGTCGGCATGCCGTCCACTCTATCGGCGCCCGCCGACGCCCGCCGACGACCTGTGCTCCTCAAGACGCCGACGACCGGGACGGCCCTTCTGTCCGGGATGCGTAGGCTGGGGGAGTGAGCACCGCAGAACCTGCCGCCGGACATGCCGCAGGACGAGACGCTCGACCCGACGCCGGGCCCGAGGGACTCGCCCCGGCCGAGACCTCTGGCGCCGCGCCACCGCGCGTCGTGCTCTACGGGCGCGAAGGGTGCCACCTGTGCGACGCGGCCCGCGAGACGGTCGAGGCCGTGTGCGCCGAGCAGCAGGTCGCGTGGGCCGAGGTCGACGTGGACGCGGACCCGACCGGCGCGCTCGCGTCCGAGTACGGCGACTACGTCCCGGTCGTGACGGTCGACGGGGTCCAGCAGGGGTTCTGGCAGGTGGACGGCGCACGGCTCGCCAGGGCGCTCGCGCGGCGGCGCGTCAGCGGCTGACGCTACGCGTTCGGGCCCAGAGCCTGAGATGATCCGAGACAGCAGCACAGCGAGGTCGTCAACGACGACGACATGACGAGGTATGGGTGGTACGAGTGGCAGAGACCCTGGGGGACACCGGTATTCCGGGCGCGACGGTGGCACGCCTGCCCGCCTATCTGCGGGCCTTGCGCGACCTGGAGGGGCGCGGCGTGGAGACCACGTCGTCGACCGAGCTCGCCGAGCTGGCGGGGGTCGGGTCCGCGCAGCTCCGCAAGGACCTGTCCTTCCTGGGGTCCTACGGGACGCGCGGTGTGGGGTACGTGGTCGACTCGCTCGCGACCTACATCACGTCGGCGCTGGGCGTGACCGACGAGCACCGGATCGCGATCATCGGTATCGGTAGCCTCGGTCATGCGCTCGCGAACTACTCGGGCTACGGGACCAGGGGCTTCGAGGTCGCGGCCCTGCTCGACGCGTCGCCGTCGGTCGTGGGCACCGAGGCGGCCGGCCTCGTGGTCGAGCACGTCGACGCGCTCGAGGAGGTCATCGTGCGCGAGAACGTCACGATCGTCGTCCTGGCCACGCCCGCGCACGTCGCGCAGGACGTCGCCGAGCGCGTGGTCGAGGCCGGGGTCCGCGAGATCCTCAACTTCGCGCCGCGCGCCCTCCAGCTGCCCGACGACGTGATCGTGCGCTCGGTCGACGTGGGCAGCGAGCTGCAGATCCTGGCCTTCCACGCGCAGGCCCGGGCGCTCGCGAACCGGCCTCCCGCCGAGGCGGGCCCGGATCTCGACGAGGACGAGGGCGCCGGAGCCTAGGGCGCGACCGCAGGTGGTGGGCCGCCCGTCGGGGGCGGGCCCCGCCGTCGGGCCCGCGAGCCCCCGGACAGCACAGGAGCCGGCGACTCGTCACGGGTCGCCGGCTCCTGGCGTACCGGGCCGCGTCAGGACGCGGGGGCCGGGCGGGGGAGAGAGGCTCAGGCCTGCTTGATCGCCGAGAGGTCGAGCGCGATCTTGATCTTGTCGCCGACGAGCACGCCACCGGCCTCGAGGGCCACGTTCCAGGTCAGGCCGAACTCCTTGCGGGAGACCTCGGTCTTGGCCTCGAACCCGGCGCGCGAGTTGCCGTAGGCGTCGACGGCCGTGCCCGTGAACTCGGTCTCGAGCTTGACCGGCTTGGTGACGCCGTTGATGGTCAGGTCGCCCTCGATGACGAAGTCGTCGTCGTCGGCCTCGACGGCGGTCGAGACGAAGTTCCAGGTCGGGTTCTTCTCGGCGTCCCAGAAGTCGGCCGACTGGAGGTGGCCGTCGCGGCCCGCGTCACCGGTGTTGACCGACTTGGCGTCGATCGCCGCGACCACGTTGGAGGACTCGACGTCGTCGCCGATCGTGATGTTGCCGTCGGCGATCGCGAGCGAGCCGCGGACCTTGGAGATGCCTGCGTGGCGGACCGTGAAGGTCGCCTGCGAGTGCGAGGGGTCGATCGCGTAGGTGCCCGCGGTGAGTCCGGTGGGGAGGTTCGTGGCCATGGGTGTCTCCTGAATGGTCGTGTTGCGTTGCGTCAGGCGCGCCGTCGACGTGCCATTAGTTGAAGATTCAACTTCATACGAACGCATCAACGCAAGCCCACCGCCCTCTATTCCACGAGGAGGGCACGAGTTCTCCCCGGAGCGGCCACCACCCCCGACGATGGGAGAATGGTGCCGTTGTCCACCCGGAGGGGCGTGACGGATGAAGGAAGAGATGACGGCTCAGCAGGACCAGCACGCCACGACGGTGCACGACGCCCCCTGGCTCGACGACGACCAGCAGCGCTACTGGCGCTCGTTCCTCGACGGCTCGGCGCGGTTCGTCGAGGCCCTCAGCAAGGAGCACGAGGAGCGCTCGAGCCTGACCCTCGGCGAGTACGAGCTCCTGGTCCGGCTGTCCGAGGCCGTCGACCACACCATGCGCATGTCGGCGCTGGCCGACGGTCTCGCCCGCTCCCGCAGCCGGGTCACGCACACGGTCCACCGCATGGAGCAGCGCGGGCTCGTGCGCCGCGCCGCGAGCGTGGGCGACGGCCGAGGTGTGAACTGCGTCATGACCGAGGCGGGCTACGCCGAGCTCGAGGCGTCGGCCCCGGGTCACGTGACCGCCGTCCGTCGCTACCTGGTGGACGTCCTGACCCCGGCACAGCTCCGCAACCTCGGCGAGGCCATGGACGCCATCGCCGAGGCGTGCCGGGTCGTGGAGCCGCGCGAGCAGTAGGCAGCGCCGGGAGACTCGCGCGTCGCGAGGTGTGGTCCGGAGCACCCCGGGCACGTGCACCGCGCGGGCCAGATCTTTGGGAGACTGGTCGGCATGGTTGCAACCACGGTCCACCTCATGCGTCACGGTGAAGTCTTCAACCCGGACGGCATCCTCTACGGGCGAATCCCCGGCTACCACCTCTCGGAGCTCGGGCACACCATGGCGCGCCGCGTCGCGGGGCACCTGTCGGGCAAGCCCGCGGAGGGCGCGCCCGCGCTGCCCGACGACGGCGCGCACGAGCCCTTCGACGTCGCCCTGGTCATCGCGTCCCCGCTCCAGCGCGCGCAGGAGACCGCGACGCCCGTCGCCGAGGCCTTCGGTCTGCCGCTCGGCACCGACGAGCGGCTCATCGAGGCGGGCAACCACTTCGAGGGCATGAAGTTCGGAGTGGGCGACGGCTCGCTGCGCCACCCCGGGCACTGGCCCTACCTGTGGAACCCGCTGCGCCCGTCGTGGGGCGAGCCCTACAAGGAGCAGGTCGCGCGCATGCACGCCGCGGTCCACGACGCGCGCGAGCAGGCCGAGGGCCGCGAGGTCGTGCTCGTGAGCCACCAGCTCCCCATCTGGATCTCGCGCCTGGCGTTCGAGGGCAAGCGCCTGTGGCACGACCCCCGCAACCGCCAGTGCTCGCTCGCGTCCCTCACGTCCCTGCGCTTCGACGGGGACCGCCTCGTCGGGATCCACTACACCGAGCCGGTCGCCGACCTGCTGCCGGGGGCCGCGAAGGTCTCCGGAGCGTGACCCACCAGGGGTTTCTCAGGTTGTGCCCAGGCAGGTGGGAGACAGTGCTGCCATGATCCACCCCTTCCGTGCCCGGCACGGTCGCGCGCCCGCACCCGGGCGTCGTGCCGCCGGTCGTCCTGCTCTCGTCCCCGTCGCCATCGTCTCGCTCGGTCTGGTCCTCACCGGCTGCGCCCAGGAGTCGGGGGCCACGAGCCCCGACGACGTCGTGGGTCAGGGCTTCGTCTCGGGCGACGGCTCGGTCAAGACGTGGGACGTGTCGGACCGTGACGACCCCGTCGTCCTGACCGGTACGGACTTCGAGGGCAACGCGATCGACACGAGCGCCTGGGTCGGCGACGTCGTCGTGCTCAACACCTGGTACGCCTCGTGCGCGCCGTGCCGGGCCGAGGCGCCGGACCTGGTCGCGCTCGCGACCGACCGCGCCGACGAGGGGGTGCGCCTGCTCGGGATCAACAGCACCGACGACGCGGGCGCCGCGCTCGCGTTCGAGCGGACGTTCGAGGTGCCCTACCCCTCGATCGAGGACACGCGCGGCGAGGCGATCGCGACGCTCGAGGGCTCGGTGCCCATCCAGGCGGTGCCCACGACGGTCGTCCTCGACCGCGAGGGCCGCGTCGCCGCACGCATCATCGGTCGGGCCGAGGGCTCGACCCTCACCGGGCTCGTCGACGACGTCCTCGCAGAGGACGCCTGACCGTGACCCCTCTCTCCTTCGCCGGTGACGTCGGCTCCACGTTCGCCATCACGGCGTTCAGCGGTTCCATGCTGCTGGCGGTGCCCGTCGCGCTCCTCGCGGGGCTCGTGTCCTTCGCGTCCCCCTGCGTGCTGCCCCTCGTCCCCGGCTACGTCGGGTACGTGAGCGGTCTCGCGGCGGCCAACGCCGGGGCCACGTCCCGGCAGGGCGGCAGCAGCGCCGGTGGCGGTACGGCCGTCCGGACAGTGAGCGCCCCCGGCCGGTGGCGCGTCGCGACCGGCGTGGGGCTCTTCGTGGCCGGCTTCACGCTCGTCTTCGTCCTGCTCATGGTCGCCGCCGGGGCCGTCGGCGTGCACGTCAAGCAGTGGGAGGACGTCATCACGCGGGTCATCGGGGTCTTCGTGATCCTCATGGGCTTCGCGTTCATGGGCGCGATGCCCTTCCTCCAGCGGGATCGTCGCCTGCACCTGAGCCCCACCGCGGGAATCTGGGGTGCACCGCTCCTGGGCATCGTGTTCGGCCTGGGCTGGGCGCCCTGCATCGGCCCGACGCTCACGGCGGTCATGGCTCTGTCCCTCGACGAGGCCACCGCAGGTCGCGGGGCGATCCTGGGCATCGCCTACAGCCTGGGCCTCGGCATCCCGTTCCTGCTCATCGGGATCGGTCTCGAGCGGTCCAAGAAGGCCGTGGCCTTCCTGCGTCGCCACCGTCTCGCGATCATGCGCATCGGGGGCGGCATGCTCATCCTCATCGGGCTGGCGCTCGTGACCGGGGTCTGGGGCACCTGGACCTCACGCCTCGGCGGGCTCATCACGGGCTTCGAGACGGTGATCTGATGAGCGACAAGGACCTCTACCGCCCCGAGGGCATCGACGACGCGTTCAGCCACCCCGAGCCCGAGGCGCGCACCGCCGAGGGCGAGGCGGCCGCCGAGACGCGAGCGACGCCGTCGGGCAGCTCGGAGCGCGCCCCGCGCGCGACCGGACCCGGCACCGCGACCCCGGACTCGCACAGCTCCCCGAGCGCAGGGGAGGCCGGCGCTCCGCAGCTGCCCTCGCTCGGGCTCAAGGGCACCCTGCGGTGGACCTGGCGCCAGGTCACGAGCATGCGCGTCGCGCTCATGCTCCTCATGCTGCTCGCGGTCGCGGCCGTCCCGGGCTCGGTGCTGCCGCAGCGCCCGCAGGACCCGGCCGCGGTCCTGACCTACCTCCAGGACAACCCGCGCACGGGCGAGTGGCTCGACCGGCTGGGCTTCTTCGACGTGTACGCGTCGGTGTGGTTCTCCGCGATCTACATCCTGCTGTTCGTCTCGCTCGTGGGCTGCATCCTCCCGCGCACCAAGGCGCACCTGCAGGCCGTGCGCAACCGCCCGCCTCGCACCCCGCGCCGCTTCGACCGCTTCCCGGCCAAGGCCGAGACCACGAGCACCGCGACGCCCGACGAGGTCGTCGAAGCGGCAGCAGCGCACCTGCGTGGCCGGTTCCGCTGGTTGCCCACGTTCCGCGTGGACGTCTCGACCGAACCCGCCGACGTGGCCCGCGGCCTGCCCGAGCGACGGACCGTCGCCGCCGAGCGCGGTTACCTGCGAGAGACCGGCAACCTGGTGTTCCACCTCTCGCTCCTGGGCCTGCTCGTCTCGGTCGCCACCGGACAGCTCCTGCACTTCCGCGGGCAGGCGATCATCACCGAGGGGCGCGGTTTCGCGAACGCGGTCGTCGACTACGACACGTTCGAGAGCGGCTCGCTGTTCAGCCCGAGCTCGCTCGTCCCGTTCTCGATGACGCTCGACTCGTTCGACGCCGAGTTCGCGATGGACCAGGTCGCGTTCGCGCAGTCGCGCGACTTCACGGCCAACGTCACGGTGCGCAACCCCGACGGGTCCTCGCAGGAGGAGCAGATCAAGGTCAACCACCCGATCGTCGCCGGCGGGGCCAAGATCTACCTCCAGGGCAACGGCTACGCCCCCGAGATCACCGTCCACGACGCCGAGGGACAGGTCGCGTTCGCAGGCCGCGTCCCGTTCCTGCCCGAGGACACCATGTACACCTCGCGCGGGGTCGTGAAGGTGCCGGACACGTCGCCGGGCCTCGATCAGATCGGCCTCGTCGGCTACTTCCTGCCCACCGCAGAGGTGACCGAGGACGGGGCGCGCTCGATCTTCCCGCAGCCGGCCAACCCGCTGCTCGTCCTCGAGGTCTACCGGGGAGACCTGGGCCTCGACGACGGGCTGCCGCAGAACGTCTACCGGCTCAACACCGACACGCTCACGGCGTCGGTCGACGAGGCGGGGGACCGCGTCCAGCTCCTCGTCGCCCCGGGCGAGACGGTCGATCTGCCGGACGGTCTGGGCACCCTCACGTTCGCCGACGGGCCCGTCGCACGCTACGTGGCGCTCGACATGCGGCACGACCCGGCGCTCGTCTGGATCCTCGTGTTCGCGCTCGGCGCGCTCGGCGGCCTGGCCGTCTCGCTCTTCACCCCGCGCCGCCGCGTGTGGCTGCGTGCGTGGAGCGAGGAAGGGCCCGACGGCGAGGCGTCCGCGCCGCGTACCGTCGTCACCCTGGCGGGACTCGCCCGCGGCGACGACGCTGGACTGCAGGGAGAGGTCGACCGCGTGGTCGAGTCGCTCCCCGGGACCGAGCAGGCCACCGACCTGCCTGCCCCACCCGAACGTCCCACCAGGACGCCTCGCGCGTCCGCTTCCCGTCCCACCGGGCCGGCTCGCGCCGACCGACCACGAAAGGCTGACCGATGACCGTTGCCGAGCTGAGCTCCGACCTGGTGTGGGCGGCGGCGACCGCGCTCACGGTCGCGTTCGTCGCCTTCGCGATCGACCTGTCCAGGCTGGGGGCCAAGGAGCCGGTCGCCGAACCGGTGGCCGCCAAGGGGGATGCCGACGCTCCGGTCGCGGTCGCGGTCGCGACCCCCGCCAAGCCCGTCTCGCGCAAGGCCGCGGGCATCGGCATCTCGACCGGATGGCTGGGCACCATCCTGCTGCTCGGGGCGATCGTGACCCGCGGTATCGCCGCGGGCCGTGCACCCTGGGCCAACATGTACGAGTTCACCCTCGTCGGTGCGTTCGTCGCGATGGCGGTGTTCCTCGGGGTGAGCCTCAAGCGGGACGTGCGCTTCATCGGCGCGTTCGTCACGGGACTCGCCGTGCTGTTCCTCGTCGTGGCCCAGAACTCGTTCTTCCTCGACGCCACGGGCGTCCAGCCCGCGCTGCAGTCCTACTGGCTCGTGATCCACGTGGGCGTCGCGATCATCGCCACGGGCATCTTCACGGTCGCGTTCGTCATGTCCGTGATCCAGCTCCTGCGCGACTCGCGCGAGAACGGCAACGGTTTCCTGGGGCACCCGGCATGGCGCTGGCTCGACACGACCCCCAGGCCCGCACAGCTCGAGGCACTGAGCTTCCGCCTCAACGCCGTCGCGTTCGTGCTGTGGACCTTCACGATCATCGGTGGTGCGATCTGGGCCGAGCACGCCTGGGGGCGCTACTGGGGCTGGGACCCCAAGGAGGTCTGGAGCTTCGTCGTGTGGGTCGTCTACGCGGCCTACCTGCACGCCCGCACCACGCGCGGCTGGTCCGGTCGGCGCGCGGCCTACTTCGTGATCGTGGGCTACGCGTGCGTGCTGTTCAACTTCACGGGCGTCAACCTGATCTTCAACGGCAAGCACTCGTACTCGGGCATCACGACCCAGGAGTAGTCGGCCGGCCCCGGATCCCGGGGCGAGGGCGAGGGCCGTCCCGCGGTGCGGGGCGGCCCTCGTCGTACTCTTCACGGGATCTCGACACGGCTCACGTGCCCCGCCCGGCACCCCCACAGGTAGCGTCGCTAGTGTCGGTGCTCGTGACCGAAGAACCCAGCAGGCGCAAGGCGCACGTGCCGTCGGGCGCCCGGGCGCGCAGCACGGACGGCGGAGGCCCGGACGGCGGAGGCCCGGACGGCGAGGCGCGCCCGGCCCCGCACCACGAGGCGGTCGCGACCGTGCGCCATGCGAGAGCTCGACGTGACCGGAGGGTGGTGCGGGTCGTCGGGCTCGTGATGACGGCAGTGCTCGCCCTCGGCGTGTCGGGTGCCGCGGCGCTCGTCGTGAAGTCGCTGTCGAACGTCGACCAGGTGGACAACCAGGCCCTCGTCGCCCCTGAGGCGTCACGGCCGGCCGCCGCGACCCCGGACCCCGCGGACCCCCTCGCGGGGCTCCCTGTGAACCTCGTCCTCATCGGCTCGGACGACCGGTCCGGGGTGAACGAGGCGATCGGTGGGGCCGAGGACGGCATGCGCTCGGACACGACCATGCTGCTGCACATCTCGGCCGACCGGACGCGCGTCGAGCTCGTCTCGATCCCGCGCGACCTGATGATCCCGGTTCCCGAGTGCACGGTCACGGGAGGCGGGACGACCAAGGCGTCGTCGAGCGCGATGTTCAACTCGGCGTTCTCGCGAGGCTGGGACGCGGGGCAGGACCTCGCGTCGGCAGCCACCTGCACGCAGATGACGGTCGAGCAGATCAGCGGGGTGCGCACCGACGGGTTCATGGTCGTCGACTTCGCGGGGTTCCAGACCATGGTCGACGCGCTCGACGGCGTCCCCATGTGCATCCCCGAGGACATGGACGACGAGGACGCGAACCTGCACCTCACGGCGGGCAACCATGTGTTGTCGGGCACCGAGGCCCTCGCGCTCGCCCGTGCCCGGCACGGGCTGAGCGACGGTTCGGACACCTACCGGATGGGGCGCCAGCAGGCGTTGCTCGCCGCGCTCACGCAGTCCGTGCTGAGCAAGAACATCCTCACGGACCTCCCGAGCCTGATCCGCTTCCTGGACGCCGCGACGAGCTCGCTGTCGATCAGCGGTGGCGTCGACCTCAAGGGGCTCGCGTTCTCGTTGCGCTCGGTGCGCCCGGAGGCGGTCACGTTCCTGACGATCCCGTCGGGGCCCATGCCGTCGAACCCCGCCCGTGTCGTGCTGGCGGACGAGGCCCAGGACGTGTGGGCGCGCCTGGCGGCCGACCAGCCCGTGGTCGAGGACGAGGCCACCGGGACGCCGACGACGCCGGCCACCCCGGACACTGCCACGATCCCGCCCGGCGACACGACGACGGGTGCGCCGACCGACACCGAGACCGTGGCCCCCGTCGACCCGCTCGCCGACCGTCTGCCGGGCGAGGCGATCACCTCGGCCGATGCGAAGGAGACCTGCTGAGGCGGGCCCGACGGGCCTCCTGGTGACGAGCCCGGTGCGGGCCCGGGCTCGCTAGCTCGGGTCGTTGTTGCCCGACGACGGAGCGTCCGGAGCGCTGTCCGTCTCGCCCTTCGAGCCCTTGCCCGGGGACCGCGGCCCCTGCTCGCGCTCGTCCTGGTGGTCCGGGGTCCCCGGGGTGTGACCGGGAGCCGCCCCTGATGCGGTCCCCGAACCGGGCGTGGAACCCTCGTCGCGCGCCTCACGACGTCGCTGCTGCTCGAGCTTCCAGAGGAAGTCCGGGTCGTCGTCGGGGGCGATCGGTCCGCTGCTGCGACGCCGCCCTCCTCCGCCCGACGGGCGGCGGGGCGTGCCAGCCCCGCCCGCTGCGGCGTGACGCGAGCGCTGCGTGCGGGACACCAGGATCCATGCGAGCGGCCCGACGAACGGCAGGAAGATGATCATCACGATCCACAGTCCCTTGGGGATCCCGCTCCGGTCGTTCTCGTCGCTCGTGGCGCAGTCGGAGAGGGCGTAGACCGCGAGGCCTACGGCGAGCAAGGTCAGCAGGACGCGGGACATGCCCCCAGCCTATGCGTCTCGGGTCAGGACGTGTCCAGCCTGCGACCTTCTGGGGGCGGGGGCCGGGGCGGTGCTCGTACATACCGGGGCGTGTCGCCCCCAGGTCTGCGGGGCGCCTACCCTGGAGGAGTGCCCATGGTCATCTATTCCGTCCTGCGCCTCGCGATCTTCGGGGTGCTCTTCGCCGTGCTCTACGCCCTCGACCTCGGCCACTGGGTCGTGTGCGCCGTCATCGCGGCCGTGCTCGCCCTGCTGGTCTCCTACCTGACGCTGCGAGGCCCGCGCGAGCGCGCGGCGCAGTACCTCGCGGACCGCGCTGCGCACCGCCGGGCGACGGGTGAGCAGTTCTCGCGGGCGGTCGAGGACGACGCCGCGTTCGAGGACGCCGCGGTCGACGCGGCCTCCGCCGACGAGTCGCCCGTGCGCCGCACCGACGGCTAGAGCGCGAGCCCCAGCCCCAGCAGCACGCCGTACCCGAGCTCGAACATGCCCGTCCCGGCGAGGACGGGGACCAGCAGGGGCCCGCGCGCCCCGGCGAGCACCGGGAGCGTCAGCAGCACCGCCGGCAGCAGCAGGAGCAGCACCAGCAGGGACCACGGGGCGGCGAACGCGCACACCACGGCCAGCAGGATCGGCACCCAGATCATCGCGACGTAGGCGCGTCTGGCCCGGAAGTCCCCGAGGCGCACGGCCACGGTCCGCTTGCCTGCGAGCACGTCGGTGGGGATGTCCCGCACGTTGTTGATCATGAGCAGCGCGCACGCGAGCAGGCCCACGGCCACGGCTCCCACGCCCGCGACCCAGGTGATGCGACCCGCCTGCGTGTACGTGGTGCCGAGGACCGCGACGAGCCCGAAGAACACGAAGACCCCGACCTCGCCGAGGCCGCGGTAGCCGTACGGGTTCTTGCCGCCCGTGTAGAACCAGGCCGCGACGATCGCGAGGGCCCCCACGGCCAGGAGCCACCAGTGCCCCGTGAGCGCCACGAGCCCGAGCCCGAGGACCGCGGCGACCCCGAAGCACGCGAAGGCCGCGTTGCGGACCTGCGAGGCGAGCGCGGCCCCCGACGCGGTCAGCCGCATGGGGCCTACGCGGTCGACGTCGGTGCCACGCACGCCGTCCGAGTAGTCGTTGGCGTAGTTCACGCCGACCTGCAGCGCGAGCGCGACCCCGAGCGCGAGCAGCGCGGGCCAGAGCGCGAACGCGTCGATCTGCGCCGCGGCTCCCGAGCCGACGAGGACGGGTGCGGCTGCCGCGGGGAGGGTGCGCAGGCGCGCGCCAGCGACCCATTCGGCAGAGGTGGCCATGGTGCTCCGATCAGTGGGTGGTGCGAGGTGCGGTGCGGGCGGCGAGCGCGGTCACGGCCGCCCGGTCGATCTTGCCTGGTCCTCGTCGCGGCAGGTCGTCCACGACGAGCAGGTACCGCGGTGCGGCGGGCGGTCCCAGCGTAGTCGCGACCGCGTG
This sequence comes from Oerskovia merdavium, assembly GCF_014836755.1. Lineage (GTDB taxonomy): Bacteria > Actinomycetota > Actinomycetes > Actinomycetales > Cellulomonadaceae > Oerskovia > Oerskovia merdavium. The sequence continues at coordinate 97,348 of NZ_JACSQF010000013.1, forward strand.
CCGGGCACGGGACAGCAGCCCGGCGTCGGGCTCGCCCTCGGGGGCGACGACCCTGGTGAGGGCGCCGCCGCGGGTCACGACCGCGACCACGGCCTGCCCCCACTCGGGGTCGGGGACGCCGACGACGCACACCTCGCCGATGCCGTCCTCGCCCGTGAGCGCGTCGGCCAGCACGGCCTCGACCGCGGCCGGGGCGACGTTGACGCCGCCCGTGACCACGACGTCGTCGGCCCGTCCGTGGACCGTCAGCGTGCCGTCCAGGGAGAGCGAGCCCAGGTCGTTGGTGCGCAGCCAGCGCGAGCCGTCCGGGTCGTGCCGCAACACCTCGGCCGTGAGCGCCTCGTCGCCGAGGTATCCCGTCGCGAGGACGGGTCCGCCGATCTCGACGACCCCCGCGTCCCCCGGGGGCAGGACATGTCCGGACGAGCGCTCGATGACCCGCACCCGCACGCCCGCGAGCGGGACGCCGTCGTACACGCAGCCTCCGCACGTCTCCGTCATCCCGTAGGTCGTCACGACCCTGGCCCCTGCCGCGCGCGCCGCGGCCAGCAGCGCGGGCGGGGCCGCGGCCCCGCCGAGCAGGATCGCGTCGAACGAGCGCAGCGCGGCGAGCGCGGCCTCGCCGTCCGCGGTGCCCTGGGCGTGCACGAGGCGGTGGAGCTGCGTCGGGACGAGCGAGACGTAGCGGCGGTCGCCGTCCATGCGCGCGGCGTCCGCGGCGAAGCCCGCGGGCGAGAACGGGGCGTCGAGGTCCGCGGTCACGAGACGGGTCCCGGCGACGACCGAGCGCAGGATCACCTGGAGCCCCGCGACGTGCGACGGCGGCAGCGCGAGCAGCCACTGCGCGTCCCCGCCGAGACGTTCGTGCGTGGCCCGTGCCGAGGCGACGAGCGCGCTCGCGCTCAGGGCGACCTCGCGAGGCAGGCCCGTCGAACCCGAGGTCTGCAGCACCAGGGCGGTGCCCTCGGGCAGCGGCCCGGAGAAGGCGAGCGGAGCCGGGGCGACCGCGGGGCCGCGGCCGGCGAGGGCGTCGGCGACCGCCGCACGCAGTGCGAGGGCGTCGGAGGGACCATCGGCGCGTGACATCCGTCCAGCGTAGATCGGGTCGTAGGGTGACGGGGAACCGTGGACCGCAGCAGGGCGAAGGGCAGGGAGACGTGACGGCAGCGACGCCAGGACACCTCGGACGAGACCTCTGGCGCGTCGGGGGGCTGGTCGCGGTCGCGCTCGTGCTCGCGGCATGCAGCGGGGGGCCGGCGGACGTCCCGACGAGCACGGTCCCGGCGACCGTCGAGTCGGACAAGGCAGGCCCCCCGGACCCCGCGATCCCGCTCGCCTGGCCGCTCACCGGTGTCCCGGTCGACGAGGTCGACGACCGCCCGGCGCTCGCGGTCAAGATCGAGAACCTGCCGCAGGCACGCCCCCAGACGGGTCTCGAGCAGGCCGACATGGTGTGGGAGGAGGTCGTCGAGGGCGGCATCACGCGGTTCGTCGCGGTCTACCACTCGCAGTCGCCGGAGACCGTCGGTCCCGTCCGCTCGGTGCGTCCGATGGACCCCGCCATCGTCGGGCCGACGCACGGTGTGCTCGCCTTCAGCGGTGGGCAGCCCCCGTTCGTCGAGGCGGTCCGCGCGGCCGGCATCCAGACGGTGGTCCACGACGAGGGCGACGACGGCTTCTTCCTCAAGAAGGGCAAGCGCGCCCCGCACAACCTCTACGGGACGCCGGCCGACTTCTGGGCCCAGGCCGACGACGACCGCACGGCGCCGCCGACCCAGCTCCGCCACGTCCGGATCCCGGGCCAGGGCACCGCGACCACGACGGGCGCACCCCTGAGCCTGCTCGACGTGAAGCTGACGTTCGCGAGCCGGGCGCAGTGGATCTGGGACGCCGAGCAGGCGGCCTTCCTCCGCAACGAGGGGACCACGCCGGCCGTGTCGTCCGACGGCACGAGGCTCTCGGCGCAGAACGTCGTGGTGCTGAGCGTCGAGGTCCGCGACACGCAGTTCAAGGACCCGGCGGGGACGCCCGTGCCGGAGACGCTGCTCGTGGGCTCCGGGGACGGGCTCGTGGCCAGCGGTGGGAAGCACGTGGCCGTGACGTGGTCGCAGGAGTCGGTCGACGAGCCGCTCGTCCTCACGGGGCCCGACGGCGAGCCCGTCCTGCTCGAGCAGGGCGTCACGTGGGTCGAGCTCGTCCCGCGCAAGGGCGGGAGCTGGACGGTCAGCTGATCCGGGGCCGGACGGTCGGCGGGTCCGTGAGCGTCCACCCGTCGAGCACCGACTCGAGCACCTCGAGCCGGTCGAAGCCCCCTCGTGCGAGGAAGTGCCCTGCGCCGTCGACCACGGTCAGGTCGGCGTCGAGGACCCGGGCGAGGTCCTCGGTCAGCCGCCGGGGGACCACCGGGTCGTCGTCGGCCGTGACGACGAGGCGACGTGCCGTGCGTGCGGCGATCCCCGCCGGGTCGGTGTCGTGCGCGACGAAGTGGTCGACCTCGGGGATGCCGGGGACCTGCTCCACGAAGCCGGCCACGAGCGCGAGACCGCCGAGCCGCCAGTCGTCGTCACGGGCGGCGAGGTGCTGGAGGATGCTGACGCAGCCGAGGCTGTGACCCACCAGGACGGTCCGCCCGTCGATCGCCCCGACCACCGCGGCGAGCGTCGAGAGCCAGGTGTCGAGGTCCGGGGCCTGCGAGTCCGGCAGGTCCGGGACCAGGACGTCGATCCCGCGCGGCGCGTACCGGTCCTGGAGCGCACCGAACCAGTGGCTGGCGGCGGTGGCGCCCAGGCCGTGCACCACCACGATCCTGGTCGCGGGGGGAGCGGGGGCCGGGCTCGGGGCCGGCTCCTGGACGGTCTGGTGCGCGACGACCGTGGCGTCGGTGCGAGAGGTCATGCCCTGAGCAACGCCGCAGGTCGGAGCAATGTTCCGGAGGGACCGGGAACGGCTGCGCGAGGCACGTCCTCCCCGAGGAGGAGGAGCCGCTCACCCCTGAGGTGGACCGGTGGGCGCGCAGGTCGAGCCGCTGGACCGATGTGCCGCCACCGGCGCCCGCGGGAACGTAGGGGCATGGCAACGATCAACCCCACCCAGAGCCCGTTCGAGCCCACGTCCACGGTCACGCCGTTCCCGCCCTCGATCACCCCCGCCCGGCCCGTCCTGCGCGCCGAGGAGGACGACGACGAGGACGGCGCCCGGCCGGCCGGGTCGATCGGCCCCGTCGTCGCGTCGATCGTGCTGCTGTTCGGCCTGGCCGTCACCGCGGCGTTCGCCGGCCGCGGGATCGTCGGGCTGCTCAGCGGCTTCATCACGGGCTGACGCGGCGCTCGCGGCGCCGCGTCGGCACCGGTACCCGTCGGAACGCCTGCGCCCGTCGGGAACGCCGATGCCCTTCAGAAGTAGTACGGGAAGGCGTCCCACTGCGGGTCGCGGCGCTCGAGGAACGCGTCGCGTCCCTCGACGGCCTCGTCGGTCATGTACGCCAGCCGCGTGGCCTCGCCGGCGAAGACCTGCTGGCCCGCCAGCCCGTCGTCGGCCAGGTTGAACGCGAACTTGAGCATGCGGATCGCCTGGGGCGACTTGGTCGCGATGATCCGCGCGTGCTCGAGCGCGAGCCTCTCGAGGTCGGCGTGGTCCGCGACCTCGTTCACGGCGCCCCACTCGTAGGCGTCCTGGGCCGAGTACTCACGGGCGAGGAAGAAGACCTCGCGGGCTCGCTTCTGCCCCACCTGCCGGGCGAAGAGCGCCGAGCCGTAGCCGGCGTCGAACGAGCCCACGTTGGCGTCGGTCTGCTTGAAGCGCGCGTGCTCGCGGCTCGCGATCGACAGGTCCGCGACCACGTGCAGCGAGTGCCCGCCGCCGGCGGCCCACCCGTTGACCACGGCGATGACGACCTTGGGCATGGTCCGGATGAGGCGCTGGACCTCGAGGATGTGGAGCCGCCCGGCCTTGGCGGGGTCGATCGCGTCGGCCGTCTGGGCGTCCTCGCTCGTCGTGTACCGGTAGCCGTCGCGTCCGCGGATGCGCTGGTCGCCGCCCGAGCAGAACGCCCAGCCGCCGTCCTTGGCCGACGGACCGTTGCCCGTGAGGAGGACCGTCCCGACGTCGGAGGTCATGCGCGCGTGGTCGAGCACCCGGTAGAGCTCGTCGACCGTGTGGGGACGGAACGCGTTGCGGACCTCGGGCCGGTCGAACGCGACGCGGACGACCGGGAGGTCGCGCTCGCGGGGCTCACCATCGACCAGGCCGCGCTCGACGCCACGGTGGTAGGTGATGTCGGTGAGTCCCTCGAACCCGGCGACCGTGCGCCAGGACTGGGGATCGAACGTCTCGGACACCTGTGCGGGGATGCTGCTCACGACGGCCACCCTAGCCGCCCGGGCGCCGTCCACCGTCGGTGTGGCCTACGGTGTGAGGGTGGGATCGGCGAGATCTTGACGGCGACGCTCTCGATCGTGTACTTCGGTGAGGCCACGTCTGTGCTCAAGATCCTGCCGTTGGTCCCCGCCGTGCGCGGGACCGACGGCCTCAACCTGTCCGGAGGAAGTCACTGATGGCTCCAGAGACCGACAAGCACGTCCCCCGCAGGCAGGCCCGCGGCACCCAGCGACGCGACCGCATCGTGACGGCCGCGGCCGAGCTCATCCTCCGCGACGGCCCCGGGGCCGTGACGCACCGTTCGGTCGCCGCCCAGGCCGACGTCCCGCTCGCCGCGACGACCTACTACTTCACGGGGCTCGACGACCTGCTGGGTGCGGCGGGCGAGCAGATCGTCCGCGGCTGGGCCGAGCGCGCCCAGGCGATCGGTCACTCGGTGACCGAGCTGGTCGCGGAGGGCGGCGTCGAGACCCTGAGCACGCGCTCGCGCGCCCTGCTGCTCGTCGACGCGGTCCTGCCCCCGGGGGACCACGGCGAGCTCCTCGGCTTCTACGAGCACGTCGTGAGCGCGGGCCGCAGCCCCGTCCTGGCCGCCGCGTTCGCGCAAGGTCGGGGGGAGCTCGACGTCGTGATCGACGCGCTGCTCGACCAGCTCGGTGCGCGGTTCTCCGCAGTCCTGCTGATCGCCGTGGTCGACGGCGCCGCGGTGACCGCGCTGTGCGAGGGGCGCGCCGTGCGCGACCTCGCGGTGGACTGCGTGACCGAGCTGCTCGGGGGCGCCTGAGCCGTCCGTGGCGCGCGAGCCGCGGGTCGTCGAGCCCCGGCGTCCGGGGCGGGCGGGCGCTCGGACCAGCGCCGGACCGCCCGGCCCGGCGTCCGGAGATAACCTGTGACCGTGCCCCCCACACCTCCCGTCCCGCCGCTCGTCGCCTGGTCCACGCCCCTGCGCACCCGTTTCCGGGGCCTGGACGTCCGGGACGGGCTGCTCGTGCACGGAGAGGCCGGGTGGGCCGAGTTCTCGCCCTTCTGGGAGTACGACGACGCCGAGTCGGCCGCGTGGTTGCGCGCGGCCCGGGAGGCCGCGCACCTCGGGTGGCCCGCACCCGTGCGTTCGAGCGTGCCCGTCAACGTCACGGTCCCGGCGACGGACCCGCAGCGCGCGCACGGCATCGTCCTGGCCTCCGACGGCTGCCGGACCGCCAAGGTCAAGGTCGCCCAGCGCGGGCCCGACGGGCGGGTCGAGCCCGTCGACCAGGAGATCGCGCGCCTCGAGGCCGTCCGGGACGCGCTCGGGCCGGGCGGGCGCATCCGCGTCGACGCCAACGGTGCCTGGTCGCTGGACGAGGCCCTGCACCGGATCCCGCTGCTCGACCGTGCGGCCGGTGGCCTCGAGTACGTCGAGCAGCCCTGCGCGAGCGTCCCCGAGCTCGCGGCCGTTCGGCGCGCGGTGTCCGTCCCGGTCGCGGCCGACGAGTCGATCCGCCGCGCAGAGGACCCGTTCGAGGTCCTGCGCGCCGACGCCGCGGACGTCGTGGTCCTCAAGGTCCAGCCGCTCGGAGGTGTCAGGGCCTGCCTCGACCTCGCCGAGCAGGTCGGGCTCCCCGTCGTGGTGTCCTCGGCCCTCGAGAGCTCGGTGGGCCTCGCGGCGGGCCTGGCGCTCGCGGCCGCCCTGCCGGACCTCCCGTACGCGTGCGGCCTCGCGACGTCCCAGCTCCTGGCTCACGACGTGGTCGACGAGCCGCTCCTGCCCGTGGGCGGTGAGATCACGGTGCGCCGCCCCGAGCCCTCGGCCCGGGCGCTCGCGCGTGCCGTCGCGGACCCGGCCACCGGTGCGCGCTGGACCGCCCGGTACGAGCGCGTCGGCGCCCTCCTCGACGGAGCGGCAGCATGACCGGCGACCAGCCCGTCCTCCCGCCCGCCCTGGTCGCGGCCCGGGAGATCGTGGAGAGCCTGGTCGCCGACGGGGTGACGGACGTCGTGCTGTCGCCCGGGTCGCGCAGCGCGGCGCTCGCATACGCGCTCGACGCGGCCGACGCGGCCGGCCGGCTGACCCTGCACGTGCGGATCGACGAGCGCACCGCGGCCTTCCTCGCGCTCGGCCTCTCGCGCGGGTCCGCCATCACCGAGGGCCGGGACCTGCGTCCGGTGGCCGTGGTCACGACCTCGGGCACGGCGGCCGCCAACCTGCACCCCGCGGTGCTCGAGGCCCACCACACCGGGGTGCCGCTCGTCCTGGTCACCGCCGACCGTCCGCACGAGCTGCGCGGCACGGGCGCCAACCAGACGACGGACCAGGTCGGCCTCTACGGGGGAGCAGTGCGCCACGCCGTCGACGTCCCGGCTCCCGACGGCCGCCCGGGCGAGACCCGCGACCTCCGCGCGGTCCTGGTGCGGGCGCTCGCGGCCGCGCGCGGGACACGGTCCCGGTACCCCGGCCCGGTCCACCTGAACGTCGCGTTCCGTGAGCCCCTCGCCCCCTCGGCGGCGCTCGCGGGCCTGCTGTCCGCAGGGCCGGGCGAGGCATCGGGCGAGACGCGCGCCGACGCACGCCGGACCGTCGTGGAGGCGGTGACCGACGACGTCGGGCCGTACCCGCTCGATCCCGGCCCCGCGACCGTGCTCGTCGCCGGCGACGGGGCGGGGGACGACGCGCGGCGCATCGCCGAGGCACGCGGCTGGCCCCTGCTCGCCGAGGCCTCGTCAGGAGCCGCGGCCGGGACGCACGCGGTCGCTGCGCACCGGATCGTCCTGGGAGCCCTCGGCAGCCGCGTCGAGCGCGTCGTGGTCATGGGCCGCCCGACGCTCTCGCGCCCCGTCCAGCAGCTCCTCGGGCGAGAGGACGTCGAGGTGCTCGTCGTCGCGCCCGGCGCGGCACCCTGGCCCGACGCGGCCCGGTCGGCGAGCGCCGTCCTGCCCGGCGTCCCGGCCGGGTGGTGGACCGAGCCGACGGGGGACCGGGCCTGGCTCGACGCGTGGCGGGGAGCGGGGGAGGCGGCGCGCAAGGTCGTCGCCGCCCACGCCTCGGCACCCGGCCCGACGACGGCGCTCGCCGTGGCGGCGGCCGTCGCCGACGCGAGCGGGCCGGGTGACGTGCTCGTGGTCGGCTCGAGCAACCCCGTGCGCGACCTGGACCTGGTCGCCGACTGGGACGTCGCACCGCTCGTGCTGGCCAACCGCGGCCTCGCGGGCATCGACGGGACGGTCTCGACCGCGACCGGCGTCGCCCACGTCGCTGCGCGCGCCGGGCGCCGCACGCGCGCGCTCGTCGGTGACCTCACCTTCCTGCACGACGCGGGCGGGCTCCTGCGCGGGCCCCTCGAGCCGTCCGTGGACCTCCAGGTCGTGGTCGTCAACGACGACGGCGGCTCGATCTTCGCGACCCTCGAGTACGGCGCGCTCGCCGAGCAGGAACCCTCGACGAGCCCCACGTTCGAGCGGGTCTTCGCGACCCCGCACGGGGCCGACCTCGCGGCGCTGTGCGCGGGCTACGGCGTGCGGCACCGGCTGGTGGCCGACGTCGAGGGGCTGCGCGAGGCGCTCGCGGGACGCCCCCAGGGCGTCGAGGTGCTCGAGGTCCGCGTCGCGCGCGGCTCGCGCCGGACCGACGGCACCCGCCTCGCGGACGAGGTGCGGGAAGCGGTCCTGCGGGCGGTGCCCACGGGGTTCGCACCGAGCGCCCCGGAGCGGCACGGGGTCGCCTGAGAAGGCTCCCAGCCGTCGTCGGGAACTCGCAGCAAACTCACAGGATCGTTCAAGCAGCGTTTCAGCGCCCGGGTGTGAAGTAGTCCTCAGAAAGAACCGAGGAGGGAACACCCCATGACCGAGAACACCCCGCAGTCGAACGTCCCCCAGCCCGAGGCTCCCCGCGACGGCGACACGCAGCGCATCGACGCGCAGGCCACGCAGCAGCTGCCCGTGACGCCCGAGGCGCCCGCCGCCCCGCAGACGCCCACCCCGCAGGCGCAGCCCACGCAGCAGTTCGCCGCGCCGCACCCGGCTCCCGTGCCCGCGCCGCCGGCGCCGCACGCCGCGCCCGCTCAGCAGGCACCGCACGCCGCACCCGCTCAGCACGGGGCCCAGCCCCCGTACGGTGCGCCCACGAGCACCGCGTACTCCGCAGCGGGCATGCCGCCCGCCCCGGTCGCGACCGAGGCAGCGCCCGCCGCTCCGAAGAAGAGCAAGACGTGGATCCCCGTGGTCGGCGCGGCCGCCGCGGCGGCCGTCCTCGCGAGCGCCGGGACCGCCGGCCTGCTCAGCGTGCTCGACGGATCGGGCACCGCGCCCAGCTCGCTGGCCTCGATCGGTGAGAACAAGGAGAACTCCACGGTCCCCGTGGCGAGCTCGACGTCGGAGAACCCGGACTGGCAGGCCGTGACGAGCGCCGTCGCGCCGTCCGTCGTCTCGATCCAGGTCACCACGGCTTCGGGCGGTGGCGAGGGCTCGGGTGTCGTGATCGACACCGACGGCCACGTCCTGACGAACAACCACGTCGTCGAGGGCGCGCAGGACGACACCGTCCAGGTGACCCTGAGCGACGGACGCCTCTACGAGGCCAAGATCGTCGGGCTCGACCCGACGACCGACCTCGCGGTCGTCAAGCTGGTCGACCCGCCGAGCAACCTCACCCCCGCGTCGTTCGGCGACTCCGACGACGTCACGGTCGGCGAGTCCGTCCTGGCCGTCGGGAACCCGCTGGGCCTCGCGAACACCGCCACGACGGGCATCGTCTCCGCGCTCGACCGCCCGGTCGCCGCGTCGGGCTCCGACGGTGGCAGCACCGTGGTCACCAACGCGATCCAGATCGACGCCGCGATCAACCCGGGCAACTCCGGTGGCCCGCTGTTCAACGCGCAGGGCGAGGTCATCGGCATCACCTCGTCGATCGCGACGACGTCGAGCCAGTCCGGCTCGATCGGCCTGGGCTTCGCCATCCCGGTGAACCTCGCGAAGAACATCAGCGCGCAGCTCATCGAGAGCGGCACGGCCGAGCACGCCTTCCTGGGCGTGAGCATGACCGACGCGACGGCCACGGCCGACGGCGTCACGCGCCGCGGCGCCGAGGTCAAGGAGGTCTCGGACGGCTCCCCGGCCGCCGAGGCCGGCATCAAGGCCGGTGACGTGATCGTCGCGATCGACGGTGACGCCGTGAGCGGTGCCGAGTCGCTGACCGGGTTCGTGCGCGAGCGCGCGACCGGCGACGTCGCGAAGCTCACGGTCGTCCGCGACGGCAAGGCGATCGACGTCGACGTGACGCTCGCCGCCAAGCCGACCGAGACGAGCACCGACTCGGGCTCGGGTTCCGAGCAGGGCTCTGGCGGTCAGGACGGTTCGGGTCAGGTCCCGGGCTCGGGTCAGGTCCCGGGCAACAGCCAGGACGGGTCCGACCAGACGAACCCGAACAACGTGCCCAACCCCTTCGACTGGTTCAACGGTCAGGGCTGAGCACACCACAGGCCGGACCCGGCGGTACCGGCTGCACCGGTGGGGACCTCCCCCTGTGCCCACCGACGTGAGCCGGTGCCGCTGCGGTCCTTCACGGTCCCGCCGGGACGCGTCCCCCGTGACCGGCGAGACCGAGCCGAGGCGAGGCCCTGTTCCCCTGCAGGTGCCCCTCGGCACCGACGCCCGGTTCGTGCGGTTCCCCGCACGGACCGGGCGTCGTCGTGCCTGGGGAAGGATCAGTCGCGGACCGGCAGGGCCTCGTCGGCGTCGCTCGCGGGCACGGCCGGGCCGTCCCAGGGCGAGGTGAGCACGGGGTCGGCGTCGAGCAGGTCGAGCGCCTTGGTGGAGCGGACCTCGGTCGTGACGAACCCGAGCTCCTCGGCGGTCTCGCGGGGAAGGACGTCGGCGAGCGTGACGCGCGTCGCGCGCTGCTCCTGGCCCCACGCCTGGACCGCGCCGATCAGCTCGGCCGCGACCAGGCCCTGGTCGGCCTCGGGGACGAGCGCGATCTCGTCGATCTCGACGACCGCGCCGTTCCCGCTGAAGGTCAGGCGCTGGCTCGCGAGCAGGTAGCCGACGACCCCCGTGGCGTCCTGGGCGACCAGCAGGAGGGTGTCGAGCGCGCGCAGCAGGGGGCCCACGACGCGGTCGTACGTCGCCCGGTCCGGCGCGTCGGGCTGCAGGCGGAGCACCAGGAGCCAGAGGTCCTCGCGGTCCGCGGTCGTGGCGCGGCGCACGGTGACGTCGCGCTGCGTGGGATCCAGAGTCATCGTCATCGTCGCATCGGGCACCGGGCGAATTTAACAGGCCGACCTGGGCGTTGTCCGGAGATGTCCGTCGAACGGGCTATACGTCGCGTAACTCACCAAAACCACCAGGAGAGTTGCAGAGATCGGGCTCTGCCAGGGGTGGCGTGCGTGCGGTCGATCGGCTCGTCTCAGTCCTCGAGCGCGTACCGCATGGGCTCGAGCTTGGCCTCGGACTCGGCGAGCTCGGCCCCCGGGTCGGAGGCGGCGACGATCCCGCAGCCGGCGAAGAGGCGCACCCGGTGCGGGTCCTGCGGCGACAGCTCCGCCGAGCGCAGCGCGATGCCCCACTCGCCGTCGCCGTCCGCGCCGAACCACCCGACAGGGGCCGCGTAGCGGGCGCGGTCCATGCCCTCGATCTCGCGGATGAGGTCGCGCGCCGCGAGCGTCGGGGTGCCGCACACGGCGGCCGACGGGTGCAGCGCGGCTGCGAGCGCGAGGCTCGTCGGCGCGGGGGACCCGCCCGTCCCGGCCGCGAGCACGCCCGTGACGTCGGAGGCCAGGTGCAGGACGTTGGGCAGGTGCAGCACGAACGGTGCGTCGGGCACGTTCATCGACGAGCAGAACGGGGCGAGCGCGTCGGCGACCGAGGCCACGGCGTACTCGTGCTCCTCGAGGTCCTTGGACGAGCGGGCGAGGTGCGCGGCACGCAGCAGCGAGTCGTCGTCGGCCTCGGCCCCGCCCGAGCGGCGGATGGTCCCCGCGAGCACGCGCGAGGTCACGAGCCCCTTCTCGCTGCGCACGAGCAGCTCGGGGGTCGCGCCGACCATGCCGTCCACCGAGAAGGTCCAGCACGCGTCGTAGGCGACCGCGAGGCGACGGAGCATCCAGCGGGGGTCCACGGGGTGCTCGGCCGTGGCCAGGACGTCGCGCGCGAGCACGACCTTCTCGAGGTCGCCGCGCCGGATGCGCTCGACGCCCTCGGCGACCACCGCGGTCCAGTCCTCGGCGCTCAGCGAGCCGTCCACGGTCGTGACCACGCCCGGCCCGGCCACGGGCTCGCGGCGAGCAGGGTCGAGGACGGACGCGACGTCGTCGGGCAGGGCGTCGCCCTGGGTGATGCTCGTGACCCAGGCCGTGCCCTCGGGCCCGCCCCGGCGCCCGACGACGACGCGGGGCACCACGATCGTCCCGCCCGGGCGGGCGTCCCCGGCCGTGCCGGACGCGTCGTCGAACGCGAACGAGCCGAACGCGACCAGGCCGGAGCCGGGCAGGTCCACCTCGTCGTGCACGACGGCGGCACCCAGCACCTCCTGCCAGGCCGCCTCGGCGTCGGCGAACCGCCCGGGACCCCACGCCTCGAGGCGCAGCGCCTCGCCCCACCCCACGATCCCGTCGCCGCGTCGCACCCAGGCCAGGGGGCGCGCGTCGGGCAGGAGGTCGAGCAGGGCCGTCAGGTCGCCCGGCAGCCCGTCGGGCAGGCGGGTCGTCCGCACGACCAGGCGGGGGGAGGCCAGGAAGTCGGCGGACCCGGGGCGAGGGGACTCCGTGTCGGGGGCGCCGAGGTCGTCGGCGTCCCTGCGGGGGTGAGCGTGCGCAGTCATCGCCTCCAGCGTAGGCGTGAAACGATGGGCTCATGTCGCGAGCAAGCCTGGACAAGAAGCCCACCGAGGTCGCCTCGATGTTCGACGGGATCGCCTCCCGCTACGACCTCACCAACGACGTCATCTCGCTGGGGCAGGACCGGAGGTGGCGCAAGCAGACGGTCGACGCCGTCGCTGCGCTGCCCGGAGAGCGGGTCCTGGACCTCGCGGCCGGCACCGGCACGTCGAGCGAGCCGTTCGCGGACGAGGGCGTCGAGGTCGTGCCGTGCGACTTCTCGGTCGGGATGCTCCAGGTGGGCAAGCGCCGGCGCCCGGACCTGCCGTTCGTCGCGGGGGACGCCACGGCGCTGCCCTTCGCCGACGCGTCGTTCGACGCCGTGACCATCTCGTTCGGCCTGCGCAACGTCGTGGACACCGACGCCGCGCTGCGCGAGATGCTGCGTGTGACACGCCCGGGCGGCCGGATCGTCATCTGCGAGTTCTCCCGCCCCACGTGGAAGCCCTTCCGCGCGCTCTACACGGGCGTCTTCATGAAGATGCTGCCCGTCATGGCGGGGCTCGTGACCAAGGAGAAGAGCTCGTACGAGTACCTCGTCGAGTCGATCCAGGACTGGCCCGCGCAGGCCGACCTGGCGCACCTCATGATCGACGCCGGGTGGGAGGGTGCCGCCTACCGGAACCTCAGCGGCGGCCTCGTCGCGCTGCACCGGGCCGTGCGCCCCGCCTGAGCGAGGTCTTCGCCCCGGCGGTCGCGCTCGGGTCCGTCGCGGCCCGTGGCCCGTGCCCCGCGGCGCACCGTGCGTGGTGCGCGCGGGCGGGGCGCGGCGCGTCGGGCGCCTGACCTGCCGGTTCGGCCGCGAGGGAAGGGTTGCCTTGCTACACATCCGCCCGCGTCTGTGACTAGAGTGGCGATGTCCATTGTGAGCGACTTCACAAGGGGCTTTCCGAGGTGTGTTCGAGCTTGCCGAGCGAGGTGAGAACGTGCGTAGCAGGAGTGATGACGCGGACGTCATCGTCATCGGCGCGGGCCCGGCAGGGGCCACGGCGGCGCACTACTGTGCCTCCGCGGGCCTCAACGTCCTCCTCCTCGAGAAGGCCTCGTTCCCGCGCGACAAGATCTGCGGCGACGGACTGACGCCGCGGGCGGTGGGCGAGCTCGTCCGCATGGGCGTCCCCACGCGCGCCGAGGACGGCTGGATCCGCAACAAGGGTCTGCGGGTCGTCGCGAGCGGACGCTCGTGGGAGCTGCCCTGGCCCGAGCTCAAGGCCTACCCGTCCTACGGCCTCGCCCGCTCACGCATGAACCTCGACCAGACGCTCGCCGAGCACGCGCAGCGCACGGGCGCCAAGCTGCTCGAGCGCACCAACGTGACCGGCCCGCTCCTCGACGAGCGCACGGGCCGCGTCGTGGGCGTCACGGCACGCCCGCTCGACGAGAACGGGCGCCGCGCCGGGGACGAGCACGAGCTGCGCGCCCCTGTCGTCATCGCCGCGGACGGCGTCTCGTCCCGCTTCGCGCTCGCCCTGGGGCTCGAGAAGCGCGAGGACCGGCCCATGGGCGTCGCGGTGCGGACCTACTTCAAGACCCCGCGCCACGACGACGCCTGGATGGAGTCCCACCTCGAGCTCTGGGACGGGCCGGCCGGGAAGTCGAACCTCCTACCCGGCTACGGGTGGATCTTCGCGCTCGGCGACGGCACCGCGAACGTGGGCCTCGGCTCGGTCAACTCGACCCCGGCACGGCAGTCGGCCGCGAACGTGGACTACAAGGACCTGTTCGCCCGGTGGATGGCCAACGCGCCCGCCGAGTGGGAGTTCACCCCGGAGAACCAGACCGGACCCGTGCGCGGGGCGGCCCTGCCCATGGGCTTCAACCGCAAGCCCCTCTACTCGCGCGGCGTGGTGCTGGTCGGAGACTCGGGCGGCATGGTCAGCCCGTTCAACGGCGAGGGCATCGCCTACGCCATGCAGGCCGCGCGCGTCGCGGCGGACGTCGTGGCGCAGTCGCGTGCCCGGAGCACCGACGCCGCCCGCGAGCGCACGCTCGCGACCTACCCCGAGATCATGCGCCGCGACCTGGGCGGGTACTACACGCTCGGCCGGTACTTCGTGCGCCTCATCGAGCACCCCGAGATCATGCGGCTGTGCACCCGGTACGGGCTGCCGCGGCCGCTCGTCATGCGCTTCGTCCTCAAGCTGTTGTCCGACTGTTACGAACCACGTGGTGGCGACGTCGTCGACCGGGTCATCGCGGGACTGACGAGGGTGGTGCCATCGGCATGAGAAACCTTGGTGAGGCGGCAAAGAGGCCGTCACCGCTGTTCACGCAGTCACCACCCCTACCCCCGTCAGACCCGGGTGCCCGCAGCTTCGCGCGGACGCCCGGCGGCAGCACTCCCGACATGCCCCAGCGCGCCCCCCGGAGAGCAGACCGATGACCAACCCCTACGTGCCCGTGCTCGTCCTGATGGGCATCGGAGCCGTGCTCGCCCTCGGCGGAGTCGCCGCGAGCGCCGTGATCGGCCCCAAGAGATACAACCGCGCCAAGCTCGACGCGTACGAGTGCGGCATCGAGCCCACCCCGCACGCGATCGGCGGAGGGCGCTTCCCGATCAAGTACTACCTCGTCGCGATGACCTTCATCATCTTCGACATCGAGGTGGTCTTCCTCTACCCGTGGGCGGTGGACTTCACGGTCCTGGCCACCTTCGGGCTCGTCGCCATGCTGAGCTTCCTCGCCCTGATCACCGTGCCGTTCGTCTACGAATGGCGCCGTGGCGGGTTCGAGTGGGACTAGCCGGAACCAGATAGGGAGAACGCAGATGGGGATCGAAGAGGCTCCCTCGGGCTTCTTGCTCACGAGCGTGGAGAACCTCGCGGGGTACTTCCGCAAGGCGTCGCTGTGGCCGGTGACGTTCGGCCTGGCGTGCTGCGCCATCGAGATGATGGCGGCCGGCGCGTCGCGCTTCGACCTGTCCCGCTTCGGCATGGAGGTCTTCCGGGCCTCGCCGCGGCAGGCCGACCTGATGATCGTCGCGGGTCGCGTGAGCCAGAAGATGGCGCCCGTGGTGCGCCAGGTCTACGACCAGATGTCCGAGCCCAAGTGGGTGCTGTCGATGGGCGTGTGCGCGTCGAGCGGCGGGATGTTCAACAACTACGCGATCGTCCAGGGGGTCGACCACATCGTGCCGGTCGACATCTACCTGCCGGGCTGCCCGCCGCGCCCCGAGATGCTCATCAACGCGATCCTCGCGCTGCACGAGCAGATCCAGGCCGAGCCGCTGGGCGTGAACCGGCGGGAGGCGGCCAAGGCCGCCGAGGCCGCGGCGCTCGAGGCGACCCCGACGTTCCAGATGAAGGGGCTGCTGCGGTGACGAGCACCAACGACGGGACGACGGGCCGCCCGGCGGACGCCGTCCAGCGGGACGAGGTCGCCCAGGGCGACGTGCCCGGCGAGGAGCTCGTGGCGGGACCGGGCCCGGGTGGGCGCGAGCCGCTCGAGGTCGTCGAGGTCCGCACGGGCATGTTCGGGGCCCACGGCTCGGGAGACACCTCGGGCTACGGGGGGCTGGTGCGCCCCGTGGTGCTGCCCGGGCCGAGCGCGCGCCCGTACGGCGGGTGGTTCGACGAGGCCGTGGACGTCCTGGCGGAGGTGCTCGCCGAGGCGGGCGTGCGCTTCGAGGACGCCGTCGAGCAGGTCGTCGTCGACCCGCCGGGGCCGCACGCCGAGCTCACGCTGCACGTCCGGCCCCCGCACGTCGTCACGGTCGCCCGCGCGCTGCGCGACGAGCAGGACCTGCGGTTCGAGCTGAGCATGGGCGTGAGCGGGGTGCACTACCCCCACGACGTGGGCCGCGAGCTGCACGCCGTCTACCACCTGACGTCGATCACGCACGGCCGGAGCCTGCGCCTCGAGGTCGCGGTCCCGGACGCGCACCCGCACATCCCCTCGACCACGTCGGTGTACCCGTCCAACGACTGGCACGAGCGCGAGACGTGGGACTTCTTCGGGATCGTCTTCGACGACCACCCGGCCCTGGCCCGCATCGAGATGCCGGACGACTGGCCGGGTCACCCGCAGCGCAAGGACTACCCGCTCGGCGGCATCCCGGTCGAGTACAAGGGCGCCACGGTGCCCCCGCCGGACCAGAGGAGGTCGTACTCGTGAGCCCCACCACCCCGCACGCGACACCCCACGCCACGAAGGCGCCGTACGGCGACTTCGACGCGTCGATCCCCAGCTACGAGGCGTCGGGCGGCGACTGGGCCGACATCGCGGCCGAGGCGACCCAGCTGGGCGAGGAACGCATCGTCGTCAACATGGGCCCCCAGCACCCCTCGACCCACGGTGTGCTGCGGCTCATGCTCGAGATCGACGGCGAGACCGTCACGGAGGCCCGCTGCGGCGTGGGCTACCTCCACACGGGCATCGAGAAGAACATGGAGTTCCGGACGTGGACCCAGGGGGTCACGTTCTGCACCCGCATGGACTACCTCGCGCCCCTGTTCCAGGAGACGGCCTACTGCCTCGCGGTCGAGAAGCTCCTCGGCATCACGGACGACGTCCCCGAGCGCGCGAGCATCATCCGCGTCCTCATGATGGAGCTCAACCGGATCGCGTCCCACCTGGTGTGCCTCGGCACGGGCGGCAACGAGATGGGCGCGACCACGGTCATGACCATCTCGTTCACGGCCCGCGAGGAGATCCTGCGGATCTTCGAGGCCGTCACGGGGCTGCGCATGAACCACGCGTACGTGCGCCCGGGGGGCGTGGTGCAGGACGTCCCGCCGGACGTCGTGGCCCAGATCCGCAAGGCCGACCCGCTGATCCGCGGCTACCTCGGCCAGCTCGGCGACCTCATGCTCGCCAACCCGATCTTCAAGTCCCGCCTGGTCGGAGTGGGGCACCTCAACCTCTCGGGCTGCATGGCGCTCGCGATCACGGGGCCCGTGCTGCGCTCGACCGGGCTCCCCTACGACGTGCGCAAGGCCGCTCCCTACTGCGGCTACGAGACGTACGACTTCGACGTGCCCACCTCGGACGACGCCGACTGCTACTCGCGCGTCGTGCTGCGGCTCGAGGAGTGCTACCAGTCGCTGCGGATCGTCGAGCAGTGCCTCGAGCGGCTCGAGGCCACGGCGGGCCAGCCCGTCATGGTCGGCGACAAGAAGATCGCGTGGCCCGCCCAGCTCGCGATCGGCAGCGACGGCATGGGCAACTCGCTCGACCACATCAGGGAGATCATGGGCACCTCGATGGAGGCCCTGATCCACCACTTCAAGCTCGTCACGGAGGGCTTCCGGGTCCCCGTGGGCCAGGTCTTCCAGTCGGTCGAGCACCCGCGAGGCGAGCTCGGCGTGCACCTGGTGTCCGACGGCGGCACGCGCCCCTACCGGGCGCACTTCCGTGATCCTTCGTTCAACAACCTGCAGGCGGTCGCCGTGATGTGCGAGGGCGGCCAGGTCGCCGACGTCGTCGTCGCGGTCGCCTCGCTCGACCCGGTGCTGGGAGGGGTGGACCGATGACGCTCGAGGCTCACAGGTCCGGATACGACGAGGCGACGTACGCGCGCCTCGCGCAGGACACCGCGGCGATCGTCGCCCGGTACCCGCAGAAGCGCTCGGCGCTGCTGCCCATGCTGCACCTGGTGCAGTCGGAGGACGGGTACGTCTCGCGCGACGGCATCGCGTTCTGCGCCGAGCAGCTCGGCATCACGGCGGCCGAGGTGTCGGCCGTCGCGACCTTCTACACGCAGTACAAGCGCCACCCCAACGGCACCTACACCGTGGGGGTGTGCACCAACACGCTGTGCGCGGTCATGGGGGGCGACGAGATCTTCGACGAGCTCTCCGAGCACCTGGGGGTCGGGCACGACGAGACGACCGAGGACGGGGCCATCACGCTCGAGCGTGTCGAGTGCAACGCGGCGTGCGACTACGCGCCCGTCGTGATGGTCAACTGGGAGTTCTTCGACAACCAGACCCCGGCGGGCGCCACGCAGCTCGCGGACCGCCTGCGGGCCGGCGAGCAGGTCGCCCCCACGCGCGGCGCCGCCTCGGTGTGCAGCTTCAAGCAGATGAGCCGCGTGCTCGCCGGGTTCTCCGACGGGCGCGCCGACGAGGGTGTCGGGGCAGGGGAGCCCACGCTCGCCGGGCTGCGGCTCGCGCGCGAGCACGACTGGACCGCGCCGGGCGGAGCGGCTCCGGACCAGGTCGACGGGTCGGCCACGGACACGGGCGAGGCGGCCGCTCAGGGTGCCTCCGCCGTCGGGCACGAGCAGTCCTCGGCCGAGCGCAAGCCCACCACGCCCGCCGACGCCACGGGCGCCACGCCCGACGCCTCGAAGGGGAAGCAGCCGTGAGCGAGCAGACGATCGACCCCCTGACCCCGGTCCTCAGCGAGACCTGGGACGCCCGGCGCTCCTGGACGCTCGACGCCTACGTCGCGCAGGGGGGCTGGAAGGGCCTCGCGAAGGCCCTCGCACAGCCGCCCGCGGACGTCGTGCAGGTCGTCAAGGACTCGGGCCTGCGCGGCCGCGGCGGCGCCGGGTTCCCCACGGGCATGAAGTGGGGCTTCCTGCCCGCGCCCGACGGCGGGCCCCGCTACCTCGTCGTCAACGCCGACGAGTCCGAGCCCGGCACGTGCAAGGACATCCCGCTCATGCTCGCGAGCCCGCAGCTCCTGATCGAGGGCGTGGCCATCACGTCCTACGCGATCGGCTGCGACCACGCGTTCATCTACGTGCGCGGCGAGGTGCTGCACGTGTACCGCCGCCTGCTGCGCGCGGTCGAGGAGGCGTACGCGGCGGGGTACCTGGGCAAGAACATCCAGGGCTCGGGCTTCGACCTCGACGTCACGGTCCACGCGGGCGCCGGCGCCTACATCTGCGGCGAGGAGACCGCGCTGCTCGACTCGCTCGAGGGGCTGCGCGGCCAGCCGCGTCTCAAGCCTCCGTTCCCCGCGGTCGCGGGCCTGTACGCACGGCCCACCGTGGTCAACAACGTCGAGTCGATCGCGAGCGTCCCGGCGATCGTCAACGAGGGTTCGGACTGGTTCAGGTCCATGGGGACCGAGCGGTCGTCGGGCCACGGGCTGTTCTCGCTGTCGGGGCACGTCGTGCGCCCGGGCCAGTACGAGGCGCCGCTCGGCATCACGCTGCGCGAGCTGCTCGACATGGCCGGCGGGATCCGTGGCGGCAACCGGCTGAAGTTCTGGACGCCCGGCGGGTCCTCGACGCCCCTGTTCACCGACGCCCACCTCGACACTCCGCTCGACTACGAGTCGGTCGCCGCTGCGGGCTCGATGCTCGGCACGCGTGCCCTGCAGATCTTCGACGAGACCACGTGCGTGGTGCGGGCCGTGAGCCGGTGGATGGACTTCTACGCCCACGAGTCGTGCGGCAAGTGCACGCCGTGCCGCGAGGGGACGTACTGGCTCAAGCAGATCCTGCGCCGCATCGAGCACGGCGAGGGCACCGAGAGCGACCTCGACGTCCTGCTCGACACGTGCGACAACATCCTCGGCCGCGCGTTCTGCGCGCTCGGCGACGGCGCGACGTCGCCCGTCACGAGCAGCATCGCGCTGTTCCGCGAGGAGTTCGAGGCGCACATCACCGGCCGCGGCTGCCCGTTCGACCCCTCGGCCGCCGCACTGTTCGACTACACGCCCCGGCGTGCCCCGCAGGCCCTGACGGCAGGAGCGCACTGATGACGACCACGACGTCCGCCGGCACGTCGCCCGCCGCGGCGGCAGGGGGCGCACAGCCCCCCGCGCGCCGCGACGAGGTGACGTTCACGATCGACGGCATCGAGATGGCCGTGCCCAAGGGCACGCTGGTGATCCGGGCCGCCGAGCAGGTCGGCATCCAGATCCCGCGGTTCTGCGACCACCCGCTGCTCGCCCCCGCCGGTGCGTGCCGCCAGTGCCTCGTCGAGGTCGCGACGCCCGACCGCGAGGGCAACGTCCGCCCCATGCCCAAGCCGCAGGCCTCCTGCACGCTCGAGGCCACGCCCGGCATGGTCGTCAAGACCCAGCACACGTCGGCCGTCGCGGACAAGGCGCAGCACGGGGTCATGGAGCTCCTGCTCATCAACCACCCGCTCGACTGCCCGGTCTGCGACAAGGGCGGCGAGTGCCCCCTGCAGAACCAGGCCATGAGCAACGGGCGCGCGACGAGCCGGTTCGTCGACGTCAAGCGCACGTTCCCCAAGCCCATCGCGATCTCGACCGAGATCCTGCTCGACCGCGAGCGCTGCGTGCTGTGCCAGCGCTGCACCCGGTTCTCCGCGGAGATCGCGGGCGACGCGTTCATCGACCTGCAGAAGCGTGGGGCGCAGCAGCAGATCGGCCGGTTCGACGCGGGCGTCCTGGGCTTCGCCGACGGCGAGTCCGAGCCCGCAGCGCCCGCAGGCTCGCTGCCGTACGGCGCGCAGGCCGGGTTCGAGGCCCCCGTGGGGGCCGCGCTCGAGGACGAGTCGGGACGCCCGTTCGCCTCGTACTTCAGCGGCAACACCGTGCAGATCTGCCCCGTCGGAGCCCTGACGGGTGCCGCCTACCGGTTCCGGTCGAGGCCGTTCGACCTCGTCTCGACCCCGAGCGTGGGCGAGCACGACGCGTGCGGGTCCGCGATCCGGATCGACCACCGCCGCGGTGTGGTGCTGCGTCGCCTGTCGGGCGAGGACCCCCAGGTCAACGAGGAGTGGATCACCGACAAGGACCGCTTCGCGTTCGCGTGGCAGGACGCACCGGACCGCCTGACGCACCCGCTCGTGCGCGACCGCGAGGTCGACGCCGAGGGTCGGGTCACGCGCGGCGAGCTGCGCCCCGCGAGCTGGGCCGAGGCCCTCGAGGTCGCGGCGACGGGCCTCGCGCAGGCCCGTGCCGCGGGCGGCGTCGGGGTGCTCCCCGGAGGCCGCCTCACGGTCGAGGACGCGTACGCGTACGGCAAGTTCGCCCGCGTCGTCCTCGGGACCAACGACGTGGACCACCGCGCCCGCGCGCACTCGACCGAGGAGGCGGACTTCCTCGCCCACGCGGTCGCCGGCACCGGGTTGGGCGTGACGTTCGACGAGCTCGAGCACGCGCCCGCGGTGCTCCTCGTGGCCCTCGAGGCCGAGGAGGAGGCCGGCGTGACGTTCCTGCGCCTGCGCAAGGGGGTCCAGAAGCGCGGCCTGCGGGTCTTCTCGCTCGCACCGTTCGCGAGCCGGGGCGTGCAGCGCCTCGACGGCACGCTCCTGCGGGCGGCCCCGGGCACCGAGGCCGAGTGGCTCGACGTGCTCGCCACGGGCACCCAGACGCTGTTCGGGCACGACGGGGCCGTGGGCCCCGACGCCCCCGAGTCGGTCGAGGAACCGGCCGAGGTCTCGGCACTGCGCGACGCGCTCGCCGAGCCCGGGGCCGTGGTTCTGGTCGGCGAACGGCTCGCCGGGGTCCCCGGCGGGTACTCGGCGCTCGTGCGCCTCGTCGCGAGCACGGGAGCACGCCTCGCGTGGATCCCGCGCCGGGCGGGGGAGCGCGGGGCGGTCGAGGCCGGCACGCTGCCGGCCCTCCTCCCCGGCGGACGCCCGGTGACCGACGCCGCAGCCCGGGTCGACGTGGCCGTCGCCTGGGGCGTCGAGCACCT
The DNA here is from genome assembly GCF_014836755.1 of Oerskovia merdavium. GTDB lineage: Bacteria > Actinomycetota > Actinomycetes > Actinomycetales > Cellulomonadaceae > Oerskovia > Oerskovia merdavium. Next base: position 119,140 of record NZ_JACSQF010000013.1, read on the forward strand.
CCCGGGGACGCCGGGCCGGAGCACGGGAGAGATCCTCGACGCGCTGTCCGTGGGTCAGCTCGGCGGCGTGCTCGTGGGCGGCCTGCACTCCGACGACCTGCCCGACCCCGCGCACAGTCTCCGGGCGCTCGAGGCCGCAGGGTTCGTCGTCTCGCTCGAGGTACGCGCCTCGGACGTCACGGCGCTCGCGGACGTGGTGCTGCCCGTCGCGCCGCCGGTCGAGAAGGCCGGCGCGTTCGTGAGCTGGGAGGGCCGCGTGCGGACCTTCGAGGCCGCGCTCGCCACGACCGCGATGCCCGACCACCGCGTGCTCGACGCGCTCGCCGACGCGGCGGGCTTCGTGCTCGGGGCCCGCACGACGGACGAGGTCCGGGCGGAGATCGACCAGCTCGGCACCTGGGACGGGACCCGCCCGCCGGCCCCCGAGGTCGCAGCGGCCGAACCACCCGCGGTCGCCCCGGGCACCGCGGTGCTCGCGGGATGGCGCCTGCTGCTGGACAGCGGCCGCGGCCAGGACGGCGAGCGGTTCCTCGCCGGCACGGCCAAGCGGCCCGTGGCCCGGCTGTCGGCGACGACCGCGGCGGCCGCGGACCTGTTCGAGGGGGACGCGGTCCGGGTGTCGACCGACCGCGGCTCGATCGAGCTGCCCGTGGTGATCACCGACATGGTCGAGCACGTCGTCTGGCTCCCGCTCGGTTCCGAGGGCTCGCGGGTCCATCGTGAGCTCGGCGTGGCTCAGGGAGCGCTCGTACGGATCGAGCCCGCTCCCGGAGCCTCGCGGCCCGGCCAGAGCGTCCAGCCCACCGACGGGGGAGCATCATGAGCGGCCTGCTGAACCTCGCCCTGGGCACTGCCTCGGTCACCGAGACCCCGGGCGTGCCCGGGATCACGGCCGACTTCTCCCAGGACAACGGCTGGACCTACCTGGTCAAGGCCGTGCTGATCATCGTCTTCCTGCTCACGAGCGTGCTCATCGCGATCTGGTTCGAGCGCAAGGTCGTGGCCCGGATGCAGGTCCGTCCCGGACCCAACGTGCACGGGCCGTTCGGTCTGCTCCAGTCGCTCGCGGACGCCATGAAGCTGCTCCTCAAGGAGGACCTCACGGTCTCGGCGGCGGACAAGTTCGTCTACATCCTCGCGCCCATGATCGCGGTGTTCTGCTCGCTCCTGACGTTCGCGGTCATCCCGTTCGGGCCGAACGTCACGATCCCGTTCACCGACTACTCGACGCCCGCACAGCTCACCGACTTCCCCGTCGCGGTGCTCTACATCCTGGCGTGCGCCTCGGTGGGCGTGTACGGGATCGTGCTCGGCGGCTGGTCGTCGGGCTCGACCTACCCGCTGCTCGGCGCGGTCCGCTCGACGGCCCAGGTCATCAGCTACGAGCTCGCGATGGGCCTGGCTCTCGTGAGCGTCTTCATCATGGCGGGCTCCATGTCGACCTCGCAGATCGTCGACTCGCAGACCCAGGTCTGGTGGGCGCTCATCCTCATCCCGAGCTTCGTGATCTACATCATCGCGATGATCGGCGAGACCAACCGCCTGCCGTTCGACCTCCCCGAGGCCGAGGGCGAGCTGGTCTCGGGCTACATGACCGAGTACTCGTCCATGAAGTTCGCGTGGTTCTTCCTCGCCGAGTACATCAACATGATCAACGTCTCGGCGGTCGCGACCACGCTCTTCCTGGGGGGCTGGCGTGCGCCGTGGCCCCTGTCGGCGATCAACGACGGCATGTTCAACGAGGGCTGGTGGCCCATCCTCTGGTTCCTCGTCAAGGTCTGGGCCTTCATGTTCGTGTTCGTGTGGGTCCGCGGCACGCTCCTGCGCCTGCGCTACGACCAGTTCATGAAGTTCGGGTGGAAGGTCCTCATCCCGGCCGCGCTCGCCTGGATCGTCGTGCTCTCGGTCGTCCAGGGCATGATCCGCTTCGGTGACGTCGACAACCGCGCGATCCTCGTGGCGGCCGTCGTCCTGGGGGTGGTCGCGATCGCCGCGATCTTCCTGTGGCCGCAGAAGAAGCAGCCCGACGCCGACGCGGGCGGGCGAGCGGCGCCGTCGGGCACCTCGCCCTACCGCAAGGGCGCCACCGCGGCCCCCGAGCCCTTCGACGCCTTCGCGGGCGGCTTCCCCGTCCCGCCGCTGCCAGGACAGACCCTGCCCAGCGCACCGCGCAGGGCGCGGCGCCTGGTCCCCGAGGGCAGCCCGCCCGCGGGAGACGGTCCCGCAGCACCCGACGCCCAGGACGAGGAGGTCCCCCGTGGCTGACTACGAGTCGTTGATCCCGCAGAGGAAGGGGCTCGGCGGGCTGCTCGCGCCCGTCGCCGGGTTCGGGGTGACGTTCTCCTCGATGTTCAAGCCGACCGTGACCGAGCAGTACCCGTTCGAGAAGGTGCCGACCAAGCCCCGCTACCACGGGCGTCACCAGCTCAACCGGTACGAGGACGGGCTCGAGAAGTGCATCGGGTGCGAGCTGTGCGCCTGGGCGTGCCCCGCGGACGCGATCTACGTCGAGGGCGCGGACAACTCGGCGCTCCCCGACGGTGCGCACCGCTCGCCCGGCGAGCGCTACGGCAGCGTCTACCAGATCAACTACCTGCGCTGCATCTTCTGCGGGCTGTGCATCGAGGCGTGCCCCACCCGGGCGCTCACCATGACCAACGAGTACGAGCTCACCGGACCTACCCGTGAAGGGCTGATCTGGGAGAAGGAAGACCTCCTCGCGCCGCTGCGCGAGGGCATGCTGGCCGCGCCGCACCCCATGGTGCCCGGCACGACCGACACCGACTACTACCGGGGAGAGGTGACCGGGCCCGTGCCCGAGCAGATCGACTGGGTGCGCGAGCACCGGCCCGACGACCCGACCCTGCCGCCCGTCGTGGACCCCGCCGCCGCGCGGCGCCCCGAGGTCCGCAAGGTGGTCCGGTGACCGTCAGCGGGGGAGAGGTCGTCCTGTTCTGGGTCCTCGCCCCCCTCATGGTCCTGGCCGCGCTCGGCCTGCTGTTCGCCCGCAAGGCCGTGCACGCCGCGATCTGCGTCGTGTTCGTCATGATCAGCCTCGCGATCCTCTACATCGCGCAGGAGGCCGCCTTCCTGGGCGTCGTGCAGATCGTGGTCTACACGGGCGCCGTGATGATGCTCTTCCTGTTCGTGCTCATGCTCGTGGGCGTCGACGCCTCGGACTCGCTCGTCGAGACCATCCGCGGTCAGCGCTTCATCGGGATCCTGCTGGGCCTGGGGCTCGGCTCGGTCCTGGTCGGGGTGATCGCGCAGGCGACGTTCCCGCCGTCGGTCGGGCTCACGGCCGCGAACGCCGAGACCAACCCCGTGGCGCTCGCCCGCATCCTCTTCGCGGACTACGTGTTCGCCCTCGAGGTCGTCGGGATCCTGCTCGTGACCGCGGCCATCGCCGCCCTGGTCCTGACCCACCGCCGCCGGCTCGTGCCGCGCGTCGGGCAGCGGCAGGTCTCGGACGCCAAGGTCGCGGCCCTCGCCGAGGGCGGGCTCCTCACGCCGCTGCCCGCCCCGGGCGTCTACGCGCAGAACAACGCCATGGACACCCCGGCGCTCGACCCGCAGGGTCGCCCCATCGAGCACTCGGTCTCGCGGATCCTGCGCATCCGCGGCCAGGAGAGGTCGGCCGACCGCATCCTCGCGGCCGAGCGCGACGTGCTGGTCGAGCACGAGCCGGAGCTCACGGGCCGCAGGTTCCCCGAGCTGGCCGCGGGCACCGACGAGGACGAGGAACGCTGACATGGAGCTGACCAACTACCTGATCCTCGCCGCGATACTGTTCGCGATCGGCGCGACCACGGTGCTGCTGCGCCGCAACGCGATCATCGTGTTCATGGGCATCGAGCTCATGCTCAACGCGACCAACCTCACCTTCGTGACGTTCTCGCGCATGCACGGAGACCTCCACGGGCAGGTCATCGCGTTCTTCGTGATGGTCGTGGCCGCGGCCGAGGTCGTCGTGGGGCTCGCGATCATCGTGGCCATCTTCCGTACCCGCCGCTCGGCCTCGGTCGACGACGTCAACCTGCTGAAGAACTGAGAGGGCAGGCATGCCAACGGTGACTCTGCTTTCAGCCCTCCCGCGCGTCGGCGAGCTCGGCGCGCTGCTCCCGGCCGCCCTCCCGACGCAGGAGATCGTGCCCGTCTCGACGATCGTGCCCGGCCCGTTCCTGCTGGCCCCGCTGCTGATCCTGCTGCCCCTCCTGGGGGCCGCGATCCTGCTGCTCGCGGGGCGCCGCAGCGACCGCTGGGGCGCGTGGTTCGGGGTGCTGATGTCGGGCGGCGCGTTCGTCGTCGCCCTCGTCGTCTTCTTCTCGATGCTCGGCCTGCCGGCCGACGAGCGGGTGGTCGACCACCGGCTCTTCGACTGGATCGCCGCGGGCGGCCTGGACGTGGGCGTGGGCCTGCGGATCGACCCGCTGTCCATGACGTTCGTGCTGCTCGTGACGTTCGTCGGCACGCTCATCCACGTCTACGCGGTCGCGTACATGGAGCACGACCCGGACAAGCGCCGGTTCTTCGCCTACCTGAACCTGTTCGTCGCAGCCATGCTGATCCTGGTCCTCGCGGACTCCTACCTGCTGCTGTTCGTCGGGTGGGAGGGCGTGGGCCTGGCCTCGTACCTGCTCATCGGGTTCTGGAACCACGAGCGGGCCAACGCGGTCGCGGCCAAGAAGGCGTTCATCATGAACCGCGTGGGCGACCTGGGCCTGATCGTCGCGCTCATGCTCATGTTCGCGGGCTTCGGCGCGGTGGACTTCGCGACGGTCTTCGCCGACGCCCCCGCGGCGGGCACCGCGCTGCTGACGGCGATCGGCCTCGCGCTCCTGGTCGCCGCGTGCGGCAAGTCGGCGCAGTTCCCGCTCCAGGCCTGGCTCGGGGACGCCATGGCGGGCCCCACGCCGGTCTCGGCCCTCATCCACGCGGCGACCATGGTCACCGCGGGCGTCTACCTGGTGGTCCGCTCGGCCCCGGTGTTCGAGGGGGCCCCGACGGCGCAGCTCGTGGTGGTCATCGTCGGTGCGGTCACGCTCCTGTTCGGGGCGATCATCGGCTGTGCCAAGGACGACATCAAGAAGGCCCTGGCGGCCTCGACCATGTCGCAGATCGGCTACATGATCCTCGCGGCGGGCCTGGGACCCATCGGGTACGCGTTCGCGATCTTCCACCTCGTGACGCACGGCTTCTTCAAGGCCGGGATGTTCCTGGGTGCCGGCTCGGTCATGCACGGCATGAACGACGGGGTGGACATGCGCCGCTTCGGCGCGCTGTCGAGGTACATGAAGGTCACGTGGGTCACGTTCGGTCTGGGCTGGCTCGCGATCCTGGGCATCCCGCCGTTCTCCGGGTTCTGGTCCAAGGACAAGATCATCGAGGCCGCGTTCGTCCCGATCGACGGCCAGGAGTGGCGTGCATGGGTCTTCGGCGGCGTGGCGCTGCTGGGTGCGGGGATCACCGCGTTCTACATGTCGCGCCTGTTCTTCATGACGTTCCACGGGCACAAGCGCTGGAACGACGGGTCGGGCAGCCCCACGGGGCCGCTCTCGACAGACGGCCCCGTGCAGCACCCGCACGAGTCCCCGGCGCTCATGACGATCCCCATGGTGGTCCTCGCGGTCGGGTCCGTCGCGCTCGGCGGGCTCCTCGCGATCGGCAACGGGTTCGTCGACTGGCTCTCGCCCGTCACGGGCCACGCCGAGCACGCGGAGCCGGTCCTGCCGGTCTGGGCGCTCATCACGCTGACCCTCCTGCTGGTCCTGGTGGGCGTGCTGCTCGCCTGGCGCCAGTACGCGGTGTCCCGCGTGCCGATCGTGCCTCCGCACGGGTCGGCGCTCACGCGGGCCGCGCGCCGGGACCTGTATCAGGACGACGTCAACGAGGCCGTCTTCATGCGGCCCGGGCAGTACCTCACACGATCCCTGGTCTACGGGGACCGGCAGATGGTCGACGGCGGCTGGATGGGCCTCGCCGGCCTCGTCGGAGCGACAGGGGAGAAGTTGCGCGGCATGCAGAACGGATTCGTCAGGTCCTACGCGGCGACGATGCTCGCTGGCCTGATCGTGATCGTCGCGGTGGTCCTCGCCGTGACCACCGGAACAGGGAGCTGAGGGACCGATGACCACCGAGATTCCCTGGCTGACACTCCTGATCGTCCTGCCGCTCGTCGGCGCGGCGGCGGTCTGGGGGCTGGGCGCGACCTCCGCGCGCAAGCACCTGCGGACCGTCGCGGTCGTCTTCGCGCTCGCCGAGCTCGTGCTGCTCGGCCTCGCGATCAGCGCGTTCGACACCGCGGACGCAGGCACCTTCCAGCTCACCGAGACGCACGCGTGGATCCCGCAGCTCGGTGTGAGCTACGCGGTCGGCGCAGACGGCGTCGCGCTCCTGCTGGTCGGGCTCGCGGTGCTGCTGGTCCCGCTCGTGGTGCTCGCCGCGTGGCGCGAGCAGGACGGCGACCTCTCCAAGCTCCGCCACTACCTGGGCCTGGTGCTGCTCCTCGAGGCGTTCATGGTCGCGGTCTTCGTGGCGCGCGACGTGTTCTTCTTCTACGTCCTGTTCGAGGCCATGCTGATCCCGGTCTACTTCATGATCGGCGGTTTCGGGGGCGGGGCGCAGCGGCGGTACGCGGCCGTGAAGTTCCTGCTCTTCTCGCTCGCGGGCGGGCTCGTCATGCTCGTCGGGGTCATCGCGCTCTACCTCAACGGGCCGGGCGGCGAGCAGGGCTTCCTGACCCAGACCCTGGTCGACGACCTGGCGGCGAACCCGCTGCCCGTGAGCACCGAGCGGCTGCTGTTCCTCGCGTTCTTCCTCGCCTTCGCGATCAAGGCGCCGCTCTTCCCGGTCCACACCTGGTTGCCCGACGCCGCCGAGCACGCCCCCGCGGGCACCTCGACGCTGCTCGTGGGCGTCCTGGACAAGGTCGGCACGTTCGGCATGCTGACGCTGTGCCTGCCGCTGTTCCCGAACGCGAGCCGGTGGGCGGCCCCCGTGATCGTGGTGCTGGCCGTGGTCTCGATCCTCTACGGCGCGCTCATGGCGATCGGCCAGACCGACGTCATGCGGCTCATCGCCTACACGTCGGTGTCCCACTTCGGGTTCATCGTGCTGGGGATCTTCTCGTTCACGTCGCTCAGCATCTCCGGGGCGTCGTTCTACATGTTCAACCACGGCATCTCGACCGGGGCGCTCTTCCTCCTGGCGGGCTTCCTGATCGCGCGGCACCCGACGCGCTCGCAGCGCCTGACCGACTACGGCGGCCTGCAGCGGGTGACACCGATCCTCGCGGGCACGTTCCTCGTGGCGGGTCTCTCGGCGCTCTCGCTGCCCGGCCTGTCGACGTTCGTCTCCGAGATCATGGTCCTCGTCGGGACGTTCTCGCGCAGCCACCCGGCGGCGCTCGTGGCGGTCCTGGGCGTGGTCCTCGCGGCGCTGTACGTGCTGCTGACCTACCAGAAGGTCTTCACGGGCAGGACGCCGGACGCCCTGACGGGGACCGCGGACCTGGGAGCTCGCGAGAAGTGGGTCGTCGCGCCCCTGATCGTGGCCCTGCTGGTCCTCGGCTTCTACCCGGCGCCCGCGCTCGACCTGGTGCGCGAGCCCGCGCAGGCGACCATGACGGCCGTCGGTCTCGAGGACCCTGCCCCGAACCCCGAACTCCTCAGCGTTGAAGGGAGCGACTCGTGAGCACCGCAGCCGCCTTCGTGGCCCCCACGATCGACTGGGCCTACCTCGTCCCCGTGATCGTCGTCCTGGGCGCCGGTGTCCTGGGCGTCCTGGTCGAAGCCTTCGTGCCGGACCGGCACCGCCGGGCGGTCCAGGTCGTCCTGGCCCTGGGCGCGCTCGTCGGGGCCCTCACGACGATCGTCCTGCTCTGGGGCGACGTGCAGGAGCTCAACGGCATCCAGGTGCTGGGCGGGTCGCTCGTGATCGACCCGTTCGGCCTGGCACTCCAGGGGATCGTCGTGGTCCTCGCGCTGCTGGCCACGCTCGTGATCGCCGACCGCACCTCGACCGGGCAGGACGCGTTCGCGCCCACGGCTGCGGCCGTGCCCGGCTCGGCCTACGAGGACCTCGCGCGCCGCCGTGGTCTCGAGCAGACCGAGGTCTTCCCGCTCGTGCTGTTCGCGGTGGGCGGCATGATGATCTTCCCCGCCACGGGCGACCTGCTGACGATGTTCGTCGCGCTCGAGGTGCTCTCCCTGCCGCTGTACGTGCTCACGGCGCTCGCGCGCCGTCGTCGGCTCCTGTCGCAGGAGGCCTCGTTCAAGTACTTCCTGCTGGGGGCCTTCGCGTCGGCGATCTTCATCTTCGGCGTGGCGCTCGTGTACGGCTTCGCGGGCTCGGTGCGGATCGCCGAGGTGCGCGCGGCCCTGCTGGACGGCGGCGGGCTCGACGGGATGACGGGCCTGGTGCTCCTGGGCCTGGTCATGGTGCTCGCGGGCCTGCTCTTCAAGGTCGGCGCGGCCCCGTTCCACTCGTGGACCCCCGACGTCTACCAGGGGGCTCCCACGCCCGTCACGGGCTTCATGGCGGCCTGCACCAAGGCGGCGGCGTTCGGCGCACTGGTGCGTGTGCTCTACCTGATCGGCTCGGCGCTCCCGCCGGACCTTCAGGAGAAACTCGTGGTCGCGCTGTGGGTCGTCGCGATCCTCACCATGGTCGTCGGGTCGGTCATCGGTGTGATCCAGACGGACATGAAGCGTCTTCTCGCGTACTCGTCGATCGCGCACGCGGGCTTCCTCCTGGTGGCGCTGGTCGGCTTCGGCGAGCTCAGCGGCTTCGGCGTCCGGGCCGTGGTGTTCTACCTGCTCGCCTACGGTCTGGCGACCGTGGGGGCCTTCGCGGTCGTGACGCTCGTGCGCGAGCGGTCGCCGCAGCCTCAGGCCGCCGTGGAGAGCCCCGTGCTCGCGGCGGTGGGCTCGGGTGGCGCGCCGGGCTCGGCGGGGGCCTCAGGGCCCGCTGGTGGGGGAGCGGGGGAGGTGCCCGCGCCCGACGGCGGAGCGATCCTCGGCGAGGCCACGCACCTGACGGAGTGGGCCGGGCTGGGCAGGCGCAGCCCGTGGCTCGCCGGGTCGTTCGCGCTGTTCCTGCTCTCGATGGCCGGCATCCCGCTGACCGCGGGGTTCATCGCGAAGTTCACGGCGTTCGGTGCCGCCGTCGCGGTGGGCGCCTGGCCGCTCGCCCTGATCGGTGTCCTGGCATCGGCGGTCTCGGTGTTCTTCTACGTGCGGATCATCGTGCTCATGTTCTTCACGCCGTCGCCCTCGAGCGGCTCCGGCGGGGCCGCCCAGGGGAGCCAGGGGGACGAGGCCGGGGGACCCGTGGGGACCTCCGCCGCGGCCGCGCTCGCAGCCAGGGTGACGGTCGTCCGGTCCGAAGGATTCACCACGGTCGCGATCGTGATCTGCGTGACAGGCGTCATCCTTCTCGGCGTTTTGCCCTCCTCGGTTCTCGATCTGGCCCTCGAGGCGGCTAAGTTCAGACCGTGACCACAGTGCCACCCGTCTCAACGACGGCGATCCCCCTGACCGATCCGGAGCTCTCGGCGACGCTCACCGCGCGTCTCGCGACCGTCGAGGCGCGCCTGGGCGACGCCGTCGCGCACTCCGACGGGCTCGCGGACACCGCGTCCCGCCACCTCGTGAACGCCGGCGGAAAGCGCCTGCGCCCGCTCCTCGCACTGCTGTGCGCGGAGCTGGGCGACGGCGCCCGGCCGGAGGTGGTGGAGGCGGCCGTCGTCGTCGAGCTCACCCACCTGGCCTCGCTCTATCACGACGACGTCATGGACTCCGCGCCCGTGCGGCGCGGGGCTCCCTCGGCGCACGCCGTGTGGGGCAACTCCGTCGCGATCCTCATCGGCGACCTGCTCTTCGCCCGTGCGGCGTCGACGGTCGCCGCCCTGGGACCCGATGCCGTGCTCATCCAGGCGCGGACGTTCGAACGGCTCTGCCTCGGCCAGCTGCACGAGACGACGGGCCCCTCGGAGAGCGACGACCCCGTCGAGCACTACCTCGAGGTCCTCGCGGACAAGACCGCGTCGCTGCTGTCGACCTCGGCCCGCCTGGGCGCGATGTTCGGTGGCTGCGACCCGTCGGTCGTCGAGGTCGTCGCTGAGTACGGCGAGAAGCTGGGCGTCGCGTTCCAGCTCGCCGACGACGTGCTCGACCTCGCGTCCTCGGGCGAGCAGTCCGGGAAGACGCCGGGGACGGACCTTCGGGAGAAGGTCCCGACCATGCCTGCGCTGCTGCTGCGCGCCCGCGTGAGCAGCGGCAAGGGGACCGCCGCGGACGCCGCGATCGTCGACCTGCTCGACTCGGACCTGTCCGGCGACGAGGAGCTCGCGTCGGCGGTCTCCGCGCTCCGTGCTCACGAGGTCCTGGCCGAGACCCGGGCGCTCGCCGTCGGCTGGGCCCGGGCAGCGATCACCGAGCTCGACCCCCTGCCGGCGGGCCCCGTCAAGGACGCGCTCGTCTCGTTCGCCCAGGCGCTCGCCGACCGCGCGGCCTGATCCCTCGGAGGGCGGCACCCGAGTCCTCGAGGTCTCGGGTGCCGCCCTTCGTCGTGCGAGGTGAATCCTGCCTGCGGGAAGACGTCCGCACCCCGGCAGGACAGCGTCCGTGGCCTGCGAGGACGTACCGTCGAACGTTACTGGCAGTAGCGCCAAGGGGGAGTTCTCCCCATCCAGTGGATGTCATCGTCGTGACCTCTTGTGGTTATCCTTCTACCCGCGACGGGTAGGGGCACCTGGCAGGAGGGGCTCTGGGGACACCTGGTTGCAGCACTCAGCATCCTCGGAGGATCTGTGACCTTCCTATCCCGTCTGTACGACAGGCGTCGCTCTGTGGCGTCCGTGAGCACGGTGTCCATCTTCTCGACCGCGCTGGTCGCCTTCGCGATCACGTACGACGGTCAAGCCACGGCAGACGTGGAGCTCAACGACTCCGGCGTGTGGGTGACCCGCACGTCGGGTGGCGCGCTGGGGCGGTTCAACTTCGAGTCCCAGGCACTGGACGGGTCGCTGCTGGCCTCGTCGGCCTCGTTCGACGTCCTGCAGAACGCGGGCAAGGTGCTGCTCGTCGACGACGGCGCAGGTTCCGTGAGCCCCGTCGACGTGGCGCGGCTCAAGCTCGACGGGACGGTCCGTCCGCCGACGGGCGCTGAGGTCGCCCTGGGAGGTTCCACGGTGGCCGTCCTCGACGACGAGGAGGGCCTGCTGTGGGTGGTCCCGTTCGCGGGGGTCGCGTCGTTCGACGCGGAGAACCTCGAGCCGACCGCCGAGGTCGGCGGTGAGGGCGTCGTCCAGGTCGCCCAGGACGGCACGGTGTTCGTCGTCGTCCCGGCCACGGGTGAGCTGACCAAGGTCACGACGACGGCGACCGGGACGGTCGAGGAGGTCACCACGTCCACGGTGCCGGTCGGCAAGGGCGACGAGGTCGAGCTCACGACCGTGGGGTCGGAGCCGGTCGTGCTCAACCGCACGCAGTCTCAGCTGGTTCTTCCGGGGGGCGAGACGCTGGCGCTCGAAGGGGCGTCGGACGGACGCCTGCAGCAGCCGGGGTCCAAGACGCCGGACGTCGCGGTCGCGACGAGCACAGGCCTGGTCCTGGCGCCCCTCGACGGTGGCGACGCGGTGACGCGCGCGGCGTCGGGCCTGCCGGCGGCGCCCGTGCAGCTGGGTGGATGCACGTACGGCGCGTGGTCGCAGTCGGGTCAGGTCATCCGTGACTGTGCGGGGACCGACCTGGACATCGACAAGCGGCTCGACGGGGTGGATCCCCAGAACCGCCTGGAGTACCGGGTCAACCGCAAGGCGATCGTGCTCAACGACCTGTCGGCGGGCACGCTCTGGATGGCGGCCGACGAGTACGAGAAGGTCGACGACTGGGAGCTCGTCCTCCCGGAGCAGGCCGAGGGCGAGGAGTCCGAGGCGGACCTGAGCACCCCGGAGCAGGTCGACCAGTTCGTGCTCGACCGTTCTCAGCCCAACCAGCCGCCGCTGCCGGTCGACGACACGTTCGGCGTACGACCCGGGCGCACGACCCTGCTGCCGGTGCTGGGCAACGACGTCGACCCCGACGGGGACGTCATGACGGCTTCGCTCGTGGGCGAGGGGCCGCGCGACGCGCAGGTGCAGACGGTGCTGGGAGGCGCCGCGCTCCAGGCCGTCGTCCCGGAGGACGTCGAGGCGGGGACGTCCTCGTTCCGCTACTCGGTGTCCGACGGTCGTGGCGGGGTCGCCGAGGCCGGGGTCGAGCTGAGGGTCTCGCCCTGGGGCGAGAACGCCGCGCCCGAGCAGACGGGCGAGCCGGTGCTGGTCGTCGAGTCCGGCAAGACCGCCGAGATCAAGGTCCTGCCGTTCTTCCGTGACCCCGACGGTGACGACCTGTACCTCGCGGCTGCGTCGGTGACGTCGGCCGGCGACGAGGTGCGCTCACGCCCGGACGGCTCGGTCGAGTTCCGTGACGGCGGTGGGTCGACCGGCCGGAAGATCGTCAAGATCATGGTGGCCGACGGCCAGGGCGAGGTCTTCGAGGGGGTCCTGAACGTCGACGTGTCGGGGGCCGGGCAGCTCGCGCCGGTCGCCGTCGCGGACCATATGGTCGTGCCCGCGGGCCAGCCCGTGACGGTCGAGCCGTTGCTGAACGACTACGACGCGAACGGGGACGAGCTGCGCCTGGTCGACGTGACGCAGTCCGCGCCCGCGCAGATCACGCCCAACTTCGACGCGGGGACGTTCCAGTTCTTCTCGAACGAGCCGCGGTCGTACGACCTGACGTACCAGGTCTCGGACGGTCCCAACGCGACGACGGGGCTCGTGCGCGTCGACGTCCTGCCGGCCTCGGCGGCCGAGGGGCCGCCCATCGTGGTCTCCGACACCGCGCTGCTCCCCTCGGGGGGCAAGACGCTGGTCGACGTGCTCGCGAACGACACCGACCCTGCGGGTGGGGTGCTCGTGGTGCAGTCGGTGAGCGTCCCCGACGAGGCGGGGATCTCTGTCGCGGTGCTGGCCCACCAGATGCTGCGGATCACCGAGGTGCGCCGGCTGGACGCGCCGGTCACGATCGAGTACACGGTCTCCAACGGCACGCAGACCACGACCGGTCAGGTGCGGGTCATCCCGGTCCCGGCACCGGTCAAGCTGCAGCCGCCGAACGCGGCCGCCGACGAGGCGACCGTGCGGGTCGGTGACGTGGTCACGATCCCCGTGCTCAAGAACGACACGCACCCCGACGGTCTGGAGCTGTTCCTGCAGGACGAGCTCGAGCAGGGGGTGGCCCCCGAGCAGGGCGAGATCTTCGCGTCAGAGGGGCAGCTGCGGTTCAAGGCCGGCCCCGAGGCGGGCACCGCGTATGCGATCTACCGCGTGCGGGACAAGAACGGCCAGGAGGACTCGGCCCAGGTCACGATCCACATCCGTGACGGCGAGGAGAACTCCCCGCCGCAGCCGCTACCCGTGCAGATGCGCGTGCTGTCCGGCGCGAGCGTCCGGGTCGCGGTGCCGCTGGACGGGATCGACCCCGACGGCGACTCCGTCCAGCTGACGGGCATCGCGTCCGCGCCGAGCAAGGGCACCGCGAAGGTCGAGGACGGGTTCCTGGTCTACGAGGCGTCGAAGGACGCTACCGGGTCGGACACGTTCACGTACTCGGTCCAGGACGCGCGCGGCGAGATCGCGGTGGGCACCGTGCAGGTCGGGATCTCCCGTCCGCCGGCCGCGAACCAGCCGCCGGTCGCGATCGACGACGTGGTGACCGTCCGTCCGGACCGCACGGTCTCGGTGGCCGCGCTGGCCAACGACACCGATCCCGACGGCGACCAGATCGCGCTGCGTCCTGCGGGCCTGGAGGCACCGAAGGAGCTCGACGCGCAGGTCGTGCAGGACCGGGTGGTCCTGACCAGCCCCGCCGAGGCGGGCGCTACGTCGTTCTACTACGGGATCGAGGACGCGTTCGGCGCGCGGGCCGCGGCCTCGATCACGGTGAACGTCGACCAGGACGCCCCGTTGCTCGCGCCGATCGCACGGGACGACACGGTCCCGATGGACTCGATCCTCGGCAAGACCAGCGTCAAGGTCGCGGTCCTGGACAACGACGACGACCCCGACGGGGCCGCGTCCGAGCTCACGGTCACGACCCAGACGCTCGGCGTCACGGTGTCCGCGGACGGCGTCCTGACCGTGCCGCTGACCGAGGAGCGGCAGGTCCTGACCTACACGGTCACCGACGTCGACGGGTTGACGTCCCGGGCGTTCGTCAAGGTCCCAGGCCTGACCGAGCAGATCCCTCAGCTGCGGCCGGGGATCGCGCCGCTCGAGGTCCACGCGGGCGAGTCCCTGCCCGTGGACATCACCGACTACGTCCTGGTCCTGGAAGGACGCACCCCTCGCCTGACCGAGGAGTCGAAGGTCTCGGCGCTCGAGGGAACGGTCGCCGTCACCGATGCCACGAACGTGGTCTACACCCCCCGGGTGGACTACGCGGGGCCGTCCACGCTGTCGTTCGAGGTCACGGACGGCACGGGACCGGACGACCCCGAGGGGCACAAGGCACTGCTCGCGCTGCCGATCCTGGTCCTTGCGCCCAAGAACCTTCCCCCGGTCCTGTCGGCGTCGAACGTCGACGTCGCCGCCGGGGACGAGGGCAGCGTCGACCTGGCCCGGTTCGTCGAGGACCCGGACGGGGACCCCGTGACGTTCACCGCGGGCGCGACCCCCACCGGGATCTCGGTCGCGATCAGCGGGACGACGGCAACCGTCAGGGCCGCCCCCGAGATCACCAAGGGCACCGTGCTGAACGTCCCGATCACCGTGACCGACGGCGAGCACCCGCCCGTCGAGGGAACCCTCGCGGTCAAGGTCGTGGCATCGACCCGGCCGTTGGCCAAGGCGAACGAGGACACGGTCGACAAGGCCCACCAGGGCAAGGACGTCCCGGTCAGGGTCCTCGCCAACGACTCCAACCCCTTCCCCGAGACCCCGCTCAAGCTCGTCGACGCCCTGGTCGAGACCGGCAACGGATCGGCGACGGTCTCCGGCGACCAGGTCGTGGTCACCCCGGACAAGACGTTCGTCGGGGTCATGGTCGTGCGCTACCGCGTCCAGGACGCCACGAACGACCCCGACCGCCAGGTCGAGGGGCGCATCCAGGTCACCGTCCAGGGGCGCCCGGAGACTCCTGCCAAGCCCACGGTCGAGGAGGTCCGCTCCAAGACCGTGGTCCTGACGTGGGACCCGCCCGTCAACAACGGTGCCGAGATCACGGGCTACACCGTCAGGTCGACCAACGGGTACACCAAGGCGTGCGCGACCACGACCTGCACCCTGGACGGCCTGACCAACAACGTCGTCTACAACTTCACCGTCGTCGCGACCAACGAGGTCGGTGACTCCGACCCGTCCGCGCCCTCCGAGGACGCGCGTCCCGACGAGAAGCCCAACCGCCCGGCGCCACCGACGCTCGCGTTCGGCGACACCTCGATCAAGCTCACCTGGGTCAACGAGACGTACACCGACCGGTCCCCGATCAGCTGCGTCAACATCCGCATCTCGGGACCTGGCGGAGGGACCGACCGCACGTGCGTGACCGGTACCTCGTACGAGTGGACCGGGCTGCAGAACGGCGGCTCCTACACCTTCGAGATCCAGGCGGTGAACGCTGCACCGGACCCGTCCGAGTGGTCCGGAGCCTCGGCGCCCGAGATCCCGGCGGGCAAGCCCGCGGCTCCGGCGAAGCCGGGTGCGACGCGCACGTCGCTCGGGTCCTCGTCCCAGATGAAGATCGTGTGGGCGGCACCGGCCGACAACGGCGGACCGATCACCGGTTACACGGTCGAGGCGCTGCGTGGAGGTGCAGTGGTGTCGTCGACCAAGGTCGCCGCGACCACCGCCACCATGGGTGTGCCGGCGGACAGCACCGACTACACGTTCAGGGTCAAGGCGCACAACAAGGCCACGGACAAGTTCGGCGAGGCGGCCTTCAGCCCGGAGTCCAACCCGCAGCGTGCGTTCGCGGCGCCTGGCGCGGTAGCGGGTCTGACGGCCACGGCGACCGGCGCCAACGGGACCGTCCAGCTCGCGTTCGCCAACGTGACGGCCGCCGGGGCGCGTGACGGCGAGATCAGCTACGAGTGGAGCCAGAACGGCAGCTCGGGCTGGGCCGCTCTGGGAGCGAACAAGGTCGTCAGCGGCCTGAACAACGGGACGGGCTACGACTTCTACGTCCGTGCGGTGGTCAAGGCCGACGGCGGACGGGGGGACGGTCCGGCCTCGAACAAGGCCACCGCGAACCCGTACGGTCCCATCCCGGCGCCCAGCGTGAACGCCTCGGGAGGGAACCAGACCGTCGGCTTCAGCTGGAGCACCTCGGGCAACGGGCGCAACTACACGACCACGGTCACGGGGGCCGTCTCGAGCGGAGCCGCGAGCGGGAGCGTCAACGTCGCGGCGGGCTACTCCGACCGCAAGGAGATCTGTGTCACGGTCACGGACGCCGAGGGGCAGACCGCCTCGAAGTGCGCGGCTGCGACCTCGGACGCCAAGCCGGCCCGCGACATCTGGACCGAACGGGGCAGCCGGGTGAGCAACAACGACTGCAACGACCCCGCGTGCGCCTACCTCGTGCTCCGCATCCGCAACGCGGAGCCCAACACGCCGTTCAGCACGCAGTGCTGGTCGAGCTACGGCGGGAACCACTGGTTCAGCCCCTCGAGCGGCGGGTTCTCCAGCACCGCGCTCAACGGCGCGTCGCAGCGGACCGACGCGAACGGCAACTGGGACGGCACCATGTGGTGCTTCCACGGGCACGCCGGGACGACGATCTGGGTCAAGACGAACGTCTGGGGCGACTCCAGAGCAGCGATCTGGTGACGCCCCGCAGGACCCGCGCGCCCCTACCTTCAGCACGACCGAGACCACGAGGAACCTCCCGATGACCACCATGACCCCCGAGCAGGCCGCCTGGTTCGCTCAGACCTTCGACCGTCTGGTCACCAACGTGGGCCAGGCCGTGCTGGGCAAGTCGCACGTCGTGCGCCTGGTCCTCACGTGCATGCTCTCCGAGGGCCACATCCTCCTCGAGGACGCGCCCGGCACGGGCAAGACCTCGCTGGCCCGAGCGTTGGCCGCGAGCGTCCAGGGCACGCAGAACCGGATCCAGTTCACGCCGGACCTGCTCCCCTCCGACGTCACGGGCGTGACGATCTACGACCAGAAGACCGCGAAGTTCGAGTTCCACCAGGGGCCGATCTTCGCGTCGATCGTCCTCGCGGACGAGATCAACCGTGCCTCGCCCAAGACGCAGTCCGCGCTCCTGGAGGTCATGGAGGAGGGGCAGATCACGGTCGACGGCGTGACTCACTCGGTGGGCCGGCCGTTCATGGTCATCGCGACCCAGAACCCGATCGAGCAGGCCGGCACCTACCGTCTGCCCGAGGCGCAGCTCGACCGATTCCTCATGAAGACGTCGCTCGGGTACCCGGACCACGCGGCCACGGTCGAGATCCTGCAGGGGGCCTCGGTGCGTGACCGCAGCGCGACCCTCCAGGCCCTCATCACGACGCAGGCCGTCGCGGAGATGGCCGACCTCGCCGCGGGTGTCCACGTCGACGGCGCCGTGCTCGAGTACATCTCCCGTCTCGCCGAGGAGACCCGCAACGCGGCCGAGTGCCGGGTCGGGGTCTCGGTGCGTGGGGCGCTCGCGCTCGTCCGGTGCGCCAAGGTGTGGGCTGCGGCGCACGGCCGCAACTACGTCCTGCCGGACGACATCAAGGAGCTCGCACAGCCCGCCTGGGCGCACCGGCTCGTGCTCGACCCCGAGGCAGAGTTCGCGGGGGCCACCAACGAGGGCGTGCTCGCGCGCCTCCTGGCCGACGTCGCGGCGCCGCAGGAACGCCGGTCGGCCTGACCTGATGACCACGACCGAGACCTCCGTCGCCGCAGGCGGTACTCCAGACCCCGCTCCCGGACGGACGCCCCAGGGCGTCCCGAGCACCCAGGGCCCGAGCACCCAGGGTGCTCGGAGCACCACGGGTGCGCCCGGCGCCCCCGAGGCCCTTGGGGCCCCGGACGCAGCGTCGCGACGCGCCCGGACTCCGTGGAGCCGTCCGGCCCGCCCGACCACGAGCGGCGCCGCACCCGCACGCCCGGGGCGCGCGACGCCGTCGGGCAGCGGGGGCAGCCGGGCCACGCGCCTGCGCGGGCTCCTCACCCCTGTGACGACACCCGTCGCGGAGGCGCTCGCCCCCGTGGTCTCGGTCGTGAGCCCGTTCGGGTGGGCGGTCCTGGTCGGGACGGTCGCGGCGTGGTGGGCCGGCCTGCTGTTCTCGTGGGTCGAGCTGATCGTGGTCGCGGTCGTCCTGACGGTCGCGCTCCTCGCAGCCGTCGCGTTCGTGCGCGGGACGTTCAAGTACACGGTCGACCTGGACCTCGGGCAGCAGCGCGTCACGGTCGGTGACCGCGCGGTCGGCCGGCTCGAGGTGAGCAACCAGTCGTCGCGCCCACTCCTGCCCGCCGTGATGGAGCTGCCCGTGGGTGCGGGCGTGGCCTCGTTCCCGGTCCCGCGTCTGCGCACCGGGGCGAGCCACGAGGAGATCTTCACGATCCCGACGCACCGCCGCTCGGTCATCCCCGTGGGCCCCGTGCGCTCGGTCCGCGCCGACCCGCTGGGGCTGCTGCGCCGCGAGGTCGTCTGGACCGACCCCGAGGAGCTGTTCGTCCACCCGCGCACCAAGAACCTGTCGGGCTCCTCGACGGGCTTCCTGCGCGACCTCGAGGGCCGCGTGACCCAGGACATCTCCAACTCCGACGTGTCGTTCCACGCGCTGCGCGACTACGTCCCGGGCGACGACCGTCGTCACATCCACTGGAAGACGACGGCCCGCACGGGCCAGCTCATGGTCCGCCAGTTCGAGGAGACGCGGCGCTCGCACCTCGCGGTGATCCTGTCCACGCGCACCGAGGACTACGGCCACCCCGACGAGTTCGAGCTCGCGGTCAGCTCGTGCGGCTCGCTCGGGCTCCAGGCCATCAAGGAGGACCGTGGCCTCACGGTCCTCGTCAACGACGGCAGCCTGCGCGGGGACAACCGTGTGCGGCTCCTCGACGACCTCGCGCGCGTCGAGACCCGCGAGCTGCGCACGAGCCTCGTCGACGTCGCGCGCGTCGCGACCGCGAGCGTCACGGACGCCTCGGTCGTCGCGCTCGTGGTCGGCAGCTCGGTCACACCCACGGAGCTGCGCGCAGCCTCGGCCCGCCTGCCGAAGGACGTCCGGGTCATGGCGATCCAGTGCGTCCCGGGCGCCAAGGTCAGCCGCCACCGGATCGCCGAGCTCGTCGTGCTCACCATCGGGGAGCTGGGCGACCTTCCCCTCGCGCTGCGGAGGCTGAACGACTGATGTCCCAGAACGACACCCGGGGGCGGGTTGCCGGTGGTCCCGCCTGGCAGGGCCGGCCCGCGGGTCACACCACAGGCTCGACAGCGACGGGTACCCGCTCGAACGGGACGACGTCCCGAGCCCCGCGTGGCACGCGGGCTCCGCGGGCCCTCACGGGCTCGGGCGCCCTCGACGCGATCGCGCTCGTCGTGATGCTCGGCGCGGCGATCGTGGGGTTCGGTCCGGCGTGGGGCTCGACCGCGTACCTGCTCCCCGCCGTCGGCGGCATGGTCCTGGGCCTCGGCGTCGCATGGCTCGGCGCCTGGCGCCGCTGGGGCACGCTCAGCGTCACCGCGGCCGCGGTCCTCGTCTACGTGCTTCTCGGCGGTCCCTTCGCGCTGCCCGGCACCACGGTCGCCGGGGTCCTGCCGACCCTCGACACGTTCCGTGGCCTGCTGCTCGGTGCGGTGACGGGCTGGAAGGAGATCGTCACCTCGGTCCCGCCGCTCCAGTCGTTCCCGGAGCTGGGTGGAGTCCCGTTCCTCCTGCTCTTCATCGCGTCCATCGTCGCGGGCACGCTCGCGTGGCGGGTCCGCGACGCCCAGTGGGCGCTCGTCCCCGTCGCGCTGACGTTCGTCGCGGTGATCCTCGTGGGCACGGTCGAGCCCGCGCTGCCCGTGGTCCAGGGCCTCGTCCTGGTCGTCGTGGGTCTGCTGTGGGGCGCGTGGCGAGCGACCGAGGCGCGGCTCGGGGAGCACCAGGTCACGACCGAGGCGAGCCTCGCGGCGACCCGGCGCCTGCGCTGGCACCGCGCCCGGGGCGGCGCCGCGATGCTCGCGCTCGGCGGGGTCGCCGCGGTCCTGCTCGTCCCCGTGCTCACCCCTGACACCGAGCGCACGGTCCTGCGGGAGAACGTCGTCCCGCCGCTCGAGCTGCACGAGTACGTCAGCCCGCTCGCGTCGTTCCGCAAGTACGCCAAGGAGATGACCGAGGACGAGCTGTTCACGGTCGAGGGCCTGCCTGCGGGTGCCCGCGTCCGCCTCGCGACGCTCGACGCGTACAACGGCGTCGTCTACGACGTCTCGAGCGGTGGGGCCGGGTCCGGGTCGGGGGTCTTCACCCGTGCCGGCGACCAGATCGCCACGGTCGCCAAGGGCACGCCGACCGAGGTCACGGTCACGATCGGCGCCTACCGGGGCGTGTGGGTGCCCGACGTCGGGTCGCTCGCCGGGATCGTCTACCAGGGCGAGCGGGCCGAGGCCCTGGGCTCGACCACCTACTACAACTCGACCACGGCGACCGGGGTCACGACGGCGGGGCTGCGCCCGGGCGACTCGTTCCGCCTCGACGCGCTCGTGGCGCCCGCCCCGTCGGCCGAGGACCTGCAGTCCTCGCGGGTCCTCGACGAGAAGCTCCCGCGCTCGATCAACGTCCCCGACTCGGTCGCAGGCAAGGCCGCGCAGTTCATGGCCGAGGAGACGGACCCCGTCGTCCAGCTCGAGAACCTCAAGACCGGTCTCGTCGCGAGCGGCATCTTCTCGAGCGGTCTCGAGACACAGCTCCCCTCGCGCCCCGGGCACTCGGCCGAGCGCATCGACACGCTGCTCGCCGACGACGAGATGGTCGGTGACGACGAGCAGTTCGCGGTCGCGCTCGCCCTCATGGCGCAGTCCGCGGGGATCCCGGCGCGCGTCGTCATGGGCTTCTACCCGCCCGAGACCTGGGAGGAGGGCACGCCGTTCGTCGCCACGGGCGCCGACGTCCACGCCTGGGTCGAGGTGCCGTTCGAGGGCTACGGGTGGGTGCCGGTCGACGCCATCCCGGAGGAGGACAACAAGATCGAGCCCGAGCCCAAGAGCGACCAGGTGCCCAAGCCCCCGGTCCTCGAGGACCCGGAGCCGCCCGAGGAGCCCGCGGACGCCGAGGCCGGCACGGTCGACGACGAGGAGAAGAAGGACGATGCCGAGTCGTCCGGCTTCGACTGGGGTCAGGCCGCGCTCGTCGCGGTCGCGGTCACGGTGCCGCTGATCCTGCTCGCGCTCCCCCTGCTCCTGATCGTGGCCTTCAAGTCGCGGCGGCGGAAGCGGCGGCGCGAGGCCGAGCGGCCCGTCGACCGGATCAGCGGTGGCTGGCGTGAGGTGCTCGACGCCGCGACGGACCTGGGTGCGCCCGTCGCGGGAGGTGCGACGCGCCGGGAGGGCGCGGGCGCACTGTCCGAGTCGTTCCCCGCAGCCGCGGCACCGACGGTCACGCTCGCTCGGACGGCCGACGCCCAGGTGTTCGGGACCGGCGACCCGAGCCCGCAGGAGATCGAGTCGTTCTGGACCGAGGTCGACGCGGTGCTGACCGGGATGCGGTCCACCCTGCCGCGCGGGCAGCGACTTCGCGCCGCGGTGTCGCTACGATCCCTGCGGGGCGCGCGGAGGTCCTGGCTCCCGGCCAGGTTCCGTCCCTCTCGACAGCCCGTCCGGTGGGCGCGTACGCCGGCGCCGGGTCCCGTCACGAAGCCAGGAGACAAGTGATGTCCGAGACGACGACCTGCAGCGCCTGCGGCACGACGCAGGCCGCAGGGTCCGCGTTCTGCGCGGTCTGCGGGACGAGGTTCCCGCGCACCGGCAGCCCGTACGGGGCGGGTCCCGCGCAGGCGCCCGGGCCGGACCCCGTGTCGGAGCCCGCCCTCGGGGTCACGACCGAGCGCGAGGTCGCGGCCATGACCCAGCGCGCGCACGGCTTCCCCGTAGGTCCCTCGCAGCCCGGCGTGCCGGGCCTGTCTTCCGGAGCCGGAGCTCCCGGGGCGCTCGGCGTGCCCGGGTCGCTCGGCCTGCCCGCCATGTCCTCGTCGGCCGGAGGGCGCACGGCCCCCGTGGCCGGTGTCGGCCGCCGCTTCGTCGCGTTCCTCGTCGACTGTGCCGTGATCGGGCTCGTCGCCGGGGGAGTCGTGCTCGGTGGGCTGGCCGCCCTCGGCGTGCCGCTCACGGGTGGCATGACCGTCGCGACGCAGGCCCAGGCGGAGGAGCTGCTCGGGAGCGTGACGATCCTGTGGGCCGTGACCGGCGCGCTGGGGCTCGTCTACTGGCTCGGGATCTGGTTCTGGGAGGGGCGCACCGGCCGGACGATCGGCAACCTCCTGCTGGGGCTGCGCACGGTCCGGGCCGAGGACCGCTCGCCCCTGGGCTTCGGCCGCGCCGCACTGCGGTGGATCGTGATCGGTCTCGGGGCGATCGCGTGCGGCGTCGGAGAATTCCTCGTGGCGCTCTCCCCGGCCTTCGACAAGTCCGGCCGTGGGCAGGGCTGGCACGACAAGGCGGCCAAGGCCGTGGTCCTCGACGTCCGGGGGGCGGTGCTGTCCGCGCCCACGGGGCCGCACGCACCCGCAGAGCAGTTCGCAGCGATGCCCCCGACGGGTGCCTTCGCGACCCCCGCCGCCGGGTACGCGGCTCCGGCTGCCACGCCGGGCCAGTACTCGCCGACCCCGCCCGCGGGCTACGTGGCGCCGGTCGCGCCCGGATATCCCGGCGCGCAGCGGGCCCCGGTCGCGCCCGACCCGTGGGCGTTCGGAGCTGCTCCGGCGCCCCAGGCGGGCGTCCAGGGTGGCCTGATCACGGGAGTCCCGGGGGCCCCCGGGGGACCCGCTGCCCAGGTGGCGCCCTCCGCTCCCGCGGACGCTCCGTCGTCGGGCGGGGGACTTCCCGGCCCGACGGCGCAGCCTCCCGTGTCCTACGCCGCACCTTCCGCTCCGCCCCAGCAGGCGCCCGCCGCACCTGCCGCCCCCGTGGCGAGCGCCGCGGCGGCCGACGAGGATCCCGACTGGGACAGCACCCGGTTCAGCGTGAGCGACGTCCGGCGGGACACCCCGGACGGGTTCGTGCTCGAGCTCGAGTCGGGCCGTCGGGTCACCGTGACGGGCTCGGCGCTGATCGGCCGCAACCCGCAGGCGACCGGGGAGGGCTCCGTGGTCCTGGTCGCCGTCGAGGACCCGACCCGCTCGGTCTCCAAGACGCATGCCGAGATGGGCGTCGACGCGGACGGGCTCTGGCTCGTCGACCGCGGTTCGACGAACGGGACCATCCTGACCCGCCCCGGTGGCGCCCCTCAGGTGCTCGAGGCCGGCGTCCGGGCCGTCGTGACCGTGGGGTCCGTGGTGCAGGTCGGCGACCGCCGACTCACGGTCCACCCGGGTGGTGCCGCGTGAGCGCGAGCACGACCGGGGTGCACCTGGCCTGGGGGGCGAGCTCTCACCGCGGGGCCCGCCGGCTCCTCAACGAGGACCGCTTCCTCGCGGACCGGTCGGTCTTCTTCGTGGCCGACGGCATGGGCGGGCACGACGCGGGCGAGGTCGCGAGCGCCGCGGCGATCGACGCGCTGCGCCCGCTCGGGGCGCTCGGCAAGGTCGGCCCGGAGGACGTCCGTGAACGGTTGGGCGTCGCCCAGGACGACGTGCGGGCGATCAGTACCGAACCGGGCCGGGGGGCCGGGACGACCGTGACGGGTGTCGTGGTGGCCGAGCAGGAGGGCGTGCCGTACTGGCTCGTGGTGAACATCGGCGACTCGCGGACGTACCAGATGTCGCACGGTGTCCTCGAGCAGCTCAGCGTCGACCACTCGGAGGTCCAGGAGATGGTGGACGCCGGCCTGCTCACCCCGACCCAGGCGCTCACGCACCCGCGACGTCACGTCGTGACGCGAGCCGTCGGGGCCGCGCTCCCGCCCGAACCGGACTTCTGCTGGATCCCCATCGAGGCGAGGGACCGCATGCTCGTGTGCTCCGACGGCCTGACGGGCGAGCTGTCGGACGAACGGATCGCCGAGATCCTCCTGGCACAGCCCGACCCCCAGTGCGCGGCCGACCTGCTGGTCAACGAGGCCATCGTCGCTGGTGGTCGCGATAACATCACCGTGGTCGTCGTCGACGCGACCGGGGCGTGGCAGGACACCAGCGACGGGTCCACGACCCCCCGGGACGCCCTGGGCTACACCGATGAGGACACCTTGCCGCGCGAGATCCACTTGCAGATGGGGGACAGGTCGTGAGACTGCGCTACGACACGGGGAGCGCGTTCGGGTTCGTCCGAGGCGGGGCGATCGTCGTCCTGCCCGACGGCGCGACGAGCGAGCTCGTGCGGGCCCTGTGGGATCGGCTCGACGCGTCGGGCGACGCGGAGACCGAGGTCATCGAGGTCATCCAGCTGCTGACCGTCGTCCTGGGCGCCACGCTGCGCACCATGCCGTCGTTCGCGGTCGCCGTGGTCTCCGGGCGGCGCGTCCAGGTCGCGGTGCGCGGCGACGTCTCTGTCACCCTGCGCACCCCGACCGGGAGCATCCACGTGGACGGCGACGACGTCTCGACGTGGTCCGAGCGCACCGTGGAGAGCGTCGAGGCGGTCGCAGTACAGCTCGGCGTCGACCCCGTGACGGACCTCGAGGCCACGGCGGGCCAGGTCGCCCTGGTCGGGCTGCCCCTGCGGGAGGGCGTCGTGCTGGCGTCCAGGATCGTGCAGGACCTCGTGGAGGTTCCCTCGGCTCCGGTCGCCG
Source organism: Oerskovia merdavium (assembly GCF_014836755.1). Classification (GTDB taxonomy): domain Bacteria; phylum Actinomycetota; class Actinomycetes; order Actinomycetales; family Cellulomonadaceae; genus Oerskovia; species Oerskovia merdavium. The sequence continues at coordinate 144,049 of NZ_JACSQF010000013.1, forward strand.
AGCCTTCGACGGCGCAGCTCCCCGAGGTCGCCGACGCTCCGGCGCGCGTCCCTGCGCCCCTGTCGCTCGACGCGCTCGCCTGGGGGCCGCCGCCTGCCGCTCCTGCGGTCGAGCCGTCGTCGGCGGACGCAGTGGTCGCGAGCCCGGCGGGTCTGGCCGGTACTCCCCTCGCGGGTGACGGGCCGGGCGACGAGGTTCTCGGGGCGGAGGATGCACTGCGGGACGCTCTGGTCGCGCACGCTCCCGTGGACCCGGTGGGGCACAGCCCGGGAGCGGCGGTCGACCGTGACCAGGTCGACGCGTCCGAGGAGACCATCGCCCCCGAGGCCACGATCGCTCCCGAGGCCACGATCGCTCCCGACCTCGAGCGACCGGCCCCAGCGGTCGAGAGCCCTGCCCTGCTGGACGGCGCCTCGCCCGGCGTCGGCCCCGTGCCTGCCCCTCCGGCCGAGGCAGAGACGGGGTACGGCCACCTCTGGGAGTGGCGGGGGCCGGGCGGGCGGCGGGTCGAGGACGCTGCGATCCGGGTCGACGAGGACGGTCAGGACGAGGACGCGAGCGGCCCTGCGCCCTCCGTGCCGCCCGTCGCCCCCGGTACGCCAGAAGGCTCCGCGCCGTCGTCCGACGACGAGCCCGAGGACGAGGCCGGCATGATCGCCGGCGTCCCGCGCGAGTGGACCGGGGCGACACCGGCCGCCGCGGCCCGCGCCTTCGACGTCGCGCACGAGCCGAGCGCGATCGCACCGGCCCCGAATCTCGCTGCGGAGGCCGACGACCACGACGGGCACACGGTCTTCTCGTCGGTCATCGCGGACCTCCGGGCCCAGGTCGGCGGTGCGGGGGTACCTCCGCTCCCCGCCCCGACCCCGGCTCCGGAGGCGCCCCCCGCGCCGCCGGCCGGGGCAGGGCCCATCTTCTCGCCGCCACCCGCTCCCGGGTCGCAGCAGATCCTCGCGCGCGTGTGCCGCGAGGAGCATGCCAATCCTGCGTCGCGCGACACGTGCGGCCGCTGTGGCGCCCCGCTCGACGGCGACGCCCACCTGGTCACGCGCCCGTCGCTCGGCCGCTTCACGTTGTCCAACGGTCAGGTCGTCGAGCTCGACCGTCCCGTGGTCCTGGGGCGCAGACCCCGGACCACGCGCGCGCAGAGCAACGACCTGCCCCGGCTCGTGGCCGTCCCCAGCCCTGAGCAGGACATCTCGCGCTCGCACGTCGAGATCCAGCTCGAGGGCTGGCACGTCCTGGTGTGCGACCTCAACACGACCAACGGCACCACGGTCCTGCGCCCCGGCCAGCCGCCACGCCGCCTGCACCCCGGTGAGCCCATGATGGTCGCGTCCCACGACGTCGTCGACGTCGGCGACGGCGTGACGTTCGTCTTCGAAGGACTGCTATGAGCTCCAAGCGCGCCCCGTCGCCGCCGCCCCTGATCGACGGGTACGAGTACGTCTCGGTCGTCGGCTCCGGCGGCTTCTCCGACGTCTTCCTGTACCAGCAGCAGCGTCCGCGGCGGCGCGTCGCGATCAAGGTCCTGCTGCACGAGTGGTCGAGCGAGTCCCAGCGCGCGGCGTTCGACGTCGAGGCCGACCTCATGGCGACGCTGTCGACCCACCCGTCGATCGTGACGATGTACGAGGCGAGCGTCGCGTCCGACGGCCGGCCCTACCTCGCGATGGAGTACTGCTCGCGGCCCAACCTCGGCGCGCGCTACCGGACCGAGCGGCTCAGCGTGGCCGAGGTCCTGCGGATCGCCGTCCAGATCGCCGGCGCGGTCGAGACCGCGCACCGGGCCGGGATCCTGCACCGCGACATCAAGCCTGCGAACATCCTGGTCACCGAGTACGGACACCCGGCGCTCACAGACTTCGGTATCTCCTCGACGCTCGACGACGCGTCCCGGGCCGAGGGCATGTCCATCCCGTGGTCGCCCCCCGAGTCGTTCGCCGAGAACCCGTGGGCGGGCAAGGAGACCGACGTCTGGGCGCTGGCCGCCACGACCTACACCCTGCTGGCCGGGCGCGCGCCGTTCGAGCTCCCCGGCGGGTCCAACTCGAGCGCGAGCCTCATCACCCGCATCGAGTCGACGCCGCTGCTGCCGACGGGACGCACCGACGTCCCGGCCTCGCTCGAGCGGGTGCTCGGCACGGCGATGGCCAAGAACCCCGCGTCGCGCTACCCGAGCATGCTCGCGTTCGCGCGTGCGCTCCAGCAGGTCCAGAACGAGCTGTCGTACGCCGTCACCCCGATCGACGTCCTCGACGACTCGGGCCTCACGCAGGAGGACGAGCCCGACGACGACGGCGGCACGCGGCTGCGCGCGATCGTCTCGATCGACCCTCGGGGAGTCCCGGGCGGAACGTCCGGCTCGCACCCGTCGGGCGGCCGGACCACGACGAACGGGACGACCCCCGTCTACCGGCAGGACCCGTCGCAGCTTCCGTACGCCCCCGTGACCTCGAGCGGGCGTGCGCAGCTCGCGACCGGGACACAGTCCGCGGGCCAGTACGGCACCCCGGTGGGTTCGGTCGCGGCGCCGCAGGCGCCGGCGCAGCCCACCCCCTACCAGCAGGCGCCCGTGCTGCCGACCCATGTGCCGCCGTCGGGGGGCGGGTTCGTCCCGCAGCGGCCCGCGCCGGGTGGCGCCCCGCAGCACACGGGGGCCTGGGGTCCACCGGTCGACGACACCGTGCACCGTGTCGGCGTCGAGGCGCCCCTGGACCCCGGGCCGTCCGCGGCCCCCGCGCCCAGGCGGCAGGTCTGGCCGCTCCTGGTCGCCGCAGGTGTCCTGGTGCTCGTGGTGGTCGGGATCTTCGTGCTCCTCAACCCGCCCGGTGGGGGTCAGGCAGAAGCGGACACCGACGACCGGCCGAGTGCCGAGAACTCCGAGGCGGCCGATGCGGGCGACCTCCCGAACGACAACCTGGGCGACATCGTGCACCCCGTCACGACCGTGACGTCCGGGTACGTGGACGACCTGGGGCAGGTGGCCTTCAAGATCGAGTACCCCGAGGGCTGGCAGGAGGGCGACATGTTCTCGATCCGTCGGGTCGAGGACCCGACGGCCGACGAGAAGCCCGAGGAGGTGTCCTTCAACGTGGTGAGGTACGAGGCGGCGAAGGGCGAGAAGGTCTGCATCGAGATCACGGTCAAGCGCGACGGAAGACCGTCCAAGCCCTTCACGAAGTGCGAGCCGGAATGAGCGACCTCGCGATCGAGTTCTGCGGCGAGTGGTTCCGCCCCGTGCCCGGGGAGGAGTTCGACATCGGGCGCGACGGCGACCTCGAGATCGAGGACAACCCCTACCTGCACCGACGCTTCCTGCGGATCACGCACGAGAACGGGATCTGGTGGCTCGCGAACGTGGGCTCGCTCATCTCCGCGACCATCTGCGACGCGGGCGGGGGAGTGCAGTCCTGGCTGTCGCCGGGCAACAGGCTCCCGCTCGTCTTCGCCTCGACCTCGATCGTCTTCACCGCGGGCCCCACGACCTACGAGGTCATGGTCCAGCTCGCGGGCGCCCCGTACCAGGAGATCCGCTCGGAGGAGCCTGCCGACGGCGCGACCACGATCGGCATGACGAGCTTCACGGTCAGCCAGAAGCAGCTCATGGTCGCGCTCGCCGAGCCCATGCTCCGTCGGGACGGGACAGGACTCTCGGAGATCCCGACCTCGGCGGACGCCGCGCGTCGGCTCGGATGGGCCACGACGCGGTTCAACCGCAAGCTCGACAACGTGTGCGACAAGCTCGACCGGATCGGCGTCAAGGGCCTGCGTGGAGGTCCGGGCGCGCTCGCCACGAACCGGCGCGCTCGCCTCGTCGAGTACGCGGTCGCGTCGCGGCTCGTGACCTCCGACGACCTCTCCCTGCTCGACCTGCCGAGCGACTGACCACCGGGACACGTTCCCCCCGACCGTCCCGGCGCTCGCGCCGGTCTGACCGAGGACCTCTCCTGTGCGCATCAAGCTGACCCTGCACCGCCCGGACTCGACCCTGACCAACGTCGCGGTCACGGCCGACGCCACGGCGACCGTGCGCGACATCGCCGAGGCGCTCTACTCGGGCGACCCCGTGCGCGCCGGTGCGGTCGCCCCGGACCGGCTCACGCTCCAGGTCGACGACGCGTCGAGCGCGTCCCAGGGCCGGGTCCTGTCCCCGACGAGCGACCTGATCGAGGCGGGGCTGCGGTCCGGGGCGACGGTCTCGATCGTCCGCGTCTCGGAGCAGTTCGAGGCCCCCGGTCAGGACCGGGGTCCGGCCGCCGCCGTGCTGCGCGTGCTCTCGGGCCCGGACGCGGGCAGGGAGTTCCCGCTGCCCGTGGGCACGAGCTATCTCGGTCGCGACCGTGACATGGACGTCCGGCTCGACGACCCGCTCGTGTCCAAGCGGCACGCGCGGCTGACGGTCGGGGAGTCCATCGAGATCGTCGACACCAACTCGGCCAACGGCCTGGTCATGGGCGGCGAGCGCATGGCGCGTGCGACCCTCACCTCGGCCGACACGGTGGACGTCGGCGGCTCGGTCGTCGCGGTCGTGGCGCTGCAGCGCAGCGGCAGCCTCGCCCCGACGAGCCCGATCGTCGAGTTCAACCGGTCCCCGCGCGTCGTGGCCCGCTTCCCCGAGCGGACGCTCAAGGCCCCCAAGCCGCCACAGCCCCTCCAGCCTGCGCGCTTCCCGTGGCTGGCCATGGCTGCTCCGCTGGTCATGGGTGTCGTGCTCTGGATGGTCCGCAAGGACTTCATGTCGGTCGTCTTCATCGCGCTGAGCCCCATCCTGATGATCGGCAACTACGTCGACCAGAAGGTCCAGGCCAAGCGACGGTTCAAGGCGCAGGTCGAGCAGTTCACGGCCTCGGTCGCGGCCATGCGCGAGACCATCGAGCGGACCCATGCGGTCGAGCGTGCCGTGCGGCTCGCCGAGACGCCGTCGGTCGCCGACACGGTGGACGCCGTACGACGTCTCGGCGCCCTGCTCTGGACCCACAGGCCCGAGCACCAGGCCTTCCTGAGCGTGCGGATCGGGCTCGGACGAGGGGTCTCTCGCGTCCAGCTCGACGACCTGGGCAACAACGACACGCTGCCGGTCTACTGGCAGGAGCTCGAGAAGCTGCAGGCCGAGTGCTCCTACATCGACGGCGTGCCCGTGGTCGCGCACCTGCGGTCGAGCGGTGGCCTGGGCATCACGGGGCCCGCCGGGACGGTCGACGGCGTGGGGCGCGGGATCCTGGTCCAGCTCGTCGTGCTCCACTCTCCCGCCGAGCTCGTCGTCGCCGCGCTCACGTCGCCCCGGTCGCGGGTCGACTGGGAGTGGCTCGAGTGGCTGCCCCACACGGGCTCGCCGCACAGCCCCCTCGCCGGTGACCACCTCGCGGACAACCCCGGCGCAGGCGCGTCGCTCCTGTCGCGGCTCGAGGACCTGGTCGAGTCGCGCGGCGCGGACCTGGGCGAGCGCGCCCGGGACCGTGGCGGCGTCGACCCTGCCAAGGAGCTCGACGACCTCGAGGCGCCGGTGCTGCCGACCGTCGTCGTGCTCGTCGAGGACGATGCCCCCGTGGACCGGTCCCGCACGACCCGTCTCGCAGAGCGAGGCGCGGACGTGGGGGTGCACGTCGTGTGGATCGCCCCGACCGTGGAGCAGCTGCCCGCCGCGTGCCGCACGTTCGTCCTGACGGGCGACGGGGGAGCGACGTCGGGCGAGGTCCGCGTCGGACGCCTCACCTTCCCCGTGACGTGCGAGCAGGTGGACCTCGCGACCGCGCACGAGCTGGCGCGCGCTCTGGCCCCCGTGGTCGACGTCGGTGCACCGATCGACGACGACTCGGACCTCCCGCGCTCGGTGTCGTTCGTGTCGCTCGCGGGCCAGGCGCTGCTGAGCGACCCGGACGCCCTGGTCGAGCGCTGGCGCGAGAACCACTCGTTGACCGTGCGCGACGGGTCGGCGCCCGTGCGCCGCAAGTCCGACGCGACCCTGCACGCGCTCGTCGGGCACTCGGGCACCGAGCCGCTCCACCTCGACCTGCGCACCCAGGGCCCGCACGCGCTCGTCGGCGGGACGACCGGCGCCGGCAAGTCCGAGTTCCTCCAGTCGTGGGTGCTGGGCATGGCCGCCGCGCACAGCCCCGACCGGGTCACGTTCCTGTTCGTCGACTACAAGGGCGGGGCGGCGTTCGCGGACTGCGTGAACCTGCCGCACACCGTGGGCCTCGTGACCGACCTCTCGCCCCACCTGGTGCGTCGGGCGCTCACGTCGCTGCGCGCCGAGCTGCGGTACCGGGAGCACCTGCTCAACCGGAAGAAGGCCAAGGACCTCGTCTCGCTCGAGCGCACGGGCGATCCCGAGGCGCCGCCGAGCCTGCTGATCGTCGTCGACGAGTTCGCGGCCCTCGTCAACGAGGTCCCGGAGTTCGTCGACGGCGTCGTCGACGTCGCCCAGCGCGGACGCTCGCTCGGGCTGCACCTCATCCTCGCGACCCAGCGACCAGCGGGGGTCATCAAGGACAACCTGCGGGCCAACACGAACCTCCGCGTCGCGCTGCGCATGGCCGACGAGGCCGACTCGACCGACATCCTGGGCATCCCGCTCGCTGCGCACTTCGACCCGTCGATCCCGGGCCGAGGCGCGGTCAAGACCGGGCCCGGGCGGATCACCCCGTTCCAGACGGGGTACGCGGGCGGATGGACGACCGACCGGCCCCAGCGTCCTCGGCTCGACGTCGAGGAGATGTCCTTCGGGACGGGCACCTCGTGGGAGATCCCGGCCCCCGACGTCGAGGAGGTCACCGACCCCGGCCCGAACGACATCGCCCGGGCCGTGGCGACGATCGCGCGCGCGGCCCAGGGCGCGGCCGTCCCGGCCCCTCGCAAGCCGTGGCTCGACGAGCTCGCCCGGACCTACGACCTGGCGCTCTTGCCCAACCCGCGCACCGACGAGCTGCTCCTCCTGGGAGTCGTCGACGACCCGGCGTCGCAGAAGCAGCCGACCGTCTTCTACGAGCCCGACCGCGACGGGAACATGGCGATCTTCGGCACCGGCGGCTCTGGCAAGAGCGCCACCCTGCGGTCGATAGCGGTCTCGGCCGCGATCACGGCCCGTGGCGGCCCGGTCCAGGTCTACGCGATCGACTGCGGGGCCAGCGGCCTGCGGATGCTCGAGGACCTGCCGCACGTCGGCGCTGTCATCGCGGGCGACGACGCCGAGCGTGTGACCCGCGTCCTGCGGATGCTGCGCGGCATCGTGGACGACCGCTCGGTGCGGTACGCGGCCGTGCGCGCCGGCACCATCGGGGAGTACCGGTCCCTGGCCGGTGCCCCGCAGGAACCCCGCATCCTGCTCCTCGTCGACGGGATCGGCGCGTTCCGCGACGAGTACGACCTCAAGGCCACGCCGTGGTTCCCCGTGTGGGCCGCCTTCTCCCAGCTCGCGACCGACGGGCGTCAGGTGGGCGTGCACGTGATCATCACCGGGGACCGGCCGAGCGCCGTGCCCACCTCGCTGGGCAGCACGATCCAGCGCCGGCTCGTGCTGCGCCTCGCGAACCCCGACGACTACCTGATGGTCGGGGTGCCTCGCGACGTCCTGACCCCGGCCTCGCCGCCCGGTCGGGGCGTCCTCGCGGGCAACGAGGTCCAGGTCGCCGTCCTGGGTGGGGACGCCAACGTCTCGATCCAGTCGCGCGAGATCAGCAGGCTGCGCGACGCGATGGTGCGCAACGGGGTCCCGCAGGCTCCGTCGATCGAGAAGCTCCCCGACTCGATCCCGCTCTCCTCGCTGCCCGCGTCGGTGGGCGGCGCGCCGGTCATCGGTCTCGACGACCTCGACATCGCCCCGGTCACGTTGCCCGAGCGCGGCACGTTCCTGCTGGGCGGCCCGCCCGTCGGCGGCCGGACGACCGCGCTCGTGACGATCGCCCAGGCGGTCCGGCGCGCGCGTCCCGGGACACGGATCGTGTACTTCTCGCCCCGCCCGACGCCCATCTCGGCGCTGCCCGTGTGGGACACCGCCGCGACGAGCCCCGAGGAGATCGTCCCCGTCGTCGAGTCGATCAAGGCGCAGGCCGAGGGAGGACAGCTCGGCCGTGGTGACCTCGTCCTGGTGGTCGAGAACCTCACCGAGCTCACGGGCACGCCCGCGGAGTCCGTCCTCGACAAGCTCGTCCAGGTCCTCGTCCGGACCGACCAGCTCGTGGTCGGCGAGTCCGAGAGCTCGACGTGGAGCCAGGCGTGGACCTTGGCGAAGCCGTTCAAGGCGGGCCGGAGCGGGCTGATCCTGACTCCCGGGGACACCGACGGAGACATCCTCCTCGGCACGTCGCTGGGGCGGATCCGTCGCGCGGAGTTCCCGGCCGGACGAGGATTCCTCGTCGTGTCCGGGCGCTCGCGGAAGGTGCAGATCGCCCTTCCTGAGTAGCCCTTCACCCATGGGGAGCTGTCCCCATGTACGAGGGAAGAACGACATGGTTGAGTACTCCGTGTCGAGAACATGACGAGGTCGCCCGCAGGGGGTGGCCCTGAAAGAAGGAGCAGCACATGAGCAACTACTGGGGCCTCAACGTCGAGCAGGTCAAGCAGCTCTCGACCGAGCTCATCCAGGCCGCCTCGGACGTCGACGCCATCAAGTCGAAGCTCACGGGCAAGCTGGACTCCGTCGAGTGGAACGGTCCGGACGCCACCGCGTTCCGCTCGGACTGGTCGGGTCAGCACGTGACGGCACTCCAGACCGTCATCACGGCGCTCAACGAGGCCGGCGCCAAGGCGCAGGCGAACGCGCTCGCGCAGGAGGCCACCTCCAACGCTTCCTGATCCTCGAGGACGCGCGACGAAGGGGCAGACGAGAGGGCGCAGGATCTTCGGGTCCTGTGCCTCTCGTCTGCCCCTTCGGCACGTCGCCCACCTTCCCCCGGGGCTGATGCCCGACGACGCGAGATGAGAACCTGTGACTTTCTACGGTGCCGACGTCACGGCGCTCCGGACGCTCGGCAAGAGCTTCGACGAGGCGTCCGGGGACCTCGACGCGTTGCAGACGAAGATCTCGCAGCGGCTGGGCGTCGTGGACTGGAAGGGGCCCGACGCCGAGCAGTTCCGTGACCTGTGGTCCTCGCGGTGCGCCGCGGTGCTCACCACGACGCGCGACGCGCTGCGTGAGGCGGGCACCGCGCTCGTGCGCAACGCCGACGACCAGGAGGCCACGAGCGAGGACGTCGGGTCCGGCGGGACGGCCTGGGGAGGTGGCACGCCGGGCGCGGGCGGCTCTGGCGGGGGGCCGGTGATCGGTCCCGCGGGCCCGACCGTGCCAGGGTCCCCGTGGTGGTTGCACGGCTCGACGGGAGGTGCGGCCGGAGAGAAGGTCGACAACAGCGGGGTGTTCGACCCGCACCGGACGTATCAACCCACGTACGAGCTGTCCACGCTCGACGGTGAACGGGTGGACGGCCCTCTGCTCGACGACAGGCGCCCTGTCGATGCCAAGGCACACCTCGCCAGCGCGAACGTGTCCGGAGTGCTTGGCGTCCAGGGAGAGATGGACGGGTCGTTCGGCGAGTCGAGCGGCTTCCACGGTGACGGGTCGTTGGCCGGCTGGGCCGGAGCCCGGGCCGATACCGGGGCGGGCGGGTACGTCGGCGCCGACGGCCTGGCGGTCGAGGGGCAGGCCGGGGTAGCCGTCGGGGCGGGCGGCAAGGCCGAGGGAGCCCTGGGCTACGGCATCTTCGCGGGGAACGCCGGCGCAGAGGCCTTTGCGGGCGCGCGCGCCGGCGTCGACGCCGCGGCGTCGGTCGGGCCCGACGGCCTGGGGGTCGCCGTCGGTGCCGAGGCGTTCGCCGGTGCCGAGGCCAAGGTCGAGGCGTCTGGGGGGATCGAGGGTGCCCAGGTCGGCGCCGAGGCGACCGGCTACGCGGGGATCGGCGTGCGGGCCAACGTGGACGTCAGGGCGGGATGGGAGCACACGGAGATCGACATCGACCTCGGTGTCGCGCTCGGCCTCGGCGGCGGCGTCGGGCTGAAGGTCGACCTCGAACCCAAGAAGCTCGTCGAGGGTCTGACCGACCTCCTGCCCTGGTGACCTGCTCGCCTCGCGGGCGACGGGAGCGGCCGGAGCCTCGGAGGGAGGCCTGAGCCACCGAGGGCCTGACAGACTGACACCCCGTCCTGCCGTCGAGCACGACGGCGACAACCGACACGAAGGATGGTTCATGAGCACCGTGCTCTCCTACCCCAGCGCCGACTTCCCTGCTCCCGTCCGGGTCAGCATCGACTGCCCCGAGGGCTGGGCTCCGCTTCCCGAGGTCGCGCTCCCGCTCGCCCTGGCCAAGGTCGTGGCTCCCGGTGAGTTCCGGCCCAACGTCATCGTGGTCGTGTCGCGCACGCGCAAGCAGCTCACGCTCGAGAACGCCGTGAGCGAGGTCGTGACCAAGCTGACCGGGCTCGCCGGGTACGCCGAGCTGGGGCGCGAGGAGCGGGAGATCGCCGGACACCCGGGCTTCCGGATCGAGGGCGCTTTCACGGACGCAGAGGGAGGGACCCTGGTCCAGGCCGTCCGCACGACGATCGTCGACCGGGGCCCCGTCGTGGACCTGGTGCAGGTCACGGGCTCGTGCTCGGGAGCGCAGGCCGAGCAGCTGCTGGTCGAGATCCGGGCGATCCAGGAGAGCCTGAGGATCGAGGAGTGAGCACCCCTGTGCCGGCAGTCGGTCCTGCCGGGGTAGAGGACGTGGTCGCGGCGCTCCTGTCGCTCAACGCGGAGGACGTGCCCTACGAGGTCACGGCAGAACCGACCGACAAAGGTGCTGTCGTCACCGCGACCTGGAAGGGCTGGGACGTACGCTGGCAGTCCTTCTTCGGAGCCGGAGCGGTCACCAAGACCTTCCGGCTCGTGGTCACGCTCGACGGCCGTCGTGGGACCTATGCGTTCACCGAGCTGCACGGCTCGACCCGCAGGGCCGTAGGTGTCTCGGCCGGCGCCGTGCACGCCGAGGCGCGCAAGGACGGGTTCCGAGGGAAGACCTTCGGGGCACGGTCGCTGAAGGTCGTCGTCGCACCGCGGGTCACGGTGTCGGGCGAGCGAGGCTACGAGGTGTCGAACGTCGCGACCCTGTCGTTCACACCGTCGACCATCAAGGTGCCGGTCTTCTCGACGTTGCGCTCGCTCGGGTGGCGTCCACGGTTCGACAACGGGTTCATGCGGCGGTTCGAGGGCTGACCCGGCGGTGCACGTCGCGTGGTGGGTCCGACCGCGGAACCACGTAACGATTGCTCAGATCGCAAGACGGGGTTCCATCAGGCGAGATCGCCTGTCAGTGTTGAGGTTCACCTCAGTCGTACAATCGAGTGGTTCTCCCGTTGGCGGCCGCGGACCTCACCCGGACAGCCCGCGTGACGGTCCGCCCATCTCCTGCGGTCCGTCCTCTCCCTCCTCGATCGGAAGGCGTTCTTTCCTGTGAGCAGCTCCCGTCCTTTGCGCGTCGCTATCGTCGGCGCTGGTCCTGCTGGTATCTATGCGGCGGACATTCTGTCGAAGACGGATGTCGAGGTGAGTATCGATCTG
>NZ_JACSQF010000014.1:0-65106 GCF_014836755.1 Oerskovia merdavium
CGACCCCACCGGCCCGCCGCTCCGCGGCGCTGGGGGGCCGTTCGTCGTTCCCGGTGGAGCGTGCGCCGCAGGCGCGCCGGTCAGGTCCGCGCGTCGTCGTGCGTCGAAGGCCCGTGCGCAGCGGGTTCCTGCGCGGCAGCCTGCGCGTCGAGGAGGGCGTCCTCCTCCTCCTCGGCGGTCGGTCCGCGACGACGCCGGGGAGCGGGCTCCCCGGGGGTGCGGCCCGACGCGCGCTGCTCGCCCAGGAGGTCTCCCGCCGTCACGGTCTCGCGCTTCTCCCGGCGGATCAGGACGAGGAAGCCGCCGATCGCGCCTGCCGCGAACACGAACCACTGGAACGTGTACGACAGGTGCGAGCCGGGATCGGTGTCGGGGACGGCCAGGGCCCTCAGCGAGGCGGCAGGGGCCGGGTCCTCGGCGCGGAGCGAGCCGTAGGCGCCGACGGTCATCCCGTCGGCCCACGCGCCGCCGTCGGGCCCTTCGGCGAGCACCTGGGCCGTGTTGATGGCCTGGACCTGCCCGTCCGGGGCCTCGCGGCTCGACGCGGGCTCGTCGACGCGCAGGCTCACGGTCACCTCGACCCTGCCCGACGGCGGAGCGGCCACCTCGTCGGGTGCGCTCGCGTCGGCGCCCAGCGGCACGAAGCCGCGGTCGACGACCATGACGACCGGCTCGCTGCCGGCCGTGGGCTCGGTGACGAACGGGACCAGGACGTGGAACCCGGCCTTGCTGGCGACCGGACGGTTGCGCAGCAGCACGGTCGCCTCGGGGACGTAGCTGCCCTCGAGCGTGACCTGCTGCCAGACCCGCTGCGGGTCCAGCTCGGCGCCCGGCCCGGGCAGGACGTCGGCGAGCGGGACCGGGGTCGCGTCGTAGTTGGACTCGATGATCTCGATCTGGGCCGAGCGCGACTCGTAGCGGTGCCACTGCCAGCGCCCCGCGAGCACGCACAGCGCCGCCACGAGCAGGACGCCGAGCGCGAGCGTGATCCACTGGCGGACGGTCCGGGGCTCGGCCTTGGCGTCGCGGGCGACGTCGTGGGCGAGCTGGGCCGCGTCGGGGGTGCGCGCCTGCGGTCCCGAGGTCTCAGGGGGCGTCGGCGGCTCGGGGTTCACCGGGGCGTCCGGGAACTCGGGGGAGGGAGGCGTCACAGCTCGGGCCGACGCTCGAGGTCGGCGACCGGCACGGTCTGCTTCCAGAAGTCCCGGGCGCCCAGGAACGTCTCGAGGTGCTCGCGGTGGTCGTCGCACGCGAGCCACACCTTGCGGCGCTCAGGGGTGTGGAGCTTGGGGTTGTTCCAGAGCAGGCCCCACGCCGCCTCGGCGCGGCAACCCTTGGCGCTGCACAGCAGCTCACCCTCGTCGACGGGGTCGGCGAGGTGGAGGAGGTCAACCATCGTGCGGCTCCTGCGTGTTCGTTCGGTCGGTGGTCCGGCCGGTGGGGTCGGCGGGCCCGTCGGTGCCGTCGCCGGGGTGGGCGGGGGAGTCCGGGGCGTCGCTGCGCACCTGGCCGTCCTCGTCGAGCTCGACGACCCGCCCGAGGCTCGGGTGGTCGGGGGCGGCCTCCACCTGGAGGCGCTCCATGGGCGAGACGTCGTAGGTCCGCTGGTCGCGGCCGGCGTTGACGAGCAGCACCGCGACGTACGGGAGGACGATCGCGGCCCCGATCAGGACGAACGAGAACCACCCGTGGACGATCACGGCCCCGACGAAGCACACGAGCCGGATCCCCATCTGGATGAGGTAGCGCTTGGTGCGCCGGGCCTGGTCCTGCGCGAGCGACTCCGGTGCGTCCGAGATGCTCGGCACCTTGTTGTTGCTGCTCACCCCTCCATCCTACGTTTGTCGGAACCCGACAAAGGACCCCGGTCGCCTGTGATGGTCCCTGCGCGCACGTCGTCGGGCGCTCGCGGTACGGTCGTTGCGGCGACGTGCCGGACGAGCGGGGGACACCCCGCCGCGGACGACGCCTCCCAGGCCACCCGAACGAGGAGATGTCGTGTCCGAAGTCCCCGCTTCCCCCAGCCCGCGCACCGTGGTCGTCACGGGCGCCAACCGGGGCATCGGTCGCTCGATCGCCGAGCGGTTCGTCGCCAACGGTGACCGTGTCGCGACGATCTACCGCAGCGGCGACCTGCCCGAGGGCGTGTTCGGCGTCGTGGGCGACATCACCGACACCGAGGCCGTCGACGCGGCCTTCACCGCGATCGAGGCCGAGCTCGGCCCCGTCGAGGTCCTCGTCGCGAACGCGGGCGTGACCCGCGACCAGCTCCTCATGCGCATGACCGACGACGAGTTCGAGTCCGTGATCGACGTCAACCTCACCGGGACCTTCCGGTGCGTGCGTCGCGTCTCCAAGGGCATGATCCGCCTGCGTCGCGGCCGCATCATCCTCATCTCCTCGGTCGTGGGCCTCTACGGCGGTCCCGGACAGGTCAACTACTCGGCCTCGAAGGCCGCGCTGGTCGGCATGGCGCGCTCGATCACGCGCGAGCTCGGCGGTCGCGGCATCACGGCCAACGTCGTCGCCCCGGGGTTCATCGAGACGGCCATGACCGCCGAGCTGCCCGAGGAGCGCCAGAAGCAGTACAAGGCGAACATCCCCGCGGGACGCTTCGCCCAGGCGACCGAGGTCGCGGGCGTCGTGCAGTTCCTCGCGTCCCCCGACGCGGGCTACATCAGCGGCGCCGTGATCCCGGTCGACGGCGGCCTCGGCATGGGGCACTGACCACCACCTGACGTCGTCGAGGCGCACGGCGTGCTCCTCGACACACCGCACGACCCCCGAGAACTACCCCGGGCAGGTCGTCCATGAGTACGCTCAAGCAGCGCACGACGAAAGAACGGAAGAAGAACTGATGGGTCTGCTCGAAGGCAAGAAGCTCCTGATCACCGGCGTCCTCACCGACTCCTCGATCGCGTTCCACGCGGCCCGGCTCGCGCAGGAGGAGGGGGCCACGGTCGTGCTCTCCTCGTTCGGTCGCCAGATGAAGCTCACGCAGGCGTTCGCCAAGCGTCTGCCGGTCGAGGCGCCCGTCGTGCAGCTCGACGTGACGAACGAGGAGGACCTGGCCGGACTGGCCGACGCGGTCCGCGAGCACGTGGACACGCTCGACGGCGTCGTGCACTCGATCGGGTTCGCGCCCCAGAGCGTCATGGGCGGCAACTTCCTCTCCGCGAAGTGGGAGGACGTCGCGACCGCGCTGCAGGTCTCGACCTTCTCCTACAAGTCCCTCGCCGTGGCCGCCAAGCCGCTCATGACCAACGGTGGTGCCGTCGTCGGGCTCACGTTCGACGCGCAGTTCGCGTGGCCCGTGTACGACTGGATGGGCGTCGCGAAGGCCGGGCTCGAGTCGGCGAACCGCTACCTCGCGCGCGACCTGGGCCCGGAGGGCATCCGCACCAACCTCGTCTCCGCCGGACCCATCCGCACGACCGCGGCGAAGTCGATCCCCGGCTTCGAGCAGATGGAGGACGGCTGGCCCACGCGTGCACCGCTCGGCTGGGACCAGCTGACCGCGGAGCCCGCCGCACGCGCGGTCGTCGCGCTGCTGTCAGACTGGTTCCCGGCGACCACGGGGGAGATCGTGCACGTCGACGGCGGCGTGCACGCCATGGGGCTGTGACGAGAGGGGCGAACGTGCGAGACGGCAGATCGTCGGTGGCGTCCGACGCCGTCGGTTCCGGGGCGGCAGGCGGCACGCACCGCCTGGTGCTGCTCCGGCACGCCAAGGCGGAGCCTGCCGGGGGCGTCGACGACGTCCTTCGCCCGCTGGCGCTCAACGGACGGCGTCAGGCCGGCCGGGTCGGTGCCGCGCTGGCGCACTCCTCGCTCGTCCCCGAGCTCGTCCTGTGCTCCTCGGCCCTGCGCACACGCCAGACGTGGGACCTCCTCTCGGCGCACCTCGGTGACGTCGCCCCGGAGGTCGTGGTGACCGACACCCTGTACGCCGCCGGGGTGCGGGACGTGCTGGACATGGTGCGCGGCGCCGACTCCCGGGTGCGCACGCTCCTGGTGGTCGGTCACGAGCCGACCATGGCCGCGACCGCGGCGCACCTGGCCGGCCCCGGCTCCGACTCGGGCGCGCTCGCCCAGGTCCGGGTGGGGGTCCCCACGGCGACGTACAGCGTCCTGGAGTCCTCGACCCCGTGGGGAGAGTGGGACGGCGCGGTCGCCAACCTGTCGTACGTCGGGCGCCCCTCGAGCTGAGGGGGAGCACACCGCGCGAAGCACGAGGCCCCTTCCACCCGATCGACGGGAGGAAGGGGCTTCGACGTACCTGCTCGCGGTCCGTTGTGCCCTCAGGCCGTCCGCCCCGGCGACGGCGCGCGGATCGGCCATCATGGAGCCATGACGATCGAGCTCCTGTACTTCGAAGGTTGTCCGAGCTGGACGGTCGCGCGTGACAACCTCGCGCAGGCCCTGGAGCTCGTGGGCGTTCCCGGTCGACCCGTCGAGCTCGTCGAGGTCCTGACGGACGAGCACGCCGCGGCGCTCGCCTTCCCGGGGTCACCCACGCTTCGTCTCGACGGGCGCGACCTGTTCGAGCACCAGGAGGCGAGCGGGCTGGCCTGCCGTCTCTACCCGACCCCGCAGGGTCTCGCGGGGGCACCCACGGTCGGACAGCTCGTCGATGCGCTCACGAACGTGGGCTAGCACCCGTTGCAGGCGTCCTGGCCGGGATCCTCACCCACGGCCCGTCAGCCGACCGTAGGCTCCACGTCCCGCAGCCAGGCGGCGATCGTGGCGATGTCCGTCGAGGTCACCCCGACCGCGGGCTGGACCTGGTGGAGCAGGGCGGCGCCGGGATGCTCCAGCTCGACCCACCAGCGGTCGGCATGCCCGATGACGTCGTCGACCCAGACGAACGGACGGCCGTCCGCGATCCGGACCAGCGGCCTCGTCTTCCACTGCAGGTCGTCGGCACCGCGGTCGCCGTCGTAGGCGGGGAGATCAGCGACCGGCAGGTGCGGCAAGCCCAGCAGGGGCGCGATCACCTCGTTCGCGTCGTGCATCCACGCCGTGGCCCACACCAGCTCGCAACCCAGCCCGGCCAGCAGGGGCCCGAGCCGCCGGTCGACCCGCGCCAGGTGGGGGTTCGACGCCGCCGTCCAGGACTCCGGTGCGTCCGGGACCGCGGGCATCCCCGGGCCCCCGAACGGCAGCAGGGTCCCGTCGACGTCGAGGAACAGGATCGGTCGCGACAAGGTCGGACGAGCCCTCAGGCCGTCCGGCCGGGCGCGTCGATGATCTCCAGCACCGCGTCGAGGCGGGGACCCGGCACCGAGTGCGGGGCCTGGGCGACCACGACCGGCTTGGCCGCGAACGCGATCCCGATCCCGGCCGCGCCGATCATGTCGAGGTCGTTGGCGCCGTCGCCGATCGCGACGGTGTGCGCCATGTCCACGCCCTGGGCGGCCGCGAGCTCGCGCAGCGTGACCTCCTTGGTGGCGCGGTCGATCACGGGGCCGGTCGTCCGTCCCGTGAGCCGGCCGTCGACGACCTCGAGCCGGTTCGCCCGGAAGTGCGTGATCCCGAGGCTCTCGGCCAGGGGAGCGACGATCTCCTCGAAGCCCCCCGAGACCAGGGCCACGGTCCAGCCCCGGCCCTGGAGCTCGGTGATCAGCTCGCGAGCGCCCGGCGTGAGCGTGACCCGCTCGAGCACGTCCTCGAACGCGCTGACCGGGACCCCGGCCAGGGTCGCCACTCGCTCGCGCAAGGACTCGCCGAAGTCGATCTCTCCGCGCATGGCACGCTCGGTGACCTCGGTGACGAGCTCGCGGGTCCCGGCGTGGTCCGCCAGGAGCTCGATGACCTCCTGCGTGATGAGGGTCGAGTCGACGTCCATGACCACCAGGCGGCGGGTCGAGACGTCAGGACGGGCGGCAGTGCTATTCAACGATGGTTCCCTTGGGGACGACGGTGATGCCCGACTCGGTGACGGTGAACCCACGGGCGCGGTCCTGCGCCGGGTCGAGCCCGATGCGGGCGCGTTCGGTGACGATCACGTTCTTGTCGAGGATCGCGCGGTGGACCTGGGCGTGCCGCTCGACCTGCACCCCGTCCATGAGGACCGAGTCGGAGACGGACGACCAGGAGTGCAGGTAGACGCCGGGGGACAGGACCGAGCCCACCACGGTGGCTCCGGAGATGATCACGCCGGGGGAGACGAGCGAGTCGGCGGCGTGCCCCAGCCGGCCCTGCCCCGAGTGGACGAACTTCGCGGGCGGCAGGCCCACGTACCCGGTGTGCAGCGGCCACTCGTCGTTGTAGAGGTTGAAGACCGGCGTGATCGAGATGAGGTCCTTGTTCGCGTCGTAGTACGCGTCGAGGGTCCCGACGTCCCGCCAGTAGTCACGGTCCCGGTCCGTGGAACCGGGCACGTCGTTGCGGATGAAGTCGTAGACGCCGGCCGTGCCGCGCGCGACGAAGGCCGGGACGATGTCTCCGCCCATGTCGTGGCGCGAGTCCGGGTCGGTCGCGTCCGCCGTGACGGCCGCGACCAGAGCGTCGGCGTTGATGACGTAGTTGCCCATGGACGCCAGGACCTCGAGGGGCGAGTCCGCGAGCCCGACGGGGTCGGTCGGCTTCTCGAGGAACGCACGGATCTTGGTGGGGTCCTCGGGGTCGGTGTCGATGACCCCGAACTGGTCCGCCATCGAGATGGGCTGACGGATGCCCGCGACGGTCAGCTCGGCGCCCGACGCGATGTGGGCGTCGACCATCTGGGAGAAGTCCATGCGGTACACGTGGTCCGCGCCGACGACCACGACGATGTCGGGGCGCTCGTCCTCGATGATGTTGAGGCACTGGTAGATCGCGTCGGCGCTGCCGAGGTACCAGTGCTTGCCCACCCGCTGCTGTGCCGGGACCGGCGCGACGAAGTTCCCGAGCAACGACGACATGCGCCACGTCTTGGTGATGTGGCGGTCGAGGCTGTGGGACTTGTACTGCGTCAGCACGACGATGTGCAGGTAGTGCGAGTTCACCAGGTTCGACAGCGCGAAGTCGACCAGGCGGTAGATGCCGCCGAACGGTACGGCCGGCTTGGCGCGGTGGGCGGTGAGCGGCATGAGCCGGTTGCCCTCGCCACCGGCGAGGACGATTGCGAGGACACGTGGGGCGGCCATGGGCAGAACCTTATGGCCTCGGCCGAGGTTCGTGGGGACCGAACCACGGGTTGGTCGTGGGTGATTCGCGGTGCGAGAGCGTCGCGGGCGGCCTGCCGTGCGCACGGGCCCCGCCGGGCGCGCTAGCGTGTGCCGCGTGAGAGTCGACCTGCTGACCCGTGAGTACCCGCCCTACGTCTACGGAGGCGCGGGCGTCCACGTCGCCGAGCTGTCCCGTGTGCTGCGCGAACGCATCGACGTGCGCGTGCGCAGCTTCGACGGACCCCGCAGCGAGGAGGGGGTCACGGGGTACTCGGTGCCCGGCTCGCTGTCCTCGGCGAACCCCGTGCTAGGGACGTTCGGCGTGGACCTGGCGATGGCCGACGACGTGGCCGGAGCCGACCTCGTGCACTCGCACACCTGGTACGCGAACCTCGGCGGGCACCTCGCCTCGCTCCTGCACGGGATCCCGCACGTCCTCAGCGCTCACTCGCTCGAGCCGCTGCGACCCTGGAAGGCCGAGCAGCTCGGGGGCGGCTACGCGCTGTCCGGCTGGGCGGAGAAGACGGCCTACGAGGCCGCGGCGGGCATCATCGCCGTCTCGGCGGGCATGCGCGCGGACATCCTGCGCTGCTACCCGGACGTCGACCCGGCCAAGGTGCACGTGGTCCACAACGGGATCGACCTCGACGGCTGGCGTCGCCCCGAGTCCGAGGCGCAGGTCGCCGCGGCGGACCGCGTGGTCCGCGACCTGGGGATCGACCCCGGGCGCCCGGCCGTGGTCTTCGTCGGACGCATCACGCGCCAGAAGGGCCTGCCGTACCTGCTGCGCGCGGCCGCACAGCTCCCGCCCGAGGTCCAGCTGGTCCTCTGCGCGGGCGCGCCCGACACCCCCGAGATCGCGACCGAGGTGAGCGAGGCCGTCGCGCGGCTCGCCGAGCAGCGCACCGGGGTCGTGTGGATCGAGCAGATGCTCCCGCGCGAGGAGCTCGTCGCGGTCCTGGCGGCCTCGACCGTGTTCGTGTGCCCCTCGGTCTACGAGCCGCTGGGGATCGTGAACCTCGAGGCCATGGCCGTGGGGCTGCCCGTCGTCGGTTCTGCGACCGGCGGCATCCCCGAGGTCATCGACGACGGCGTGACGGGCCACCTCGTCCCCATCGAGCAGGTCGACGACGGGACGGGGACGCCCGTGGACCCGGACAGGTTCGTCGCCGACCTCGCCGCGGCGCTCGTCGCGGTCGTCTCGGACCCGGAGCGGGCGCGCGAGATGGGTCGCGCGGCCCGGACCAGGGTCGAGGACCACTTCGCGTGGGACGCGATCGCGGACCGAACGCTCGAGGTCTACCGCAGCGTGCTCGGGTCCGGTCCCGTCACGTAGCGGGCCGTCGCGGCCGACATGGCCCGCCGTGCGGCCCGGTCGACCTCGCGCAGCGCGGTCGAGCGCTGGTCGGCCTGCCAGAGGTTGACCGCGCCGCCGTCGTCGGCCGTGGCCAGGTCCACGATGGCCCGCAGCCGTGCGGCCTGGGCGAGCACGCGCACGCGGCGCGCGTCCGACTCCGAGCGGGCGGCCGGCAGCGGCCAGTCCGGGGGAGTCGTGGACCGCAGCGCCGCGATCGTCTCGGCGGCGTCCTCGCGCCAACGGGCGACGTCGAGCGAGGCCAGCGCCTCGGTCGCGGTGAGCAGGGCCACGCGCAGGTCTCGTTCGGCGTCCGCGAGGGTCCCGACGGCGGCGAGCACCTGGGTGCGCCAGGTCGGCACGGTCGCCACGTGCCACGTGACCAGGTGCCCCGTCTCGTACACGCTGCCGAACGCCGTGACCTCGGGCACGAGCGCCCAGGCCCCCTCGGGCGACTGCACGAGCAGGCACTCCTCGGCGTCGGTCGCGTCGGCGCTCACGACCGAGGGGACGCCGAGCGGGTCGCCGGGGGCCGGCAGCACCGCGCACACCTCGAACGGCGAACGGGTCCAGCGGGCGACCAGGTCGGCCAGGTTCGAGGCGGTCTCGTCACCCTCGACCGTGTGAGGTTCGTCGTCGAGGCGCACCGCGGCGACCGCGCGGCGCACGAGCGCCGCGCCGGGACCGTCGGGATCGACGGGCTCGCCGCCCTGCGGGCCGAGCGCCTGCGACCACAGGGCGAGGACGACGGTACGGGGGAGCGCGAGGGCAGAGTGGGATTCCACGTCCGCCAACCTATAGGGTCGTGTCCCATGAGCTCGGTTCTGGACCTGCAGGCAGTCACGGTGCGCCGTGGCACGAAGACCATCCTCGACTCCGTGGACTGGCAGGTGAACGAGGGCGAGCGGTGGGTGATCCTGGGCCGCAACGGCGCGGGGAAGACCACCCTGCTGCAGATCGCCGCAGCACGCATGCACCCCAGCGCGGGCACCGCGGACCTGCTCGGCGAGCGGATGGGCCGCACCGACGTGTTCGGGCTGCGGCCCCGCATCGGCCTGGCGAGCGCGGCGCTCGCGGAGCAGATCCCGGCCTCGGAGACCGTCCGCAACGTGGTGGTCACCGCGGCCTACGGTGTCACGGGCCGCTGGAACGAGTCGTACGAGGACTTCGACACCGAGCGTGCCGAGGACCTGCTCGCGGCGTTCGACGTCCTGTCGCTGGCGGACCGGCTGTTCGGCACGCTGAGCGAGGGCGAGCGCAAGCGCGTGCAGATCGCTCGCGCGCTCATGACGGACCCCGAGCTGCTGCTGCTCGACGAGCCTGCCGCGGGTCTGGACCTGGGCGGGCGCGAGGAGCTCGTGGGGGCGCTCTCGGAGCTCGCCTCGGACCCTGCCTCGCCCGTGCTCGTCCTCGTGACGCACCACGTCGAGGAGATCCCGCCAGGCTTCACGCACGTCCTGCTGCTCAAGGACGGCGGTGTCCACCGTGCCGGTCCGTTGCACGAGGTCCTGACGGCCGAGAACCTGAGCGAGGCGTTCGGTCTGCCCCTGTTCGTCGCGCACGGCGGCGGCCGCTGGATGGCGCGCGCGGCGCGCTGAAGCGCCCCCGGACGCGCCGACGTCCGACACGCCCGATAGGTGCACGGACCTCGTTCTTCCGGTAAAATCTGGGCAAAGAACGCAGGTGGTGTCAACGCAGGTGATGTCGACGCGTCGACGACGCGCAGGACGAGCCGCACGACGGAAGGAACCGTCATGGACTGGTTGTGGTGGGTCGGAGCAGGTCTCCTCTTCGTCCTGATCGAGATCATCTCCCTGGACCTTGTGCTCATCATGTTCGCGGGGGGAGCGTTCGCGGCCGCGGGGGTCAACGCGGCGGGCGGTCCCTTGTGGCTGCAGATCATCACGTTCGCGGTCGTCTCGGCCGCCCTCCTGTTCTCGTTGCGCCCGTGGCTGCTGCGCCACCTGCGCCACCGGATGCCGCTCACCGAGACCGGCGCCGCCGCCCAGGTGGGTCGCTCGGCGGTCGTCGTGTCCCGGGTGACCGAGATGGGCGGCCGCGTCAAGCTCCAGGGAGAGATCTGGAGCGCCCGGACCGTGGACGGGTCGCCCGAGCTGGCGACCGGTACCGAGGTCCGCGTGGTCCGCATCGACGGAGCCACGGCCGTGGTGCAGTCGGTCGCGTCCGACAGCCACACGGTCTGAGCCGCCACAGCCCGTCCGCTCGACCGCCCGCTCACCGAGAACCATCCTCAGGAGAAGATCGATGACTGAACCAGAACCCGGAATGATCGCCGTGTACATCGTGCTCGGGCTGATCCTGCTGTTCGTGATCATCGCGCTCGTCAAGGCGGTGCGGATCGTCCCGCAGGCCACGGCGCTGATCATCGAGCGGCTGGGGCGCTACTCGAGCACGCTCGAGCCGGGCCTGCACCTGCTGATCCCCTTCGTGGACCGGGTGCGCGCGGGCGTGGACCTGCGCGAGCAGGTGGTCTCGTTCCCCCCGCAGCCCGTGATCACCTCGGACAACCTCGTGGTCAGCATCGACACGGTCATCTACTTCCAGGTCACCGAGCCCAAGTCGGCCGTCTACGAGATCGCCAACTACATCCAGGGCATCGAGCAGCTCACGGTCACCACGCTGCGTAACGTCGTCGGCTCCATGGACCTCGAGCAGACCCTGACGAGCCGCGACCAGATCAACGGCCAGCTCCGCGGCGTGCTCGACGAGGCGACGGGACGCTGGGGCGTGCGCGTCAACCGCGTCGAGCTCAAGTCGATCGACCCGCCCGCGAGCGTGCAGGGCTCCATGGAGCAGCAGATGCGCGCCGAGCGTGACCGCCGCGCCACGATCCTCACGGCCGAGGGCATCAAGCAGTCCCAGGTCCTGACGGCCGAGGGTGAGAAGCAGGCCGCGATCCTCCGCGCAGAGGGCAACGCCCAGGCGGCGATCCTGAACGCCGAGGGCGAGGCGCGGGCCATCCTGCAGGTCTTCGACGCGATCCACGAGGGCGACGCGGACCCCAAGCTGCTCGCCTACCAGTACCTGCAGATGCTGCCCAAGATCGCCGACGGCACCGCGAGCAAGCTGTGGGTCATCCCCACCGAGTTCACGGCGGCACTGGGGTCGATCGCCCAGGGCTTCGGCGGGCTGCCCACGCCGTCCGGCGACGGGTCGGAGGCGTCCGAGGCCGCTCGTCGCGAGCGCGACCGGGACCGCGTCAAGTTCGGCACCCCGGCCCTGGTCGACCCGGCCGAGGCGCTCGCCGAGGCGCGACGTCAGGCCGAGGCCGCGACGGCCGACGCGACGAGCGCAGGCACGCACTCGGGTCTGCCGTTCGACCCGCAGGTGGAGAGCGGGCAGCGCCCCGGTGGCCCCGGTCAGCGCTTCGCTCCCGCCCCGGAGCCGGGCACCGCGTCCCCGCGCCCGCTCGGGCCGCCGGCCGTGCCGGCCGACGCGCCGGAGCCTGGTGAGGAGACGCCGGAGGACCGCCCGTAGGGCATCACGGCAGCAGTGCTCGAACGCCCGAGGGGGTGCCGCGCTCGCGGTGCCCCCTCGGGCGTTCGCGCATCTGGTTGCGTCGGGCAACCTTGACGAGTGAGTGCTCACTCATTTACGCTCGTGGGCGTGACCACACCCTCGGGCCGCGCCCGACCCATGAGCCGTGACGACCGCCGTGCGGCGATCGCCGCCGCGACCGTCCCCCTGCTCGCGCGCTACGGCTCGGCCGTGACGACCCGGCAGATCGCCCAGGCGGCGGACGTCGCCGAGGGCACGCTCTTCCGCGCGTTCGAGGACAAGGACGAGCTGATCCACGCCGCCCTCGTGGCCGCGCTCGACCCGGCCCCGCTCGTGCGCGCGATCAGCGAGACGGGCGAGCGTGGCTCGCTCGCCGAGACGCTCACGGCCCTGGCCGAGCTGATCCAGGACAGCCAGCGCGCGACCGCCAGGATCGTCCAGGTCGCCCACCAGGTCATGGGGGACCGGGGCGGCCCGCCCGGCGGTCCGGGGGGCGAGGCCCACCGTCGTCACCGGGACGACGTCCACCGCAACCACGGCACGCAGGGCCCGGGCTCGCACCGCGACGCCCGGATGTCGGCCGTCCAGGACATCGTCCAGGCGATCGAGGCGCGCCTGTCCCCGTTCGCGGCCGAGCTGCGGACCGAGCCCCGCGTGGCCGCGAGCGTCTTCTTCTTCCTCGTGCACGGTCACGCGAGCCCGTTGCTGGTCCAGGACGGCCCCCTCGACGCGACCCAGATCGTCGACGTCTTCCTCCACGGCGTCCTCGAGGCGCCGTGCCAGGGAGCGGGCCCGCCCCACGCGGTGGGACCACCGCACGCCGCGGTCCGTCCGCCGGACGCACGCCCCGCACTCCCGGGCCCGACGACGTCGCTCGCCTGAGGCGCTCGGCCTGCCGTCGCGGACCTCACCGCCGCGTCGCATGCTGGACCTCTCGCCGAGGTCGCCGAAATCGCTCGACGTGCGCTCCGCCGTCGGGCACCTTGAGACCTGCTCGCCCCGCCCCCACCTCCGACAGGACACCCCAGATGCTCCAACGTCTCCTGAAGACCTACCTCCGCCCGTACTGGACGCCCATATCGATCCTGCTCGTGCTCCAGCTCGTGCAGACCATCGCGACGCTCTACCTGCCCAGCCTCAACGCCGACATCATCGACAAGGGCGTCACGCAGGGCGACACCGCCTACATCATGCGCACGGGCGGCGTCATGCTCGCGATCAGCCTCGGTCAGGTGATCTGCGCGATCGTCGCGGTGTACTTCGGCGCCAAGGTCGCCATGTCGTTCGGGCGCGACGTGCGCAACGGGCTCTTCACGCGCGTCCAGTCGTTCTCCGCGCAGGAGATGGGCGTGCTCGGCGCCCCGTCGCTCATCACGCGCACCACGAACGACGTGCAGCAGGTCCAGATGGTCGTGCTCATGGGCTTCACCATCATGGTCATGGCGCCCATCATGCTCGTGGGCGGCGTCATCATGGCGCTCCAGGAGGACGTCGAGCTCTCGGCGCTGCTCCTGGTCGTGGTGCCCGTGCTCGGGGTCGTCGTGGGGCTGATCATCTCGCGCATGGTGCCGTACTTCCGCAAGATGCAGAAGCGCATCGACGCGATCAACGGGGTGCTGCGCGAGCAGATCTCCGGCATCCGTGTCATCCGGGCGTTCGTGCGCGAGCGTCGCGAGGAGGAACGCTTCGCGGTCGCCAACGACCGGCTGTACGACACCTCGCTGCGCGTCGGCAAGCTCATGGCGCTCATGTTCCCGACCGTCATGCTCGTCATGAACGCGACCAGCGTCGCGGTCCTGTGGTTCGGCGCGTACCGCGTCGAGGACGGGATGCAGATCGGGGCGCTCACGGCGTTCCTCAGCTACATCATGTACATCCTCATGGCCGTGATGATGTCGACCATGATCTTCATGATGGTCCCGCGCGCGGCCGTCTCGGCCGAGCGCATCGGCGAGGTCCTCGACACCGAGACCACCGTGGTCGAGTCCCCGGCACCGGTGCGCCTCGCGCCCCGCGAGGACCGCACCGGGGTCATCACGTTCGAGGACGTCGACTTCCGGTACCCCGGGGCCGAGGATCCCGTGCTCCACGGCCTCACGTTCACGGCGCGTCCCGGTGGCACGACCGCGATCATCGGGTCCACGGGATCGGGCAAGACGACGCTGCTCCAGCTCGTCCCGCGGCTCTTCGACGCGACCAAGGGGTCGGTCCGCATCGACGGCACCGACGTCCGTGACGTCGCGCTCCAGGACCTGTGGTCGATGATCGGCTACGTCCCCCAGAAGGCCTACCTGTTCTCCGGGACCGTGCGTGACAACGTGCGCTACGGCAAGGAGGACGCGACCGACGAGGAGGTCTGGGAGGCGCTCGAGGTCGCGCAGGCCCGCGACTTCGTCGAGCAGCTCGAAGGACAGCTCGACGCTCCTGTGTCCCAGGGCGGCACCAACTTCTCGGGCGGCCAGCGCCAGCGGCTCGCGATCGCCCGGGCGATCGTGCGCAAGCCCAGCGTGTACCTGTTCGACGACTCGTTCTCGGCCCTCGACTACGCGACCGACGCCGCCCTGCGGCTCGCGCTCGCGCCCCGCACCCGCGAGGCCACGGTCCTCCTGGTCGCCCAGCGCGTCGCGACCATCCGCCACGCCGAGCAGATCGTCGTGCTCGAGCACGGGCGCATCGTCGGCACCGGCACCCACGACGAGCTCCTGGAGACGTGCGAGACGTACCAGGAGATCGTGTACTCGCAGCTCTCGGCGCAGGAGGCAGCATGAGCACCCAGACCCCCCGCCCGGGCGACAACCCGGGCGACAAGAACGCCGAGACCTTCGTGACGCCGTCGGGCGGTGCGCAGGACGCGGTGCCGAGCCACGACGCCCCCGCCTCCCAGGACGGGGCTGACGCGGCGGGCGACAAGCCCGACCTGTCCGCCACGCGCCTCAAGGGACGCCCGCAGGGCGGCGGCCACGGCCCCATGGGCGGCATGGGCATGCCCACCGAGAAGGCCATGGACTTCACGGGCTCGCTCAAGCGCTTCGCGGGCTACCTGCGCGTCGAGCGGCTCGCCGTCGCGGTCATCACGGTCCTGTCGGTCCTGTCCGTGACGCTCGCCGTGCTGGGGCCCAAGCTCCTCGGCAACGGCACCAACGTGATCTTCGCGGGCGTGATCGGCTCGCAGATGCCCGCAGGCGTCACCAAGGAGCAGGCCGTCGAGAACCTGCGCGCCAACGGCCAGGGGACGCAGGCGGACATGCTCGCGGCCATGGACGTCGTGCCCGGGCAGGGCATCGACTTCGCGGCCCTGCGCACGATCCTGCTGCTGGTCCTCGCGATCTACGTCGGGTCCTTCCTGTTCGGGTGGATCCAGGGACGCGTGACCACGTCCGTGGTCCAGCGCACCGTGCGCCGCCTGCGCGCCGAGGTCGAGGCCAAGCTCGGCCGCCTGCCGCTGTCCTACTTCGACCGGCAGAAGAAGGGCGAGGTCCTCAGCCGCGTCACCAACGACATCGACAACGTCGCGCAGACGCTCCAGCAGACGCTGTCGCAGCTCGTGACCTCGGTCCTGACCGTGGTCGGCGTGCTCGCCATGATGTTCTGGATCTCGCCGCTGCTCGCGGTCATCGCGCTCGTGACCGTGCCCCTGTCGGTGCTGGTCACGGCCATGATCGCCAAGCGCTCGCAGCCCCAGTTCATCAAGCAGTGGGCCGCGACCGGACGCCTCAACGCGCACGTCGAGGAGATGTACACGGGCCACGCGCTCGTCAAGGTCTACGGCCACCAGCAGACGGCCGTCGACACGTTCGAGACCGAGAACGCCGAGCTCTACGAGGCGAGCTTCAAGGCGCAGTTCATCTCCGGGATCATCCAGCCCGCGATGGGCTTCGTCGCGAACCTCAACTACGTGATCGTGGCCGTGGTCGGCGGCCTGCGCGTCGCGTCGGGAACCCTGTCGCTGGGTGACGTCCAGGCGTTCATCCAGTACTCGCGCCAGTTCACGCAGCCCATCACGCAGATCGCGTCGATGATGAACCTCCTGCAGTCGGGCGTCGCCTCCGCGGAGCGCGTGTTCGAGCTGCTCGACGCCGAGGAGCAGTCCCCGGACCCCTCGCCCGCGGCCGTGCTCACGGACGTGCAGGGCCGGGTCGCGTTCGAGGACGTCTCGTTCCGCTACGTGCCCGACCGCCCGCTCATCGACGACCTGTCGATCGTGGCCGAGCCCGGCCAGACCGTCGCGATCGTCGGCCCCACGGGCGCCGGCAAGACGACGCTCGTGAACCTCATCATGCGGTTCTACGAGGTCGACGGCGGGCGCATCACGCTCGACGGCGTCGACGTCCGGACCATGACCCGCGACGGGCTGCGGTCCAACATCGGCATGGTCCTGCAGGACACCTGGCTCTTCAAGGGCACCATCGAGGAGAACCTGCGCTACGGCGTGCCCGACGGCGTCGAGGTCACCGAGGAGCAGTTCCTCGAGGCCACGCGGGCCACGCACGTGGACCCGTTCGTGCGCACGCTTCCCGACGGCTACGCGACCGTGATCGACGACGAGGGCTCGGGCGTGAGCGCGGGCGAGAAGCAGCTCCTGACGATCGCGCGCGCGTTCCTCGCCGACCCGGCGATCCTCATCCTCGACGAGGCGACCAGCTCGGTCGACACCCGCACCGAGGTGCTCGTGCAGCAGGCCATGAACGCGCTGCGCGCCGGACGGACCTCGTTCGTGATCGCGCACCGGCTGTCCACGATCCGCGACGCGGACGTCATCCTCGTCATGGAGGACGGCGCGATCGTCGAGATGGGCAACCACGAGGTGCTCATCGAGAAGGGCGGCGCGTACGCGCGGCTCTACGAGAGCCAGTTCGCGGCCGCGGCGGTCGAGGAGGCCGTCGAGGGGGAGATGACGCGGTGACCCCGTGAGCGCGTGAGGCGTCGACCTGCGAAGGTGGCCGCCTGAGATGGTGACCGTGGGGCCCTGGTGACGTCGTCGCCGGGGCCCCACGTCGTCGCCGGGGCGCGTCTGTCCGGGGACGACGAACGCCGGCCCCGCCTTCTGGGCGGAACCGGCGTTCGAGGTGTCGCCCGGGTCGCGGGCGTGATCTTGGGGTGGAGCGATCAGGAAGCGGTGTAGCCCGCGCCGGCGCAGAGCGACTCGAGCTCGGCCACGGCCTCGGTGACGCCCGTCGTGTCGATGCTGTCGCCGGTGCCCTTGAAGAGGTCGTCGGCCATCTGGAACGGGGTCTTGATGCTGCTGATGAGGGCGTTGGCGTCCTCGGGTCCAGCGAGGCGCAGGACGGCCTCGAGCTGGATGTTGGTGCTGCGCATGGCGTTCGACTCGTCCTCGGTGAGGGCGGTCATGTCGTACTCGAGCTCGTCGGTGACGCGCTGCGCGAGCGACTGGTCGCCGCCGTCGAAGTACTTCGCGCACACCTCGGCGCTCGTGGCGCCGGTGGGGGTCTCGTCGGGCGAGGAACCGCTGTCGGTTGCCGTGTCGGTCGCGCACGCGCTCAGGAGCGCGATAGCGCCCACAGCCGCAAGTGCCAGCATCTGCTTTCTCATGCATCCATGAAATCACGCGGGAACCCGGGTGAAAGTATGCATAAGGGGGACGGATGTCCAAGAGTGAGCGACGTCTCATTCCGCGGTCACCCTGGGAGCGATTCCGCGTGATCGGGATCACGCGATGCTGTCAGGTCGGACCTCACAGCGACCGCTCAGCCCGCACCTGCGGAGGGCACACGCCAGGTCCGTAGACCAGAGGCATGACCTTCCACGACCCGCAGCCCAGCACCTCGTCCGCCCCCGAGCCGCCCGTCGTCGCGCCGCCACCCCGACGGCGTCGACGGCGGCTCCTGCTCGGCGGAGGGCTGGCCCTCACCCTGGCCCTCGGCGGGACGACCGCGTGGGCGCTCGACCGGTTCGTGGTCGAGCACGTCGAGATCGCCGACGTCTCGGCCTACGAGGCGAGCCAGGCCTCGGCGAGCGGCTCCGCGGAGGCGGCGACGTCGTCGGGCACCTCGGACGCGGGGGCGGCCTCGTCCTCCGACGGGACGAGCGTGAGCGTGCGCCAGGTCGTCGAGGGCACGGGCGACGACACCGTGACGTACTACGTCGCGGACGTCGTCCTGGGGGACGCGACCGACCTGCGCTCGGCGTTCGCCCAGGACGCGTACGGCGAGAACATCACCGAGAAGACCTCCGACATCGCGGCCGACAACGACGCGCTCTTCGCGATCAACGGCGACTACTACGGCTTCCGGTCCACGGGCATCGTGATCCGCAACGGCGTCGTCTACCGCGACGAAGGGGCTCGCGAGGGGCTCGCGTTCTACCGCGACGGGAGCGTCGAGGTCTACGACGAGACCACCACGTCCGCCCAGGAGCTCGTGGACGCGGGTGTGTGGAACACGCTGTCGTTCGGGCCCGCGCTGCTCGACGGCGGCGAGGTGATCGACGGGATCGACGACATCGAGGTCGACACCAACGTCGGCAACCACTCGATCCAGGGCGAGCAGCCGCGGACCGCCGTGGGGGTGATCGACGAGAACCACCTCGTCTTCGTCGTGGTCGACGGACGCAGCGCCGGGTACAGCCGCGGCGTGACCATGACCGAGCTCGCCGAGATCATGCAGGACCTGGGCGCCACGACCGCGTACAACCTCGACGGCGGCGGGTCCTCGACCATGTACTACGACGGCGAGCTCGTCAACGACCCCCTCGGCCGCGGCGCCGAACGAGGCACCTCCGACATCCTGTACGTCGGGGAGTGACCGGCCGTGATCGTGCTGGTCCCGGCCTACGAGCCGGACGGGAAGCTCGTGCAGCTGGTCTCCGACCTGCGTGCCACGGGCGCGGTGCGGGGGATCGTCGTGGTCGACGACGGCAGCGGGGCGAGGTTCCGCCCCGTGTTCGACGACGTCGCACGCCTCGGAGCGGTCGTCGTCGGGTTCGCGGCCAACCGTGGCAAGGGCGCGGCGCTGCGGCGCGGTCTCGCCGAGGTCGCGCGGCGCTGGCCCGGCGAGGACGTGGTGTGCGCCGACGCCGACGGGCAGCACCGCGTCGCTGATGTCCTGCGGGTCGGGGAGCGGGTGTCCGACGGCGAGGGGGCCGTGGTCCTCGGGGCGCGCGCGTTCGCCGGCGACGTGCCCGTGCGCAGCCGGCTCGGCAACACCGTGACGCGGTGGCTGTTCCGGGCGGCGACCGGGCTGCGCGTCCAGGACACCCAGACCGGCCTGCGCGGGTACCCCGCCTCGATGATCGGGTGGCTGCTCGACGTGCACGGCGACCGGTACGAGTACGAGCTCAACGTGCTGCTGTCCGCTGCGCGCGAGGGGCGCCCCGTGGTCGAGGTCGAGATCGAGACCATCTACCTCGACGACAACGCCTCGTCCCACTTCCGGCCGCTCGCCGACTCCGCCCGCATCTACGCGCCGCTGCTCGCGTTCTCGCTGTCGTCGCTGCTCGCGTTCGGGATCGACACCGCGGCGCTGCTGGTGCTCGACGCCGTGACCGGGTCGCTGCTCGTGTCCGTCGTGGGAGCGCGGGGGCTCAGCGGCGCCGTGAACTTCCTGGTGAACCGGCGGGTGTTCGCTGGTGCTGGTGCTGGTGCTGGTGCTGGTGCTGGTGCTGGTGCTGGGACGGCGGGCGACCGGGGGCGCGGGCAGGGGCCCGGTCACGGGCGGCGGGCCGCGCTGCGGTACGCGGCGCTCGCGGTCGGGCTGCTGGTCGCGGGGTACGGGATGCTCTGGGGTCTGACCGGGCTGGGGCTCGCGCTGCTGCCGGCGAAGGTCCTGACCGAGGTGCTGCTGTTCGCGACGAGCTATCAGGTGCAGAGGCGCGTGGTGTTCCGCCCGGGGGTGCTGGGTGGTGCCCCGGTGCCAGGCGACGGAGAAGGGCCGACGGCCCGTGCGTCGACGGTGCCGACCGGGACGCCTGCACCGGTCGGGTCGGTCGCGGCCTCTGGGCGGTCGGTCGTCGAGCACGAGGTTCCGCGCGCTCGACCACGAGGTTGAGCTCGCGAACGTCGTCAGAACGACCGCAACCTCGTGCTCGGCGCAGGGGCGGACCGCGGCAAGGTCACCGTGGGGCGGCGCTGACTCGGCGCCGAGCATGCGGTTGGCGTCGGCCGACCATGCGGTTCTCGTCGTGATCGGCCCGAACATCGACGCCCACCGCATGCTCGGCAGCGGGCCGAGATCCGGGACCCCACGAGGCTCACCGTCGAGCACGAGGTTCCGCGGGCTCGACCACGAGGTTGAGGTCGCGAAGGTCGTCAGAACGACCGCAACCTCGTGCTCGGCACAGGTGGGGCACCGAGCACCGAGCACGGTGGAGGGTCGGTGCGGGAGGGGAGCGGCAGTCACCCGATGCAGACCCGCTCCGTCCGTGCGGGAGAATCTGAGCGTGCAGATCATCCATGTGACCGACCCGGCCGACCCGCGCCTCGCCGACTACACAAACCTCACGGACGTCGAGCTCCGCTCGAAGAACGAGCCGGAGAAGGGCATGTACATCGCCGAGAGCACCACGGTGATCCACCGTGCGCTCCGTGCCGGGCACCGGCCGCGGTCGTTCCTCATGGCCGAGAAGTGGCTGCCGGGTCTCGAGGAGGCGATCTCCGCCGTCGGGCTGGACGACGGGCCCGGAGGCACGGGCGAGCCCGTGCCCGTGTACATCGCCGAGCCCGCCGTCCTGGAGTCGATCACCGGCTTCAACCTGCACCGCGGCGCGCTCGCGGCCATGCACCGGCCCGTGCTGCCGAGCGTGCACGAGCTGCTCACGACCGCCCGGGACGGGCAGGGCGCACGACGGGTCGCGATCCTGGAGGACATCGTCGACCACACCAACGTCGGCGCGATCTTCCGGGGAGCGGCGGGGCTCGGGGTGGACGCCGTCCTGGTGTCGCCGCGGTGCTCGGACCCGCTGTACCGGCGCAGCGTCCGGGTCTCGATGGGGACGGTGTTCCAGGTCCCGTGGACGCGGCTCGAGTCGTGGCCGGGCGGTGTCGAGGAGCTGCGCGAGCACGGGTTCACGGTCGCGGCGCTCGCGCTGTCGGACGACTCGCTGACGCTCGACGAGTACGTCGCGCGCGGGGACGAGAGGTCGGCGTTCGTGTTCGGGACCGAGGGGCACGGCCTGCACCGCTCGACGCTCGCGGCCGTCGACCACGTCGTGAAGATCCCGATGAGCGGGGGAGTGGACTCGCTCAACGTCGCGGCGAGCGCCGCGGTCGTGTTCTGGGCGACGCGCACGTAGTGGTCGCCTGACTGGCGCAGTCCCGTGGGCCGCGCCGGGTCGTGAGGGCGGGAGGGGTTCTCACGGAGCCGCAACAATGGTGGTGGCTCCGCAGAAGGCGCACCCATCGTTGGCGGGCTGAGCACCGCTCGTGCCGCTGATGTCGAGCGAGCCGCCACGACGAGGTGGCCCCCGCAGAAGGCACTCCTCCTGGCCGACGACCGGTCGCGAACCTTGTATCGGGGCCCGCTCGCCGGGCCCGCTTGCCGGGCCCGCTCGCTGGGCCCGCTCGACGGGCTCACCTCGACCAGCGCAACCGGCGCAGCCCGCGATGCGCTCCCGCGCAGGCGAGGCTCCAGCCTGGCGTGAGCGACGCCGTCGGGCACCCGGGAACCGGCCCCGGTACAGAGCCCCATCACGCCGCCTGACCTCGCAGGACGTCGATTGTGACGGAAGGCACAAAGTGGCGGGCTCCTCGCCGAGCCCCTCGGTCAGCAGCCGTTCTTCGGGCGAAACGCCCTCCTCGACCCGCCGCCCGCGGGCCTGGCCCGGCCCGCCGTCGGGCCCCACAGGCGTCCCGGCCCCCAGCCCGCCCGAGTTGATCCGCAACAACGCCCCGCCCCTGCAAAGCAGCAGGTCAGGCGGGCTCGGAAGCCGCTGTCCCGGTTCAGGACCAAGGGCGCGCGGTCAGGACCAAGGTCCCGTTACCCACGAGTCGATTCGTTCATAAGTTCTGGGTGCCCCACGCCCCCACTTCTCGGACGGAGACACCCGGTGGTCACAGCCGACGTAGCCCCCAGACCAGCACACCAGGTGAGCACCGACGCGCGCCGCGACCTCCTCGACTGGGACCCCAACGACCCCCAGCGCTGGGACTCAAAGGTCGCCTGGAGCACGCTCTGGGTCACGACGTTCAACCTCATGCTCGCGTTCATCATCTGGTACCTGCCCGGGGCCCTCATCCCCACGCTCGGCACGGTCACCGGGTGGGACCTGAGCGAGAGCCAGTCGTACTGGCTGCTCGCCATGCCCGGCCTGACGGGCGGTCTGCTCCGCATCGTCTGGATGATGCTGCCGCCCATGCTCGGCACCCGCAAGATGCTCACGCTGTCCGCGCTCCTCATGATCATCCCGTTCGTCGGGTGGACCTGGGTCGTGATGCTCCCGACGCAGCCCTCGTACGCGCTGCTCGTCGCGCTGGCCCTCGCGGCCGGCCTCGGTGGCGGCGTCTTCTCGGGCTACATGCCCTCGACGTCGTACTTCTTCCCCAAGAGCAAGCAGGGCACGGCTCTGGGCCTGCAGGCCGGGATCGGCAACTTCGGCGTCTCGGTCGTCCAGTTCGTCGTCCCGTGGGTCATCGGGTTCGGGATGTTCGGCCTCGCCGGACAGCTCGCGCACCCGCAGAACGCCGAGCCGCGCCAGGTCTGGCTCCAGAACCCCGGGCTCATCTTCATCCCGTTCGCGGTCGTCGGGGTCGTGCTCGCCTGGACCCTGCTCAGGTCGGTGCCGGTCAAGGCCAACCTCAAGCAGCAGTTCGACATCTTCCAGAACAAGCACACCTGGCTCATGACCATGGAGTACGTCCTGACGTTCGGGATCTTCTCCGGCCTCGCCGGCACGTTCGGCATGCTGCTCAAGCAGCAGTTCGGCCCGGAGTACCTGACCTGGGTGTTCCTCGGCGCGCTCGTCGGTTCGCTCGCCCGCATGTGCTGGGGGCCGCTCTGCGACCGCTTCGGCGGTGGCGTGTGGACCGTGGTGTCCGGGATCGGCGTCGCAGCCTCGGCCGGGCTCGTGCTGTTCGGGCAGGTCACGGTCGCGGACGGCGAGACGCCCAGCCTCCCGATCTTCATGACCGGGATGGTCCTGATCTTCTTCTTCTGCGGGGTCGGCAACGCCGCGACGTTCAAGCAGATGCCCATGATCTTCCCGGCCCGCCAGGCGGGTGGCGTGATCGGCTGGACGGCCGCGATCGCCGCGTTCGGACCGTTCCTGTTCTCGATGCTGTTCAACTACCTGCCGAGGACGGCCGTGTTCGGCGGGATCATCGCCTACGCGCTCCTGTGCGCGGGCATCGCCTGGCACTTCTACGCACGCCCCGGCGCCGAGGCCAAGAGCTGACCGTGCGCCCGTCAGCAGTGCGTCCTGCACGCCCCGCGCCCGGCCTCGCCCCCTCGGGCGAGGCCCGGCCGGGTGCGGCCACGCCGGGAGCGCCCCGGTCGGGAGCGCCCCGGTCAGGCGGGCGCTACCCGGCCCGCCACGAGGATCGGGATCTGCGCGGCCTCGTCGTGGCGCCCCACGTCCACCGTCTCGAGCCGGGCGACGCAGTGGTGCTCCCCGAACTGGGGGACCAGGGCGGTCGCGCGCCGGCTCGACCCGAGCTCGGCGAGCGCGCCGTTGATGAACCCCGCGTGCAGCGAGCACACGACCTGCGGGGTGCAGCGGGCCGTCGCGACGAACGGGCAGTTGTTGAGGACGAGCGCGTCCATGCCCGCGCCTCCCGGCGACGCGACCTGCGCAGCCGGCTCGTCGCCGAGCGTGGGGGCGAACCAGAGCGCGTCGAGCTTGGACACGAGCCGGGCCGAGACCTCGCGCTCGTCGACGACCTCGTCGGGCTCGGGCGCCTCGGTGAGGTTGCGGCCCCACGTGCGGCCCACGGCGTACGTCACGGCTCCTGCCTCGGGCACGTTGTCCGCGACCGCGGTCGTCAGCGCCTCGGCCAGGAGGCGGTAGGCCTGAGCGCGCTCGTGCGTCTGGTTGGGCAGCGTGCCGCGGTACAGGACCTTGGGACGTCCGGGCGTCGTGCGGGTCTGCTGGGTGCGCTCGGCCAGGCCCGCGTCGACGAGCGACTCGAGGTGGAACCGCGCGGTGTTCTGGTGGACGCCCACCTGTTCCGCGATGTCCTGGACGGACACCGGCGCCTTGGAGTCGCGCAGCAGCTGGATGACGTGCGTCCGCCGTCCGCCGTGGTTGCTGCGACCCGTCGTGCCGTCGAACCCACCGTTGACGTGCTGTCTGGGCACGTGCTCGCCCCACTTCTTCCCGTTCCTGGATCTCTGGTCCCGAGCCGCAGGGGTGCCCCCGCCCGCTGCGCTCGACACGACAACTCTCGCACGCGCGGCCGGTCCGCCGCACGGAGCACCCTCCCGGGTGCCTCCGTCGCCCGTGCGTCGAACGCCCCCCACGCAGTCCCCGAGGAGCTCTCGCCATGACCATCGACGACCAGGCGGCCATGTCGCCCCTGATGAGGAAGCTGCTCACGACGCGCAGCCACTTCCCCCAGACGGAGGTGTTCGACTCGGCGCACGCCATGATCGAGACGAACCCCTCGGAGTGGGACCGGTTCTACCGGGACCGCTGGGCCCACGACAAGGTGGTGCGCTCGACCCACGGCGTCAACTGCACGGGGTCGTGCGCGTGGGACGTGTACGTCAAGGACGGACTCATCACCTGGGAGCACCAGGGCACCGACTACCCGACGACGGGGCTCGACAGCCCCGAGTACGAGCCGCGCGGCTGCCCGCGCGGGGCCTCGTTCTCCTGGTACACGTACTCGCCGTCGCGCGTGCGCTACCCGTACGTGCGCGGCGTCCTGCTCGACATGTACCTCGACGCGCGCTGCCGCCTGGGCGACCCCGTGCTCGCGTGGGCCGAGGTCGTCGAGAGCCCGCTCAAGGCGACGCTCTACAAGAAGGCCCGCGGCAAGGGCGGCCTGGTCCGTGCGGACTGGGAGCTCGCGACCGAGATCATGGCCGCGGCCCACGTCTACACGATCAAGGCGTACGGGCCGGACCGCTGCGTCGGCTTCACCCCGATCCCGGCCATGTCGATGGCGAGCTTCGGCGTCGGGACCCGCTTCCTGTCGATGATCGGCGGGACGCTGCTGAGCTTCTACGACTGGTACGCGGACCTGCCGCCCGCGAGCCCGCAGATCTGGGGGGACCAGACCGACGTCCCCGAGTCGGGCGACTGGTGGAACTCGAGCTACATCATGATGTGGGGCTCGAACGTCCCCGTGACGCGCACGCCCGACGCGCACTTCCTCGCCGAGGCCCGCTACAAGGGGACCAAGGTCGTCGCGATCAGCCCCGACTACGCGGACAACGTGAAGTTCGCGGACGACTGGCTCGCGCCCGCCCCGGGCACGGACGGCGCGCTCGCGCAGGCCATGGGACACGTGCTGCTCACCGAGTTCTACCGTGACCGTCAGGTCCCCTACTTCGAGGCGTACTCGCGCACGTACACGGACGCGCCCTTCCTGGTCACGCTCGACGAGGCTCCGCCCTCGGCGTCCCCGGACGCCACAGGGCCCGACGGCGCCCCCGCCCCGGTCTTCCGGCCCGCCAAGTTCCTCACGGCGGCCGACCTGGACGGGCTGCCCGTCGCGGGGGCGACGGGCGAGCGCCCCGAGTTCCGCCCGGTCTTCCTCGACACGGCCGCCGACGCGCTCACGGTGCCGAACGGCACGCTGGCCGACCGGTGGACCGAGGACGGCGTGGGTCGCTGGAACCTCGACCTCGAGGACCACGACCCGGCGCTGAGCCTCCTGGGCCTGACGCACGCGGGCGCCGAGGCCCGCGGCGTCGTCGTCGAGCTGCCTCGGTTCGACGTGGGGGAGACCGAGGGCGGGACCTCGGTCCTGCGCGGTGTCCCCGCGATCCGCGTGGGCGGACGTCTCGTGACGACCGTGTTCGACCTGCTCATGGCCCAGTACGGGGTGGGCCGCGACGGTCTGCCCGGTGCGTGGCCCACGGGCTACGACGACCCGACGTCGCCCGGGACCCCTGCGTGGCAGGAGTCCCTGACCGGGGTCCCGGCCGAGCAGTGCACCCGGATCGCGCGCGAGTTCACGCGCAACGCCGAGGTGAGCAAGGGCAGGTCCATGATCATCATGGGCGCGGGGACCAACCACTGGTACCACGCGGACACCATCTACCGGACGTTCATCGCGCTCCTGACGCTCACGGGGTGCCAGGGCGTCAACGGTGGCGGCTGGGCGCACTACGTGGGCCAGGAGAAGGCCCGACCCGTGACGGGGCAGCAGCACATGGGCTTCGCGCTCGACTGGCAGCGACCGACCCGCCACATGGCCGGCACGGCGTTCTGGTACACCGCGACCGACCAGTGGCGCTACGAGGGCTTCGGGGCGGACGAGCTCGCGTCCCCGACGGGGCCCGGCACCCTCAAGGACCGCAGCATGATGGACTGCCTGACCCAGGCGGCCCGCATGGGCTGGACGCCCTCGCACCCCGGGTTCGACCGCAACCCGCTCGACCTGTGCGACGAGGCCGCGGCCGCGGGCGTCCCGGTCGCCGACCACGTGGTCTCCGAGCTGCGCAGCGGGAACCTCAAGTTCGCGGTCGAGGACCCCGACGACCCGCAGAACTTCCCGCGTGTCCTGACCGTCTGGCGCGCGAACCTCATCGGCAACTCGGCCAAGGGCAACGAGTACTTCCTCAAGCACCTGCTGGGCGCCGACTCGTCGCTGCGAGCGCACGAGACCCCGCCCGAGCGTCGACCGGAGGAGGTCGTCTGGCGGGACGAGGCCCCCGAGGGCAAGCTCGACCTGCTGACCAACATCGACTTCCGCATGACCTCGACGTCGCTCTTCGCGGACGTCGTGCTGCCGGCGGCCACCTGGTACGAGAAGCAGGACATCTCGACCACGGACATGCACCCGTTCGTGCACGCGCTCAACGCCGCGATCGCACCCCCGTGGCAGGCCCGGACCGACTACGACGCGTTCCTCGGGCTCGCCGACAAGGTCTCCGAGCTCGCCAAGACCCACCTGGGCACCCGCACCGACGTCATCGCGGCGCCGCTCACGCACGACACCCCCGACGAGATGGCCCAGCCGGGCGGCGTCGTGCTCGACTGGCGCAAGGGCGAGTGCGAGCCCGTGCCGGGCGTGACGATGCCGCGCCTCGTGGTGGTCGAGCGTGACTACACCCAGATCGCGGAGAAGATGCGCGCCGTCGGGCCGCTGATCTCGAAGGTCGGCACCACGACCAAGGGCGTCACGGTGGTCCCCGAGCAGGCCGTCGAGTTCCTCGCGAAGGCCAACGGCGTGCGCAAGGACGGCGTCGCGAAGGGCCGCCCCTCGCTCGAGACCGCCGCGCACTTCTGCGAGGCGATCCTCGCGCTGTCGGGCACGACCAACGGAGCGGTCTCGGTCGCGGGCTTCAAGGCCCTCGAGAAGCGGGTCGGCAAGCCGCTCGCGGACCTGGCCGAGGAGAACCACGACCGCCAGGTCACGTTCGCCCAGACCCTCACGGGCCCGCAGAACGTTTTCACGAGCTACGAGTGGTCGGGTTCCGAGCAGGGCGGGCGGCGCTACTCGCCGTTCGTGGTCAACGTCGAGCGGCTCAAGCCGTGGCACACGCTCACGGGGCGCCAGCACTTCTTCGTCGACCACGACTGGATGACCGAGCTCGGCGAGCAGCTCCCGGTCTACCGGCCGCCGCTCGACATGGCGCGCCACTTCGGTCACCAGGGCTTCAGCGAGCCCGGCTCGACCGAGGTCACGGTGCGCTACCTGACGCCGCACTCCAAGTGGTCGATGCACTCGCAGTTCCAGGACAACCCGTACATGCTCGCGCTCTCGCGCGGGGGCCCCACGATCTGGATCTCGGAGGAGGACGCACGGACCGCGGGGATCGCGGACAACGACTGGATCGAGGCGGTCAACCGCAACGGCGTGGTCGTGGCCCGCGCCGTGGTCTCGCACCGCATGCCCACGGGCACGGTCTACATGTACCACTCGAAGGACCGCAACATCGACGTGCCCAAGGCCGAGGCGTCGGGCAAGCGAGGGGGCATCCACAACGCGCTGACGATGATCATGATGAAGCCCACGCACCTCCTGGGCGGGTACGGGCAGCTCACGTACGCCTTCAACTACTACGGGCCGACCGGCAACCAGCGCGACGAGTACACGGTCATCCGTCGGCGCAACCAGGAAGTGGAGTACTGAGATGCGGGTCATGTCGCAGGTAGCGATGGTCATGAACCTCGACAAGTGCATCGGGTGCCACACGTGCTCGGTCACGTGCAAGCAGACGTGGACGAACCGCGACGGCGTCGAGTACGTGTGGTTCAACAACGTGGAGACCAAGCCCGGGACGGGGTACCCGCGCGGGTACGAGGACCAGGACCGGTGGCACGGCGGGTGGGAGCTCGACCGCAAGGGGCGGCTCCGGCTCCGCTCGGGAGGCAGGCTGCGCCGTCTCGCGTCGATCTTCGCGAACCCCGACCTCCCGGGCCTCGACGACTACTACGAACCCGCGACGTACGACTTCGACCAGCTGATCTCCGCGCCGGCGAACTCGCCGCAGATCCCGGTCGCACGCCCCAAGAGCGCGATCACGGGCAAGGACATGAAGATCACGTGGGGGCCCAACTGGGACGACGACCTGGGCGGCTCCCCGCAGATCGCCTCGAAGGACCCCAACCTCGCGTCGATGGTCGACAAGGTCAAGCTCTCGTTCGAGCAGACGTTCATGTTCCACCTGCCCCGGATCTGCGAGCACTGCCTCAACCCCGCGTGCGTCTCGGCCTGCCCGTCGTCGGCCATGTACAAGCGTGTCGAGGACGGGATCGTGCTGGTCGACCAGGACAAGTGCCGCGGGTGGCGCATGTGCGTCTCGGCGTGCCCCTACAAGAAGGTCTACGTCAACCACCAGACGGGCAAGGCCGAGAAGTGCACGTTCTGCTTCCCGCGCATCGAGGCGGGGCAGCCGACCGTCTGCGCCGAGACGTGCGTGGGCCGCCTGCGGTACATCGGCCTCGTGCTCTACGACGCCGACGCGGTCGAGGCCGCGGCGTCCGTCGAGGACCCGAAGGACCTGCTCGACGCCCAGCGCGACGTCTTCCTCGACCCCACGGACCCCGAGGTGATCGCGGCGGCACGGGCGGCCGGCATCGCCGAGGACTGGATCGGCGCCGCGCAGCGCTCGCCCATCTGGAAGCTCATCCAGAAGTTCAAGGTCGCGCTGCCGCTGCACCCCGAGTACCGCACCATGCCCATGGTCTGGTACGTGCCGCCGCTCTCGCCCGTCCTGGACGTCACGACCGAGCTCGGCAAGGACGATGCCGACGCCGACGACGTGTTCCACACCATCGCGTCGCTGCGCATCCCGCTCGAGTACCTTGCGAGCCTCTTCTCGGCCGGGGACGTCGACGTCGTCGCGGGGGTCCTCATGAAGCTCGCCGCGATGCGCAGCCACATGCGCCGGCGCACGCTCGACGGCGACGTGGACCAGGCCCTGCTCGACCAGGTCGGGTACACGGCCGAGGACGTCGAGGAGCTGTACCGCCTCCTGGCGATCGCCAAGATGGAGGACCGCTACGTGATCCCCGCGGCGCACAAGGAGGACGCGGCCGAGATGGCCTCGTGGGCCTCGGGCTGCTCGCTCGACAACCCGGGCGGGCCCGGCATGAGCGCGGCCGCGACACGCGGCGGCCCCGTGTCCGTACCCCTGCAGGTCCGGAGGCCGTCATGACGACCCAGGCTCCGCCGTCGGGCAGGCGCGCGATCATCCCGCTCCTGCGGCGCTCGCGGCGCAAGGACCTCGTCGAGGTCCCCGCCCGGTCCGACGTCCTTGCGCTCGCCAGCATCCTGCTGGCCTACCCCGACGACGCCTGGTACGCCGACGCCGAGGAGATCGGCGCGGCCGTCGCGGCCCTGCCCGCCTCGGCCCCCGCGGCGCACCTGCAGACGTTCTGGGACCAGCACGCGCGGCTGGAGCCGCGCGCCGCGCGGGCTCACTACGTCGAGACGTTCGACCTGCGCCGCAAGTCGTCGCTGTTCCTCAGCTACTACCTGCACGGCGACACGCGCCAGCGCGGCATGGCGCTCCTCGCGCTCAAGCAGCGCTACCGCGCGTGCGGGTTCGCCCCCGACGACGGCGAGCTGCCCGACTACCTGCCCATGGTGCTCGAGTTCGCGTCGCGCGCCGGGACCGGGGCGGGCGAGGCGCCGCTGCGGACCCACCGCGGCGGGATCGAGCTCATCCGTCGCTCGCTCGCCGACCGCGGCTCGCACTACCGCGAGATCCTCGAGGCGGTGAGCGACCTCCTGGGCCCGGTCTCCGACCGTCAGCGCACCGAGGTCGACCAGCTCGCGCTCAGCGGACCGCCCACCGACGACGCGGGGCTCGAGATCGCCTCGATGCCCTACGGGGGTGCGAGCTGGACCGACACGCCCGGCGCGCCGTTCGGCCCCCCGGAATTCACCTGCGCCCCGGAAGGACGCTGACTCATGTGGGACACCCTCCTCTTCGTGGTGCTGCCGTACGTCTGCCTCGCGATCTTCGTCGTGGGGCACGTCTGGAGGTACCGCAACGACCAGTTCGGCTGGACGACCCGCACGAGCCAGGTGCTCGAGAAGCGCTGGCTCGCCTGGGGATCGCCCCTGTTCCACTTCGGGGCCCTGTTCGCGATCCTCGGCCACGCCGCGGGGCTCCTGATCCCGACGTCGTGGACCCGGGCCCTCGGGATCTCCGACCACGTCTACCACGTCGTCGCGGTCGCGGCCGGGACGGTCGCGGGGATCGTGCTGTGCGCGGGCCTCGTGATCCTGCTGCTGCGCCGGTTCTACGTCTCGGACCGCATCCGCGTGGTCACGACGCCCATGGACCGGGTCCTGTACGCCCTGCTCACGGTCGAGATCGGGGTCGGCATGTGGCAGACCGTCGCGATCAACGTGTTCGGCTCGGGCTACGAGTACCGCGGCACGGTCTCCGTCTGGTTCCGTCAGCTCTTCGTCCTCCAGCCCGACCCGTCGCTCATCACCGCGGCGCCCGCGGTCTACGGCTGGCACGCGGTGCTCGCGTGCCTGCTCCTCGCGATCTGGCCCTTCACGCGGCTCGTGCACGTGTGGTCGGTGCCCGTGGCGTACCTCGCCCGGCCGTACGTGGTCTACCGCCAGCGCTCCGCGGCGCCGGGGCGCGGCAAGGTGCGGGCGTGAGCGCGGGCGGCGCCCCGGCGGACGCCGTGCCAGAGGTGCTGGCCGACGCGCTCGTGGTGCTCGCGGGCGTGGGGGAGTCCGTGCTCGACGTGGCCGAGCACGAGCGCGCGGTTGCCTCGGACCGCGCCGGGGCGGTCGTGACGTTCGCGGGCGTGGTGCGCGACCACGACGACGGCCGCTCGGTGTCCGCGCTCACCTACGAGGCGCACCCCGACGCCGACCGGCTCGTCGGCGAGATCGCGGCGCGGGTCGCAGCCCGTTCGGGTGCGGTCCGGGTCGCGGTGTCGCACCGCGTGGGCTACCTGGCGATCGGT
This sequence comes from Oerskovia merdavium, assembly GCF_014836755.1. Taxonomy (GTDB): domain Bacteria; phylum Actinomycetota; class Actinomycetes; order Actinomycetales; family Cellulomonadaceae; genus Oerskovia; species Oerskovia merdavium. Next base: position 31,528 of record NZ_JACSQF010000014.1, read on the forward strand.
GACGTCGCGCTCGTCGCGAGCGTGTCCGCCGCGCACCGTGCCCAGGCCTTCGCGGTGTGCGGCGAGCTGGTCGAGGAGGTCAAGGCCTCCCTGCCCGTGTGGAAGCGACAGGTCTTCGTCGACGGGACGCACGAGTGGGTCGGGGCGCTGTGAGCGCGGTCGTCACGGTCGAGCGTCCGGTCGGCAGCGAGGTGCCCGACGGCGCCGCGCACGCCGGCCACGTCGAGTCCGGTCGTGCGGTGCCCGGGCGCGCGACGCCGTCGGGCACTTACCGACGGGACGCCCCCGGGCTCGTCGACGGGTTCGGGCGGCGTCATCGCGACCTGCGGATCTCGCTCACCGACCGCTGCTCGCTCCGGTGCACCTACTGCATGCCCGCCGAGGGCATGCCGTGGCTGCCCTCCGACGAGCTCCTCACGGTCGCCGAGATGACGCGGGTCGCCGCCGTGGCGGTGCGCCACGGGATCGAGGAGATCCGCCTCACGGGTGGCGAACCGCTGCTGCGGCCCGACATCGTCGAGATCGTGGCCGGGCTGGCCGCGCTCCCCGGTGCCCCCGAGGTGTCGATGACCACCAACGGGCTGCGCCTCGCGGCGCTCGCGGACCCGCTCCGCGCGGCGGGGCTGGCCCGCCTCAACGTGTCCCTCGACACCCTGCGCCGCGACCGGTACGAGCGGCTGACCCGACGCGACCGGCTCGGCCAGGCCCTCGACGGGCTCGCGGCGGCCGACCGGGCGGGCTTCACGGGCACCAAGCTCAACGCCGTGCTCGTGCGCGGGGTCAACGACGACGAGACGGTCGACCTCCTGCGGTTCGCGGTCGACCGCGGCTACGAGCTGCGCTTCATCGAGCAGATGCCGCTCGACGCGGGCCGGACCTGGACCCGCGAGGGCATGGTCACGGCCGACGAGGTGCTCGCGTCGCTCACCGGGGAGTTCGACCTGGAACCCGTACCGACGCGCGGCGCGGCACCCGCCGAGCGCTGGAGGGTCGACGGGACAGACGCCGTCGTCGGGATCGTCGCCTCGGTGACGCGGCCCTTCTGCGGGGCGTGCGACCGGATCCGGCTCACGGCCGACGGTCAGCTCCGCAGTTGCCTGTTCGCGCGCGAGGAGACCGACCTGCGGGCGCTCCTGCGCGCAGGAGCCGACGACGACCGGATCGCGGCGGCGCTCGGCCTCGCGGTCCGCACCAAGGCCGCCGGCCACACCATCGGCAGCGCCGGCTTCGAGCAGCCCGCCCGCGGCATGTCCGCGATCGGCGGCTGACCCACCCTTCCCCCGACCCGCCCCCGAGAAGGAGCACCGAGATGCCCGCCATCACCCTGCGCTACTACGCCGCGGCCCGCGCCGCGGCGAACGGTCTGGACGAGGAGGTGATCGAGACCGAGAGCCCGGCCGCCGCCCTCCGCGCGAGCGCGCGACGCCACGGCGAGGCCATGCGCCGGGTGCAGGTCGTCTCCTCCTACCTCCAGGACGGGCGCGCGCTGCGGCCCGAGGCCGCCGCCCTCCCCGTCGACGAGCCCGTGACGATCGACGTCCTCCCACCGTTCGCGGGTGGGTGACCCGTCGTGCAGAGCGCTGCGACGCACGAGCGGTTCCCGCCCCTCGATGCGCCGACCGCGACGTTCGTGCCGTGCGGTCACCGGCGTGCGGGGCTCCACGGGCCTGTCACGAGCGGGTGGCTGCTCGCGGCGAGCGTGAGCCAGCTCGCCGTGGCCGTCGCCGTCCTGTGGTGGGGCCTCAGCGCCCATCCGGTCCTGACGGTCCCCGCGGCCGTGAGCATCGCCGGGGTGCTGCTCGCGGCCCCCTGGCTCGTGTCGGTCGTCGTCCTCGCGCTCGGGAGAACGCGGTTCCGGCACCTCGAGCGGCGCTACGTCGCCTGGCTCGACGGGCTCACGGCCGAGCAGAGGGTGCTGCACGGTCGGCAGGTCCGGGCCCGGCTCCTGGAGCACGAGGCGGCACCGCGGCACTGGGTCGTGCCCGCCGACTGGTAGTCGTCCGGTACCCGACCGGTGCTCGGCGGTCAGGCGGCGGTCAGTCGGCGGGCGGTCGACGGGCACCGACGGCCCCCGCCCGGCGGTCAGCCGAGCTCGGCGACGAGCCGCGAGGTGAGCGGGACCGCGACCCCGAGGCGCTCCGCCGCGCGCACGACCGCGCCGCCGATCGCGTCGACCTCGAGGGGGCGCCCCGCCTGGGCGTCGCGCTCCATCGAGGACCGGGCGCCCGGAGGGAACCTGTCGTAGAGCGCCAGCGAGGCGGCGGGGTCCGCGGGAGCACCCGAGGCCGCCGCCACGGCCGCGATCTCGGCGACGAGCGTCTCGAGCTCGGACCGGTGGGTCGTGCGCACCTCGCCGATGGTCGTCGCGTACCGCGTGGTGAGCAGGGCGAGCGGGGCCAGGAACAAGAGCTTGGCCCACACGAGCGCCGCCTCGTCGGTGCGCACGGTCGTCGTGATGCCCGCGTCCGTGAGCAGGGCGCGCACCGCCTCGACGCTCTCGTCGGGCACGTCGCCCGCCACGAGGTCGATCTCGACGAACGGGCTGCCGTGCACGATCTCTCCCGGCGCGACGCGGGTCGACTCGACCCGGATCGTCGCGGGCACGACGCGTTCTGAGCCGTACCGGGCTCGCAGCACGTCCAGGTGCTCGAGGCCGTTGAGGAGCGGCACGACGACCCCGTCGCCGAGGGCCTCCCGAGGGACGAGGTCGAGAGCAGCCGCCAGGCCGGTCTGCTTGACCGCGACGAGCAGCACGTCGACGGGGGAGTCGAGGTGCATCGTCGCCCGGGCGGGGACGTCGAAGTCCCCGAGCAGACCGCTCCGGACCCGCAGGCCGTGCGCGCGCAGCGACTCGACCGTGGCGTCGCGGGCCACGAACCGCACGTCCGAGCCCGCCCGGCTCAGGAGAGCGCCGACGAGCCCCCCGACACCGCCGGCACCCAGGACCGCGACGCTCGTCCGGTCCACGTTCTCCGCCTCGTCCACGATCCCTGCCACGTCCTGTCCCACCACGGTCTCCCTCGTCCCGACGATCGAGGTCCCAGGAGACCACGCCGGGGCGTCGACCCGGCCCGAGGCGCGGCCCCGGTGGGGGTGAGGGTCGTCACGGCCCGGCGCCGGCGTGGGCGTGCGCGCCCGGGCTGCGCGGGCGGGCAGACCCCGGGCGTGCGCGTCGGTGGAACGATCCGTGGGGGTGCCTCGTTGGTGTCTGCACGACAGCCCGTGGGCGTGTTCCGGTACGCAGGTGCCGGCGCGCGTCCGGGACGGACGACGTGCGGACGACGCACAGCAGGGACGCAGCGATGCCGGTGAACCAGACCGAGACCACCCACCCATGGACCTTCGACGCGCGCTCGGCCGCGGTCTACGGGCTCGTGACGGCCGCGTGGTACACCGTGCCCGATCTCGTCGAGCGGCGCAGCACCAGAGCCCTGCTCAAGACCGTGTGCGGGGTGTCCGGGATCGCCCTGCTCCTGCGGACCGGGGACGGTCGGGAAGCGCTCGAGGGCGTCCGGCGGCTGCGTGACGCCATGCGCGAGCCCGGGCACGACGACGCGCTCGCCGGCACCTCCGCGTCCGTGGCCGGCGCGACCGCCCCGTGCGAGGCCGACTCGGGTGACGTCCCGGACAACACGCTGCACGGGCTGACGCCCGTCGAGATCACGCCCGCCGGCAAGGCCGCGGTCGCCACCGGAGCGGTCGTGGTCCTCGGGGTCACGACGGCGCTCGCCGTTGTGGGGGAGAAGGTGGCCTACCGGTGGGGTGAGCGCCTGCGCGCTCGCGGGGTGCGGGCGCCGCACGCGCGCGTGGGGCTGGTCCTCGGCGCGGCAGCAGCGGTCCTGGGCGGGCTGGCGCCGGCGTCCGAGGCGGAAGAGGACCTCTCGGTCGCCTAGGCCGGGCCGGGTCCCGGTCGGTCCGACCTGTGCTGCTCCGGACCGACCACCGACCCGCCCCCTGCCGGGCCGCCTGACGTGACCGGCCCGGTGGCGGGCCGACGCCCTGAGCGCTGGTCAGTCGAAGAGCGCCGCGAGGCGCGGGAGCCGACGGCGGTTCTCGTCCTCGTCGTCGAAGTCCCAGACCTCGCCGCGCGGGTCGGCCGAGGAGACCTCCTCGTTGCCGTGCCCGGAGGACGACGCCCCCGCCGCCCGCGCCGCGTAGTACTCCTCGTCGTCGCGGCCGGTCGCCTGCGTCCAGGCTTCGCCCACGAGCGAGTCGAGCGACTCGTACCCGAACCAGCCGGAGCCCTCTCCGCCCATGCCGAGGACGACCGGGTGCCCCGCGAGCGAGTCCGGGTCCGCGACCGTCCGGGTGAACACCTCGCGCCCCGCGAGGACGAGCCCGTCGCGGAAGTCCATGAAGCCGTCGTCGCTGCACCCGCCCTCGATCAGGTAGGCCGCTCCCCACACGGGCCAGGCGTAGGCGGCTGAGCTCACCGCGTCGGCCACGGTCGCGAACGCGAGGATCTCGTCGGGCGTCAGCCGTTCGACGAGCAGGGTGGTCAGCGTGCCGGGAAGAGGGTCGTCCTGTGCGCCGCGGTCGTCGGCACCCTGCCCCGCACGGGTCCGGGCGTCGTCGACGAGCTGCCAGAAGGTGTCGTGGTCCATGGCGGGAAATGTAGGGACCGCCACTGACAAGCACGGTCATGGCTGTCCGGGGGCACGGTGATCGGCCCGCCGGGAGGTCGCTAGCATCGTGGCGTGCGAGCTTCCGTGGGCGTGGTCGTGACCGGGTTCGACCAGGGAGACCTGGTGCGAGAGGCCGTCGAGTCGGTGCTGAGGCAGACCCGGGCCCCGGACCAGGTCGTCGTGGTCGACGACGGGTCGACGGACGCATGGTCGCTCGAGGTTCTCGACGTGCTCCGTGCCGACGGCCTGGTGCAGGTCCTGCGCCAGGAGAACGCGGGTGTGAGCGCGGCCCGCAACGCCGGGCTGTCCTTGCTGACCACCGAGCTCGCGGTCGTGCTGGACGGCGACGACCGCCTCGCCGAGACCTTCGTCGAGCGGACCGCGGCCCTCCTCGAGGAGGACGCCGACGTCGTCGGCGCCTCGTCCTGGCTGCGCATGCACGGCGTCGCCCACGCGATCGCCCGCCCCGCCGGGGGAGCGGCGGTCGACTTCCTCCACCGCAACGCCTCGCCGGCCACCGTGATGCTGCGACGCGACCGCTGGCGCGCGGCCGGAGGCTACGACGAGCGCATGCGGGACGGCTTCGAGGACTGGGACTTCTTCCTCGCGCTGCTCGCGGCGGGCGCTCGGATCGAGATCGTGCCCGAGCCGCTCGTCGAGTACCGCACGTCCCCGACCTCGGCCAACGTGCGCAGCATGGACAAGCGGGTCGCGCTCTACGGTCACCTGGTCGACCGGCACCGCCCCCTGTTCGAGGAGCACCTGCGTGCGGTGCTCCTGGCCCAGGAAGCGGCGTCGATCGCGCGGCTCGACGCCTGGGAGCGTCTGGTGCTCGACCACCCGGAGGTCCCGGTCGGCGACGCCACCTACGGCGACGGCGGCATGGCCGCGGTCGTGCGGATCGCGACGGCCCGCGCCGAGGGCGCCGGTGCGCAGACGGCCCGTGCCGCCGTCCTCCCGGAGCCCTGAGTCAGAGCGCGCCGCTCGCGGCCGTCTCGACGACGCCGCCCGCACCGTCGAACGTCAGGAGGCGGTCGGCGACCTTGTCGATGAAGTAGCGGTCGTGGCTCACGACGACCACGGCGCCGGGGAAGTGCGCGAGCGCGCGCTCCATGACCTGGGCGCTCGTGAGGTCGAGGTGGTTGGTCGGCTCGTCGAGCACGATCACCGAGGCGCCCGACAGCAGGCACTGCGCGATCGCGACGCGGGCGCGCTGGCCGCCCGAGAGCGTGCCGATCTTCTGCTTGAGCTCCATCTCGGAGAACTGCAGCATGGTCAGGAACCGGTTGACGTTCTTCTTGGTCGCCGAGTAGGCGAGCGTGCCGGGCGCCGCGCTGACGGCGTGGGCGACCGTGTCGTCCAGGTCGAGGTCGGCCACGACCTGGTTGTAGGAGACGAACGTCGAGTTCTTCTTCCAGGTGATCTGCCCGGCGTCGGGCGGGGTGACCTCGGTGAGCACGTCGAGGAGCGTCGACTTGCCGGACCCGTTCGCGCCGACGACGGCCACGCGGTCCCCGCGGTGCAGCGAGAAGGTCAGGTCGCTGAACAGCGGAGCGCCCCCGAACCCCTTGGTCAGTCCTTCGACCTCGACCAGGCGGTCGCTCACGTGGAGGTCCGCGTAGATCGTGGTGATGATCTGGTCGACCGGGCGCGGGGCCTGGCGCTTCTTGATGTCGGCGAGCTTGCGCTTGAGGCCGCGGCTCTTGTCCTTCGCGGCCTGCTTGCGGGCGTCGCTGGCCTCGACCTCGTACGCGAGCAGCTCCTCCTCGTGCGCGAACTGCCGCTCGATGGTCTTGAGGCGCGACTGCTTGGCGTGCACGTAGTCGGAGTACCCACCCTCGTACTCGTGCAGGCGACGGTTCTCGATCTCGACGATCCGGTTGACGGCCCCGTCGAGGAACTGACGGTCGTGAGAGACCACGAGCACCGCGCCCGGGTAGGTCTGGAGCCAGTTCTCGATCCAGCGCACGCCGTCGAGGTCGAGGAAGTTGGTGGGCTCGTCGAGGAGCAGCACGTCGGGGCGCTGCACGAGGATCCGTGCGAGCGCCGCGCGGTTGCGCCAGCCGCCCGAGAGCTGGTCGACGGGCAGGTCGCGCCGCTCGGCGTCGAACCCGAGGCGCGTGAGGACCGTGTCGATCGTGTTCTCGTACGACCACCCGTCGATCGCGTCCATGCGCTCGAACAGGTCGGCCTGCTCGGTCAGGAGGCGGGTCATCTCGTCGCCGCCGTCGTCCATCAGGTCGGGCTCGGCGAGACGCTCGCCGATCGCGTCCAGGCGTTCCTGCGTCGCGTGGACGTCGGCGAACAACGCGCTGAGCTCCTCGGCCGCGCTGCGGTGGCCCGCGAGCTCCGAGAACTGCGAGAAGTACCCGATCGTGACCCCGAGGTTGACGTCGACCGTCCCGGCCGTGGGCTCCTTGCGCCCCAGGATCAGCTCGAGGAACGTCGTCTTGCCCGTGCCGTTGCGACCCACGAGCCCGACGCGCTCGCCCTCGCGGAGCTTGAGGTAGGCGTCGCGCAGCACGACCTTGTCGTCGAACTGCATGCTCACGGCGTTCAGGCGGATCAGGCTCACAGGGGTCCTCTCGGGCACCGTGCCGGACGTCGGCACGACCCCGAACACTACGCGGGCGGGCTGTCCGCACCCTTGCGGGCTGCCGGATGGCGACCGTTCGTCGCAGGCCGGCTACCGCTCGTCGCACACCTCGACCGCCCGTCGACGTGACGTGGATCACGGACCTGCGGTGTCCCTAGCCTTTCCCGGTCGGACGCAACGACGCGACCTGAGGGAGAGAGAACCGATGACCACAGACATCCGATCGACCGCGGAGGCCGTCCCGGACGACGGGCTCTCGCCCGACCCGACGCTCCCGCCGACCGCGGTCCCGGAGTCCGCGCTCAAGCCTCGCTGGACCTGGCAGAAGATCGCGCTGTGGACGGGGACCGCGCTGCTCGGCGGCGTGGCCTGGGTCATGCTCGCGCTCGTGCGCGGCGAGACCGTCAACGCCATCTGGTTCGTGTTCGCCGCGGTGTGCAGCTACCTCATCGGCTACCGCTTCTACTCGAAGGTCATCGAGCGGTACATCACGCGCCCCGACGACCGGCGTGCGACACCCGCCGAGGTGCGCTCGGACGGCAAGGACTACGTCCCGACCGACCGCCGCGTGCTGTTCGGGCACCACTTCGCCGCGATCGCGGGCGCCGGCCCGCTGGTCGGCCCGGTCCTGGCCGCGCAGATGGGCTACCTGCCCGGCACGGTCTGGATCATCGTCGGCGTCATCTTCGCCGGAGCCGTGCAGGACTACGTCGTCCTGTTCTTCTCGATGCGCCGCGGCGGCCGCACGATCGGTCAGATGGCACGCCAGGAGCTCGGGCGCATCGGTGGCACGGCCGCGATCGTCGCGTCGCTGCTCATCATGCTGATCATCGTCGCGATCCTCGCGCTCGTGGTCGTCAACTCCCTGGGCGAGAGCCCCTGGGGCGTCTTCAGCGTCGCGATGACCATCCCGATCGCCCTGTTCATGGGCGTCTACCTGCGCTACCTGCGCCCCGGGCGCATCACCGAGGTCTCGATCATCGGCTTCGTGCTCCTCATGGCCGCGATCGTGGGCGGCGGCTGGGTCGCGAACACCCCGTGGGGCGCGGACCTGTTCCACCTCGACCGCACGACCATCGCGATCGGCATCATCGTCTACGGCTTCATCGCCGCGGTCCTGCCCGTGTGGCTGCTCCTGGCACCGCGCGACTACCTGTCGACCTTCATGAAGGTCGGCGTGATCGTGATGCTCGCGGGTGCGATCGTGATCGTGCGCCCCGAGATCTCGGTCCCCGCGGTCAGCGAGTTCGCGAGCGGCGAGACCGGTCCGGTGTTCTCCGGGTCGCTCTTCCCGTTCCTGTTCGTGACGATCGCGTGCGGCGCGCTCTCGGGCTTCCACGCGCTCATCGCCTCGGGCACGACGCCCAAGCTGCTCGAGAAGGAGCGGCAGACGCGCTTCATCGGGTACGGCGGCATGCTCATGGAGTCGTTCGTCGCGATCATGGCTCTCGTCGCGGCGATCTCGCTCGACCGCGGCATCTACTTCGCCATGAACGCCTCGGCCGCCGCGACCGGCGGGACCATCGAGGGCGCGGTCGCGTTCGTCAACTCGCTCGGCCTGGCAGGGGTGAACCTCACGCCCGACATGCTGTCCTCGACCGCGGCGGCCGTCGGGGAGGAGTCCATCGTGTCCCGCACGGGTGGCGCCCCGACCCTGGCGCTGGGCCTCGCGCACATCATGCAGCAGCTGTTCGGCGGCGCCTCGATGATGGGCTTCTGGTACCACTTCGCGATCATGTTCGAGGCGCTGTTCATCCTCACGGCGGTCGACGCGGGCACGCGCGTCGCGCGCTTCATGCTCCAGGACTCGCTCGGCAACGTCGTCCCGAAGTTCCGGGACGTCACGTGGCGCCCCGGCGTGTGGTTCTGCACCCTGGTCATGGTCGCGGGGTGGGGGAGCATCCTCTACCTCGGCGTGACCGACCCCCTCGGCGGGATCAACACGTTCTTCCCGCTGTTCGGCATCGCCAACCAGCTCCTCGCGGCCATCGCGCTCGCGGTCGTCCTGGCGATCGTGGCCAAGCGTGGCCGGTCGTACTTCCGCTGGCTCTGGATCGTCGCGGTGCCGCTCGCGTTCACCGCGGTCGTGACCATCACCGCGTCGTTCGAGAAGATCTTCTCGCCCGTCCCGGCGGTCGGGTACTGGGCCAACCACAACGCGTTCAAGGAGGCCCTCGCCGCGGGCGAGACGTCGTTCGGCACCGCGAAGTCGGTCGAGGCCATGGAGGCGGTCGTGCGCAACACGTTCGTCCAGGGCACGCTGTCGATCATCTTCGTGGTCCTCGCGATCGTCGTGATGATCGCGGCCCTCGTGACGACGGTCAAGGCGCTGCGGGCGGGCGGCGGGGAGAACCACGAGGACGAGCCCGTGGCCTCGCGCCGCTTCGCCCCCGCTGGGCTCCTGACCACGGCGACCGAGAAGGAGATCGAGGCCGAGTGGGCCCAGCTCCCGCCCGAGAAGCAGCCCGTGTCCTCGGGCGCGGGGCACTGACGTGGGGCCCGTGCGCGACGCGCTCGCCCGCGCGGCGAGGGGCACGGCCTGGTACGTCCGCCAGCTCATGGGCGACGACGCCTACCGGGTCTACGTGGAGCACCGCCGTGCCGCGCACGGGCCCGACGTCGCCGTCGTGACCGAGCGCCAGTTCTGGCGCCAGCGCATGGACGACCAGGACCGCAACCCCGGCGCGCGCTGCTGCTGAACCGGAGCGGGCGGCAACGGCCACCGTCCCGCCCCGACAAGAGGCGCGACGGCGATATCGTCGGGGGGGCCCCCCGCCCGCGGTGGGGGGTCCTCCCGAGCCCGGCGTCGTCGCCGAGCCCGCTCGCCCTGCGACCTTCCGGAAGAGGATCTCGACATGTCCGGACCCGCGTTCACCGGTGCCGTGGTCGGCCTGGTCGTCGGCGTTTTCCTCACGGGTGCGCTGGTCCTCGCCTGGCGGCTGGCCCGCGGCACCCGCGAGCTCGGCAGCGACTCGGAGCGGGCGACGTTCCGCACCCTGCACCTCGCGTCGCGCGCGGCCACGCACCTGCGGGACGGCCTCGAGGGCGACGACGTCGGCCGAGCGGCGCGCCACCTGCGTGCGCTGCTCGGCTGCGACGCGCTCGCGGTCGTGACGGCCGACGGCGTCGTGGCGCTCGACGGCCCGGCCACCCTCCGGGCCGAGGCCGAGCGGGTGGGGGCGCGGACCGTCGGGACGGGCAGGCGACAGGTCTACGGGAGCCGCGAGCCGTCGTCGGGCACGTCCGTGCAGGACGCACCGCTCGAGGCCGTCGGGGCCCCCGTGCTCGCCGGGGGAGCCGTGGCCGGCGCCGTGGTCGCGTTCGCGACACGCGTGCGCCCGCCGCTCGTGCGCGCCACGGGCGAGGTCGCGCAGTGGTGCGCGGCCCAGCTCGAGCTCGGCGAGCTCGAGGCCTCGCGCACCGCGCTGGCCCAGGCCGAGCTGCGCGCCCTGCGCGCCCAGATCAGCCCGCACTTCATCTACAACTCGCTCGGCGCGATCGCCTCGTTCATCAGCACCGACCCCGAGCGGGCGCGGGACCTGGTGCTCGACTTCGCGGACTTCACGAGGTACTCGTTCCGGGGTCGCGGCGACTTCACGACGCTCGCCGACGAGCTGCACAGCATCCACTCCTACGTCGAGCTCGAGCGAGCCCGGTTCGGCGACCGGCTCACCGTGACGCTCCAGATCGCGCCCGAGTCGCTCTCGACCGTCATCCCGTTCCTCAGCGTGCAGCCGCTCGTCGAGAACGCCGTCCGGCACGGCCTCGAGCCCCGCGAGGCCGGGGGCACGATCGTCATCAGCGCGCGTGACGAGGGCACCCAGACGGAGATCACGGTCGAGGACGACGGCGTCGGGATGTCGCCCGAGAGGCTGCGGGCCCTGCTCGCCTCGGGCTCGCGCGCGACCAACGTCGGGCTGCGCAACGTCGACACGCGCGTGCGCCAGCTCTACGGCGACCAGCATGCGCTCGAGATCGAGACGAACGAGGGCGCGGGTACCCTCGTGCGGATGCGCGTCCCCAAGTCCCAGCCCCAGCACGAGACCGAGGTGAGCAGGCCGTGAACGACGACGGTCCCCGGGCCACCGGGTCCGGTGCGCCGGGCGAGAGCCCGGGCGGGGTCCGGCCCGACGGCGTCGACGTCCTCGTGGCCGACGACGAACGGCCGGTGCTCGACGAGCTGGTCCAGCTCCTGCGCCGCGACCCGCACGTGCGCTCGGTGCACGCCGTCGCGTCGGGGTCCGAGGCTCTGCGCTGGCTGTCCGAGCACCCCGTGCACGTCGCGTTCCTCGACATCCACATGCCCGGCCTCACGGGGCTCGACCTCGCCCGCGCGCTGTCACGGTTCTCGGTCCGGCCCGCCGTGGTGTTCGTGACGGCCGACGAGGCCCGGGCCATCGAGGCCTTCGAGGTCGAGGCCGTCGACTACGTGCTCAAGCCCGTGCGGCGCGAGCGCCTGGCACGGGCGGTCGAGCGTGCGGTCGCGGGGCACGCCGCGGCGGGAAGCTCCTCGCGGGGCGATGCGGGCCGGGCGGTGCCCGACGACCGCGCCCCGGCCGACGAGACCATCGCCGTGACGGTCGGCACTACGACGCGCGTCGTGCTGCGCTCGGCCGTGCGGTGGGTCCAGGCGCAGGGGGACTACTCGCGCCTCGTGACCGGCACAGACAGCTACCTCGTGCGCGAGCCCCTCTCCGACCTCGAGGAACGGTGGGCGCCCGCGGGGTTCCTGCGCGTGCACCGCTCCTACCTCGTCGACCGCTCGGCCGTGACCGCGGTCCGCCTGGGCGGCGCGCACCCCGTCGTGGTCGTCGCGGGGCACGAGGTCCCCGTGAGCCGACGCATGGCACCGGCCGTGCGCGACGCGTTCCTGGGCCGCCCCGGGGGACGTCCGTGAGCAGCGACGAGGCGCCGCCGCGGGTCGTCGTCCGCTCGACGGACGACCCGGCGAGCGACCCGGCCGCCGCGACGGGACCAGGGGAGGGGGCGCCGTCGGGCAGCGGGGCACCCCGCGGCGCACAGGCCTCCGGGCCCGACGACGCGAGCGAACCCGCGGCCGTGTACGCCCGCAGCCTCGCGCGGGCACAGCTGCGGCTCGCGCTCGCGTGCGTCGTGTCGTTCCTGGCGGTCGTCACGCTGCTCACGGTCACCATGAGCGCCGTGCCCACGCTGGGCGACGTGCACGTGCTGGGCGTGCCGCTCCCGTGGCTCCTGCACGCCTACGGGTTCTACCCCGTCATCGCGGCGTTCGCGCTCGTGTTCGCGCTCGCCGCGGCGCGCAACGAACGACGCTTCCGCGCCCTCGTGGAGGACGAGTGACCTCGGCGCTGCCGCTCGTCGCCGTCGGGATGCTCCTGCTCGCGACCGGGCTCATCGGGTTCTACGGGCTGCGGATCTCGCGGACCACGAGCGACTTCTTCGTCGCCTCGCGCACCGTGCAACCCGTGTGGAACGCCTCGGCCATCAGCGGTGAGTACCTGTCGGCCGGGACGTTCCTGGGCCTGTCCGGGCTCGTGCTGCTCTCGGGGGCCGAGGCCTTCTGGTTCCCCGTCGGGTACGCCGCGGGCTACCTGCTCGTCCTGCTGTTCGTCGCCGGGCCGCTGCGCCGCAGCGGGGCCTACACGATCCCCGACTTCGTCCAGGCGCGGCTCGACTCGCTCGCCGCCCGGCGCGTCACGAGCGTCCTGGTGCTCGTCATCGGGTGGCTGTACGTCGTCCCGCAGCTCCACGGGGCCGCGCTCGTCATCACGACCGTGGCCCCCGTGCCGCCGTGGGTCGGGTCGGTCGGGGTTGCCGCGGTCGTGAGCGCCGTGGTCGCCGCGGGCGGCATGCGCTCGGTCACGTTCGTCCAGGCCTTCCAGTTCTGGGTCAAGCTCACGGCCCTCGCGATCCCCGTGGTCTTCCTGCTGGTCGTCCTCGGCGGGCAGGACCTGGCGCTCGACCCGGCCCAGGTCTTCCCGCCCGAGGCCGGGCCGCGCTCCTACGACACCTACACGACGGCCTCGCTGCTGCTCGCTCTCCTGCTCGGCACGATCGGCCTGCCGCACGTCCTCGTGCGCTTCTACACGAGCCCCGACGGGGTCTCGGCGCGGTGGACCACGGTCGTGGTGATCGGCATGATCAGCGTCTTCTACATGGTCTCGAGCACCATGGGGCTCGTCGCCCGCGTCGTCGCGCCCGACCTCGCCGCGCCCGGTGTCGCCGACACGGTGGCGCTCGTGCTGCCCGCGCGCCTGGTGCCCGGCCTGGGCGGTGAGCTGCTCTCCGCTCTCGTGATCGCGGGGGCGTTCGCCGCGTTCCTCGGGACCTCGTCCGGGCTCGTGGTCTCGCTCGCGGGCGTCGTGAGCCAGGACCTGTTCGGCGGCACGGTCCGCTCGTTCCGGTGGTCCGCGGTCGCGTGCACGCTCGTGCCGCTCGCGTTCGCGCTCGTGACGATCCCGCAGGGGCTCGTGACGAGCGTCGGGACGGTGTTCGTGTTCGCGGCCTCGGCGCTGTCCCCGACCATCCTGCTGGGCGTGTGGTGGCGTCGGCTCACCGCGCGCGGCGCGATCGCGGGCATGGTCGTCGGGAGCGCGCTGTGCGCCGGTGCGCTGCTCGTGACCTCGGCGCTCGGTCCGGGCGACGGGCTCGCGCGCAGCCTCCTGGCCCAGCCCGCGGCCTGGACGATCCCGCTCGCGACCGCCACGACCGTCGTCGTGTCCCTGCGCGACCGGCGCGGGCCGCAGCCCCGCACCGACCGGTTCCTGCGACGGTTGCACGTGCCGGAGCGGGCGCCCGAGCGTTGAGTGCGTGGTTCGGCCGCGACTCGCCGGGCGTGTCGCGGCCGAACGATGCACTCGACGTCGGGCGGTGGGCTACGGCACGAGCCGGTGCAGGTCGCGCGGGAGCAGCGTGACCTCCCGGACGTTCGTCGCCCCGGTCAGGCGAGCCGTCCAGCGCTCGAGGCCGATCGCGAAGCCGCCGTGCGGCGGCATGCCGTGCTCGAACGCCTCGAGGTAGGTCGCGTAGGCGGCCGGGTCCTCGCCGCGGGCCGTGATCGCCGCGACGTAGTCGGCGTGCCGGTGCAGCCGCTGACCGCCCGTGACGAGCTCGAGACCGCGGAAGAGCAGGTCGAAGCTGTTGCTCCACCGCGCGTCGTCGGGCTGAGGGTGCGTGTAGAAGGGGCGCTTGGCCATCGGATAGCCCTCGACGGCGAGGAAGTCGCTCCCGTGCTCGGCGAGCGCCCACCTCCCCAGGGCGCGTTCGTGCTCGGGGGCCAGGTCGGGCTCGTCCGAGGGTGCGCCGACCAGGGCCAGCGCCTCGGCGAAGTGGATCACGGGGATCTCGTCGGGCACGACCGGGACGGTGAAGCCCTGGGCCGCGACCGCCCCGGCCGCGAGCTCGTGCACCCCCGCGACCATGCCCGCCAGGACGTCGCGCAGGACCCGCAGCACGTCGCGATGGTCGTGCACGAACCCGAGCTCGACGTCGAGCGAGACGTACTCGGCGAGGTGGCGGACCGTGTCGTGCGGCTCGGCGCGGAAGACCGGTCCCACCTCGTACACGCGCTCGAACACCCCGACGAGCTGCTGCTTGTACAGCTGGGGGCTCTGCGCCAGGAAGGCGGGACCGCCGAAGTAGTCGACCGCGAACACGTTCGCCCCCGACTCGGTCGCCGACGCGACGATCTTGGGCGAGTGGACCTCGGTGAACCCCTGCGCGTCGAGCACCTCGCGGAAGCCCCGCAACGACGCGGCCGCGACCTCCCACCGCGCACGCTGGGCGGGGTGGCGCCACGCGACGGCCGCGTGGTCGAGCAGCGTCGGCAGCGCCACGTCGAGCGTGGGGCGCCAGAGCTCGACGGGTGGGGTCACCGCGGGGTCGGTGAGGAGGACGAGGGTCGGTGAGGTCACCTCGATCCCGCCGGGCGCCTGGGCGTTCGCCGTGGCGGTGCCCGTGACCTCGACCACGGTCTCCTCGGGCGGCACGTCCTGCTCGTCGCCGGCACGCACGACGACCTGGGCCAGGCCCGACCGGTCGCGCAGCACCAGGAAGGTGACCGTGGCGAGCTCCCGGCGGCGGTGCACCCAGCCGTCGAGCGTCACGGACGTGCCAGGGGGCACGGAGGAGAGGTCGGCGGCGAGGGTGCGGGAGCCGGGAAGCGCGACGGGTGGGGTGGGTGGTCTCATGGTTCCTCCAGCAGGCGAAGGCCCTGGAGGAGCGGGCGGGGGCTAGGTCGCTGTGCCACCACTCCTTCGCCGGGAGGTCCCGACCTCTCGTCGGTACGCCGCACGCGCGGGGCACGTCCGCCCGTGCTGCGAGAGCCGGGCCGAGGGTCGTCACGCCTCACGTCCACCGGTTCCGACCCTACCCACGGTGCATCCGTTCGTCGCGGGAATTCTCCGGGCGGACGTCGAGCGCGTGGTTCGGCTGCGACATGCTCGGCGAGCAGCAGCGGAACCATGCACCCAGCGGTGCGCGGCACCTTCCGTTCACCCGCTCTCGCTACGGTCGCACCGTGACCGCACAGCCCGCAGAGCCCGCCCAGCCCCCTCGTCCCGCCGCGCTCGCCCGCCGCCTGGGGCTGGCCGACAGCGTCGTGATCGGCGTCGGCTCGATGCTCGGCGCCGGGGTGTTCGCGGTCTTCGCCCCGGCGGCCGCCGCGGCCGGGTGGTGGCTGCTCGCGGGGCTCGCGGTCGCGGCCCTGGTCGCCTACGCCAACGCGACGTCCACCGCGCAGCTCGCGGCCCGCTACCCGACGTCGGGCGGGGCCTACGCGTACGGGCGTGAACGCCTGGGACCGTGGTGGGGGTTCGCCGCGGGGTGGTCGTTCGTCGTCGGGAAGACGGCCTCGTGCGCGGCCATGGCCCTGACCTTCGCGGCCTATGCCGCCCCCGGCGCGCAGCGCCCCGTGGCCGCGCTCGTCGTCGTGGCGCTGGTCGCGGTCAACGCCCGGGGGGTGACCCGCACGGCCCAGGTCACGCGCGTCCTGGTCGCCGTGACGGTGCTCGTGCTGGTGCTCGTGGTCGTCGTCGCGTGGCAGGTTCCTGTCGCTGAGTCCCCGTCGGAGGTGGGGGCACCGCAGGGGTCGCACGGCGTGCTCCAGAGCGCCGGGCTGCTGTTCTTCGCGTTCGCCGGGTACGCGCGGGTCGCGACGCTCGGGGAAGAGGTGCGCGACCCGCGCGTGACGATCCCGCGCGCGATCCAGCTCGCGCTCGGGATCGTGGTGGTCGTCTACGCGGTGGTCGGGTTCGGCGCGCTGCGGGCGCTCGGCGCGGACGGCCTCGCGGGGTCGACGGCGCCGCTCGCCGACGTCGTCGGCGCGGCCGGGTGGCCCGGAGGGGACGTGGTCGTGCGGGTCGGTGCCGCCGCAGCCTGCGGGGGAGCGCTCCTGGGGCTGGTCGCCGGGGTGGGACGGACGACGCTCGCGATGGCTCGCGAGGGCGACCTGCCTGGCCCGCTCGCGGCGGTGCACCCGGTGCATCGGGTGCCGGCGCGGGCCGAGGCCGTGCTGGGGACCGTCCTCGTCGTCCTCGTCCTGGTGGCAGACCTCCGCGCGGCCGTCGGGTTCTCGTCCTTCGCGGTGCTGACGTACTACGCGGTCGCCAACCTGGCGGCCCTCACGCAGGGGCCCGACGACCGTCGGTGGCCCCGCGCCCTCCAGGTCCTGGGGCTCGTCGGCTGCCTGACGCTCGCGGCCTCGCTCCCGCTCGCGTCCGTGCTCGCGGGGGCGGCGGTGCTCGTCGGGGGACTGGTCGGACGTGCCGTCGCTCGGGCGGCGGTCCACCGAGAGCCGGGGGCGTGACCGGCGGCAGCCCGCCCGGGGCGTCGCCGCCGGACCAGGCCACCGGTGCGCGCGGCCGTCGCGCCTGGCGCCGGGGCGCCCGCGGGGTGACCATGGACGTATGTCCAGCGTCGGACCGGTCGTTGTCGGGTATGACGGGTCGCCCTCGGCGACCTCCGCGGTGCGGTGGGCTGCGCGTGAAGCCCGACGGCGCAGCACGCGGCTCGACGTCGTCTTCGCGCGTGACGCGCACGACACCCACCTCGAACCCTCCCTGCCGGGCGGTGGCGAGAACGCGCAGGCCGGCGCCCGCGCCCTGGCCGAGCGGGGTCGGGGCAAGGCGCTCGAGGTCGAGCCGGACGTCGAGGTCGAGGCGTCGCTCGAGTACGCGACGCCGGCCGCGGCCCTGGTCGGGACGTCGCTCGACGCCTCGGTCGTGGTCGTCGGATCGGGGGACCACGGTCGGGTGCGCGGTGAGCTGGGCGGTTCGGTGGCGCTCGCGGTCGCGGCGCACGCGCACTGCCCGGTCGTCGTGGTGCACGGCGACGTCGAGGCGCTGCGCGACGTGAACCTGCCCGTCGTCGTGGGGGTCGACGGGTCTGCGGCCTCGACCGACGCGCTGCTGCACGCGGCCGAGGTGGCCGTCTCGCGCGAGGCGTCCCTGCGTGTCGTGGTCGCCTGGTGGACGCGGGCCTCGGCCCACCTCGAGAGCTATGTCGCCGCGGAGTTCCCGCGCGAGCGCGCCGAGCAGGGCGCCGAGCGGCAGCTCGCCGCGGCGCTCGCCCAGGTGCGCGAGGCGTTCGACGGGATCGACGTCGAGGGCGAGACGGTCGAGGCCTACCCGGCTCCCGCACTGGTCAGGGCCTCGGAGGGGGCCGAGCGGCTCGTCGTGGGCTCGCGCGGCCGGGGTGGGTTCGCGGCGCTCGTCCTGGGTTCGGTGAGCCACGCGCTGGTGCGCGAGGCGCACTGCCCCGTGACGATCGTGCGCTGACCCCGGCGTCCACGGTCGCGTGATCCCCGCCACAGGTTCGGTCCTGAGACTTTCACCCGGTGGGGATGTTTGGTTAGGCTCACCTCCGTGAGCCAGACCTTATCGGGAGCCGACGACACCACGGCAGCCCAGGACCCCGCCCTCCCGGCCCTCGCCGGGACCGGGCTGAGCCTCGGGTACGACGGGAACGCCGTCGTGCACGACGCCTCGCTGCGTCTGCTCCCCGGACAGGTCACCGCGCTGATCGGGCCCAACGGGAGCGGCAAGTCGACGCTCCTGCGCTCGCTCGCCCGGCTGCACAAGCCGCTCGACGGGACCGTGAGCCTGCCCGACGTACCCGACGCGCTCGCGCTGCACCCCAAGGACTTCGCGCGCCGCGTCACGCTGCTCTCGCAGAGCAGGCCCACGCCCAACGGCGTGAGCGTGCGCGACGTCGTCGGGTACGGACGGCACCCGCACCGGGCGCGCTTCCGCTCCACGGACCCCGACGGCGCCCGCGCGATCGCGTGGGCCATGGACGTCACGGGCGTCGCGGCCATGGCCGGGCGCGGCGTCGACGAGCTGTCGGGAGGCGAGCTCCAGCGCGTGTGGCTCGCGACGTGCCTCGCGCAGGACACGGGCGTGCTGCTCCTCGACGAGCCCACGACCTACCTGGACCTGCGCTACCAGGTCGAGATCCTCGACCTCGTGCGCGACCTCGCGGACGACCACGGCGTGGCCGTGGGCGTCGTGCTGCACGACCTCAACCAGGCGGCCGCGGTCGCCGACCACGTGGTCCTGCTCCAGCGCGGCGTCGTCCGCGCCGCGGGCGAGGCCGCGGACGTCCTGACGGCCGACGCCCTGAGCGAGACCTACGGCATCCGGATCGAGGTCACGCACGACCCGCTGACCGGCACGGTGCAGACCGCGCCCGTCGGGCGGCACACGACCCGCAGGCTCGTCGCCGTCCCCTGACGGCCGGGCCGACGCACCCCGTGCCGCCGCGCACCCCCGCGCGGTGGCCCACCGAGCCCGACGCCGTCCCGGCGCGGGCCGCACCTCAAGGACACAGGACCCCCATGCGAACGACCCTCCGGACCGGCCTGCCCGCCGTCCTGCTCGTGACAGCGCTCACCCTCACCGCGTGCGGCACCACGGAGGAGGCCGACGCCGGCACGGCCGACGCGACCGCCGCCTCCGACGCGGGCCCCGTCACCTTCACCGACGAGCGCGGCGAGCAGACGCTCGACGCTCCTGCGACCGAGGTCGTCTCGCTCGAGTGGGGCCTGACCGAGAACCTGCTCGCGCTCGGCGTCGACATCGTCGGCCAGGCCGACGTCGAGGGCTACAACACCTGGGACACCTCGGTGCCCCTCGACGCCTCCACCCCGGACGTCGGCACGCGCGGCGAGGCGAGCCTCGACGCGATCTCCGCGCTCGAGCCCGACCTCATCGCCGTCACCACGGACACGGCCGACAACGTGATCGACCAGCTCGAGGACATCGCGCCCGTCGTCACCCTGCGCGGCTCGGACGGCACCGACCCGATCGGGTACATGCGTCAGACCGTCGAGACCCTCGCGACCGCGACGGGTACCGAGGACAAGGGTGCCGAGCTGCTCGCGGGCTTCGACACCAAGGTCGCCGAGGGCAAGAAGGCCCTCGACGAGGCCGGCGTCGCGGGCGCCTCGTACGTCATGGCCGACGGCTGGGTCAACAACGGCACCGTCTCGGTGCGCATGTACACGCCCGGTTCGTTCCTGGGGGCGGTCGGCGCCGAGCTGGGCCTCGAGAACGCCTGGACCGGCGAGGGCGACCCCGACTACGGCCTCGCGCAGACCGACGTCGAGGGCCTCACGGCGCTGAGCGACGTCCAGTTCGTCTACGCCGCGAGCGACTCCGAGGCCGACCCGTTCGCGGACGGGCTCAAGGACAACGCGATCTGGCAGCAGCTCCCGTTCGTCGTCGCCGGTGACGTGCACCGCATCCCCGACGGCATCTGGATGTTCGGCGGCCCGGCCTCGGCGGGCGCCTACGTCGACGCGCTCGTCGCGGCACTGACCCAGTGAGCACGAGCGCCCCGGGGGGACTCTCGACGGCCCAGAGCGAGGTCCCGGACGACTCCTCGGGGCTCCTGGCCCCGCCGGTTCCCCTGGGGCGCTCGCGCGTCCGGTTCCGCCTGACGGTCGCCTCGGCGTTCGTCGTCGCGATCCTCGTCGTCCTGGTGCTGGCCGCGATCCACCTCACGCAGGGGACGGCCGACGTCGGCCTCGGCGACCTGCTGAGGCTCGTCGTGGGCGGGACCGGCGGCGATGCCGACGCGGACCGGACCGTGGCCGCCGTCCTGGTCGCCTCGCGCCTGCCCCGCCTGCTCGCGGGCCTCCTCGTGGGCGTCTCGCTCGGCGCGGCCGGAGCCGCGCTCCAGTCCGTGGCGCGCAACCCGCTGGCCTCGCCCGACACGCTCGCGGTCAACGCGGGCGCCTACGTCGCGGTCGTGGGCGCGGCCGTGGTCGGCGTGACGCTCCCGTTCTACCTCTCGGGGACCCTGGCGCTGATCGGTGGCCTCGCGGCCTCGGGCCTGGTGCTCGTCCTGGCGCGCGGCGGTGCGGCAGGGCCCACCCGGCTGATCCTCGCGGGCTCCGCGATCACCCTGGCCCTGCACTCGCTGACGACCGTGCTGCTCGTGCTGTTCCAGCAGGAGACCATGGGGCTCTTCGCGTGGGGGAGCGGCTCGATCGTCCAGTCCGGCACGTCGCAGGTCGCGCTCGCGGCCCCGCTCGTGGTCGTGGGCCTCGGCGGGCTGGTCTTCGTGGCCCACCGGCTGGACCTCCTGGCGCTGGGCGACGACACCGCGACCGTGCTCGGGATCGACGTGCGCGCCACGCGCGTCGTGACCATCCTGCTCGCGGTCCTGCTGTCCGCGACGGCCGTCACGGTCGCGGGCCCGGTCGGGTTCGTCGGGCTGTGCGCCCCGGTGATCGTGCGCCTCGTGGCGCGCAAGGTGCCGGGCCTCAACCGGCACCGTGTGCTCATCCCGCTCTCGGGGATCGCGGGCGTGATCGTCATCCTGGGCGCCGACGTCCTGCTGCGCCTCGTGCTGCCCGGCACCTACGGCGTCGCCGTCCCGACGGGCGTCATCACGACCGTGTTCGGCGCCGCGACGCTCGTGTGGCTCGCGCGCCGCCTCAAGGACTCGGGACCTGCTGCGGGGACCCGGGCCGCGCACGTCCGGCCGCGCACCTCGCGCCGCGCGCTGGTGGTCATGGCCGTCCTGGTCGCGCTCCTGGTCGCGGCCACGATCGCGGCGCTCCTGCTGGGCGACCGGCTCCTGCTCACGGGCGACGTCCTCAACTGGGCCGCCGACCGGGCGGGCAAGCAGGTGAGCTTCGTGCTCGACCAGCGCTTCCCGCGCGCGCTCGCCGCGATCCTCGCGGGCGCCGCGCTGGGCCTGGCGGGAACCGTGGTGCAGGCCGTGTGCCGCAACCCGCTGGCCGAGCCGGGGCTGCTCGGCGTGACCGCGGGCGCGGGCCTGGGGGCCGTCGCGGTCGTCCTGCTCGTGCCCGGCGTCGGCATCGTGGGGATGTCCGTGGCGGCCGTCGTCGGCGCGCTCGGGACGTTCGCGATCGTCTACCGCCTGGCGTACCGGGGCGGGCTGAGCTCGGACCGCCTCGTGCTCATCGGTATCGGCATGAGTGCGGGGGCCACGGCCCTGACCACGCTCGTGATCGTCGTCGTGGCCCCGTGGAACCTCAACCTCGCGCTCACCTGGCTGTCCGGGTCCACGTACGGGCGCACGCTCGAGCACGTGGTCCCCGTCGTGCTCGCGCTGCTCGTGGTCGTGCCCGTCGCGGTGCTCCACCGGCGCGAGATGGACGTCCTGGCGCTCGACGAGGACACCCCGCGGGTCCTGGGTCTGCGCCTCGACCGCACGCGCCTGCTGCTCCTGGGCGCGAGCGCGGTGCTGACGGCCGCGGCGGTGTGCGCGGTCGGCGTCGTGGGCTTCGTGGGTCTCGTCGCCCCGCACGCCGCGCGGGCCCTCGTCGGGTCCCGCAACGGTCGCGTCATCCCGGTCTCGATGCTGCTCGGGGCCGTCCTCGTGAGCGTCGCCGACACCGTGGGCCGCACGGTCATCGCACCCGCCCAGATCCCCGCGGGCCTGACGACGGCGCTCATCGGTGCGCCGTACTTCGTGTGGCTCCTGTGGCGCAGCCGCGGCCGTGAGGCGTGAGAGTGATCCCGACCACAGGGACGGGTCCGGGGGTTCACCCGAGCCCGATGTTTGGTTAGGCTCGCCTACGTGAGCCAGACCAGTGTCGTGACCGAGCAGGAGATCTCCCCGTTCCGCATGTTCGACGTGCAGGTGCGACGGGTCGAGCGCCTGGCCCCCAGCTTCCTGCGCGTGACCTTCACGGGCCACGACCTGCACGAGTTCGCCGACAACGGCCTGGACCAGCGCATCAAGCTCGTCCTGCCCGCGACCGACGGCGGCTTCGAGCACCTCGACCGCACGGGAGAGTGGTACGCCGCGTGGCGCGCCCAGCCCGAGGAGCGTCGCAACCCGCTGCGCACCTACACCGTGCGCGCGGTGCGTCCTGAGGTCTCCGAGGTGGACGTCGACCTCGTCCTGCACGGCGACGCGGGCCCCGCGTCCCGGTGGGCGCTCGCTGCGCGCCCCGGTACCGAGGTCGTCCTGCTGGGCCCCAACGGGCTGTGGCACGGTGCTCACGGCGGCGTCGAGTTCTCGCGCCCGGTCCGCAGCCACGCGCTGCTGCTCGCCGGGGACGAGACCGCGGTCCCGGCCATCGCCTCGATCCTCGAGTCCCTCCCGGCCGACGAGGTCGGCGAGGTCTTCCTCGAGGTCCCGCACGCCGGTGACGTCCTGCCCGTCACGGCGCCCGCCGGCGTGAACGTCACCTGGCTCGCCCGCGAGGGCCGGGTGCACGGCGACCTGCTCGTGCCCGCCGTCCGCGAGGCCGCGGACCGCCTGCTCGAGCGCAACGTGTGCGGTGCGACCCACTCGTTGACCTGCGCCGCGCGCGGGCTCGCGGCGCGCCCCGGCACGGCCGGCGAGGTGGCCGAGCTCGAGGATGTCGACGTCGACACGGACATCCTCTGGGAGGTTCCCGTGGACGACGACGGCGCACCCCTGGTCGCGTGCGCCGAGCTCTACGCGTGGCTCGCCGGGGAGGCCTCGGTCATCAAGACGCTGCGGCGCTACCTCGTGTCCGAGCGCGGTGTGGACCGTCGGTCGGTCGCGTTCATGGGCTACTGGCGTGAGGGCCGCGCCGAGGGTTGACGGTCGTGAGGGCCGCGCCGAGGGCTGACGGCCGTGAGGGCTGCTCACCCCACCGGCACGCCCAGCCCCTCGACCAGCTCGACCCCGGGCAGCCGCGCGAGCAGGGCCCCCGGCAGCAGCAGCTTGGAGCGGCGCAGCCCGCTCCCGATCAGCGCGGCCTCGCCGTCCGTGGCGACGGCGGCGTCGAGCAGCACGCGCCATCCCTCGGGGAGCCCGATCGGGGTGATCCCGCCGTACTCCATGCCGGACTCGGCGACCGCGCGGTCCATGGGCAGGAACGAGGCCTTGCGCACGTCGAGCAGCGACCGCACGCGCGTGTTCACGTCGGCCCGGGTCGTGGCCCGCACGACGGCCGCGGCGATCCGCTCGTCGCCGCCGCGCCGCCCGGCGACCAGGACGCAGTTCGCGGAGACCGCGGGCGGCAGGTCGTGGGCCGCGTTGAGCGTCGCGGTGTCGGCGAGGTCCGGGTCGATCTCGACGACGGCGACCTGCTCGGCGACGCGGGGGTCCTGAGCGGTCCACCGGGCGAGGGCCTCGGCGACCGCCGGTGCGAGCAGGTCGGGCCGGGTCGTCGCGGGGACCCAGTCGAGGTCGCCGAGGGTCGGAAGGGTGAGGCGGTCGATCCCGTCGTGGCTCATGCGGCGACCAGGACCTGGTAGGTCGGCGTGATGGTCGCTCGCCCGATCGTGTGGAACACGGCCGCCATGGCGACCGCGGTCGCGGTCGTCGAGGGGGTGACGTCGAGCGTCTCGACGTCGAGTGCGTGCACCGCGAACACGTACCGGTGTGGTCTGTCGCCGGGCGGGGGTGCGGCGCCCAGGTAGCCCGGCCCACCGCCGTCGTGCCGGGTCTGCACCGCTCCCGGCGGGAGGTAACCGCCTCCGGGCGACCCTGCGCCCTGCGCGAGCGTCACGGTGGACGCGGGCACGTTGACGACGGTCCAGTGCCAGTAGCCCGCCGGGGTCGGCGCGTCCATGTCGAAGCAGCTCACGAGGAACGAGCGTGTGGCCGCGGGGAAGTGGTTCCAGGACAGCTCGGGCGACCGGTTGTCGCCGCCGGCCGCGTGCGTGCGTGCCATGGGTTCGCCGTGCGCGACGTCGTCGCTCGTGACGCTGAAGCGTGGGACCTGGGGCAGGAGCGAGTAGGGGTCGGGAGCGAGGGGCCGGTCGGCGAGGTTCATCGTCCCATCGTGCCCGGTGGGCGGGGGAGGGGCCAGGTGCGGGGTCGTCGGTGGCGTCGGAAGCGCGCGGTGAATTGTCCCCCCTTGCCCGCCCAGCGAACCACACTTTGCAGGATTGTGCTTGTTTAGGCCCCGCTATTGACAAACTCCGTCACCACTGCAAATCTGGTGACTGCCCGGGCGATCCTCGGGCCACGCAGTGAGTGCCACAGATGCCATGTCACGAGCGTCGATCGCCACCGGTCCCGGCAGACCCCCGGGCGCATCGCCGACCAGAGAGCAGGTCGCCATGCACGCAGTCCCACCACCCGTGAGCCCCACCAGAGGGCCCCTGTCCGGACGCAGGTCGTCCGGTGCCCGACGACGGGCGGTCGCCTCGGCCACCGCCCTCGCCCTCGCGCTCGGCACGGCCGCCGGGAGCGTCGCCCTGACGGCTCCCGCGGCCGCCGACGCCACCAACGCCAAGCCCGCGGTCGTCCCGACGCTCAAGGAGTGGACGGGAGGCAGCGGGTCGTTCGATCTCGACTCCTCGACCCGGATCGTCGTCCCTGCCGCGCTCGAGGAGATGGGCGCGCAGGTCGCGGCGGACATCGCCGACCTCACGGCCCGCACGGTCCCCGTCGCCGTGGACGCGGCACCGGACGAGGGCGACATCGTGCTGGTCGTCGACCCGACGCTCGTCCACGCCGCGGGCGGCGAGCGCTTCGACGAGGAAGGCTACGTCCTCGACGTCGACCCGGGACGCGTGACCGTGGCCGCACCGACCGAGCAGGGGGCCTTCTACGGGACCCGGAGCCTCCTGCAGGTGCTGGTCCAGAGCCCGGGCCGCGGAAGCGTGCCCGTCGGGGAGTCGGTCGACTGGCCCGACTACGCCTCGCGCGGCTTCATGCTCGACGTGGGGCGGCGCTTCTTCACGCCCGAGTTCGTCCGCGACTACATCTCGATGATGAGCTGGTTCAAGCTCAACGAGTTCCAGATCCACCTCATGGACAACGAGATCAGCCCCGCGGGCGGCAACTGGGCCGACGCTCAGGCCGGCTTCCGGCTCCAGTCCGACAACCCCGCGTTCGCGGGTCTCGCGTCGACCGACGGAGCCTACGACCGGGCGGACTGGCAGTCCTTCGAGGACACCGCCGCAGCCCACGCCGTGACGATCATCCCGGAGATCGAGGGGCCCGCCCATGCGCGCTCGGTCGTCCGCTGGAAGCCCGAGCTCGGCACGAACGGCGGCAACTCCGACCACCTGGACCTGAGCAAGCCCGAGGCGACGGCGGTCATGAAGTCGATCTTCACCGAGTTCGCGCCGTGGTTCGAGGGCCCCGACGTCCACATGGGGGTCGACGAGTACTACGCGTCGCCCGCGCTCTTCCGCGACTACTTCAACACCATGGCTGCCCACGTCCGCAGCCTCGGCAAGCACCCGCGCGCCTGGGGGAGCTTCACCCAGATGCACGGCAACGCGAACGGCTACGACCGTGACGTGACGATCAACTCGTGGAACGGCGGCTGGTACTCGATCGAGTCGGCGTACGCCGACGGCTACCGGTTCCTCAACACCGACGACTCGACGCTGTACGTCGTCCCGTTCGCGAGCTACTACCACGGCAACGGGCTCAACAACCAGTGGCTGTACTCGTCCTGGGCGCCCAACCGGACCGGGAACAAGACCGTGCCCGAGGGGGCCGCAGAGGGAGCCATGTTCGCGGTCTGGAACGACCTCGTGCACGCCGACTACACGCAGCAGGACGTGCACGGCCTGGTCGAGCTGTCCTTCCCGACGATCGCGCAGAAGACCTGGGACGGCGCGACGCCCGAGCTCACGTTCGCGCAGTTCTCGGCGCTCACGCGCACCCTGGGCCTGGGCCCCGGCATCGAGGTGGTCGACTTCACGCGAGGCGGCCAGCTCGCGGGCGAGCTGAGCCACGGCGCGACCGTGACGGCCTCGTCCGCTGACGAGGGCAACGGTCCCGAGCACCTCACCGACGGCCAGACGACGACGCGCTGGAGCACGCGGTCGACGGCGCCCGCCACGCTCACCGTGGACCTGGGGTCGGTGCAGACGGTCGGCGCCGTGGAGGTCGACTGGACCGCGGCAGCAGCCACGAGCTACACGGTCGAGGTCTCGGTCGACGGGTCCACCTGGACGAGGGCGTCCCGGCACAGCAACGCGACCGGGGCCGGGGTGGACCGGGCGTCGTTCGCCGCCCACGAGGCCCGGTACGTCCGGCTGAGCTCGGTCGTCGGCGGTCCGGACGGCGTCGGCGCGTGGCGCCTGAGCGTCCTGGGTCGCCCGGACCTCGCCCTGGGTGCCGTCGCGACGGCCTCGGGCGTCGAGTCGGGCACGACCATGACGGCGGCCAACGTCGTCGACGGCGACCCCTCGACGCGATGGTCGGCCGACTACAGCGCGCAGCCCTGGGTCCAGGTGGATCTCGGCACGGCCAGGACGGTCGACGAGATCACGCTGCGCTGGGAGGCCGCCTCGGCGACCGCCTACCGCGTCGAGGTGTCGCAGGACGGCGCCGCCTGGTCCCCCCTCGTGACCAGGACCGGGCTCGCGGGAGGTGCGCGCACCGACGTCCTGCCCGTGCCGGCGACCGCCGCACGGTACGTCAGGGTGACGACGACGGCCAAGAGCCTCAACCCGTACCTGTCGCTCTACGACCTCGAGGTGCGCGGGGCGGCGCCCGCCGAGCCCGTGCAGGTGACGGCCACCGCGACCGTGCGGTGCGTGGCCGGACGGGCCCAGCTGTCGGTCGACGTCGTCAACGACGACGCGGCGCCCGTCGACGTCGTCGTCACGACGCCGTACGGCAGCCGGACCTTCTCCGCGCTCTCGCCCGAGAAGCGGGCGCACGCCGCGTTCAGCACGCGAGCCGTGGGCGTCGAGGGTGGCACTGCCGTCGTCGACGTCTCCCCGGCGGACTCGCCCGGGCAGGCAGGATCCGTCGAGGTCCCCTTTACCGGGACCGCCTGCGGCTGACGCCTGACGCACGACGAACGCCCGAGGGGTCCGGCCTGCACAGGCCGGGCCCCTCGGGCGTTCGTCCGGGGCTGCCGAGGTGTCGCGTCTGCCACCATGTGCGGGTGCAGAAGCGACGCAAGGGGACGACGCAGAGCGTCGTCCTGATCATCCTGGCGGTCATCGCCCCCATCCTGCTGATGCAGCAGCGGCGAGGAAGGGGGTACTTCATCCACGACACCACGACCGCCGTGGTGCTGTTCGGTGCCCTGGCCCTCGTGGCCGCGCTCGGTATCGCGATCACGGTGCGCCGCCGGGGGCCGCTCGCGGGGGAGAAGGCGGCGTTCGTCCTCCTGGGGCTGTTCACGGGGGTGGGGGTCGCGCTCGGGACCTGGCGGACGGTCGACGAGGGGCCGAGCGCCTCCACGGTCCTGGGGGCCCTGGCCGGCCTCGTCGCGGTCGGTGTCTACGTGGTCCTCGCGCTCCGGGTCCGCCCCTCGCACGCTCGATGACGCAGGTCGTCGTTCTCTCGAGTGCCGCTCGAGGGTCTGGCCTCGCGTGGCGCCGTGCAGGAGGGTCTGAGATCGCCGGGAATCCGCCGATTCCTGACCAAGGTTGAGGCGACGAATGAGACTTCCGGAATGCCCGGATGCCTAGTAGATAGTTGCGTGCTCGACGAACTATCGACCACTGGTTGACCCCCGGCGCCGAGGGGCTCGGGCGAGTTGACACCCCCTCGGGGAAGGCGTGTACTGGAAGTGTTCGAACACCTGTTCGAATGTCTTTCGAGCGTGCAGGAGGTGTCATGACCCTGGTCGACGACGCCCTCCTGGCGGCCCTGGGCGGCCCCGCGGACACCGCAGGCGCCACCGGCCCCACGCACGCCGAGCGGACCCTGCTCGCCCGGTCGGTGCTGCGCCGCGCGGAGCTCTCGGCCCGGCGGGCACCGGGGAGCACGGGGGAGGAGAGGCTCCTCCCGGTCCCCGACGAGCTGACCGGTCTGCTGCCCTTCGGCGGTCTGCAGCGCGGTACCGCGGTGGTGGTCGACGGCTCCACCTCGCTCCTGCTCGCGCTGCTGTCGGAGGCCTCGCGCACGGGGGCCTGGACCGCGATGGTCGGGTTCCCCCGCCTCGGGGTCCTCGCAGCGGCCGAGGCCGGGATCGACCTCGGCCGTGTCGCGCTCGTCCCGTCCCCGGGACCCGACGCCGCGGCAGCCGTCGCGGCCCTGCTCGACGGGATCGACGTCGTCGTGGTCGGCCCGCAGGCCGCACTGACCGACACCGACCGCCGCCGGCTGACCTCGCGTGCCCGCGAGCGCGGCAACCTGCTCGTCGCGGCACAGCCCTGGGCCGGTGCGCACGTGGTCCTCACGGTCCGGGAGGGCACGTGGTCGGGCGTGGACCAGGGCGCGGGGTACCTCCGCCGGCGCCGGCTGACGGTCGAGCGCAGCGGGCGGGCCGGGGCCTCGCGCGGCATCGAGCGCCAGGTCGAGCTGCCGCTGCGCGCGCACGCCGTGAAGAACCCGCGGCAGGTCGAGAAGACCCCGCCCGGCCTCCGGCTCGTCGGATGAGCACCGAGACCACGGCCACCCGCACAGCGGTCCTGTGGGTGCCGGACTGGCCGGTCCTCGCGGCCATGAGGGCGGCCCAGGTCCCCGCGCACGTGCCGGCGGCCACGCACGACGGTCGCCGGGTCCTCGCGGTCTCGGCCACCGCCCGGGCGCAGGGCGTGCGCCGGGGTATGCGACGCCGTCGGGCGCAGGAGTGCTGCCCCGAGATCGAGCTGCTCGACGCCGACGACGGCCGCGACGCGCGCGAGTTCGAGCCCGTCGCGCTCGCGGCCGAGACCGTGGTCGCAGGCATCGAGGTCGCGCGCCCCGGGCTCCTGCTCCTGCCCTCGGGCGGTCCCGCGCGCTACCACGGCACCGAGGAACGTCTCGCGCAGGTGCTCGTCGAGCGGGTCGCGCAGGACACGGGCCACGAGAGCCAGGTCGGCGTCGCCGACGGGATCCTCGCGGCCGTGCTCGCGGCGCGGGCCTCGGCGGTCGTGCCCGCCGGGACCTCGCGCGCCTACCTCGCCCCGCGCCCGCTGGGCGAGCTCGCGCACGTCGTCGTGGGCGACGCCCAGCCCGTCGCGCAGCTCGTCGACCTCCTGGGGCGGCTCGGGCTGCGGACCTTCGCGGACCTCGCGGCCCTGCCCGCAGCGAGCGTGCGCTCGCGCTTCGGCGACCTGGGCGCGTGGGCCCAGCGCCTGGCGCAGGGCGAGGACCTGCGCCCGCCCGCGAGGCGCCGCATCGAGGCGGACGTGGCCGTCGAGTGCGAGCTCGACCCGCCCGCCGAGCGCGTCGACGTCGCGACCTTCGCGGCCCGGAGGCTCGCCGAGGACCTGCACGCCCAGCTCGTCGAGCGGTCCTCGTCGTGCGGTCGGCTGCGCATCACGGCCCGCACCGAGGACGGGCGCGAGCTCGAACGGACCTGGCGCTGCGACGACGGGGCCATGGGCGGGCTCACCGCGGCCCGGATCACCGACCGCGTGCGCTGGCAGCTCGAAGGGTGGCTCACGGCGTCGCGCGTCGCGCTGGGGCAGCGCCGGCGCCAGGAGCAGCGGCAGCGGCGACAGGGCCCGCGTCGGGACGCTCGGGGGACCGAGCCGGACGACGGCACGGCCTTCGACGACCTGCCGGACCTGCCCGAGGACCGGCCCTCACCGCTCGTGCGGCTCGCGATCACCGCGGAGGAGGTCGTGGCCGCAGGGGTCGAGCAGCCGCGGCTGTGGGGCGCGTCGAGCGGCGAGGACGCGCGCGCCCAGCGTGCGCTGGGCCGTGTCCAGGGCCTCCTGGGCGGGGACGGCGTGCTGAGCGTCGTCACGCAGGGCGGGCGCGACGTCCACGACCAGGTGCACCTCGCCCCGTGGGGCGACGCGGCCCCCGCGCCGCGTCGCGCGGACCTGCCGTGGCCGGGGCGCCTGCCCGAGCCCGCGCCGGCCCTCGTGCTGGACGTCCCGGAGGACGTCACGGTCCTGGACGACGGCGGAGCCCCCGTCCGCGTGGACGTGCGCCTCGCGATGAGCGCACCGCCCGCGACCGTGCGGTGGGAGTCGGGACGGCCGCGCTCGGCCCGCGTGCTCGGCTGGGCCGGGCCGTGGCCGCTCGCCGAACGCTGGTGGAGCCAGACCCCGCGCCGTCGGGCGTACCTGCAGGTGCTGCTCGACGACGGGCGCGGCGTGCTGCTCGCGAGCGCCCAGGGGCGCTGGACCGTGGAGGCCGTCTATGACTAGGCCCGCCGGCTCGGCGCCCCGCTACGCGGAGCTGCACGCGCACTCGGCGTTCAGCTTCCTCGACGGCGCGAGCCACCCCGAGGAGCTCGCGGCCGAGGCCGCGCACCTGGGGCTGTCCGCGCTCGCGGTGACCGACCACGACGGCCTGTACGGGGTGGTCCGCTTCGCGACCGCGGCGCGCGCGGTGTCCCTGCCGACCGTGTTCGGCGCCGAGCTGCACCTGCCCGACGCACCCGTCCCTGGTGCTGCCCCCGTCCTGGACGCGCCCACGGGCGTGCCGGACCCGCGGGCGTCCCACCTGCTCGTCCTGGCCCGCGGCCCGGACGGGTACCGCAACCTGTCGAGCGCGATCGCGACCGCGCACCTCGCGACGGGTACCAAGGGGGCGGCCGACTACCGTCTCGACCTGCTCGGCGAGCAGTCGGGCGGCCAGTGGCTCGTCCTGACGGGCTGCCGCAAGGGCGCGGTGCGCTCGGCGCTGCTCACCGAGGGGCCGCGGGCCGCTCGCCGCGAGCTCGACCGGCTCGTCCAGGTCTTCGGCCCGGACAACGTGGCCGTCGAGATCACCGACTCGGGCGACCCCCGCGACAGCGACCTGTGCGACGCGCTCGCCGACCTGGCCACGGGTGCACGCCTGCCGCTCGTCGCGACGGGCAACGTCCACTACGCGCGCCCCCGCGACGCGCCCCTCGCGGGGGCGCTCGCGGCCGTGCGCGCCCGGTCGTCGCTCGACGACATGGACGGCTGGCTGCCGGGAGCCCCCACCTCGCACCTGCGTTCGGCGGCCGAGATGCTCGACCGGCACCGTCGCCACCCGCAGGCCGTGGTCACGGCCGCGGAGCTGGGGGCCGAGTGCCAGTTCGACCTGCGCCTCGTGGCCCCCGAGCTGCCGCCGTACCCGGTCCCGGACGGGCACGACGAGCGGTCGTGGCTGCGCGTGCTCGTGGAGCGTGGGGGAGCCGACCGCTACGGCCCTCGCGAGGCCGAGCGCGAGCCCGGGGCGTGGCGGCAGATCGACCACGAGCTCGCGATCATCGAGCAGCTCGGGTTCCCCGGGTACTTCCTCATCGTCTACGACCTCGTGGAGTTCTGCCGCACGCGCGGCATCCTCGCGCAGGGGCGCGGTTCGGCCGCGAACTCGGCCGTCTGCTACGCGCTCGGCATCACGGCCGTGGACGCCGTCAAGCACGGCCTGCTGTTCGAGCGCTTCCTCGCGCCCGAGCGGGACGGGCCGCCGGACATCGACGTCGACATCGAGTCGGTGCGCCGCGAGGAGGTCATCCAGTACGTGTACGAGCGGTTCGGGCGCACGCACGCGGCGCAGGTCGCCAACGTCATCTCCTACCGGCCCCGGTCCGCGGTGCGGGACGCCGCGCGGGCCCTCGGGCACGACGTCGGGCAGCAGGACGCGTGGAGCAAGTCGATCGAGCGCTGGGGGTCGTTGCGCGGGCCGGACCCGTCGTCGCCCGCGGCGGACCGGGCGGCCCGCGACCGGGCGATCGCCGCGCGCGGGGCGCACGGGGCGGCTCCGGCGGGGGCCCCGGCCTCGGCAGGGGCGGGGGCGGTCACGACGCCCGTCGGTCGGCCCGCCGTCGTGACCCGCACCGCGGCCAAGGACGCCCGCATGGCCGAGGTCTGGGGGACCGGTGCACCCCAGCAGGGCAAGCAGGGCCGGCAGGGCCCGTCGCGGCGACGTGCGGACCGCCCGCACGCGGGGCACGCCGACTGGACCCCGGACCTGTCGGGTCGCGTCGTCGACCCGCTGGCTCACGACGACGCGGACCGGCGGGACGACCCCGCGCTGCGCTCCGACGACCCGCACGACGTCGTGCCCGCCCACCGTCCGCCGTCGGCCGCCGAGGAGGGCGAGATCCCGGGTCCGGTGCTGAGCCTCGCGGAGCGTCTCCTGAGACTCCCGAGGCACCTCGGCATCCACTCGGGCGGCATGGTCATGTGCGACCGGCCCGTGATCGAGGTGTGCCCCGTCGAGTGGGCGCGCATGGAGGGGCGCACGGTCCTGCAGTGGGACAAGGAGGACTGCGCGGACGCGGGGCTCGTGAAGTTCGACCTCCTGGGCCTGGGGATGCTCACGGCGATCCGGGTCGCGTTCGAGCTGATCGCCGAGCACGAGGGTCTGGACCTCGAGCTGCACTCGCTGCCCGACGAGGACCCCGCGGTCTACGACCTGCTGTGCGCGGCGGACACCGTCGGGGTGTTCCAGGTCGAGTCGCGCGCCCAGATGGCGACGCTGCCGCGCCTGCAGCCGCGCACGTTCTACGACATCGTGATCGAGGTCGCGCTCATCCGCCCCGGCCCCATCCAGGGCGGCTCGGTGCACCCGTACATCAACCGGGCGCGCGGACGGGAGGAGGTCACGTACCTGCACCCGCTGCTCGAGAAGTCGCTCGCCAAGACCCTGGGCGTGCCGCTGTTCCAGGAGCAGCTCATGCAGATGGCGATCGACGTCGCGAGCTTCAGCGCGGCGGAGGCCGACCAGCTGCGCCGCGCGATGGGCTCCAAGCGGTCGGTCGAGCGCATGGAGGCGCTGCACGGGCGGCTCCTGGCGGGCATGGCGAAGAACGGGGTCGCCCCGGACGTCGCCGAGCAGATCTTCGACAAGCTCAAGGCGTTCGCGGACTTCGGGTTCCCCGAGTCGCACGCCTACTCGTTCGCGTACCTCGTGTACGCGAGCGCATGGCTCAAGGTGCACCACCCGGCCGCGTTCTTCGCGGGCCTGCTCGCGGCGCAGCCCATGGGGTTCTACTCGCCGCAGTCGCTCGTCGCGGACGCGCGCCGTCACGGGGTCACGGCGCTGCGCCCGGACGTCGACGCGTCGGGCGTCAAGGCGGGGGTCGAGCGGCTGCCCGGGGTGTCGGCGAGCCGGGGGGCCGGGGAGGGGGCGCCGTCGGGC
>NZ_JACSQF010000014.1:65116-68828 GCF_014836755.1 Oerskovia merdavium
CCCCCCCCCCCCCCCCCCCCGCGCCCCGACGCGTTCCCGCCGCCCCGCGCTCTCCCGCCCCGCCCGACGGCGCCCCGCACCCCGACCTGTCCCTCGCGGTGCGCATGGGGCTGGGCAGCGTGCGCGGGGTGGGGGACCCGGTCGCGGAGGCGATCGTCGCGGCGCGCGCGGCCGGACCGTTCACGGACCTCCGCGACCTGGTGCGTCGCGTCGACCTGACCACGGCCCAGCTCGAGGCGCTCGCGACGGGCGGCGCGCTCGAGTCCCTGGGCGTGGCCCGGCGCGAGGCGCTGTGGGCCGCCGGGGCCCTCGCCCAGGAGGGCCCGGACACGCTGCCGGGGGTCTCGGTCGGCGTCGAGGCGCCCACGCTGCCGGGCATGAGCGAGGTCGAGACCGCGGTCGCGGACGTGTGGGCCACGGGCGTCTCGACCGACTCGTACCCGACCCAGTACGTGCGTCCCGGGCTGCGCAGGGCCGGGGTCATCACGGTCGCGGAAGCGGTCGAGCACGAGGCCGGTCGGCGGGTCGCGGTCGGGGGAGTCGTGACCCACCGCCAGCGCCCCGGGACGGCGGGCGGCGTGACGTTCCTGTCGATCGAGGACGAGACGGGCCTGCTCAACGTCATCTGCACGCCCGGCCTGTGGCAGCGGTTCCGCCGGGTCGCGCGGTCGTCGCCCGCGCTCGTGGTGCGGGGGCGTCTCGAACGGGCCGACGGCGCCACGAACCTCCTCGCGGAGCACCTCGCGCCGCTGTCGCTGCAGGTCGCGTCACGGTCGCGGGACTTCCAGTAGACCTCCGCTGGCATACTCGGGGCCCATGAGGACCGGACCCGCACGTGCCCGTCGTCGATCGATGCCCGCGCTCCTGACCGGGGGCGCGGCCGCTGCCCTCGTCCTGGTGACCGGGTGCGGGGCGACCCCCGTCACCCCCGACGACCTCCTGGAAGCGCAGGGCGACCTGACGTCGGGCGTCGCGTTCGTGTCCTCGGTCGGGCGCTCCGCGCTCGACCTGATGGTCGAGCCCGGTGCGCTCGCGGAAGGGGCGGACGTGCCGAGCGCTGCGCCCCTCACCGTGGCGATCACGTGCGAGGGCGACGGAGACGCGGACGTGACGGTCGACGGCGCAGCCCTCGGATCGGTCTCGTGCGGGTTCCGCCGCGGCGACACGGGGTACGTCGCGCTGACGACCGGGGACGAGGTGGACCTGCGCCTCGGCCATGGCGTCACCGTCGAGGTGGACACGGGGGCGGCCGTGGCGGTGTCGGTGCTGGTCGAGCAGGCGGGCTGACAGGGGTGCCTTCGCTGCGTACCGCGGCCGCGTACGACGGGCAGCGCCCCTATCGGATCGGTGAGGTCCGCCCCGTGCCGTGCGCCGGGACGTCGAGGACCGGGCGCAGCTCAGGTGACGCGAGTCCGGAGCCTGTCGAGATGCGGCAAACGGGGGTCGCCGACCCGGATGTGGCCCCGTTGGCCGCATCTCGAGCGAGCACGCGAGGCCGAGCACGAGGTTGGGGTCGCTCTGGGCGCCAGAACGACCACAACCTCGTGCTCGGCAGCCCACCGGCCGGCCATGACCGTCAGACGAGCGGCTTGCGCATGCTGAAGTTCGTCAACGAGACCCCACGGAGCACGGGCCGGCGCTCCTCGACCACGACGAACCCGTGCTTCTCGAAGAAGGGGCGAGCCGTGAGGCTCGCGTACGTCGTGAGCTCGACGGCGCCGTGCTCGCGGGCCACGCGCGTCACGTGCTCGAGCAGTGCGGAGGCCACACCGCGCCGGGTGACCGCGGGGTCGACGAACATCATGTCGATGTACCCGCTGTCGTCGACGTCGCTGAACCCGAGGACCTCGTCGCCCTCGACCGCGACGACGGTGTCGGTCTGCAGGCGCTTGACCGCCCAGACGTCGAGCGAGATGTCGTCCGAACCCCAGGCCGCGATCTGCTCGGGCGAGTAGTCCTTGCTCGCCGTGACGCGCACTGCTCGCAGGAACACGCGGAGCGTCGCTTCCGCGTCGGACTCGTCGTAGGCACGCAGGATCATGGCGTCGAGCCTAGCCCGCGGACGCGCCCGGTCGTCGGGCCATCGTGCGCGGGCAGGGGTGCCCGACGTCTCAGCCGTCCCGTGAATCCGCCGTGTCGTCCGGTACCCGGTCCGCTCCCGCCGACAGCGACCACACCATGCTCACGGTGAGTGCAGTGAGGACGGAGTAGATGATCAGGGCGATCCACGAGGCAGCGGTCCCCTCGCCCCGGCTCGGGAGCCAGACCTCGGCGTCGGGGCCGTGCGCGAGGAGCACGACGAGGGCGTAGACGGCTGCGCCGCCCGCGGCGAGAACGAAGGGGCTCATGGCGGCCAGCCAGAGGAGTCGTCGGCGGGTCATGGGCGTCCTGCGTCTCGCTCTCGGTGAGGGATGTTCCGGGGCGCCTCGCACCGCGCGCGGCGGTCGTCGGTGGGGTGCCCGTCGACCCTATCGCCGACGGGCCCGGTGACGGCCTCCGGGCCCCGCGAAGTCCAGGGATCGAGACGCGTCGCGGTCCTCGACGTGCTCGGGCACGTCGCGGGCAGAGCGCGGGAGCTCAGGGCGCCGGGGGCTGAGGACCCAGCACGACCTGGATCGCTCCCCGGGCGTGCTTGCGTGCCTGCGCGAGCGTCGGGGTTCCTTGGAGTCCGAGCAGCCGTCGCCGGTGGGGTTCGCCGAGGAGGAGCGTGTACAGGGCCTGTGCCCGGGACCGCGCAACCCTGCTGGCCGGGTCGTCGCCGAGCGGTCCGGCCAGCGCCGCGGCGAGCGCCTCGATCGACACTGCCGGCCCGCGGGCGTAGAACGTCGCGGCGAGGTCGGGGAACTGGTGCGCCTCGGCGATGACGAGCCGGTGCAGCGTGACGGCCTGGTCGCCGTGCAGCGTGTGGACGATGCGGGTCGCGAGATCCTCCAGGTCCTCGCCGTCGGGCTGGGCCTCGCGTTCGTGCGCGTGCAGGTTCTCGACCGCGGCGACGAAGAGCCCGGCCTTGTCCGTGAACTGGCTGTAGATCGTCCGCTTGGTCACGCCGGCCTCGTGCGCGACGGCCTCGATCGTCGTCGCGTCGAACCCGCGAGCGCCGAAGAGCCGGGTCGCGACGTCGAGCAGCTCGGCGCGGCGGGCCGCCTGTTCGCCCTTGCGTGGGCGCCCGGGGCGGCGTGCCGCCGGAGGTCTCGTCGATCCGTCGTCCGTCGTCGTCATGCGTTAATGATACGGTCACGTTTCATTTATCGCACGCAAGGAGAACGCCGGTGGTTGGACACAGAGTGCTGCACATCGCCTTCAGCGACGACTGGGCGGCCTGCGAACGCTTCGGCGAGTACGACGTCGCCACGCGCAACACGTTGTACGAGGTCGCGGGGTTCGTGCACGCGACGACCCTGTCCGCCCTCGCCTCGGTGCTGCACGGCCCGTACGCCGACGCCTCGATCCCGCTGGTCCCGGCCGTGATCGACGAGGAGTCCCTCGCGGACGAGGGCATCGAGGTCGTGTGAGAACCGGCCGACGGAGCCCGCGCGGTCCCGAGGATCCTCGGTGCCTTCCCGATGGACGGACGGACCGTCCCGGCGGTCATCGAGCTCGAACGCGCCGACGGACGGTGGGTGGTCCCGGACCTCTCGGGCTTCTCCGTCCGTCCGTAGCGGGGACTTGGACGAGGGGTGTGCGCTGAGCGGGATCGGCTCCCGCTCAGCGC
>NZ_JACSQF010000014.1:68838-113439 GCF_014836755.1 Oerskovia merdavium
CCCCCCCCCCCCCCCCCCCACACCGTTCCCGCTCAGCCGACCTCGCTCGTCAGCACCCCTCCCGGCCCGGCCCCGTTCCTCCGCGCCTCACCGGCCCGACGCGGC
The DNA here is from genome assembly GCF_014836755.1 of Oerskovia merdavium. GTDB lineage: Bacteria > Actinomycetota > Actinomycetes > Actinomycetales > Cellulomonadaceae > Oerskovia > Oerskovia merdavium. The sequence continues at coordinate 68,944 of NZ_JACSQF010000014.1, forward strand.
CCCTCACGCCAACGGGTCCACAGGCACGACCACGCAGATCTGGAACGTGTCCCGGCCGCGCCGCAGCAGGTAGCGGAAGCTCTCGGTGTCGGCCTCGCCCGCCCACTCGTCGCGGTAGCTCCAGCGCACGTCGACCCACACCAGGCCGGCGCTCGTGGTCCCGAGCGACCGGATCTGCGCGACCGCTCCGACGAGCCCCCGCTCGCGGTAGCCCTCGGCCGCGCCGCGGAAGGACTCGCGCACCATCTCGGCGTCGCTGATGAGGACCGAGGCCTCGTCGGTCACGACCAGGGCGGGGAACGCGTACGTCTCCGCGATCGTGTCGAGGTCCCCGGCGGCGAGCGCCACGCCGTACGAGTTGAGGAAGGCCTGGACGTCGTCGTGGTCGTAGGCGGTCGCGTCGCCGGTGGGGGTCGTCATCCCCTCACGGTAGGCGCGGTGGGCTCGCCCGGCACGAGATGGGCGGGCTGCTCGAGTCCTGCGGTGATCGCGGCGAGCAGCGCGACCGGCCCGACCAGCTCGTCCGCCCCGTCCGCTGCGACCTCTCCTGCGACCTGCGCCAGGAAGTGCGCGAGGACCGGTGCGAGGTAGTCCGGCCCGACCTCCAGCTCGCCCTCGACCGACCCGCCCGTCGTGGTCACCGTCGCGTGGAAGGGCTGGGTGGGGTGCAGGGCGGGGTCCACGAACCGCAGGCGCACGACGACGTCGCGTCCGCCCGTGGTCGCGCTCACGGTCGCGGTCACGCCGTCCTCGTCCTGCCCGACGGCGGGTTCCCCCCACGCGAGCCCGTCGTCGCCTCCCAGCAGTGCCCGGGCTGCCTCGACCAGGTGGACGCCCAGGAAGAACAGCCCGTCGTGCACCGACCGGGGGTCGGCGGGGCCCGTGACCGTCAGGGCTGTGACCGCGCCGAGCGCGGCCGCCTCGGTGCGCAGCCGCGCGACGTCGGGCACGAAGCGCAGGGCCGAGCACGAGAGGAGCAGGGCCCCGCTCGCGCGCGCCGCGGTCACGAGCTCCTGGGCGTCCGCGACCGAGGCGGTGAAGGGCTTGTCGACCAGCACGGGCAGCCCTGCCCGGACGAAGGGCAGGGCCGCCGCGCGGTGGAGCCGGCCCGCGCGGTGGGCGACGATCACGGCGTCGACCGACGCGACGTCGTCGGGCACGCCGGAGCGGACCCCGGTGCCCGCCGCCGCGCTCGCCGCGGCGAGCTCCTCGACACGTTCGGGTGCGCCGTCCGCGAGGACCGTCACCCGGACGCCCGGGAAGCGCCGCTCGACGTTCAGCAGGCGCACGTAGTGGTCGGCGTGCGAGGAGTCGAGCCCGACGAGCGCGACACGGACGTTCTGGGTCATCCGGTCATTCTCCCGGACCCCCGGGCCAGGCCGGACGCCGGGCCAGGTCACGTGCCGCGCCACCTCACCACGCCTGCGCGATGAGCTCGGCGAACAGCTCGCCCTCGTCGACGTCGAGCCCCCGCGAGCGGAACCACGCGCACATGGTCCGGCAGTCGCGCATGAGCAGCTCGGTGCCGTGCGGGTTGGCGACGAGGTCGAGCACCTGCGGCAGGTCGATGATGACGATCCGCTCGCCCTGGGCCAGGACGTTGTAGGGCGACAGGTCGCCGTGCGCGTACCCGTGGGCGGCGAGGATCCCCATCGCGCCACGGACCTGGTCCCAGTAGCCCTCGACCGTGCCGGCGTCTGGCCGCACGCGTGCCAGGCGCGGGGCGGCGACCCGGCTCGCGGGCGACCCGTCGACCTGACCCGTGCTCGCGTGCTCCCCGACGAACTCCATGAGGATCTCGGTCCCGTCGATCTGGACCGGGTACGGGACGGGGGCGCCGGCGGACCACAGCATCGTCAGCGCAGCGAACTCGGCGTTGGCCCACTGGGCGGCTGCGGCCTCGCGCCCGTACGAGGACTTGCGCTCGATCGCGCGGCGGTCGCGCGAGCGCCGGACCTGACGTCCCTCGACGTACGCGGAGTCGCGGTGGAAGGCGCGATGCTCCGAGCTGCGGTACCGCTTGGCCGCGAGCAGCGAGAACTGGTCCGGCTCGTCGGGCACGGCCCGCTCGAGCAGGAAGACGTCGGCCTCCTTGCCCGTCTTGAGGACGCCGAGGTCGGTGTCGATCGCGGCGTCGGCGGTCACGACCCACTCGGGGCGGGGTTCGGGGCCGCGCATGCCCTTCTCGACGCTCGACCACGTGGACCAGCGCTGGTCGGGGTCGAGGTCCGGGTCGAGGTCGGGTGCGTCCTCCTGGACGGAGCTCGGGAAGGAGGCGCGGCGGTAGGCGTCGTCGGACGAGTCGTCGTGGAAGGCGGCGAACGCCTCGGCGTCGAACGCGCCGGTGGGTCGGGGGAGTGCGGGAAGGTCGGTGTGCTCGTGCACGGTGGGGCTCCTCGGTCGAGGTGAGGAGCCGGGCGTCAGAGGCCGGTGCTCCTCGGGAAGGTGGAGGCGTGGGGAACGACGACGACGGTCATCACGACACCTCTCCTTCTCGCGGCCTCTGGCCACGCGCTCGCGCCGGACCTTCTCCGGAGGACGTGCCTACCCTCGCACCCGGCGGCGAGGGTAGGCAACGGTATTTCCGGTCAGCCAGCGAACGACTGCACGAGCAGCGTGTACGTGCCGCTCGTGTCGAAGCCCATCTGCGTCAGCAAGGACCACACGACACCGACGACGGCGTACGCGCTGACGGGGATCAGCAGGAGCCACTCGCGCACCGACCCCGCGTTGCCGAGGACCGGGAGCGCGAAGTTCCCGCCCGGACGCCAGATGTCGTTGAGCACGTTGGTGCGCCGCACCCAGCGGGGGGCCTTGAACGTGATGGGCCACAGCAGCGGGCAGCCGCCCGTGGTCATGATGTCGCCGACGATGTGGACCGTGACGCCGAGCCCGACCGCGACCGGGAGCCAGTTCCACTCCTCGGGGGCCAGGAGGGCGATGAGGACCGCGATCGTGACCGACCCGATCCACGGCCCGAGCCTGCCCCCGCGCGTGAGCTTGAGGGCCTTGAGCGCGAACGCCACGAGCAGGATCGCCACGAAGCCCGCCCCGATCGCGACGGTGCCGAACGTGTCCGACTCGATCGTCACGAGACCGGCGAGCCAGGCGAGCCCGGTGAAGACCGCGATCCCGAGGATCGAGTGCGTGCCGCGGCGGTGGCCGCCCGAGATGGTCTCGACGACGTTCGCGACGCCCTCGGACACGGGCGGCAGCGAGTGCGCGATGGTCCCCGAGTGGTGGTCTGCGTCGGGCAGCAGGGCCGCGCCGGCGCACACGATGGCCCCGGTGATGACCCCGACGTCCGAGACGGGGTAGATGCCGAGCGTGTACGGGGCGGTCGAGGTGACCGCCACCCATGCGGCCGCGCCGCAGGCGGCGTGGTGGCCACCCATCATGATGCGTTCGTCCCGTCAGTCGTGTTCGTCCCGCACGTGCGGTTCGCGCGGTCTGTCCCGCGCGACAGCACACCCTACCCGGCGGGCACCCACACCCGACCTCACGATCTGTCAGACCCTGGCGTCTACAGTGCATGGGACACACCGACACCAGGCCCGCACGCACGCACCGGACAGGAGGCACTCCCGTGTCGCAGCTGCTTGACCGGCCCGAGCGGACCGTCCGCCACGGGATCTTCGGCTCGCCCGTGGGAGAGCTCACGGCGGTCGGGGGCGCGGACGGGCTCCGGGCCCTGTACTTCGACGCCCACAAGCGGCGTCCCACGGGTGAGACGTTCGGCGAGCGCGACGACGACGCCTTCGAGGAGGTCCGCGTCCAGCTCGGCGAGTACTTCGCCGGCACCCGCCGCGAGTTCGACCTCGAGCTCGCCCCGGTCGGCGACGGCTTCCAGAAGAAGGTCTGGGCGCTGCTCGCCCAGATCCCCTACGGCGAGACGCGTTCCTACGGCGACCTCGCGCTCGCGCTCGGCGACAAGAACCTGGCCCGCGCGGTCGGGTCCGCCAACGGCCAGAACCCGCTGAGCATCGTCGTGCCCTGCCACCGGGTCGTCGGCGCCGACGGCAGCCTGACGGGCTACGCGGGCGGGATCGAGCGCAAGCAGTTCCTGCTCGCCCTCGAGGAGTCGGACGAGACCCGCGCGAGCCGGCTGTTCTGATGGCGTCTCGCATCCCGTGGCACAGGGCACCTCACGTCCTGGGCGTGCGGTGCGTCTACCCGACGTGAAGCCCTTCGAACACGTCGTCGCCGAGCACGGCGCCACGGTCCTGCGCGTGTGCCGCGCGGTCCTCGGTCCCGTGGACGCCGACGACGCCTGGTCCGAGACCTTCCTGTCCGCCCTCACGGCCTACCCGCGCCTCGACGAGGGCGCCAACGTCGAGGCCTGGCTCGTGACGATCGCGCACCGCAAGGCGATCGACGTCACGCGGCGCCGGGCCCGTGCACCGGTCGCGGTGCCGGACGTCGCCGAGCTGGTCCACGCACCCAGCCGCGACGGGATCCCCGGGCAGCACATCGAGCAGGGCGACGACGACCTGTGGCGGGCGCTCGCGGCCCTGCCCCCCAAGCAGCGCCAGGCCGTGGCATACCACCACGTCGCCGGCCTGCCGTACCAGGAGGTCGCGTCGATCCTCGGCGGCAGCCCCGAGGCCGCGCGCCGGGCCGCCTCGGACGGCATGGGCGCGCTGCGGCGCACGTATCCGGCTGCCCGTCCTTCCTCAACCGCCCGCACCCCGAAGGGAAGTGCCTCATGAGCGACACCTCGCCCCGTCCGACGGACCTGCTCGCCTCCCTCGGGAGGGACCTCGACCGCGGCGCCACGCCCGACGACGACTCCCGGGCCGCGCTCTCGCGGCTGCACGACCGCCTCGCGGCCGACGCGGCGTCGTCGGGCCTGCTCGACGTCGCCTACCGCACGCTCGACACGCCCGTGGGCACGCTCCTGCTCGCCGCGACCGACCAGGGCGTCGTACGCATCGCGTTCGACGTCGAGGGGCACGACGCCGTGCTCGACCGCATCGCCCGCACCGTGAGCCCGCGCGTCCTGCGGTCCCCGGCGCGCCTCGACCGGCTCGCGACCGAGATCGACGAGTACTTCGCGGGCGAGCGCCGCACGTTCGACCTGCCGCTCGACCTGACCATGGCCTCGGGGCCCTTCCGGCGCGAGGTGCTGAGCCACCTGCGCGACATCGGCTACGGGCGCACCGCGTCCTACGCCCAGGTCGCGGTGGCGGCGGGCAGCCCGCGCGCCGTGCGGGCCGTGGGGACCGCGTGCGCCAAGAACCCGCTGCCGCTCGTGGTGCCGTGCCACCGGGTCGTGCGCTCGGACGGCACGAGCGGCAGCTACGCGGGCGGCCCGGAGGCCAAGCGTCTGCTGCTCGCGCTGGAGAGCGCGGCATGACCTCGCTGCCCGACGGCGTCGCGACCGTCCCGCAGGCCGGCGCGCCGGAGGTGGGCGTCGGGTCGTGGACGCGCCGCGTCCCGGTGGTCGGGCCCTTCGACGCGGCCTCGGCGCTCGCGACGCTCGTCGCGCACGCCGTGCCCGGCGTCGACCGCGTCGACCGCTCCGACCTCGCGCGTGGTGAGGTCACGCGGCTCGTCGAGACGAGCGCGGGAGCCGTGGCCGTGACGGTGCGGCTGACGCCCGAGGAGATCGGTGTGCGGGGGAGCGGGCCGGGCGCCGACGAGGTCTGTGCCCTGGTCGCCCGGTGGTTCGACGCGGACGCCGACCTCGCGACCGTGCACACGGTCCTGGGGGCCGACCCGGTGCTCGCGCCCCTGCTCGCCCGACGGCCGGGACTGCGTGTCGTCGGGCACCCGTCGGGGTTCGAGGCCGCCGTCACGACCGTCCTGGGCCAGCAGGTCTCGCTCGCGGCGTGCCGGACCTTCGCGGGGCGGCTCGCGGCCGCCTACGGTCGCGAGGCGGGCGTCGTGGGCGCGGACGGCCTGCGCCTGTTCCCCGACCCGGACATGCTCGCGGGCGCCCAGGCCGCCGAGCTGCAGTCCGCCGTCGGGATCACGGGTGCCCGGACCCGCACGCTGCTCGCTCTCGCTGCCGCCTGCGCGGACGGGCTCGTGCTCGGGCCCCACGTCGCGGACGACCCCGCGGCGCTCGCGGACACCCGCGCGCGGCTGCTCGCGCTGCCCGGGATCGGGCCGTGGACGGTCGACTACCTCTCGGTCAAGGTCCTGGGCGACCGCGACGGGTTCGTGCCCGGCGACCTGGTGCTCCGCAAGGCTCTCGGCGGGATCGACGCGCGCGCGGCCGCACGGACGGCCGAGGCATGGTCGCCGGTCCGTGCCTACGCGCTGTTCCACCTCTGGACCCACACCGCCTACTGACGCCGCGCGACCGGAGCCATACTGGAAGAAGCCTCGGCCCTCGGGAAGGACGCACCATGAGCACCACGACGCACACCGCACCGGACCGGGACGTGCCGGACCTCGACGCGGACGACGACGTGCGCGACCAGATCGAGGCCGGGGTCCTGTTCGCCAACGGACGGCTCGCCGGACGCCGGTTCGCGTCCCTCGCGGAGGCCCAGGCCTGGGCGCACCCCGAGCTCGGCGACCAGGTCGTCGAGTTCAACCCGGTCTGCGACTGCTCGGTCTGACCCGGCTCGTCGGGCGCGCGGCCCTCCGGGAGGACCGGAGACCGGCGCGCGTGGGTGGCGTGCGCAAGACTGCACCCCGCGGGCCGACCGGCCCGGCACGAGGGTGCGAGCACGCACACGCGAAGGGCATGCAGATGAGCGACACCGACCTGACCGCGCTGGCCGAGGGGCTGCGCGCCGCCGCCGGCGCCTACTACGACACCGACGAGCTCAGGATGTCGGATGCCGAGTACGACTCGGGCATCGAGCAGCTGCGCATCGCCGTGGCCGCCGACCCCTCGCTCGCGGGGCAGTTCGCGGACCTGCTCGACGCCGTGGCCGCAGGCCAGTCCGCGGGAGGCGACGTCGAGCACCCCACGATGATGGGCTCGCTCGACAAGGCTCCCACGCTCGACGCGCTCGACGCCCTGGTGCTCGCGATCGACGGCCCCGTCGTGGTCGAGCCCAAGCTGGACGGGCTCGCGATCCGGGCGGTCTACCGCGCCGGACGCCTCGACCTGGTCGCCACGCGCGGCGACGGACGCACCGGCGAGGACGTGACCGAGCGGGTCCGACGGCTCGAGATCGACGGGCTGCCCGCGCGGCTCGTGGGAGCGGACCTCTCGGTCGAGGTGCGGGGCGAGGTGTTCATGGCCGACGCCCGGTTCCCAGCGGCGCAGACAGCCCGGGCCGCGCTGGGCGGGGCGCCGTTCGTCAACCCGCGCAACGCCGCCGCGGGCATCCTGCGCAAGGGCGACGCGGCGTACGCGGGTCTCCTGACGTTCGCGGCCTACGACGTGGTGCCCGTGGACGACTCTCCGGCGATCGTGGCCGACCCGTCGTACAGCGCCCGGCTCACGGTGGTCGAGCAGGCCGGGGTCGGCACGGCCCGTGCGCTGGCCCCGTGGCTCGCGGGCGGCGAGCCCGTGGTCCTGACCGGGGAGCCGGGCACGGTCGCGGTGCGCTCGGCCGTGGGCGCGCTCGCCGAGCGTCGCCCCGACCTCGGGTTCCCCATCGACGGGATCGTCGTCAAGGCGGACCTCGACACCGACCGTGCACGGCTCGGTTCCGGGTCGCGCACCCCGCGGTGGTCGGTCGCGTACAAGTACGAGGCCGAGACCGCCGTGACCCGGGTCGTGGCGGTCACGACCGGGGTCGGTCGCACGGGGCGTCTCGCGATCCGCGTCGAGGTCGAGCCCGTGTTCGTGGGCGGCACGACCATCACGTTCGCGACCGGGCACAACGCGACCTGGATGCTCGAGAAGGACGTGCGGGTCGGCGACACCGTGGTCGTCAAGCGCGCCAACGACGTGATCCCGTACATCGAGTCCGTGGTCCTGGACGAGCGCCCGGCCGACTCGACGCCCTGGACCCCGCCCGCGACCGACCCGAACGGCGGCGAGTGGGACAAGAGCACGCTGCTGTGGCGCTCGACCGACCCGAGCCTGTCGGTCGGTGCGACGATCCGGTACGCCGTGAGCCGTGACGCCCTGGACATCGAGGGCATCGGTACGGAGATCGTCGAGTCGCTCGTGGAGCAGGGCCTGGTCGCGGACGTGGCGGACCTCTTCTCGCTCGACGTCGAGACCCTCACGTCGCTACCGCTCGGCGAGGGCCGCATGCTCGGTGCCAAGAACGCCGTCAAGATCGCCGCGGAGATCGAGCGGGCCAAGGGGGCGGCCTGGAACCGGGTCATCACGGCGCTGGGCATCCGCATGACCGGGCGGACCATGGGACGACGCCTCGCGGCGGCCATCCCCACGCTCGACCTGCTGCGCGCCGCGACCGTCGAGGACCTGGCGGCCGTGGACGGGATCGGACCGATCCGGGCCGCAGCGATCCGTGAGGGGCTCGACGACCTCGAGACCCGCGGGGTCCTCGCACGACTGGCCGCGGCCGGCGTCCACACGGGCACCGCGCCGGACCCGGAGGACACGGCGGCCCTGCCGCTCGCGGGCATGACCGTCGTGGTGTCGGGCTCCGTCCCCGGCTACTCGCGGACCACGGTCGCCGAGCTCGTCGAGGCCAACGGCGGCAAGGCCTCCTCGTCGGTGTCCTCCGCGACGAGCCTGCTCGTCTCGGAGCCCTCGACCTCGAGCAAGTACGTCAAGGCCACGGACCTGGGCGTGCGCATCGTGACGCCCGCGGAGTTCCTGGCGATGGTCGGGTAGCGGCGTCTGCCGAGGAAGCCGGGCGACAGCCGAGGAGGTGCTCCCCGTCCCCTGCGCGGGCGGGCGGGTGCGCGCCGCCGTCGTTCGCCCGGCCCGATCCGGCCCCGCGACCTAGGGTGGGAACGTGACCCGCCAGAGCGCGCCCGACGCCGTCGGCTCCGCGGTCCCGACCGCCGGACCGGCACGTCGTCGCGGTGCGAGCCACCGGATCGTCGAGCTCGGGGACGGCTTCTTCTTCGTCTTCGCAGGCCTCGCGTCGGTGTGGCTCGCATGGCTCGTGCTGAGCGAGTCGATCCACATCGGCTGGTTCACGGTCCTCTACGTCGTCGCGGTGTGGCTCGTGATCGCGTACCTGGCCCTGCCGCGCCTGCACCGCATCCTCACGACGCTCTACGTGCCCGAGTACTTCATCGGTCGCACCCGGACCGCGAACGGCCTGCTGGGCGACCCCGTCAACCTGGCCCTGCTGGGTGAGGAGGGTCAGGTGCGTGCCGCGCTGGAGGCGGCGGGGTGGACGGTCGCGGACGACGTCACGCTGGCTTCGAGCGGACGCATCGTCGCGGCGACCCTGAGCAGGCGCAGCTACGACCAGGCTCCCGTGAGCCCGCTGTTCCTGTTCGGGCGCCAGCAGGACTTCGCGTACCAGCAGGAGGTCGAGGGCAACCCGTCGCGACGGCACCACATCCGGTTCTGGCGGTGCCCGCCCGACTGGCCGCTGCCGGGAGGCCGCCGCGTCGACTGGCTCGCGGCCGGGACCTACGACCGGTCGGTGGGGTTCTCGCTCTTCACGCTCCAGGTCACGCACAAGATCGAGGCGGACACCGACCAGGAGCGCGACCACGTCGTGGCCACGCTCCGGGGCGCCGACGTCGGCGTCGAGGTGGAGGTCATCGAGGACTTCTCGACGGGATACCACGCGCGCAACGGCGGCGGCGACGCGATCAGGACCGACGGCGACCTCCCCGTCGTCGACGTCCGTGCCGTGGCTGCCCCGACCGGGCCGGTCGTGGACACCGCTGCGCAGAAGCCTCGCCGCCCGGCCGCGACGACGGCCGGCGCGCTGCTGGTCGTGCTCGGTGTGGTCGCGGACCTGATCTGGCTCGCGAACCTCGCTCTGCACTGGGACCAGACGCTGAGGTCGCTGTTCCTGGGCGGCGACGTGACCCAGCAGGACATCGACGAGGCGTCGGGCCCGCTGCTGGTCGTGGTCGTTGTGCTGCTCTCGCTCGTCGCCCTGTTCCAGCTCTTCCTGGCCTGGCGGGTCTTCAAGGGCCGGACGTGGGCGCGTGCCCTGGTCATGGTGCTGGCGGCGATCAGCACGACGTCCTCGTTCGTGGGCTGGGCCGTCTCCGGCGACCAGATCACGTTCCGCACGACCCTGCTGACCGTGGCGCTCGACATCCTGGTGCTGCTCACGCTCTCGAGCAAGGACGCCGCGGAGTACACCCGGGACGAGCGCGCCGAGCGTCGTCTCCGACGGGAGCGACGGCGCAGGCCCGAGGTGGCCACGGCCGGGTGACGGGCTGCGCCCCTGGCGTGTCGCGAGGCGACCGGGCGTCCTCGACGGAGGACCCGCGGATATCGTGGCCCGATGACATCGGTCAAGCAGTTCCAGGTCACCTTCGACTGCGCAGAACCCGAGCGCGTCGCCCTCTTCTGGTGCGAGGTGCTGGGGTACGTCGTCCCACCGCCGCCCGAGGGGTTCGCCACGTGGGAGGACTTCGCCGACACCCTGCCTCCTGCCGACCGAGGGGCCGCGTTCGTCTGCCAGGACCCCACCGGAGTCGGCCCACGCCTGTACTTCCAGCGCGTCCCGGAGAGCAAGGTCGTCAAGAACCGCGTGCACCTCGACGTGCGGGTCGGCACCGGGCTCGTGGGCGCCGAGCGCCTCGCCACGCTCGAGGCCGAGTGCGCGCGGCTGGTCGCGCTGGGCGCGACCCGGGTGCGCCTGCTCCCGGCCGACGACGACGAGGAGTCCTGCATCGTGATGCAGGACGTCGAGGGCAACGAGTTCTGCCTCGACTGAGCGTGCCGACGCCGGGGCCGGGCGCCCATCAGACCTTCCGCTCCGCCGGTCGGAGATGGCGGGCACCCGGGAGGGACCGCTCACGAGCGCAGGCTAGCGACTGGTGCTCGGCCAGGACTGGACGATGCTCCGCTCCGCCGCGTCGATCACCACCCGCGCCTGTGCGCCGTTGAGCAACGGCAGGTGCGGAGGTACATGGCCTATCTCCATGTCGAAGACGATGGGGACGTCGAGGTCCGCGAGGGCGTCGACGACGGCGTCGCGCTGCGACAGTCCACCGTCGGTAGTCCCTCCCGGTGCCCGTGTGCTGCCCACGAGTACTGCGGCGGCGCTCTCGAACCAGCCGGCGTACCGGAGCTGGTGGAGATACCGGCAGATGGTGAACGCAGATTCTTCGGCTGCTTCGAGGTAGACGAGGAGTGGTCCGAACCGGCGCCCGAACGCCCGGACATCGCCATAAGGCGAGCCGACGATCCCGGACAGCACCTCGATGCACCCTCCGATCAGCGTTCCTGTGACGTCCAGGGTGGGCGCGGGGCCGTACAGGTCCCAGCTGCTGGGCCTCTTGTCGAGCCACTCGGTCGCGGACGCGTTCGACAGCGGGCTCCAGCTCGCTGCGACCCCGCTGTCGGACTGCGTGACGACGCCGTCGGACATCGCGAGGTTGAGCCAGTGAACGAGACCTGGCAGCGTCTCGTACGGTGTGTCGGCGAGGTTGTCGCCGTGCAGCGTCGCCAACCCGGACCGGAGCGTCAGCGGCACCATCCACGAACAGGAGTCCGAGTAGCCGACGACCCACGTCGGCTCTGCCTGCGCGATGGCCTCGTAGTCGAGCTGGTCGAGCAGGTCGAGCGCGGTCCCAGCACCGCCCCACGGCGGGATGACTGCACGAACCGCCGGGTCGGTGAGCATGCTGGTCAGCTCCGCGGCCCGCTGTGACTTCGGTGCGGAGATCCACCGGTCTGCGCTCATGCACTCACCCACGACCACCTCGAACCCTCGTGCCCGGAGCCAGCCGATCGAGTAGTCGATGCGCGATCGTCCGAGCTCGCCGACGCCGGCCGAGGGACTCGTCACCCCGATGCGGTCACCAGGGCGAAGGGGGCGTGGGAAGCGCAGAGGCATGCCGCCCAGGAGACCACGACATCGTGACGGTGGTCCGTCGGCACACCGGATGCTGCACCGTTCGCATCATCAGCGCCCGCCCCACGCGCTTCAGTCGAAGTTCGGGTCGCCGTTGACGTTGAAGGTCTCGGCGACCCACGGGAACACCCATGTGAAGAGCACGAGCACCACGGCCGCGACCAGGATCAGCGACTGCACGACCTTGGCGAAGCGGTTGCCCGGCAGGTGCCGGAAGATCCACCCGTACATCACTGCACTCCTGGGTCGTTGAGGACTTGCTCGGGCATCCCGTCGGCCCGGTCCATCCAGCCGACGAACTTGGCGTAGGTGATCCATCGGTGGGAGTTGCCGAATTCCCCGAGCGTGGGGGAGTGGCACGTCGTGAGGGTCAGGAGCCGTTCGGTGGGCTCGACGCCGGGCTGGTTGGGCACGGGGGCGATGACGTCGACCTGGCTGGGCAGCACGATCTCGTGGCCCGTGACCTCGTACACGTACCAGGTGGTCGCGGTCTCGACGATGACCTGGTCGCCCTCGACGAGCTCGTTGACGAAGCGGAACGAGTTGCCGTACGTACGCCGGTGCCCGGCGAGCGCGAAGTTGCCGACCTCGCCGACCTGCTGGGTCTGCGTGTAGTGACCGGCGACGGCCTTGTTGAGCAGCGCGGTCGTGGTGCCCTGGACGATCGGCATGGTGTTGTCGGTCTTGCCGTACCAGGCGGGCACGACGAGCGCGCCGATGGTCTCGCCCTCGGCGACGGCCTCCGGGACGGGGGGAGCGTCGGTACGCAGCTCGCCCGCGACCTGAGGGGCTTCCGGAAGCGACTCCTGGAACTGCGTCATGATCGTCTGGGCGGCCTGGTTCGACTGGACCGTGGTCCACCACAGCTGCCACACGACGAACAGGCCGAAGATCACGCCGAGGGTGATCAGCAGCTCGCCCAGCACCCCGAAGGCCGCGGAGACCGCACCACCGCCGGAACCGCCTCGCGTTCGGTTGCTGGTGTGCCTCACAAGCCCTCTTCTCCGGTCGTGACCGCTGCGCGGATCGAGTCCACAGCCTAGTCGGTCCAGGCGGGCCGAGGCCCGTGCACGCAGGGTGGAAAAGGGCCGTCGTCGCAGGTGGTGGGGCCTGGTCGTGGTGGGCTCGAGACAGAACAGCGGAGCGGGCCCAGGTTTCCCTGGACCCGCTCCGCTGTTCGCTGTCTCAACGAGTGTCCGGAGGGGGACTTGAACCCCCACGCCCGATAAAGGGCACTAGCACCTCAAGCTAGCGCGTCTGCCATTCCGCCACCCGGACGGGTGTCTTGCTGTGTCCTGCTGCCGGTGTCGCCACCGGGTCCCGCACAACGAAGCGGACCGAGGTTTCCCTGGTCCGCTTCGCGGTTCGCTGTCTCAACGAGTGTCCGGAGGGGGACTTGAACCCCCACGCCCGATAAAGGGCACTAGCACCTCAAGCTAGCGCGTCTGCCATTCCGCCACCCGGACAGGTGTCAGGTCCCGGCGTTCCCGCCGGGGGCCTTGCGGGGAAAAACATAACACGTTCCGGGCGCCAAGCGTGCATCGGGTCCGTGGGGCAGACTGGGGAGCGACCCTGGTCCCCGGGCACCGGTCGGTGCAGGTCAGGGGTGGTTTCGCCTACCGGATCGTCAGTGGATGGGGTGCTCGTGGCCGAGGACAAGGACGCACGACCGGACGGCGCTGCGGCGTCGAGCACGGGGAGCGGGGGTGATCGCCCCTCGGCGTCGGTCAAGCACCTCGCGGGCGCGAGCCCTGCGGCGCGCAAGGTCGCGGGCGCCCGGCGGAACCCCTCGGTCGTCGGCTACGACGACACGGTGCCGTCCTGGCTGCGGACGAGCGCGGGCTGGTCGTGGCGCCTCCTGCTGCTCATCGCGGGCATCGGTGTGATCTTCTACGCGACCGCCCAGGTGCAGATCGTGTTCATCGCGGTCTTCCTGGCCCTTGTCATCACCTCGGTCCTGCGCCCCGTGACGGACTGGTACGCGAAGATCATGCCGCGAGGACTCGCCACGGCTCTCGCGCTGCTCTCGGCGTTCCTGGTGCTGGGGGGCCTGCTGACCTACGTCATCACGTCGGTCGCAGGTCAGTGGGACAAGCTGGCGGGCCAGTTCAACACCGGCATCGAGAAGATCTTCGACTTCCTCGAGCACGGCCCCCTGCCGGTGACGATCACGTCCGACGACGTCGACACCTGGATCGAGAACGGTCGCAAGTGGATCACCGAGCACGGTGGCGACATCGCGAGCCAGGCCGCGGCGAGCGCCGGCTCGGTGTTCGAGGCCTTCGCGGTCCTCGCGCTCGCGATCTTCTGCACCATCTTCTTCCTGGCCCGCGGCAAGGACATGTGGACCTGGTTCCTCAACCAGCTGCCGGCCCGCTCGCGCGAGACGTGGACCGTGGCCGGGGGAGCGGGCTGGTACACGTTCTCGGGCTACGCCCGGGGGACCGTCATCATCGCGCTCGCGGACGGGATCCTCGCCGCGATCGTGCTCGTCGTGCTGGGCGTCCCCCTCGCCGCGCCGCTCGCGGTCCTGGTGTTCATCGGCGCGTTCATCCCGCTCATCGGTGCGCCCGCGGCCATGGTCATCGCCATGGTCGTCGCGCTGGCGGCGAACGGGGTCGTGAACGCAGCCCTCGTCGGTATCTTCATCGCGCTCATCGGTCAGTTCGAGGGCCACATCCTCCAGCCGCTCGTCATGGGCAAGCAGGTCTCGCTGCACCCCGTCGTGGTCGCGCTCGCGGTCACGTCCGGAACGTTCATCGCAGGGATCCTGGGTGCCGTGGTCTCGGTCCCCCTCGTCGCCGTCGCCTGGGCGGTCTTCAGCAAGCTGCGCCGCAAGGACCCGCCCATGGAGGACGAGATCCCCACGGCCAAGGAGATCGCCCTCTCCGGTCGTGGGCGCTCCTCGAACGGTGGGGCCACGAACGACAAGGAGGCGACGGCCGACGCCTGAGGTGAGCGACGCCGTCGGGCAGGAGGGCTCCTGGCGGCGTTCCCCGCACGGAGGAGGAGGGTGCTGTGCGCACGCATGTCCGTCGCCCGGTCCTCGTGCTGCTCGCAGCCGTCGCGATCGTGCTCGCGCTGCTCGCCGCGGACGCGGTCCGGCGGGTCGTCGAGGGCCGATCGGAGCAGGCCACCGACGCGCCGTTCTACGTGCCGCCCACGCCCCTCGCGGAGGCGGCGCCCGGGACGATCATCCGGAGCGAACCGATCGCGAGCGCCCCCGAGGGATCGCTCGCCTGGCGCGTCCTCTACCACTCGCGGGACCTCGCGGGTGACGACGTCGCGGTGTCGGGGGTGGTCGTCGTGCCCGACCGGCCCGCACCCGAGGGCGGTCGCACCCTGGTGTCGTGGGCGCACCCCACCACGGGCGCAGCGCCACGGTGCGCGCCCTCGCTCGCGCTCGACCCCTTCGAGCTGGTCGAGGGACTGCACGAGCTGCTCGCGGCGGGCTACGCGATCGCCGCGACCGACTACCCGGGCCTCGGTGTCGACGGTGCGTCCTCGTACCTGCTCGGAGTGCCCGAGTCGAACAGCGTCCTCGACATCGCGCGCGCGGCGCGAGCGCTGCCGGACGGCGGGGTCGGCGACCGCCTGCTGCTCTGGGGGCATTCGCAGGGCGGTCAGGCGGCGCTGTTCGCTGCCGAGCGGGCGGGGTCCTACGCACCCGAGCTGACTCTCGAGGGGGTCGCCGTGGCGGCCCCGGCCGCGAACCTGAACGCGCTGATGTCGGACGACATCGTCAACCTGTCGGGCACGACGATCGCCTCGTTCGCCGTCCCGGCCTACGAGGCCGCGTACGCCGACCGCTACCCGAAGTCCGAGATCGACGGCATCCTGACTCCCGCCGGCGCTGCCGCGACGCCCAGGATGGCCGCGCTCTGCCTGCTGACCGAGACCCGTGAGATCCACGCGATCGCCGACCCGCTGGTGGGCGGCTACGTCACGGCCGACCCGGCCACGACCGAGCCGTGGCAGACGCTCCTGCGGGAGAACAGCGCGGGCGGGCAGCCGATCGACGTGCCCGTGTTCGTCGGGCAGGGGCTCGCCGACAGGCTCGTGGTGCCGGCGACCACCGAAGGCTACGTGAGGCTGCTCTGTGCGCAGGGTGCGGACGTCGTGCTCCACACCTTCCCGGGGATCACGCACGCCCTGGCGGCCGACGCGTCCCTGCCCGAGCTGTTCCTCTGGCTGGCCGAGGTCGAGGCGGGCCGCCGCCCCTCGACCGCCTGCTGACCGGCTGCCCTCCGCGGCTCGGCCCAGGCAAGCGGCGCAAATCCCTCGCCGCGGCCACCGGCGGCCTGCCACAGTTCTCGCCATGACCACGAACACCCGGGCGACCGTGAAGACCACGGCGACCCGCCTGACCAAGACCCTCTGGAGCTGGGCCTCGATCCTCGACGACGGCGCCCGCGAGCAGGCCGAGCGCACCTCGACCATGCCGTTCGTCTACCCGCACCTCGCGCTCATGCCCGACGCCCACCTGGGCCTGGGCGCGACCGTCGGCTCGGTGATCCCCACGCTGCGCGCGATCGTCCCCGCCGCCGTCGGGGTGGACATCGGCTGCGGCATGGTCGCGGTCCGCACGCAGTACACGGCTGCCGACATCGCTGGACCGGCGCTGCGCGACCTGCGGCTCGCGATCGAGCAGGCCGTGCCCACGAGCGCCGGCTCCTACAACCAGCGCCTGACGGAGACCGCCGAGGCGCGCGTGGCGGAGCTCGAGGCGCTCGCGGGCAAGGCCGGCTTCGATCCCGCGCGGTACGCGGGGAGCTGGCGCCTGCAGCTCGGGTCGCTGGGGTCCGGGAACCATTTCATCGAGGTCAGCCTCGACGAGGAGGACCGGGTCTGGTTCTTCCTGCACTCGGGCTCGCGCGGGGTCGGCAACAAGATCGCGCAGCACCACATCGCGGTCGCGCGCGACCTCATGACCCGGTACTGGATCGACCTGCCGGACAAGGACCTCGCGTACCTCGTCGAGGGCACCGACGAGTTCTGGGCGTACATCCGCGAGCTGCGGTGGGCCCAGCACTTCGCGCTGCTCAACCGCGAGGAGATGATGGACCGCGTGGTGGCCGCGTTCGACGCCTGGTCGGGGCTCGCGCCGGTCGAGGAGGCCGAGCGCATCAACTGCCACCACAACTTCACCGAGCTCGAGCACCACTTCCACAAGGACGTGTGGGTCTCCCGCAAGGGGGCCATCCGTGCCCGGGAGGGGGACCCGGGTCTCATCCCGGGGTCCATGGGCACGGCGTCGTACGTCGTCGTGGGCAAGGGGAACCCGCTCGCGCTCGACTCCGCGCCGCACGGCGCGGGGCGTGAGTACTCGCGGAGCAAGGCGCGCCGGACCTTCACGCACGAGCAGCTGCGCGAGGCCATGGCGGGCATCGAGTACCGCGACACCGACGCGTTCATCGACGAGATCCCGGCGGCGTACAAGTCGATCGACCGGGTCATGCAGGACGCGGCGGACCTCGTCGAGGTGCGTCACACGCTGCGGCAGATCGTCAACGTCAAGGGAGACTGACCGGTCCACGGACCGTCGGGCGTCGGGGCGGCCTCGGTCGAGGACGGCCAGGGCCTTCCCCCGTCCCGCCCGACGACGGACCGCACCTTCTCCGTGAGGGTGCGGCCCGCCGTCGGGCAGGCGCGGCGCAGGCGGGCACACGCCCCGGACCACGGGGCCCGCGGCCGCTCGGCGCGCGTGATCGCCCGGCACGCGACACGCTGACGGCATGAGGATCGGGATTCCCGCCGAGGTCAAGAACAACGAGTTCCGCGTCGCGCTCACCCCCGCGGGCGCGCACCACCTGGTCGCCGCAGGGCACGAGGTCCTGGTGCAGGCCGGGGCCGGGCTGGGCTCGGCGATCTCCGACGAGGAGTTCGCGGGCGCGGGCGCACGCGTGGTGGGCACTGCTGAGGAGGTCTGGGGGCGCGCCGAGCTCGTGTGCAAGGTCAAGGAGCCCGTGCCGAGCGAGTACCCGCTGCTGCGTGACGACCTGCTGCTCTTCGCGTACCTGCACCTGGCGGCCGACCCCCTCGGCACGGCCGCGCTGCTCGACGCGGGCACGACCGCGGTCGCCTACGAGACCGCCCAGGCGCCCGACGGCTCGCTGCCGCTGCTCGCGCCCATGAGCGAGGTGGCCGGGCGCATGGCGACGCAGGTCGGGGCCTATCACCTCATGCGTCCTGCGGGCGGCGCGGGCGTGCTGCTCGGCGGCGTTCCCGGGAGCAGGCCGGGGCGGGTCGTGATCCTCGGTGGCGGGACCGCCGGCCGGCACGCGGCCGAGATCGCGGTGGGGATGCGTGCCGAGGTCACGATCCTCGACCTGTCGCTGCCCGTGCTGCGCGCGCTCGACCAGGAGTTCGCGGGCCACGTGCGGACCGTCGCGTCGAGCGCGTACGCGATCGAGCAGGAGGTGCTCGCGGCCGACCTGGTGATCGGCGCCGTGCTGGTCGCGGGGGCCAGGGCGCCCCGGCTCGTGACGAACGACCTCGTGGCGCGCATGCGGCCCGGGTCGGTGCTCGTCGACATCGCGGTCGACCAGGGCGGCTGCTTCGAGGACACCCGGCCCACGACCCATGACGACCCCACGTTCCGGGTGCACGGCTCGACGTTCTACTGCGTCGCGAACATGCCCGGCGCCGTGCCCGTGACGAGCACGCTCGCCCTGACCAGCGCGACCCTGCCCTACCTCGCACTCCTCGCCGACGGCGGGGCGCGGGCGCTCCGGACGGTCCCGCTGCTGCGCAACGGACTGACGACCGTGACCGGCACCCTGGTCAACGAGCAGGTGGGCGCCGCGCTCGGGCTGCCGTGGACGCGCGCCGAGGACGTCCTGGGGGAGTGATCGGGGGGTCAGGGAGCACTGCCGGAGCGCGGTGCGGCCCGCGGCCGCATCAGAACGCGGTCGTCCGGGCGGGAAATGCCCTGTCGGCCCCTTACGGCCGGTGGCATGCTGTCCGGATGGAGCCTTTCGTCCTGGCCAACGAGCACGTCCACCTCGCGATGCCCACGGCAGCGGACGTCGACCGCATCACCGAGCTCTGCCAGGGCGCGGAGATCGCGGCGTGGACCACCGTGCCCAGCCCGTACACGCGGGCGGACGCGGCGTCGTACATCGAGGAGGTCGTGCCCGAGTCGTGGCGCACGGGTCGCGGGAGCACGTGGGCGATCCGCCGACCCGAGGCTCCCGAGGGGCCGGTCCTCGGCATGATCGGGCTCGCGCTGGACACCTCGCCGACCCCCGAGCGCTCGGCCGAGATCGGGTACTGGCTCGCTCCCGAGGCGCGCGGCGAGGGGCTCGTGACCGAGGCCGGGCGGATCGTGACCGACTGGGCGTTCGACGACGAGGGACTCGGGCTCTCGCGCATGGTCTGGACCGCGTTCACGGGCAACTGGGCCTCGCGTCGCGCCGCGTGGCGGCTCGGGTTCCGTGTCGAGGGGACGGTGCGGGGCTTCGGCGTCCAGCGGGGCGTGCGCCGCGACGCGTGGATCGGCACCCTCCTCGCGGGCGACCCGCGAGAACCGGTCGAGCCGTGGCCGTCCGCGGAGACGGACGGCGACCTCGCCGGGATTGATGTCGTGAGCAGGGTGCCCGCCGGGTGAAGATAGGACGCATGACGAGCACCCTCGACCCGGCCAACCCCTTCGCCGCGGCGTCCACCCTCCCGTACGAGCTCCCCGACTTCACGACGATCCGCGAGGAGCACTATCTCCCCGCGCTGCGCGCCGGCATGGACGCCGAGCGCGCGGAGATCGAGGAGATCGTCACCAACCCCGAGGCGCCCACGGTCGCCAACACCCTCGAGGCGCTCGAGTCCGCAGGACAGCTCCTGACCCGTGCGGTCACGGTCTTCTACAACGTCGCGAGCTCCGACTCGACGCCGGGTCTCGAGGACATCGAGGAGACCATCGCCCCCGAGCTCTCGGCGCACCACGATGCGATCTACATGGACGCACGCCTGTACGCGCGCGTCCGTGCGCTCCAGGACGCCGTCGACGCGGGCGAGCTCGCGCTCGAGGCCGACACGGCCTGGCTCCTGCACACCCTCCTCGTCGACTTCCGCCGTTCGGGCATCGAGCTCGACGCCGCGGACCAGGACCGCCTGCGTGAGCTCAACGGGAAGCTGACCTCGCTCGAGGCCGCGTTCGGTCGCAAGCTGCTCGCGGGCGCCAACGCCGCGAGCGTCCTGGTCGACGACGCCGCCGAGCTCGAGGGGCTGCCCGAGGACGCCATCGCCGCGGCTGCGGCCGCGGCCGCGACGCGCGGGCACGAGGGCAAGTACCTCCTCGAGATGCAGCTGCCCACGCAGCAGGGCGTCATCGCGTCGCTCTCGCGCCGCGAGACCCGCGAGCGCGTCCAGCAGGCGTCCATGACGCGTGGTGCCACGGGCGACGACAACGACACGCGCCAGATCGTGATCGACCTCGCGCGCCTGCGCGCCGAGCACGCCCGCCTCCTCGGGTACGACCACCACGCGGCGTACATCGCCGAGGACGCGACGGCCAAGACGACCGGTGCCGTCAACGCGATGCTCTCGCGCCTGGCCCCCGCGGCCGTGGCGAACGCCCGCCGCGAGGCCGGTGACCTCGAGGTCGCCCTCGCCCGCGAGGAGGGCGACGACGCCGAGCTGCGCGCGTCCGACTGGGCGTACCTCGCCGAGCAGGTCCGCAAGGAGCGCTACTCGCTCGACGACGCCGCGCTGCGTCCCTACCTCGAGCTCGACCGCGTCGTGACCGACGGCGTGTTCAAGGCCGCGAACCTGCTCTACGGCATCTCGTTCGCCGAGCGCTCCGACCTGGTGGGCTACCACCCGGACGTCCGCGTGTTCGAGGTCTTCGACGGGCCGGTCGGCGAGCAGGACAAGGGCCTGGGGCTGTTCCTCGCCGACTTCTACACGCGCGAGTCCAAGCGCGGCGGTGCCTGGATGAACAACCTGGTCGACCAGAACCACCTCCTGGACCAGCCGCCCGTCGTCGTGAACAACCTCAACATCGTCAAGCCCCCGGCGGGCGAGCCCACGCTGCTCGTGTGGGACGAGGTCATCACGCTCTTCCACGAGTTCGGCCACGCGCTGCACGGGCTCTTCTCGGACGTGCGCTACCCGTCGCAGTCGGGTACCGAGGTCCCGCGCGACTTCGTCGAGTACCCCTCGCAGGTCAACGAGATGTGGGCCTGGGAGCCCGCGATCCTCACGTCCTACGCGGTGCACCACGTCACGGGCGAGCCCATGCCTGCCGAGTGGGTCGAGACCATGCTGGCCTCGCGCCTGTTCAACGAGGGCTTCGGGACGACCGAGTACCTCGCGGCCGCGCTGCTCGACCAGGCCTGGCACCAGATGAGCCCCGAGCAGGTCCCCACGAGCGTCGACGAGGTCCTGCCGTTCGAGGCCGCGGCCCTCGACGCGGCCGGCGTCGGGTTCGCGCCCGTGCCGCCCCGCTACCGCACGACGTACTTCAACCACGTGTTCGGCGGCGGCTACTCGGCCGGGTACTACTCCTACATCTGGTCCGAGGTGCTCGACGCCGACACCGTGACCTGGTTCGAGGAGAACGGCGGCCTGAACCGGGCCAACGGCGACGCGTTCCGCAAGAAGCTGCTCGCGCGCGGCGGTTCGGTCGACCCCATGGTCGCGTTCGCCGACCTGCGCGGCCGCGACCCGGAGATCGCGCCGCTGCTGACGCGTCGCGGGCTCGACGCGTAGTCGTCCCCGCCGTGCCGAGGTGGACCCGCGCACGGGTCCCCCTCGGCGCCCGGGCGTCGGGAGCGCACCAGGGTCGGTTCAGGGCAGGGGTGGGGGAGACCCCCGATGTGCCCGACGACGCGCCCTCCCTAGCCTGGAGGCGAGCCACCCTGGTGGCTCGCCGAGCGCGGAGCCGTCCGCGCCGACCTGACCTGGGAGCCTCGCGACCGACATGACCACGCTGCCCGACGGTGACGCCCCCCTCCCCGGGACCCCCGCGGAGGGTGACGGGCCTTCCCGGCCCGAGCCTCGCCGTCGGCGCCGCTGGGGCGTCGTGGTGGTGGTGCTCGTCGCCCTCGTCGTCGGAGGCATCGCGGCAGGTGTCGCCGTGGCCTTCTCCCGGGGTGCGACCTCGACCGAGGGCGAGGTCGAGTTCACGCGCCCGCTCGCGATCCCGCCGCTCGCCGGGTCGAGCGTCGAGGACGGGGTCCGGGTGTTCTCGCTCGACCTGCAGGAGGGTGAGACCGACCTGGGTCAGGGCGGGCTCACCCCGACGCTCGGCGTCGACGGGTCGTTCCTGGGGCCGACGTTGCGCGCGTCCCGCGGCGAGCAGGTCCGCATCGAGGTGACGAACTCGATGTCCGAGACGAGCACGCTGCACTGGCACGGCATGAAGCTCCCCGCGGTCATGGACGGCGGCCCGCACCAGCAGGTCGACCCCGGGCAGACGTGGTCCCCGACGTGGACGGTCTCCCAGCCCGCGGCGACGCTCTGGTACCACCCGCACCTGCACGGACGCACGGCCGACCACGTCTACCGCGGCCTGGCGGGCCTCTTCCTGCTCGACGAGCCTGCGGGCTCGCCCGAGGCCGCGGTCCAGGACGCCCTGCCGCACGAGTACGGCGTGGACGACGTCCCCCTCGTGGTCCAGGACAAGAAGTTCCACCCGGACGGCAGGCTCGACGACGCCGACCCCTTCCTGTCGAGCACGGGGGTGCGCGGTGCAGTGGTCCTGGTCAACGGGACGCCGGAGCCGTACCTCGACGTCACGACCGAGCGGGTCCGGCTGCGCGTGCTCAACGGGTCCAACGCGCGCGTCTACGACCTCGGGTTCGACGACGGTCGCGACTTCCAGCTGGTCGGCTCGGACGGTGGCCTGCTCGGCGCGCCCGTCACGACCGACCGCATCCAGCTCTCACCGGGCGACCGGGCCGAGATCGTGGTCGCGCTCACCCCCGGCGAACGGACCGTGCTGCGCAGCTTCCCGCAGGAGCTCGGGGTGAACGCCTTCACCGCGCGGTTCGCCGGCGGGGACGACACCCTCGACGTGCTCGAGCTGCGCGCGGCCGACCGGCTCGAGCCCTCGGGGCCCGTGCCGACGACCCTGGCGGACGTCCCCGCCGCGGACGCGGCGAGCGCGGTCGCCACGCGCCGCTTCGAGCTGTCGGGCACCTCGATCAACGGCCAGGACATGGACCTGCGCAGGATCGACGAGGTCGTCGACGCCGGCGCGACCGAGGTCTGGGAGGTCACGAGCCTCGACGACTCGCCGCACAACTTCCACGTCCACGACGCCCAGTTCCAGGTGCTCGACGTCTCGGGCGAGCCGCCTCCCCTCGAGCTCGAGGGGTGGCAGGACACGGTCTACGTGCGCCCCGGCAGGATCACGCGGCTCCTGGTCACGTTCGGCACCGCTCCCGACGCCGAGCACCCCTACATGTTCCACTGCCACCTGCTCCGCCACGAGGACCAGGGGATGATGGGGCAGTTCGTGGTCGTCGACCCGGCGGCAGCCCCCGGTACGGCGGGGCGCCCCGCCCCGGGCGACCTGCTGCCGGGGGTGAGCGACGACGTCGGGCACGAGGGCGACCACGCGTCCACGTCCGACGACGCGTCGCGCGGTGGGACCGGCCCGCGACGCTCGCCCCTCACGGACGGTGCGGACCTCGCGGGCGCCGGACACCACGGCTGAGGTCTGACCACATGTCGTGGCCTCGTGCGTTCGCGGGGCGAGACACCTCGCGATCGCTTCGAGGGCGGCGAACCCAGCGGGTACGGTGTGGCCATGACGAGCCACGCCCACCCCGCGAACCCCCCGGCCCACCCGACCGCCGAGCAGGAGGTCGCGCGCATCTGCCAGGACCTGCTGCGCATCGACACGTCGAACTTCGGGGACGGGTCGGGCCCGGGCGAGCGCGCCGCGGCCGAGTACGTCATGGCCTCGCTCCACGAGGTCGGGCTGAGCCCCGAGCTGTTCGAGTCCGCACCGGGACGGGCGAGCGTCGTGGTGCGCCTGCCGGGTCAGGACCCCACGCGCCCCGCGCTCGTCCTGCACGGGCACCTCGACGTCGTCCCCGCACAGGCCTCGGACTGGTCCGTGGACCCGTTCGCGGGCGAGGAGAAGGACGGGCTGCTGTGGGGGCGCGGCGCGGTCGACATGAAGGACATGGACGCGATGATCCTCGCGGTCGTGCGCCAGATGGTCCGCGAGGGCCGCAAGCCCGCACGCGACGTCGTCGTGGCGTTCTTCGCCGACGAGGAGGCGGGCGGCACGTACGGCGCGAGCTGGGCCGTCGACCACCGCCCCGAGATCTTCGAGGGCGCGACCGAGGCCATCAGCGAGGTCGGTGGGTTCTCCGTGGACATCGACGGCAAGCGTGCCTATCTGCTCCAGACCGCCGAGAAGGGCATCGCCTGGCTGAAGCTCGTCGCCGACGGCCGCGCCGGGCACGGCTCGCAGGTCAACACCGACAACGCCGTGACGCACCTCGCGGCCGCGGTCGCGCGCATCGGTGCCTACCAGTGGCCGTACACCATCACGCCCACGGTCGACGCGCTGCTGCGCGGCGTGGCCGACCTGACCGGACTGCCCTACGACCCTCGCGACCAGGCCGGTATCGACGCGCTCGTCGCGGCCCTCGGCCCGGCCGCGAAGTTCGTCGGCGCGACCGTACGTCACACGTCCAACCCGACCCAGCTGGGCGCAGGCTACAAGGCCAACGTCATCCCCGGGCGCGCAGAGGCCGCAGTCGACGTGCGCCTGCTGCCCGGGCACGAGGACGAGGGCTTCGCGGTCATCGAGGGGCTCGTGGGCGAGCACGTGCGGATCGAGCCCATCCACCGCGACATCTCGCTCGAGGTGCCCTTCGAGGGCGACCTGGTCGACGCCATGATCGCGTCGCTGCACGCCGAGGACCCGGGCGCCACGGTCCTGCCGTACACGCTCTCGGGCGGGACCGACAACAAGTCCCTCGCGCGGCTCGGCATCACGGGCTACGGGTTCGCGCCGCTCCAGCTCCCCGCGGACCTGGACTTCTCCGGCATGTTCCACGGGGTCGACGAGCGCGTGCCCGTCGCGTCCCTGAAGTTCGGCGTGCGCGTCCTGGACCGCCTGCTGCGGACCTGCTGAGGCGACCGCGCCCTGCCCGTCGACGAGCCCGGCGGGCAGGGGCGGCCGGACCCCGCCGAGGGCGGGGCGAGCTCAGAGGGTCGAGCGCACCCGGATGATCTTGCGGCGCAGCCACACGCGCCGCTCGCCGCCCACGTACAGGCGTGTGCGCTCGAGCTCCCAGTGGCCGTGCTCGGCCTCGTCGGTCAGGAGGCGGACCGCGTCGTGCCGGCTCACCGACCTGTCGATCGTGAGCACCCGGTACTCGTACTGGCCGCCGTTCTCGGCCCAGCCGGTCCGCTGCCGAGGGGTCGTGCTCGTCATCCGTCACCGTCCACGCGTTCGTTCCGAGCCGGGGGAGCGGTGAGCCGTACCTCACCCTCCCGCCGAGGGATTCCGAGTGCCATTGTGCCTCGCGCAGGTCTACCGTCAGGGTATGACCGCTGACCCGCGCGCCGCTCTCGATCGATTCATCGCGGCCCTCGAGGCCCACTACACCGCGGTCGCCGCTCGCCGTGGCGAGGACGACCCGGCGGTCGACGACGCCTACTACGTGCTGGCCGACGCCTACGAGGTGTACGACGAGGCGCTCGCCCAGGTGCACGGCGAGGCCACGCCGTTCTACCTCGCGGAGGACGACGAGGACGACGACGACGAGGGTGACGAGGACGGCGACGACGAGGGCGACGAGCAGGACTTCGACGACCAGGACGAGGAGCTCGACCAGGTCGACCTGAGCGACGGCGTCAGCCGCTGACCCTCACCAGCGCTCGGGGTATCCGAGCGGCAGCGCGCTGACGTCGTCGAGCGCGTAGTGCACCGCGTCGGGCAGCTCGAGGTCGCAGGCCGCGAGCGAGGCGCGCAGCTGCGCGGGGGTGCGCGCCCCGACGATCGCGCTCGACACGGCCGGCCGCTCGAGCAGCCAGGCCAGGGCGACGTCGAGGGGTGCGCGGCCCAGGCCGTTCGCGGCCGTCGCCACGGCCTCGACGATCCCCGACGACGCCCCGTCGAGGTAGGGCTGCACGAACCCGGCCAGGTGCGAGGACGCACCGCGTGAGTCCGCGGGCAGTGAGCTGCGGTACTTGCCCGTGAGGACCCCCCGCCCCAGGGGGGACCACGCGAGGACCCCGAACCCCATCTCGGTCGCGGCCGGCACGACGTCGCGCTCGATCCCGCGCTGGAGCAGCGAGTACTCGAGCTCGACCGCGGCGAGCCCCACGTCACCGTGCGCGTCGAGCGAGGCCGCGGCGCGGGCGGCGGCCCATCCAGGGTGGTTGGACAGCCCCACGTAGCGCGCACGCCCCGTCGTGACCGCGAGCCGCAGCGCCGAGAGCGTCTCGGTGAACGGCGTGCGCGGGTCGGGGGTGTGGACCAGGAAGAGGTCGACGTGGTCCGTCCCCAGCCGTTCGAGCGAGGCGTCGAGCGAGTCGAGCAGCGCACCGCGCGAGGCGTCCACGGCGTTGCCGTCGGCCGTGGTCCGGATGCCCGCCTTGGTGCACAGCAGGACCTCGCGACGGTCGACCTTGCCCGCGAGGATCGAGCCGATCATGGACTCGCTGTCACCGCCGCCGTAGGAGGCCGCGGTGTCGACGAGGTTGCCCCCGGCGTCGACGAAGTCGCGGAGCTGCTCCGCGGCGTCGATCTCGTCGGTGTCGCGGCCCCACGTCATGGTCCCGAGGCCCAGGGGTGAGACGCGCAGGCCGGTACGACCGAGCTGACGAAGTTCCATGCGCGGCAGATTACCGGCCAGGGGCGCCCCCCGCCCGGACGTGGCGCGCGTCGCCGGGGTGAGGTCCGTCGCTCTGGGCCGACGCGTCCAGCCGGTGTCCGGGAGATGGCCGGCGTGCGGCGGCTCGGTGACGGTTGCCCCCGCGGCGCCTGTCGGTCCCGGAGGGCGGCGGCGGGGCAGGTATCGTGACCGCTCGTGAATGCGTGGGAAGCGATCCTCCTCGGCCTCGTCCAGGGCCTGACCGAGTTCTTGCCGGTGTCCTCGAGCGCGCACCTGCGCATCGTGGGAGAGCTGATCGGCTCCTCGGACCCGGGGGCCGCCTTCACGGCGATCACCCAGATCGGTACCGAGACGGCTGTCATCCTCTACTTCCGGCGAGACATCGCCACGATCTGCTCGGCCTGGTGGCGGGCGTTGCGCGGTGACAGCGGGACCGACTGGCGCTCGCGCATGGGCAAGCACGACCACCACGCCGCGATGGCATGGTTCATCGCGCTCGGCTCGATCCCGATCGTGGTCCTGGGCCTGGCGTTCCAGGACGCGATCGAGGCGTCGCTGCGCAACCTGTACATCACGGCCCTCACCCTGACCGTCTTCGCCCTGCTGCTCGGCTTCGCGGACCGGGTCGGTGCCAAGACGCGCACGCTCGACGAGCTGACGCCGCGCCAGGCCGTCGGTTTCGGGCTGGCGCAGGCGCTCGCCCTGGTCCCCGGAGTGTCCCGGTCGGGAGGCACCATCACGGCGGGCCTGCTCATGGGCTTCACACGCGAGGCCGCGGCCCGCTACTCGTTCCTGCTCGCGATCCCCGCGGTCCTGGGCTCGGGGTTCTACCAGCTCGCCAAGTCGGTCACGGGCGAGCCCGTCCCGGGGTCGCCGGGCTTCGGTGCGACCCTCATCGCGACCCTGGTCGCGTTCGTCGTGGGCTACCTCGTGATCATCGCGTTCCTCAAGATCGTCTCGACGTTCAGCTACAAGCCGTTCGTGATCTACCGGCTCGTGCTCGCTGCGGTCGTCGTGATCCTGCTCACGGTGGGCGTGCTCCAGCCGCTCGCCTGAGCGCCTACATCCAGCCGACCTTCTTGAACGCGCCGTAGAGCCCGAAGCAGCCGGCCACCATGATCGCGATGGCCAGGGGGTAGCCCAGCGTCCAGTGGAGCTCGGGCATGTGGTCGAAGTTCATGCCGTAGATCCCGCCCACGATCGTGGGGAACACGAGGATCGCTGCCCAGGCGCTGATCGTGCGCATGTCCTCGTTCTGGCGCACCGACACCTGGGACAGGTGCACCGAGAGCATGTCGGAGAGCAGGTCGTCGTGCGCGTCGAGGTGTCGGTCGATCCGTTCGACGGTCGACACGAGCCGCTCCATGAGCCGCTTGTCGAACGTGATGCGGGACCGGGCGCTGCCCGAGACCAGCTCGGGGAGCTCGGCCGTGATGGGCAGCAGAGCGCGGCGGGCCTCGGTGATCTCCCGCTTGAGGTCGTAGATGGGCACGACCGGGTCCACGTTCCGTTGCCGCTCGAACACGAGCTTCTCGACCTCGGCGACCGCGTCGCCGAGCGCGAGCTCGACGTCCGAGGCCGTGGCGACGAGCGCGAACAGCGCCTCCTCGGCGAGATGGCGGAACCCGGTGCTGCGTCCGTGCGACGGGCCGGTCAGGTGCTCGCGCATGCGGTCGTGGACGCCTGCGGCGCCCTTCTCGACCGTGACGACCACGTCGGGTCCCACGAGGAGGCAGAAGCTGCCCGTGCTGACCTGGCGGTCCTCCTCCTGGAACGACACGGTGGGCGTGACGACCAGGAGCCAGTCCATCCCGATGTGCTCGACGTGCGCGACGGGGTGCTTGACGCGCACGTGCACGGGCAGGTGCCCGCGGCCCACCTGGCTCGAGAGCCCGACGCCCAGCGCGTCCGCCGCGCTCACGAAGTCCTCGAGCGTGCGCACCTCGTACCAGCGCGTGCCGCCTGTTCCCTTGCCGCCCGATCCCTCGCCGCCGCTGCCCGACGTCTCGCTGTCGGTCCCGGCCGGAGCCCCCTCGCCGTCCTTCTCCCACCGGCCCGACCAGTCCCCGGGGTGCGTCACGGGTGTCACGCGCCCGTCGGGCCCCTCGACCCACAGCTCCTTGTACCGGGTGGGCTCCGAGCGCGGGGCGCCCTGTTCGTCGGGCCGGCCTCCGGTGGGGCGGGGGGCGTCGGGTCGTGTGGGTTGGCTCACCCCTGCATTCTGGCCCGACGGCGCAGGCGCGCCACCGGGGCGGGCGCGCCCTCGCCGTCGGGCACCTCGCCCGACGAGCGGGGCGGAACCCGCGGGACCGTTCGCGGTTAAGGTTGTCGCGTGCACTCCTGGCCCATGCCCCAGATCCCGTCCCTGCCCGGCCGCGGCCTCCCGATCCAGGTGCACGACAGCACCACCGGGGAGCTCGTCGTCGCCGCGGAGGGGGACACCGCGACCATGTACGTCTGCGGGATCACCCCGTACGACGCGACCCACATCGGGCACGCCGCGACCTACGTCGGGTTCGACCTCCTCAACCGCGCGTGGCGCGACGCGGGTCACACCGTGACGCACGCGTCCAACGTGACCGACGTCGACGACCCTCTGCTCGAGCGCGCGACCGCGACCGGCGTGGACTGGTGGGACCTCGCGGTCGAGCAGACGGCCCTGCTGGCCGAGGACATGACGGCTCTCGGCGTCGTGCCCCCCGACGTGTACCGCGGCGCGGTCGAGGCCATCCCCGACGTGGTCCAGGCCGTCGAGGCGCTCATCGAGGACGGCTTCGCCTACCGCGTCCCGGTCGAGCCCGGCGCGGGCGGAGACGCCCCCGAGCTCGGCGACGTGTACGCGGACCTGAGCGCCGACGCGCGCTTCGGCGCGGTCTCGCGGCTCAGCCGCGACGACATGGTGCGGCTCTTCGGCGAGCGCGGGGGAGACCCCGAGCGCGACGGCAAGAAGGACCCCCTCGACCCGCTGCTCTGGCGGCGCGAGCGTGTGGGCGAGCCCTCGTGGGACGGTGCGAGCCTCGGCACCGGGCGCCCCGGCTGGCACATCGAGTGCGCGGTCATCGCCCGTGACGGGCTGGGCCTACCCTTCGACATC
This sequence comes from Oerskovia merdavium, assembly GCF_014836755.1. Taxonomy (GTDB): domain Bacteria; phylum Actinomycetota; class Actinomycetes; order Actinomycetales; family Cellulomonadaceae; genus Oerskovia; species Oerskovia merdavium. The sequence continues at coordinate 98,730 of NZ_JACSQF010000014.1, forward strand.
CAGGGTGGCGGCGCCGACCTGCTCTTCCCGCACCACGAGATGTCGACCTCGCACGACCGCCTGCTCGACCACGGGTTCGGTGCGCGCAACCACGTGCACGCCGGCCTTGTCGCCTACCAGGGCGAGAAGATGAGCAAGTCGCGCGGGAACCTCGTGTTCGTCTCCGCCCTGCGCGCCACGGGCGTCGACCCCATGGCCATCCGCCTCGCGCTCCTCGCGCACCACTACCGCTCCGAGTGGGAGTGGACCGACGCGGACCTCCCGGCCGGCGTCGAGCGCCTCGAGCGCTGGCGCTCGGCCGTCTCCGGCAACGGCGGACCCGACGCCGACGCGACCCTCGCCGCGGTGCGCGAGGCGCTCGCGAACGACCTCGACGCGCCCACGGCGCTCGCGGCCGTCGACGCGTGGGCCGACGTCTCGCTCGCGGAGGGCCGGGACACCTCGGGTGACACCGAGGGCGCCCCCGGGGTGATCTCGCGGGCGGTCAACGCCCTGCTCGGGGTGCGTCTCTAGAACCTGTCGAACGGCCGGTGCAGCCGGCCGGTGGACGCCGCGGCCCGCGGCGCCTCCCCTGAGGGGGGCGCCGCGGGCCGCAGTCGTCCTGGGTCGCCCTGCCCGGGCCCTTCGCTAGGGCAGCGGCCCACCCGACCCGTTGTCGCGGCGGCGCAGGTAGCGCTCGAACTCGCGCGCGATCGCCTCGCCGCTCGCCTCGGGCAGCTCGGCCGTGTCCTTGGCCTCCTCGAGCTGCTGGACGTACTCCGCGATCTCGGCGTCCTCGGCCGCGAGCTCGTCGACGCCGTGCTGCCAGGCCACGGCCTCCTCGGGCAGGTCGCCCAGCGGGACGGGGTCCGACAAGAGCTCCTCGACCCGCGCCAGGATCGCGAGCGTGGCCTTGGGGGAGGGCGAGTTCGCGACGTAGTGCGGCACGGCCGCCCACAGCGACACCGACTGCATGCCGCGCTCGGCCGCCGCGTGCTGGAGCACGCCGACGATCCCCGTGGGGCCCTCGTACGAGCTCTGCTCGACGTCGAGGACCGCGCGCAGCCCCACGCTCTCCGACGTGGCCGTCATGGGGATGGGGCGCGTGTGCGGGACGTCGGCCAGCAGCGCGCCGATCGTCACGACGGTCGTGACCCCCTCGCGCTCGGCGATGTCGAGCAGCTCGCGGCAGAACGTGCGCCAGCGCATCGACGGCTCGATCCCGTGCACCAGGACCACGCGTCGCCCGCTGGCCGGCACGGTCACCGCGGTCACGGTCGTGGTGGGCCAGGTGATCTCCCGGCGGCCGTCGTCCGAGGTGGTCACGACCGGGCGGTTGACCTGGAAGTCGTGGTACTCCTCGGGGTCGATCGCTGCGATCTCCTCCGCGCCCCAGACGTCGTGCAGGTGCAGGAGCGCGGCGGTCGCGGCGCCCCCCGCGTCGTTCCACCCCTCGAACGCCGCCAGCATCACGGCCTGGCGAGGCTCGTCGGCCGACGACGGGGGTAGTGCCGGGGTGGTCGGCTCGGGCAGGTCGGCCGGGTCGATCGGTTCCGGGGTCTCGTTCATCGTCCCAGCCTAGGCCGCGCAGGCGGCGGGGCGGGGCAGCCGACGCGCACCACCCCCGACGGGGAGGCCGCGTGAGCGGGCGGGCTATGGTGGCAGGGACGGCCACGAACCGTCCCCCCGAGCATGGAGAATGCGTTGAACCCCCTGGAAGCACCCGATCTCACCCGCACCGACAGCGCCCCGCGCGAGGCGCTCGCCCTGCCACAAGCCGTCCTGTGGGACATGGACGGCACGCTCGTCGACACCGAGCCGTACTGGATCGCCGCCGAGCACGAGCTCGTCGAGGCGCACGGCGGCACCTGGTCGCACGAGCAGGCCCTGCAGATGGTCGGCAACCCCCTGACCGAGTCGGCCAAGATCCTCCAGGACGCGGGCGTCGACCTGCCCTCCGAGCAGATCATCGACTTCCTCATCTCGCGCGTGATCGAGCAGGTCCGCGTCGAGGTCCCCTGGCAGCCGGGAGCCCGAGAGCTCCTCGCGGAGCTCCGGGAGCGCGGCGTGCCGTGCGCCCTGGTGACGATGTCCTACCGATCGCTCGCCGAGCAGGTCGTCCAGATGGCGCCGGTCGGGTCGTTCGTGACCCTGGTGTGCGGCGACGAGGTCACGCACGGCAAGCCGCACCCCGAGCCGTACCTCGCGGCGGCCGAGCGGTTGGGCGTCGACGTGACACGCTGCGTCGCGATCGAGGACTCGCCCACGGGCATCGCGTCCGCGCGGGCTGCCGGCGCGGCGACGCTCGGCGTCGAGGCGGTCGTGCCCGTCCCGGTGCTGCCGGGACTGAGCCGCACGCCGTCGCTCGCGCTCGTCGACGTCGACGCGCTCTCGCGCATCCTCGCGGGCGACGTGGTCGACCTCATCGAGGACTGACGGGCTAGGGAGCGGCCGCCTCCGGGGCGATCCCGAGCGCCAGCTCGATCGCACCCTCGGGGATCTCCGGGGGCGTGCCGCCGAACTGCGGGCACAGGGCCTGGTGCGCGCACCACCCGCACAGCGGGGTCTTGCGCGGGGCCCACTGCCCGCTGCGGGCGGCCTGCGTGATCGAGGACCACAGCGTCCGCACCTGCTCCTCGACCGCGACGAGGTCCGCCTCCTGCGGCTCGGCGCGCAGCACCTGGCCGTCGCCCAGGTAGACGAGCTGGAGCATCTTGGGGATCTCACCCCGCTCGCGCCACAGCACCAGGCCGTAGAAGCGCATCTGGAACAGCGCCGAGCCCTGGTACTGGGGCCGGGGGGTCTTGCCCGTCTTGTAGTCGACGACCCGCATCGCGCCGTTCGGGGCGACGTCCAGCCGGTCCACGATGCCGCGCAGCAGCGGCCCGTCCTCGAGCTGGGTCTCGACGAACATCTCGCGCTCGGCCGGCTCGAGGCGGTTGGGGTCCTCGAGCGTGAAGTAGGTGCCCAGGAGGTTCCCGGCACCCTCGAGCCACTCCTCGACCGCGCCCTCCGCCGCGCTGCCCGCTCCGCCCGCGTCCGCGAAGAGCTCGGCGTAGCGGGGCTCGGCCTCCTGGAGGCGGTCCCACTCGCCCGGGACCATGGCCTGGGCTGCCGCGAGCGTGCGCTCGCCCACCGGGGCGTCGTACAGCCGCTCGAGCACCGAGTGGACCAGGGTGCCGCGCGCGGCCGCCGCGCTGGGCGGCTCGGGGAGCCGGTCCACGACCCGGAACCGGAACAGCAACGGGCACTGCATGAAGTCGTTCGCCCGCGACGGCGACAGCGCCGGGCGCCGGCGCTCGCGGGGGGAGTCGCCGACGGGCTCGACCGTCATGTCGGTGGAGTCGGTGCCGACGAGGTCGGGGGCGAGGGACGTCATGCGTCGAGCCTACGTGTCGACGCCCACACGGCCGCCACGCCCCACAGCACGGGTTCGGCACAGGTGACCGACATAGGGTGTCGACGTGGAGACCACCCCGGCACCGGCCCGTCGCGCCCCCCGAGACCCGCGCCTGACGAAGGGCTGGGTCATCGGCCGGGTGTCGGGTGCGCCCGTCATCCTCACGCCCTCGTGGTTCCTCGCCGCGGCCGTCCTGACGCTCCTGTTCGCCCCGACCGTGCGCAGCTTCGCGCCCGGCCTGGGCGTGGGGATCTATCTCGTCTCGTTCGTGTTCGTGCTGCTGCTGTTCGTCTCGGTCTTCCTGCACGAGGTCGCCCACGCCGTGGTCGCCAAGTCCCGTGGGCACGAGGTCACCGAGCTCGCGGTGACGATCTGGGGCGGGCACACGGCCTACTCGGGCACGTCGCGACGTCCCCTCGACGGGATCCTCATCTCGGTCGTGGGCCCGCTGACGAACCTGCTCCTCGCGGTCGTGTGCTGGTTCGCGTTCCAGGCGCAGCCGACCATGACCGTCCCCGCTCTGCTGCTGTACGCGGCGGCTTTCTCCAACGCGTTCGTGGGGGTCTTCAACCTGCTGCCCGGTCTGCCGCTCGACGGGGGACAGATCCTCGAGTCCGCGGTCTGGGCCGTCACGGGGTCCCGGACCCGGGGCACGATCGTCGCGGGCTGGGTCGGGCGTGTCATGGCCGTGGGCGTCGTGGCGTGGGCCCTGGGCTGGCCCCTGCTCAACGGGTACGAGGTGGACCTGTTCACGGTCGCGTGGGCCGCGCTGATCGGCGCGTTCCTGTGGTCCGGGGCGGGGGCGGCGATCACGAACGGCCGCACGCGCGAGGCGGTCGCGGGCCTCACGGTGGCCTCGCTCGCGTACCCGGCCGTCGCCGTGCCCGTGGCCACCACGGTGTCCGACGCCGTCGCGGCGGCCCAGCGCGCGGGCGCGGGGCACGTCGTGCTCACCGACGCGCTCGGGCACCCCGTGGCCTACGCCGACCCCGCGGCCGTCGCGGCCGTGCCGCCCGCCCAGGCGCCGCTGACCCCGGTCGGGGCCGTCGCCGTCGGGCTGCCGCCCACCGCGCAGGTGGACGTGCACCTCGCAGGCCAGGCCATGCTCGACGCGGTCGCCTCCGCGACGCGCGACGCACCCCTGCTCGTCGTGACGGACGCCGGGCGCGTCGTCGGGCTGCTCGACGTGAGCCACGTCGTCGCGGCGCTCCAGGCCGCGCGCGGACGCTGAGGGCCCCGGCCCCGCTGACGGACGGGACTCCCGCGCCGGGCAGCCCGACTAGGATGGTCGCCCGTGACCCAAGAGCCCACGCACGACGCGCCCGCCCCGTCCGCCCCGAGCGACGCCCCCGCCTCGCCGGCCCCCACGGCGACCGGCGCCGACGTGCGCCGCGGCCCGCTGCGGCTCGGTGACAAGGTCCAGCTGACGGACCCGCGCGGTCGCCTGCACACCATCACCCTCGCGACCGGGGCCACGTTCCACACGCACCGCGGCTACCTCAACCACGAGGACCTGGTCGGCCTGCCCGAGGGCTCGGTCGTGCGCAACACCGCGGGCATCGAGTACCTCGCGCTGCGCCCGCTGCTGGCCGACTACGTCCTGTCGATGCCGCGCGGCGCGGCCGTGGTCTACCCCAAGGACGCGGGTCAGATCGTCGCGATGGCGGACATCTACCCCGGTGCGCGCGTCATCGAGGCCGGCGTCGGCTCGGGCGCGCTGACCATGTCGCTCCTGCGCGCGGTCGGCGACCAGGGCTCGGTGCACTCGATCGAGCGTCGCGAGGACTTCGCCGCGATCGCGCGCGGCAACGTCGAGCTGTTCTTCGGCGGGGAGCACCCCGCGTGGGAGCTCTCGGTCGGGGACCTGTCCGACGTCCTGCCCCAGGTCGCGGAGAACGGCTCGATCGACCGGGTCGTGCTCGACATGCTCGCGCCGTGGGAGAACCTCGACGCGGTCGCCGACGCGCTCGCACCGGGCGGTGTGCTGATCTGCTACGTCGCGACCGCGACCCAGCTCTCGCGCCTCGCCGAGGACCTGCGCGCCGACGGGCGCTACGCCGAGCCCTCGGCCTGGGAGTCCCTTGTCCGCGGCTGGCACCTCGAGGGCCTCGCGGTGCGCCCGCAGCACCGCATGGTCGGGCACACGGGCTTCCTGCTCACCGCTCGCCGCCTGGCCGACGGCACGGTCGCGCCCCTGCGCAAGCGTCGCCCCGCCAAGGGCTCGTACCCCGTCGCCGAGGAGTGGACGCCCGAGGACCTGGGCGAGCGGTCGGTCTCCGACAAGCGCGTGCGTCGCGTGCGCCGTGACGTCGGCCAGGGCCCGCAGCTCGACCCGCGCACGGGCCAGCCGCTCGTGCCCGTCCCCGACGACGAGGCCGCGGACGTCGCCGGCACAGTGGAGGGCGCCGCGGACACCCTGGACGTTTCGGACGCCGTCGACAACGATTGAGGAACGACGGTCTCAGCAGGGGTGTCCCTGCAGCGGCCGCCCAGGTCTTGTGCGTAAGGTCGAGCCTCGATCACCGGGCTGCCGGAGGTCGGTGACGCGCCGGTGACGGGGTCGACCGCACGACCTCCTGACGGCGCCAGGCGAGAGGGAGAAGCCGGATGACCGAGACACCTGGACTGACACCTGGACAGACCCCGAGCCGTGACAGTGAACGCCAGCAGGCGATCCTGTCGGCCAAGAACGAGCGCCTCGCGGAGGCGCTGCGTGCGGCGCGGGACCAGATCATCGACCTCAAGCGTCAGATCGACGAGCTCGCCAAGCCGCCGGGGACGTACGCGGTCTTCCTCGGAGCCCACCCGGACGGGACGGTCGACGTCTCCGCCGCGGGCCGCAAGATGCACGTGGGCGCGAGCCCCAGCCTCGACCTGTCGACGCTGCACCCGGGCCAGGAGGTCAAGCTCAACGAGGCCATGACCGTGGTCTCGGCGGGCGGCTACGAGCAGGTCGGGGAGCTCGTGACCGTCAAGGAGCTCCTGGGCTCGGACCGCGCGCTCGTCGTCGGGCGCTCGGACGAGGAGCGCGTGGTCCGTCTCGCGGGCTCGCTCGCCGACGCGCCGCTGCGCATCGGGGACTCGCTCACGATCGACACGCGCAGCGGCTTCGTGTTCGAGATCGTGCCCAAGTCCGAGGTCGAGGAGCTGGTCCTCGAGGAGGTCCCGGACATCGACTACTCGGACATCGGCGGGCTGGGGCCGCAGATCGAGCAGATCCGCGACGCGGTCGAGCTACCGTTCAGCCACCCGGACCTGTTCCGCGAGCACGGGCTGCGCCCGCCCAAGGGCGTCCTGCTGTACGGGCCGCCCGGGTGCGGCAAGACGCTCATCGCCAAGGCCGTGGCCAACTCCCTCGCGCACACGGTCGCCAAGGCGCGGGCCGCGGCGGGCGAGCTCGCGGGCGAGGAGGTCACCTCGGACCCGGACGGCGCCAAGAGCTACTTCCTCAACGTCAAGGGCCCCGAGCTGCTCAACAAGTACGTGGGGGAGACCGAGCGCCACATCCGGCTGATCTTCGCCCGTGCCCGGGAGAAGGCCTCGCAGGGCACGCCCGTCGTGGTCTTCTTCGACGAGATGGAGTCGCTGTTCCGCACGCGGGGCACCGGGCTGTCCTCGGACGTCGAGACCACGATCGTGCCCCAGCTCCTGAGCGAGATCGACGGCGTCGAGCGCCTCGACAACGTGATCGTCATCGGCGCGTCCAACCGTGAGGACATGATCGACCCCGCGATCCTGCGGCCCGGTCGTCTCGACGTGAAGATCAAGATCGAGCGACCGGACGCCGAGGGCGCCAAGGAGATCTTCGCGAAGTACCTGACGACCGACCTGCCGATCCACCCCGAGGACCTCGCCGAGCACGGGGGCAGCGCCCAGGGTGCGATCGACGCCATGATCACGAGCGTGGTCGAGCGCATGTACTCCCAGGAGGACGAGAACCAGTTCCTCGAGGTCACGTACGCGAGCGGCGACAAGGAGGTCCTGTACTTCAAGGACTTCAACTCGGGGGCCATGATCCAGAACGTCGTGGACCGCGCCAAGAAGTCCGCGATCAAGGACCTCCTGGCGACCGGTCAGCGCGGCATCCGGGTCGAGCACCTGCTCGCGGCGTGCGTCGACGAGTTCAAGGAGAACGAGGACCTGCCCAACACGACCAACCCGGACGACTGGGCGCGCATCTCGGGCAAGAAGGGCGAGCGCATCGTCTTCATCCGCACGATCGTCCAGAAGAAGGGCGACGGGGCGGGGGCCGTGGCGCGCACGATCGACACGGTCACGAGCACGGGGCAGTACTTGTAGGTGCCCGCGGGCACGGATGCCGGCGCGAGGCGCCGTGCAGCACGGCCAGGCCCGACGGCGCAGCCCGCCGCCGGGCCTGGCGCGCGTCCGGGACGACTCACCCAGGGCGGAACCCGGCCCGTGGGAGCCGAGCCGTGGACAGCCCGCCCCGCCGTCGGGACCCCGGCATAGGGTGGTGCTCGTGACCGTGCGACGCGTGATGGGGATCGAGACCGAGTACGGCGTGCTGCAGCCCGGGCGACCGCAGGCGAACCCGATGCTCCTGTCGAGCCAGGTCGTGACCACCTACCGGGCGCTCGCGGCCCGCGCGGACGGGGCCCGGGGCAAGGCCCGCTGGGACTACGACGACGAGGACCCCCTGCAGGACGCCCGGGGCTTCCACCTCCAGCGTTCGGCGGCCCATCCCTCGCTCCTGACGGACGACCCGACCCGCCCGGCGCCGTCGGGCCCCGTGACGGCCCGGGCACAGGGCGCGGAGACCTTCCAGGAGGTCGCCCGGCCCACGCACGAGGACTACGACGACCCGAGCGCCGCGAACGTCATCCTGACGAACGGGGCGCGCCTGTACGTCGACCACGCGCACCCCGAGTACTCCTCGCCCGAGGTGACCAACCCGACCGACGCGGTGTGCTGGGACGTCGCGGGCGAGCGCATCATGCTCGCGGCCTCGCGCGAGCTGGGCGCGGTCCCGGGCTCGGAGGTCGCGCTCTACAAGAACAACGTCGACGGCAAGGGCGCGTCCTACGGCACGCACGAGAACTACCTCGTGGACCGGGCCGTGCCGTTCGCCACGCTCGTCGAGCTGCTCACCCCCTTCCTCGTGACACGGCAGGTGTTCACGGGCTCAGGACGCGTCGGCCTGGGCTCGGTGGGCCAGGAGCCGGGCTTCCAGCTCTCGCAGCGGGCCGACTACATGGAGGCCGAGGTCGGCCTCGAGACGACGCTGCGCCGCCCCATCGTCAACACGCGTGACGAGCCGCACGCCGACCGCCAGCGCTGGCGTCGCCTGCACCTGATCATCGGGGACGCGAACCTCTTCGAGGTCGCGACCTACCTCAAGCTCGGCACCACGTCCCTCGTGCTGTTCGTGATCGAGCAGCTCGACGCGCTCTCTGCGGTCGAGGGCCCCTCCGGGGCCTCGCTGCGCGCCGAGCTCGCGGCCCTGCGCCTGCACGACCCGGTGTCCGACGTGCAGAAGGTCAGCCGCGACCTCGACCTCACGGCGCCGCTCCTGCTCGCGGACGGGCGTCACCTGACGGCGCTCGAGGTGCAGCGGACCTACGCCGACGTGGCCCGCCGGGCCGCGGAGCACCTGGGTCCTCTCGACGACCAGACCCGCGCGGTCCTCGACCGCTGGGACTCGGTCCTGGCCCGCCTCGGGACGGACCTGGCGTCGTGCGCCCGGGAAGTCGAGTGGGTCGCCAAGCTGCGCCTGCTCGACCGCCTGCGCCGCCGCGACCACCTCGACTGGGACCACCCGCGGCTGGCAGCGATGGACCTCCAGTGGTCCGACGTGCGCCCCGAGCGCAGCATCTACCACCGGTTGCTCGCCGCAGGGGCCGCCGAGCGGCTCGTCGACGAGCGGGCGGTCTCCCAGGCCGTCCACCACGCGCCCGAGGACACCCGGGCGTACTTCCGGGGCGAGGTCATGGCCCGGTTCGGCGACGAGGTCTCGGCCGCGAGCTGGGACTCGGTGATCTTCGACGTCGCCGGCGCCCCCTCGCTCCAGCGCGTGCCCATGCTCGACCCGCTGCGCGGGACCCGGGCGCACATCGGCGCGCTGCTCGAGGCGAGCAAGGACGCCGGAGCGCTGCTCACACGCCTGTCCGGGACGTCGCGATGACTCGCACGCGCGGCGCGCTCCGGCGCGGACCCGGCCGGAGAGCCTAGGCTTCGAGAAGACGCGGTCCCCGTCACGGCGGTCCGCACCGCACGTCAGCACGGCACGTCAGCAGGATCGACACACCCAGGAGGCGAAGATGGCCCAGGAACGCACCAGCGCATCGCACGAGGACCGCCGTCCCGACGACGACGCGGCGCCCGCGCCCGTCGCCCCGCAGGCGCAGAGCCGGGACGCGGAGGTCGACTCGCTCCTGGAGGAGATCGACGAGGTCCTCGAGTCCAACGCCGAGTCCTTCGTCAGGGGCTTCGTCCAGAAGGGCGGCGAGTAGCCGAGAGGGGCCGGGAGCTGATGACCATGGACTTCTCCGGGCGTCTGCCGCACGCCTTCACCACCCCGGGCTCCTCGTCGTTCGTGGAGTTCCTCGCGAACCACGCCCCCGACCTCCTGCCGTCCCACCGGGTCGGCACCACGGGGGCCGCGGGGCACGCCGCCCCGGCGGGGCCGGGGGCCCAGCTCGCGCCGCACGCGACCACGATCGTCGCCCTGACCTTCGGGGACGCCGGGCCTGCGGGCGCGGGAGGTGAGGTCGGCGTGGTCATGGCGGGCGACCGCCGCGCCACGATGGGCTCGATGATCGCGAACCGGGAGATCGAGAAGGTCTTCCCGGCCGACGAGTTCTCCGCGGTGGGCATCGCGGGTACCGCCGGGATCGCCGTCGAGCTCGTGCGCCTCTTCCAGCTCGAGCTCGAGCACTACGAGAAGATCGAGGGTGCCCTGCTGTCGCTCGACGGCAAGGCGAACCGCCTCTCGACCATGATCCGTCAGAACCTGGGCCTCGCGATGCAGGGCCTGGCCGTGGTGCCCTTGTTCGCGGGGTACGACCTGGACCGGGGGACGGGCCGCATCTTCTCGTACGACGTCACGGGCGGACGCTACGAGGAGCGCGACCACCACAGCGTCGGCTCGGGATCGGTCTTCGCCCGCGGCTCGCTCAAGAAGCGCTGGCACCCGGGGCTCGACGCCCAGGGCGCGGTGCACGTCGCGGTCGAGGCGCTCTACGACGCGGCCGACGACGACTCGGCGACGGGGGGCCCGGACTCCGTCCGGCAGATCTGGCCCGTGGTCGTCACGGTGACGGCCGACGGGTACCGGCGCGTGCCCGACGACGAGCTCGCCGCGGTCGCGGCGCAGATCGTCGCCGAGCGCACCGAGCAGGCCGACGGGAACCGCGCCGCGCGCCCCCGGGCACCGCGGACCGCAGGACAGGGAGGTGACGCACAGTGAGCATGCCGTTCTACGTCTCGCCCGAGCAGCTCATGAAGGACCGGGCGGACTTCGCGCGCAAGGGCATCGCCCGCGGTCGCTCGGTCGTCGTGCTCGCCTACGACGACGGCATCGCGTTCGCGACGCACAACCCGTCCAGGTCGCTGCACAAGATCTCGGAGATCTACGACCGCATCGCGTTCGCGGCCGTGGGCAAGTACAACGAGTTCGAGAACCTGCGCGTCGCGGGCGTGCGCTACGCCGACCTGCGCGGCTACTCCTACGACCGGGCCGACGTCAACGCCCGCGGGCTCGCGAACGCCTACGCGCAGACGCTCGGCACGGTCTTCACGACCGAGTCCAAGCCGCTCGAGGTCGAGCTCGTCGTGGCCGAGGTGGGGCCCAGCCCCGCGCAGGACCAGATCTACCGGCTCTCCTACGACGGGTCGGTCGCGGACGAGACCGGGTTCGTCGTCATGGGAGGTCAGGCCGAGCAGCTCGGGCGCGACCTGGGCGAGGCGTGGCGTCCCGGGATGACCCTGCCCGAGGTCCTGCACCTCGCGGTCTCGACGCTCGGCGGCGCCGACGCACGTGACGCTCCCGAGGGCGAGCAGGCCATCCCCGCGAGCCAGCTCGAGGTCGCGGTGCTCGACCGCACGCGCCCGCGCCGGGCGTTCCGCCGGCTCACCGGCACGGTGCTGGCCGGTCTGCTCGAGGAGAAGCCAGAGGAGGCTCCGCATGGACCGTAGGATCTTCGGCCTCGAGACCGAGTACGGCGTGACGTGCGCGTCCGACGACGGGCGCGGCCTGTCCGCGGACGAGGTCGCGCGCTACCTGTTCCGCAAGGTCGTCGCGTGGGGCCGGTCGTCGAACGTGTTCCTGCGCAACGGGTCGCGCCTGTACCTCGACGTCGGCTCCCACCCCGAGTACGCGACGGCCGAGTGCGACGACGTGCGCCAGCTCGTGGCCTACGACCGGGGCGGCGAGCGCATCCTCGAGGGGCTCGTCGCGGACGCCCAGGAGAGGCTCGAGCACGAGGGCCTGCCCGGCCGGATCCACCTGTTCAAGAACAACACCGACTCGGCGGGCAACTCCTACGGCTGCCACGAGAACTACCTCGTGCGCCGCCAGGGCGACTTCTCGCGGCTCTCCGACGTGCTGGTGCCGTTCCTCATCACGCGCCAGGTGCTCACGGGGGCAGGCAAGATCCTCGCGACGCCGCGCGGGGCGATCTTCGCGCTGTCGCAGCGCGCGGACCACATCTGGGAGTCCGTCTCGAGCGCGACCACGCGCTCGCGCCCCATCATCAACACGCGCGACGAGCCCCACGCGGACGCCGAGCAGTACCGGCGTCTGCACGTGATCGTCGGGGACTCGTCCATGGCCGAGACCACGACCATGCTCAAGGTCGGGGCGACCGACCTGATCCTGCGCATGATCGAGGCAGGGGTGCCCATGCGGGACATGGCGCTCGAGAACCCCATCCGGTCGATCCGCGAGATCAGCCACGACATGACGGGTCGTCACCCCGTGCAGATGGCGAACGGGCGCACCGTGACCGCGGTGGACCTGCAGGGCGAGTACCTCCAGCGCGTCAAGGAGTACGTCGACGCGAACGAGACGCCCACGCCCGTCGTCAAGCAGGTCCTGGACCTGTGGGAGCGCGGGCTGCGGGCGCTGGAGACCGACGACCTCTCGCTCGTCGACCGCGAGCTGGACTGGGTCATCAAGCTCAAGATCCTGAGGCGCTACCAGGAGAAGCACGGGCTGGAGCTCGACGACCCGCGCATCGCGCGCCTCGACCTCGCGTACCACGACATCTCGCGCACCGAGGGCCTGTACAACATGCTCGCGGCGCGCGGCATGGTCGAGCGGATCACGACCGACCTCGAGGTGTTCGAGTCCACGGCCGTCCCGCCGCAGACGACACGTGCCAAGCTGCGGGGCGACTTCGTGCGCAAGGCGCAGGAGGCCCGCCGCGACTACACGGTCGACTGGGTGCACCTCAAGCTCAACGACCAGGCGCAGCGCACGGTGCTGTGCAAGGACCCGTTCCAGAACGTCGACGAGAGGGTCGAGCGGCTCATCGAGTCGATGTGACGGGACTCCCGCCCGCGGGCCGGACCGAGCAGTGACCGGGGAGCCTCCACCGTTAAGGTGGTGGCTCCCTGTCCCGTCTTGCCCGAGGAGCGTCGTGCGTCGTGTGTCCCGCCGGCCTGCGGCCGTCGTCCTGGCCCTGGTGGTCGCGGTGTCCGCCGTCGGCTGCGCAGAACCGACGGGGAACGCGGCTCCCGCCAACACGCAGGTCGCGGTCTCCGGGCTGCTCGGCGAGCCCCCCGTGGTCACGTTCGACCAGCCTCTGACGATTCCCGAGACCCGCTCCGAGGTCCTCGTACCGGGGACGGGCGAGGCCCTGGTCGAGGGACAGCCGGTCCTCCTGAACATGTACGGGGTCGACGGGCGCGACGGGTCGGTGATCCAGAGCACCTTCGTCGACGCTCCTGCGGCGCACCGGCTCACCGCCGAGTCCCTCGGCTCGGAGGTCGTCGACGCCCTGGTGGGCCAGCGCGTCGGTGCCCGGGTCCTGTTCCTCGAAGAGGCGGACGACGTCCCGGTCGTGCTCGTGATCGACGTGCTGCCCTCCCGGGCGACCGGCGAGGCCGTGGCACCGGTCGAGGGGCTCCCGGTCGTGACGCTCGACGCCGACGGCGTCCCGTCGGTCGAGGTGCCCGCGGACACGGCCCCACCGGGCGACCTGATCGTCCAGCCGCTCGTGCGGGGCGCCGGCGTGCAGATCGAGGCGGGCCAGGTCATCACGGTCCGCTTCACGGGCGTCGCGTGGTCCACGGGCGAGGTCGTCGACTCGAACTGGGCGCCCGGGTCCCTGCCCGCCTCGACCATGGTCGGCATCGGCCAGATCATCGAGGGGTGGGAACAAGGGCTTCTCGAGCAGAGCGTCGGCAGCCAGGTGCTGCTGGTCGTCCCCCCGTCGCTCGCCTACGCGGGGACCGCCAAGCCGTTCGCGGACGAGACGCTGGTCTACGTCGTGGACATCCTGGACGCACACTTCCCGGTGGTCGACGAGACCCCGGGTTCCGAAGGTCAGACGGAAGGTCAATAGCTCATGTCGGTCACGGTCCGTGTCATCCCCTGCCTGGACGTCGACGCAGGTCGCGTCGTCAAGGGGGTCAACTTCGAGAACCTGCGGGACGCGGGCGACCCGGTCGAGCTCGCGGCCCGCTACGACGCCGAAGGGGCCGACGAGCTGACGTTCCTCGACGTCTCTGCCTCGTCGGGCAACCGTGAGACCACGTACGACGTGGTGCGGCGCACGGCCGAGCAGGTCTTCGTGCCGCTCACGGTCGGGGGCGGCGTGCGGACCACCGACGACGTGGACAAGCTCCTGCGCGCGGGCGCGGACAAGGTGGGCGTCAACACGGCCGCGATCGCCCGCCCCGAGCTCATCGCGGAGATCGCGGACCGGTTCGGCAGCCAGGTGCTCGTGCTCTCGGTCGACGCGCGTCGCGTGAGCGGCGAGACCCGCACCGAGTCGGGCTACGAGGTGACCACGCACGGTGGTCGCCGCGGCACGGGCATCGACGCGGTCGAGTGGGCCGCGCGCGCGGCGGGGCTGGGTGCGGGGGAGATCCTGCTGAACTCGATGGACGCCGACGGCATGACGAGCGGGTTCGACCTGGAGATGTTCGCGGCCGTGCGTCCCGAGGTGAGCGTCCCGCTCATCGCGAGCGGCGGGGCGGGCACCCCGGAGCACTTCGCGCAGGCGGCGCAGGCGGGGGCGGACGCGGTCCTCGCGGCGAGCGTCTTCCACTTCCGGACCCTGACGATCGGTGACGTCAAGGCGCACATGCGCGACGCGGGCGTCCTGGTCCGCTGAGGTCGGGACGCGGGGGGGGGGGGGGGGGGGG
>NZ_JACSQF010000014.1:113449-143103 GCF_014836755.1 Oerskovia merdavium
CCCCTCGGCCTGCACGACGGACGGCGTGTGGCGGGGGGGGGGGCCCCGCCCCGCCCCGCGCGTCACGTGCACCCGACAGACCGAGCGGGCAGCGTGCCCGACGCCGTCACCCGCCCGAGCGCGGACCCGGCACCACGGCGTCGAGCGCCGCGCGGTCGGCAGCGTCGCCCTGGAGGGTCAGACCCGCATGGCGGCCTCGTCCGAACGCGTGGAGCACGAGCTCGCCGACCTCGCCCGTGACGACGACGGTGCCGGGCAGCCGCCCGTCGTCGGTCGGCCGCGTCGGCGGGGCCTTGACCGCGAGGCGCGGACCGCCGGGCACCACGAGCACGACCCCCACGGGGGACCGGCGGTAGAACAGGCGCGCACCACGCCGCAGCTGTGACCACAGGGCGTCCTGGAGCCCGGGGGAGAGGTCGCGCGCCCTCTCCCCGGCGCCGCCCGACCCGCCGGGACCCGCGACGCAGGTGCCACGACGCACGTCCTCGGTGTGCACGAAGTACTCGACGAGGTTCACGAGGTTCCCTGCCCACGACCACGGGCTCCACGAGGCGGGCGCCTGCTCGATGCGCGCGAGCAGCGCGGCGTACCCGCCCGGTGCGAGCGCGGTCGCGGCGAGGTCCTGGAGCCTGGCGTCCGACCAGTCGTGCAGCGGGCCTCCGTTGGCCCCGGCCTGGGTCCAGGGCTGGTGCTCCCGCAGGATCATGTGCGCCGCGAGGTGGCGGGTCTGCCACCCGTCGCACAGGGTCGGGGCGTCGGGGCCGGCCTGGGTGAGTGCGTGGACGAGGGAGGCGCGCTCGTGGGCGTGCCAGGCGGTGGGCTGCATCAGGCCATGCTCGCACGCGGGACGGAGTGTCCCGTGTGAGAAGATCGTGCCAACCCCCACGAAAGACGAGGATCGTCCGTGTCCGCGCGACGGAGCACCCCCACGAACACCACGCCTCGGACCCAGGACGCGCCCACCGGCGCAGCGTCCGACGGTCCGGACGGCACCAGCCCGCACCAGCCCACCTTCGTGGACGGGGTCTCCCGGCCCGGCCGCACGGCGCCCGCAGCACGGGGGGCGCGCGAACGGCACGCCCTGACCGGCTCACGGACCCGCAGGTCGCTCCAGCTCATGGGTCGCGGCATGCGGTCGCAGTGGCGCGTCTACGTCCTGGCGATCACGGCCTCCGCGCTGTTCGGCGCGACCACGGTCCTCATCAGCCTCGCGGTCGGCCGCGTGACGGACGAGGTCGTCGTCCCGGCGCTCGCGGGCGACGCGGACGCACGCGGCAACCTGTGGGTCGCGGGCCTCGTCCTGGTCGCGATCGCCCTCACGCTCGCCCTCACGGTCGCCGGCCGGCGCATCTTCGCGGGCTACGGCTACGCGAACATCCAGGCGGGGCACCGCACCGCGGTCACGCACCAGTACCTGCGGCTGCCCATGTCGTGGCACCGGGCGCACCCCGCCGGCCAGCTGCTCTCGAACGCGAACTCCGACGTCGAGGCCGCCACGGGCGTCTTCAACCCCCTGCCCTTCGCGCTGGGCGTGGTCGTGATGATCGGTGTCTCGGCGGTCATGCTCTTCCGCATCGACGTCTGGCTGGCGTGCGCCGCGCTCGTCGTGATCCCGGTCGCGATCGTGGTCAACGTCGTGTTCCAGAAGTACATGTCGCCCGCGATCACGCACGCCCAGCAGCTGCGGGCCGAGGTCTCCGACGTCGCGCACGAGAGCTTCGAGGCCGCGCTGCTGGTCAAGTCGCTCGGCACCGAGGCCCGCGAGGAGCGGCGCTTCGCCGCGCGGACCGACGAGCTGCGGGCGGCCAACATCCGCGTGGGCGTGGTGCGGGCGTTCTTCGACCCGGTCATCGAGCTCCTGCCCTCGCTCGGCACGCTCCTGGTGCTGGGCGTGGGAGCCGCGCGGGTCGCTGCCGGTGCGGTCGACACGGGAGAGGTCGTGACGGCCGCCTACCTGCTGACGATCATGGCCGTCCCGGTCCGCGCGTTCGGCTGGGTCCTGGGCGAGCTGCCGCGCGCGCTCGTCGGCTACGAGCGCATCGCGAGCGTGCTCGACGCACCGGGCATCCCGGTCGCGGGAGAGCAGCGGCTTCCCGCCACCACCGGCGGTGCGTCCGTGCGGTTCGAGGGCGTGGGCGTCGACGTCCGGGCGGGCGGCCGCGACGTCACGCTGCTCGACGACATCGAGCTCGACCTGGCCCCCGGCCGCACGGTGGCCGTCGTCGGTCCCACGGGCGCGGGCAAGACCACGCTCGTCTCGCTCCTGGCGCGCCTGTCCGACCCCACGCGCGGCCGGGTGCTCGTCGACGGTGTGGACGTGCGCGAGGCGCTCGCAGCCGACCTGACGAGCCAGGTCGCGCTCGTCGCGCAGTCGACGTTCATCTTCGAGGACACGGTCCGTTCCAACGTGACGCTCGCGGACCAGGGCGAGGGCCCCACCGACGAGCAGGTGTGGGACGCGCTGCGCCTGGCCAAGGTCGACGACGTGGTCTCCCGCCTGCCGGGTGGTCTCGACTCGCCCCTGGGGGAGCGCGGCTCCAACCTGTCGGGCGGTCAGCGGCAGCGGCTCGCGATCGCGCGCGCCCTGGTGCGCTCTCCGCGCCTGCTGGTGCTCGACGACGCGACCTCCGCCGTCGACCCCCGCGTGGAGCAGCAGATCCTCGCGGGCCTGCGCGGGGAGGGAACCGCGCCTGGGGGCGCAGGCCCGACGGCGGACCACCCCACGGTCGTCATGGTCGCCTACCGCATGTCGAGCGTCGCGCTCGCGGACCAGGTCGTCCACGTCGAGTCGGGGCGGGTGGTCGACGTCGGGACGCACACCGAGCTGCTCGCGCGCGACCCCGGCTACCGCGAGCTCGCCACGGCCTACCAGCGAGAGGCCGAGCGCCGCGCCGAGGCGGACGAGCTCGACGGTTCCGGGGAGTCGCCCGACGACGGGCGCAGACCTGCCGACCCCCTGCAGTCCGAGCGCGAGGACGTCGAGCGCCGCGAGCAGGAAGAGACCGACGGGATCGTGCGCCACGCCGAGGAAGGGACCGTGACCGAGTGAGCACCACCACCGCACCCACGTCGGCCCGCGGACGCCGCCGCCGGGCGAGGGCCACGGCCGAGCCCGAGGTCGTCGTCGAGGATGCGACCGGCGCGCGGATCGCCTCGGCGAGCTCGCTGGGCGTCTTCGCGACCCTGCGCAAGGGCGTCCAGATGTCACCCGAGATCCTCGTGGGCATCTGGGGCACGCTGCTCCTGGCCGTCGTCGCGGCCCTCGGGCGGATCGTCGTCCCCATCACCGTCCAGCAGACGGTCGACAGCGGCATCATGGCCCCGGGCGGCCCCGACACGAGCCGGGTGGCGCTGCTGGTCGGCGCCGCGGCGGTCGTCCTGGTGGTCGCGGGCCTGTGCTCGGCCCTCGTCAACGTCCGCCTCTTCCGCTCGACCGAGGCGGGGCTCGCGAGCCTGCGCGTGCGGGCCTTCCGGCACGTGCACGACCTCTCGGTCCTCACCCAGAGCACCGAGCGGCGCGGGGCGCTGGTCTCGCGCGTCACGAGCGACGTCGACACGATCTCCCTGTTCGTCCAGTGGGGCGGCATCATGCTGCTCGTCTCGGTCCTGCAGATCGGCGCGGCGACGCTCCTCATGGCGTTCTACTCGTGGCAGCTCACGCTGCTCGTGTGGGCGTGCTTCGTCCCGTTGTTCCTGATCCTGCGCCCCGCCCAGGGCAAGGTGAACGGCGCCTACACGGCGCTGCGCGAGCGAGTGGGCGCGATGCTCGGGGCGATCTCCGAGTCGGTCGTGGGCGCCGAGACGATCCGCGCCTACGGCGTCGGCGAGCGCACCGCGCGCCGTGTGGACGCCGCGGTCGAGAGCACGCGCAAGGGCATGGTCCGCGCGCAGGTGCTCGTCTCGTCGGTCTTCTCGAGCGGCGTGCTCGTCGCGAACCTCGTGCTGGCCGTCGTGGTCGTCGTCGGCACGCTCCTGGGCATCGACGGGTCCATCACCGCGGGGCAGCTGCTCGCGTTCCTCTTCCTGGTCCAGCTCTTCACGGGCCCGGTGCAGATGGCGACCGAGATCCTCAACGAGCTGCAGAACGCCGTCGCCGGCTGGCGGCGCGTGCTGGCCGTGGTCGAGACGCCCGTCCAGGTGGTCGACAAGGGATCCGAGGGCGTGCGCTCGCCGCGTGGCCCCGCGCACGTGCGGCTCGAGGACGTCCGGTTCGCCTACCCCGACGGTCCCGAGGTGCTGCACGGTGTGGACCTCGACTTCCCGGCGCGCACCTCGGTCGCGGTCGTGGGCGCGACGGGCTCGGGCAAGACGACGATCGCCAAGCTCGTCACGCGGCTCATGGACCCCACGTCCGGCGCGGTCCGCCTCGACGGCGTCGACCTGCGCGACCTGTCGGCCGCGAGCCTGCGCGAGCGCGTGGTCCTCGTCCCGCAGGAAGGGTTCCTGTTCGACGGGACGCTCGCCGAGAACATCGCCTACGGCGTGCGGGACGCCGCGAACGGCGCTGCGGGCACGTCGGGCAGTGCGGGGGAGACCCCGGGGCAGACCGCCGCCCGGCTCGCGGACCGCATCGACGCTGCGGTCGCCGAGCTCGGCCTGACCGACTGGGTCGCGGACCTGCCCGACGGGCTGGGCTCCGCCGTCGGGCAGCGGGGCGAGGCCCTGTCGGCGGGCGAGCGTCAGCTCGTCGCGATCGCGCGCGCGTACCTCGCCGAGGCCGACCTGCTGGTCCTCGACGAGGCGACGTCCGCGGTCGACCCCGCGACCGAGGTGCGCATCGCGCGTGCTCTCGACTCGCTGACGGCAGGGCGCAGCACCATCACGATCGCTCACCGGCTCTCGACCGCAGAGGCCGCGGACCTCGTCGTGGTCGTCGACGCGGGCCACGTGGTCGAGGTCGGGCCGCACGCCGAGCTCGCGGCCGCGGGCGGCGTCTACGCGTCGATGCACGCGTCCTGGGTCGCGCAGACCCGATGAGCGAGCAGCGGGGCGAGCGGGCCCCCGACGCGGGCGGACCCGGCGGCCGGTCACCCTCCCCGGTCTCCCGGACCGCTGAGCGGGACGGGGACCCGGGGACCCCAGGGATCTGGCAGGATTCTCGGGTGCCCCAGAACACCGCCCAGCCCGCCCCCGCAGACCAGCCCCTCGCCGCCGAGGAGCCCCACGACGTCGCCGACACGCTGCCCGCGACGCTCGCGGCCCGCCTCAAGCGCGACGCCGACGGGCTGGTCGCCGCGATCGTCCAGCAGCACGACACGGGCGAGGTGCTCATGCTCGGCTGGATGGACGACGAGGCGCTGCGCCGGACGCTCACGACGGGCCGCGTGACCTTCTGGTCGCGCTCGCGCCAGGAGTACTGGCGCAAGGGCGACACGTCCGGCCACGCGCAGTGGGTCAAGTCCGTCGCGATCGACTGCGACGGCGACGCGCTGCTGGTCCGCGCCGACCAGGTGGGTGCGGCCTGCCACACGGGAGCCCGCACGTGCTTCGAGGCCGGCGGCGACCTGGGCGCAGCGGTGGGCCACCGCCCCGAGAACGAGACCTCCGAGGAGAAGACGCTGTGACCGGCTCGACGCCCCCGATCGACCCGACCGCCCCCGTGGTTCCCGCGGCAGGCCTGCCCTGGGGCGAGACCTGGCCTGCGGTCGAGGGCTTCCGCGTGCTCGCGACCTCGCGCCGCGTGGTCCCCGTGGTGCGTCGTCTCCTGGCCGACGACGTCACGCCCGTGGGTCTGTACCGCACCCTCGCGCAGGGGCGGCCCGGCACGTTCGTGCTGGAGTCGGCCGAGGTCGACGGCAGCTGGGCCCGCTACTCGTTCGTGGGGGGCGCGTCGCGCGCGACGCTCACCGCGCGCGACGGCCAGGCCGTCTGGACGGGGGACGTGCCCGCTGGGGTCCCGACCACGGGCGACGTGGTCGACGTGCTCGAGCGGACGCTCGACGCGTTGCGCACCCCGGCGATCGACGGGCTGCCGCCCCTGACCGGCGGGCTGGCCGGTGCGCTGGGATGGGACGTCGTGCGGCACTGGGAGCCGACGCTGCCCGGGAACGCGCCCGACGAGCTGGGCGTGCCCGAGGTCACGCTGTGCCTCGCGACCGACCTCGCGGTCGTCGACCACCGCGAGGGCAGCGTGTGGCTCGTGGCCAACGCGATCAACTTCGACGACACCGACGAACGGGTCGACGAGGCCTACGCCGACGCCGTGTCGCGGCTCGACCGCATGCAGCGCGAGCTCGTGGCGGGGACCGGGGGAGGGTCGTCGGCCGCGGTCGTCGCGGACGTCGCCGAGCCGGAGCTCGAGTTCCGCTCGACGCGCGAGGAGTTCGAGACCGCGGTGCTCGCGGGCAAGGACGCGATCCGCGACGGCGAGGTCTTCCAGATCGTGATCTCGCAGCGGCTCGACCTGGACTGCCCGGCCTCGCCGCTCGACGTCTACCGGGCCCTGCGGACCATCAACCCGAGCCCGTACATGTACTACTTCCAGCTCACGGACGCCGACGGCTCTGACTTCGCGGTGGTCGGGTCGAGCCCCGAGACGCTCGTCAAGGTCGACGACGGGCACGTGGTCACGTTCCCGATCGCCGGGTCGCGCCCGCGCGGCGCGACGCCCGAGCAGGACGTCGCGCTGGGTGAGGAGCTCCTCGCGGACCCCAAGGAGCGTGCCGAGCACCTCATGCTCGTCGACCTCTCGCGCAACGACCTGGTGAAGGTCTGCGAGCCGGCCTCGGTCGAGGTCGTCGAGTTCATGGTGACCAAGCGCTTCAGCCACATCATGCACCTGTGCTCGACCGTGGTCGGGACGCTGCGCCAGGGAGCCAGGGCGCTCGACGTGCTGCGCGCGACGTTCCCCGCGGGCACGCTCTCGGGCGCGCCCAAGCCCCGGGCCATCGCCCTGATCGACGAGCTCGAGCCCGCCTCGCGCGGGATCTACGGCGGGACGGTCGGCTACTTCGACTTCGACGGCAACATGGACATGGCGATCGCGATCCGCACCGCCCTGATCCGCGACGGACGGGCGAGCGTCCAGGCCGGGGGTGGGATCGTGGCCGACTCGGTGCCCGCGCTCGAGTACGAGGAGTCGCGCAACAAGGCCGCCGCCGCGGTCCGAGCCGTCCAGCTGGCCGCTCGGCTGCGGAGCCTCGCGTGAGCGGGCCCGGAGCGACCGGCTCTGCTGACGGCACGCCTGCGGCCGTGGCTCGAACGCCCCGCTCGTGGCGCCTCGCTCGCCGCAGCGCGATCCTGCTGCTGCTCGTGCTGGGCGCCGGCGCGCTCGCGGCGGCTGCCCCGACGTGGCTGCGCACCTCGGGGGCGACGGCCCTCGACGCCGACGTCCAGGTGCACGTCACGGGCACCACGGCGGCTCCCGGGGTGGGCGCGGGAGCCCTGGTCGTCGTGGCCGCCGCCCTCGCGCTGGGGCTCGTGGGCCGCATCGGGCGATGGGTCGTCCTGGTCGTGGCCGCGGCGAGCGGCGTCGTCGTGAGCGCGTCGGCCGCCGCGATCCTGCGCGACCCGGTGCCGGCGGCGACGTCGGCCGTCGCCGAGGCGACCGGGGTCACCGAGATGACGAGCGCCGTGACGCTCACGCCCTGGCCTGCGGTGGCGACGGCGGTCGGGGTCCTCGTGGTCGTCGCGGCCGTGTGGGCCGCGGTCTCCTCGCCCTCGTGGGGGCGTGTGTCCGCACGTCACGAGATCGTCCGGCCCGCGGCCGGGACACCCGTCGCCCGGCGCGAGGCGTCCACCGCGGAGGCCGGGATCGACGCTCCAGGGAGTCCTGCGCCGTCGGGCGCCCCGGGCAGGGCGGCCCAGCCCCCCGAGGCAGGACCGGCCGACGAGCCCGACGAGCAGGAGACGTGGGACTCGTTGACCCGCGGCGAGGACCCCACAGACCGCTGAGCATCACCTCCCGTCCGCACGAACAGACCGACCGACGTCCGATAGGCTGGACGCACATCTTGACGAAAGGCACACCCCCCATGGCCGAGAAGACGCCGCAGACCACCGAGATCTCCTACCTGCCGCCGTCGGCACCCCCCACGAACCACGGTCACACCGTGGCGGCGTGGTTCACCATGATCGGCATCATCGTCGGTGCGGTCGTCGCGGGAGTCGCCGTCGCGATCGCGACCGTGTGGATGTTCTGGGTCGGCATGGGCATCGTCGCGCTCGCGCTCGTCGGCGGCCTGGTCCTGCGCAACATGGGCTACGGGCAGCCGAAGGTCGCCCAGAGCTGACGTCTCCCGGG
This sequence comes from Oerskovia merdavium, assembly GCF_014836755.1. Lineage (GTDB taxonomy): Bacteria > Actinomycetota > Actinomycetes > Actinomycetales > Cellulomonadaceae > Oerskovia > Oerskovia merdavium. The sequence continues at coordinate 121,692 of NZ_JACSQF010000014.1, forward strand.
CGAGAGCCCGGACCGTCGCCACGCGCCGCGCACCCCAGGGGTGCGGGGCGCGTGCTGTACCACCGGTCGACCCGGGCACGACCCGGCCTTCCCAGCAGAGAGCAGAGCGTCCCATGAGCTATCCCCCCACCCCTCCGACGGACCCGTACCGTCCCGCCGGCGAGGAGCCGGAGGGAACCGGGCAGCAGGGCCCGGTACCTCCCGCGTACCCGGGCTACCCGCAGCAGAGCCCGTCTCCCTACGGCGCCCCCGCGCCCGGGACCCCGGACGGTGGGTACCCGCAGTACGGCGCCCCCGCGCAGCAGCCGCCCTACGGTGCTCCGCAGCAGCCGCCCTACGGCGCCGCGCAGCAGCCGTACGGCGCACCCGGGCAGGCGCCGTACGGCGCGACGCCCTACGGCGCGACACCGGTACCCGGAGGTGCGTACGGCTACTTCCCCCGCAACGACCTGGGGATCTGGGCGTTCGTGCTCGGCATCGCGTCGATCGTCCTGTCCTGCGGCTTCTTCACGGGGATCCCGGCGATCATCGTCGGGAGCAAGGCCAAGCGGGCCGTGGCGGCAGGGGAGGCCAACAACGGTGGTCTCGCGCTCGCCGGCGTGATCCTCGGCTGGGTCGGGATCGCGCTCTCGGTCATCGGCGTGATCTTCCTGATCGCGATCGTCGCCTCGCCCGAGTTCCAGGCAGGGTTCCAGGAGGGGTACTACGGCTGAGCCGCGTGCATCCGACGCCCCCGTGAGCGAGGTCCCCGCGGGGGCGTCGGGCGTGCCCACCAGCCGGTGGCGCGGCGCCGCAGCACCGCTCGTCCTCGGGGCAGCTGTGGCGGGGGCGACCCTCGTGCTCGCGCTCGTCGACCCGCACGAGGGCGGCTACCCGCTGTGCCCGCTGCTCGCGCTCACGGGGTGGGCCTGCCCGGCGTGCGGCGGGCTGCGAGCGACGCACGACCTCGCGACGGGCGACCTGGCCGGGGCCTGGGCCATGAACCCCCTGTGGGTGGTCGTCGTGCCGTTCCTCGTCGTCGCCTGGGCGCTGTGGGTCCGGCGAGCGTGGCTCGGGACACGGGCCCGAGCGGTTCCCGCCTGGACGGGCGTGGTCGCGCTGGTGGTCCTGGTGGCCTTCGGCGTCGCGCGGAACATCCCCGCGCTCGTGCCGTTCCTCGGGCCGTCCTGACCCGCCACGGGGCCCTCGGCGAGCATCTCGCGGGATGACACGTGTCCCTGGTCACTCTCGGGCGGCCCTACGATGGCAGGTATCTCCCTGTCAATGGTTCGCGGAGAGATGCTGCAGGCGACTCGTCACGGTCGCGGCAGCCGGACCCGCGCACCTGAGCTGGCACGGAGTCGACGACGAGCACGGGGAGATATCACATGACGGTTCTGGAGGACATCGTCGCGGGGGTCCGCGAGGATCTTGCGGAGCGCCAGGCGAAGACCACCCTGGACGAGCTGAAGGAGCGCGCCGCCCGCGCGCCCGGCGCCCTCGACTGCGTCAGCCGCCTCAAGGCCGAGGACGCTGTCGCTGTCATCGCCGAGGTCAAGCGGTCGAGCCCGAGCAAGGGGAACCTGGCGGCCATCGCGGACCCGGCCTCGCTCGCCTCGGAGTACGAGAAGGGCGGCGCGGCCGTCATCTCGGTGCTGACCGAGCAGCGTCGCTTCAACGGCAGCCTCGCAGACCTCGACGCGGTCCGGGCCAAGGTGGACATCCCGGTCCTGCGCAAGGACTTCGTGGTCACGCCGTACCAGGTCTGGGAGGCTCGCGCCCACGGTGCGGACCTGGTCCTGCTGATCGTCGCAGCCCTCGAGCAGACGGTGCTGACGTCGCTCGTCGAACGGGTCCACTCGCTCGGCATGACGGCTCTCGTCGAGGTGCACACCCTCGACGAGGTCACGCGCGCGATCGACGCCGGTGCCCGCGTGATCGGGGTCAACGCGCGCAACCTCAAGACGCTCGAGGTCGACCGGACCACGTTCGCGCGACTGGCCCCGGCCATCCCGGACGAGCTGGTCCGGATCGCCGAGTCCGGTGTCCGCGGCCCGCACGACGTGATGGACTACGCACGGTCGGGGGCGCACGCCGTCCTCGTCGGCGAGGCCCTGGTCACGGACGACGCACCGCGCGCCTCGGTCGCCGACCTCGTGGCGGCCGGCTCGCACCCGTCGCTGTGGTCCGTCCGGCCCTGATCCCACCCCAGACAACGTAGATCCCGCACCGAGGAGGTCAGGCCGCGTGCCCGACGCAACACCTTCCCTGCAGAACCAGCAGGGCCCGTACTTCGGGGACTTCGGCGGACGGTTCGTCCCGGAAGCGCTGATCGCCGCGCTCGACGAGCTCGAGGCCGAGTACCGCAAGGCGGTCGTCGACCCGACGTTCCAGGACGAGCTCGCCCGTCTCCACCGCGAGTACACCGGTCGCCCCAACCCGCTGACGGAGGTGCCCCGGTTCGCGGAGCACGCCGGGGGAGCGAGGGTGTTCCTCAAGCGTGAGGACCTCAACCACACCGGCTCGCACAAGATCAACAACGTGCTCGGTCAGGCCCTGCTCGTCAAGCGCATGGGCAAGAAGCGCGTGATCGCCGAGACGGGCGCCGGCCAGCACGGGGTCGCCACGGCCACGGCCGCAGCCCTCATGGACCTCGAGTGCGTCGTCTACATGGGCGAGGAGGACACCGAGCGCCAGGCGCTCAACGTCGCGCGCATGCGGCTCCTCGGCGCGACCGTGGTCCCGGTGACCATCGGCTCGCGCACGCTCAAGGACGCGATCAACGAGGCGCTGCGCGACTGGGTCGCCAACGTCGACTCGACGCACTACCTGCTGGGCACCGTGACGGGCCCCCACCCGTTCCCGGAGATGGTCCGCGACTTCCACCGGATCATCGGCGAGGAGGCGCGCGCACAGATCCTCGACCGGATCGGACGCCTGCCCGACGCGCTCGCGGCGTGCGTGGGCGGCGGGTCGAACGCCATGGGCCTGTTCAACGCGTTCCTGGACGACAAGGACGTGGCGCTCTACGGCTTCGAGGCCGGCGGAGAGGGCGTCTCGACCGGCAAGCACGCGGCCCGGTTCAGCGGAGGTGCCCCGGGGGTGCTCCACGGAGCCCGGTCCTACCTCCTGCAGGACGAGGACGGGCAGACCCTGCCCAGCCACTCGATCTCGGCAGGCCTGGACTACCCGAGCGTTGGCCCCGCCCACTCGTGGCTGCACGACCTCGGCCGTGCGACCTACGAGCCCGTCTCGGACGTCGAGGCCATGGAGGCGTTCCGGCTCCTGTGCCGCACCGAGGGGATCATCCCGGCGATCGAGTCGGCGCACGCCCTCGCCGGCGCGCTGCGGATCGGCCGGGAGGCTCAGGCCGCGGGCAAGGAGGACACCGTGATCCTCGTGAACCTCTCGGGTCGCGGGGACAAGGACGTCGCCACCGCGGCGCGGTGGTTCGACCTGATCGACGCGGACACCGTGGTCGACGGCGAAGGGAGCAGCTTGTGAGCGCGACAGCCGGAGGCGTCCAGGCGCCCTACCGCACCGCGGCGCGGATCGAGGAGGTGTCCGCCCAGGGGCGGGCTGCCCTCATCGGCTACCTGCCCGTGGGCTACCCGAGCGTCGAGGGGACGGTCGAGGTGGCGAAGGCGCTCGTCGAGTCCGGCGTCGACATCATCGAGCTCGGCCTGCCGTACACGGACCCCGTCATGGACGGGCCCGTCATCCAGCAGGCGGTCGAGCACTCCCTCTCTGCCGGGACCCGCGTCCGCGACGTCTTCACGGCCGTCCAGGCCGTGGCGGCGCTGGGCGTGCCCGTCCTGGTCATGACCTACTGGAACCCCGTGCTGCGCTACGGCGTGGAGGCCTTCGCGCGCGACCTGGCGGCCGCCGGCGGAGCAGGTCTCATCACGGCCGACCTGATCCCGGACGAGGCAGGGGAGTGGATCGCTGCTGCGGACGCCCACGGCCTCGACAAGGTCTTCCTCGTCGCTCCGAGCTCGACCCCCGAGCGTCTGCGCCTCACGGCCGCGGCCTCGCGCGGGTTCGTCTACGCTGCCTCGACCATGGGCGTGACGGGAGTCCGGTCCGAGGTGGGCAGCAAGGCCGAGGAGCTGGTCGCGGCGACGCGGGCAGCAGGCGGCGAGCACGTGTGCGTCGGCCTCGGCGTCTCGACCGGTGCCCAGGCCGCACAGGTCGGCCGGTACGCCGACGGCGTGATCGTCGGTTCCGCGTTCGTCCGCCCGCTCCTGGGCGAGGAGCCCTGGGACGAGCGGCTCGAGCAGGTGCGCGCGGTCGCGCGCGACCTCGCGCACGGTGTCCGTTCTGCTCGGTCGAGCGACGAGACCACGCGGAAGGTGACGTCATGACCGGGCTCGTGTCCGCCGTCGGGCCGCTGGTGGCCTCGATCCCCAGCCCGTCCCAGCACACCTGGTACCTGGGCCCCTTCCCGCTGCGCGCCTACGCGCTCGCGATCCTCGCCGGCATCGCGGTCGCGGTCTGGCTCACCCGCAAGCGGTGGGCAGAGCGCGGCGGCGACCCCGAGGACGTGCTGGAGATCGCCTTCTGGTCCGTGCCCTTCGGCATCGTCGGTGGGCGTCTCTACCACGTCATCTCGACGCCGGACCCGTACTGGGGACCGGACGGGGACCCGCTCAAGGCGTTGCGGATCTGGGACGGCGGCCTCGGGATCTGGGGGGCCATCGCGCTCGGCGCGGTCGGTGCCTACATCGGCTGTCGCCGGCAGAAGGTCAGCTTTGCAGCCTTCGCCGACGCGCTCGCACCGGGGCTGCTGCTCGCGCAGGCGATCGGCCGGCTCGGCAACTGGTTCAACCAGGAGCTGTTCGGCGGCCCGACCACGCTCCCGTGGGGTCTGCAGATCTCCGACCAGTACCTCCCGGCGGGCTACGAGTCCGGGACGCTGTTCCACCCGACGTTCCTCTACGAGCTCTTGTGGAACGTCGCTGCGGCGTTCCTGCTCATCTACCTCGACCGTCGCTTCAGGTTGGGTCATGGTCGGGTATTCTGGCTGTACGTTCTCTTCTACACGCTTGGCCGCGTGTGGATCGAGATGCTTCGCATCGACACGGCCGAGCTGGTGCTCGGCCTCCGACTGAACGTCTGGACCTCCATCCTGGTCGGAGTCGGTGCGTTGATAGCGTTTATCGTTATCGGGCGCCGACACCCAGGGCGCGAAGAGACAGTATCGCTCGATGCTGCGGAGCCCGAGCAGGCAGGTGCTGGCCGACCCGACCCAGGTCACTGAGGCACCCGTCTTTTCATAGGCGAACCCGCTGGACAACCGTCCAGCTGGTTCAGTCATGTCCGTTGGGCCGATGAAGTCCCACAATCCCCCAAGTTGGATCAAAGCCCGGCCCATGGCCGGGCGCCTGTGAGGACGGTGTTGATGACCACGCCGCTGCACCGGGCTGCTGCGCCTTCGGCACAGGGCCTGTATGACCCTGTGGCCGAGCACGACGCGTGCGGCGTCGCCTTCGTGGCGACGCTCCGCGGCACACCCGGACGCGACATCGTTGACGCGGGGCTCACGGCCCTGCTCAACCTGGACCACCGCGGCGCCGTCGGCGCCGAGGAGAACAGCGGAGACGGGGCAGGCATCCTGACCCAGATCCCCGACGCCTTCGTGCGGGACGTGGTCGACGTGGACCTCCCGCCGGCCGGGCACTACGCGATCGGCATGGCCTTCCTCCCGCAGGACGCGGAGGCCGCCGCCGAGGTCGTGCGACAGGTCGAGGCCATCGCGGCCGAGGAACGACTCGTCGTCCTCGCCTGGCGCGACGTCCCCGTCACCGCCGACCTCGTCGGGCCGAGCGCGCGGGCATCCATGCCCACGTTCCGCCAGCTCGTCGTGGCGGACCTGACGCGGGAGCTGTCCGGGCTCGACCTGGACCGACGCACCTATCGCCTGCGCAAGCGCGCCGAGCACGAGCTCGGGCTGTTCTTCGCCTCGCTGTCGTCCCGCACGCTCACCTACAAGGGCATGCTGACCGTCGCGCAGCTCGAGCCGTTCTTCCCGGACCTCTCGGACCCGCGCTATGCGAGCGAGCTCGCCCTCGTCCACTCGCGCTTCTCGACCAACACGTTCCCGTCCTGGCCGCTCGCGCAGCCGTTCCGCATGATCGCGCACAACGGCGAGATCAACACGGTGCGCGGCAACCGCAACTGGATGGCCGCGCGCCAGGGCATGCTCGCGAGCGACAAGCTGGGCGACCTCGCCCCGCTGCTGCCCGTGTGCTCGGAGGGATCGAGCGACTCGGCGAGCTTCGACGAGGTGCTCGAGCTCCTGCACCTCTCGGGCCGTTCCCTGCCCCACGCCGTCCTCATGATGGCGCCCGAGGCCTGGGAGAACCACGCCGAGATGGACCCGGACCGTCGGGCGTTCTACGAGTACCACTCCACGCTCATGGAGCCGTGGGACGGGCCCGCCTGCCTCAACTTCACCGACGGCACCCTCATCGGTGCCGTGCTGGACCGCAACGGGCTGCGCCCGGGGCGCTACTGGGTGACCGAGGACGGCCTCGTCGTCCTGGCCTCCGAGGCCGGGGTCCTGGACCTCGACCCGGCGACGATCGTCCGCAAGGGGCGCCTCGAGCCGGGACGCATGTTCCTCGTCGACACCGGCCAGGGCCGGATCATCGAGGACGAGGAGGTCAAGGGTCAGCTCGCCGCCCAGCGCCCCTACGCGCAGTGGGTCGCCGAGAACTCGGTCTACCTCGAGAACCTGCCCGAGCGCGAGCACGTGGCGCACAGCCCTGCCTCGGTCCAGCGTCGTCAGCGCGCCTTCGGGTACACCGAGGAGGAGCTGCGGATCCTGCTCACGCCCATGGCCAGCACGGGCGCCGAGCCGCTCGGCGCGATGGGGACGGACACGCCCATCGCGGTGCTGTCCAGCCGTCCTCGCCTCCTGTTCGACTACTTCACGCAGATGTTCGCGCAGGTGACCAACCCGCCGCTCGACGCGATCCGTGAGGAGCTGGTCACCTCGATCGGCGGGGCGATCGGTCCCGAGCCGAACCTGCTCGACGACAGCCCGCTGCACGCGCGCAAGCTGATCCTGCCCTTCCCGGTGCTGGACAACGACGAGCTCGCGAAGATCCTGCGCGTCGACCGCGACCCGAGCCTCGAGGGGATCTTCCGGTCCGTCACGGTCAAGGGGCTCTACCCCGTCAGCGGCGGGGGAGAAGCCCTGCACGCGCGGCTCGAGGAGATCTTCGCCGAGGTCGACGAGCACGTCGCCGACGGTGCGAGCTTCATCGTTCTCTCCGACCGCGACTCCAACCAGGAGCTCGCGCCCATCCCGTCGCTGCTCCTGTCGAGCGCGGTGCACCACCACCTGCTGCGCCGGCACACCCGCACCCAGGTCTCGCTCGTCGTGGAGGCCGGGGACGTCCGGGAGGTGCACCACGTGGCGCTCCTCATCGGCTACGGCGCCGCGGCGGTCAACCCGTACCTCGCGATGGAGTCCGTCGAGGACCTCGCCCGGTCCGGGTTCGTCACGGTCGAGCCGGAGAAGGCGGTCAAGAACCTCATCAAGGCGCTCGGCAAGGGCGTCCTGAAGGTCATGAGCAAGATGGGCATCTCGACCATCTCCTCGTACCGCGGGGCACAGGTCTTCGAGGCGCTCGGTCTGTCGCACGAGCTCGTCGCGGACTACTTCGCGGGCACCACGAGCCGGCTCGGGGGCATCGGCCTCGACGTGCTCGCGGCCGAGGTCGCGGCCCGTCACGCCGAGGCCTACCCGGCCTCGGGCAACCACCAGGCGCACGTCCGTCTCACCACGGGCGGCGAGTACCAGTGGCGTCGCGACGGCGAGGAGCACCTGTTCGACCCGGAGACGGTCTTCCGTCTGCAGCACGCGACGCGTGAGCGCCGGTACGACATCTTCCGTCAGTACACGCAGCGCGTCGACGACCAGTCGACGCGACTCATGACCCTCCGTGGCCTCCTGGAGTTCAAGGACGGTCAGCGTCCGGCCATCTCGATCGACGAGGTCGAGCCGGTCAGCGAGATCGTCAAGCGCTTCAACACGGGAGCCATGTCGTACGGCTCGATCTCGGCCGAGACGCACGAGACCCTGGCCATCGCCATGAACCGTCTCGGCGGTCGCTCGAACACGGGCGAGGGGGGCGAGGAGCCGGAGCGTCTGTACGACCCGGAGCGTCGCTCGAAGGTCAAGCAGATCGCCTCGGGCCGGTTCGGTGTCACCTCGGAGTACCTGACCGCGGCGGACGACATCCAGATCAAGCTCGCCCAGGGTGCCAAGCCCGGCGAGGGCGGTCAGCTCCCCGGCCACAAGGTCTACCCGTGGATCGCCAAGACACGGCACTCGACGCCGGGCGTCGGTCTCATCTCGCCGCCTCCGCACCACGACATCTACTCGATCGAGGACCTGGCGCAGCTCATCCACGACGCCAAGAACGCGAACCCGTCGGCGCGCGTGCACGTCAAGCTCGTGAGCGAGTTCGGCGTGGGCACCGTGGCGACCGGCGTGTCCAAGGCGCACGCGGACGTCGTCCTCATCTCGGGGCACGACGGCGGCACGGGCGCGAGCCCGTTGACCTCGCTCAAGCACGCGGGCACCCCGTGGGAGCTCGGCCTGGCCGAGACCCAGCAGACGCTCGTGCTGAACAACCTGCGCGACCGCATCGTGGTGCAGGTCGACGGGCAGATGAAGACGGGCCGCGACGTCGTCGTCGGCGCGCTGCTCGGCGCCGAGGAGTTCGGCTTCGCGACCGCACCCATGGTCGTCTCGGGCTGCGTCATGATGCGCGTGTGCCACCTGGACACCTGTCCGGTGGGTGTCGCGACCCAGAACCCCGAGCTGCGTGCCCGCTTCACGGGCAAGCCCGAGTTCGTCGTGAACTTCTTCGAGTTCATCGCCGAGGAGGTGCGCGAGCACCTGGCGCGCCTGGGGTTCCGGTCGATCGAGGAGGCCGTGGGCCACGTCGAGGCGCTCGACACCCGGCAGGCGATCGAGCACTGGAAGGCCCAGGGGCTCGACCTCGCGCCCGTGCTCGAGAAGCCCCAGCCGCTCGAGGGCTCGTCGCTGCGCAACACGACCACCCAGGACCACGGTCTCGACAAGGCGCTCGACAACCAGCTCATCGCGCTGGCCGCCGACGCCCTGGAGAACCGCGAGCCTGTCCGGATCGCGCTGCCGATCCGCAACGTCAACCGCACCGTGGGGACCATGCTCGGTCACGAGGTGACCAAGCGGTACCGCGGCGAGGGGCTGGCCGACGACACGATCGACGTCTCCCTCACGGGGTCCGCAGGCCAGTCGATGGGGGCGTTCCTGCCCCGCGGCATCACGCTGCGCCTCTTCGGCGACGCGAACGACTACGTGGGCAAGGGCCTCTCGGGCGGACGCATCATCGTCCGTCCGGACCGCTCGGCAGTCCTCACGGGGTCGAGCAACGTCGTGGCGGGCAACGTGATCGGCTACGGTGCGACGTCCGGGCAGATCCTCCTGCGCGGGCTCGTGGGCGAGCGCTTCGCGGTCCGCAACTCCGGGGCGACCTTGGTCGTCGAGGGAGTGGGCGACCACGGGCTCGAGTACATGACCGGCGGTTCGGTGCTGATCCTCGGCCCGACCGGCCGCAACCTCGGCGCGGGCATGTCCGGAGGGACGGCCTACGTGCTGGACCTGCGGCCCGCGGCCATGAACACCGCTGCGGTCGCGACGGGCGAGCTCCTGCTCGACCCGCTCGACGACGTCGACGCGGCTCTCGTCGAAGGTCTGGTCCGTACGCACCTGGAGGAGACGGGCTCGACCGTCGCGGCCGAGCTGCTCGAGGACTTCGACGCTGCGCGTGCTCGCTTCACGCGCATCCTGCCTGCCGAGTTCGCCCGTGTGCGCAAGGCGCTCGCGCAGGCCGAGCTCGACGGGCTCGACCCCGCCGCCCCGGGCGTGTGGGACCAGATCTTGGAGGTGGCTCGTGGCTGATCCCCGTGGATTCCTGAAGGTGCGGGAGCGCGAGCTCCCGCCCAACCGTCCGGTCGAGGTGCGTCTGCGCGACTGGCGCGACGTGCACGAGCACCTGGTCGAGGGGCAGCCGTTCCTCAAGGAGCAGGCGGGCCGCTGCATGGACTGCGGCATCCCGTTCTGCCACCAGGGCTGCCCCCTCGGGAACCTGATCCCCGAGTGGAACGACCTGGTCTGGCGCGACCAGTGGGCCGAGGCGAGCGAGCGGCTGCACGAGACCAACAACTTCCCGGAGTTCACGGGACGTGTGTGCCCGGCACCGTGCGAGTCGAGCTGCGTGCTCGGCATCAACCAGCCGGCCGTGACCATCAAGAACGTCGAGGTCTCGATCATCGACGAGGCGTTCGCCCGCGGGCTGGTCACGCCGCAGGTGCCGCAGCGTCTGACGGGCTCGACGGTCGCGGTCGTCGGTTCGGGGCCCGCCGGCCTGGCCGCGGCCCAGCAGCTGACGCGCGCCGGTCACACGGTCGTCGTCTACGAGCGTGACGCCGCGATCGGCGGCCTGCTGCGGTTCGGCATCCCGGACTTCAAGCTCGAGAAGCTGCACATCGACCGCCGCCTGGCGCAGATGGAGGCCGAGGGCACTCGTTTCCGTCCGGGCGTCGAGATCGGTGTGGACATCACCTGGGACGAGCTGCGGCGCCGCTTCGACGCCGTGGTCCTCGCGACCGGCGCCACGGTCCCGCGCGCCCTCCAGGTCCCGGGCAACGACCTCCCCGGCGTGCACTTCGCCATGGAGTTCCTGCACCAGGCCAACACGGTGGTCGCGGGCGGCGTGGTCGAGGACCAGATCCTCGCGACGGGCAAGAACGTGATCGTCATCGGTGGCGGCGACACCGGCTCCGACTGCCTGGGCACCTCGCTCCGGCAGGGGGCGGCGAGCGTCACGACGCTCGCCATCGGCAAGAAGCCGCCGCTCGAGCGCTCGGCCACGCAGCCCTGGCCGACCGACCCGATCCTCTTCGAGGTCTCCTCCTCGCACGAGGAGGGTGGCGAGCGGGCCTACCTGGCCTCGACCGTCGACTTCCTCGCGGGCGAGGACGGCCGGGTGCGTGCCCTGCGCGTCGCCGAGACCGAGTACCTCCCGGACGGGCGGCGCGTCCCGAAGGCCGGCACCGAGAAGGAGATCCCTGCCGATCTCGTGCTCGTGGCCATGGGCTTCACGGGACCGGAGACGCAGACGCTCTCGGAGCAGTCGGAGATCGGCCTCACGGCGCGCGGCCTGGTCGCGCGCGGCGACGACTTCGCGACCACCGTGCCCGGCGTGTTCGTCGCCGGCGACGCGGGACGCGGGCAGTCGCTCATCGTGTGGGCCATCGCCGAGGGCCGGGCCGCAGCAGCGTCGGCCGACGCGTACCTGCAGGGGCGCACCGAGCTCCCCGCCCCGGTGCGCGCTTCGACCGTGTCGCTGAGAGCATGACAAGAGTGTGAGACGCGCCCCGGCGTCCGTGAGGACGTCCGGGGTGGAGACGGGGCCCAGGCAGGGGCCCGAGGCGGTCCGGTTCCGCCGGACACGAAGGAACAACGAGGCTGGAGAAATGCGCAGAGCAAAGATCGTTTGCACCATCGGACCCGCGACCGAGTCGAAGGAACAGCTCCGGGCGCTCGTCGACGCCGGGATGGACGTGGCGCGGATCAACCGCAGCCACGGCAGTGCCGAGGAGCACGAGGCCGTCTACCACGGCGTGCGCGAGGCCGCAGCGGCGTCGGGCCGTTCCGTGGCCGTGCTCGTCGACCTCCAGGGGCCCAAGATCCGCCTGGGTCGCTTCGGCGGCGACGAGAAGCACTGGCTCAACGAGGGCGACATCTTCACCATCACGACCGAGGACGTCGTGGGCACCAAGGAGCTCGTCTCCACGACCCACAAGGGCCTCCCCGGGGACGCGCGTGTCGGCGACCCGATCCTGATCGACGACGGCAAGGTGCTCGTCCGCGTCACCGAGGTCGAGGGCCCCCGGGTCGTCACCCGTGTCGAGGTGGCCGGACCGGTCTCCAACAACAAGGGTCTGAACCTGCCGGGTGTCGCGGTCTCCGTGCCGGCGCTGTCCGAGAAGGACCGCGACGACCTGCGCTGGGCACTTCGCCTCGGTGCGGACATCATCGCGCTGTCGTTCGTCCGTTCCGCGGCCGACTTCGACGACGTGAAGTCGATCATGGACGAGGAGGGCCGCTCGGTCCCCGTCATCGCCAAGATCGAGAAGCCGCAGGCCGTCGAGAACCTCGCGGAGATCATCGACGCGTTCGACGGTGTCATGGTCGCCCGTGGTGACCTCGCGGTCGAGCTCCCGCTCGAGCAGGTCCCGCTCGTGCAGAAGCGCATCGTCGAGCTCGCTCGTCGCAACGCCAAGCCGGTCATCGTCGCGACGCAGGTGCTCGAGTCCATGACGAACTCGCCGCGCCCCACGCGCGCCGAGGCGTCGGACTGCGCGAACGCGGTCCTCGACGGGGCCGACGCCGTCATGCTCTCGGGCGAGACGAGCGTGGGCGACTTCCCGATCCTGACGGTCCAGACCATGGCCCGCATCATCGAGGCGACCGAGGAAGCGGGCCGTGAGCGCATGGCACCGCTCGGCTCGACCCCGCACACGCGTGGTGGCGCCATCACGCGTGCCGCAGCCGAGATCGGTGAGGTCCTGGGTGCGAAGTACCTCGCGACCTTCACGCAGTCGGGCGACTCGGCGCGACGCATGTCGCGTCTGCGCTCGTCGATCCCGCTGCTCGCGTTCACGCCGCGCGAGCACGTGCGCAACGTCCTGTCGCTCACGTGGGGCACCCAGTCGTACCAGGTGCCCGAGGTCGCGAACACCGACGCGATGGTCGGTCAGGTCGACACGACCCTCCAGGCCAACGGCCTCGCCGAGGTCGGCGACCTCGTGGTCGTCGTCTCGGGCGCCCCGGTGGGCCAGCCCGGCACGACGAACTCGATCCTCGTGCACCGGATCGGTGACAGCACGGACGTCTGATCCGCGCTGACCGCTCGACGAAGGCCCCGGTGGCCGGCCGCGCTCCTCGCGCGACCGGCCACCGGGGCCTCGTCGTAGCGGAAGGGCTGCCGGCGCCTGGGCGAGCATCCACCGAGGAAGCCCGAGAATTACCTGGGGACCTGGTCTGCGCAGCGGCTAGTCTCCCCGGATGCGCACCCTTCCCTCGGCCCTCGACCCCGCGGTGGTCGCCTCGATCGACGACCGCCTCGAGACCCTCGTGGTGACCGAGCACTTGGCGATCCCGTGGGCGGTCGAGAGCGGGAGCCGGGCGTGGGGCTTCCCCTCGCCGGACAGCGACTACGACTGCCGGTTCGTCTACGTCCGCGCTCCCGAGGACTACCTCGGGCCGTGGCCGCGCCGCGACGTCCTGGAGACCCCGCTCGACGCCGTCCTCGACGTCAACGGGTGGGACCTCGTCAAGGCGGTGCAGCTCCTGGTGAAGGGGAACGCGACGATCGTCGAGTGGTTGGAGTCGGGGATCGTGTACCGCGGCGACGAGGGCTTCCGGGACGGTCTGCGGGCGCTCGCCTCCGACGTGGTCGACCGTGACGCCCTGGTCCGGCACTACGTGCACCTGGGCCGTGGCCAGCGCGAACGGTGGGAGGGCAGCGAGGTCTCGCTCAAGAAGGTCTTCTACGCGCTGAGGCCCGCCGCGGTGCTGCGCTGGCTGCGTGCCCACCCGGACGCAAGCAGCCCGCCGCTCGACCTGCGTACCCTGCTCGCGCAGGGAGAGACCTCGACGGCCTTGCAGGACGCCGTCGGGGAGCTCGTCGCGCTCAAGGCCGTGACCCGCGAGATGGGGACAGGGGCGGCCGGCGCCGTGATCGGCCGGTTCGTGACGGAGGAGCTCGAGCTCGCGCACGACGGATCGGGCAGCCCAGGGGAGCGGTCTTCCCGGGCCGAGGCGCGCGAGCGCGCCGAGGACTACTTCAGGGCGGCGGTCATGACGTTCGGGCGAGGCACCGTTCTCGCCGGGTGACCACTTCGGGGCACCGTGGTGCCCTTGTCAGGCCCCGAGCGCCAGGTGCACCGCGAGCGCGAGGATCACCAGGCCGCCCACGGCAGCGGTGACGCGCTGGCCGGTGTCGTTCGTCAGGGCGCGACCGAGCACCGCGCCACCACCGGCGACGAGCATCTGCCAGCTCGCGGACGCGACGAACGCCGCGAGCACGAAGACCGCTCGTTCCGCGCCCGTCGCGTCAGGGCTCAGGGCGCCACCGGCCACGAGGACGGCGAAGTAGATCACGGTCGCGGGGTTGACCAGGGTGAGGCCGAGCAGCGTCGCATAGGCGCGCACGGGAGTGGTGTCGCCGGTTGCCGGACGGGGCGTGGCGCCGTCGGGCAGGACGCGCTGGAGCGCAGGGCGGAACGTGCGCCACGCGAGGAAGGCGAGGACCGCGACCGAGGCCCAGGTGAGCGGCGTGCGGACGGCAGCGACGAGCGGGGCGACGACCGCCCCCGCGACGACCGCGACCGTCGCGTAGATGCCGTCGGCCGTCGCGGTGCCGAGGCCCGCGGCAGCGCCGACCGCGAACCGGGTGCGCGCGGTGAGCGTCACGAGGTAGACGGCGATCGCGCCCACCGGGATGGCGATCGCATAGCCCGCGACGAGCCCGGCGACCAGCGCGCCCGTCATGGCACCGGGTGCGGTCGCTGGGGCCGGAACTCCTGCTGCCTGCCCGCTGGTCGCGTGGTCGCGGCGGGCAGCGGCAGGGCGAGGGGCGTCGTCGGCATGGATCGAGGATCGCGCGCAGGGCGGGGGAGGTCAAGGGATATCGCCTCGCCGCGCGAGGTCCGGCACCCGGTCGGACCGGCGCGCACAGGCGTGTCGGGCGCGCGGCCAGCGCCGCGGGACGTCAGCCGAGGAGGGCTGCGGCGGCCACGGCCCCCACCAGGGCGCCGAGCACGAGGCCCGTCACGACCTCGCGGCGAGAGTGGTCGTGCACCGCGAGGCGGGAGAGCCCGACGACGACGGCAACGGCCAGGAGCCCGGCCGCGAGCCACCACGACAGGGCCGTCGAGACGCCGGCAGCGACCGAGAACACGGCCGTGTGCACCGAGGCGCGCACGAACGGGGTGACCAGGGCGATCGCGACGATCCCCGCGAGGTAGGCCGCGAGGAGCCGGGGGAGCAGGGGTGGGGACCCGACGAGGTGCAGGACGAGGATCGCCGAGACCTCGATGACGACGAGCCCCGCGAAGACCACGAGGCGCTGGGCCCTCGGGCGCACGTGACGGGACTCCAGGACCTTGGCCCGCGCGAGCCCGTGGACGAACAGGTAGGGCAGTCCGCCGCAGAGCAGGACCGCGAGCACGACGTAGGGCGCGCCGCCGAGACCGGGCGACGCGTACAGGGCCGCGGCCAGGACGAGCGCCGCGACCGTGTAGCCCGGCGCGAGGACCTCCGTCACGACGACGGCCCAGCGGGGCGGGGTGGCGACGGAGGCTTCGGTCGGCGGCGTCATCGCAGCTCCTGCTCGGGGCCGAGGACGCCCGCGAGCACGATCGCGCGCTTCTCGCTCGTCTGCTCGCGGAACGCCCTGCCCAGGTGACGCAGGGCGTGGTCGTCCTCTGCCCAGGCGCTCCAGTCCGCGGGGACGTCCGGTCGCTCGTCCATGCCGCGCCGGGTCGCGGCGACGTCGATCTGCAGTGCCCGCAGCACGGGCTCGGGGGCCTCGCCGACCAGCGACCGGACCTGCGCGGCGTCGCGCGGGGCCGAGTACCTGGCCAGGGTCGCGAGCGCGTCCATGATCTCGATGGTCCGGTGGTACTCGGCGACCTCGGGTCGCACTGCCGGAAGGCGGGACTCTGCGACGGCGTCGACCAGGTGGGCGTGCAGGGCGCCCAGGTCGGCCTGTCGTCGTCGCCGGGTCCGCGCAGCCGAGAGCAGGTGGCCCATGATCCCGAGCGTGAGCAGGATGCTCGACGCCGCGATCAGGTACCGCGTGCGGATCCCGAGGACCCGGTACTGCTCGACCGCCCCCGGCTCCTGCAGGACGATGTTGACGGCGCTCAGGAGTGCCCACAGCACCCCGACGAACGCCCCCGCGGCAGCGAGGTCCATGCCCCAGCGGTCGCTTCGGGGTCGGTCCTGCCGGTTCCGGACGGTCGAGACGCCGAACGTCGCCGTGGCCCAGAGGAACGCCCCGTAGTACGCGGCCCAGTACAGGGTCATCCAGGGCTTGCCGCCGGTCTGCAGGTCGAAGTCCTGCCGCTCCCACGGGCCGTTGAGCGCGAAGACGAGCACGAGCACCCCGACGACCCCGACGATCCCCGAGGCGAGGTACGCCGGACGAGGTCGACGTCCCTGGGTGCCCTGGACCCACGCCGCGATGCACAGGCAGCCGGCGACGAGCAGCGCGTGCTTGGCGAGCTCGTGGGCGCCCGCGGGCGCGTGCTCGAGGAGGAACGACTCGACCTGGGTGATGCGCAGCGCCGAGGCAGCGGCCACGAGCGCGAGCCCCCAGGTCAGGGCGTAGTCCCCGCGGTGCTGCGAGCGGTGGCGCAGAGCCGTCCAGAGCGCGGCCCCGGCGAAGAGCGCGCAGGCGAGCAGGGTCACCGGTAGCGCTCCATGCCGGCGAGGCGGTGTGCGACACCACCCGTGGCCTCGATCGACATCATGAGCTCGCTCGCGATCGACTCGGCGCGGTGCTCGACCGGGTCCTCGTAGCGGTTGCGCCGCTGGGGTCCGGGCGGCGGGGCGTCGGGGTCGTCGCACGCGTCGAGGATGTGGACCAGCTCGTGCGCGATGATGTGGTGCCGGTGGCGCTCGGACAGGGTCGCCTCGGAGTTGACGATGATCTTCTCGCCGTCGGGCATGCTGAGCCACATCCCCGAGATCCCCTCGCCCAGAGGGCCGTCGACGACGTCGATGGGCCGCTCGCGCAGGGTCGCGACGATGCGCCGGGCGTCGTCGATGCTGCGGGCTCGGTCGAGGCCTGCCGCGGTCAGGCGGGTGCGGTGATCGTTCACGGCTCGTCGACGGGATCGACGGCCGGGAGCGACTGCATCCGACGCATCTGGTCCAGGAGCTGGGTCACGGCGCGCACGTTCTCGGCGGACAGGCCCTCCGCGCGCAGCGCGAAGGCCTCGACGCCGTGGTCGTTGAGGGCGAGCCGGAGCTCCTTCTTGGGGTCTTCTCCCGTGTCGAGGAGGTCCTTGGGCTCGACACCGAAGTACGCGGCGAGGCCCTCGATGATGCGCAGCGAGGGCGAGGTGCGGTGGCCGCCGCGGAGCGCGCTGAGGTAGGCCTCCTTGACGGCATAGCCGTGCTCGGTCATCCAGTTCGCGACCTCGCGGTTGGTCGCGCCGCGTCCGGCACGCTGTCGGGTCGCGAAGAGCTCGTTGAGTCGGTGCTGAAAGGCGCGGCTGAGCCGCTCGCCCGGCGGGTTCTCGTGTGTCGTCACCTCTTGATTGTCCCAGGAACGGGCGGGTGCTGGTGGCATTGCGCAGCGAGAGATTCCTCCGGCCCGACGGCGACGGCTCGCCGCAGGCGGCCGGGCGTCGCACGGTCCTGGGCTGGGGGGACGCACGTGGGGTGCGGACGAGGAGCGGGGACGCGGTCCGTGACGATGTGGTGCAGTTCACATGAGAGCTCTCTCATCTGGCGGCACTTCGACCTCGGTGCCACTTTGCCGTCAGTAGAGTACGGGTGTCGTCGCTCGAGACGGTCGAGGCCTTGGGGGTCGTGCGTCCCGTCCGAGCGCGCCCGCGCGGCGCTTCCGGGGGAGCAGGGGGTCCCCGGAAGACGCCGCTGTCGGTTGAGCGCGAGCTCCCGCGGCGGCTGCCTGGCCCGTGTCCAGGCAGCGAACCCTGCCGCCGTCCCCACCAGTGCTGTCGTCGCGCGGCCGTGCGCCCGGCTCTGCTCGACCCGCTCCGTGGGGCGACAGTTTGTGCGCCAGAACCGACAGGTTATGCAAAGCGGCTCGGTGCCCCGTCGAGCGTGGGCTGTGATGAGTTCGTTACCAGTCGCCCTCGGGCGCCACCCACCGTCGTCGGGCGTCGCAGCCCCGCGCGGAGGTGGTCGCGACCCGGGACGTCGTCCACGCCGTGCCCGCACCGAGGGTGAGGGCGAGCGGCCTCGTCCCCGCGACAGCTCGTGGACAGTCGAAGGAGACACGCAGGTGGACAGACTGAACGGCATCAGGGAGACGCGCGTGCTCAGGTCGTGGAACGACTTCTCGGAGAGGCGTCCGGCCGTCGCGCAGTTCGTCGTCTTCTCGCTC
Source organism: Oerskovia merdavium (assembly GCF_014836755.1). Lineage (GTDB taxonomy): Bacteria > Actinomycetota > Actinomycetes > Actinomycetales > Cellulomonadaceae > Oerskovia > Oerskovia merdavium. Next base: position 139,880 of record NZ_JACSQF010000014.1, read on the forward strand.
CTGAGCACCGGCATGACCGTGCTCCAGCTGGCGCTCATGCCGCTGATCAAGTGGATCTTCACCATGACACCGCTCGTGGAGCAGTCGTTCCAGGCGTTCGCGGTGAGCACGAACGCCGACGGCTCGACGTTCTACATCTTCGACTACGCGGCGGGGGCGCTGCCGGACGGCGGCGGAGGGCTCGCCTACTTCCTGGCGGTGCAGATCACGCTGCTCGTCGCCCAGGTCATCAACTTCTTCGCCCAGCGCAACATCACGTTCAAGTCCCGCACGAACATCTGGCGCGCAGCGGCCTGGTACACGGTCGCGTACGTCGTCATCACCTTCGCCGCCGCGGCGCTCCAAGGGTTCTACAAGGACCCGATCTACCAGTTCATGGTCGACCGCTGGGGCAGCACCGGGGAGGCCGGGGCCGACGTCGTCACGATGATCGTCAACGCGCTGATCTCGGTCGTCGTGTACTTCCCGATCCTCAAGATCATCTTCAGGCAGGAGCCCGGCACGGGCGGTGACGGCGACGCCGGCCCGGTGCCGGACGCCGTCGGGCGGGTCCCCGCCCACGCGAGATAGTCCCGACCCGGACGCCAGGTCGTCGCGGGCCGTCCGGGCGACCAGGCGAGACAGAACCACACCAGTACACCCGCGAGCCGCACACGTGCCGCGGGGCGAACGGAAGCAGACCATGACGGAAGAACTGACGACGCTCGAGAAGGCCGCACTCCTGAGCGGGGAGAGCGTCTGGGAGACACGTGCGGTACCGCGGCACGGGATCCGGACGCTGTGGCTGTCCGACGGGCCTCATGGCGTCCGCAAGCAGACGGGCTCGGCCGACCACCTCGGTCTCGGCGCCTCGCAGCCCGCGACCTGCTTCCCGACCGCGGCCACGGTCGCCAACAGCTGGGACCCCGAGCTCGCGCGGTCCGTGGGCGAGGCGCTCGGTGCCGAGGCCGCCGACCAGGGGGTCGACGTGCTCCTCGGCCCGGGGCTCAACGTCAAGCGCAGCCCGCTGTGCGGGCGCAACTTCGAGTACTTCTCCGAGGACCCGCTGCTCTCGGGGCGCCTCGCGGCAGGCTACGTGCGCGGCATCCAGTCGCGCGGCGTCGCGGCCTGCCCCAAGCACTTCGCGGCCAACAGCCAGGAGCTGCGCCGCATGACGAGCGACTCCGTGGTCGACGAGCGGACGCTGCGCGAGATCTACCTGACGGGCTTCGAGGTCGTCGTCCGTGAGTCCGCGCCCTACTCGATCATGTCGAGCTACAACCTGCTCAACGGCACGTACGCCAACGAGAACCCGTTCCTGCTCCAGCAGGTCCTGCGCGACGAGTGGGGGTTCGACGGCGCAGTCGTGACGGACTGGGGCGGCGGCAACGACGCGGTCGAGGCCGTGCGTCGGGGCGGCACGCTCGAGATGCCGTCGCCCGGGCTCGACTCCGCGGCGCAGATCGTGGCCGCGGTCGGCCGCGGCGACCTCGACATGACCGACCTCGACGCGCGGGTCGAGGAGCTGAAGGTCCTCGTGAGCCGGATCGGGGGAGCCGGCCGCGAGGTCGACCCGGACGCCCACCACGAGCTCGCGCGCACGGCGGCCGAGCAGAGCGCTGTGCTGCTGCGCAACGAGGACCACGTCCTGCCGCTCGCCGCGGGCACCCGGGTCGCGGTCGTGGGTGACTTCGCCTCGACGCCTCGCTACCAGGGGGCCGGGTCCTCGGTCGTCAACCCGACCCGGCTCACGACGGCGCTCGACGCGCTCGCAGGCTCCGACCTCGAGGTCGTCGCGACCGCGCAGGGCTTCACGCGCGGCGGGGCGTCGGACCCGGCACTCGTCACCGAGGCCGTCGACGCGGCCAGGTCGGCCGACGTCGTCCTGCTCTACCTGGGTCTCGACGAGATCAGCGAGTCCGAGGGCCAGGACCGCTCGCACCTGCGGCTCCCCTCGAGCCAGGTCGAGCTCCTGGCACGGATCTCCTCGGTCACGAGCCGGATCGTCGTCGTCCTCAGCGCGGGGTCGGTCGTCGAGGTGCCCTGGCTCTCGCAGTGCTCCGCCCTGGTCCACGGCTACCTCGGCGGGCAGGGCGGTGCCGAGGCCGTGGTCCGGGTGCTGACCGGTGCGGTGAACCCGTCCGGTCGCCTCGCGGAGACGTACCCCGTCAGGCTCGAGGACACCCCGACCTACCGCTACTACCCGGGCGAAGGGGTCGACGCCGAGTACCGCGAGGGCCCCTACGTCGGGTACCGCTACTACTCGAGCGTCGGCGCGCCGGTGGCGTTCCCGTTCGGGTTCGGGCTGAGCTACACGACGTTCGCGTACGCGGACCTCGAGGTCGACGCCGAGGGCGTGACGTTCACCCTGACCAACACGGGGGACGTCGCGGGAGCCGAGGTCGCACAGCTGTACGTGGGGCGGCGGGGGACCGACGGCGTGCACCGCCCTGTGCGCGAGCTCAAGGGCTTCGCGAAGGTCCACCTCGAGCCGGGGGAGTCGCAGCGCGTGCGCATCGCGTTCGACCGGTTCACCTTCCGGCACTTCTCGACGGCGACGGGAACCTGGGAGACCGAGGGCGGCACGTGGACCCTCGAGGTCGGGTCCGACGTCGAGACCGTGCTGCTCTCGGCCGAGCACGTCCTGACCGGGACAGCCCCCGGGGCCACGGTCCCGGCCGTGCCGCAGCAGTACCGGACCGGTGAGGTCACCGACGTGCCCGACGACGCGTTCGCCTCCTTCCTGGGGCGCCCGCTGGCCGCGCGGGGCCGGGCGACCGGACCGCTCGGGGTCAACAGCCCCCTGTCGGACCTGGAGCACGCGCGCAGCCCCCTGGCCCGGGTCGCCTACCGTGAGCTGGCGCGACGGATCGCTCGCGCCGAGGCCAAGGGCACCCCTGACCTCAACCTGCTGTTCCTGCGCGGGATGCCGTTCCGTGCCATCGCGAAGATGACCAACGGTGCCGTGAGCATGGACATGGCCGCCGCACTCGTCACGATCGTCAACGGCCGCTTCTTCCGGGGCACCGGAGACCTGGTCTCGGCGTTCTTCCGGAACCGGCGGAGCACCCGCTGGATGCGCGCCGAGCTGGCCCGCCGGTGAGCGGCGTGAGCGGGGCGGACCCCGCGTCGGCCCGGACGCCGTCCGGGGGGCGGTCGTCGTTGTTCGGTCGGTTGCGTGGGTGGTGGTCGGGGTTCGTGGAGCGTCGGCCGGGGTTGGCTCAGTTCTTGGTGTTCTTCGTGCT
>NZ_JACSQF010000015.1:0-25533 GCF_014836755.1 Oerskovia merdavium
CGCGCCCCGCGCCGGGGGCGCATGCGGGGGGGGCCCAGGACCCAGGCGGGCCCGGGGGGGGGGGGGGGGGCGGGGGGGGCCGGGGGCGCCGCCGGGGCGGGCGCGACGGGTGCGCCCGCCCCGGTCGGGACGCGACCGGCGGGCCGGTCGGCCGTGCTCGTCATCGCGGTGTCACCGGGCCGGCAGCGGGGCGGGAGTCACCAGCCGCGCTCGGCCAGGCGGTGCGGGACCGGGATGTCGTCGACGTTGATGCCGACCATGGCCTCGCCCAGGCCGCGCGAGACGTCCGCGAGGACGGCCGGGTCGTCGTAGAACGTGGTGGCCTTGACGATCGCGGCCGCACGCTGGGCGGGGTTGCCGGACTTGAAGATGCCCGAGCCGACGAACACGCCCTCCGCACCGAGCTGCATCATCATGGCCGCGTCGGCCGGGGTCGCGATGCCGCCCGCGGTGAACATGACCACGGGCAGCTTGCCCGTGGCGGCGATCTCCTTGACGAGCTCGTACGGCGCCTGGAGCTCCTTGGCCGCGACGAAGAGCTCGTCCTCGGGCAGGGACGTCAGGCGACGGATCTCGCCGCGGATGGTGCGCATGTGCGTGGTCGCGTTGGACACGTCGCCCGTGCCGGCCTCGCCCTTGGAGCGGATCATGGCCGCGCCCTCGGTGATGCGGCGCAGCGCCTCGCCCAGGTTGGTCGCCCCGCACACGAACGGTGCCTCGAAGGCCCACTTGTCGATGTGGTTGGCGTAGTCGGCCGGGGTCAGGACCTCGGACTCGTCGATGTAGTCGACGCCGAGAGCCTGCAGCACCTGGGCCTCGACGAAGTGACCGATGCGCGCCTTGGCCATGACCGGGATCGAGACCGCGGCGATGATGCCGTCGATCATGTCGGGGTCGCTCATGCGCGAGACCCCGCCCTGGGCGCGGATGTCGGCCGGGACGCGCTCGAGGGCCATGACGGCCACCGCGCCGGCGTCCTCGGCGATCTTCGCCTGCTCGGGCGTGACGACGTCCATGATGACGCCGCCCTTGAGCATCTCGGCCATGCCGCGCTTGACCTTGGCCGAGCCGACGACGTCGCCGGTCACCTGGGGGCTGTTCTCGCCGGAATTCTCCACGGACACCGCGAAACCTCACATCTTCACGTTGGGACGCGTGAGCAGGGGTCACGCTCACGCCGCCGACATGCTCGCACGTCACCACCCAGTCTACGGAGGTGCGCCCACCCCTCGGGCAGCCCCGGAACCCGACCGGTCGGTCAGGGGTTGCGGTCGAGGGCGGGCGGCCAGGCGTCGTCCAGCTCGACCGTGACCGGCATGGGCGCGTGCCCCGCCAACGAGAACACCCGGGCGTACCACGTGCGGCGCAGGCGCTGCGTCTGGGCCACGGCCTCGTTGTGGAAGCGGCGCGCGAGCTGCGCCCGGTACCAGGCCCCGGCCAGCGCCGCGAGCAGCTCGGCCCCCAGGAGCGAGGACCGGATCTCCCGCACCTCCTCCGGGTCCTCCAGGGCCGCGCGCAACGTCGCCGACAGGTCGCTCTCCGCGCGCGCCCGCTCAGAACCCACCCCCGCCAGGAGGCGAGGCGCCCCGACCGTCGCGACGCCGTCGGGCCCGTGAGCCGACCCCGGCGAGACCACGAGCTCCGCCAGCCCCGGCACCACCGACGCGACCTCACGCGTGCGCAGGTCGTCGTCCAGGACCTCGTACGCCGCCTCGGCGACCAGGACCGAGCTCGCCGGGTCCAGCTCGCCCGACCCCGCCAGGTCGAGCGCCGCCGACGCCCGCCGCTCCAGCTGGGCGTCCAGCGCCAGGCGCGAGGCCATGACCTTGCGGTGCAACCGGTCCAGGCGCGAGGCAGCGACCCACAGGGCCCACCCCGCGACCAGCACCACAGCCACCACGATGATGGCGATCTCCGACCACGTCACGACGGGTTCCTCTCCTGCTCCGGACGAGGCCACAGCCCCAGGCGACGACCACCACGCAACGACGCAGGATCCTCGTGCACCGGGATCACCGCGTCCGAGGCCGCCAACGCCATCTCGTACACCGCGAGCACCTCGGCCGTCACCGTCGACCAGTCGAACCGGCGCACGAACGAGATCGCCCGCTCGCAGTACCGCTCCCGGCCCGCCGGGTCCGCCAGGACCCGCAGCACCGTGTCCGCCAACGCGACCGGGTCCCCCACCGGGAACAACGCCCCCGCCTGCCCCTCGTCCAGCACCCGCCGAAAAGCCCCCAGGTCCGAAGCCACCACGCACGCCCCCGCGCTCATCGCCTCCACCAGCACGATCCCGAAGCTCTCCCCACCCGTCTGCGGCGCGATGTACACGTCCACCGACGACAACAAGGACGCCTTCTCCTCGTCCGAGATCGACCCCAGGAACTCCACGGCGCTCGCGGCCTCCCCGAGCGCCTCGAGCGCGTCCGCGCGGCCCTGGTCCCCGCGGCCCGCGATCAGGAACCGGGCCCCCGGGACGGCCTCGAGGATGCGCGGGATCGCGGCCGTCAGGACCGGCAAGCCCTTGCGCGGCTCGTCCAGGCGCCCCAGGAACGCGATGGTCGGTGCGTCCGCGGTCCCCTGCCACTTCGCCGACGGGGCAGCGTCCGCGAACGTGTCGACGTAGACGCCGTTGGGGATCACGACCGCATCACCCCCCATGTGCTCCACGAGCGTGCGCCGGGCGTCCTCCGAGACCGCGATGCGCGCCGAGATCTTCTCCAGGCTCTGGCGCACCAACGGGTAGACCACCTGCAGCGCGCGCGAGCGGATCAACGCCGTGTGGAACGTCGCCACGATCGGCCCCTGAGCGATCCACAGCGCCAGCATGCTCAACGACGGCGTGACCGGCTCGTGCAGGTGCAGCACGTCGAACTGACCCGCGTCCAGCCACCGGCGCACCCGCGCCGCCGTGACCGGACCGAACGTCATCCGCGCCACCGACCCGTTGTACTTGACCGGCACCGCACGCCCCGCGGACGTGATGTAGTCCGGGATGGGGGTGTCCTCGTCCGCCGGGGCCAGCACCGACACCTCGTGCCCCTGCGCCATGAGCGCCTCCGCCAGGTCCCGGATGTGGAACTGCACCCCACCCGGCACGTCGAACGAGTACGGGCACACGATCCCGATCTTCAGACTCATGCCGAGCCCACCGCCCCTCCACCCGTCGCACCCTGCGCGTCCTTCGCCCGGGACCGGGCGTACCGGTCCGGATCCAGGTCCGCCACGAACACCTTCTGCAGCATGTGCCAGTCCTCCGGGTCCGCGGCGACGGCCTCCGCCAGCTGGTCGACCCACGCCTGCGTCACCGCCGCGACCCGCTCGCTGCGCGGCACCCCGTCCGGGACCGCGACCTGCGGGAAGAACCGGATGACGATCCCCCACGGAGTCCCCGCCGCCCGACGACGAGGACCCGTCAGGCGCTCGTATCGGATCGACGCCGTCAACAACGGCGCCCCCGTCGAGACAGCCAGCGCCGCAGGACCCGCCGCGACCCGGGCCCGCTCGCCGAACAGGTCCACCTCCACACCCCGCGCCGTCAGGTCACGGTCCGCGAGCAACGGGATGAGCTTGCCCGGCCCCCGCGCCCCGCGCATCAGCTCACGGAACACGTCACCGTCGCCCAACGCCAGGATCTCGATCCCCAACGAGTTGCGGAACGCCAAGAACTCCTGGAACAGCTCCTCAGGCTTGAGCCGCTCCGCGACCGTCAGCACCGGCGCGATGTGCTGCGTCGCATACGCCCCCGCCAGGTCCCAGTTGCCCATGTGACCCAGCGCCAGGACCGGCGTCACCCCCTGCGAGGTGAACCGCAGGCAGTTCTCGTACCCCTCCAGACGCACCCGCGCCTCGATCTGCGCAGGGGACGCCCCCGGCAACGTGAACGCCTCGCGGTAGTAGCGCATGTACGAACGCATGCCCGCCCGGCTCAACCGGCGCAGCCCCCGGGCGTCCGACCCAGGACGCACCCGCGCCAAGTTCCTCTCCAGCTGCGCCACACCACCGCGGCGCGTCGCCCACGCCACGTCCGCGATCACCGTGAACAACCCCCGCAGCACCGGCTCCGGCACCTTGTGAGCGTTGCGCCACGCGAACGTGAACGCCTTGTCCGCGCTCACCCCCACCTCAGGCACCACCCTCGGACGCCCCGGCAGCGACCGCCTGACGACGCACCGTCGCCATGCGCTGCACCACCGTCACGGCGCTCGCGGCCGCGAGCAGCCCCAGGACCACGACCAGGACCGTCACCGGGAGCCCCAGGCCCACCAGGCCCGCCGCGACGAGCGTCACGACCAGACGGTCGGCACGCTCGGCGATCCCGACGGCGGCCGTCATGCCCAGGCCCTCGGCCCGTGCCCGCGCGTACGGGACCACCGACCCCAGGACCAGGCACGCGAGCCCCACCGTGATGCCCCACGTGTTCTCGGTGCGGACGAACCACACGATCAGCCCCGTGAAGATCGCGGCGTCGGCCAGACGGTCCAGCGTCGAGTCCAGGAACGCCCCCCACGGCCCCGAGCGCCCCGACAGGCGGGCCATCACCCCGTCCAGCGCGTCCGAGAACGCGAAGACCATGATCGCCATGGTGCCCGCGAACAGGTGCCCCGTCGGGAACAGCCACAGCGCGGAGGCCACCACGCCCACCGTGCCCACGATCGTCACCGCGTCCGGGGAGACCCCGATCCGCAGCAGGAAGGCCGCGACCGGCGTGAACAAGCGCGTCACGACGGCGCGAAGTCGCCCGAACATCTAGCTCTCCTTGGGTGCGGGCGCCGCAGGAGACGCCGGGTCGTCGTTCGTCGGACGTGCCTCGTGGACCGCGCCGGCCTCCCAGGCCGCCGCGAGCCGTGCACGGGTGTCCCCCAACAGCTCCGGCACGGCCTTGGTGTGCGCCACGATCGGCAGGAAGTTCGCGTCCCCCGACCAGCGCGGCACCACGTGCTGGTGCAGGTGCGCCGCGATGCCGGCCCCTGCGACCGCACCCTGGTTCATGCCCAGGTTGAAGCCGTCAGGACCTGACACCGCACGCGTCACCCGCATCGCCTGCTGCGACAGCCGCGCCAGCTCGTCGGTCTCCTCCGAGGTGAGCTCGGTGTAGTCCGACACGTGCCGGTACGGGCACACCATCAGGTGGCCCGGGTTGTACGGGTACAGGTTGAGCACCACGAAGCACCACGTGCCGCGCGCCACGATCAACCCGTCCTCGTCGGACAGCGCAGGGATCCGGCAGAAGGGGCACGACGACGACCGGTCGTCGACCGGCTTGTCCTGACCGCCGATGTAGACCATCCGGTGCGGCGTCCACAACCGGTCCATCCCGTCGTCGAACCGTGGATGCCCCTGCGGACCCTCCACGGAGTACCCCGTCCCTGCGCCGTCCGACGTCACGCGTCAGACCTGGCTGCGCTCGCGGACCGCAGACACGATCCGCTCGATGGCCTCGGCCACGGGCACGCCGTTGTCCTGGCGCCCGTCGCGGTAGCGGAACGAGACCGCACCGGCCTCGACGTCCTCGCCACCGGCGATGAGCACGAAGGGCACCTTCTCCTTGGACGCGTTGCGGATCTTCTTGGCGAACCGGTCGTCGGAAAGGTCGAGCTCGGCGCGGATGCCGCGGGCCTTGAGCTCGGCGACGACGTCCTTGAGGTAGTCGTCGAACGCCTCGGCCACCGGGACGGCGAGCACCTGGACGGGCGCCAGCCAGGCCGGGAAGAGCCCCGCATAGTGCTCGATGAGCACACCCATGAACCGCTCGATCGAGCCGAACTTGGCCGAGTGGATCATCACCGGCTGCTGCTTGGTACCGTCTGCCGCCGTGTACTCCAGGCCGAAGCCCTTCGGCTGGTTGAAGTCGTACTGCACCGTGCCCATCTGCCACGTGCGGCCGATGGCGTCCTTGGCCTGGACCGAGATCTTGGGGCCGTAGAAGGCAGCGCCGCCCGGGTCCGCCACGAGCTCGAGACCCGACTCGACAGCGACCTTCTCCAGCACAGCGGTGGCCTTGGCCCAGTCCTCGTCGGTGCCGACGAACTTGTCGGGCTTGGAGTCGTCCCGCGTCGACAGCTCCAGGTAGAAGTCGTCGAGGCCGAAGTCGGTGAGCACCGACAGCATGAAGTTCAGCAGGTGCTTGACCTCGTCCGGGGCCTGCTCTGGCGTGACGTAGGAGTGCGAGTCGTCCTGGGTCAGGCCGCGCACACGCGTCAGGCCCTGGACCACGCCGGACTTCTCGTACCGGTACACGGTGCCGAACTCGAACAACCGGATCGGCAGCTCGCGGTACGAGCGCCCGCGGCTCGAGAAGATCAGGTTGTGCATGGGGCAGTTCATCGCCTTGAGGCGATAGCGCCCGTGGTCACCGACCTCCTCGAGGTCGAGCGCCGGGAACATCGTGTCCGCGTAGTACGGCAGGTGGCCCGAGGTGAAGAAGAGCTCTTCCTTGGTGATGTGCGGGGTGCCGACGTAGGAGAACCCCTCCTCGATGTGGCGCTGGCGGACGTAGTCCTCCATGACCCGCTTGATCACGCCGCCCTTCGGGTGGAACAGCGGCAGGGCCGAGCCGACCTGGTCGTTGAACGAGAACAGGTCCATCTCGGCACCGATGCGGCGGTGGTCACGACGCTCGGCCTCGGCGAGGCGCTCCGTGTAGGCGCGCAGCTCGTCCTTGGTGGGCCAGGCCGTGCCGTACACGCGCTGGAGCTGCGGGTTCTTCTCGCTGCCGCGCCAGTAGGCGGCCGCGCTGCGCATGAGCTGGAAGCCGTTGCCGATCAGACGCGTGCTGGGCAGGTGCGGGCCGCGGCACAGGTCCTTCCAGGCCACCGTGCCGTCGCGACGGACGTTGTCGTAGATGGTGAGCTCGCCGGCACCGACCTCGACCGACACGCCCTCCCCTGCTGCGTCGTCGGCGGAGCCGGAGCCCTTGAGGCCGATCAGCTCGAGCTTGTACGGCTCGTTCGCGAGCTCGGCGCGGGCCTCGTCGTCGGTCACGACGCGGCGCTCGAACGTCTGCCCGTCCTTGATGATGCGTGCCATGACCTTGTCGAGAGCCTTGAGGTCCTCGGGCGTGAACGGGGTCTCGACGTCGAAGTCGTAGTAGAAGCCGTCACGGACGGGCGGGCCGATGCCGAGCTTGGCGTCGGGGTTGACCTGCTGCACGGCCTGGGCCAGGACGTGCGCGGCCGAGTGGCGCAGCACGTCGAGACCGTCGGGCGAGTCGATGGTCACGCCCTCGACCTCGTCACCCTCGGCGACCGGGGTGTCGAGGTCCTTGAGCTCACCGTTCACGCGGAGGACGACGACCTCACGGCGGCCCGAGAACAGGTCCGCACCGGTCGCCCCCGTCTCCACCGTGGTCCGTTCTCCGTCGAGAGTGATGGACAAAGGTGACGATACGACGTCTGACACAGTGCGCGCTCCTAGCAGCTCAACAGGGCGTTCGATAGGGCGCCGCCAGACGGCGGCGCCCCTCGATGTTACCGACCTCGGCCGGTGGAGTGCGTATCTCGACCGGTCAGTCGTTGGCCTTCTTGGCCTTCTCGGCCAGGGCGTCGACGTGGCCGTCGACCGAGTCGGGCGCGATTCCCTTGATCTTCTCCGCGACGTCGTCGATCTTGTCGTCGGTCAGGAACTCCTTGGCCTTGTCGAGCAGACCCCCCAGACCCTCCTTGGCCTCGCCGGCAGCGGCCGCAGCCTTGTCCTTCGCCTCGTCGATACCCATGTTCGGCTCCTCGCGTCACGTCGTGCGGTGAGGCTCGTGCCTCACCACTCGGCAAACTACCGCCGCCCTGCGGATCCTTCCTGGCGAAGACACGCCGGGCGAGCTCGAGATCACCCACGACGACCCCCTCCTCCTCCGGGCCGAGTGGTGAGCCGCCCGGGGAGGTCGTGTCGAGCGAGGTACGCGCTTGGCACACTATTTTGAACAAGGAGACGGCGATGTCCGCAAAGTGTGAGATGTCCGACCCCGAGTGCTCCGCTCCCTGGCGTCGCCCCGCCCGCCTCGGCCCGCCGAGCGGGCATCATGTCGCCCGTGCCCTACACCCCCGTCCACGCCCTCGTCGCCCTCCCCCTCGCCGGCAGGCGGGCGCGTCGCGCGCTCTCCCCCGCCCTCCTCCTCTGGGCGCTGCCGGCGTTCACGATCGGCGCGATGGTCCCGGACGCTCCCCTGTTCCTCGACGTGCTGTGGCCCGGTACCGACGAGCTGGCCCACCCCACGCACCGTCTGCTGGGCGTCGTGACCGTCGACCTCGCCCTCACCGTGGCCTTCACGGCCCTGTGGGTCCTCGTGGTCCGCGGGCCCTACCTCGCTGCGCTGCCTCGCCGGACACCCCTCTCCCCCGACGTGTCGACCCGGACCGCTCGCCCCCTCGCGATCGCGGCCGCCGTCGCCGGGTTCGCCGTGGCGGGGACGCTCACCCACGTCCTCTGGGACGACTTCACGCACCTGCGCGGGACCGCTGTCCAGACCTGGGACGTCCTGCGGACCCCGGTCGCCGGGGTCGCGGCGTACAAGTACCTCCAGCACGGGAGCTCGTTCCTCGGGTTCGTCGCCCTCGCGGCCCTCGTCGTGCGCTGGTGGCGGACCGCTCGGCCCGTCGCGGCGCGGCAGCACCTGCGCTCCGCGGTCCTGGCCGTGGCGGCCGGCGCCGTGGTGGGGGCGCTCGGAGCGGTCGTGCGCCTGCTCGCGACCGACCAGGCGGTGACCGTCTTCTCGCTCGCCCGTCTCGCCGCGACCTACCCGGTGCTCGGAGCGGGCCTGGGGCTGGTCGTGTGGGCAACCGTGCGGACCGCTGCCTCCCGTCGGGAGGCCGGGCGGCCCGTGTCCGCGGGCGCTCCCGTCCCGCCCTCGGACCGAGGGGGCCCGACGGCGTCACGTGCGTGACGTCGTCGGCTCCACCGGGCGCTCCGGTCAGGTGGGACGCACGTCCGCGCGGCGCTGCGCCTCCTCCGCGACCCCGCGCAACCGCTCGACGTACGCAGACCATTCCTGGTCCGACAGCGGCGGGAGGTTGTCGCCGTCCGCCCTGAGCCCCGCGCTCCCGTCGGTGAGCTCGCGCAGGATGTCGGCGTGTCCCGCGTGACGGGTCAGGTCGCTCGTGACGTGCACAATGACCTGGAACAACGTGACGTCGGCGATCTCGGCAGGCCACCACGGGACGCGGCCGAGCGCGTCGAGGTCGAGAGCCGCGATCGTCTCGTCCGCGAACGTCCAGACCCTCCGGTAGAGGTCCACGACCGAGTCGGTGGAATCCTCGGCGATCGCCCACATGTCGGCGTTGTCCTCGGCGTCCTCGGCGGCCCACGCGACCTCCTCCGGCGTGGGCCACGCCCGCCCGAACGTGCGACCGAAGTAGTCGATCTCCACCCCGGCGGCGTGCCTGACGAGGCCGAGCAGGTTCGTCCCCGTCGGGGTCGACGGCCATCGGGCCGCCCGTTCGTCGAGGCCGTCGAGCTTCCAGAGGAGCGCGTCGCGCGCTGCCTGGAGGTACCGCTGCAGGGTCGCCTTGTGGTCGGGCGCGTTCACGGCGTCGGACGGCTCGGACGCCGCCGCGGTCTGGGTGCTCTCCATCGGTCGAGTCTGCTGCCGCGGTCGAGGGGTGGCAAGGCCGGGGCCCGTCCGTCTCCGGGACGACCGGGTTCTCCACCGGAGACGGTCGAGCATGGAGCCCCGGTCGGCGCGGTGCGTGCACGGCCGGACGGGTCGGCGCACGACCCTGTGCCGCTCGGGTACCGGTACCGGCACGACCTCCCACGCGAGCCGGTCCGGCCGTATGTTCGAGACGTGCGGACCGTCCGGGCTCCGGCCCAGGCCTCGATGCGAGCCGACACCGACCGACGCGAGGAGCGACCACCATGACAGGACCGACGACGGCCTGGACCACCGACGAGCTGGACAGGATCGGCCGGGCCGAGGAGCTGCAGGTCTCCTCGAGGCGGCCCGACGGGACGCTGCGGCCGTACGTGACGATCTGGGTCGTGCGCGTGGGCGACGAGGTCTACGTGCGCTCGGCCTACGGCCGTGAGAACGGGTGGTTCCGCCGTGCCCTCGCCGACCCGCGAGGCCGCGTCCGCGCCGGAGGGGTCGAGAAGGACGTGGCGTTCGTCGAACCTCCGGGCACCGTGCACCCGGCCGTCGACGCGGCCTACCACGCCAAGTACGACCGGCACGGTCCGGAGATCGTCGGCACCGTGACCGGGACCGCAGGGGCCGCCGCGACCTTCCGTCTCGAGCCGCTCACGGCCTAGCGCCCCGTCCGGGCAGGTCCGCCGTGGGCCGCCGCCCGGTCGGGACGACGCGCCCTCGCGCTCACGCCCGCGTCCGGGCGGGGCCCTCACCCCGCAGGTGCGACGTCGTCGACCGCTCTGAGCCCGTTGAGCGCGCGCGGGTAGCCGATGTACGGCACGAGTTGGGTCACCACGTCCACGAGGACCTCCCGTCCGTTGCCGACGTTGCCGTTCGCGGCCACGTGCCCGCGCACCTGCGGGTCGCAGCCGCCGAGCGCGACGAGCATCGCGAACGTGAGGAGCTCGCGCGTGGGCAGGTCGAGCCCCGTGCGCGTGTAGTGGTCGCCGAAGCAGTTCGCGGACAGCAGGCGCTGGACGTGCACCTGGTCCGCGGGCGCGTTCGTGTAGAGCGACTCGACGACGTCGGCACCCACGATCTCCCGCTGGACGGCCAGCCCCTTGGTGGCCCGGTCGTGCGGGGTCGTCGTCGACTGGCCCGGCAGCGGGAGCTCGACGCCGTGCTCGACCAGGACCTCGTTCGTGACGTGCAGGGCGTCGAGGACCTTGGCCATGCCCACGTACGGCACGCACTGGTAGACGATCTCCTTGACCTCGACGGGCGTGACGCCGACCGCGAGCGCCGCGCCGAGCATGGCCCGGTACTCCGCGGCCCCCTGGCACGCGACCAGGGCCGCGAGCTGGACCATGAGCCGGGTCCTCGGTGCGAGGCGGCTGTCGCGCAGGACCTCGTCGAACGCGAGGTCCTCGAAGTGCTCGACGAGCTCGGGGTCGGTGAACGCGAGCGTCGAGACCCGTCCTGGGAAGAGCTCGTCGCGCTGGGCACGGGCGGCGTCGCTGGGAGCCATGGGTGTTCTCCTCGTCGTGCGTGCGGGTCCGGGACGCTGCCCGGCGCGGCGCCCCGGTGGGCGCCGTCTCCAGTCCACGATGCTCCGGGCCGGGCCGCACCCGGGAGGCCCGGGTGGTCCGGGTACCGGTAGGGCTCCTCCCGGGGTCTGGGCCGGGAAGGGCCCGCTCGCCCGACGGCGTCACGCCCCAGGTCGCCTGTCGTGGGTTCGCGGCGGTGCGGCCTGGGTAGGGTGTGCGCGTGACGAAGATCTCTCTCCCCCCGCTGCACTGGTTGTCCCACGAAGGCGCAGGTCAGGTCGACGGTGACGCCGTGACCCTGACGGCCCCGGCCGGCACCGACTGGACCGACGACGCTCTGGGCGCACCGCCCCAGCACGCGGCCCCTGCCCTGGTGTTCGACGCTCCCGCCGAGCTGGCGCTGTCCGCGCGGGTCCGGGTGCCGTCGGAGCGCACGACGTTCGACGCGGGCGCCCTGGTCCTGTGGGCCGACGAGGCGCACTGGGCCAAGCTCTGCTTCGAGCAGTCGCCCCAGGGGCGGGCCATGGTCGTCTCGACCGTCACGAACGAGTACACCGACGACTGCAACTCGTGGGACGTCGACGACGAGTCGGTCCACCTGCGGATCGTCCGCACCGGGCCCGGGTGGGCCTTCCACGCCTCGCGCGACGGAGAGGCCTGGGAGTTCGTCCGCCTCTTCCGCCTCTACACCGACCTGCCCGTCAGCATCGGGTTCCTCGCGCAGGCGCCCATGGGCGAGGCGTGCACCGCGGTCTTCGACCGGATCGTCCTGGACGACGCCGCGCCCAGCGACCTGCGCGACGGCAGCTGACCGCGCAGAGAGTACCCACCGACGACGCAAGGGCCGGCGAGCCTGTCGCGGACCTGCCCGCCGGACAGGGGGCTACGTCGTGGAGGCGGGCTCCCCCAGGGGTGGCTGGGACTCGAGCAGGACACGCGCGACGACGCGTGCCCTCTCGAACGGGTGGGTGAAGGTCTCCATCCCGACCGTGACGATCGCACCCTCGTAGAGCAGCATCATCGCCCTCGCCAGCGACGAGGCGTCCTGCATCCCGGCCTGCCGGCACAGCTCGTCGAACAGCCCGAGCAGCCATGCCTTCTGGCGCGACACCTCGCCGAACACCGGGTTCCCGTCGCGCCCGTCCCCGACCTCGGCCCGCGCGTTGATGGCGCTGCAGCCCTTGGGGCTGTTCGCGTCGGACCAGGAGATGGCCGCGTCGAAGACCGTCAGCACGCGCTCGACGCCCGGTGCGGGCACCCGTGCCAGGTGGGCCTCGACGTGGTCCCGCCACCTGGCGTCCCTGTGCTGGAGGTACGCGACGACGAGCGCTTCCTTGGAACCGAACCGGTCGTACAGCGTCTTCTTGGTCACCCCTGCGGACTCGGCGATCGTGTCGACCCCGACCGAGTGGATGCCGCGTTCGTAGAACAGGCGCGACGCGGCGTCGAGAACACGGCGGGCGCCTGGTGTCAGGGGGGTGAGCTCGGGGACCGGCATGACGTCGACTATACCAATCTGTATAGTCGCCGCATGAGTAAACAGATCGGTCTACTACATCGCGGGGTGACGCTCCTGGCAGCGGTCGCCTTCGTGGCGACCTGGAGCTCGGGGTTCCTCGTCCCGGCCTTCGCCGTCGTCGAGGTCTCACCGCTCACGTTGCTCGTCTGGCGGTTCGTCCCCCTGGCGGCCGTGCTGCTCGTCCTGGCCCTCGCCCGCGGCGTCGCCCGCAGCGCCGGCGCGGCAGTGCTCCGACGCCAGGCCGTCATCGGGCTGTTCGCCCAGTTCGGCTACTGCGTCTTCGTCTACGCCGCGATAGCGGCCGGCATCGCGACGGGCACCGTCGCCCTGATCGACGCCGTGCAGCCGCTCGTGGTCGCGGTGCTCGTGGGCCCGCTGCTGGGCCTCCAGGTGCGTGGAGCACAGTGGGCAGGGCTGGCCGTCGGCGCCCTGGGGGTGCTGCTGGTCGTGCGGTCGCAGCTCGAGGGTGCCTCGGCACACCCGTCGGCGTACCTCCTGCCCCTTCTCGCCATGTCGTGCCTGATCGTCGCCACCTTCCTCCAGCGTCGGTCGGACGCGCAGGCCGGAGTGCTCACGACGCTGACCGTGCACGTCGTCGTGACGGCTGCAGCGCTCGTCGTGGTCGCTGCGGCGACGGGGACGCTCACGCCGCCCGCGTCGGCGACGTTCTGGCTCGCGGCCGGCTTCGCGGCCGCGTTCCCCACGCTGGCCGCCTACGGTCTCTACTGGTGGCTGCTGCGCCGGGTGGGCGTCACGGCGCTCAACGCGCTCCTCTTCCTGATCGCACCGGCGACGGCCGCCGGGGGTGCGGTGCTCCTCGGCGAGAACCTCACGGTCGTCACCCTCGTCGGGTTCGCGCTCTGCGGAGCCGGTGTGGCCGTCGTGATGGCCTACGAGACCTCCGCGGCGGCGGACTCCGGGCCGCGGGCGCGGGCGACGCGACCGGATGAACCAGGCGGCTGCGAGGCGAAGGCGCCGGGGCGACCCGTCGCGCTCACCGCGGCGGGTACAGCTCGGGCGCCCCGGGGGGATCCTCCCCGACCAGGCCGTCGATCGACTCGCGGATCAGGTCGGCGTGCCCGACGTGCCGGGCGTACTCCTCGATGAGGTCGACCAGGACACGGCGCAGGCTCGACCTCTCGCCGCCGTCCCCTGGCTGCCAGACGAGCCGACGGTCCAGCCCGCCGTCGGCCAGCGCCTCGTCGACCGCCGCGCGCGCCCGGACGACCGCCGTGCGCCACAGCTCGTACAGATACTGCGGGCTGTCGTGCGCCGCAGAGGTCCAGGGCCACTCCGGGGACAGGTCCCAGTCGACCGTGTCCCAGGGCTCGCCCGGCGCCCTGCCGTGGAGCATGGTCGAGAACCAGAGCTCCTCGGCGAACGCGAGATGCTTGAGAAGACCGCCGAGCGTGATCGCCGAGGCCGCGACCCTGACCCCGAGGTCCTCGGCGTCGAGCCCGCCGACCTTCCACGCGAACGTCGCCCGCTGACGCTCGAGCGAGCCGAGGAGCGTCGCGACCTCGTCCCCCGCGACCGGCGGCTCGATCAGCTCCCGGTCGTGCGTCGCCTCGTCCATGAGCTCCTCCAGGTGGGTGCGATCCGACCGTTCCCACTGTAGGCAGCACAGGCTCTGGCCGGGCGACGAGCACGCACGCGCTCGAGGCCGATCAGCCGCGGCGCGCAAGACGCGGGTAGTCGATCACGAGACCGTCGGCGTCGACCGTGAGGTCGGCCGTGAAGTCTCGTGAGGCGCTCGTGTAGGTGACGACCCCGCGCCCGATAGCCGGGTCGTACGGGGCGCCGGCCGCGTACACCTGCTCGCTGCGCACGACGCGGAGCGAGGGGACGTCGACCCAGGCCATGGTCAACGCGGTCACCGCGGGAGCCTGCGCACCCAGGAGCCCCAGACGCAGGATCGGCATGGAGTTCGTCACGGGGCACAGCGCGAGGTCGCAGTCGAGCGCGCCCGCGAGCGCCGCCGGGTCCTCGAGGCCGGGGGTCGCGAGGTCGACCGGGGCCGCACCGGAGTGCGAGACCTCCGCGCTCCACTCTCCTGACCCCGCCCGCTCGAGCTGGAGGTCCCGGGACCAGCCCTGTCCCCGCACCGTCACCTCGAGCCGGCGCGTGACCCAGTGCGGCCCGGTGGTCAGGGACCAGGCCGTCACGTAGGTCGGGCCGCGTGACGTACCGAGGCACTCGAACCGGTCCGCGCCGAGCGAGAGGACCGCGGTGTCCACGCGGTCCGGGTCGTCCTCCCCCACCCACGAGACGTGTCGACGCGTCATGTCCACGCTCCTTCGTCACGAGCGGTGCACGGGCCCTGCCCGTACCGTTCCTGCCGGTCTACCAGGCTTCCGACGGGCTCGACACCCGGACGACGCGCGACTCTCGCGCGACGCCTGGGGAGCCCCTGTGCCGCCGCCCGGCGCGGACGACAGGCGGGCCCTTGGTCCGACGACGCGGGTGACCAACGTCCCGACCTCAGGGAGGAAGGTCCCGGCTCGCCCGGGATTGGCCACTACATGTGGGCTTACATGGGTGTAATTGCTACTACATCTAGTTCCAACTGCGTCTCGGCGCGCCGGTGAGATCGTGCCGGCCCGAGGCGTCCGTCGAGAGGTTGTGGTCGCACATGAGCCCGGTCGAGGTCGCGCAGGACGAGGACGTCGCGTCACAGGAGGCGACGTCCCTGACGGTGCTCAAGAGGGACGGACGTCGGCTCCCCTTCGACGACGCCCGCATCCGGGCGGCACTCCGCAAGGCCTACGAGGACGTCCACGGCGACCTCTCGCCCCTCGTCGAGCAGACCCTCGACGGAGTGCTCGAGCGGGTGGTCGCGGAGATCTCGGTGCGCTTCGCCGACGTCGTCCAGATCTACGAGATCCAGGCCGTGGTCGAGCACGAGCTCCTCGAGTCGCGCGAGTACGACGTGGCCCGCGCCTACATCGACTACCGGGTCCAGCGGGACTTCGCGCGCAGCAGGTCGACCGACCTCAACCACTCGATCGTCGGCCTCATCAGCAAGGACTCGGCGGTCGTCTACGAGAACGCGAACAAGGACTCGGACGTCTTCAACACCCAGCGCGACCTGACGGCCGGGGCCGTGGGCAAGGCGGTCGGCCTGCGCATGCTGCCGCCGCACGTGGCCAACGCGCACCAGAAGGGCGACATCCACTACCACGACCTCGACTACCACCCCTACGCGCCCATGACGAACTGCTGCCTGATCGACTTCCGGACCATGCTGTCCGAGGGGTTCCGCATCGGCAACGCCCAGGTCGAGCCGCCCCGCTCGATCCAGACCGCGGCCGCGCAGATCACGCAGATCATCGCGAACGTCGCCTCGAGCCAGTACGGCGGGTGCTCGGTCAACCGGATCGACGAGCTCCTGGCCCCCTACGCCGCGCTGAACCACGCCAAGCACCTCGTCGAGGCCGAGCGCTGGATCCCGGACGCCTCGGCGCACGACGCGTACGCCCGGGCCAAGACGTCCAAGGACATCTACGACGCGATGCAGAGCCTCGAGTACGAGATCAACACGCTCTTCACGTCCAACGGGCAGACGCCGTTCACCTCGGTCGGGTTCGGGCTCGGCACGGGCTGGCTCGAGCGCGAGATCCAGCGCGCGATCCTGCAGATCCGGCTCAAGGGGCTGGGTGCCGAGGGGCGCACCGCGATCTTCCCCAAGCTGATCTACACGTTGCGGCGCGGCCTCAACCTGGAACCGGGGGACGAGAACTACGACATCAAGGAGCTCGCGGTCGAGTGCGCGACCAAGCGCATGTACCCCGACGTGCTGAGCTACGACAAGATCGTCGAGCTCACGGGCAGCTTCAAGATGCCCATGGGCTGCCGCTCGTTCCTGCAGGGCTGGCAGGACGAGGACGGGAACGACGTCGTCGAGGGCCGCATGAACCTCGGCGTCGTGACGCTCAACCTGCCGCGCATCGCCCTCGAGGCCCAGGGCAGCCAGGAGGCGTTCTGGGCGCTGCTCGAGGAGCGGCTCGTCACGGTGCGCGACGCGCTGGTGTACCGGATCGAGCGCTGCAAGCAGGCCGTGCCGGGCAACGCCCCGATCCTGTACGTGCACGGAGCGTTCGGCGAACGTCTCGCGCCCGAGGACGACGTCGACCAGCTCTTCCGCGCGGGGCGCGCGACGGTCTCGCTCGGGTACATCGGGTTGTACGAGGTCGCCGCGGCCTTCTACGGGGGCGCCTGGGAGCAGGACCCCGAGGCCAAGGAGCTCACGCTGCGGGTGCTCCGCGAGCTGCACGCGCACACCCGGGCCTGGACGGCCGAGCACGGCTACCACTTCAGCGTGTACTCGACGCCGAGCGAGAGCCTGACGGACCGGTTCGCCCGCATGGACCGCGAGAAGTTCGGCGAGGTCGCGGACATCACCGACAAGGAGTACTACACCAACAGCTTCCACTACGACGTGCGCAAGGACCCGACGCCGTTCGAGAAGCTCGACTTCGAGATGGACTACCCGCAGTACGCGTCGGGTGGGTTCATCCACTACTGCGAGTACCCCGTGCTCCAGCAGAACCCCAAGGCGCTCGAGGCCGTGTGGGACTACGCCTACGACCGCGTGGGGTACCTGGGCACGAACACCCCGATCGACCGCTGCTACGCGTGCGGCTACGCGGGCGACTTCACGCCGACCGCGCGCGGCTTCGCGTGCCCGGGCTGTGGGAACTCCGACCCGCGGACGTGCGACGTCGTCAAGCGCACGTGCGGGTACCTGGGCAACCCGCAGCAGCGGCCCATGGTGCACGGCCGGCACGTCGAGATCTCCTCGCGCGTCAAGCACATGGCCGGACCCGTGAGCCTCGGCGAGGTCGGCGTCGCCGGGGTGGTTCGCGGCGCGACGCTCGCGGCCCCCACGGGCCCCGCGGAAGCCTGAGGCCGTCGTGCCGCGGGAGCCGCAGCCGGGCTGGAGCTCGGAGCGCTTCAGCCAGGGCTACGTCGCGGACTACAAGCCGTTCGTGTTCGTCGACGGCGAGGGCGTGCGCTGCAGCCTCTACGTGAGCGGGTGCCTGTTCGCGTGCGAGGGCTGCTTCAACGAGGCGACCTGGAGCTTTCGCTACGGCTCCGCGTACACCGACGAGCTCGAGGACCGCATCCTGGCGGACCTCGCGCACGAGTCGGTGCAGGGCCTGTCGCTGCTCGGCGGCGAGCCGTTCCTCAACACGGGCGTGTGCCTGCGGCTCGTGCGTCGCGTGCGTGAGCGGTTCGGTCGGTCCAAGGACGTGTGGTGCTGGAGCGGGTTCACGCTCGAGGAGCTGCGCGGAGGCTCGCAGGACAAGCGGGACCTCCTCGCCGGTCTCGACGTCCTGGTCGACGGCCGGTTCGAGATCGCGCGCCGCGATCTCACGCTCCCGTTCCGCGGGAGCACCAACCAGCGCGTCCTGTCGGTCCCGGCCTCGCTCGCTGCGGGCAGCGCGGTCCCGTGGTCGCCGGCGCGCGAGACCCGGCGGAGCGCCTGACCTCCCCTGCCCGACGGCGTCGCGCCCCTTCCGCGCGAAGGTCCGCGACGTCGTCGGGCAGGCCGGGACGACGCGGCGCAAGTCTCCTCGGCGTGGGACCGACCCTCCGACGGGGTCGAGACGGGGTAGAACTGGAGGATGCGCACGAACCCCCACGAACTCACCCATCAGGTGCTGGCCGCCCGCGGCGTCGGCGGCCACCGCCAGTACCGCATCCCCGCCCTCGCCGTCACCACGCGAGGAACCGTCCTCGCGGCCTACGACGGGCGCCCCAACCTCGACGACCTGCCGAACACGATCGACCTCCTGGTCCGCCGTAGCCTCGACCACGGACGCACCTGGGAGCCCCAGCAGGACGTGCGCGTCGGCACGGGGCTCCAGGGGTTCGGCGACCCGAGCCTGCTCGTCGACAAGGTCACCGGACGGGTCTTCTGCTTCCACGCCGCAGGGACCCACGCGGGGTTCTTCGAGGCTGCCCCGGGCCTCGAGCCCGAGGACGACGTCCAGCACGTCGACCTGTCGTTCTCCGACGACGACGGCCTGACGTGGAGCCACTGCCGCGTGACGGCCTCGCTCAAGCCGCAGGGCGTCACGGGACTGTTCGCGGCGGCCGGCGCGGGCATCCAGCTCGAGACCGGACCGTTCGCCGGGCGCCTGGTCCAGCAGATGGTCCTGCTCCTGCGCGGCGAGATCCGCGCCGCGTCGGCGTACTCGGACGACCACGGCGACACCTGGACGCTGGGCGAGCCCACGGGCCCCGGGGCCAACGAGAACAAGGTCGTCGAGCTGCGCGACGGTCGCCTGCTGCTGAGCTCGCGCGCGAAGGGGTGCCGGTTGCAGGCGGTCTCGACCGACGGCGGTCGCTCGTACGGGCCGCTGCACCCCGTGCACGACCTGCCCGACCCGAGCGACAACGGGAGCGTCCTTCGGCTCGGGGACGTGACCGACGTGGCCGCTCCCCTGCTCGCGACGAACAACCGCGACGCCGACCTGCGCCGCAACACCGTGCTCAGTGTGTCGCACGACGAGGGTGCGAGCTGGCGACCCGCGCTGACGATCTGCGCGGGCTCGAGCGCGTACTCGACGGGAGCCGTGCTCGCCGACGGGTCGCTCGGGGTGCTCTACGAGCGTGACGGGTACCGCGAGATCGTCTTCGCGCGCATCGAGGCCGAGGCGCTCTCGCCCGCGGCCCTCGGGGAGGCCGTCGAGACGTTCGTGGACGACGACGGCGGCGCCTTGACCATGGTGCTGCGCTCGATCACCCCGGGGCGCCCCGCGCAGTGGGTCAGCGTGGGCGCGTCGCACGTCATCTCGGCCGAGGGCGGCGACTGGGGCGTGCACACCTGGAAGGAGATCGGGCAGGGGTACGACGGCGACCAGGTGCTCGGCACGCGCGAGGCCCAGGACGCCAACTACGGGCCGGCCGCGCCGGGCCTGCGGGCCGGCGACATCCTCGCGTTCACCGGGCGCTTCCGGCACCAGAGCGACGATCCCGTGACCGCTGGGCTGAGCGGGAGCTTCGACGGCGACGTCCCCGCCGACTTCCCCGCCGTCCGACTCTCTCCCGGTGAGGCCGTCCTGTACTTCACGCCGACCTACACCGTGACCGCGGACGACGTGGCACGCGGCGAGGCTCGCGTCGAGTGCGCGGTCCAGGCCGGCGACGCCCGCTTCGAGCGGGCGTTCCGCGCGGACACCGTGACCGGGGAGGTCGTGCCGGTCGAGCGCTGACGGCCCTCCCCCGGACCGCAGACCCGCGGGCGCGCGATCCGGGGGCGCGGGTCAGGGCGGTGCGTCGGGGAGGGCGCGGGCCTCGGCGTCGGCGTCGGCGTCGGGCATGGTCTCCGGCCCGGGGCGGGGTCCGGCGGTGACGCCGGCCGCGTCCTCGCCGCGGGCCGCGTCGTCGGACGCGAGGTCGGTGCGGGTGTGGGCCCGCTCGCCCTGCGGCCCGAACAGGCTGAGCACCTCGGCGCCCTCCTGGCCCGTGCTGCCGAACCAGTGGGGCGTGCGGGTGTCGAACTCGGCGACCTCCCCGGCGTCGAGCACGATGTCCCGGTCCCCCACGACGAGCCGCAGCCGGCCCGTGAGCACGTACAGCCACTCGTAGCCGTCGTGCGTCGTGAGCACGGGCTCGGCGGCCTTGCGCGGGACGAGGATCTTCCAGGCGTGCTGGCTCGCGGGCTGCCGGGTCAGGGGCACGACCACCCGGCCGTTGACCCTCCGCGGGGTGAGCCGGATGCGGGGGTCTCCCGTCTCCGGGGCGCGCACGAGCTCGTCGAGCGGTACCCGGTAGGCGTGGGCGAGCAGCAGGAGGAGCTCGAGGCTCGGCTTGCGCCCCCCGGTCTCGAGGCGCGACAGCGTGCTCTTGGAGATGCCCGTCGTGTCCGCGAGCGCCGCGAGGGTGATCCCGCGTCGCCGCCGGAGGGCGCCGAGCCGAGGCCCGACCTGGTCGAGTGCGCGTCCGATCGCTGCCGTGGGGTCGTCCATCGCACCATCCCACCACTCTGTCCCAGTTCTGGCAACGAGCATTGCCGGATCCGGGTCGAACCGGCAACCTCGGCGGTATGAACCTCACCCCGCACGCACCCCGCTCCCGGTCAGGACTCGTGGGTGCGCTCGCGCTCGCCACGCTCCTGGCCTCGCTCGGCACGAGCGTCGCGAACGTCGCGCTGCCCACGCTCGCGCACGAGCTCGGAGCACCCTTCGGCCGGGTGCAGTGGGTCGTCCTGGCGTACCTGCTGGCCATGACCGTGACCGCGGTCGCCGTGGGGAGGCTCGGTGACGCCCTCGGGCGACAGCGTGTGCTCCTCGGGGGCCTCGGTCTGTTCACGGCCGCGACGCTCGCGTGCGCTCTGGCGCCCTCCCTCGCGGCGCTCGTCGCCGCCCGCTCGCTGCAGGGGGTCGGTGCCGCCGTCATGATCGCGCTGCCCCTGGCACTCGTGCGGGACGTCGTGCCCGAGGCACGCACCGGAGCAGCCATGGGGCTGCTGGGGACGACCTCGGCGGTCGGGACCGCGCTGGGGCCCGCCGGGGGCGGGCTGCTGATCGCCACGTCAGGCTGGCAGGCGGGCTTCGTGGCCATGCTGCCGCTCGCGGGCGTCGCTCTCGTGCTCACCTGGCGCGGCCTCGGCGACGAGCCCGCCCCGGTCCGGTCGGGCGCGAGGTTCGACGTCGCGGGCGCCCTCGTGCTCACGGCGGCCCTGGTGGCGGGCGCCCTCGCGATGACTCCTGACGCCGTCCCACAGGTCGGCGCCGGACCGCTGCTCGTGGGCGCAGCGGTCCTCGTCGCGCTGCTCGTCGCGATCGAGCGCAGGACGGCTGCACCGCTCGTGCCGTGGGGGCTCCTGCGCTCCCGCGCCCTGAGCGGTGGCCTGCTCATGAACCTGCTCGTCGCGACGGTGATGATGAGCACCCTGGTCGTGGGCCCCTTCTACCTCGCAGGCGGGCTGGGGCTCGACGAGGCCGCGATCGGCCTCACGCTCGCGGTCGGGCCGGTCGTGTCGGCACTGACCGGCGTCGTCGCCGGGAGGGTCGTCGACCGTGCCGGCGCGGGCGCGATGACGACCGTCGCTCTCCTGACCATGACGGCCGGGGCCGTCCTGCTCGTGGTGCTGCCTCCCGCCTGGGGCCCGCCCGGATACGTGCTCGCGCTCGTGGTCCTGACTCCTGGCTACCAGCTCTTCCTGGCCGCGAACAACACCGCCGTCATGACGACAGCCGCCGCGCGACGGCGTGGGACCGTCTCGGGCGTCCTGAGCCTCTCGCGCAACCTCGGCCTCATCGCGGGCGCCTCGGCCATGGGCGCCGTGTTCGCGGCGGCGACCGGGTCGGTCGAGGTCCAGGGCGCCACGGTGGCCTCGATCTCGGCCGGCATGCAGACGACCTTCCTCGTCGCGACGGCCCTCCTGGGCGTCGCGACCGTGGTCTCTCTCGCGGTGCGCGCGCGTGCCGCCGTCGGGCAGTGACCGGAGGCCGCTAGGCCTGCGTCTGACGCCGGACGATCTCCGCGATCCAGGCGGGAGCGAAGGGCGACGTGCAGCCCGGGGGCGTCGGGTAGTCCTTGAGGACCTCGAGCCGCTCACCGATGCCGACCGCACGGGCACGGAGCTCGGGGTGGTGGATGCCGATGGTGGCCAGGCACTCGTTCATGGCCCACTGCAGACGCTCGGGGGCGTCCTTCATGTCGGCCTCGATGCGGTCGAGGAGCCCCGGCAGGTCGATCCCCTCGGGGGACTTCGCCACGCGGTCGGTCGTCAGCGCCCACCCGGCGCTCGCGACGACCGGGTCGGGGTCGGCGAACCACGCGACGCGCAGCTCCTCGACGTGAGGGCTCTTCTTGACGACGTAGCTCACGAGCCACCCGTGCACCTTGGGCACGCGGGCGTCGCGCAGCATGGCGTCGAGCTCCGCGGCCGACCAGGACTTGGGGCGGCAGACCAGGATCGCGACGAGGCGCGCCGCGGTGTCTCCGGTCTCCCAGAGCTGCTCCGCGAGCTCGTGCTGGGTCTTGAGGCTCTTCGCGACCGCGCGCAGCCTGGTGAGGTTGACGCCGTGGTCGTCCCCGTGGCGCTCGTTCACCGCGCGGATCTTGGGGTCCTCCAGGGCCTCGAGCTGGGTCAGCACGTCGCTGACGGTCGCCTGGGCCACGGCAGTGGAAGCCATGTCGATCTCCTCGCTCGCTCGATCGGTCGTCGCTCACACCCTACGTCTCTGCCTCCCCCCCCACGGCGAGCGCTCGTGGAGACCGCTCGCGGGGCACGGGCGGCGTCGCGGAAACTCGTGCGAGATCCTGGGAACGCTCAGGCCTCCTTCCGCGTTGACCTGACGGAATCCACCCGCGATCTGAGAGAGACATGGACGCAGACAGTACGAACCCCCTTGTGCCGGCCACCGATGCTGCGACGAGGGGGTGCAGGTTCTGATGTGGGTGCTGACACTCCTGCTCGGCGTCGTCGTGATCGTGGCGATCACGGCCGTGACGGGCTATTTCGTCGCCCAGGAGTTCGCGTACATGGCGGTGGACCGGTCACGGTTGAGCGCCCGCGCGGGCTCGGGCGACCCGGGGGCCAAGCGCGCCCTGGCCGTCACCAAGCGCACGTCCTTCATGCTCTCGGGCGCCCAGCTGGGCATCACCGTGACCGGGCTGCTGGTCGGCTACGTCGCCGAGCCGCTCGTCGGTGAGTCCCTGGGCGAGGCCCTGGGCGGGGTCGGCGTCCCGACCGGCGTGGGCATCGCGGTGGGCACCGTCCTGGCCCTGGTGTTCTCGACGTTCGTCCAGATGATCTTCGGCGAGCTCTTCCCCAAGAACCTCGCGATCGCCCGGCCGGAGCCGGTCGCCCTGTGGCTCGCCCGCTCGACGACCATCTACCTGGCCGTGTTCGGGTGGCTCATCAAGATCTTCGACCAGGCGTCGAACCTCCTGCTCAAGGCGCTGCGGATCGAGCCGGTCCACGACGTCGAGCACTCGGCGACGGCCCGCGACCTCGAGCACATCGTCGCGGACTCGCGGCAGAGCGGCGACCTGCCCGGCGAGCTCTCGGTGCTCCTGGACCGCATCCTCGACTTCCCCGAGCGCGACGTCGAGCACGCCATGATCCCGCGCGCCCGCGTCGACGTCGTGCACGCGGGCGACACCCTCGCGGAGGTGCGGGCACGGATGGCGGCGGGACACTCGCGCTACCCGGTGCTCGCCGACGACGACCAGGTCGTGGGCGTCGTCCACCTCGTCGACGTGCTGACGACCACGCACGGCGACGACGTCCCGACCCAGGACTTCATGCGCCCCGTGGTCGTCGTCCCGACAGCGATGAGCCTGCCCGACGCCCTGCGCGAGCTCACCGAGACCCGCAACCAGCTCGCGTGCGTGATCGACGAGTACGGCGGGTTCGCGGGCGTCCTGACGGCAGAGGACCTGGCCGAGGAGCTCGTCGGGGAGATCACCGACGAGCACGACCCCGCGACGCCCACCATCGCCCCGCGCGACGACGACGGGATCTGGGTCATGCCCGGAGACACCCACATCGACGAGGTCGAGCGCGCGATCGGTCGCGACCTGCCGCGGGGAGACTACGAGACGATCGCGGGCCTCGTGATCGACCAGCACGGCTCGCTGCTCGAACCGGGTGAGGGGATCGTCGTCGAGCTGCCGCTCGACCCGGCCGACCTCGCCCTCGCTGCGGAACCGGCGCCCGCCTGGATGCGCGTGGACGTGGTCGAGGTCGAGCGCCACGTCCCGTCGCTGGTCCGTGTGACGTTCCCGACGGACGACCGACCGCTGCCAGCACCCGACGCCGCGCCTGACGCGACGCCCGAGACCGAGGAGGGCGACCGATGAGCACCCCCTGGGTCGTCGTGGCCATCACCGTCGTCATCATCGCGCTCAGCGCGTTCTTCGTCGCCGTCGAGTTCGCGCTGCTCGCCGCCAAGCGGCACCGCCTCGAGGACGCCGCCCCCAACAGCCGCTCGGCGCGGGCCGCGCTGCGCAGCTCGACCGAGCTGACCGTGCTGCTCGCCGGGTCGCAGCTCGGCATCACGGCCTGCACGCTCGCGCTCGGCGCCATCACCAAGCCGGCCGTCCACCACTGGCTCACGCCCGCGTTCGAGGCGTGGGGCGCCCCGTTGTGGGTCGCGGACGCCGCCGGGTTCGTCCTCGCGCTGATCATCGTGACGTTCCTGCACCTGGTCGTCGGCGAGATGGCCCCCAAGTCGTGGGCCATCGCTCACCCCGAGACCTCGGCCACGCTGCTGGCCATCCCCATGCGCGGCTTCATGTGGCTGACCCGCCCCCTGCTCACGGGGCTCAACAACATGGCCAACTGGTGCCTGGTCAAGGTCGGCGTCGAGCCGACGGGGCAGATCGCCTCGGGCCAGAGCGCCGACGACCTGCGTCACCTCGTCGAGCACTCGGCCAACGTCGGCGCGCTGGACCCGGCGTACTTCGCCCAGCTCTCGGGGGCGCTGGACCTGCAGACCCTCACCGTGGGCGACCTGCTCACGGGTCAGGGCAGGCCCACCATGGTCTCGCTCGACGCCACCGTCCACGACGTGCAGGAGGCCACGCGCGCGTCCGGCCACCTGCGGATCCTGCTCGGGGACGACACCAGCATCTCGGGGGTCGTGCACGTGCGCGACACCCTCGACGTGGGCCTCGACCGTCCCGCGGCCGAGCTCATGCGGCCCCCCTTCACGCTCGAACGGTCCGTGCCCGTCTACGCGGCTCTCGCCCAGATGCGCGAGACCCGCAACCACCTCGCCGTGGTGACCGACGGCGCCTCGGTCGCCGGGGTCATCGCGCTGTCGGACGTCATGGCGCGGCTCTTCCCGCGGGAGGTCGCCGCGGCCTGACACGAGGCGGCGTGCTCTGCGCCAGCCGCCACATCCTGACGACGGCGCCCCACCCGGTCGAAGCACCGGGTGGGG
>NZ_JACSQF010000015.1:25543-27653 GCF_014836755.1 Oerskovia merdavium
CCTCTCGAGCGGGGGGAAGAACACCAGGAGGGGGGGCCCCCCGGGGGGGGGGGCGCCGTCGTCGCGCGCAGCCCGGTTGCCGGGCCTCCGGGACGGCTCGGGACGCCGCCAGGTGGACCGGGAAGGTCTCAGAGGTCCCGGTACATGATGTGCAGGCCGACGAGGCCGTGCACCGGGTGCGAGAACGCCTCGGGCACGGTCGTGAGGATCTCGAACCCGAAGGACTCCCAGAGGCGCACCGCTCGTTCGTTGGTCTCGACGACCGCGTTGAACTGCATCGCGAGGAAGCCGTCGGCACGCGCGCCGTCGAGCACCGCGCCTGCGAGCGCTCGCCCGACGCCCCGTCCGGTCCCTGCCGGCCCGACGACGAAGCTCGCGTTGGCGACGTGAGAGCCGGCACCAGGCTGGTTCGGCAGGTACTTGGCGGTCCCGAGGATCGCCCCCTCGCCGTGAGCGGGGTCCACCGCGACGAGGACGCGTGCGCCGGGCAGCGCGGTCCATGCCGTCCTGGCCTCGGCCTCGCTGATGTCCCGCGGGTAGGTGTACGTCTCACCGGCCCGGAAGACGGGCTCGAGCGCCCGCCAGATCCCGGGCCAGTCCTCTGCGCGCGCCTCGCGCACCACGATCTCGTCGCTCACCCGCCGAGCGTAGTTCGCGGACCTGCCACCGTGCCGCCGACGGTCGTGACCGTCGGTCCCGCACCTGGACCGAGCCGGCCGGAACACCTGGGACCGGTGCGCTGAGCCCGGTGCCGTGCGCGTCGAGCGGTGCCCGCGTAGCGTCGTGGCCAAGGGGACGTCATACCGCTACGGGAGGAGTGCTCATGGCACACAAGAAGACGTGGAACGAGTTCAGCGCCGGCAAGAAGGTGCTGATGCTGGCGGTCTCGGTCGTACAGATCTCGCTCACGGTCGCGGGCTACCGCGACCTGGCCAAGCGCTCCGCCGACGAGGTCGAGGGCTCGAAGCTCGCGTGGGGCGTGGCGATGCTCGCGAACTGGGTGGGTCCGATCGCCTACTTCGCGAAGGGTCGCAAGGGGCTGGGTCTCAACAGCTGAGCCTGCTGCCCCCGACCCGGGCGAGCGAGCGCGTCATACGGCCTAGCGGTTGGCTGCGGCGCGCCTTCCGGGAACGGGCACCTCGAACCTTGTCGGCGCCGCGCGCCCAGGACTAGCGTGGTCAGTGGCGTCGCGTGGCGGACACGCCACCCGCCGTCGACGAGAGGGGCGCGTCATGAAGGACGTGCGATGCGTGGTGGGCTGGCACAAGTGGCAGCGTCGCCAGATCGAGGACTCCCGGTACCTCGCCTGCACCCGTTGCGGACGCGAACGGAACACCGTGCCTACGGGTCCGCTGGGCGGGGGGATGGGAGGGCTGGCCGGTTGAACCGGCCACCCGGCGCCGGGTACCCGGCTGGCCGCCGCGTCACGGCGCGTGCCGAGGAACGAGGTCGCCCGGCTGTGGCTACCGCTGCGCCCTGACGTCGGACGGGCTCCGCGGCCGGCGTCGGCTCGAACGAAGACCGGACCACAGCAGCCGTGGTCGCGCTGCGGGGATCTGCAGGGGCCCGAGCTAGACGACAAGGCTCGGGCGAAGCGGCAGCAGTCCCCACCGCCCGACGCCGACGTCACGAACGGCGCCACGCCCGGGCGACGACGCTCCCACTCACGACGACACAGGCGAGCCCAGCGAGCGCGAGCAAGCCCCCCACCACGAGATACCCCATGTTGGAACGGATCGCCGCTGAGCTCCAGGGTTCGGCGGTACTCGCACGCTGGTTGATGAAGGTCCACACCGACCCCGTGTGGTAGTTCGACTCCCACGTGGTGAAGAAGAGACCGAGCAGGACGAGGGCCACACCCGTCAGAAGCCACGCGCCGGCCTTCAACTGACGCCCCTTGCGGATCGGATCCATGCCGAGAGCATGGCAGAGACCCCTACCTGATCGCCGGACCTTGACAGCCTGTCCGGCGCTGCGAGACCGACCGCACCGGCGCGGGGACGGCGGGGGCCGCCTGTCCTCCGTTGATGCAGGCCCAGCCCCGCCTGCACGCACGGTGCACGAGATGCGACGCAGAAGGCCCCTGACCAGCGTTTCTGCTGGTCAGGGG
>NZ_JACSQF010000015.1:27663-52116 GCF_014836755.1 Oerskovia merdavium
GGGTGTCGGGGGGGCGGGGGCCTTCTCTTTCGGTGGGCGATACTGGGTTCGAACCAGTGACCTCTTCGGTGTGAACGAAGCGCGCTACCACTGCGCCAATCGCCCGCTGCGACTCAACCTCTCGGTCGGGCCGTGCGTCCTGGAAGATATTAGCCGTATTTCGACCCAGATCGCGAACTGGCCTCCGGACCGGCCTCCCAGCCCGCCTCGACGGGACTCCCCCAGCGTAGCGCCGCCGGTCTCGCAACGGCCTGTTTCCGGGCCTCAGCAGCTTCTCGCGGTCCGCGGGCACGCCCGGAGCAGGCGGGCAGTCGACCTCCGGCAGGCCGCCCACCGGGGTGCACGCACCGCGTGACCTCACCCGAGCATCGCGCTCCCGACCCCGTCACGGGTCCATGCGCTCCCGCCGCCGGCGGTCGAACAGCTCACGCGCCGCGAGCGACAGCTCGCCGGCTCGAACCGCGACGCCGTCGAGCGCGACCACGGGCTGGATGTTGCGCACGCTCCCCGCGAGGGCGAGGCCCACGCCGGAGGAGGCTCCGTCGTCGGGCCCTGGAGCCACGACCCGGTCGAGGACCGAGAACGGGAGCTCGGCCTCGCGGACGGGCAGCCCGTCCTCCGCGGCCCACTCGAGGAGGAGCTCGCGCGTGATGCCCGCGAGACAGCCCGACGACAGCGGGGGCGTCAGGAGCTCACCGCCGACCTCGACGAGCACGTTGGCCCCCGTGCCCTCGCACAGCTCGCCCACGGTGTTGGCGAGGATCGCCTCGTCTCCCCCGCGCGCGACCGCGTCGGCGAGCGCGACCACGTTCTCGGCGTACGAGGTCGTCTTGAGCCCGGCCACGGCCGAGCGCTCGTTGCGTACCCAGGGCGAGCGCACGGCCCGCGAGGTCGGGCCGGGCGACGCGGGACCCGCGGCGATCACGATCGTCTCCTCGCCGTCCTCACGCCCCGACCCCATGGGCCCGAACCCGCCCGTGACCGTGATGCGCAGGCGCCCCGCGCCCTCCCCTGCGGCGGCCAGGACCTGCGCGACGCCGTCGCGGATGCGCGCCTCGTCGGGGGCCGGCAGGCCCATGCCGGCCGCGGACCGGCCCAGTCGCCGCAGGTGGCGGGTCAGCGCGAACGCCTGCCCGCCGTACACGGCGCACGTCTCGAAGATCCCGTCCCCCACGGTCACGCCGTGGTCGAGCGCGCTCAGCGCCCGTTCCCGCGGCTCGACGAAGGACCCATCCACCCACACGACGATCGACATGACCTCAGTCTGCCGCAGCCTCGCCCGAGGCGAGCGCGACGAGCCGCGCGGCCTTGAGCTCGGTCTCCTCCCACTCCTCGACAGGGTCGCTGCCCCACGTGATGCCTGCCCCGGTCCCGAACCTCAGCTCGTCGTCGGCCCACCAGAAGGTCCGGATGCCGACGGCGAGCTCGGCCTCGCCCGCGTCGCCGTCGACCCAGCCGACGGCCCCGCAGTAGGGACCGCGCGGGCCGCGCTCGAGCTCGGAGATGATCCGCAGCGCCGAAAACTTGGGTGCACCGGAGACCGACGCGGGCGGGAACGTCGCAGCGAGCACCTGTCCCCACAGACCACCGGGGGCGTCCTGAGCGACCTGCACGCGCCCCTGCACGCGCGAGACCAGGTGCACGAGGCCTGGGTGCGCCTCGACCGCGAGCAGGTCGGTGACCTCGACCGAGCCGGGTTCGCTCACGCGTTGCAGGTCGTTGCGGACGAGATCCGTGATCATGACGTTCTCCGTGCGGTCCTTCTCGCGCAACCCGTCCGCGGTGGCCGCGGTGCCCTTGATGGGGCCCGACGAGAGCACACCGCTCTCGAGCCGCAGGAAGAGCTCGGGCGAGGCCGTCACGACCCACACGGGCTCGATCCCGCTCGCCGCGGGCACGTGGATCGCGCCCGCGTAGGGCGCGGGGTTGCCCGCGGCGAGGATCCGGGCGAGCGCACGGGCGTCGGGCTCGCGGTCGTCCGCGGGCAGCGGCGCGGTGAGGACGCGGCAGATGTTGGCCTGGTAGACGTCCCCCTCGTGCACCGCCTGGCGGACGGCCGCCACGGCGGCCTGGTACTCGTCGCGGGACAGCGAGCTGCGCCAGGTGTCGGGGTGGGGCCCGCGCCACGCGCCCTCGCGGCCCGACGGCGCCACGCGCGCCGGGAGGTCCACTCCGGTCGCCCCGTGGTCTGGTGCCTCGTGGTCGGCGAAGCGCCATGCCCGCGCGCGCCCCCCGTGCGCGGGGTCCTCGAAGTCGGCGACGACGAACCACAGCCCTTCGGCGAGACGGGCGGCGTCGACCGCGAGGTCGATGCACTCGACGGCCCGGAGACCGTGGCGACCGGCGAACGACGCGAACCCCCTCGCATCGGAGTCCTCGTTCCCCTCGGGACCGGCCGCCGGCGCCACGCCAGGTCCGCCAAGCGCGGGGTCAGATCCGTCCCCGCGCAGGTCAGAGCGCTGCGCGTCGGGCATCTCCGAGACGCCCTGCGCCACTCGAGAGCGTGACCCGCGCCTCATTCCGCCACCTCGATCCGAGCCGACGGAGCGTCAGGAAACCGCGGAACGGCGCGGGTCCTGGGGAATCTGGTTCGGAGTGCTGGCACCCCACAACGCTACCGAGCCGCGTGCGGGCCCTGGTCCGGTTGGACGCCCAGCGCTCTCGTCTACTAAAGTCTGTGACGCGCCGAAAAACGCCGGAGAGATCCGGGCGAGGTTCGGCAGTGCGGACGTGGCTCAGTGGTAGAGCATCACCTTGCCAAGGTGAGGGTCGCGGGTTCGAATCCCGTCGTCCGCTCGGATAAGTCTTCGGACTTGTCGGGTTCGAGTCCCTGGTGGAGTGGCCGAGAGGCGAGGCAGCGGCCTGCAAAGCCGTGCACGTGGGTTCGAATCCCATCTCCACCTCTCAGCAAGGTAGTACCCCTTGTGCTGTTCTCTCGTAGAACAGCCCTGGGCGATTGGCGCAGCGGTAGCGCGCTTCCCTGACACGGAAGAGGTCACTGGTTCGATCCCAGTATCGCCCACCACAACGAAGGCCGTCCCCACCGGGACGGCCTTTTGTCATACCCGCTCAAGGACCCCTGAGCCCGTACGCCACCCCGCGCGCCTCCAGGCCGCTCCGGGCAACCCGGGCGTCCGTGTCCGACTGCGCCCAGCTCGGGTGCACCACGATCTGCCTCCTGTTCCGCGGCGGACGCGGTCCGTGCGCCCTTGCCCCGTCGCGGCGGTCCGCGGCCCGGGCAGGCACGAAGGAGCGCCGGCACGAAGGAGCGACCGGACGACGCCCGCGACGGCCCCCCGCGTCCCGTACCCGATCGCTGCGCGGTGAACCGCACGCCGAGCCGTCGACGACGACGCTCGATGCCGCGCGAGCTCGACGGAACAGAGCACTGACCTGGGGCGATTTGGACTCTTGCCCCATCTTTCGGCTAGAGTCTGTGACACGCCGAAAAACGCCGGAGAGATCCGGGCGAGGTTCGGCAGTGCGGACGTGGCTCAGTGGTAGAGCATCACCTTGCCAAGGTGAGGGTCGCGGGTTCGAATCCCGTCGTCCGCTCGGATAAGTCTTCGGACTTGTCGGGTTCGAGTCCCTGGTGGAGTGGCCGAGAGGCGAGGCAGCGGCCTGCAAAGCCGTGCACGTGGGTTCGAATCCCATCTCCACCTCTCAGCAAGGTAGTACCCCTTGTGCTGTTCTCTCGTAGAACAGCCCTGGGCGATTGGCGCAGCGGTAGCGCGCTTCCCTGACACGGAAGAGGTCACTGGTTCGATCCCAGTATCGCCCACCACCACGAAGGCCGTCCCCACCGGGACGGCCTTTTGTCATACCCCCTCAAAACGTGGAAATCGTCGGGCCCGACGCCATGGCGCGATCCGTCCCTTGTCGCGACGACGGGTCGCACGTAGCGTCGAGAGCATGTGTCGCAACATCACAGCCCTGCGAGGGCTCGAACCACCCGCCACCGACGAGGAGATCCAGGCGGCCGCACTGCAGTTCGTCCGCAAGGTCGCCGGGGTCCAGAGCGTCAGCGCGGCGACCCGTGGCCCCGTCGACGCGGCCGTCGCCGAGATCGCCGCGACCGTCACGCGGCTGCTCGCCGACCTTCCCGAGCGCCGTCAGCCCCCGAGCACGGTCCCCCCGCTGCGCCGGGCCGAGGTGCGGGCAAGGATCGCGGCGCGCGAGGCGGCAGAGGCCGCGCACGACCGCGCACACCAGCTGGGCCTCGTCCACGAGCACTGACCACCACCGGGTCGGGCACGCCTGGCCTCTCGCGTGCGAGGCCCCGGTTCCCCTCGTGCACCGTCCGAGCGTCTAGGCTCGTCGGGTGGACTCCCCCGCGAACGAACCCGTCAGCGCCTCGATGCGCCGCGCCAAGGCCGAGGCCCGCACCTCGCACGTCACCATCGGCCACGTCCGACGGGTCGACGACGGCCGGGTGACGATCGACTGCTCGTGCGGCATGCAGCTCACCAACGGACCGGACTGGTCGCTCGACGAGCACATCCGGCTGCACCGGGCCGAGGCGCGCTACGTCGCGCTGAGCAAGGTGGCCCCTGCCGGCATGCCCCGCCTCGTCGCCGTGGACCAGGACCGGCTGCCGACGCTCGACTGAGTGCCGGGGCGGTTGATCCGCCGCACCGTTCCGACAGGCCGGCCGTCAGCTCCTCAGAGCTCGTCCGGGTCGTCCCACGACCGTCCGCTCGACATCCCGTCCGTGGGTCGCCGTTCCTCGTCGGCCAAGGACTGCGGCGCCTTCGAGGCGTCCCCTCCCTCGCGGACGTCGACCTCTGCCTCCTGCTCCAGGGTCAGCCGCGAACGTGGGGAGATGCGTGCGGACGAGACGTCGCTCTCGTTCAGGTCGACCGCGTCAGGGGCGCGGTGCTCACTCGTGCTGCTCATACCCCTGGTCTAGCAGGTCCCACGGTCCGACGCACGGCTCCGCGCCGACCGGGCGGGCGCCCCCAGGGAGAGATCACCCCTCTCCCGGCAGGCGGTGAGACGCAGGAACGGGGCGGTCCGGATGCGCTCCGCGCTTGGCACACTATTTCGCCCTCCTGGCGAGGACTCGCCGCGGACTCTCACCTCCCTCGAACCTCCTCGCTCCCCGACCCCGCGGACCGGCTCGCACCGAGGCCGCGGCGTCGTCGTCGGGCCACGAGGCGCGCCGACGCTCCCCGGGCCCTGCGGGGCCTCTTCCCCACCCTGCAGGGGTACCGTCTCGCCTCGTTGCGCACCGACGTGCTCGCCGGGCTCACGGCCGGCGCCGTGGTCGTGCCCCAGGCCATGGCGTACGCGACGATCGCCGACCTACCCGTCCAGTACGGGCTCTACACGTGCATGCTCCCGATGGTCGTCTACGCGGCCCTCGGCGGATCGCGCGCGCTGAGCATGTCGACCACCTCGACCATCGCGACGCTCGTCGCGACGTCCCTCGTCGGCCTCTCGACGATCAGCGGGGGCGGCGACTCCGAGGCGCGGATCCGGGCGCTCGCGACGCTCACGGTCCTCGTCGGGGTCATCCTGCTCGTCGCACGCGCTCTCCGGCTGGGCTCCCTCGTGCAGAACATCAGCCATGCGACGCTCACGGGCATCAAGGCGAGCGTGGGGCTGACGGTCGCGGTCGGGCAGGTCCCCAAGCTCCTCGGAGCACGGGAGACTCTTCACGGCCACGGGTTCGTCCCCGAGGTCCGAGCCGCGGTCCGTGCGTTCTCGGACGTCGACGGGACGACCGTGCTCCTCTCGGTCGTCTCTCTCGCGGCGCTCGTCGGCATCGGCCGCCTCTGGCCCAGGCTGCCTGCCCCGCTGCTCGTCGTCGCGGGCGGGATCCTCGCCTCGGCGTTCGGCGGCATCACCGAGCGCGGTGTGAGCCTGGTCTCCCCCATCCCCGCCGGCCTCCCCGCGATCGTCCTGCCGCGGCTCGGCGACGTGCCCCACCTCCTGCCCGCCGCGGCAGCCATCGCGATCATGGCCTTCCTCGAGTCCGTCGCGGTCGCCCGCGAGGTGCGCAACCGCAAGGACCCGCGCATCGACCCCGACCAGGAGCTGCTCGCGGTCGGGGCCGCGAGCCTCGTGGGCGGGTTCACGGCCGTCATCCCCGCCGCAGGCGGCTTCTCTCAGTCCGCGGTCGCCCAGCGGGCCGGGGCACGGAGCCAGCTCGTGAGCGTCGTGACCGCGCTGCTCGCGGTCCTCGTGGCCCTCTTCCTCGCCCCGGTCCTCGACCACATGCCCGAGGCGACCCTCGGCGCGGTCGTGCTCGTGGCCACGCTCGGGCTCGTCGACGTGCGAGAGTTCCGGGCACTGACCCGCTTCGACATGTCCGAGCTGTGGATCGCGGTCGCGACCACGCTCGTCGGGCTCCTCTCCGGGCTGCTCGCGGGTGTCGCCGCGGGCGTGCTCATGACGCTCTTCATCGTGCTGCGCGACCTCGACCGCCCCCAGGTCGAGGTCCTGCGACACGGCCCGGACGGGTGGGAGGCCGCGCCCGACCAGCCGCTGCCGGCCGGAGCGCCGACCGCGGGCGTCGCGCAGAGCACCCCGGGCGCCCTGCCCGGCCCCGGCTCCACGGACACCAGCACGGGCGCGGACCTCCTCGTGCTCCGGCTGCGGGGCATGCTCTACACGGCCAACGTGCGCCCCACGGTCGAGCGCACCGCACAGCTCGCCAGGGCCGCGAGCGCCCGGACGCTCGTGCTCGAGGTGAGCGCCATGGACTGGGTGTCCTCGACGGTCGTCGACGAGCTCGAGGACCTCGACGACGAGCTCGCCGAGAACGGGTGCCGCCTGTACCTCACCGGGGTCGAGCCGGCCCTCGAGCAGCGGCTGCGAGCCTCCGACTGGTTCGGCGAGCTCGAGGACCAGGGCAGGGTCGTGAGCACGATCGACTCCGTGGACGTCGCGGGGTCCTCGTCGCGCCCACCGGGGCCGACTCCCCCCGGGCGCCCGACGCCGTCAGGCGCCGACGTGCCTCCGGACGGCCCTGTCGCCCCCTCCGCGAGCGCCCCTTCCTGAAAGTCGGGGCGTGCCGTGGGCGACAACGGGCGCCCGGGATGAAAGGGTCGACCCATGCAGACCTGGCCGGGCCGACCGTATCCGTTGGGCGCGACGTTCGACGGGACGGGGACGAACTTCGCCCTCTTCTCTGAGGTCGCCGAGAAGGTCGAGCTGTGCCTGATCGGCGACGACCTCGACGAGGAGGGTCGCCCCCGCGAGACGCGCGTCCTGCTCGAGGACGTCGACGCCCACGTGTGGCACGTCTACCTGCCGGGCCTGGGCCCGGGCGCGCGCTACGGCTACCGGGTGCACGGCCCGTACGACCCGGCCGCGGGACACCGGTGCAACCCCGCGAAGCTCCTGGTCGACCCGTACGCCAAGGCGATCGACGGGCAGGTCGACGGCGACGAGTCCCTGTTCTCCTACCGGTTCGGCGAGACGCCGGCCGTGCAGGCCGCGACGGGCGGCGCCCTCGGGGCGGTCGCCGGCGGGTCCGAGGGCAGCTCGCCCGACGGCACCGACGACGAGCCGCACGAGTCCTCCGGGGAGCCCCCGGCCCCGCCCTCGCCGAGCAACACCGAGGACTCGCTCGGGCACACCATGCTCTCGGTCGTCGTCAACCCCTTCTTCGACTGGGGCCACGACCGCCCGCCCCAGCACGACTACCACGACTCGGTCATCTACGAGGCCCACGTGCGGGGCATGACCATGCTCCACCCCGACGTGCCCGACGAGCTGCGCGGGACGTACGCGGGCATGGCCCACCCAGCCGTCGTCGAGCACCTGCGCGCCCTGGGCGTCACGGCCGTCGAGCTCATGCCGGTGCACCAGTTCGTCAACGACCCGAGCCTTGTCGCCAAGGGGCTGTCGAACTACTGGGGCTACAACACCATCGGCTTCTTCGCGCCCCACAACGGCTACACCGCGTACGGCACGCGCGGGCAGCAGGTCATGGAGTTCAAGGCCATGGTCAAGGCGCTCCACGAGGCCGACATCGAGGTGATCCTCGACGTGGTCTACAACCACACGGCAGAGGGCAACCACCTGGGTCCCACGCTGTCGTTCCGCGGGATCGACAACGCCGCGTACTACCGGCTCGTCGACGGCGACGAGGCCCACTACTTCGACACGACGGGCACGGGCAACTCGCTGCTCATGCGCTCGCCCCACGTGCTCCAGCTCATCATGGACTCGTTGCGGTACTGGGTCACCGAGATGCACGTCGACGGGTTCCGCTTCGACCTCGCCGCGACGCTCGCCCGCCAGTTCCACGAGGTGGACCGCCTCTCGGCGTTCTTCGACATCGTCCAGCAGGACCCGGTCGTGTCCCAGGTCAAGCTCATCGCCGAGCCCTGGGACCTGGGCGACGGTGGCTACCAGGTCGGCGGGTTCCCTCCCCTGTGGACCGAGTGGAACGGCCGCTACCGCGACACCGTGCGCGACTTCTGGCGCGGGGAGCCCGCCATGCTGCCCGAGTTCGCGAGCCGCCTGACTGGCTCCTCTGACCTGTACGAGCACTCGGGCCGCAAGCCCATCGCGTCGATCAACTTCGTCACGGCCCACGACGGCTTCACGCTGACGGACCTGGTGTCGTACGACGAGAAGCACAACGAGGCCAACGGCGAGGGCGGGGCCGACGGCGAGAACCACAACCGGTCGTGGAACTGCGGCGTCGAGGGCCCCACCGACGACCCCGAGGTCCGCGCGCTGCGGGCGCGTCAGCGCCGCAACTTCCTCGCGACGCTCCTGCTCTCCCAGGGC
Organism: Oerskovia merdavium; assembly: GCF_014836755.1. Lineage (GTDB taxonomy): Bacteria > Actinomycetota > Actinomycetes > Actinomycetales > Cellulomonadaceae > Oerskovia > Oerskovia merdavium. Next base: position 36,412 of record NZ_JACSQF010000015.1, read on the forward strand.
GTCCCCATGCTCTCCCACGGCGACGAGATCGGCCGCACCCAGCGCGGCAACAACAACGGGTACTGCCAGGACAACGAGATCACGTGGATGGACTGGGGCGGCGCGGACGGGCTCGACGAGGAGCGCAGCAGCCTCCTGGACTTCGCCCGCCGCATGGTCGAGATCCGGCGCGCGCACCCGCTCTTGCACCGGCGTCGCTTCTTCCAGGGCCCCGCGGGCACGCCCGACGGCGAGATCCCGGACATCGACTGGTTCGACCTCTCGGGCAGCCGCATGGACTCGACCGACTGGAACCAGGGGTACGCGCAGTCCGTCATGGTGTTCCTGGGCGGGGACGACCTGCCCGAGCGGGACCGGCGCGGGGAGCCCATCGTCGACGACTCGTTCCTGCTGCTGCTCAACGCCTCGGACCGCGCGCTCGACTTCACGCTGCCCGTCGCGGCCTACGGTGCGACGTGGCGCACGCTCGTCAGCACGGCGGACGGGGCCGAGCCGGAGCCACTGACGTACCGCGCGGGCGAGCACCTCACGGTCTCGTCGTTCGCCACGGTCCTGCTCGTGCGAGCCGAGGGAGAGGCGCACGTCGGATGACCTCGCGCTACCGCAACACCGCCAAGCCGCCCGACGACGCCCCCATGATCCCCGTCCCCGGGCCGCGTCCCGTCGTCTGGGCCCCGCGCGCCCGCACGATCGAGGTCGTCCTGCCCCGCAGGGCACCGCACGACGAGGACGGCGCAGGGACCGACGCCGCTCCCGGGGCAGCCGCAGAGCCCGAGCGCCGCCCCCTGCGCCTGGTCGGGATGCACGTGCCCAACTGGTGGGGAGCCGACGACGAGCTCGCGCCGGGCACCGACTACGCGTTCTCGATCGACGGCGGCCCACCGCTGCCCGACCCGCGCAGCCCGCGCCAGCCGCACGGCCTGCTCGGCTGGAGCCGCTCGTTCGACCCGGCGTTCGACTGGTCCGACGAGGCGTGGCAGGGGCCCGACGCGCGGGGCGCGGTCCTCGACGTCGACGTCACGACGTTCACCCCCGAGGGCACGCTCGATGCAGCCGCCGCGCGACTCGACGCGTTGTCGGCGCTGGGCGTCGCGGTCGTCGAGCTGCGGACGATCGGGTCGGTCGCGGGCGTGCTGTGCCCCCATCTCTACACGGTGTGCGAGGAGATCGGCGGCCCGCGCGCGCTCCAGCGGTTCGTCGACGCGGCCCACGCGCACGGGATCGGCGTCTCGCTCGGGGTCGCCTACCACCGCGCCGCCCCCGGGGCGGCCTTCCTCGAGGCCTACGCCCCCTACCTGGCGCCGCTGCGGACCCGGCGGCGCACGCCCGGCTCTCCTCTGCCCTCGCTCCCCCTGCGGGACGAGCCGGCCGCCGACGTGCCGGCAGACCTGCCCTCGGGGCGCCGGATCAACCTCGACCGGGCCGGCAGCAGGGAGGTCCACGACTGGGTCGTCGACAGCGCCGAACGGTGGTTCGACGACTTCCACGTCGACGCGCTGCGCATCGCCAGGGTCCAGGACCTCGCCGACGCCTCGCCCGTGCACCTCCTGGTCGAGGTCGCGCGGACGGCGGACGCCGCGTCGCTCGCACACGGGCGCCCCGTCCGGCTCGTGGGCGAGTGCGAGACCGCGGAGCCCCGGCTGCTCGTCCCGGCCGAGCAGGGGGGCCGGGGACTGGGCACCCTGTGGGTCCGTGGCCTCGAGCGGTCGTTCCACGCCCTGGTCGCGGGCGCCCGCGAGGGTGACGCCACGTGGTTCAACGCCCTGAGCAGGATCCTGACCATGCCGGACGCCGCGCAGATCATGCTCGGCCTCGAGTCCACGGAACACGTCGACGAGGACGGGCAGGCGATCGTGACCGCGCTGCTCCTCGCCTCGGCGTTCGTCCCCCGCCTCGAGGAGCCCGCGACCGACCGCCTGCGCGCCTGGACCAGCACGCTCCTGGGCCTGCGCCGCGCCGTGCGGGACGACGCGGTCCTCATCGTGCGCCGGGGTCCGGGAGGCGTCGTGCTCGTCCAGCGCGGGAACGTCGTCACGGTCGTCAACGTGGGGCCGCACCCGCGGACCGCGCTGCTCCCCTCGTCCCGTCGCGCCTGGAGCGTGGCCGCCCGGTGGTCGTCACCGACCGACGCTGCGGACGCTCCCAGCCCTGCCGGCACGCCCAGCAGTGTCGCCCCTGCGGCCCGTCCCGGCACCGCCGACATCCGCGGCACTGCCGGCACCGCCGCCCGCTCCCGGCCCGACCACGCGAGCGCGCGCCATGATCTCGAGCCCCTCGCACCGGCCCCCGTCGACGAGTCGTCCGTGCGTGTCGCGGGCCGTTCGGCTGTCGTCCTGACCTCGAGGTGACTAGCCTCACCCGCATGGGAAAGCACTCGTCCGGCTTGGCCGGACCCGCATCAGCGCCCGAGGACACCGCGGCCCGGTCCGGCGCCAAGAAGGTCGCTGGCTGGGACGTGCCGCCCGTCGAGTCGCTGCGCGCACCGCGCGGGTTCGACCTCGCGGCGTTCGACCGCGCCTCGACCCCCGGGTGGTCCCAGGGGCGCAAGCAGGCCGAGCGGCTGCTCGACGCGCACGCCGACGAGCTCTCGGACCTCCAGGAGCGCCTGTTCGCCGAGGGACGCAGCGGCGGGAACCGTTCGGTCCTGCTGGTCCTGCAGGGCATGGACACCTCGGGCAAGGGCGGGATCGTGCGGCACGTGATCGGCCTGGTGGACCCGCAGGGTGTCCAGCACACGTCGTTCGGGGTCCCCACCGCGGAGGAGCGTGAGCACGACTACCTGTGGCGCATCCGTCGCGCCCTGCCGGACCCGGGCTACCTCGGGGTCTTCGACCGTTCGCACTACGAGGACGTCCTGGTGGTCCGTGTCGACGAGCTGGTCCCCCCGGAGGTCTGGGAGGCCCGCTACGACGAGATCAACGCGTTCGAGCAGGAGCTCGTCGCGAGCGGCACGACGATCGTCAAGGTCGCCCTCTTCGTGTCGCTGGACGAGCAGAAGGCGCGGCTCCGCGAACGCCTCGAGCGTCCCGAGAAGCACTGGAAGTACAACCCTGGCGACATCGACGCGCGCAAGAAGTGGCCCGCCTACCAGGAGGCGTACCAGGCCGTGATCGACCGCACCAACACCGAGGTCGCGCCGTGGCACGTCGTCCCGGCCGACTCCAAGTGGTTCTCGCGGCTCGCGGTCTCCGAGCTCGTGCTCGACGCGCTGCGCCGCCTGGACCTCGGGTGGCCGCCCGCCGACTTCGACGTCGCGACCGAGCTCAGGCGGCTGGAGTCCGCGTGAGCGCGCGACCGTCCTCGGCGAGCGAGCCCAGCCGGGACAGCGCCCGGAAGTACTTCTTGCGGTAGCCGCCGCGCAGCATCTCGTCGGTGAACATCGCGGCCTCGGCACCTGCGGCGCCCGCCCCCTCGGCCTGGCCGCCCGCGAGCAGGACGGGCACGTCGCGGTCGTAGAGGCGGTCGACGAGCACCACGAGCCGCAGCGCGGCCGACTGCTCGCTCACCGGGTGGACCCCGGTGAGCGCGACGAGCGTGACGTCGTCGAGCATCGCGCCGTACTTGCTGGGGTGAACGTGCCGCAGGTGGTCGAGCACCTCGTCGAGCGAGTCGAGCGTCGCGCCCGGGTGGCTCGCCGCGACCTGAGCGACGACGTCGGCGGGCAGGGGCTGCGTCTCGGTCACGACCGCGCGGTGACGGTAGTCCTCGCCGTCGACCCGCATGACCTCGAACCGTGCCGCCATGGCCTGGATCTCGCGCAGGAAGTCCTCGGCCGCGAAGCGTCCTTCGCCCAGCGAGCCGGGCAGCGTGTTCGAGGTCGCGGCGAGTGCGACGCCCCGGTCCGCGAGCTCGCGCAGGAGCCGGGACATGAGGACCGTGTCGCCCGGGTCGTCGAGCTCGAACTCGTCGATGCAGACCAGCCGCTTGGTCGCGAGCGCGTCGACCGTGGCCTGGAAGCCCAGGGCCCCCACGAGGTTGGTGTACTCGACGAACGTCCCGTAGGCCGCGTCGGGGCCCACCGCGTGCGCGAGCGAGGTCAGCAGGTGGGTCTTGCCGACGCCGAACCCGCCGTCCATGTAGATCGCGGGCACGGCCTTGCGCTTGGCGAACAGACCACGCATGCCTCTGCCGGACGCACCGGGAGCGAGCTGGGCACCCACCTCCTCGAGACGGGCGACCGTCGAGGCCTGGCTCGGGTAGGCGGGGTTCGCGCGGTACGTCGCGAAGCGTGCGTCGGCGAAGTGGCGCGGCGGCACGAGGTCCGCGAGAAGTCGCGTGGGCGGCACGACGGGCCGGATGTCCGCGAGCGCCCGCACGCGCGCCGTGCTCTCGGTGCCCGCGTCCGGCAGGCTCGCCGTGCCCGGTGCGGGCGAGGCGGCGGTGCGGGGCGGGTTCGACGAGTCGGACGGGGTCCCGGCGAGATCGGGAGGCGCAGCAGTCACGAGGATCCAGCCTACGCGCACTAGCCTGGCGGGATGAGCGCTGTGTCGGACGTCACCTCATCGAGCCCTGCCCCGTCCCTCCCTGCGCTGGACGTGCTGATCGGGCCGGGCGGCGCGGGGCACCTCGCCGGGACCCGGCTCGAGGTCACGCCCCGCGAGGAGGAGCTCGCGGCGTTCTACGCGTCCCCGCCGGGCCTGCACGTGCGCGCGAACATGGTCTCGAGCGTCGACGGCGGCGCCTGGGGTCCGGACCACCGCTCGGGCACCATCAACGACGCGGCCGACTGGCGCGTCTTCCGGGTGCTGCGGGCCCTCGCGGACGTCGTGCTCGTGGGGGCGGGTACGGCACGGGCCGAGGGCTACACCGCGCTCGACGTCCCGCGCGGGCTCGAGCACCTGCGCACGGGGCGCGGGCCGCTCGAGCTCGCGGTCGTCACGCGCAGCGGCCACCTGCCCGCGTCGCTGGCCGGGGGCGCGCGCCCGCCGTTCGTCATCACGGACGAGCACGGGGCGGGCATCGCCCGGGCGAGCGTGCCGCGGGGCGGCGCCCCGGGCGGCGGCCCCGCCGACGACACGCACGCGGGTGCGCCCCGCACCCCCCAGGACCTCCCCTCCCCCACGCCCGGACCCGACCTGCGGGCCGGTCTCGCCGCGCTGACGGAACGGGGGCTGACCCGGGTGCTGTGCGAGGGCGGTCCGCACCTGCTCGCGGACCTGCTCGCCGCCGACCTGCTCGACGAGCTGTGCGTGACCACGACCCCGGTGCTCGTGGGCCCGGGGCCGGGCCGGATCGTGGCCGGCCTGCCGCCCCTCGTCCCGGGTGCTGCCACCGGCCCCACGGCGGGTGGCGAGATGCCCGCGAGCGCCGATCCGGTCCGTCCTCGGCTCGAGCACCTGCTGCACGCGGGCGGGACGCTGGCCGCCCGATGGGCGCTGCGCTGAGAACGTTGACTACTCTGGGCCTGTGACCGACACCATCCTCGTCCTGACCGAAGACACCCTCGCCGCCGTGGACGTGGAGCACATCCTGTCCCTCCACCCCGACGAGACCCTCGCCTACCGGGTCCTGGTGCCCGCCGACACCGAGCGCAACGTCGTCTCCGCGATCATCGACCACCTCAGCGTGGGAGAGCTCAAGGAGGCGTGGGACGAGGTGCTCGGCAAGGAGCCGTCGCGCGCCCAGGCCACGGCCACCGCGCAGGAGCAGCTCGACGCGAGCGTCGCAGAGCTCCGGGCCGCGGGCCGCGAGGCCGAGGGCGCCGTGACCGAGGACGACCCGCTGCCCGCGCTGCGCGCCGCGGTCGCCGCCGGTGACGTCCGCGAGATCGCGATCGTGACCTATCCGCACGCGGTCGAGGACACGTTCCACCAGGACTGGGCCTCGCGCGCCCGCGAGGAGCTGCACGTGCCCGTGCTGCACCTGTACTCGGGCACCAGCGAGCTGGGCTGACCCGACCACCCGCACGCCGCGGCCGCACCTCACGACGCGGCGAGCACGACGACGAGGGGCCGTCACCACCAGGTGGTGATGGCCCCTCGCTCTGTCCGGTCCGCTCGTCAGGGCGGGGAGAGGGTCGGTGCGCTCGGCACCGACGGTCTCAGTAGCCCGTCGTGGTCGGTTCCGGGTAGTGCTTCTTGTACTTGCGGTAGAAGTTCTGGGTCATCGCCTCGACGACCAGTCGCCTCTTGAGCCCCCCGTCCTTCGAGTACTTCAGGGGGTTCACCGCGTCGCCACGGTCCTTGACCGCCTGCAGGCGGATCCGCAACGAGGGGTCCAGGATGTACTTGAGCAGGAGCCGGAACGGCACCACCGAGTACAGGACCTCCTTCGTGGCCAGCAGAGGCTCGATCGACCTGCCGAGGACCCGGTCCTCGACGAGCGCACGAGCGATGTTGGCCCCGGCCGCGGTCACGTAGTAGTTGTTGCGACCGATGCGCGGGTTCACCTCGAAGTACACGTGCCGGCCCGTGCGGGGGTCCAGCTTGTAGTCGAAGTTGGCGAACCCTGTGTACCCGACGTTGTCGAGGAACCGGCTCGCGGCCTCCATGGCGTCCTCGTACGGCTCGGTGAGGATCGCCGCGGGGATGCCCAGCGTGCCCGGGGTGTGCTCCTCGAGGAGCACACGACCCGTGGCGAGCAGGGTGATCACGCCCCGCGTGTCCCGGTAGGCCGTGAGCGAGCGCATCTGCGTCTCGTCGCCCGGGATGAACTCCTGGACGAGGAACGTCCCGGGGTACCCCGCGGTGACGAGGTGCCCGAGCAGCTCGTCGAGCTCGGCGCGCGAGTCGACGTGGTGGATCTTGCGCTTGCCGGGGAACGAGACGTAGTGGTAGTCCGCGCTCGAGGACGGCTTGGCGACGACCGGGAACTCCAGGTCGACGCGCAGCGCGGGGATCGCCGCGAGCCCGCCGTCCGCGACGAGCTGGGGCACGCTGACCGCGACCGTGCGCGGCGTGGGGATGCCGAGCCGGTCGCAGACCTCCGCGAAGCCCTCCTTGCTCGAGACCTGCTCGAGGACCTCGAGCGTGCAGTAGGACATGACGTACTTGTCCTCGAGCCGCGCGCGGTTCTCGACGATCGACCGGACGAACCAGTCGGCGTTGGTGAGCAGCACGAGCGTCTTGCCGGGGTGCTGGGCGGCGACGCGCTCGAGCGCGGTGACGAGCACCTCGGGGTCGTCGATGCCGGGCGTCACGACGTTCGTGACGAACGACGAGTCGGCCATGGCGCGCGTGGCGACGCTCGAGATCACGACGGCGTCGGTCCCGTACTGCTCGTGGAACGCGCGGACCATCGCATAGACGCCGATGTCACCACCGACGCCGACAGGCAGGAGATCGGGGAGAGAAGTCCCCGTCATGCGTTGGACTCGCTGCGGTCGCCGGACCACTCGGTGTGGAACACGCCCTCCTTGTCGACGCGGTGGTAGGTGTGGGCGCCGAAGAAGTCGCGCTGGGCCTGGATGAGGGCCGCGGGCAGGCGCTCGGCGCGCACCCCGTCGTAGTACGCGAGCGAGGACGAGAACGCGGGCGTGGGCACGCCGTTGAGCGCGGCCTGGGACACCACGCGACGCCACGAGGACACGCCTTCGCCGACGGTCTGCGTGAAGTACGGGTCGGCCAGGAGCAGCGCGAGGTTCTCGTCACGCTCGTAGGCCTCGGTGATGCGGTTGAGGAAACGGGCGCGGATGATGCAGCCCCCCCGCCAGATGCGCGCCATGGCGCCGCGGTCGATGCCCCAGCCGAACTCCTCGGAGGCCGCGGCGATCTGGTCGAAGCCCTGCGAGTACGCGACGACCTTCGACGAGTACAGCGCACGGCGCACGTCCTCGATGAACGCGTCACGGTCCGTGATCTCCCACTGGCCCGCGTCGGCCGGCAGCACGCCGACCGCGGCCGAGCGCTGGGGCACCGAGCCGGACAGCGCACGCGCGAACGTGGCCTCGGCGATGCCCGTGATCGGGACGCCCAGGTCGAGCGCGTTCTGGACCGTCCAGCGGCCCGTGCCCTTCTGCTCGGCACGGTCGAGGATGATGTCGACGAACGCCTTGCCCGTCTCTGCGTCGACGTGCTGGAGCACGTCGGCCGTGATCTCGATGAGGAACGACTCGAGGTCGCCCTTGTTCCACTCGGCGAAGATCTGGCCGATCTCCTGGGCCGAGGCTCCGAGGCCCTGCTTGAGCAGGTCGTACGCCTCGGCGATGAGCTGCATGTCGGCGTACTCGATGCCGTTGTGGACCATCTTCACGAAGTGGCCCGCGCCGTCGGGACCGACGTAGGTGCAGCAGGGCACGCCGTCGACCTTGGCCGAGATGTCCTCGAGGATGGGGCCGAGGGTCTCGTACGACTCCGGGGCGCCACCGGGCATGATGCTGGGGCCGTTGAGCGCGCCCTCCTCGCCGCCGGAGACGCCGGTGCCCACGAAGTGCAGGCCCTTCTCCTTGAGCTCGGCCTCACGGCGGCGCGTGTCGGGGAAGTGCGCGTTGCCGGCGTCGATGATGATGTCGCCCTGCTCGAGGAGCGGGACCAGCTCGGCGATGACGGCGTCCGTCGGGCCGCCGGCCTTGACCATGATGACGACCTTGCGGGGACGCTCGAGCGAGGCGACGAAGTCGGCCATCGACTCGGACGGGACGAAGTCGCCGTCGTCGCCGTGGTCGGCGACGAGCGACTGGGTCTTGGCGAAGGAGCGGTTGTGCACCGCGACCGTGTAGCCGTGACGAGCGAAGTTGCGGGCCAGGTTGCGGCCCATGACCGCGAGTCCGGTGACGCCGATCTGTGCGCGGGCTGTCATCTGCTGTGCTCCTCGGGGGTAGGTGCTGGCTCCGGCGAGCAGGAGTGCCGGGCGCCGGCGGGACATGCCGACGACGGGCGTCGGCGGACACTCCCGACAGCCTAGTCCGGCGATCACGATTCGATCTCCTCCGCGCGCCTAACCTCCACGATGTGGACATCTGCTCGTACTGTGCAGCGTGTGATCAAGTCCGGAGAAGCCGCGGCACCACCCGACTTCCTCCGCGCCCTGGAGTCGGTCGGGCGGCGGAGGCTGCGCCCCGAGGTGCGGCTCCAGGAGGTGCCCGCTCCGGGCAGGATCGCCCCGTTCGCGCTCGCGCTCACGGGTGAGGTGGCCGGGCCGGACGGCTCGGGCGAGGAGCTCGCGACCGGTCGCTTCATCCTGCTGCACGACCCGGCGGGCCAGGAGGCGTGGCACGGCACGTTCCGCGTCGTGACGCTCGTGCGCGCGACGCTCGAGCCGGAGATGGCCACCGACCCGCTCCTGGCCGAGGTCGCCTGGACCTGGCTCGACGACGCGCTCTCGCACTCGGGCGCCGACGCCGTGGCCGAGGGGGGCACGGTGACCCGCGTGCTCTCCGAGAGCTTCGGGGCGCTGGCCGGCCAGGCCAACGACGTCGACCTCGAGATCCGGGCGTCGTGGACCCCCACCTCGACCGACGTCGGAGCTCACCTCGAGGCCTGGTCGACGCTCCTGTGCACGGCCGCGGGGCTGCCCCCGTTGCCGGACGGCGTGACGTCGTTACGCCCGCGACGCAATACCGTGGGTCCATGAGCTCGGCCCACACACCTTCCTTCTCCTCACGCCGGACCGCCGACCGCGGCCCCTCCGGCGACGCCGTCGACGTCGGCACAGCGCGCGACGCAGCCCCCTCGTCGACGCCCGACGGCGCAGACCCCGGCGCTCCGGTCCCCGCCGTGACCCCGCTGACCGAGCCGGCCGACGGCGTCGGTCCCGTGATCGACACGCCCGAGGCCTTCGCCGAGGTCGTCGCGGCCTACGCCGCAGCGTCCGGCCCTGTCGCCGCGGACGCCGAGCGCGCGTCGGGCTACCGGTACGGCCAGCGCACCTACCTGGTGCAGGTGCGCCGCGAGGGTGCGGGCACCGCGCTCATCGACCCCATCGCGATCCCCGACCTCTCGCCGCTGCGCGAGGCCGTGGGCGACGCCGAGTGGATCCTGCACGCCGCGTCCCAGGACCTGCCCGGGTTCGCCGAGCAGAACCTGTACCCCGCCCGGATCTTCGACACCGAGCTCGCGGCACGCCTCCTGGGCATGGAGCGCGTCGGGCTGGCCGCCGTGATCGCCGAGGTCCTGGGCCTCGGGCTCGCCAAGGAGCACTCCGCGGCCGACTGGTCGACGCGCCCCCTGCCCGAGGACTGGTTGCGGTACGCCGCGCTCGACGTCGAGGTCCTCATCCCGCTGCGCAAGATCCTCGGCGAGCGGCTCGAGGAGCAGGGCAAGGCAGAGTGGGCCGCCCAGGAGTTCGAGGCCGTGCGCACCGCTCCCCCGCCCCCGCCGCGCGAGGAACCCTGGCGTCGCACGTCGGGCGTGCACGCGCTGCGCAACCCGCGCAGCCTCGCGGTCGTTCGCACCCTGTGGGAGGCACGTGACGAGAACGCCCGCCGCAGGGACATCGCTCCGGGACGGGTCCTGCCCGACCGTGCGATCGTCGCCGCCGCCCAGGCCATGCCCCGCTCGGTGCCCGAGCTGGTCAAGCTGCCCGCGTTCTCGGGCCGCAACACGGCCCGCCGGGCCGCGGCCTGGCAGCACGCGATCGACCAGGCGCTGGCCCTGCCCCAGGAAGCGCTGCCCAGCGCCCGCGGGCCGCGCAGCGACGCCCCGCCGCCGCCGCGCGCATGGGCCGACCGCGACCCCGCCGCGGCCCAGCGCCTCGACGCCGCGCGCGTCGTGGTCCAGGCGCTGTCCGACGAGCTCTCGGTGCCGATCGAGAACCTCCTGCAGCCCGACGCCCTGCGCCGCGTGTGCTGGACGCCTCCCTCACCGCTCGACACCGAGCACGTCGCGCAGTTCCTGCGCGGCCGCGGCGCGCGCGAGTGGCAGCTCGACCTCGTGGCCGAGCCGCTCGCCCGTGCCCTGGCCGACCCGGCCTCGGTCCCGCGCCCTGCCCCGACCCCGACCCCGGAGAGCGCCCCGTAGGTCCCGGCGCACGGCTCGCCGACGCCTGCGCCCGCCGCCCACCTCGGCCGATGTCCTGGACGCCGGTCGGGGCAGACGGTGGGGACGCCGTCGTCCGGGACTTCCCCTCGCCGGTAAGGTCGGGGGCATGCTGCCCGAGTCCTCCTCCTTGACCGTCACGACGATCACCGACCGCGCCGCCTGGGACGAGCAGGTGCTCGCGATGGGTGGCCACCCGCTCCAGCTCTGGGGGTGGGGCGAGGTCAAGGGGGCCGGGGCCTGGACGCCTCGCCGCCTGCAGGTCGCGGGCTCGGACGGCACGGTCCTGGGCCTTGCGCAGGTCCTGGTCCGTTCGCTGCCCGCGCAGTTCAAGGCGCTGAGCTACGTGCCCCGTGGCCCGGTCGTCATGCCCGACGGCACGGGCTACCCCGCGACCCGGTCGGGCGTCACGGAGGCCGTGGTGGGCTGGTGCCGCGAGAACGTCGGTGGCGTGGGCATCACGCTCGAGCCGGACTGGGACGCGGGGACCTCGCTCGAGCTCGACGGCGCGGCCCCCGCGGTCAACCCCGTGCTCTACCCGACGACCCTGATCCTGGACCTGCGCAAGACGCCCGACGAGCTCATGGCCGACATGGCCAAGAAGACCCGCCAGTACATCCGCAAGTCGGAGCGCGAGGACCTCGAGTTCCGCCCGGTCACCACGCGCGCCGAGCTCTCGGCGTGCCTGCGCCTGTACCGCCAGACCGCCGAGCGGGCCGGGTTCGGCCTGCACGAGGACTCCTACTACGAGCTCGTGTTCGACCAGCTCGGCGAGCACTCGCCCGTCTTCGCGGCCTTCGCCCGCTCGCGCGAGGGCGGCCCGCACGACCGGCCGGTCTCGTTCGTGTGGTTCGCGGCCTCGGCGCGCACGTCGTTCGAGCTGTACGGCGGCATGGACGAGGAGGGCCAGCGGCTGCGCGCCAACTACGGTCTCAAGTGGTACGCGATCAACGCGATGCGTGAGCGCGGCGTGCTGCGCTACGACGTCAACGGTCTGCTCAACGACGGGATCTCGACGTTCAAGCGCGGCTTCGCGAGCCACGAGGACGAGCTGATCGGGAGCATCGACGTGCCGTTCTCGATGTGGTACACCGCCTGGAACAAGGGCCTGCCGACCGCCAAGAGGGTCGTGCGCAAGCTCCGCGGAGGCCACTGACCTCTCCACGAACGAGACTGCGTATCGCTCAGATCGCCCCTGAGTTCCCCGACGGACCCGCCTCGACCCCTCAGGTTGAGCGGGTCCGACGGTCGTCGAAGATACTCGGTCTCACACTTTCGTGCATTTTCCCGGTACCGCGGGTAGCCTGTACCAACGCTGAGCGGTGACGCTCAGGGACACCGCCGTCCAGATCAGGAGATGCCATGACTGTGGCCAGCAAGGGTTCGGGCTCGCGCCGGACCGTCCGCGACGTCGTCTTCGTCGAGGGGGTGCGTACGCCGTTCGGCAAGGCCCGTCCCGACGGCATCTACGCCCACACCCGCGCCGACGACCTCGCCGTCAAGGCCGTGCGGGAGCTGCTGCGTCGCCGCCCCGAGCTCCCGACCGATCGCATCGACGAGGTCGCGCTCGCCGCGACGACCCAGACGGGCGACCAGGGCCTGACCCTCGGCCGCAGCGTGGCCGTGCTGGCCGGCCTGCCGAAGTCCGTGCCGGGCTTCGCGATCGACCGCATGTGTGCGGGTGCCATGACCGCGGTCACCACGACCGCGTCGGCCATCGCGATCGGCGCCCAGGACGTCACGCTCGCAGGCGGGCTCGAGCACATGGGCCACCACCCCATGGGCGAGGGCGCAGACCCCAACCCGCGCTTCGTCGCCGAGAAGCTCGTCGACTCCACGGCCCTGGTCATGGGGGCGACCGCCGAGAACCTGCACGACCGCTTCCCGCACCTGACCAAGGAGCGCGCGGACGCGTACGGTGTCGCGAGCCAGGCCAAGTACGCCAAGGCGCTCGCCAACGGCGACGTGACGCCGGACCTCGTCCCGATCGCGCTGCGCGACCCGCAGCAGGGCTGGGGCCTGGCCACGGCCGACGAGCTGCCCCGCCCGGGCACCACGGTCGAGGACATCGCGCACCTCAAGACACCGTTCCGTCCCGGCGGCAAGGTCACCGCGGGCAACGCGTCCCCGCTGACCGACGGCGCGGCGGTCTCGCTCCTCGCGGCGGGCGACGTCGCGGCCGAGCTCGGCCTGCCGGCCCGCATGCGTCTCGTGTCGTTCGCGTACGTGGGCGTGGACCCCGAGGTCATGGGCATCGGGCCCATCCCCTCGACCGAGAAGGCCCTGGCCCAGGCCAGCCTGAGCATCGAGGACATCGGCCTGTTCGAGATCAACGAGGCCTTCGCCGTCCAGGTCCTGGCGTTCCTCGACCACTTCGGCATGCCCGACGACGACGAGCGCGTCAACCAGTATGGCGGCGCGATCGCGGTGGGTCACCCCCTCGCGGCGTCGGGCGTGCGCCTCATGACCCAGCTGGCGCGCCAGTTCGAGCAGCACCCCGAGGTCCGCTACGGCCTGACCACGATGTGCGTGGGCCTGGGCATGGGCGGCACGGTCGTCTGGGAGAACCCGCACCACGCCGACTACTCCGGCCACACGACGACCGACGGGGAGAACTGACCCATGAGCACCCAGACCACCACGCCCCGTGCCGAGCGCGTGACCCACTCCCTCGTCCGCGACGTCGAGCTGTCGGGCGGCGCGGGCACGCTCGCGCTCCTGACGCTCGACAACGGCCTGGACCACACCAAGCCCACGACGCTCGGGCCGGGCGGCATCGCCGAGCTCACGGCAGCGCTGACCGCGCTCCAGGCCCGCGCGGCGCGGGGGGAGATCGCGGCCGTCGCCGTGACGGGCAAGCCCTACTTCCTCGCCGCGGGCGCCGACCTCACGCAGGTCGCAGGCGTCCGCACGCGCGACGAGGCCCTCGAGCTGGGCCGCAGCGGCCACGCGGCCTACCGCCTGCTCGGAGAGATGGGCGTCCCGACGTTCGCCTACGTCAACGGCCTGGCCCTGGGCGGCGGCCTCGAGGTCGCGCTCAACTGCGACTACCGCACGGTCGCGACCGACGCCCCCGCGCTCGCGCTCCCCGAGGTCGGCCTCGGCCTGGTCCCGGGCTGGGGCGGCGCCTACCTCGTGCCACGCCTCGTGGGCATCGAGAAGGCCATGGACGTCATCCTCACGCGCCCGAGCGCCAACAAGCCGTTCAAGGCCAAGGAGGCCTTCGAGATCGGCCTGGCCGACGCGCTGTTCGAGGCGCCGGACTTCCTCGAGTCCTCGATCCGCTGGACCGCCGACGTCGTGCGCGGCACCACGGTCGTCGAGCGCCGCGAGCTCGACCCGGCCCCGGTGTGGGACGCGGTCGTCGCCGGTACGCGCAAGCAACTCGACGCCGTCGTGCACGGGTCGCGGCCCGCGCCCTACCGGGCGCTCGACCTCCTGGCCGCGGCACGCACCGCGACCAAGGACGAGGCCTTCGCGGCCGAGGACGAGGCCCTGGCGGACCTCATCATGTCCGACGAGATGCGTGCGAGCGTCTACGCGTTCCAGCTCGTCTCGCACGGCAAGCGCCCCGCGGGCGCCCCGGACCCGAAGCTCGCCCGCCCGGTCACCTCGGTCGGGATCGTGGGCGCGGGGCTCATGGCGGCTCAGCTCGCGCTGCTGTTCGCGCAGCGTCTGGGCGTGCCCGTGACGATGCGCGACCTCGACGCCGAGCGCGTGCAGCACGGGCTCGACTACGTCCGCACGACGGTCGAGAAGCTCGTCACGACGGGCCGGATGAGCAAGGACACGGGGGCCAAGGTCCTGTCCTCGGTCCACGGGACCACGGACATCACCGAGTTCTCGCGCTGCGACTTCGTGATCGAGGCGGTGACCGAGGTCCTGGGGCTCAAGAAGAAGGTCTTCGCCGAGCTCGAGGGCATCATCGGCCCCGACACGATCCTCGCGACCAACACCTCGGCCCTGTCCGTGACCGAGATGGCCGCAGACCTGGCACACCCCGAGCGGGTCGTGGGGCTGCACTTCTTCAACCCCGTCGCGCAGATGCCGCTCGTCGAGGTCGTCCGGGCAGAGAAGACCTCGGACGAGGCCCTCGCCACGGCCTTCGCGGTCTCCAAGGCGCTGCGCAAGACCGCGGTGGGCGTCGCCGACCGCCCGGGCTTCGTGGTCAACCGCCTGCTCGTGCTGCTCCTGGGCAAGATCGTGGAGGCCGTCGAGAACGGCACCTCGGTCGAGGTCGCCGACCGTGCGCTGCGTCCCCTGGGCCTGCCCATGGGTCCGTTCGCGCTGTTCGACCTCGTGGGCCCCGCCGTGGGCCTGCACGTCCTGACGTCGCTGCGCGAGGACCTGGGCGACCGCTTCCCGTCCTCCCCCGGGCTCGAGAAGCTCGTGGCCGAGGGCACCAAGGTCGTCCTGCCGGCTCCGGCGCGCGGCATCCCCGCGAGCGTCGACCCGGCGATCCAGGCGTACTTCGGTACGGGTGAGGCCGGCGGTCCGGGCGCGCTCGACGAGGCGGGCGTGCTCGACGCCGTCCTGGTGGCCCTGACCACGGAGATCGGCCACATGCTCGACGAGGGCGTCGTCCAGGGCCCCGAGCAGATCGACCTCTGCATGATCCTGGGCGCGGGCTGGCCGTTCCACGACGGCGGTATCACGCCGTACCTGGACCGGACGGGCTATTCGGAGAAGGTCCTGGGCCGCCGTCTCCTGCCCGACGGCATCGCGAACGTCCCGGCGCAGGTCGCCTGACGCGTCGCTCGGAGTCGAGGGGGGGGGGGGGGGGGGGGGGGGG
>NZ_JACSQF010000015.1:52126-120320 GCF_014836755.1 Oerskovia merdavium
CCCCCCCCCCCCCCCCCCCCCCCCCCCCCCCCCCGGTGCTCGTCAGACCGCGCCCAGGTTCTCCTACCGCTTGACGACGAGCCGGAGCGTCGGCCGTGCCGCCTGCGGCGTGATGTCGAAGAGGTAGGCAATGCCATCGAGCGCCAGGTTCGCGGCGCTGAGAGCCCCGTCGTCGTCGATTTCCGAGAAGCCGTCGCCAGCGACGTGCTCGACCAGTGCGTCGCGGGAGTCAGAGACCATGATCGCGCTGTCGATCTGGAACAGCAGGTGACGAGGGCGGGGTGGGTCGTCGTCAGGACCGTTGCCGGTCCAGTACGGGGCTCCCCCCGCCTTGGTCAGCCGTGCTGTCTGGAAGCCGTGCGAGAACTGGATCGCCTCGGGCAGGTCCCAGAATCGCACCGGGTCGTCGAGCGCCTCGGACTGCTCGGCCGTGAGGCCGTCGTCCGACGGCTCCCACGTGCCGACCCACACCTGCGGCAGCAGGCGAGTCCGCCCGTCGACGACGTCAGCGGGCAGCAGGAGCGGCTGCGCCGCGAGCTCAGCGCGGGAGACGAGCAGGCACGCGTTAGCGCCCGACTCGCCGTCCCAGAAATCGCAGATCCCCTCGTCCTCGCACTTGAAGACGAGCGCCACGTGGTCCTCGGGGACCCGGGGAAGCCACGGGCCGGGCTCCAGGCACAGCAGCGGCGTCATGACGACGCCACACTGGGCGCACACAGGCCAGCGCTCGGCGGGCAAGCCGTAGGGGACGCCACCGAAATGGCTCACGCTCGACGGGTCCGCGCGCGGTGGCGTGATGGTCCAGGTGGGCGTCCACAGCTGCATGCGTGCGAGGCTACCCAGTGGGTCCGACAAGGCGTCAGGACGGCGCGGACCAGCGCAGGACCGGTGATAGCGTCACGAGGCCGCCGGTCCTCGCTCAGCGACCGTGCTCCCCCGCCGACGTCCCCAGGAGCTCCGCCCGATGACCGCGCCCGACGCTCCCCGCCCCACGCCCGAGCAGGCCCGCGAGGTCGCCGCGCGGGCCGACGAGGTCGCCGCGCTGCTCTCGGGACTCGCCGGGGCGCCTGCCCGGTTCCGCGAGCACGTGCGCACCGCGTTCGGGTCGAGCCAGCAGGACAAGGTCCTGGGCGAGCTCTCGGCGATCGGGGTCGAACGCCTGCGCGAGGTCAGCGGCGAACGACTGCGCGTGGGCCGCCTGGTCGACGGGGGCGTCACGACCGTGGGCGACGTGCTCCGTGCGGGACCCGCCGGGCTCGAACGTCTCCCCGGGATCGGGCCGCAGACCGCGACGCACTGCCTCGCTGCCGCAGCCCAGATCGCCCAGGCCGTCCAGGAGACCCTGCGGTTCCGGATCGACGACGCCCCGGGCGACCCGTTCACGACCGGCCTCGTCCAGGCGCTCGCGGGGCTCGACGCCGCGCGCACGGCCGCCACGGTCCACCGGCAGGTGGTCGTCACGTTCCTCGAGGGGCGCTCGGAGCACCGGGTCGCGGCCCAGGAGGCGACCCGAGCGGTCCGGTCCTTCTTCTCGCTGCCCGCGCGACGCCGTCGGGCAGCGGACGCCGTGCACGAGCTCGCCCGGCTCACCCAGGACGCCGAACGGTCCGGGGCCGTCGCGGCCGCCGGGCGCGTCGGCGCCCTCGACACCGCACCCGTCGACGCCTTCGAGGCGTGGACCGACTTCCGGGCGCGCTCGGCGACGTACTACGCGCTGCTCGACGACGTCGTGGACATCGGGCGCGACCTCCAGGCGACCGAGGGCCACCTGCCGCCCGAGCTCCTGGCCCGCGTGGACGACCAGCCGCTCGACCAGTCGCTCCTGACCGCCTCGCTGCGCGGGTACCAGGTGTTCGGGGCACGCTACGCCCTCGCGCAACGGCGCACGATCCTGGGCGACGAAATGGGGCTCGGCAAGACCGTGCAGGCCATCGCCGCGATGGCGCACCTCGCCGCGGGCGGGGCGACGCACTTCCTCGTGGTGTGCCCCGCGAGCGTCATGACGAGCTGGGTGCGCGAGGTGGGGCGGCACTCCACGCTGCGCTCGCTCGACGTCCACGGGCCCGAGCGCGCCGAGGAGGCCGCGCAGTGGGCGCGCGAGGGCGGCGTGGCCGTGACGACGTTCGAGCAGGTCGGGCTCCTGCCGCTCGACCTGCCCGCGCCCGCGATGCTCGTGGTCGACGAGGCGCACTACGTCAAGAACCCCGAGGCCAAGAGGTCGCAGGCCGTGGCCGCCTGGGCCGGACGGACCGAGCGCGTGCTGTTCCTGACCGGCACGGTCATGGAGAACCGCGTCGAGGAGTTCCGACGCCTCGTGTCCTACCTCCAGCCCGACGTCGCCGAGCAGGTCAGCGCCGCGCACGGCGCCGCGGGGGCCGAGAGGTTCCGACTCGCCGTGGCCCCCGTCTACCTCCGGCGCAACCAGGAGGACGTGCTCGAGGAGCTGCCCGAGCTGCTGCAGGTCGAGGAATGGGAGTCGTTCGGTCCGGCCGACGGCGCCGCCTACCGCGACGCGGTGCGCGAGGGCAGCTTCATGGCCATGCGCCGGGCCGCGTACGCCGTCGACCACCCCGAGGACTCGGCCAAGGTGCGCCGGCTCGTCGAGCTCGTCGAGGAGGCCACGGGGAACGGCCGCAAGGTCGTCGTGTTCACGTACTTCCGCGACGTCGTCGACCTCGTGGTGCGCGCGCTGGGCGACCTCGCCGCCGGACCGCTCACGGGCTCGGTGAGCGCCACGAACCGCCAGACGATCCTCGACGAGTTCACGGCCTCGCCCGTGCCCCGGGCGCTCGTGAGCCAGATCGAGGTGGGCGGGGTCGGGGTCAACCTCCAGGCCGCTTCCGTCGTGATCCTGTGCGAGCCGCAGGTCAAGCCCACGACCGAGGCGCAGGCCGTCGCACGCGCCCACCGCATGGGTCAGGTCCGCACGGTGCAGGTCCACCGGCTGCTCGTCGCCGACACGGTCGACGAGCGCATGGTCGAGATCCTCGGCACCAAGGCCCGGTTGTTCGACGCCTACGCGCGGCGCAGCGTCCTGGCCGACGCGCTACCGGGCGCGGTCGACGTGTCGGAGGCACGGCTCGCGCAGACGATCGTCGCGGCCGAGCAGGCACGCTGGCTGGGCGGGGCCCCGGTCGTGGCGGGGACGGGCCCGACGGTCGCCCAGGGGATCGCCACGGACGACGAGGTGCGGGACTTCGACGTGCAGGACGCGCCGGTCGACGCGCCCTGGGGCGACGGCGGCGCCTGACGAGCACCCGCCGGGATGCGGGCGGGATCGCCGACCTGCCGGCTCGCGGACGCTGTGGAGCGTGTCAGGTCCCCGCCACCTCGTCGGTCTTGAGGTCCTCGACGAACGCCCGGAACTCGTCGAGCTCCTCGGGGCAGTAGATCTCGATGATGAGCAGCTGCCCCTGGACCACGCGGCTGTCGGCGACGACGGGCCTGGCCCCGGGGCCGGTGGCCCCGTTCGCGAGCTGCGCGAGGAGAGTCGCCCGGCTGAGCGCCTCGTTGGGGTTCGCGCAGGCCGCTCCGCCGTCCTCGCCGAGGACCCGCACGACCTGGTCCTTGTCGGGGGTCCGTGCCCCGGCTTCCTCGAGCGCGGCGATCAGCTGGTCGGCCTTCTCGTCCGCCCGCGCCGTCTCCCGGACGACGCTGAACGCGAGCACGGCCCAGACGCCCAGGGCGATCAGGATCACGCACGCGCCGATGTAGATCCACCGACGTTCGTGTCGCGGCTGGCTCTCTGCCGGGGTGCTCACGACGCCACCTCCGTCGACTCCGCGTGCTTCCAGGACGGCTTGCGGAACCGGTAGAACAGGAAGGGCACGAACAGGCCCAGGCCCAGGGCCCCGCCGCCCACGATGAGGAAGTAGACCAGCGGGCTGCCCGAAGAGAACTGCGACGGCGGGATGAACCCGACCAGCAGCGCCGCCAAGGAGGCCGCGAAGCCGACCCCGCACATGCTGACGAGCATCGGCGCCCGGAACCCCCGCGGGTGGTCGGGCTGCCTGCGGCGCAGCCTGGTCGCCGCCACGAACATCAGCAGGTACATGATCAGGTACACCTGCGTCGTGATGACCGAGAAGATCCAGTACGCGCTCGAGACGTCGGGGATCAGCGCGTAGGCGAGGCCGATCACGGTGGTCACGATCCCCTGGACCACCAGGATGTTCTGCTGGACACCGTTCTTGTTGAGCCGCTGCAGGAACGGTGGCAGGTACCCCTCCTGACGGGAGATCAGCAGCAGGCCCTTGGAGGGACCGGCGAGCCAGGTGAGCATGCCACCGAGCGACGCCGTGACCAGCATGATCCCGACGATCGGGGTCAGCCACTGCCACCCGAAGTTGGCGAACACCGCGTCGAAAGCCTGCATCACCCCGGCCGTGAGCGAGAGCTCCTCGGCCGGCACGATCCAGCTGATCGCCAGCGCGGGAAGGATGAAGATCGCCAGCACCATGCCCATCGCGAGGAACATCGACTTCGGGAACTGCTTCCCGGGGTTCTTCAGCGACGACACGTGGACCGCGTTCATCTCCATCCCGGAGTAGGACAGGAAGTTGTTGACGATGAGGACGAGGCTCGAGAGCCCGGCCCAGGCCGGCAGCAGGTTGTCGGCCGTCATGGGCGCCGCGGACTCGTTCCCCTGACCGAGGAAGACGACGCCGAGGGTCACCAGGACGACCCCCGGGATCAAGGTCCCGATGATGAGCCCACCGCTCGCGAGACCCGCGACCCCCTTGGTCCCGCGCGAGGAGACCCACACGCCGGACCAGTACACGACGATGATCACGGCGGCCGTCCAGACACCGCTGCTCGCGAGGGCGGGGTTGATGACGTAGGCGAGCGTGCTCGCGACGAACCCCAGCAGGCTCGGGTAGTAGAAGATCGTCATGGCGAACTGGCACCACACCGCGAGGAAGCCCATGGGCTTGGAGATGCCCTCCGAGACCCACTTGTAGATGCCGCCGGTCCACCCCGAGGCGAGCTCGGCCGAGACCAGCGAGGTGGGCAGCAGGAAGACGACCGCGGGCAGCAGGTACAGGAACACGCAGGCCAGGCCGTAGACGGCCATGGTCGGCGCGGCGCGCAGGCTCGCGACCGAGCTGGTCGTCATCATCGCCAGCGCGACCCACGAGATCCACTGGGTGCTCGTCGCGCGGGTGCGGGCGGCCGGGACCGCCGCTGCCCCGTCGACGGGGAGGTCGGCCGGGACGTCGGCGGCGCTCATCGCGCGTCCAGGAGCAGGGCTTGCATGGTCATGAGTGCCTCCGTCGACGTCGTCGGTCAGGCCTTTGTTCGAGTGTGCAGCCCACGGAACCCGGGGCACCTCATCCAGATCGCGTGAACCGTGCCCGCCGTCGAGGGGCGATATCTGCCGTTCAGCCCCGGTCTGGGCTGGTCTGCCCGGCCGTGGCCGAGGTCGGCAGGGTGAAGGAGACGGCAGCCGCCGCCGCAGCGGCGTCGTCGAGCGTCCCCTTCGTCGCGCGGTGGCGGCCGATCACGAAGGCCATGAGCACGCCGAGGAAGCTGAAGATCGCCATCATCCACGCGGCAGCCGCCAGCCCGGAGGCCAGGGCGTCGCTCTGTGCGGCCCCCGCGGCCGTCTGCGTCGCGATCGCGTTCCCGTAGATCGAGGCGGCCAAGGCCGTCGCGACCGCGGCCCCGACGTACCTGGCCATGTTGGAGATGCCCGAGGCCCCGCCGACCTGGTTCTCGGGCACAGCGGCCGTGGCCGCGGCCGACGCAGGGCCGTTGGACAGGCCCATGCCCACCGCGATCGCGACCAGCGGCAGCAGGAACGCGGTGTACGCCCACGCCGAGTCGACGAAGCCCACGATCACGAACCCGGCCGTCGTCAGGGCGAAGCCGAAGCCGATCGTCTGCCGACCACCGATCCGCGCCGCGAGCCGCGGCACTAGCGGGGCGATCACCACGAGCCCCACGGTCGCCGGGAGCGTCGCGAGCCCCGCCTGGAGCGGGGTGAAGCCCAGGGTGGCAGGGTCCTGGAAGTACAGGCTCAACAGGTACATGAGCCCGTTGATCGTGCCTGCACCGATCAGGATCGCGATGGTCGAACCCACCAGGACGCGGTTGCGCAGGAGCGCGAGGTCCACGAGCGGGACGGCCACCCGACCCTCGACGACGACGAACCCGACCGCAGCCCCGATCGAGATCGCGAAGCAGCCCAGCGTGGCGAGCGAGATCCAGCCCCAGTCGCCGCTCTTGGTCACGCCGAGGATGAGGGGTGTGAGGGTCAGGGCGATCAGGACCGTGCCCGCGTAGTCGATCGTCCGCGGCCTGTCGGGGTCCCTCGACTCCGCGACCGTCAACGCCGTGAGGACCATGCAGAGGACCGCGATGCCCGCGTCGATCCAGAACAACCCCTGCCATCCGGTCGCGTCGACGAGCAGCCCGCCCACCAACGGACCGGCCGCGGCCCCCACGGCAGCCGCGGCTCCCCACAGGGAGACGGCCCGGAGCTGGGCGTCGCCCGAGTTCGCGACCGAGAGGAGGCTGAGCCCACAAGCGAGGATGGTCGCCCCCGCCGCTCCCTGGATGACGCGGCCGGCGATGACCATGCCCCCGGACCCGGCCAGCGCGATCATCACGCAGGACACCACGAACAGCAGCAGCCCCAGCTGGAAGACCCTGCGCCGGCCGAACACGTCACCCAACGAGCCCGACGTGACGATGACCGCCGCACCGACCAGCGAGTACCCGGTCACCGCCCACTGCAGCGTGGTGACGGACGTCCCGGTGTCCGCGGAGATCGCCGGGAGCAGGATGCTGACCGCCGACGTGTTCGCGTTCACCACCAGCGTCGAGATGCACGTGGCCGCGAGGACCCCGCCCGCTCTGGCCCCGACCTTCCCACCAACCTGCGCAGCGTCGCTCATCGCACTGCCTTTCCCGTGACCGGCTGGGGCAGGTACCCCTCACACACGGTAGGGCAGATGATCGCGGCGCTCCTGCCGAACGCGCGATCCGGCGGGGCACGGTGCGGGGCTAGTCGTCCCAGCCCATCCTCAGCACCTCGAACGACGTGGCGTGCTCGACGCCCATGCGCGTCCCGCCTGCCCGGCTCATGGTCGCGAGGAACTCGGACGGGTCGAAGTGCTCCCACCCGAGACCGGCGATGTAGGCGGCGTGCGCCCGGAGCGAGGCGACGCCCGCCTCGAACGTCCCGGTCACGTCGACGCCGTGGGCCGCGTCGGGGGATCCGGCGACCCAGACCTGCCGTACGCCTCCCCACGGCTCCAGGCCCGCCTCGACCTGGTCGTGGAAGACCCAGCGGTTGCCTGCGTCGCGCACCGCGTCGACGACCGCGCGGCCCGTGGCGATGTGGTCCGCCTGGTTGAGCATCCCGCCCGGGAAGGTCTCGCGGTAGTTGCCCGTGATGACGACCTCCGGGCGGTGCCGCCGGATCGCCGCCGCGACGGCCGCCCGCAGCGGCAGGCCGTACTCGAGCACGCCGTCGGGCAGGCCCAGGAACTCGACCTCGTCGACGCCGACGATCGCTGCCGACGCCACCTGCTCGGCCTCGCGCACCCCGCGTGCCTCGTCGGGGGCGAGCCCGTCGATCCCGGCCTCGCCGCTCGTGACCATGACGTAGACAACGGTCTTGCCCTGCCCGGTCCACCGCGCGACCGCGGCGGCCGCGCCGAACTCCATGTCGTCGGGATGGGCGACGACCGCGAGCGCCCGCGTCCAGTCCTCGTCGAGTGGGGTCAGGGGCGTCTGCGGTGGTTGCTCCATGCCTCCCACGGTAGGTCCGATGCGGCGTGCCGGCGCGGAGTGGCCCCGGTCGGTCGGGCTCGTCGCGTCCGCGATAGCGTGGACGTCCACCTCGCCGCAGCATCGGAAGGATTCCCGCCATGCCCCTCGGACCGAGCGCCCGCACCTCCCGCGAGACCACCGCGACACTCCACGACGGCAGCTCCCTCACTGTCGAGGTCACCGGCACGGGCCGGGCGGTCGTGCTCCCGGTCAACCCCGTCCCGGCCACGGGCCCCGCGGCCGACGAGCTCAGGAAGTGGGGTGTCGACCCTGCGCTCGGCCGGACGCTGATCGACGCGCTCTCCCCCACCTTCCGCGTGGTCGCGGCAGACTACGAGGGTCACCGCATGGCCCGCCCGGCGGCCGGCACGCTGACCCCGGAGAACGTCACGGCCGACCTGCTCGCGATCGCCGACGCCGCGGGGGCCGAGACCTTCGCGTACTACGGCTACTCGTGGCTCGCGCTGAGCGGACTCCAGCTCGCGCTGCGCACGGACCGTCTGACGGCCTTGGCCATGGGCGGCTTCCCGCCCCTCGACGGACCGTACGCGGGCATGCTCGCGGTCACGCGTGCGACGCACGGCATGACGTCCGCCTCCCCCGCGGCGCCCCCTACCGAGCCCGCGACCGGCCCGACGGCGGAGCGTGAGGCGAGCGACGTCGTCGGGCAGGAGGAGCGAGCGCGGGAGACGGACACCGCACCCCGTGCAGGGGGCGACGCGGCGACGGACCCCGAGGACTTCGACTGGGAGAGCTTCGACATGACGCTCGGCGAGGAGCAGACACGCCAGTTCGTGACGCTCTACGAGGCCCTCGACTCGTTCGACGACCGACGCGTCCTGGACCGCGTGACGTGCCCGCGCCTCGCGTTCGCCGGGACGGCCGACGAGATCGAGTACGGCGAGAGGTGGGGCGGGGTGCACGTGAGCATCGGCGGTGCGCTCGCCGCGCACGCCGACGAGCTGCGCGCCGCGGGCTGGGACGTGGAGCTGCTCGACGGGCTCGACCACACCCGGGCCATGCAGCCCGACGCGGTGCTGCCGGTGCTGGGGCCGTGGCTGACCTCGGTGCTCACCGGGGCATGAGAAGCGGCCCCCGGATCACAGGATCCAGGGGCCGCAGGCCACGTCTCGGGGGCGGGACGATCAGTAGAC
The DNA here is from genome assembly GCF_014836755.1 of Oerskovia merdavium. Taxonomy (GTDB): domain Bacteria; phylum Actinomycetota; class Actinomycetes; order Actinomycetales; family Cellulomonadaceae; genus Oerskovia; species Oerskovia merdavium. The sequence continues at coordinate 61,060 of NZ_JACSQF010000015.1, forward strand.
CGTGAGGCCCTTCGCACGGAACTGGTCGCGCACGCGGTCGACCAGCTCGACGTCGGGAGCGGGGGTGTCGTTGAGCTCGTACTCGCGCCCGAGCGTCTCCCACTTGTCCCGGCCCATCTGGTGGAAGGGCAGGACCTCGACGCGCGTGACCGTGCCGGGCCGGATCTCGTTGAGCGAGGCCGCGTAGTCCGCGACGACGTCGACGTGCTCGGCCTGGTCGGTCAGTCCGGGGACCAGCACGTAGCGGATCCAGACCTCGACCGGGTGCTCGGCCGTGACACCGCCGGGCAGGCCCGACTCGGCGAGCCGTCGCCCGAACTTCAGGGTGGGCTCGAGCGCACGACCCGTGACCTTCTCGTAGGTCGCGGGGTCGCCCGACTTGACGTCGAGGAGCACCAGGTCGGTGTTCGCGAGCATCTCGTCGCTCAGGTTCGCCCCGAGGAAGCCCGAGGTGTCGAGCGTGGTGTGCACGCCCATCTCCTTGGCGCCCGCCAGGATGCGCGCGGCGAACGCGGGCTGCATGAGCACCTCGCCACCCGAGAGGGTCAGCCCGCCCTTGGTGGCGCGGAAGACCGGCAGGTACCGCTTGACGCGGGCCAGCAGCTCGTCGGCCGTGACCGGCTCGCCGTCCTTCATCTGCAGCGTGTCGGGGTTGTGGCAGTACAGGCACCGCAGCGGGCACCCGTTGAGGAAGACCGTCAGGCGCGTGCCCGGCCCGTCCACCGCGGTCACGAGCTCCCACGAGTGGACCGAGCCGAGCTCGCCCGAGCGCATCATCGCGAGCTTGTCGTGCCGGTCGAGGTCCTCGGCCGTCGAGAGGCCGGAGACCCCGGCCCCCGTCCGGCGGCGGGGGGCCTCCGGTGCGTCCAGGTCACTGTCGTGGCCCAGGGCGTCACCGGAGGTCCGCCACGGCAGCGGAGCCGAGGCGACCCCGTCGACCCCGTAGCGGGCGGCGGCACGCGCGGGCACCTGGCCGGCTGCGGGCGTCGAGAGAGTCGTCATGATGGTTCCGCCGTTCTGCGCTCAGAGAGCGCCGTGGAAGGTCCGCGAGAGGACGTCGAGCTGCTGCTCGCGGGTCAGCCGGACGAAGTTCACGGCGTACCCGGAGACACGGATCGTGAGCTGAGGGTAGTTCTCGGGGTGCTCCATGGCGTCCTCGAGGGTCTCCTTCACCAGCACGTTGACGTTCATGTGGTAGCCGTCGCCACCGACCGACGCGTCGAGCAGACCCGCGAGGTTCGCGACCTGCTCGTCCCGGGTGCGGCCCAGGCCGCTGGGGACGACCGTGTTGGTCAGCGAGATGCCGTCCTGCGCCTCGTTGTACGGCAGCTTCGCGACCGACAGGGCCGAGGCGAGCATGCCGTGCGTGTCGCGGCCGTTCATCGGGTTGGCCCCCGGGGAGAACGGTTCGCCCGCACGACGACCGTCGGGCGTGTTGCCCGTGGCCTTGCCGTAGACGACGTTCGACGTGATGGTCAGGACGGACTGCGTGGGCAGCGCGTCGCGGTACATCTTGTGCGAGCGGATCTTCGCCATGAACGACTCGACGAGCTCGACCGCGATCGCGTCGACCCGGTCGTCGTCGTTGCCGTAGGCGGGGTACTCGCCCTCGGTCACGTAGTCCACGACGATGCCGCGCTCGTCGAAGACGGGCGTGACCTTCGCGTACTTGATGGCCGACAGCGAGTCCGCCGCGACCGCGAGGCCGGCGATGCCGCAGGCCATGGTCCGCAGCACCTCCTTGTCGTGGAGGGCCATCTCGAGACGCTCGTACGCGTACTTGTCGTGCGACCAGTGGATGCAGTTGAGCGCCTCGACGTAGGTCTCGGCGAGCCAGTCCATGGTCTTGTCGAAGCGGGCACGGACGTCGTCGTAGTCGAGCGGCTGGCCCTCGGGCACGGGGGCCACGACGGGCGAGACCTGCTTGCCCGTGACCTCGTCCTTGCCGCCGTTGATCGCGTACAGGAGCGTCTTGGCCAGGTTCACGCGGGCACCGAAGAACTGCATCTGCTTGCCGACCGCCATGGGCGAGACGCAGCAGGCGATCGCGGCGTCGTCACCCCAGGCCGGGCGGATCTGCTCGTCCGACTCGTACTGGACGGCCGAGGTGTCGATCGAGACCTTGGCGCAGAAGTCCTTGAAGCCCTGGGGCAGGCGCGGGCTCCAGAAGACCGTCATGTTGGGCTCGGGGGCCGGACCCAGGTTGTAGAGCGTCTGCAGGAAGCGGAACGAGTTCTTGGTGACGAGCGGACGACCGTCGTCGCCCATGCCACCGATGGTCTCGGTGACCCACGTCGGGTCGCCCGAGAACAGGGAGTCGTACTCGGGGGTGCGCAGGAAGCGCACGATCCGCAGCTTGATGACGAAGTCGTCGATGATCTCCTGCGCCTGCTCCTCGGTGATGACACCGTTCGCCAGGTCGCGCTCGAGGTACACGTCGAGGAAGGTCGAGGTGCGGCCCAACGACATCGCGGCGCCGTTCTGCTCCTTGACCGCGGCGAGGTAGCCGAAGTAGAGCCACTGGACGGCCTCGCGGGCGTTCGTGGCCGGGCCGGAGATGTCGTAGCCGTACGAGGCGGCCATGGCCTTGAGCTCGCCGAGCGCACGGATCTGCTCCGCGTGCTCCTCGCGCTCGCGCACGATCTTCTCGCTGAACGGCTGCGTGTCGAGGTCGAGCTTGTCGAGCTTCTTGGCGGCGACGAGCTGGTCGACCCCGTAGAGCGCGACGCGGCGGTAGTCGCCGATGATGCGGCCGCGGCCGTAGGCGTCGGGCAGGCCCGTGATGATGTGCGAGCTGCGGGCGGCACGGACGTTGGGCGGGTAGACGTCGAACACGCCCTGGTTGTGGGTCTTGCGGTACTCGCTGAAGACCTTCTTGAGCTCCTGGTCGACCGGGTAGCCGTAGGTCTCGAGCGCACCCTCGACCATGCGCCATCCGCCGTTCGGCATGATCGCGCGCTTGAGCGGGGCGTCGGTCTGGAGGCCGACGATGACCTCGGCGTCCTTGTCGATGTACCCGGGCGCGTGGGCCGTGATGCCCGCGGGCGTGTGCGGGTCGACGTCGTAGATGCCCTTCTCGCGCTCGGCGGGGAACATCTCGGAGAGCTTGGCCCAGATGCCTGTGGTGCGCTCCGTGGGCCCGGCGAGGAAGGAGTCGTCACCCTCGTACGGGGTGTAGTTGCGCTGGATGAAGTCGCGCACGTCGACCGTGTCCTGCCAGGGACCCGCGGTGAAGCCGGCCCAAGCGGGGACGGTCGCGTCGTCCTGGCCGCCAGTGGTGCTGCGAGCCTCGGAAATGCTGGTCATATCACTCTCCTCGACGTCCACGCCGCGCAGCCTGCGCGGCGGGGGTAAAGACCTTGGTCGACGCGGGAAATCCGTGCCGTCCTGCCGTTCTCCTTCGCCCTTTCAGGCTACGACCCCGAGAGGGTCCGGGGGTGGTCAAGACGCTGTCACCTGGCTCACAGGGTGAACCGTCGGACACCGGGCCACACCCCGCAAAACGGCGGGATTGCAACCTTTCTGTCTGCTGGAACACCTCCGCAGGGCCCGGCATTCCCGCTTGTGACAGTCTTCACATGACCCTTCCTTGGGCGTTCGACAAGTGACTACTCGGGACCAAAGTCCCTTGCGGAATGCACCTCGAGCACTTTCTTCCGCCACCTCGCCACGAGCACCCACGATACGGAGAGAACACCGGCGCGGCATTTCCGCACCGACCATTCTCGGAATCGGCGCCCGGCCCTCCCCCGCGCGGCACCGTCACCCTCCCGGCCAGGGCGCGCGACGCCGTCGGGCTCCCTGCGTGCGAGGAGACCCCGGCGCGTGTGAGACTGCCTCGATGCGAACCATGGGAGTCGAGGAGGAGTTCCTCCTCATCGGACCGGACGGCGTCCCGACCGCCGTCGCCGCCGAGGTCATCGAGGCCGCGAGCACGAGCGAGCCCACCCAGGCGGGGCTCGGAGCATCGGGCGGCTCGGGGCCGGACCGGCCCGGCGACGCTCCCGGCGGGGAGCTCGAGCTCGAGCTCATGGAGGAACAGCTCGAGACCGGCACCCACCCGTGCGCCGACCTGGCGGACCTCGCCCAGGAGATCCGCGACGGGCGCGCGCGGGCCAACAAGGCCGCCGAGCAGCGCGACGCGCGCATCGTCGCGCTCGGCACCTCACCCGTGCCCGTGTCCCCCACGACCGTCGGGAAGCTCCGCTACCTCGAGGCGCGCGCCGCGTTCGGCCTCACGGCACGCGAGCAGCTCACGGGCGGCTGCCACGTCCACGTCGCGGTCGGCTCGGACGCAGAGGGCGTCGCGGTCCTCGACCGGATCGGCCCCTGGCTCGCCCCGCTGCTCGCCCTGAGCGCCAACTCGCCCTACTGGCAGGGCGAGGACAGCGGGTACGCGAGCTTCCGCTCCCAGGTGTGGTCGCGGTGGCCGACGGCGGGCCCCGCGCCCTCGTTCGGCACGCCCGAGGCGTACCGCGCCACGGTCGACGCGCTGGTCGGCACCGGGACCATCCTCGACACCGCGATGATCTACTTCGACGCCCGGCTCTCGGCGTCCTACCCGACGGTCGAGATCCGCGTCGCGGACGTGTGCCTCGACGCGGACACCGCGACCCTGCTCGCGGCCCTGGCCCGCGGGCTCGTGGAGACCGCGGCCCGCGAGGCGGACGCGGGCCTGGCGGCGCCCATGCTGCACCCCGAGCTCCTGCGCACCGCGTCCTGGCGGGCCGGTCGCTCCGGGATCGCCGGAGACCTCGTCTCGCCGCTCACCTGGAAGCCTGCGACCGCGCACGACGTCGTCGGGCAGCTCGTCGCCCACGTGCGCGAGGCGCTCGTCGACGCGGGCGACCTCGACGCCGTGACCGAGCTCCTCGGACGGCTGTGGTCGACGGGCGGCGGCGCGGGGCGCCAGCGGGCGTGGTTCGCCGCGTCGGGCGACCTGCGCGCCGTGATCGAGCGGGCCGCCGAGGCGACGCTCGTCTGAGGCGCTGCGCGACCCGGCCCAGCCGGGCCAGCCGGGCCGTAGGTCGAGCCGACCCGGGACGCAGGACGGGGCCCCGCCCCCCCCGGGCCCGCCGGGCCGTCGGCCGCGCCCACCGGGCCCGCGGGACGGGGCACGGCCCGCGCGGCCCGTGCCCCGTCCTCGTCTCGACCCGCTCGGTCAGAGCAGCGCGAGCGCCGTGAGCGCGTCCCGCGTGACGTCCTGCGCCGTCAGGCGGTGCGTCGTCCTCACCTGGTCGATCGTCATGTGGTCCAGGAAGACCGTGGGCAGCCCCAGCGGGACCACGGGGACCGTGATCCCGGCCTCGACCGCGCGCTGGCCCAGGAGCGAGCCCACGCCGCCGTCGGCGATGCCGTCCTCGATCGTGACCACCAGGTCGTGCTCGCCCGCGAGCTTGACGAGCGCCGACGGCAGCGGCAGGACCCAGGTCGGGGACGCGACCGTGACCTCGACGCCGTGGGCCGCGAGCGCCTCGCCCGCGGCCATGGCGGTGCCCGTCATGGAGCCGACGCCCACGAGCAGGACCTTGCGGGTCGCCGCGGCCGCGGCCTTGGTCTTCTTGGCCGGTGCGGCGTCGTGGCGCGCGACCACGTCGACGCCGTCGAGCGTCTCGATCGCGGGGATGGGCGCGACGACCGCGCCCTTGGGGTAGCGCACGACCGAGGGGGCGTCGTCGATGTCGACCGCGTGGCGCAGGGCCTCGCGCAGCGTGGCCTCGTCGCGCGGGGCAGCCAGGTGCAGGCCCGGCACGATGCGCAGCATGGCCATGTCCCACATGCCGTTGTGGCTCGCGCCGTCCTCGCCCGTGATCCCGGCGCGGTCCAGCACGAACGTCACGCCGGCCTTGTGCAGGGCCACGTCCATGAGGACCTGGTCGAACGCACGGTTGAGGAACGTCGCGTAGACCGCGACGACCGGGTGCAGGCCCGCGAAGGCCATGCCCGCGGCCGACGTCGCGGCGTGCTGCTCGGCGATGCCCACGTCGAACGTGCGCTCGGGGAACGCCTCGGCGAAGGGCGCGAGGCCCACGGGGTGCAGCATGGCCGCGGTGATCGCGACGACGTCGGTGCGCCGGCGCCCGATCTTGACGATCTCGTCGGCGAACACCGAGGTCCAGCCGAAGCGCGAGGGAGCGACGGGCAGGCCGGTCTCCGGGTGGATCTGCCCCACCGCGTGGAAGCGGTCCGCGACGTCCTGCTCGGCCGGGGTGTAGCCGCGGCCCTTCTCGGTGATGACGTGCACGATCACGGGAGCCCCGTACGAGCGGGCCCGCACGAACGCGTGCTCGAGCGCCTCGATGTCGTGGCCGTCGACGGGGCCGACGTACTTGATGCCCAGGTCCTCGAACATGCCCTGGGGCGCGACGACGTCCTTGAGGCCCTTCTTGAGCCCGTGCAGCCACTCGTACGCGAACCGTCCGGGGGCGCCCGAGCGCGAGAGCGTGCGCTTGCCCCAGTCGAGGAAGTTCTCGTAGCCGCGCGTGGTGCGCAACGTCGACAGGTGGTGCGCCATGCCGCCGATGGTCGGCGAGTAGGAGCGGCCGTTGTCGTTGACGACGATCACCAGGCGCCGGTCCTGGCTCTCGGCGATGTTGTTGAGCGCCTCCCAGGCCATGCCGCCCGTGAGCGCACCGTCGCCGATGACCGAGACGACGTGCCGGTCCCGCAGGCCGCGCACGACGTTGGCCTTGGCGATCCCGTCGCCCCAGCTCAGCGCGGTCGAGGCGTGCGAGTTCTCGACGATGTCGTGCGGGGACTCGGCGCGGCTCGGGTACCCGGACATGCCGTCGCGCTTGCGCAGCGCGGAGAAGTCCTGGCGGCCCGTGAGCAGCTTGTGCACGTAGGCCTGGTGGCCCGTGTCGAACACGAACGAGTCCTTGGGCGAGTCGAAGACGCGGTGCATCGCGAGCGTCAGCTCGACCACACCGAGGTTCGGTCCGAGGTGCCCGCCCGTGCGGGACACGGCGGAGACGAGGAACTCGCGGATCTCCGCGGCGAGGGTCTCCACCTGCTGGGGGGTCAGCCGCCGGAGGTCCTCCGGTGACGTGATGCTGCTCAACAGGGTCATAACCGCTCCGTTCCGCCTGCCATTCGACTAGCCCGACAACTCTAGGCCGTCCGGACGGGTGCTCGCGCCCGGAGAGACCCGATCACGACCTCTGCACGCGCCGGGCACCCGATCCACGCTCGCTCTCTCGACAGCCTCCGTAGACTGCAGAGGTGCGCTTCCTGCCGGGCCAGCAGCCCACCACCGACCTGACCTACGGCGACGTCTTCCTCGTCCCGTCCCGCTCCGAGATCACCTCGCGCTTCGACGTGGACCTCGCGTCCGACGACGGTACGGGCACCACGATCCCCCTCGTCGTGGCCAACATGACCGCGGTCGCGGGCCGCCGCATGGCCGAGACCGTCGCGCGGCGCGGCGGGATCGTCGTGATCCCGCAGGACGTGCCGACCGACGTCGTCGCGGACGTGGTCGCCGACGTCAAGGGCAAGGACCCGGTCATCGAGACCCCGGTCGTGGTCTCCCCCACGGACACCGTGCACACCGCGCTGACCCTGATCGGCAAGCGGTCGCACGGCGCGGCAGTGGTGCTCGACGGCGACCGGCCCGTGGGGGTCGTGACCGAGGCCGACTGCCTGGGCGTCGACCGCTTCACGCAGGTCCAGCAGGTCATGTCCGCGCAGCCGCAGACCGTCGACGCGTCGGTCGTGTCAGGTCCCGGCGGTCTGCAGGCCGCGTTCGACGAGCTGCACCGCTCGCGGCGCAAGGTCGCCCCGGTCGTGCGCGACGGACGCCTCGTGGGCGTCCTGACGCGTCGCGGCGCGCTGCGCTCGAGCGTCTACTCCCCCGCCCTGGACGCCCAGGGCCGCCTGCGCATCGCGGCGGCCGTCGGTATCAACGGCGACGTCAAGGCCAAGGCCGCCGAGCTCCTCGCCGCGGGCGTCGACGTGCTCGTGGTCGACACGGCCCACGGTCACCAGGTCAAGATGATCCAGGCCCTGGAGGCCGTGCGGTCGCTGGACCCGCAGGTCCCGATCGTCGCGGGCAACGTCGTGACGGCCGAGGGTGTGCGCGACCTCGTGGCCGCAGGCGCGGACATCGTCAAGGTCGGCGTCGGCCCGGGCGCCATGTGCACCACGCGCATGATGACGGCCGTGGGCCGTCCCCAGTTCTCCGCCGTCCTGGAGTGTGCGGCCGCGGCCCGTGAGCTGGGCAAGCACGTGTGGGCCGACGGCGGCGTGCGCCACCCGCGCGACGTCGCCCTCGCCCTCGCGGCGGGCGCGTCCCAGGTCATGATCGGCTCGTGGTTCGCCGGGACGCACGAGTCCCCGGGCGACCTGCACGACGACGGCACGGGTCGCCTCTACAAGGAGTCGTTCGGCATGGCCTCGGCCCGCGCGGTCGCGGCCCGTGGCGCGGGCGGCTCCCCGTTCGAGCAGGCCCGCAAGGGCCTGTACGAGGAGGGCATCTCGTCCTCGCGCATGTACCTCGACCCGGCCCGCCCGGGCGTCGAGGACCTGATCGACGAGATCACCGCCGGGCTGCGCAGCTCGTGCACGTACGCGGGCGCTGCCTCGCTCACCGAGTTCGCCGAGCGGGCCGTGGTGGGCATCCAGTCCGCGGCCGGCTACGAGGAGGGGCGCCCGCTGCCCGCGGGCTGGTGACCGTCTCCCCGTCCGCGAGCTCGGCCCACGCCGACCTCGCGGCCCTCGCCCAGGACCCGGCCCCGTGGCCGCACCCGTGGCGCTACGCGATCGGCACGCTCGACGAGTCGCGCGTGCGGCAGGCCGCGGTCCTGGTCCTGTTCGGGGTGCTCGACGACGTCCTGGCGGCTCGTGACACGTCCGGGCAGGACGCGCCGGACGACGCGCCGGCCTCGCCCGTGCCCGCCGACCTCGACGTGCTCCTGCTCGCCCGTGCCTCGACGCTGAGTCACCACCCGGGCCAGGTCTCGTTCCCCGGTGGACGGCTCGACGACACGGACACGGACCTTGTCGACGCGGCCCTGCGCGAGGCCGTCGAGGAGACGGGGCTGGACCGCGACGGGGTCGAGGTCCTCGGCGCCCTGGACCCGCTCCCCCTGCCCGTGAGCAATCATGTGGTGACCCCCGTGATCGCGTGGTGGGCGCGGCCGACCCCGGTCGCGGTCGTCGACTCGGCCGAGTCGGCGCACGTCTTCCGGGTGCCCGTCGCGGACCTGACGGACCCCGCGAACCGGCGGACCGCCGTCGTGCGCCGGGGCCGGAACGTCCACAAGAGCCCCGCCTTCCTGGTGTCCGCGGACGGGCGCGAGCACCTCGTGTGGGGGTTCACGGGCGCGATCCTCGACGCGCTCCTGGACCGGCTCGGCTGGGCAGAGCCGTGGGACGCGGCGCGCACGGTCGAGGTGCCGGTCTAGTGGCGCTGCGGCCCGTCGCGGAGGTCGACGTGACCGTCGAGCTCGTGCGCGCCCTGCTCACCGCCCAGCACCCCGACCTGGCCGCCCTGCCCCTGGACCTCGTCGCGAACGGCTGGGACAACGTCGTGCTGCGCCTGGGTGACGACCTGGCCGTGCGGGTTCCGCGCCGTGAGGCCGCGGCCGGGCTCGTGGCGCACGAGCAGGAGTGGCTGCCAGGCCTCGCGCCGCGCCTCCCCCTGCCCGTCCCGGCACCCGTGCGCGTGGGGACCCCGTGCGCCGATCCCTTCTTCCCCTGGGCCTGGAGCGTGGTCCCGTGGTTCGACGGTCTGAGCGCCCTCTCCGTCGATCGAGCGCTGCGCCGCGCGTTCGCCCCCGACCTCGCCGCGTTCCTCGCGGCCCTGCACGTCTCCGCCCCTCCCGAGGCGCCCGTCAACCCGTACCGGGGCGTCCCCCTGGCCGCGCGTGACGAGTCGGTCCGGGAGCGCCTCACGTCGGGCCAGGTGCCCGACGGCAGCTCTCTCCTCGACCTGTGGTCCCACCTCGTCGAGGTCCCGGCCTGGGACGGGCCGGCGCTGTGGCTGCACGGCGACCTGCACCCGGCGAACCTGGTGCTCGCGCCGGGCGGCCACCGGTTGGGCGCCGTGGTCGACTTCGGGGACATGACGAGCGGGGACCCCGCCACGGATCTCGCGACCGCCTGGATCACGTTCGACGCCGTGGGTCGCCGCGTGTTCCGCGACGCCATGACAGCCCGCTGCGGGACCGACGACGCGACGTGGGAGCGGGCCCGCGCCTGGGCGCTCGTCCTCGGCACAGCCTTCGCGGCCCACTCGGACGACGACCCCGCGTTCGCCGAGCTGGGCGCACACACGCTCGCGCAGGTGCTCGGCGACGACTGACCGCGCCGTCGGCGGCTCATGTGCTGCCGGCGGCGAGACGCCTACTCCTCGGGCACTCCGAGCGACAGGGAACGAGCACCGCGGACGCAGGCCCGCCAAGTGACGCTCCACGCGATCACTCCGGTCACGAAGGATGCCACGACGCACGCGAGGACGATCCCGTACGGCAGGCTCATCGTCTCTCCCGGGACCGGAGGGATCGAGAGGACCAGGGCCAGGACACCACCCCCGAACACCGCGACGGCGACCGGTGCAACGATCCGACCCGCGAGCACTCTCTTGACGAACGCGTCGCTCGGAGCCAACATCTGGATCGCGAGCAGCGATCGCACCGCCCGCAACAGCTCGTTCGAGTAGTTCGACCAGAGGGCGACCAACGTCAGGACCAGACCGATCGAGCCGAACCACGTGAGCCATCGCATCTGGTACAGGGACGACGCCGTCCCGACGACGAAGCCCTCCCCGGGAAGCTCGGCCTGCCACATCGGAACGCTCAGCGCCCCGAGCTGGTCGCGCAGTGCCTCCATCTCGATCGGGGTGCCATCTCGACGGGTGACAAGCACCGTGGCCCCCGGGCCGTCCTCGATCTCGTCCACGCGGTGACCGACCTCCGTCCCCGCGACGTAGGCGAGCCATGAAGGCGGTCGGCCGCCCGGGACGAAGGTCTCGACGTCCTCGCCACGCGGCGCCACGACCGACATCCCCTCCCCGTCCGGCTGGATCGCGGCCACGACGTAGTCACGCCGCAGGGCGTCGAGGGTGAGCTCCCTCGACTCGGCCCCGGCTTGTCGAAAGGTCTGGATCGTCGCCACCGAGCCGCCGAGGTGTCGCTGCACCGCCAGTGCCTGAGCTGCGTCCTGCCCCAGAGTGGTGAGCAACCCGCTCGTCACCGTCACGATCACGACGATGATCGCCGCGGTGGCCCCGAATCGCGCGGCGGGCCGCGGCCGTGCCAGCAGCTGTGCCGCCCCGGTGAGACCTGCCGCGTCTCCTGCACCCCACGCCACGGCGCGGCGGCGGCGGGCGTACAGCTCGATCCACACGACGGCGTCCGCAGGCAGTGCCGCCAGCGTGAGAGTCGTCCCCACGAGAGCGATGATCGGCACGAGGTCCACCCGCCCTTCACCCACCGCGATGTTCTGGCCGATCACCGTGATCGCTGCGAGCACGAGCGACAGACCACCCCGGGCGACGCGGGCGACGGCCAGGGTCCGCGCCAACCACGACGGCCCTGACGACGACCGGGGACGGTCTCTGCGCCGCTCGGCCTTCAGGCCGACACGCGACGAGCAGGCCCAGGCACTCAGGACGAGGGCGGCGACGAACGCCACGACGACGAGCACACCTCCGGACCTGACGTCCTGCGCATCCACGGCGAGAGACGCCCCTGGCAGGGCCACGTCGACGACCAGGAACAGCACGGTGCCGAGGAGCGCGACGAGCGCACCGAGCCCCCACGGGGACCTCGACTCGCCCCACAGCAACGCTCGCACCTGCCGCGGCCGCATGCCCAGCATCGTGACGATCCGGACCCTGCGCGCCCGTTGGACGGCCCCGATGCGGATCCCGGTGAACAGGAGCCACGTCGCAGGAACGACCAGGAGCGCGATCTGGACGCCGAGGAAGGTCGCCAACGGTCGTCGGTCGGCGATCGCCCGGGGCTGTTCGAACCGGTCGCTGCCGAAGCCGGTGATCAGCTCGGCGGACTCGGGCGCGAGACGACCTTCGGCGCCGACGTAGACCAGCCCCTCGCCATGTTCCACGAGTCCTTCTCGGTCGACGAGACCGATCAGCGTGCCGTGCCGTGTCCGGTCCCCGACCGACACACCGAGTGCCTCCGCGACAGCCGGGGAAAGGAAGACCTCGCCCGCTCTCGGCCATCGGGCGAGCCCCGGAGGGAGTGGCGGATCCTCGACGAGAGGCGCGAGATAGACGACGTCGACCTGCCTGCCGTCCACCAGGTCGAAACCGTGCCGCCACAGCGCTCGGGGCTCCTCGTCGGGAAAGAGCGCGGCGATCCGCCCCGCGCGCTCCTCGGCCCTCGAGTCCCACCCGGCGTACGTCGCCGTCGTGATCGCCAACGAGACCACGCTGAGCACGAAGGCTGCGACTCCCGCAGCCAGGATCGCGCCGCGCAGCGGCTCGAAGCGTGAAGCCCGCCGGAGAGAGGCCCCGACGACGCGCAGTGCGGTCACGCCTGAACCTCGTCGGTGGCGAGCACGCGCTCCAGGTGGACGACTCGGTCCGCGCGCGCACTGATGAACGGATCGTGCGTCACGACGAGAAGTCCACACTCCCGACGGGCAGGCGTGTCGAACAGGACGTCCGCGACGCGGTCCCGGATCGCTGGATCCAACGAGCCGGTGGGTTCATCCGCGAGGACGAGCGTCGGTTCGTTGACGAGCGCACGGGCCAGGGCGGTGCGCTGACGCTCCCCACCGGAGAGGTGGTCGGTGGCCTCGCGGTCGGTGGGCACACCGAAGGCTTCCAGCAGCTCGGTCACCCGCGCGACAGCAGGTTCGCGGGGGCGACCGACGATGAGGGCAGGGAGTGCGACGTTCTCGACCGGGGTCAGCTCTCCCAGCAGCTCGCCGTGCTGAAAGACCACTCCCAGATGCTCCGCACGTAGCCGTGCCAACCTCGACCGGCTGAGCCTGGTGACGTCGTGGCCCGCGACGAGAGCGCGGCCGGACAGCGGCCGGACCGTGCCGAGGACGCAGTTCAGCAGGGTCGTCTTTCCCGTACCCGAGGGGCCGACGATCGCCACCGACTCACCGCGCTCGACCCGTACGTCGAACGCGTCGAGGACGAGGCGCCCACCCAGGGCCACCGAGAGCCCTTGGACGTCGAGCGCGATCACCACGATTCCCTACCCTCCGTCCTCACTCCCTACCATCCGGTCTTCTTCTCGGCCGAGCAGGTCATCGGCTTGACACCGCCGTTGGACCGACAGGCGCTGATGTGAGTCACCTTCTCTCCACCGTTCGTCACGCTCTGTACGATGCTCGTCATGTCTCCGGACTTGTTGACGACCGAACCCTTCGATCCGTAGCTGCTCCGCCACGGGGCACTGACGAACTTCCCGTCCTTGACGGTGTCGTGCGCGTAGACGCTGTGCCACTGGGCTCCAAGGGACGACCCGACATGTTCCGCCCTGGCGCCAGCGGTCGAGATCGAGACGGCGTGCGCTGAACTCACACCCATCCCTACGACGAGGACGACGCCAACGGCGACTGCGACAAGATTCTTCCTGCTCGGCACGCGATTCCTTCTTTCGTGATTCAAGAGGCTCATCCGGCTCGACCCGTCGGGGGCGCCTTCGCCCCGACGGGAAACAACGATCAGTACCCGGTGTCTTTCCAGGACGAGCAGGTCATCGGCTTGAGTCCTGTGTTCGAACGGCACGCCTTGATCCGGGAGACCTTCTCGGCATGGCGGGTCACCGACACCCAGGTGGTCGCCGTGAAGTCACCGCCCTTGTTCGTCACTGAACCGCTCGATCCCAGGTTGCTCTCCCAGGGACCACTCACGAAATGGCCATCGCCGGCGGTGTCGGTGACCTTGAGCTCATGGCGCCACTCCTTCGGCCCGCTCCAGTACTGCCGACGATCCTCCACCTTCGCTCCTGCTGTGGTCACCGAGGCAGCGCTCGCAGCGCTCACTCCCATGGAGATCACCAGGAACGCACCAATTGCCACTGAGGCCAGCTTCTTCGCGTGCCGCATCTCTCGTCTCCCTGTCGGTCAGTCTCACCGTTGGCCGGGCAACTCTGCTCCGCCGTGCGAAACTAGCATTTAGACTAATACTAGGCAAACCGGCCCAAACGGACTTGTTGGTCGGTTCTCGCGTCTGAGAGATCGGCGCCGGGCGCCCCTGCTCACGAAACCCAGGCGTCAGCCATCATGGTGTATGACCTCGACCACCAAGACCCGCCCGCACGACGGCGACGTGGACGCCTTCCTCGCGACCGTCACCCACAAGGTCCGGCGCCGCGACGCGGACACGCTCCTGGCCCTCATGCAGCGCGTCACGGGCGAACCGCCCGTGATGTGGGGGCCGTCGATCATCGGGTTCGGCCAGTACCACTACGAATACGCGAGCGGGCGCCAGGGCGACGCCGGGGCGGCCGGGTTCTCGCCGCGCAAGGCCGCGTCCACGGTCTACCTGCCCGACGGCACGGCCGCGCACCAGGACCTGCTGGCTCGCCTCGGCCCGCACACCGCGAGCCTCGTGTGCGTGTACCTCAAGGACCTGTCGAAGAACGACCTCGACGTCCTGGAGGAGATCGTGCGCCGCTCCTACGCGGCCGTGACCGCGGGCACGTTCACCCAGCGGGCGCGCGAGTCCTCGTCCTGACCGGAGCACGACGACGGGGCGCCCCACCCGAAGGTGGGACGCCCCGTCGTCGTACGTCCTGGGCGGGGTGCGCGGCACCGTCGGGCAGCCGGGGAGAACCCGGGCCCGACGCCGCCGCCCCCGCGGCGGACGCTCGTCAGTCGTTGACGAGCGAGCGCAGCACGTACTGCAGGATGCCGCCGTTGCGGTAGTAGTCGGCCTCTCCGGGGGTGTCGATGCGGACGACCGCGTCGAACTCGACCGAGGTGCCGTCGGTCTTGGTCGCGGTGACCTTGACCGTCGAGGGCGTCGTGCCCTCGTTGAGCGCCGTGACGCCCGAGATGTCGAACGTCTCGGTGCCGTCCAGGCCCAGCGAGCCCGCGGACTCCCCGGCCGGGAACTGCAGCGGCAGGACGCCCATGCCGATCAGGTTCGAGCGGTGGATGCGCTCGAAGCTCTCGGTGATGACGGCCTTGACGCCCAGGAGCGCGGTGCCCTTGGCGGCCCAGTCGCGCGACGACCCGGAGCCGTACTCCTTGCCACCGAGGATCACGAGCGGCGTGCCGGCCGCGGCGTAGTCCTGCGCGGCGTCGTAGATCGTGTCCTGAGCGTTCTTCACGAAGTTGAACGTGAAGCCGCCCTCGACGTTGTCGAGGAGCTGGTTGCGCAGACGGATGTTCGCGAACGTGCCGCGGATCATGACCTCGTGGTTCCCGCGGCGCGAGCCGTAGGAGTTGAAGTCGCGACGCTCGACGCCGTGCTCGGCCAGGTACACACCGGCCGGCGAGTCCGCCTTGATGGACCCGGCAGGGCTGATGTGGTCGGTCGTGACCGAGTCGCCCAGCTTCGCCAGCACGCGGGCACCCGAGATGTCGGTGACCGGCGACGGCTGCGCCGACATGCCCTCGAAGTACGGGGGCTTGCGCACGTAGGTGGACTGCTCGTCCCACTCGAACGTGTTGCCCTCGGGGGTCGACAGGGCACGCCAGCGCTCGTCACCCGTGAAGACGTCCGCGTAGTCCTTGGTGAACATCGCACGGTCGATCGAGGAGTCGATCGTCGCCTGGACCTCTTCCGGCGTGGGCCAGATGTCGCGCAGGAAGATCGGCGAGCCGTCCTCGTTGCGTCCCAGCGGGTCGTGCTCGAAGTCGAACTCCATGGTGCCCGCGAGGGCGTACGCGATGACCAGCGGCGGGGAGGCCAGGTAGTTCATCTTGACGTCGGGGTTGATGCGACCCTCGAAGTTGCGGTTGCCCGAGAGCACCGAGACGACGGACAGGTCGTGCTCGTTGACGGCCTCGGAGACCTTCTCGTCGAGCGGGCCCGAGTTACCGATGCAGGTCGCGCAGCCGTAGCCCACGAGGTGGAAGCCGAGCTTCTCGAGGTAGGGCCACAGGCCCGCCTTCTCGTAGTAGTTCGTGACGACCTGCGAGCCCGGTGCCATGGAGGTCTTGACCCACGGCTTGGCCTCCAGGCCCTTCTCGACGGCCTTCTTCGCGAGCAGCGCCGCGGCGAGCATCACGGACGGGTTCGACGTGTTGGTGCACGACGTGATCGAGGCGATCGCGACCGCGCCGTGGAACAGGTCGAACTGCTTGCCGTTGGTGTCCGTGACCGGGACGGTCCGGCGCCCGTTGGCGTGGATCGCGGGCGAGTCGGAGGCCGGGAAGGACTCCTTCTCGGCCTCGTCGACCACGTCGACGACCTCGGGGGCGTAGGTCGGCAGGTCGCGGGCGAAAGCCGACTTGGCGTTCGACAGCTCGATGCGGTCCTGGGGACGCTTGGGACCGGCGATCGAGGGGACGACCGTCGAGAGGTCGAGCTCGAGGTACTCGGAGAAGACCGGCTCGACGTAGCTCGGGTCGGTCGGGTCGAGCCAGAGGCCCTGCTCCTTGGCGTAGGCCTCGACGAGCGCGAGCTGCTCCTCGGAACGACCCGTCAGGCGCAGGTAGTCGACCGTGACCGAGTCGATCGGGAAGATCGCGGCGGTCGAGCCGAACTCGGGGCTCATGTTGCCGATCGTGGCGCGGTTGGCCAGCGGCACGGCCGCGACACCGGCGCCGTAGAACTCGACGAACTTGCCGACGACGCCGTGCTGGCGCAGCATCTGCGTGATCGTGAGGACCACGTCGGTCGCCGTGACGCCCGAGGGGATCTGGCCGCTGAGCTTGAAGCCGACGACGCGCGGGATGAGCATCGAGACGGGCTGGCCGAGCATCGCTGCCTCGGCCTCGATGCCGCCCACGCCCCAGCCGAGCACGCCCAGGCCGTTGACCATGGTCGTGTGCGAGTCGGTGCCGACGCACGTGTCGGGGTACGCACGGAGCACACCGCCGACCTCGCGCGTCATGATGGTGCGCGCCAGGAACTCGATGTTGACCTGGTGGACGATGCCGGTGCCCGGGGGGACGACCTTGAAGTCGTCGAACGCCGTCTGGCCCCAGCGCAGGAACTGGTAGCGCTCGTGGTTGCGCTGGTACTCGAACTCGACGTTGCGCTCGAACGCGTCACGGCGACCCGCGACGTCGATCTGCACCGAGTGGTCGATGACCATCTCGGCGGGAGCGAGCGGGTTGATGCGCGACGGGTCGCCACCGAGGTCCGCGACGGCCTCGCGCATGGTCGCGAGGTCCACGACGCACGGGACGCCCGTGAAGTCCTGCATGATGACGCGACCCGGGGTGAACTGGATCTCGGTGTCAGGCTGAGCGTCCGGGTCCCAGGCGGCGATCGCGCGCACGTGGTCCGCGGTGATGTTCGCGCCGTCCTCGGTGCGCAGGAGGTTCTCGGCGAGGATCTTCAAGCTGTACGGGAGGCGCTCGGCGCCTTCTACCGCGGAGAGGCGGAAGATCTCGTACGAGTTCTCACCGACCTCCAGTGTTCCCTTCGACCCGAACGTGTCGACGCTGCTCACGGTTGCTCCTTCTACCTGGCGAGGGTGGGTGACGACCACCTCGCCTGGGGCACCGCGCGGGCTCTGTGGCCCACGTCGCACGCCCGACGTGGCAGGTCGTCGGATGACGATCAAGATGGTTCTGGGGGCTTTGCCCAGCGTACGCCGGGCCGGGCGACGCACCGAAATGCCGCCGACACACAGCATACCGCATTTATCTTGACGTCAAGATATTCACGCGCGGTGCCACCGCAGGAGCAACGGGACCAGGAACCGGTACACGGCCTCGATCGCGGCCCAGCCCACGAGCACGGCGACGGTGATGACCACGGCCTCCTGCGCCGTCGGGACCTGCAGCGCGAAGAAGTCCCGGACCCACGGGACCGCCACGGCGAGCGCCGCGCACGCCGCGAGCGCCGCGATCAGGAGAAGCTTCCACCCGTTGAGCGGCCTCGCCTGGATGCCCACGACCCACAGCGAGACGCCGATCAGCACGAGCGTCGAGGCCGAGCGTGCGTCGCCCGTCCCCACGAGCGGCCGCAGGTACCCGTAGACGAGCAGGATGACCGCCCCGATCACGACCCCCGCGGGGATCGCGAAGCTCAGCACCCGGCGCAGGAAGCCCGCGACGTAGCGCCGGTTGTTGGGCGGCAGAGCGAGGAAGAACGCCGGGATGCCGATCGTCAGCGAGCCGGCGATGGTCATGTGGCGCGGCAGGAACGGGTAGGGCCACACGAGCAGCACCACGGCCACCGCGAGGATCGCCGCGTACGTCGTCTTCGCGAGGAACAGGCTCGCGACCCGCTCCATGTTGGCCATGACCCGCCGCCCCTGTCCCAGGACGCCGGGCAGCGTCGCGAACCGCCCGTCGACCAGCACGACCCGGGCGACGGCCTTGGTCGCCGGGGCACCGTTGCCCATCGCGATCCCGAGGTCGGCGTCCTTGAGCGCCAGGGCGTCGTTGACGCCGTCGCCCGTCATGCCGACCACGTGGCCGCGCGACTGGAGCGCGTGCACGATCGCGCGCTTCTGCTCGGGCGTCACGCGCCCGTAGACGTCGTGCGCGTCGACGACCTCGGCGAGCTCGGCAGGGTCCTCGGGGAGCCGGCGCGCGTCGAAGCCCTCGACCCGTTCGCCGTCGCCGTGCAGCGCGACCTTGGTCGCGATGGCCGCGACCGTGTCCGGGTTGTCGCCCGAGATGACCTTGGCCCGGACGCCCTGACGCCGGAAGTACTCGAGGGTCTGGGCCGCGTCGGGGCGGATGCGCTCGCCCAGCACCGCGAGCAGCGCGGGCACCAGGTCGTCCGGGAGCGGCGCCTCGGTCGCCGGGAGCCCGGACGGGGCGTGCGCGAGCAGGACCACGCGCGCGCCGGTGTCGGCAGCCTCGCGGACCTCCGCGAGCGCCGCGGTCGCGGGGGCGTCCGCACGCCCCGCGAGCAGGATCTCGGGGGCGCCCAGCACGAACGCGCCCGCGCCCGTGCGCAGCGCGCTCCACTTGCGGGCCGAGGAGAACGGGACCGAGTCGAGCACCGCTGCGGCCTCGACGTCCGTGAGCCCCTCGGCGAGAGCCTGCGACGTCGCGTTGCCCTCGGGGTCGGCCGCGACGGCCGCGAGCGCCTCCCGGGCCCCCTCGACGTGCGCGAGCGCGCGCAGCTCGTCCAGTGCCACGTGCCCGTCGGTGATGGTGCCGGTCTTGTCGAGGCACAGCACGTCGACGCGCGCGAGGATCTCGACCGCGGGCAGCTCCTGGACCAGGACCTCCTGGCGCGCGAGGAGCATCGCGGCGATCGCGAAGTTGAGCGAGGTCAGCAGCACGAGCCCCTCGGGGATCATCCCGACGACGCCCGCGACGGCCGCGACCACGCCGTCGCGCCACGTCCCGTCCGCGATCGACTCGCGCACGCCGCCCGTGTAGTAGAGCTGGCTCCAGAACAGCAGGAGCGAGATGGGCACGATCCCGATCGAGACGACCTTGAGGATCTTGTCGACCCCCTCGCGCAGCTCCGAGCGCACGACCGAGAACTTCTTGGCCTCGGCCGTGATGCGCTGCGCGTACCCGGCCTCGCCCACGCGGACCACACGGCACACCGCGTGCCCCGCCACCACGGACGAGCCCGAGAGCACCTCGTCGCCGACCGCCTTGTGCACGGGGCGCGACTCGCCCGTGAGCATGGACTCGTCGACCTCGAGCCCCGTGACCTCGAGGACCTGGGCGTCGGCCGGCACCTGGTCGCCGATGCTCACGAGCATCACGTCGTCGAGCACCACCTCGTCGAGCGCGACCTCCTGCTCGGTCCCGTCGCGCACGACGCGGGCCGAGGGGGCGGTGAGGATCGAGAGCCGGTCGAGGGTCCGCTTGGCGCGGTACTCGGTGACGATCCCGATCCCCGCGTTGATGACCACGACGAACCCGAAGACCGCGTCGGGCCAGCGGCCCGTGAGGAGCACGAGGGTCACGGCGATCGCGAGGATCAGGTTGAAGAGCGTGAAGACGTTGGACCGCAGGATCGCGCTCAGCGAGCGCGAGGTCGCCTGCGAGGTGCGGTTGGTCTGCCCGGCCTCGACGCGCGCTGCCACCTCCTGGGCGCTCAGCCCGCGGTGGCCGGCGGTCACGGTGCCCGACGACGGAGCGCCCGGTGGGCGGTCGGGTCCGGTCGCGGGGGCGCCGTCGTCGGCAGAGGTGCTCACCCGTCGATTGTGCCCGTCAGCGCCGGTTCTGCCCTGTCGGAGCGGGGTGCAGCCCGCCGGAGCGGGTCAGAGCCACTTGTGGCGCTTGAAGATCAGGTAGAGCGCGAACCCCATGGCGACCATGGCCGCGACCGCCGCCGGGTAGCCGAGGCCCCAGCCGAGCTCGGGCATGCGCTCGAAGTTCATGCCGTAGATCGTGCCGACGAGCGTGGGCGCGAAGAGGATCGCCGCCCAGGACGAGATCTTCTTGACCTCCTCGCCCTGGGCGAGGCTCGTCTCCGACAGGCGGCGCATCTCCTCGTTCTGGTGCTGGGCCACGAGCGTGGCCTGGACCATGAGCGCGTTCTGCAGGAGGACCCGGAACGAGTCGGCCTGCTCGGCGAGGCGCAGCGAGTGGTCGAGCACGTCGCGCAGGTTGCGCTGGAGCTCGATGTCGACGCCGTACTTCTCCGAGCCGCGCTCGAGCGACTGGAGGATGCCCACGACGGGATGGGTGGCCCGCTGGAAGGCGATGACCTCGCGCGAGAGCTCGTAGATGCGCCGAGAGACGGCCGGGTCCCCGCTGAAGAGCTGGTCCTCGATCTCGTCGATGTCGTTCTGCAGCCCCGCGACCACGGGGGCGTACTCGTCGACGACCTGGTCGAGCACCGCGTAGAGGATGGCCTCGGGACCGAGCCGCAGGAGCTCGGGCGTCGACTCGAGCCGACGGCGGACGGCCCCCACGTCCGGCGACTCGGCGTGCCGGACCGTGACGACGAAGTCTGGGCCCACGAAGACGTGCAGCTCACCGAACTCGACCCGCTCCTCGGCATCGAGATAGCGGGCCGGGCGCAGGACCACGAAGAGGTTGTCGTCGTAGCGCTCGAGCTTGGGGCGCTGATGGGCTGCGATCGCGTCGTCGACCGCGAGGTGGTGCAGCGAGAGCTCCTCGGCGACCGCGCGGATCTCGGCCTCGCTCGGCCGGTACAGACCGACCCATGCGAGCCCGTGCCGCTCACGCATGGTCTCGAACGTCTCGTCGAGGCTCGACGGCTTGGCCGTGCGCCGCCCGTCGACGTAGACCGCGTTGTCGACGATGCCCATGCTGGTGGCCCTCCTCAGGTCGCCGCGGCCGGGGGCCGGCCGTGGCGACCATCATGACAGCCGTGCCGGCCCTCGCGGTCCGGGTCCCACGGCGGGCGCGCCCGTGCGCACCGCCTGAGCGGCCGCCTAGTCCTCGTCGGCCGCGGGGGCCGCCTTCTCCCCCGTGAGCGGGACGACGGGCGCGGGCTCGCTCTTGCGGGGCCGGTACACGACCTGGGCGTGGAAGACGAAGCGCAGCAGGAACGCGACCACCAGGGTCAACGCCTGGGCGAGGACCGGCGGCATGCCCGTCAGGACCACGAGCCAGTGCAGGAACGGCAGACGTACCGCGGCCTCGATGCCGTTGAACGTGAACGACTGCGCGGCACGTTTCCACACGTTGCGCCCCTCGTCGCGCAGGTCGTGGAACACGAAGTGTTCGAGCAGCAGGAAGTTCGTCACGATCGTGACGGCCGCCGAGACCACCGCGGCGGGCATGTAGTGCACCCCGAACTGCTCGAGACCCCACATGATCGCCAGGTTCAGCACGGCCCCGAACGCACCGACGAGCGCGAACGTGGACATCCGCCCGAACCGCAGCGCGGTGAGCTGCTGCAGGTACCGCAGCCCGTTCGCGAACGTCGCCTTGGACTCCCCCGCGAACCGCTCCCCGAACACGAACGGTTCCTCGACGACCTCGACCTTGTTGCGCGCCAGGATCTCCAGCAGGATCTTGAACCCCCGCGGCCGCAGCGCCGCGACGTCGATCGCGGCCGTACGCACCGCGAAAAACCCCGTCATGGGGTCGGTCACGTTGCGCAGCCGCACCGGGAACATCGAGCGAGCGAGCAACGAGGACGCCGACGAGACGAGGTGCCGCCACCTCCCGTCGAGGCCACCTGCGTCGCCGTTGCCCGTGTACCGCGAGGCCACC
Source organism: Oerskovia merdavium (assembly GCF_014836755.1). GTDB lineage: Bacteria > Actinomycetota > Actinomycetes > Actinomycetales > Cellulomonadaceae > Oerskovia > Oerskovia merdavium. The sequence goes on from NZ_JACSQF010000015.1 coordinate 83,275, forward strand.
ACGAGGTCCGCGCCCGTGGACGCCGCCGTCTCGAGCAGGACCGGCACCATCTCCGGCGGATGCTGCAGGTCGCCGTCCATGACCACGACCCACTCCCCGCGCGCCTGCCCCAAGCCCTCGACGACCGCCCCGCTCAGACCACCGACCGGCTCGTCGCGACGGAGCAGGCGGACCGGCAGGGCCGAGGCCTCGGCCACGCGGTCGACCACCGCGGGCGTGTCGTCCGTCGAGTCGTCGACGAAAAGCACCTCCGCGTCGATCCTCTCGACCGCGACGGCGAGCCGCCCCACGAGCTCCTCGACGTTCGGCCCCTCGTTGAACGTCGGCACGACCACGGTGACCTGCATGCGCCCTCTTCCGCTCTGCCCATCGCCGGTGGCTCCCGGCGCACATCAGTCCATCGTCGCCCGGATCCGGTCCGGGCGACAGGTGAACCACCGCTGACGACAGTCTTCCGGGCGGACCTGGGGCGCGCCTGTACGGCCCCTGTGCGGTCTGCCCGGGGCGGTCAGCGCGTCAGGACCGCGATCGCCTCGACGTGGTGGGTGTGGGGGAACAGGTCGTATCCCCTGACGGACTCGACGGTGTAGCCGTGCTTCGCGAAGTAGGCGATGTCGCGTGCGAGCGCGGCAGGGTCGCACGCGACGTACACGACGCGCGGGGCCTTCAGCGCGGCGACCGCGTCGACGACCTTGCGGCCCGCCCCGGTCCGCGGCGGGTCGAGCACCACGACGTCGGCCGTGGGCGCCGCGTGGTCCTTGGCCGCGAGGACCTTCTCGACCGGGCCGTGGTGCAGCTCGACCTGGGGCTTCTCGAACGCGTTGCGACGCGCGTCCTTGACGGCCCGCTCGTCACCCTCGATCGCGACGACGCGTCCCGTCTCGCCGACGGCGTCGGCGAGCGGGAGCGTGAAGAGTCCAGCCCCCGAGTACAGGTCGACGACGGTCGCCTCCTCGAGCGGTCCCGCGGCAGCCAGCACGGCCTCGGCGAGCAGCGCGGGCGCCTCACGGTGGACCTGCCAGAACCCGTCGGCCGCGACGCGGAAGGTGTGCTCGGTGCCGGCGACCGTGACGGACTCGGTCACTGCGCGGCGCGCGTGGGGGCGGCGGTCGATGTGACCCGAGTGCCAGACGACCCCGTCGACGAGCAGGATCGGGTCGCTGCCCCCGGCCGGGGCGACGAGCTCGAGCCGGGTGCTCGGACGCCAGCGGCGCGTGAAGACCTCTTCGGCCTCGGCGAGCGCCGCGACCTCCGGGGTCGCGAGCGGCATCTCGTCGAGCGGGACGACGGCGTGCGAGCGGAAGACACGCATGCCCGCGCGACCCTCGTCGTCCGCGACCAGGTCGATCCGCGTGCGGTAGCCGAGGCCCCCGCGCTCGTCGTCACCCGGCGCACCCTCAACCTCTACCTGAAGGTCAAGCCCGGCCAGGCGCTTGAGCTGCTCCTGGAGGACCGCGGCCTTCCAGCGACGCTGGGCCGGCAGGGAGACGTGCGAGAGCTCGCCGCCCCCTGCACCCCCGGCACCGGCCGCGGGCCAGGCCGCGGGAACGCGGTCCGGCGAGGGCTCGAGGATCTCGATCGCGTCGGCGCGCCAGAACTTCGCGGAGTCGCCGTCCTCGGTGAGTCGCGCGAGCACCCGCTCCCCCGGCAGCGCGTGCCGGACGAAGACGACGCGCCCGTCGAGCCTCGCGACGCAGTGGCCACCGTGCGCGACCGGCCCGACCTCGAGCTCGACCAGAGGTTGAGACTCAGGGGCGGTGGGAGTGGAGTTCAGGGTTTCAGACACTCCCCTAGTATCCCGGACGCGGACGGACTTCGTCCCCGATCCGGTCCCGGGCGCTGCGTGGGACCGCACACGTCCGGCTCAGTAGCGGCGGTTGATCCGCTTCTGCGCCGCGAAGCTCTCCTTCTCGAGGCCGGTCTGTCCCTTGGTCGAGGACAGCTGCCACGGCACCGAGGCCACGACCACGCCCGGGGTGAACAGGAGCCGCCCCTTGAGGCGCAGCGCGCTCTGGTTGTGCAGCAGGTGCTCCCACCAGTGCCCCACGACGTACTCGGGGATGTAGACCACGACCAGGTCGCGCGGGCTCTCGCGGTGGATCGAGCGCACGTAGGACAGGATCGGTCGGGTGATCTCACGGAACGGCGAGTCCAGGACGCGCAGCGGGACCGGGATGTCGAGCGCCTCCCACTCCGCGGTGAACTCGGCGACCTCGTCCGCGTCGACACCCACCGTCACGGCCTCGAGCACCGAGGGTCGCGAGGCCCGCGCGTAGGCCAGGGCACGCATGGTGGGCTTGTGGAGCTTGGAGACCAGGACGAGCGCGTGGACCCGGCTCGGCAGAGCGCGTGCCGCCGCAGGGTCCTCGCCCAGGGTGAGCTCGTCGCGCACCGAGTCGTAGTGCTTGCGGATCGCCCGCATGAGCACGAACACGACCGCCATCGCGAGGATCGCGATCCAGGCCCCGTGCGTGAACTTGGTGAGCAGCACGATGACCAGGACGGTCCCGGTCATCCCGAAGCCGATCGCGTTGACGACCCGCGAGCGCTTCATCTTGGTGCGGAAGCGCGGGTCGGGGGTGGTGCGCAGCTCGCGGGTCCAGTGCTTGATCATCCCGAGCTGGGACAGCGTGAAGGACACGAACACGCCCACGATGTAGAGCTGGATCAGTCGCGTGACCTGGGCGTCGAACGCCCAGATGAGGGCGATCGCCGCGACCGCGAGCGTCACGATGCCGTTCGAGAACGCGAGACGGTCGCCCCGCGTGTGGAGCTGGCGCGGGAGGTAGCCGTCCTTGGCGAGGATCGAGGCCAGGACCGGGAAGCCGTTGAACGCGGTGTTGGCGGCGAAGACGAGGATGAGCCCGGTGACCGCTGCCACGGCGTAGAACGCGATCGGGAAGCCTTGGAACACGACCTGCGCGAGCTGGCCGATGACCGGGTCCTGCACGAAGTCGTCGGGCACGGGCTGGCCGTTGATCGTGAGCTGCTCGGAGGGGTTCTCGGCGAAGTGGACACCGGTCTTCTGCGCGAGGAAGAGGATCGCCATGATCATGAAGGCGGAGATCGTGCCGAGCAGCGCGAGCGTCGTGGCGGCGTTGCGCGACTTGGGCTTCTTGAACGCCGGCACCCCGTTGCTGATCGCCTCGACGCCCGTGAGGGCCGCACAGCCCGACGCGAAGGCGCGCGCCACGAGGAACGCCCCCGCGAGGCCGGTCAGCCCCTGGTCGAAGTGGCTCTCGGCGACGAGCTCGTAGGTCGAGCTCTCGGCCATGGGCAGGGTACCCATGGCCGACCGGACGAAGCCGACCACCGCGGTCATCCCGATCGCGAACATGAACAGGTACACAGGGATCGCGAAGAACGAGCCCGACTCCTTGACCCCACGCAGGTTGATCAGGGTCAGCAGCACGACCAGGGTGATCGCGAACGCAGCCTCGTGGCCGCGCAGGAACGGCAGCGCGGCCGCGGCGTACTGGGTCCCCGAGGAGATCGAGACCGCCACCGTCAGGATGTAGTCGACCATGAGCGCCGACGCGACACCGACGCCCGCGGTCGGTCCCAGGTTGACCGTGGCGACCTCGTAGTCCCCGCCCCCCGAGGGGTAGGCGTGCACGTTCTGGCGGTAGGACGCCACCACGGTCAGCAGGACGACGACGACGGCCAGCCCGACCCACGGGGAGATGGTCGTGGCAGCCAGGCCGGCGATCGAGAGGGTCAGCAGGATCTCGTCCGGGGCGTACGCGACGGACGAGAGCGCGTCCGAGGCGAAGACCGGGAGCGCGATGCGCTTCGGTAGCAGGGTGTGCCCCAGGTCGTCGCTGCGGACGGGACGTCCGAGCAGCAATCGTTTGGCGGCATCAGCGATATCCGACACGTTGGTCCATGCTAGGCCCTCGGAGGGCCCTTGACGCGTCCACGGCCCCACGGATCTTGCCGCTCGCTCCTGTACGTGGACGCGACGCCGTCACGGTAGCGTTTCGCTCGTGCACTTCGTGATCATGGGATGTGGCCGTGTCGGCGCCACCCTCGCCCAGTCTCTCGAGAACCGCGGCCACTCGGTGGCCGTGGTCGACCAGAACCCCGACGCCTTCCGACGGCTGTCCGCGGAGTTCTCCGGCAAGAAGGTCACGGGCCTCGGGTTCGACCGCGACACGCTCGTCCAGGCGGGCATCGAGGACGCCTACGCGTTCGCCGCGGTCTCCGACGGCGACAACTCGAACATCCTCGCCGCGCGCGTGGTGCGCGAGACGTACGGCGTCGACAACGTCGTGGCCCGCATCTACGACCCTCACCGCGCCGAGATCTACCAGCGGCTGGGGATCCCGACGGTCGCGACCGTCCGCTGGACCTCGGACCAGGTCCTGCGTCGAATGCTCCCGCTCGGCGCGACCGACGAGTACCGCGACCCCTCGGGCCAGGTCCGCCTCGCGCAGACCGACTTCCACCCGGGCTGGGTCGGCCACGCGGTCGGGACCATCGAGTCGGCGACCGGCGCCCGTGTCGCGTTCCTCGGCCGGTTCGGCGAGGGGGTCCTGGCGACCCCCAGCACCGTCCTGCAGGAGAACGACGTGCTGCACGTGCTCATGCGAAGCACCGACGCCCCCACGGTCGAGCGCGTCCTCACGCACGCCCCCTCACTCAAGGAGAACTGATGCGCGTCGTCGTCGTCGGAGCAGGTTCGGTCGGGCGCTCGATCGCCCGCGAGCTGCTCAGCCATGACCACGAGGTCACCATCATCGACAAGCAGCCCGCGGCGATGCGGGTCGCGCAGGTGGCCGACGCGGACTGGCTCCTCGCGGACGCGTGCGAGCTCTCGACCCTGTCGGAGGCCAAGGTCGACGAGTGCGACGTGATCGTCGCCGCGACCGGCGACGACAAGGTCAACCTCGTCGTCTCACTGCTCGCCAAGACCGAGTTCGGCGTGCCGCGCACGGTCGCCCGCGTCAACAACCCCAAGAACGAGTGGATGTTCGACGAGTCGTGGGGCGTGGACGTCGCGGTGTCGACCCCGCGCATCATGACGTCGATGGTCGAGGAGGCCGTCGCGGTCGGCGACCTGGTGCGGATCTTCACGTTCCACCAGTCGGGGGCGGACATCCTCGAGCTCACGCTCCCCCCGGACTCCCCGCTCATCGGCACCAGGGTCGGTCAGGTCGCGTGGCCCCAGGACACCGTGCTCGCGGCGATCGTGCGCGGGACCCAGCCCATCACGCCCAGCATCGACGACACCCTCGAGGTGGGCGACGAGCTGCTCATCGTGACGGGTCGCGACGTCGACGAGGCCGCGCTCCTCCGGGTGCTGGTCGACCCGACCGACGACGACGGCGGCACCGGGGTGATCGACGAGACCACCGGCCTGCCCGTCTGACGACGGGTGAACGGCCCGCGCCCGGACCGTTCGGGCGCGGGTCGCGTCATCGCGTCATCGCGTCATCGCGTCATCGCGTCGAATCCTCGTGCAAGGCGCGCGGTTCAGTTCACGGGTCGCAGCAGCGGCTCGGCTCAGGCGGACGCAGGGGCTGCGGGCTCCTCGTCCGCGACCCGCGGGCGCCGGACCAGCAGCCAGGTCACCCAGAGCGTGAGCGCCCACAACGGGATGCCCATGACGAGGCGAGCCGTGCCGAGCCATGCGACCGCGTCCTCGCCGGCCATGAACAGCGGGACCTGCACGGCCAGCCGCAGCGCGAACATGCCGACCCACAGCCACGTCGCGAGCGCGTAGCGGCGCATGAGCGCGGGGTCCCCGCGCCAGCGACGGGCCCACACCGTGAAGGCCCCCGGGGCGGGCTCGCCGTCCTCCCCGCGCGGGACGGGTGTCTCGCCCGGGGTGACCGGCGCTGCCGAGGCGGCTCCGGCGTCGGGCTCCTCGTTCGCCGCGACCGCGGCCTTGACCTTGTCCCCGTCCGTCCACCCGCTGCGCAGCGCCTCGACGACCAGCCCGACCACGGGCCAGCGCACCAGCACCGAGACCGCCATGGCGACCAGGTACGCCGCGTTCGTCAGGAGGCCCGCGGCGTAGTAGTTCTGCGCCTCGCCCGACTTCCACGCCCACAGCACGCCGATCGCGACCCCCAGGAAGCCTCCGAAGGCCTGCGTGATGGGGGTGCGCTGCACCAGCCGCGCCGCCACGGCCACGAGCGCCACCGCGACCGACGCGATCAGCGCCGGCTGGAGCGTGTTGCCCGTCGCGATGAACACGACCACGAACACGAGCCCCGGGGCCATGGACTCCACGAGCCCGCGCACCCCGCCGATCGAGTCGGCGAGCGAGAACGACTCACCCGTCAGGGCGCGCACGCCCCGCGCGGCGCCCTCGTCCGGGGGGACGACGTCGTCGATCGCGTCCGCGACCTCCTCCACCTCCCGGGCGAGCGGCTCGGGGGCGGCAGGGTGCTCGTGCGTCATGTCGTCTCTCTCGCCTGCGGGGTGGGACACGGGCTCACTCGCCGGCGCGAGGGCGCAGCTCGTAACGGGGGTTGAACATGGTGCGCCGACCGGCGATCTCGCAGACCAGGCCCTCGACACGGACGCGACGCCCCGGCTCGATGCCGGCGATGCGCCGACGCCCGAGCCAGACCAGGTCGAGCGAGCCCGAGCCGTCGTACAGCTCGGCCTCGACCGTCGGCACGCCCTCGCGAGGGCGCAGGATCACGGACCGAAGGACCCCCGAGACGTGGGCGCGCTTGCGGTTCGCGAGGTCCGCGACCGCCGAGCACCCCGTCTGCTGAGAGGCCTCGTGACGTTCCTCGTCCGCGGCGATCTCCTCCTGGGAGGCCAGTACGGAGTGCAGCGCCTGACGTAGCGACATCTCGGGTCAGCGCCTCTCGGTGATCTCCGGCCCGCGGGTCAGCGGGTCGAAGGCCGGGAGCGACGGGGCCGCACCCTCCGGGGCCGCGACCGCAGGACGCGGCGCCTGACCGGGCAGGTGCATGGCCAGCAGGTCGCGCGGCGGGCGGGCGTTGCTGTCGCGGACCACGACGATGTTGGCGAAGACCGACTCGAGCAGTCGCGCCGCCTCCGGGTCCACGGCAGCCTTGCCCGTCAGGACCCCGCGCAGGAACCAGCGGGGGCCGTCGACGCCCACGAACCGGGCCGCGCGGAAGCCGCGCTGACCGTCCGGACCCGTGACCGGGAGCTTCGCGAGCAGCTCGCGACCGAACGGGCCGGGGATGTCGTCGACCGTCCCGCCCTGCTGGGTCACCGACTCGGCGATCTCCTCGCGGATCTCGTCCCAGATGCCCATGGTCTTGGGGGCGGCGAACGCCTGGACCTGGAGCGCCGAGCCGTTGACCGCCGCGGCCGCCCCCGTGATCTTCTGGGTCTTCTTGTCGACCTCCATGCGCAGCTCCATGCCCGGGACGCCCGGGAGCCAGATGGCCCCGAGGTCCGCACGGGCACCGAGCTCGCTGACCTGCGAGGAGTCGAACGGGCCACGGGTGCCCGCGGCCGGGGCCACGGGGGCCGAGCTCTCGTCCGCACCCGCCGGAGCCTCCACGGACCCGGAGCCCTCGGCGACGACCGCCTCGTCGCTCGACTGCTGCGACGCACTACGCCGGAACAAACCCACGGAAGCTCTCCTTCAGCTCTTCGCCGCGTCGACCATCGACCGCGACTCGTACGGGACGGCGTGCACCGATCCCCGTCCCCACCACACTAGACCGCCGCGCCGCTCCCGTGACCGTCCTCGGCCACCAGCGAACACGACGCCGCTCCGGGCTCACCGCCCGGCGGCCCACCCGCCGCTCGACCCGAAGCCGCCCTCGCCCCGGTGCGAGCCCGGCAGCCTCTCCGCCTGGAGGAAGCGTGCATGCTCGACCTTCTGGATCACGAGCTGCGCGATGCGGTCCCCGCGGTGCAGGACGACCGGCGTGGACGGGTCGGTGTTGTGCAGGATCACCTTGATCTCGCCCCGGTACCCCGCGTCGACCGTCCCGGGCGCGTTGACGATCGTCAGGCCGTGCCGGGCCGCGAGGCCCGACCGCGGGTGCACGAACGCCGCGTACCCGTCCGGGAGCGCGATCGCGAGCCCCGTGGGCACGGTCACCCGGCCCTGCGGTGCGATCTCCACGTCGACGGTCGTCACGAGGTCCGCCCCGGCGTCACCCGGGTGGGCGTACGACGGGACCGTCGCGACGTCGTCGAGCAGCTGGACGAGCACCTCGACGTCGCCCGGACGGGCGGACGAGGGAACGGGAACGCGCGAGGGCGCTGGTTCTTCGATGGGCACCCGCAGAGCCTAGTGCTCGACGGGCGGGGCGGCGAACACCACCACGGGGCACCTCACGGACCTGGGATGATGGACCCATGCCTCAGCCTGACGCCGCCTACCGCGAACGCCTCCTGCCCGGACCCGGCGGCTGGTCCGCCGCCCTCGCCTTCGCCGTCATCCTGGGCATCGCCCTGTGGCCCGTGGACGAGGTCCTGTCCTACGTCACCGCCGGCATCGCCCTGGTGGTCCTGGTGGGCCTGCTCTGGTGGACGTCGCCCGTGGTCTCGGTCGGGCCGGGCGCCGACGGCACGCCCCACCTGCGCGCCGGACGGGCCGTCATCCCCACCTCGCTGCTGCGCGACGTCACTGTCCTGGACCGCGAGGCGATGACGCACGAGCTCGGCCCGGGACTCGACGCGCGCGCGTACGTCTGCCTGCGGGCCTGGGCCCGCACCGGGGTCCGGGTCGAGGTCGACGACCCGGCCGACCCGACGCCGTACTGGCTCGTCTCCACGCGCGACGCCCCCGCGCTCGCCGCCGCGATCGCGTCCACGGCCCGGTCCGCCTCGGCCTGAGCCGCCGACGCCGGGCCGGGCCACCGGAGACCGGGCGCCACCCAGGACACGCGGACGGCCGCCACCCCGAGGGGTGACGGCCGTTCGTCGTGAGAGGGTTCGGCGCTCAGGCCGCGCACTCCGAGCAGATCTGCTGCCCGTTCTTCTCGTACGCGAGCTGGCTGCGGTGGTGCACGAGGAAGCAGCTCGAGCAGGTGAACTCGTCAGCCTGTCGAGGAAGCACACGAACCGAGAACTCTTCGCCGGACAGGTCCGCGCCCGGGAGCTCGAACCCTTCGGCCGCTTCGGTCTCGTCCTCGTCCACAACGCCCGAGCTCTTGTCGGAGCGACGAGCCTGCAGCTCTTGGATCGAGTCCTCGCTGAGATCCTCTTCGCTCTTGCGGGGGGCGTCGTAGTCAGTTGCCATCTGTGGGGTCACACTCCGGAACGTCGTGGTCGAACATGGGGGTCGTTCGGTCCGGCGAAGGCCGTCGAACTGGCACTCCGTAGGACGCTTCGCGAGACGTCCTGACTGGTGTACGCGGTGTAATGCTCCGCCACCCGGAATTGTTCCCGGTGGCCCCCGGATTCTGCACCAAATACCGCGCGAGCGCACCCTCAGCGCGGGGTGTTCCTCGTCACCCCCGTGGAGGCCCGCGGATCAGACCCCCGAATCGGCTCCTGCCGCCTCGAGGATCGCGACCAGCGCCTCGACCGCGGCGGGCGGCCCCGCGACCGTCATGTCCGTCCCTGCCGGGCGCCCCCGCAGGCCGGTCACGAGCGCCCCGGCCTCCTGGGCCACGAGCGCCCCTGCCGCGAGGTCCCACGGGTTGAGCCCGCGCTCGTAGTACAGGTCGAGGCTCCCGGTCGCGACCAGGCACAGGTCGATCGCCGCGGACCCCAGCCGGCGGATGTCTCGGACCTGCGGCAGGACCGTCGTCAGGACCTCGGCCTGGTGACGGCGCCGCTCGGCGTCGTACCCGAACCCGGTGCCGACCAGCGAGGTCGCGAGCGGGCCCGCAGGGTTGACGTGCACGGCCTCGCCGTCGAGCGTCGCACCCGCCCCGAGCCCCGCGGTCCAGGTGCGGCCGTCGACGATCGAGTGCACGGCGCCGGCGAGCACGGTCCACTGCGCGGGGTCCGCAGGCCCTGCGACGACCGCGACCGAGATCGCGTACGAGGCCACCGAGTAGAGGTAGTTCACGGTGCCGTCGATCGGGTCGATGACCCAGGTGAGACCGGACGTCCCCTCGGAGGCCCCCTCCTCCTCGCCGAGGATGGCGTCGTCGGGCCGCTCGCGCGCGATGATCCGGCGCAGCAGGGCCTCGGACTCGGCATCCATGGCCGTCACGACGTCGACTGCGCTCGACTTGGTCGAGGCCACCTCGACGTGCTCGGGACGGCCCTCGCGCACGAGCGCGCCCGCCTCCCTGGCCATGCTCTCGGCGAGCGCGCGCAGTGCGGCGATCGTGACGTCGTCGGGCAGGCGGGGGTCATCGATGAAGAAGGTCACGGCTCACATCCTGCCCGACCCCGCACCCCCGCGACGACCCGACCACGGCCCGGGGACCGTCCACCCGAGCCGGAGCGAGACCAGCCGGAAGCCGAACACCAGGCCGATCGTCGCGAGCTGGGTCCACAGCGTGAGCCACCCCTCGTGCCACAGCACGGCCGTGATCGAGGCACCGACGATCGCAGGGACCGCGTAGAGCTGGCGGTCCTGGAGGATGAGCGGGGCCTCGCTGCTCAGCAGGTCGCGCAGGATCCCGCCCCCGATCCCCGTGAGCGTGCCCACGATGACCGCGGCCATCATGCCGACGCCGTAGTCCAGGCCCTTGGTCGTCCCGATCACGACGAAGAGCGCGAGCGCTCCCGCGTCGAGCACGACGATGCCCCGGCGCATGCGTTCGAGGCGTGGGTGGAAGAAGTAGATGAACACTCCGGCCGCGAGCGCCGCGACCACGAGCTTCCAGCTCGAGATCCCCACGGGGGGCAGTGCGCCGATGAGCACGTCGCGCAGCATCCCGCCGCCCAGCCCGGTCGCCCAGGCCAGCACCAGGACGCCGAAGATGTCGAACGACTTGCGGATGGCGGCCAGCCCGCCGGACAGCGCGGCGCAGAACACCGCGCCCAGCTCGAGGACGTCGTCCAGGGGGAACTCGATCACGGGGAGAATCATCCCAGCAGACCTCACCGGGCGGCACACCGAGCCGCCTGCGCCGTCCCGGCGCGCCGGGGTGGCACTCTCGGGAGTGCAGGCCCACCGGCGACGAGCCGGTCTGCGACGTCGTTGGAGGATTCATGAGTGAGCTTGAGCTGGTGAGGGTGCACGAGGACGGGGAGCATCTCGTCCTCGCCGGACCGGACGGTGCGCGCTTCACCCTGCCCGTCGACGACGCGCTCCGCGCCGCCATGCGCCGCGACCGCGCCCAGCTCGAACAGCTGCGCTCGCAGTCCCCCGACGTGCTGCCCGTGCGCGAGATCCAGGCGCAGCTGCGCGCGGGGCTCAGCGCCCGCGAGGTGGCCGAGAAGGCCGGCATCCCGATCGAGCAGGTCCATCGGTTCGAGGGCCCCGTGCTCGCCGAGCAGGAGTACGTCGTGGGTCAGGTGCTCAAGAACCGCGCGGGCCACGACGAGGACTCCCCCACGCTGGGCGAGGTGGTCTCCGAGCGGCTCACGGCGCGCGGCGTCGCCGAGGACGACGTCGAGTGGTCCGCCGCGCGCACGCACGCGGGCCCGTGGACCGTCACGGCGCTCTTCCTCATCGGCGACCGTGCGCGCAGCGCGCGCTGGTCGTACGACTCCCAGAACCGCACCTTGCACGCGCTCGAGGACGAGGCTCGCTGGTTGTCGGGCACCGACGTCGCCGAGGAGCCCGTCCGCGGGGTCCGCGGCGCGCTCTTCGACCACTCGGCCCGGGGCGGGCAGGCGTCGGCGGGACCGTCGTCGTCGACAGCGCAGTCGGCACCGTCCGCCTCGTCACCCGCGGACCCGGTGGACCGCGAGGACGTGCCCTCCCCGCTGCGCGAGGAGACCGACTCGACCTCGTCGATGCTCGACGACCTCAGCCAGCGTCGCGGCGTCCGCCAGCACCGCGACGAGCCCTCGGCACCGTTCGAGGGGTTCGGACCGCCCCAGACGTTCGACCTCGGCGAGCGCTCGGGGCGCCGGGACGAGGCCCCGGAAGACGAGGAGCCCGCGGGGGCCAAGGTCTTCTCGCTGAGCAAGGCGAGCCGCAAGGAGCAGCGTCCGGAGCCCGACGGCGGAGCGCACGACGCGGCGTCGTCGCACCGGGACACGGGTCACCCCGCGGGCACGGGCCATCGGGGGTCGCGCGAGACCGACGACGACCACGGCTCGACCGACGCGCACCCTGCGAGGGAAGGGGGCGCCGAGACGAGCACCACCCGACCTGGCGCGGCCTCGCACGGAGGGCGCGACGTCGTCGGGACGGTGCGCGACGAGCGCGACGGGCGCGACGGGCCCGACGCGACCGGTGAGCACGGCGAACGCCCCGCACCGCGCACGGGCGAGCCGCGACGCCCGCGCAAGACGCGGGCCAGCGTCCCGTCGTGGGACGAGATCGTGTTCGGCGCCAAGCCCGAGCACTGACCGGCTCTCCCCCGCGCCGCGGGGTGCGACGACGTCCTGGTGCCGCCCCTACCCCGCAGCCCCCGGCAGGTCGAGCGCGAGCCCGTCCCCGGTCGTCGAGCGCAGCCGCGCGGAGACCGACGTCATGCGGCGCATGTGGTGCCGGCGGCACAGGACCTCGTACGCGACCTCGCTCGCGCTCTCCCCCGTGTTGCCGACCACGACCTGGGCCCCCTCGACGACCATCCAGCCGTCGATCGTGCGCGCGTTGTGCGTCGCGCGGGCCCCGCACCAGCACAGCGACTGCACCTGGAGCACCTCCACGCGGTCGGCGAGCTCGATGAGCCGCGCCGAGCCGGGGAAGAGCCGCGTGCGGAAGTCGGCCGTGATGCCGAACGCGTAGACGTCGATCTCGACCTCGTCGACCAGGCGGGCCAGCTGCTCGACCTGGGTCGTCGAGTAGAACTGGGCCTCGTCGCAGATCAGGTAGTCGACCGTGGTGCCGCGCATGCGCTCGGCGACCACGAAGGACCAGAAGTCGGTGTCGTCGCGGACCTCGTGCGCGGCGACCTCGAGACCCAGGCGCGAGGACAGGCGGTCGGTCCCCGCGCGGTCGTTGCGCGAGAAGATCAGCCCGCAACGACCCCGAGCGGTGTGGTTGTGGTCGAGCTGGAGGGCGAGGGTGGACTTGCCGCAGTCCATCGTCCCGGAGAAGAAGACGAGCTCAGCCACGGTCGTGGGCCTTTCGGTGCGGGGGAACAGGTCCCCGGAAGGAGGCGCCCGGGGGCTCGCGACGCCCGGGCGGAGGCGTGGTGCTCAGGTGGTCGTGACGAGCAGCGGGACCTGCATCTCGGTGCGGGTGAGCGAGCCGTGGACGCCCACGAGCTGCATCGAGGCCGGCGTCTGGGTCCGTGAGTCCACGACCGTGGCCCTGCCCCGCATCGCGACCACGACGTCGCCGATCGTCGGCAGCACGTGCTCTGCGACGGGACCGAACCAGCCCGCAGCGACCGCGTCCTCGCGCAGCGCGACGAGGGCCGCGTCCCCGAGGACCTCGGACCAGCGACCGGCCACGGCCGACGCCTGGTCCGCGTGCGTGTAGACGTGCACGGCGCGCGGCTCGCCGCCCACGAGCGCGACCCCGCGGTCGAGCGCGGGCGTCCTCGCGACGTCCCAGCGCTGCGAGCGGTCGACGTCGACCATCCCGTGGTCGGCCGTGACGAGCAGCAGCGTGCCGTGGGGCAGCGCCCGGGCCAGGCGACCGAGCTCGCGGTCGAGGTCCGAGAGCGCGTCGCCCCACTGCCGCGAGCGCCAGCCGTGATGGTGACCCGCCTTGTCGACGTCTCCCCAGTACAGGTACACCAGCCCGGGGGCCGTGAGCTCCCAGGCGACCGTGTCGACGCGGTCCGCGATGGACTCGGCCGCGACGTAGCGCGCGCCGCGCAGGGCGGCCACCGTCATCCCCGAGCCCGCGAAGCGCGCGGGGCCCACCGACAGGACCTCGCGCCCCGTGGCCGCGACCTGCTCGAGGACGGGCGGCTCCTGCTGGAGCTCCTGGGGCGGGGCGGCGCCCTCCCACGAGACCATGTTCGCCAGGCGCCCCGTGACGGCGTTGCGCTGGGTGTACCCCAGCATGCCCGTCCGCCCGGGCGAGGTGCCCGTGCCGAAGGTCCCGATCGCCGCGGCGGTCGTGCTGGGGAAGCTCGAGGTGAGCACGCGCGAGGACGCCAGGAGCGAGCGCAGGAACGGGGCGTGCCCCGCGCGCTCGGTGAGGTTGGCGTGGCCGAGCCCGTCGACCAGGACGACGCACACCCTGTCCGCGGTGGGCAGCGCGAGGTCGGTGCGCGCCTGGGTCGAGCGGGTCCCCGTGGCGGTCGTCAGGTCGACCCCGAGCGCGCCGGCCGCCGCGGGCAGGACCGAGCTGAGCGCGAGGCCGTCGTAGCGGGGGGCGAGCAGGCCGTCGGGCAGGACCTCGGGCAGGACCGTCACCGGCTCGCCCGGCCTGCGTCGCGGCGGGCCGTGGCCGTCGAGAGCTCGCGCGCGAACGCGAGCGCGTTGCGGACGGCGTCACGCCCCTCGGCCTCGGCGCTCACACGCACCACGATGTCGTCGGGCGTGATCTGGCCCGTCAGGCCGTGGTCGGCCTCGCAGCCCGGGTCGGGGCACTGCGCGGGCTCGAGGTCCACGCGCGAGACCGCCCCCCAGCCGATCGCGAGCGTGACCTCGATGGGGGGTGTGCCGCTGCGGTGCTTCTCCGGGTCGAGGACGACGTGCGTGAGCGAGACCGAGCGCAGCTCGGTGATCGGCACGGACTCGGTGGTCGCCGCTGCGGAGGCCGAGGGGTTCTCGCTGTCCGCGGGGTGGTCGTCGACGTGGGCCGTGATGAGGCGCGTCGGGGTCAGGACCAGGACGGTCAGGTGGCGACGGACCTCGGTGTCGAACGTCGTCTCGACGTACACCAGGTGGGACACGAGCTCCTCGCCGGCGATCGCGACGTCGAGGACGTCCTGGACCAGCTCGGGGTAGTAGCCCGCGCGGCGCAGCTGGGAGGTCAGGTCGGTCCGGGAGGCAGATTCAGCAGATGGCACCCGGGCATTCTCCCACCGCTCGACACGGCGGGGCCAGTCCGCCCCGGGCTGTGGGTGCCCGGGCCCCGCGGCGGCCTGTGGACGCCTCAGCCCGGCAGGGCCCTGCGCAGGGTGTCGGCGCGCTGGGCGCCCGCGACCTGGACCCGGGCGCCCGCACCGCGGCGCCGTGCTCGGCGACCACGACCGGGTAGATCTCGACGCTGCGCAGCTCGGGCAGCTCGTCCGCCATGAGGGACACGCGCGCGATCAGGTCCTCGAGGGCAGCGGTGTCCGCGACGGGCGCGCCCATGTACCCGAACAGGCGGGGCGCGGCGCGGATCGAGCGGACCATGGTCGCGACGTCGACGTCCGTGAGAGGTGGCACGCCGTAGCTCACGTCGCCCAGGAGGTCGACCGCGTCGCCCGCGAGCCCGAACGAGACGACCGGACCGAAGAGCTGGTCCTCGGTCGAGCGCACGACGCACGCCACGCCGGCGTCGCTCATGCGCTGGACCTCGAAGGGCGCGGGGCCGCCCTGCTCCCCGTGCCCGTCCGTGCCGGCTCCCGGGCCGAGCACCCCCGGCAGCACGGCCGCGAGCGTCTCGCGCATCTGCTCGACGTCGTCGCGCAGCTCGTCCTCGTCGCCGATGTCGAGGCGCACGCCCCCCAGGTCCGCACGGTGCCGCAGCGACTCGGCGGTGCTCTTGAGGGCCACGGGCCAACCGATCTCGTGGGCTGCCGCGACGGCCTCGTCGGCCGTGCGCACGCGGCGCGAGGGCCACAGCTCGATCCCGTAGGCCGCGAGCAGGCGCCCGACGTCCTGGGGTTCGAGGTCCACCACGGTGTCCCCGACGAGCGCCCCTTCGACCAGGGCACGCGCCCCGTCGGAGTCGACGCCCGTCGGTCGCTCGACCGTGCCGTGGTCGGCCTCGCGCCAGCGGGCGTACCCGACCACGGCCCCGACCGCGGCGACCGCGTCCTCGGGCGTCGAGTAGGCGGGCACGTGCACGGGTGGTCCGTCGGGGTTCGTCGGGTCGGGGGCCGAGAGCTCCTCGGCGAGCCCGTGCATGCCCAGGACGCTCGCGACCGTGGTGCGCCCGCTCGCCGCGGCCGCGCGCGCGACCGCCCGCGAGAACGCCTCCCCGCGCGGGCGCACCGTGGGCACGTGCACCGCGACCACGACGTCGCACGCGTCGGGAGCGAAGATCGCCGCGACAGCGGCCTCGACCTCGTCGTCGTCGGCGTCCTCGGCCACGAAGCCCGACCGGTCCGAGACCACGAGCCCCGCCGACCCCACGGCCTCCGCGACGAGCGCGGTGAGCGCCGCCGAGGACGTGAGCAGCCCGATGCGCCGGCCGCTCGGCAGCGGCTGGTACGCCAGGAGCTGGGCGATGTCGACCAGGTGGTGGGTGTTCTCGGCGTGGATCACGCCCGACTGGCGCAGCATCTCGTCGAGCGTGCGGCGCGGGGCGCGCGTCGAGCGCACCGCGTGCCCGGGCGGCACGACCTGCCCCGAGCGCCCCGCGGTCACCACCACGACGGGTTTGACCGACGCGAGCCTGCGCGCGATGCGGGAGAACTTGCGGGGGTTGCCGATCGACTCGAGGTACAGGCACACGACCGAGGTCTCGGGGTCGTCCTGCCAGAACTGCATGAGGTCGTTGCCCGAGACGTCGGCCCGGTGCCCGGCCGACACGAACGACGAGACCCCGATCCCGCGGCGCAGGGCGGTCGCCAGGAGCGTGACCGCGGTGGGCGCCGACTGGCAGAAGATCCCGATGCTCCCGGCGGGCGGCAGCACCTCGGCCAGGCTCGCGTTGAGCCGGTGCTCGACGTGGGTCGTGAAGAGCCCGTACGTCGCGGGACCGACCACGCGCATCCCCGCCGCGTGCGCGGTGCGCAGCAGCTCGCGCCGCAGGGCCACGCCCTCGGGCCCGGTCTCGGCGTAGCCCGCCGAGAGCACGACGACGGCGCGCACGCCCAGGCGCTCGAGCTCGGCCGTGGCCGCGATCGCCTCGTGCGGGGGCAGCGCCAGGAGCGCGAGGTCCACGGGCCCGGGGACGTCCGCGAGGCGCGCGAAGAACCGGACGGCCGGACTCCCTGCCGCACCGTCGTCGTCGGCGCTGTCGGCGCTGTCGGGCTCGGCCCCTCGCTCCGTGGGCTCCGTGGGCTCCGAGGAAGGGTCGTCGAAGCCTGCGGGGGGAGCCACGCCCACGACGTCGAACGTGCCGTCCCCCGGGTCCGTCAGCGCGTTGGCGAGCACGCGCTCGGCCATGAGACGGCTCGCGGTGCCGGGCTCCGCCGTCGGGCCCGGTCCGACGAGCAGGACGCGACGCGCCGTGAGCAGGCCGTGCATCGAGCGCGCCTCGGCGCGGTGCTCACGGTCCGCCATGACCGCCCGCGAGCGCTCGGTCGGGTCGAGGTCGACGCTGACGGCGACGATCCCGTCGTCGACGTGCTGGCTCGTGGCGTACCCGGCCTCCTGGAAGACGGCGAGCATCTTGCCGTTCTGCGGCAGCACCTCGGCGCTGAACCTCCGCACCCCGCGCTCCCTCGCGGCGACCGCGAGGTGCTCGAGCAGCACCGAGCCCAGCCCGCGCCCCTGCTCGGCGTCGGCGATGTTGAACGCGACCTCGGCCTCGTGCGGCGTGACCTTGTCGAAGCGCGCGACGCCGATGATGTCCTCGCGCGACCCCTCCCCCACGCGCTTGACCGCGACCAGGGCCACGCGCTCGTCGTGGTCGACGACCGTGAAGCGCGCGAGGTCACGGTCCGAGAGCCGCTCGATGTTCGCGAAGAAACGCAGGTAGGTCGAACGCTCGGACTGCCCCATGTGGAAGCGCTGGAGGGCCGGGGCGTCGGACGGGCGGATGGGGCGCACGTGCGTCGTGCTGCCGTCGCGCAGCACCACGTCTGCCTCCCACTCGACCGGGTACTCCCCCTGGCCGGCGTCGTGGGGCCCCGCGTCGGGCTCCGCCGGGACGTCGTGTCCGCTCACCCGCCCTAGGCTACGTGGGTCGCGGCACCGCTGGTCAGCGGCACGCCCGGTTCGCGGGAGAATGAGGCCCGGGTGTCGGTGCCCCGCAGTATCGTTCGCTGGTACTGCGGGGCACCCGCAGCACGTCCCGACCAGGCCGCACCCGTGCCCGCGGTGCCCGCTGTGCCGCACCCGAGCCTTCGCCACGCGACGACCGCTGTCCCCGACCCACCGACCCGCAGGAGCCCGACGACCCATGGCGCGCAGACCGTCCGCCTCGAAAGCCCCGCTCGACCCGAGCGAGGTCCACGAGAAGATCATCGACATCGACGTCACGACGGAGATGGAGGGGTCCTTCCTCGAGTACGCGTACTCGGTCATCTACGCCCGTGCCCTGCCGGACGCGCGCGACGGGCTCAAGCCCGTCCAGCGCCGCATCCTGTTCCAGATGTCCGACATGGGCCTGCGTCCGGACCGCGGCCACGTCAAGTCGGCGCGCGTCGTCGGCGAGGTCATGGGCAAGCTCCACCCGCACGGCGACACCGCGATCTACGACGCGCTGGTCCGTCTGGCCCAGCCCTTCTCGCTGCGGCTGCCCCTCGTCGACGGGCACGGGAACTTCGGGTCGCTCGACGACGGCCCCGCGGCCCCCCGGTACACCGAGGCCCGCCTCGCGACCTCGGCCATGGCCATGACCGTCGGGCTCGACGAGGACGTCGTCGACTTCATCCCGAACTACGACAACAAGCTGACCCAGCCCGAGGTCCTGCCCTCGGCCATCCCGAACCTCCTGGTCAACGGAGCCGCGGGCATCGCGGTCGGCATGGCGACCAACATGGCGCCCCACAACCTGGTGGAGGTCGTCGCCGCGGCCCAGCACCTCATCAAGCACCCCACCGCGGACCTCGAGGCGCTCATGCGCTTCATCCCCGGCCCGGACCTGCCCGGGGGCGGCAAGATCGTCGGCCTCGACGGCATCCGCGACGCCTACCGCACGGGCCGCGGCTCGTTCCGCACGCGGGCCACGGCGCGCATCGAGAACATCACGGCCAAGCGCAAGGGCATTGTCTTCACCGAGCTCCCCTACCTCGTGGGGCCGGAGAAGGTCATCGAGAAGATCGCCGAGGGCGTGAAGTCGAAGAAGCTCGTGGGCATCACCAACGCGACCGACCTGACCGACCGCGCGCACGGACTGCGCCTGGTCGTGGAGATCAAGACGGGCTTCAACCCCGAGGCCGTGCTCGAGCAGCTCTACAAGGTCACGCCGCTCGAGGACTCGTTCGGCATCAACAACGTCGCGCTCGTCGAGGGCCAGCCCCGCACGCTGGGCCTGCGCGAGCTGCTCCAGGTCTGGGTCGACCACCGGATCGACGTCGTGCGACGTCGCAGCGCGTACCGGCTCGCCAAGCGCAAGGAACGGCTGCACCTGGTCGAGGGCCTGCTGCTCGCGATCGTCGACATCGACGAGGTCATCCAGGTCATCCGCACGAGCGACGACGCGGACACGGCCCGGACCCGCCTGCGCGAGGTCTTCGACCTCTCCGAGCCCCAGGCCGAGTACATCCTCGAGCTGCGGCTGCGCCGCCTCACCAAGTTCTCGCGCCTCGAGCTCGAGAAGGAGCAGGAGGCCCTGCGCCTCGAGATCGCCCAGCTCGAGGAGATCCTCGGCGACGACGCCAAGCTGCGCGCGGTCGTCTCGGCGGAGATGAAGGAGGTCGCCAAGACCTACGGCACGCCCCGCCGCACCATCCTGCTCGAGTCGGCGGGCGCCTCGCCCACCTCGGCCCAGGGCGTGCTCGGGACCGTCTCGGCCGTGCCCCTCGAGGTCGAGGACACCCCCTGCTGGGCGCTCATGTCCGCGACGGGGCTCCTGGCCCGCACGAGCGACGCGACCGAGCCCGGCACGGGCGGGCGCCGTCACTCGCACGACGCGCTGCGCGGCACCGTGCTCGCGAGCGTGCGCAGCGACGTCGGGCTCGTCACGAGCCGCGGACGGATCGTGCGTCTCTCCGTGCTGGACCTGCCGACCCTGCCCCCGACCGACGGCGCCCCGAGCCTGTCCGGCGGTGTCCCGCTGAGCGAGATCGTGAGCCTCGAGCCGGGCGAGGAGCCGTTGACGATCGTCTCGCTCGACCCCGACGCGCCCACCCTGGCGCTCGGTACCGCAGGCGGCGTGGTCAAGCGCGTCATCGCAGGCGACGTGCCGACCAACCGCGACGCCTGGGAGGTCATCTCCCTCAAGGAGGGCGACCGCGTGGTCGGAGCGGCACCGGTCACCGACCAGGACGAGCTCGTGTTCGTCAGCTCGGACGCGAACCTGCTGCACTTCGACGCGTCGGCCGTGCGCCCCCAGGGGCGCAGCGCGGCCGGCATGGCGGGCATCAAGCTCGGCCCGGACCAGCGCGTCACGTTCTTCGGGGTCGTCGAGGCCGACAGCCGCGACCTCATGACCGTCGTGACCATCGCCGGGTCGTCCGACGCCCTGCCGGGCACGCAGGCGGGCGCCGGGAAGGTCACGCCGTACGAGCTGTACCCGGGCAAGGGACGCGCGACGGGCGGCGTCCGCGCCCAGCGCTTCCTCAAGGGCGAGGACTCGCTCATCTTCGCGTGGGTGGGCCGCGGCCCCGGCCGGGCCGTCGGGTCCGCCGGGCAGCCGGTCGACCTCCCACCGGTCGACCAGCGACGCGACGGCTCGGGCGCACCGCTCGACGTCCCGATCACCGCGATCGGCGTCGGCTGAGCACAGCACGACCTCGCCGCGTCGCGCGGCGAACGGCCGAGGGGCCGACCGGTGTCTCCGGTCGGCCCCTCGGCCGTCTCGTGCGGCCCGCACGGCGCACAGGGCACGCCGACTAGGACTCCCCGGCCTCGCCCGCGTCGCGGCGCAGGATCCCGACCGCGAGCAGCGCCTGGCCCGCGAGGTAGGTGAGCATGACCCAGAACCCCGACGACAGCGGCCCCGGGACCTCGAAGCCCGGGACGAACGCCCCGAGCGCGATGAGCGCGTCGGAGACCAGGAAGATCGCCCCGCCGATGCCCGCGACCCGGTGCACGCCGGTCGACAGCACCGCCATGATCGTCAGGCACAGGCCGTAGAGCACCACCGGGACCAGCAGCGCGCCCGCGTGCGGGGCGCACAGGACCACGAGCGCCACGAGGGCGAGCGCGTAGGGCACGAGCAGGACCGGGCGGCGCAGCACGCTCGACCCGCGCGACGGCCAGAAGGCCGCGACGTACGCGAGCTGCGCGAGCAGGAAGAACCCGACCATGGTCAGGAACGAGGCGTCGCCGCTCGACAGGTCGGGCGCGGAGTCACCGAGCCAGGAGAACCCGAGCGCGACGAGCGTCCACCGCACGAGCCGGGACCGCCCGCGCGACCCTGCGGCCGGTGCGGCGGCCGCGCCGCGGGGCGATCCCGTCGCGGTCCAGACGACGAGCGCCAGGAGCGGCATGACGAACCACTGGGTCACGTTCGCGACCTGCTCCGCTCCGGCCAGGTGGGCGACCAGGTGCACCACGGAGAGCAGCAGGAAGGCACCGGCCGCGAGCGCCGCCAGGGGGCGGCGCCGCAGCACGGTCATGATCGGGACCGTCCGGTGCGAGGTGGGTGCGTGCGAGACGCGAGGAGTCGAGGAGACCACGTCGTTCCCTTTCCAGGAAGGGCGACCCGGGTCACGGGCGCCCTGGCGCGCGGCACCGTTGCCGCGCTGACCTGGGGACACGGTAGGGCCTCAGAGCTCGATCGAGTACATCCGGGAGCCGTCCTTCTTCTCGTAGCCGAGGCTCGCGTAGAGCCCGTGGGCGCCGGACGGGTTCTCGGTGTCGACGTCGAGCTCGGCGTACTCGACCCCGCCCGCCTGGTACGCGGCCATGCCCGCGCTGAGCAGCGCGAGCGCGATCCTGCGCCCGCGGTACTCCCGGCGCACCCCGAGGGTCTCGGTGTAGCCGCTCGAGTACCCCGCGACGGGCCAGTCCTGCTCGTACCGGCCGGACAGGAGGTAGCCGGCCACGACGGGACCGCCGGCCGTGATGAGGGCGGGAGCCGCGCCGTTGGGCGTCTCGCTCACCGACTCCGAACCGTCGACTGCACCGGGAGCAGGGGCGACGTCGTCGACGACGAGCACGCTCCACTCGGGGGCGAACATGCTGCGCCCGTGCACCCACGACTCGGGCGTCGCGGGCTCGCTGCCCCAGTGGTCGCGGAACGCGTCGTTGTGGGCCAGGCGCGTGGCCTCGTCGAGCTCGGGAGACCATGGCACGACGCGCAGGCCGTCGCCCAGCGCGACCTCCGGGACGGGCAGCGACAGGTCGCGGCGCAGGGTCGAGTAGTAGCGGTTGGCCGTATAGCCCGCAGCCTCGAACAGACGGCACTCGGACGCGTCGTCGTCCTGGACGTAGCCCGCGATGCGCGCGGGCAGCTCCTTGCCCGAGGCTGCGAGGAGCTGCCGGGCCCGCCCCGTCGACCAGGCCAGGACCTGCCGACCGACACCGCGTCCCCGCCACCGCGGGTGGACCGCACCCTGGACGAACGCGCGGACGACGCTCGCGTCCCCGGGACGGGTGTCGACCGACGCGTAGGCGCGCGGCTCGCCGTCGGCGTCCAGGCCCACCAGGGTGTCGCGCGCGAGGTCGCGCCACTCCCCCTCGAACATCTCCTCGGTCTCCTCGAGCGAGGTGCGGAACGGGTGCTGGTCGTGCTCCTCGACGGCCGCGGTCAGCCCGAACAGGGCCGGGGCGTCCTCGAGCGTCAGGGAGCGCCAGACGAGGCCGTCGACCTCGGGGAGCGGCAGGTGGGCCGGTGCGGCCACGCGCTCGGCGATCGGGGCCAACGTGGGCGGGGCGGGCGGTTCGGTGCTCATGCGCACCACGCTAGGTCGCGAGGTGACGCGCAGCATCCTGTTTTCCGGACGCCCGGGTCCCCGCACGCGGCCCGGCGCTACAGTTCGCCTCATGCCCCACGACGTCGCCAACGCCCGATCCGCCGCCTTCGCCGAGGCTCTGCGCACCCGCGTGGTCGTCGCCGACGGCGCCATGGGGACCATGATCCAGGAGCAGGACCCGAGCCTCGAGGACTACCAGCAGCTCGAGGGCTGCAACGAGATCCTCAACGTCTCGCGCCCCGACATCATCGCCGCCGTCCACGACGCCTACCTCGAGGTCGGCGTCGACTGCGTCGAGACCAACACGTTCGGCGCCAACTGGTCCAACCTGTCGGACTACGACATCGAGGACCGCATCCGCGAGCTCGCCGCGGCCGGGGCACGCATCGCGCGCGAGCGCGCGGACGCGTTCTCGACCCCCGAGCAGCCGCGCTGGGTGCTGGGCTCGATGGGCCCCGGGACCAAGCTGCCGAGCCTGGGGCACACGACGTACGCGAACCTGCGCGACACGTTCGCCGAGCAGGCCGCGGGCCTGCGCGAGGGCGGGGTCGACGCGATCCTCGTCGAGACGAGCCAGGACCTGCTCCAGGCCAAGGCCGCGGTCAACGGCTCGCGCGCCGCGATGGCCGCGGAGGGGCGGTCGGTGCCGGTCATCGTGCAGGTCACGGTCGAGACCACGGGCACCATGCTCATGGGCTCGGAGATCGGCGCGGCGCTGACCACGCTCCAGTCGCTCGGCGTGGACGCGATCGGCCTGAACTGCGCCACGGGACCCGCCGAGATGAGCGAGCACCTGCGCCACCTGTCCAAGCACGCCGAGATCCCCGTGACGTGCATGCCCAACGCGGGCCTGCCCGTGCTGGGCAAGAACGGCGCCTCCTACCCGCTCACGCCGAGCGAGCTCGCGGCGGCGCACGCCCAGTTCGTCACCGAGTTCGGTCTGGGCCTCGTGGGCGGGTGCTGCGGCACCACGCCCGAGCACCTGCGCCAGGTCGTCGAGGCCGTCCGCGCCCGACCCGTGACCCCGCGAGACCCTGCCCGCGAGATCGGCGTCGCGAGCCTGTACTCGCACGTCGACTTCGACCAGGACGCCTCGTTCCTCGCGATCGGCGAGCGGACCAACGCCAACGGGTCCAAGGCGTTCCGCGAGGCCATGCTCGCCGAGAGCTGGGACGAGTGCGTCGCGATCGCGCGCGCCCAGACGCGTGACGGCGCGCACCTGCTGGACGTGTGCATCGACTACGTGGGGCGCGACGGCGTCGCGGACGCCCGCGCGGTCGTCTCGCGGCTCGCGAGCGCCTCGACGCTGCCGCTCGTGATCGACTCGACCGAGCCGCCCGTGATCCAGGCGGGCCTCGAGCTCATCGGCGGGCGCGCAGTCGTGAACTCGGTGAACTTCGAGGACGGCGACGGCCCGACCTCGCGCTACGCGCGGATCATGCCGCTCGTCAAGGAGCACGGCGCCGCGGTCATCGCGCTGACGATCGACGAGGACGGCCAGGCCCGCACGGCCGACGCGAAGGTGGCCATCGCGAGCCGCCTGATCGACGACCTCGTGGGCACCTGGGGCATGCGCATCGAGGACATCGTCGTCGACACCCTGACGTTCCCCATCGCGACCGGGCAGGAGGAGACTCGCCGCGACGCGATCGAGACCATCGAGGCCATCCGCGCGCTCAAGGCCGCCTATCCGGGCGTGCACACCACGCTCGGCGTCTCCAACGTGTCGTTCGGGCTCAACCCCGCCGCGCGCGTCGTCCTCAACTCGGTGTTCCTGCACGAGGCCGTCGAGGCCGGGCTCGACTCCGCGATCGTGCACGCGGCCAAGATCCTGCCGCTCGCGAAGATCCCCGACGAGCAG
The DNA here is from genome assembly GCF_014836755.1 of Oerskovia merdavium. Classification (GTDB taxonomy): domain Bacteria; phylum Actinomycetota; class Actinomycetes; order Actinomycetales; family Cellulomonadaceae; genus Oerskovia; species Oerskovia merdavium. The sequence continues at coordinate 107,917 of NZ_JACSQF010000015.1, forward strand.
CGCCAGGCCGCGCTCGACCTCGTGTGGGACCGTCGCGAGTTCGACGCCGAGGGGAACATGACGGTCGACCCCCTGGCCCGGCTGCTCGACCTGTTCGCCGGCGTCGACTCGGCGTCGCTCAAGGACGCCCGCGCGGCCGAGATGGCGGCCCTGCCGCTGGGCGAGCGCCTCGAGCGGCGCATCGTCGACGGCGAGCTCAAGGGGCTCGACACCGACCTGCAGGCTGCGCTCGACGAGGGCTGGAAGGCCCTCGACATCGTCAACGACCACCTGCTCGAGGGCATGAAGGTCGTGGGCGAGCTGTTCGGCAAGGGCGAGATGCAGCTCCCGTTCGTGCTGCAGTCGGCCGAGGCCATGAAGACCGCCGTGGCCTACCTCGAGCCGCACATGGAGAAGTCCGAGGACGCGAGCGGCCGGTCCAAGGGCACCATCGTGATCGGCACCGTGCGTGGCGACGTGCACGACATCGGCAAGAACCTGGTCGACATCATCCTGACCAACAACGGCTACACCGTGGTGAACATCGGCATCAAGCAGCCCATCGCCGCGATGATCGAGGCCGCCGAGGCCCACGACGCCGACGTGATCGGCATGAGCGGGCTGCTCGTGAAGTCGACCGTGGTCATGAAGGAGAACCTCGAGGAGCTCAACGCCCGCGGGTACGCGCAGCGCTGGCCCGTCCTGCTGGGCGGCGCGGCCCTGACGCGCACGTACGTCGAGGACGACCTGGCCGACGTCTACCAGGGCGAGGTCCGCTACGCCCGCGACGCGTTCGAGGGCCTGCGACTCATGGAACCGCTCGTCCGCGTGGCGCGGGGAGAGGCGCGCGACGCCGTCGGGCTGCCTCCCCTCAAGAAGCGCCGGCACGCGACCGTGACCGTGACGCAGACGCCCGAGGAGGACCTGCCCGCCCGCTCGGACGTCGCGGCCGACAACCTGGTCCCCGACCCGCCCTTCTGGGGCACGCGCATCGTCAAGGGCATCCAGCTCGCCGACTACGCGGCGTTCCTCGACGAGCGCGCGACGTTCATGGGTCAGTGGGGGCTCAAGCCTGGGCGCTCGTCCGGTGCGGAAGGCGCCGCCGGGGCGTCGTACGAGGAGCTCGTCGAGACCGAGGGGCGCCCGCGCCTCAACGCGTGGCTCGAGCAGATCCGCACCGACGGGATCGTCGACCCGTCGGTGATCTACGGGTACTTCCCGGTGTGGTCGGAGGGCAACGACGTGGTCGTCGGGCACCACGACGGGCCCGACGGCGGCTCGGGCGGTCCCGTGGGGACCGAGCGGCTGCGCTTCACGTTCCCCCGGCAACGGCGCGACCGTCACCTGTGCCTCGCGGACTTCGTCAAGCCCCGCTCGTGGGTCGAGGAGACCGGACGCTACGACGTCCTGCCCGTCCAGCTCGTGACCATGGGCGACACCGTCGACGTGCACACGGCCAAGCTCTTCGCAGCCAACAAGTACCGCGAGTACATGGAGCTGCATGGCCTGTCCGTGCAGCTCACCGAGGCGCTCGCCGAGATGTGGCACTCGCGCGTGCGCACCGAGCTCGGGTTCGCGGACGAGGAGCCCGACGACGTCCAAGGGATGTTCGACCTCAAGTACCGCGGGGCGAGGTTCTCGCTGGGATACCCCGCGTGCCCCGACATGGAGGACCGGCGCAAGGTCGTCGAGCTGCTGCGGCCCGAGCGAGCGGGTGTGGTGCTCTCGGACGAGCTGCAGCTGCACCCGGAGCAGTCGACGGACGCGTTCGTGTTCCACCACGCAGAGGCGAAGTACTTCTCGGTGTAGGGTTGGCCGTATAGCATAACCCCAGGTCAGAGCGGTTTTCGTACCTCCACGCAAGGTCATACGGGGCCACACCTGTGGCTACACTCGGGGCTGCGCCTTGGTTCGGTACGTCCTGGGGCTCGACGTCGACGCCCACCTTCGCAGCCTGCTGCGCGGTGGCCGCCACCGCAGACTCGCGCTCGGCCGCGGCCTTCCCCTTGGTCTCGACGTCCGCAGCCTGGGTGAGCCACGCGGTCCGCTCGTCCTAGAGCGTGGCAATCTCTTCCTGGTAAGCGCTCGACGGACGACTCGAACATTTCGCAACTGGCCACTGCACCGGCCAGCTCCGTGCCAGGTTTTCTCAGGTGCGAGCGGGATGGTGACGTGTCTCCTCGGGCGTACCGCCTCTCCACGCCCCGTGACCGGACCGAAGCTCCGAAGCTGATCAGACGGCGACGCTGGGCACCTTGCCGGGCCACACCGTGTCGGGCAACGCCCACGGGCTAGGTGGACAAGGTCCATCAGCGGACATGGATCGGGTCCCGACCTGCGTGTGGTCGGGACCCGTCGTCGTTCTAGTCCTCGTCACTCTCCTCGTCATACAGGTCGACATCCGGGCCAGGAATGACCACCGGTGCAATTCCCGCGTCAGCGAGTGCGAGGTGAACCTTCGAGGAAAGGTCATGCTGAGCGTCAGTCCAGCCCTGTACGTACGCCAGTTGCGCCGCAGCGGCCACGGCTGAGCCCAGGCGGCTGTAGGTCCCGAAGGACTCGACCACTCCGTAGTTGCCAGTCTTCACACGAACAACCTCGATGTTGCCGTTCCCGGCCTTGCGCCCCGTCCAGTAGGTGCCATCGGAGGTGTAGTTGCGATACCCGTTGCTGTTGGTCTCTGCAGTTGTCATGCGCCGAGCGTGGCGGTAGTCCACCTGAATGGACAGGCCCTGGGCGCAATTTCACCCAGACGCAGATGGAGGGCTCAGAACACCCCACACTCCCTGACGGCGTGGCGGAAACCCCGAGGCCAGCCACGGAGTCAGCACAGCGAGCCTCCGACCCGTCGGGGACCACGTAGGAGGTGGGATGCCCCGAGGTTGGTCCCCCTGCTCCCGCAGTGGACTCTGCGCCGCGGTGTCGACCGTCGCTGACCACCTCCCAGCCGAGCGCGTCGACCTAGTAGCCATTGGAGTGGATCCCGACGCCCTAGGCCACGGGCGCGCCCGTGTCACGACCGCAAGGCAGCCCGCAGGCTGGGCCCGCCCGTTGGGCGTCCGAACCGGTCATCACACCACGACCGCGGACGAGCCCGGCAAGGACAGCGTCGCAGAAGGAGTCGGCACGGATCCCCTGAGGCTTACGCGACGCGCACATGGCTCCGTACCAGATCACGCCAGCTGGATCCTCGTCGACGGCAGAGTTCGACGAGAACCAGCGCGCACTGGCGCGCGTCCGCGCCCGCTTCATGGTGCGCGTGAGCAGGGATGCTCAACGCCGCTGAAACCTCGGGCAGCCGATACGAGGGCAGGTCCAGCGCCGACCTGGCGGCATCGCGTGTACACAGCCACGGCGAAGGCGACGCGCGGATCCCGTAGACCTCGCTCGCCCGCGCCATGACGGAGCGGTCGAAGGAGGCGTTGTGCGCAACGAGCGCGTCCCCGCCGGCGAACTCCATCACCTTGGTGTAGACAACGTCCCAGGCAGGTGCGCCCACGACGTGGTGCGCCTGGATGCCGTGGACGCCGACGTTGCGGTAGTTGAACGACTCGTGCCCGGGTGGCGGCTGGACCAAGGTCTCGAGCGCGTCCACCACGATCCCGTCCCGCACCTTCACCACACCCACGGCACAGACCGAGGCTCTCTGTGGATTGGCAGTCTCGAAGTCGATCGCTGTGAATGACAGACCGGGCAATGCGGCAGGGGGCATGTCGGGCATAGTAGATGAAGATGCTCGGAACTCAGTCGGCGTCCACCACGGACAGAGACACACGTCAGCAGTAGTAACCTGCGGATCGTGTCCAACCACCTCGGCTTCGGTGTCCCCTTGTCCCGCCGCAACATGACAGCACTCCGGAGCGCGCTCGAAGCACTCCAGCCCGGGGTGGACGTCGTAGCGCACTTCCGCTTCTCCGAACACGGTCAGTTCACCGTCGCCGGTCCTGTTCGTACGGACCTGACCGACACCGTGCTCAAGGTCGGCTGGTTGGATCTGACGAACGGCAAGAAGGCAGAGCCAGTCTCGGAGCTGCAGGCCCTGACGACGCTTGTCGTGGAGGACGACGATCTGTCCGATCTCGCGACGACAGATTACGACGAGCTCCGATCCCTTGTCTCGAGCCTCGACGCAGGTGACCTCGTCACTGCCGACTTCGACTTCGAAGGCTGTGGCAGGTTCACGATCTCTGGCGGGGTCCGTCGGAACGAACGTGGCACACGATGGGTCCTCGCGGGCCACCATCTCACTCTTGGTGATTCCCCTGCGCCCCGGCTGCGTCGCCTGGTCATCGAGCGAAAGGCGACCGTGCTCGCCACTGTCGGCGCTGCGGACGACCTGTTCGGCGGCTGAGTCCTCAACGCGGTCCAGCACTTTCTGTCCTCCCAGCGTCGACCTCGGAGCCGTCGAGTGACCTCTGGGCCGACTCTCGCACCGAGACCCCGATGACTTCTCCCCCGTCGCCCGGTCTACCCCCATGACCCTGCCGCCGACCCACCGGAGCACATCATGGGATCGATCGAGATCGAGCTGTTCACAACCCTGGACCTCGTCGGGCAGGCGCCCGGCGGGCCCGACGAGGACCCGATCGGGTTCCCGTTCGGCGGCTGGCAGGCTCCCCTGCTGGACGACGTCGCCGGTGAGCAGGTCGCTGCCGCGTACGAGGGCACCGACGCCCTCCTGCTCGGGCGCCGCACCTACGACATCTTCGCCGCGTTCTGGCCCCACCAGGAGGGTGGCCAGGACGACGACTTCGCGACGCTGTTCAACCGCATCCCCAAGTACGTCGCTTCGCGCGGCAAGCCCGACCTCTCCTGGGCCGGGTCCACGCAGCTCGGCCCCGACCTCGCCGCCGCGGTGCGTGAGGTCCGCGACCGGCACGAGCACGTCAAGGTCGTCGGCAGCCTCGGCCTGGTGCAAACGCTGCTGCGCGAGAAGCTGTTCGACCGCCTCGACCTCTGGGTCCACCCGATCGTCCTCGGCGTCGGGAAGCAGGTGTTCGACGGCGGCGCCGTCCCCACCAACCTGACTCTGCTCGAGCCGCCCGCCGCGAGCCCTGCAGGCACGGTCATGCTGCGTTACGGTCTTGCCGACGGCACGCCCGCGACGGGCGACATGGCCGCCGCCGACCGCGGCGTCACGGACGCTGCCGCCCAGAACCACTGAGACGGGACGACGCATGGCGATCCAGCGGCTGGACAACATCGGCATCGTCGTCGCCGACCTCGACGCGGCGGTCGCGTTCTTCGTCGAGCTCGGGATGGAGCTCGAGGGCAGGGCGCCCATCGAAGGCGCCTGGGCCGGGAACGTCGTCGGGCTCGACGGGATGCGGTCCGAGATCGCGATGCTGCGCGTGCCCGACGGGCCCGGGCGGCTCGAGCTGTCCGCCTACCACTCGCCCGACGCGGTCGACATCGGCCTGGGTGCGGCGCCGTCGAACACCCTGGGCCTGCACCGCGTGATGTTCGCGGTCGACGACATCGACGACACCGTCGCCCGGCTCGGCACGCACGGTGCCACGCTCGTCGGCGAGATCGTCCGGTACGAGGACGCCTACCGACTCTGCTACCTCCGCGGGCCGGAGGGGATCATCGTCGCCCTGGCCGAGGAGCTGGGCTGACGAGGGCTCGGCCCCGGAGACCGCCGAGGTAGAACGTCCTGCGCGAGGTAGTACCCACCGGGTTCTACCTCGCGCAGGACGTTCTACCTCGGCGAAAGACGAAGCGACCTCACGCCGCCTGCGGCACCGCCACGAGTCCCCGCGAGCGCTCGAGCCGCTCCACGAGCAGCGTGCCCGCGGCCACGACCGGCAGGAGCACGAGGTTCCCGACCAGCATGGTCCGCAGGAACGGCAGCCCGGCGACGTAGCTCGCCACGAGCCCGTCGAGCCCCGCGGGGTACCAGACCCCGCGACCCTGGAACCAGACGCCGAAGTTGGTCCAGAAGAAGAACCACAGCGACCCGCCGACGCCCAGCCCGGCGGCTGCGCCCACGCGCCCCCACCCCGACGTGCTGCGCGTCAGGAGAGCTGCGAGGCCCACGACGAGCCACGCGCTCCACGTGAACAGCGCGATCGACGTGTTGCCCAGCGCGAGGTCCGAGACCACCGCGACGACCAGCGGCGCCAGGAACGCCAGGCGGTGCCGGACGAGGACCGCGGCGACGAACGCCGCCGAGGTCACGAGCTCGAGGTTCGGCGGGGCGCCGATCTCCTCGCGCACGAGCCGGAACACGATCGCGAGCGCGACGAACGCCACCGCGATCGCGGGGCGCCACCAGCGGGTCAGTAGGTCTCGAGCTTCCACGTGATCTCGTCTCCCGTCTCCGTCACGAGCGACCCGGCGCCGACCTGGGCCATCTCACCGTTCACGTACAGGGCCCAGAACTCCTTGGCGGAGTCCTGCGCCTCGCGCCCGTCGATCCCCGTGACGAACGCGTTCTCGCCCTCGCCCTGGACCACGGCGGTGGGGTCGGCAGCGACGAGCAGCTCGAGCGCGGTCTTCCCCGCGACGCCCTCGTAGGTGAGCTCGACGTCGTCCGCCGAGTCGTCAGCGTCGCTGCTCGTCGCGTCGTCCGCGGACTCGGACGCGTCGTCGTCGGCGGCGACCGTCGAGGAGGCCGTGGTGTCGGCCGCGGGCGTGTCCTCACCCTGGGCGCATCCGGCCAGGAGGCCGACCGCGAGCAGGAGGGACGTCAGGGCGGTCAGCGAGCGTGCCGGGGTGGCACGAAGAGTCTGGGGGTTCACACCTGGCAGTCTACGAACGCTCGCCCCGAGGCGGGGCGAGCGCCCAGCAGACGGGACGTCAGGCGTCGATGCGCGCCCTGTCCAACCCTGCGGCCCCCGCGATGATGAAGTCCTTGCGCGGTGCGACGTCCGATCCCATGAGCAGCTCGAACACGCGCTCGGCGGACTCGGCGTGCTCCGCGGTGACGCGGCGCAGCGTGCGGTGGCGCGGGTCCATGGTGGTCTCCGCGAGCTGGTCGGCGTCCATCTCCCCGAGCCCCTTGTAGCGCTGGATGTCCTCCTTGTAGCGCTTGCCGGACCGGTCGAGCTTCTTGAGCACGTCGCGCAGCTCGGCCTCGGAGTACGTGTAGATGTACTCGTTCTTGCGCGAGCCCGCGCCGATGACCTCGACTCGGTGCAGCGGCGGCACGGCCGCGTAGACCCGGCCCGCGTCCACGAGGGGGCGCATGTATCGGAAGAAGAGCGTGAGCAGGAGCGTGCGGATGTGCGCGCCGTCCACGTCGGCGTCCGTCATGAGCACGACCTTGCCGTAGCGCGCGCCCTCGAGGTCGAACGAGCGCCCCGAGCCGGCACCGATGACCTGGATGATCGCAGCGCACTCCGCGTTGCGGAGCATGTCCGTGACCGAGGCCTTCTGGACGTTGAGGATCTTCCCGCGGATGGGCAGCAGCGCCTGGAAGTCGGAGCTGCGGGCGAGCTTGGCCGTGCCGAGGGCCGAGTCCCCCTCGACGATGAAGAGCTCGCTGCGCTCGACGTCGTCGCTGCGGCAGTCCGCGAGCTTGGACGGCAGCGACGAGGTCTCGAGCGCGTTCTTGCGGCGCGAGATCTCCTTCTGCTTGCGCGCGGTGATGCGGGCGCGCATCTCGGCGACGACCTTGTCGAGGAGCAGGGAGGCCTGCGTCTTCTCGTCGCGCTTGGTCGAGGTCAGCATGGCGCCGAGCTGCTGCTCGACGACGCGCGCCACGATCGCCCGGACGGGGGCCGTCCCGAGGACCTCCTTGGTCTGCCCCTCGAACTGCGGCTCGGCGAGCCGGACCGTGAGCACGGCCGTGAGGCCAGCCAGGACGTCGTCCTTCTCGATGCGCTCCGAGGCGTCCTTGGTCGACACCTTGAGGCGGCGCGCGTTGGTCTCGACGCCCTTGCGCAGGATCTTGAGCAGCCCCGCCTCGAAGCCCGCGAGGTGCGAGCCGCCCTTGGGCGTCGAGATGATGTTGACGAAGGTCCGCAGCTCGGTGTCGTAGCCCGTGCCCCAGCGCAGCGCCACGTCGACCTCGCAGTCCCGCGTGACCTCCTGCGGGGTCAGGTGGCCCCGCTCGTCGAGGACCGGGACGGTCTCCTTGAACGTGCCCGAGCCCGTCAGGTGCCACGTCGCGGTGACGGCGGGGTCCGGGGCGAGGAAGTCGACGAAGTCGACCGTGCCGCCCGAGTGCTGGAAGCTCTCCTCGACCGGGCCGTCAGCGCCGGGCGTGCCCGGCAGCCCGCGCTCGTCGCGCAGCGTGATCTTGAGGCCCGGGACGAGGAAGGTCGTCTGACGCGCGCGGGTCACGAGCTCGTCGTAGGAGAAGACCGCGGTCTTGGGGAACACCTGGCGGTCCGCCCAGTAGCGCACGCGCGTCCCGGTCTTCCCGCGGGGCGCCTTGCCCACGACAGCCAGCTCGGAACGCTCGACGAAGGGCGTGAACGTCGCGTCGGGGTCAGGTCCGGACGCCGGGTCGGCGAACACCCCGGGCTCGCCGCGGTGGAACGTCATGCGGTACGTCTTGGAGCCGCGGTCCACCTCGACGTCGAGGCGCGAGGACAGAGCGTTGACGACCGAGGCGCCCACCCCGTGCAGGCCGCCCGACGCCGTGTACGAGCCGCCGCCGAACTTTCCGCCCGCGTGCAGCTTGGTGAAGACGACCTCGACTCCGCTGAGCCCCGTCTTGGGCTCGATGTCCACGGGGATGCCGCGGCCGTTGTCCTTGACCGTCACCGAGGTGTCGGCGTGCAGCACGACCTCGATCGCGTCGCAGTTGCCCGCGAGAGCCTCGTCGACCGAGTTGTCGATGATCTCCCAGAGGCAGTGCATGAGACCGCGCGAGTCGGTGGACCCGATGTACATGCCGGGTCGCTTGCGGACGGCCTCGAGTCCTTCGAGGACGGAGAGGTGCCGTGCGGTGTAGCTGGACTCAGAGGTGGTCGTCACGAAGGGAAAGCCTAGACGCTGCCACCCACAGGTCCTCGCCGCCGGGCCGTGACGCGTCGCACTCGGTCGCGGCGTCCACCGTATTCCCGAGTAGCCGCGGCTACGCGGGTAGCGAACCCGGGCCATTTCGGTACGAGGAAAGGGTCCGGGGATGATTACATGGTCACGTGACTGCTACGACGACTGAACCGCTGACCGTGGCCGACCGTTGCGACCGTTGCGGCGCCCAGGCGTACGTGCGCGTGACCATGCCGAGTGGGGAGCTGCTCTTCTGCGCCCACCACGCCCGCGCGCACGCTGCCGCCTACGCAGACATCGCGACGCACGTCCAGGACGAGACCGACCGCCTGCTCGCGGAGCACGGCGCTCGCTGAGACCCCTCGCGTGCGCTCGACGCACGCAGGCACCCTGAACCCCGACCGGTGAGTACCACCGGCCGGGGTTCTTTCTGTCCGGACCCGATGCTCGACGCACGAGAGGCCCGCCCCCCCGCAGGGGTGCGGGCCTCTCGGCGCTGCTGGTCGGACCGGTCAGTCCAGGTAGTCGCGCAGGACCTGCGAGCGGCTCGGGTGACGCAGCTTCGACATGGTCTTGGACTCGATCTGACGGATGCGCTCACGCGTCACGCCGTAGACCTTGCCGATCTCGTCGAGCGTCTTGGGCTGCCCGTCGCTCAGGCCGAAGCGCATGGAGACGACGCCCGCCTCACGCTCGGAGAGGGTGTCGAGAACCTGGTGGAGCTGCTCCTGGAGCAGCGTGAAGCTCACGGCGTCCGCGGGGACCACGGCCTCCGAGTCCTCGATGAGGTCACCGAACTCGCTGTCACCGTCCTCGCCGAGCGGCGTGTGCAGCGAGATGGGCTCGCGGCCGTACTTCTGGACCTCGACGACCTTCTCGGGGGTCATGTCGAGCTCCTTGGCGAGCTCCTCCGGGGTGGGCTCGCGGCCCAGGTCCTGGAGCATCTGGCGCTGCACGCGGGCCAGCTTGTTGATGACCTCGACCATGTGCACCGGGATACGGATGGTGCGGGCCTGGTCGGCCATGGCGCGCGTGATGGCCTGACGGATCCACCACGTCGCGTACGTCGAGAACTTGTAGCCCTTGGTGTAGTCGAACTTCTCGACCGCACGGATCAGACCGAGGTTGCCCTCCTGGATCAGGTCCAGGAACAGCATGCCGCGGCCCGTGTAGCGCTTGGCGAGCGAGACGACCAGTCGCAGGTTGGCCTCGAGGAGGTGGTTCTTGGCGCGACGACCGTCGCCCGAGATCCACTCGAGCTCACGGCGCAGCTTGGGCTCGAACGTGTCGCCCGAGCTCAGGCGCTCCTCGGCGAACAGGCCGGCCTCGATGCGCTTGGCGAGCTCGACCTCCTGCTCGGCGTTCAGCAGCGCGACCTTGCCGATCTGCTTGAGGTAGTCCTTGACCGGGTCCGCCGTGGCGCCCGCGGTCACGACCTGCTGGGCCGGTGCGTCGTCGTCGTCCGCGTCGGAGTAGACGAAGCCACGCGACTCGTCGGCCTCCTCCGCGGGCTTGGCGGCGGTCGCGGGGGTCTCCGCGTCGTCGTCGGTCTCGACGAGGTCCTCGACCACGACCTCGTCGGAGTCCTCGTCGTCCTTGGCGCCGCGCTTGCGGCGCGTCGTGGCCGCGGCCTTGGGGGCGGCCGTCTTGGCCGTCGCGGCACGCTTGCGCGCCGCGGGTGCCTTGGCAGCGGGCGCGGCGGCCTCGTCGGTCGCGGTGTCAGCGGACCCGGCCTCGGCGGCGGTGGCCGCGGCGGTGCGCGTCGTCGTGACGGCACCCGCCCGCGGGGTCGCGGCCTTCTTGGTGGCGGGCTTGACGGCCCGGGACGTCGTGGTGGAGCGCGAGGAGGTGGCGGCGGCGACCTTGGTCGCGACGGGGATCTCGACCTCGACACCGGCACCGGCCAGTGCACGCAGCACGGCCTTCAGACGCTTGGGGTCGCCGATCGTCGCGCTCTCGCAGGCGTTGCGGAAGCTCTCGGCGTCGACCCGACCGTTCTCACTACCCTTGCGCAGCAGTTCCTGAAGCGCGGGGTGTTCGAACTCGTGCGGGAGAGCGGGGTTCTGGGAAGAGGGCGCCACAAACCGACCTTTCGGCAATCACTGGAGGGGCGTGCCCGGGAGATCGGAGGACTCTCGGATCATGTGCGGACACCTATATTGTACCGGCCGAACCGTCGTCGGACGCCGGTGAAGCGTGTTCCGGCGCGGGTGAGTTGCCGCCTACGGGCCTGCACACGTCCACTCCGCTGCTGTCGTCCCCTGGTCAACGCACCGAGGACGCGGAAGATTCCCCCCGACGATGGTCCTGGTCACACCCTCCCGCCCGCGCGCGTCGCGCGTCCGTCCGAGCGACGCCGCGAGGGCGCTGCGAGCCTCGTCAGGGCCGGTGGGGCTTGACCGCGAGCACGGGGCACGGGGCGTCCAGGAGGATGCGCTGGGCGTTGGACCCGAGGATGAGCTTGCCGACCGGGCTCCGTCGCCGGAGTCCGATGACGATCAGGCCGGCACCATGCGTCTCCGCGGTCGACACCAGGTCCTCGGCGACCTCGCCCGTGCCCGTCACGACCTGGTGCGCGACCCCTGCCGCGTCGAGCGGCGCCGTGATGCGGGCGATGTCCGCGAGCCGCTCCTCGACCTGCTCGGGGAGGGACCGGCCGTCCTTGTCGCTCACGACGACGAGGAGCTCGCTCCGACGGCTGATCGCCTCGTCGACGGCCGTGCCGAGCGCCTCGCGCCCCTCGGGGGTGGACAGGTAGCCGACAACGACTGTCATGGGAATCCTCCGTCATGCCTGAGGCATGCCTGCTGGCGCGCGCGGCACGGGCTGCTCCCGGGCTGCGGACCGGGACCACCCCGGCAGGTGCGACGGTACCGGAAGGCCCGTGGATCCTCACCTCCCGGCGCCCGCCTCGGCGCGCGCCCAGCCCGGTGCGAGCCCTGCCTCGAGCGCACTCCTCACGAGCAGCGCGAGCCGGTAGGCGGGATCGGCGTCGAGCGCCCTCCCGAGCCGGTCCGCAGCGAGCCCGCCGTCCCCCTCCCACCAGGCGAGGAGGGCGAGGAGCGTGAGCGCCGGCGCCTGACGCCCCGTGCGACCGGCTCCCACGACAGCTTCCAGGACCGTGCGCGCGACGCGCACGACGTCCGGGTCCGGCGGGAGCCCGACCGCGGGGTCGACCATCGCCGCGATGGCCGAGGCGGTCCCCGCCTCGACCTGCGGTCCCGGGACGGCGGTCGCGGTGAGGCGCGCGACGTCCTCGGTCACCCCGGCGAACGAGAGCAGGACCGCGTCCCGGACCGGGATGCTCTCGAGCGCAGCCTCGAGACGCCCCAGGAGAGCAGGCGGCAGCGCCGCCTCGCCCCCGTCCTCGCACCGGTCGACGACCGCGACCGCGGCCCGCCACGCCTCGAGCCCTCCGGCCCGCCAGCCGGCCGGGGCGTCCCCGCCGCCCGCGAGCGCCGTCTCGCGGTCGGCGCGCC
>NZ_JACSQF010000016.1 GCF_014836755.1 Oerskovia merdavium
AGGTTGTGGTCGTGATGGGCTCCATCACTACCACAACCTCGTTCTCGGCAGACCTCGTTCTCGGCAGACCTCGTTCTCGACAGGGACCGGCGCCCGGACCTCGCCTCAGGGCCGTGCCCAGGATGCTCAGCCCCCGGAAGTCGGTCTCACCGGGTGCGACCCCGGCGTCCGGGTGCATCCTGGGAGGAAGGGGTTCCGCCCCGGAGCTCCCCGGTCAGGGAGGAGTCGACATGTCCGGCCTCATGCTCGCCAGCAACGTCGATGCTGCGATCTACGTCCCGACGGGGTCGGGCCCCGCCAACTGGTTCCTGCTCTTCGGGATCGTGCTGATCGCCTCGATCATCGTGTTCATGATCGTCGAGATGGTCCGAGCCGCGCACGACCGGCACCTCCCACCGCACCGGAGGATGTCGCACTAGCGCACGGGTCGCCCACGCCCGGCACGTGACGCCGTCGGGCCTTCACCCGTGGGGGCGTGCCACCCGGGCGAACTCCCGCCGAGGTAGAACGCGATACGCACTACCTCGCGCACCACGTTCTACCTCGCGCCTCCCCGCACGGCGACCGCGCCTCTCACCTCACGGGCGGAACAGCTCAGTCCGACCCCGCGCGGGGTAAGACCTCGGTCAGCCCAGCGTCGTCGGGAGCTCCGCGGCCCCCTCGCCCGGGGCCACGCCCAGCACGCGCTCCGCGAGGAACGCCTGCACCACCTGGTACCAGACGACCGAGTGCTGCGGCTGGAGCACCCAGTGGTTCTCGTCGGGGAAGTACAGGAAGCGGTGGTCGGTGCTCCCGTCCGCAGCCGCGGGCAGGCCCGACGCCGACAGCAGCTCGTACCAGAGACGCAGGCCCTCGCCGATCGGGACGCGGTAGTCCTTGTCGCCGTGGATCACGAGCATGGGCGTCACGATGTCCGCGACGAACCGGTGCGGGGAGTGCTCGGCCGCCATCTCGGGCGTCATCTCGCGCTGCCAGTAGTAGCCGGCGTCCGTCGTCGGGCCGAACTGGTCCAGCGCCCACAGGCTCGCGTGCGTGACGATCGCCTTGAACCGGTCCGTGTGGCCGGCGACCCAGTTCGCCATGTACCCGCCGAACGACCCGCCCATCGCGGCCGTGCGGGTCTCGTCGATCTCCGGCAGCGCCTCGGCCGCGTCGGTGATCGCGAGCAGGTCGGTGTACGGGGCCGCGCCCCACGAGCCCCAGCCGCGCTGCACGAAGTCCTGGCCGTAGCCCGTGGACAGCGCCGGGTCCGGGAGCAGGACCGCGTAGCCCTGGGCCACGAGGATCCACGGGTTCCACCGCCAGCTCCACGCGTTCCACGAGCCGAGCGGGCCGCCGTGGATCCACAGCAGCAGCGGCGCGGGGTCCTCGGCGCTCGCACCGTGCGGCAGCGCGAGCCAGCCGCGGACGCGCACGTCGTCCGACGCGGCGGTCTCGATCTCGGTCAGCGTGCCGGGCAGGTCGGGGCTCGCGACCGGGCCGCGCAGCGCGGTCGCCGCGACGGGCGTGCGCTCGCCCGCGGGGGCCGCGAGGAAGTCCGTGAGCTCGATCCGCACGGGGTGCGAGGGCTCGAGGTAGCTCACGCGCTGGGCGTAGGCGGCCGAGGCGTCGGGCGCGACGTGGACGTCGGTGAACATCGCGTCGTCCGAGGTCAGGCGGGAGACCGTACCGTCCTCGCCCGAGCCGTCGGGCGTGAAGGCGACGTGGAAGACCGGGCCACGCCCGTCGTCGTCGGCCGTGACGAGCAGGCCCGAGCCGTCGGGCAGCCACGCAGCCGACGTGGGCCACCGGTCCCAGCTCGCGGCGAGCGAGCGCAGACCGTGGTTCGCGCCGTCGCTCGGGTCGCCGTCCGAGCCGTCACCCGGGCGCAGCGGCACGACGGCGAGGCTCTGCTCGGGCGCCGCCTGCGGCGTCGTGATGGTCTCGCGGACGAACACGACCCAGGCGCCGTCGGGCGAGATCACGGGCGAGGAGGCCTCGGCGCCGGGCTCGTCGACGAGCGTGCGACGCTCGCCCGTCGAGGTGTCGACCGCGACGAGGATCGAGCGCTGAGAGGCGTCCGGCCCGGGCACGGACCAGGACGTGACGAGCGTGGTCCCGTCCGCGGACAGGTCCGCGGAGTGCTCGCGCAGCGCGCGCCCGACGGCGGGAGTCACGTCGCGCAGCTCGACGCGCCCCGCGGGGAGCTCGGGCGTGGCGTCCTCCGCGTCGGTGCCCGCGGGCGCCGGGAGCGGACGCGCCGGCTCGTCCGTCAGGTGCGAGAGGGCGGCCACGAACCGGTGCGGCTCGGACGGCCCCAGGTCGTGGTCCCAGTACCGCACGGGGTACCCCGTGTGGAGGATCGCGGAGACCTTCTTGTCCTTGCGGGTCTTGCGCAGCTCGGCGTCGTGGGCCAGGTCGCGCGCGCTGGGCAGGACGTCTGCCGCGAGCGAGAGGACGGGCGCGCTGCGCGCGACGAGCGGGGCCGAGACCCCGGCCGGTGCGGACCCGACGACGCGTGCCTCGCCACCGGCCGCGGGCAGGAGCCACAGGGCCGAGGTCGGGTCGCCCTCGCTGGTCGCCGAGGCGTCGCTGTCGGGGCGGGCCGACGTGAAGAGCAGGTCGCCCTCGGCCGTGAAGGCCGCGCCGGACTCACCCTTGGTGCTCCGGGTCAGGCGACGGGCCGGGGCCTCGCCGGTGGGGTCGACCTCCCACAGGGCCGAGACGTACGCCGTGCGCTTCGCGTCGAGCGTCGACACGCTCGTCACGAGCCGACGGCCGTCCGGGGACATCACGAGGCCGCCCGTGCGGGGGATCGCGATGTACTCGTCGAGGTCGTGGAAGGGGGTGGCGCCCGGCTGGTCGGGGGCGCTCGCGGAGTCGGTGGTCACTGCACCGTCCTATCACGGCGGGGGGCCCAGGTGCGTCTCCGTGCCGGGCGCATACTGGAGCCGTGCCCAAGGTTCCCCTCCCCGCCCTGACCGTGTGCGCCGCCGTCGGGCTGCTCCTGACAGGCTGCGGGTCCGAGCCCGCCCAGGACCTCGACGAGACCGTGCTCGCGGGGGTCCAGGCCGCAGGCCGTGCCGACGGCGAGCTCGACCTCATCAGCACGACCCACTTCGACTGGCAGAAGGCCGTGATCGTCTGCCCCGGTGACGACGTGACCGAGGTCGCCGAGGCCGCGGGGAGCGACGCCGGACCGGTCACGGGCGACCTCCCCAACACGGTCGACGTCGGCACGGGCTACCTCGTGTTCGTCAACAACAACGAGGTCGCGCACACCGCGACCCTGCGCCTGGCCCAGGCCGACGTGTGCAGCGAGGACCTCTCGATCGCCAACCGCATCCTGAGCCCCGGCAGCGCGACGCTCCACGTCGCGCGCGGGACGGGCGACGGCTGGATCGTGACGCGCAGCTGAGGGGTGCGGCCGGTGCGGCGGGTCCGGCGGGTGCCGGCGGGTCCGGCGGGTGCCGAGCACGAGGTTGCGATCGTTCCCAGCGTGAGAACGACCGCAACCGCGTGCTCGGCGCGACCCGGGCCCCCCGACGCAGGACCCCGGACCCGGAACCGCGCCGGCGTCAGGCGTTGAGCCGCGCCACCAGCCCGGGGAGCTCGGCGACCGAGTCGAGTAGGAAGTCGTGCCGCTCACGCCCCAGGTCCGCCGCGCCGAGCTTGCCCGTGAGCACGCCGACGACCGCCCCGGCCCGCGCGTTGACTCCCGCGCGCAGGTCGAGCACTGTGTCCCCCGCGGCGAGCACGCGCGCGACGTCGAGCACGCCCGTGCGCTCCATGTCGCGGTGGATCATGTAGGGCGCGGGACGTCCGAGCGGCACCTCGTCGGCGCACGTCACGGCGTCGAGCGTGACCTCGGGCGAGAGCCACTGCTCGGCGCCGGCCGCGACCGTCCAGCCCAGCACGTCGAGGATCCCCTGGGTCACCTCGCGCGTGAAGCCCGTGGTCAGCGCGACCTTGACCCCCGCGGCGCGCAGAGCCGCGAAGGCCTCCGGCGCGCCGGGGATCGGGGTCGGCGGGTTCAGCAGGTAGGCCTCCTGGAGGAGCGCGGTGAAGCGCGCGAACGCGGCGTCGACCGTCGCGTCGTCGGGAGCGTCGCCCGGCGCGCCGGGGGTGCTGGCGCCGATCGCGAGCAGGGCCGTGATGGCCGCGCGCTTCTCGGCCCCCATCCAGTGCTGGATGTCCGACGACGTCGCGCCGCTCCCGTGCTCGAGGACCGCCGCGTGCAGCGCTTCGTAGACCGCGCCGCCCTCCTCGACGGTCGTGCCCGCGATGTCGAGCGCGACGAGCTCGATCACGAGGGGCCGGCGGGCGGCTGGCGTGGCCGCGCTGGTCGTGGAGGTACTGGTCGTGCTGGTCATGCGGTGGGCTCCTGGTTCGGGTCGGTGGCTGCGGGGCCTGTGGTGGCTGCGGTCTCGGCTGTGCCAGCAGGGCCGGCCGTGCCAGCTGGGCCGGCTGGGCCTGCCGTGCCGGCCGTGAAAGGGTCGAGCCCGGCCGTGGGCGACACGAGCGACGCGGCGGCGGCCGACGCCGTCGGGAAACGGACCATCGAGAGCGACGTGTCCTGGGTGTTGTCGATCGTGAAGGCCGCGAGCTCGGGCAGGTAGCGGTCGTCGGCGTACTCGACCGGGACGCCCGCGGCGTTGCGCGTGGTGCGGCGCTCGCGCAGCAGCGGGGCGCCCGCCGCGACCTCGAGGAGGTCGGCGTCGGTCTCGTCGGCCGCGACCGCGTCGATCACGTGCCGGGCCGCGTGCAGGTCCGCACCGCGTGAGATGAGGTGGTCGTAGATCGAGCCCGTGTCCGGGTCGAACTCGAAGATGAGGCGCCCGACGGGCTCGATGAACGTGTCGCGCTCGACCATCGCGGGGACGCCGTCGAGCAGGCGCAGGCGCAGGACCTCGACCACGGGCGTGCCCTCCTCGAGGCCCAGGGCGTCGGCCGCGACGCCGTGCACGCCGCGGCGCGCGACCTCGACCGTCCGCTGACCGGGCACGCGCCCCACCCCCGCGGCCCAGCGGCTGAAGGACAGGAAGGTCTCGAAGGGCTGCGGGACCGCTCGCGAGCGCACGACCGGCGGGCGCCCCTGCCCCCCGCCGATGAGCCCTTCGCTGCGCAGCGTCCCGAGCGCCTGCCGGACCGTGCCACGTGAGATCGAGAACTCGGCGCACAGCGCGGACTCGGAGGGCAACGAGTCGCCGATCGCGTACGTACCGGACACGATCCGACGGCGCAGCTCTCCCAGCACGTGCTGGTGCAGCGGGCGGTGGGGCGCGGTGGCCGCGTGCGGCGTGCGGGACGGGACGCCCGCTCCGGGTGGCGGGACGGCATGCGGGGACGACGAGGATGGTGCCATGACTTGACCATACAGGCGCCCGTTCCACGGTGGACCGAGAAACGGGTGACGGTCGAATGAACCCGGCACACAGCGCGCCAACCACAGGTGAACACTCCGGAAACTTGTCTGGACAAGTGCCGGATTCGCTTGATCGCGGCTCGGACGGCACGGCAGTGTCCGTGTCGTGAGCAGCACACCATCGCCGTCCCGGGCCGCCTCGACAGGCACACCCGGCACGACCCCCCGCACCGCCCCCCGCGCCGGGGGCTCCCCGTCCGTCCCGTCGCCCGCCCGGCCGACGACCCACCCCGGCACGACCGGCCGCACCGGGCCCGACCTCCCCGCCCGCGTCGACCTCGTGGTCGTCGGGGCCGGCATCGTCGGGCTCGCGCACGCGGTCGAGGCCGTCGGTCGAGGACTCTCGGTCCTCGTGGTCGAGCGCGACGACCGTGCGGTCGGCGCCTCGGTCCGCAACTTCGGGCACGGGTGCTTCACCGCGCAGGACGGCGAGGCCCTCACCTACGCGTTCACGGCCCGCGAGCGCTGGATCCAGCTCGCCAAGGAGGTCGACTTCTGGCTCCGTGAGTCCGGCACCGTCGTGGTCGCGCGCGCCGACGACGAGATGCAGGTCCTCCAGGACTTCGCCCAGGTCCGCGACGGCCACGCCCGCCTGCTCGACCGCGACGCCGTCCTCGACCGCGTCCCCGGCGACCCCGACGAGGTCCTCGGCGGCGCGTTCCTGCCCCAGGACATCCGCGTCGACCCCCGCGAGGCCGTCCCCGCGATAGCCCGCTGGTACGCCGAGCAGCGTGGTGCCCACGTCGCCTGGTCCACCACGGTCCAGGGATTCGAGGCCGGCAGCGGCGTGACGCTCGTGCGCACCTCCCGGGGCGACGTCGTGACGACCAAGGTGATCCTCGCCGTCGGGCACGACGTGGACCGGTTCTTCCCCGACACGGCCCGCACCGCGGGCATCCAGCGCTGCACGCTCCAGATGCTGCGCGTCGACGCCCCGGCAGGCGCAGCCGGCGGGCCGCGCGAGATCGACCCCGCGATCTTCACGGGCACCTCGATGCTCCGGTACAACGGGTTCCGCCTCTCCCCCGCGCTCGCCGCGGTCCGCGAGCGCCTCACGGCCCAGCACCCCGCCCTGATCGACGCCGCGGTGAACCTCATGGTCACGCAGCGGCCCGACGGGACGCTCACGCTCGGCGACACGCACACGTACGCGACCACGCCCGGCCCGTTCCACCCCGAGGCCCTCGACGAGCTCCTGCTCACCGAGGCCGCGCGGCTCTTCGGCACCGGCCCCCTCACGGTCCGCGAGCGCTGGCAGGGCGTCTACGCCTCCGCGCCCGCGCCGTTCCTCAACGCCACGCCCATGCCGGGCGTGCGCGCCGTGTCGGTCACGTCCGGCATCGGCATGACCACCGCGCTCGGGCTCGCCCCGCGCGTGCTCGACAGCTTCCTCTGACGGACCCGCCTCACCCGTTCCACCGACCAGACCAGCCTCTCTCGCGAACCCCCACACCAGGAGAAGACATGCACCGCAGCCGCACCGGCCAGGCCACCTCGGTCCTCGCCGCCGCACTGCTCCTCGGCACGCTCAGCGCGTGCTCGACCGGCACCGCCGACGCGGGCACCGGCACCGCCTCGGCGACGTGCCCGAACGGCGCGATCCGCTTCGGCATCGAGCCCTACGAGGATCCCGCCAAGCTCGAGCCCGCCTACCAGCACCTCGCCGACGCGCTCGCCGAGAAGCTCGACTGCCCCGTCGACCTCACGATCGTCGAGGACTACTCGGCCGAGGTCCTCGCCATGGAGAACGGCAAGCTCGAGCTCGCCCAGTTCGGCCCGCTCGGGTTCGTGTTCGCGAGCGAGCGTGCCGACGCCGAGCCCCTCGCGTCGTTCGGTCTCGCCGACGGGACGCTCTCGAGCTACACCGCGGGCATCTGGGTCCCCGTCGACTCGCCCGTCCAGAGCATCGACGACCTGCCGGGCCACACGCTCGCGCTGGGCTCGACCGGTTCCACCTCGGGCGACGCCCTGCCCCGGTTCGCGATCCTCGACGCCGGTCTCACCGAGTCCGACGTCGAGATCACCTACGCGGGCGGCCACCCCGAGGCTCTCCTCGCCCTGACCAACGGCCAGGTCGACGCGGCCCAGATCAACTCCCAGACGCTCGCGACCGCCGAGCGCGAGGGCACGTTCGACTCCTCGAGGTACCGCCAGATCTGGGAGTCCGACGCCATCCCGAACGACCCCATCACGGTCGCCGGCTCGCAGAGCCAGGAGTTCAAGGACGCCGTGCGCGACGCCCTCCTCACGCTCGACACGGCCGACGTCGAGGCCATCGGCGCGTTCCTCGACGTCGACCCGGCGGGCCCGCTCGTCGAGGTCGACGTCGACACGTACAAGCCGCTGTTCGACCTCGCGAAGACCCTCGAGCTGACGTCCGACGACGTCTGATCCCTCGGGACGGTGCGGGCGGGCGCCCGGGTGCCCATCGCCCGGCGCTCCACCCGCACCAGCTCGCCCGGTCGACCACCACCGTCGACCGCCCTCTCCCCCCGCGGGCTCGCGTCCCGCACCAGCAAGGAGTTGTTCCAGATGGCTTCACACCACGGCGCGGTCGAGCCGGGCTCGCCGCGCGGACCCGGATCGGCCGGGGGCGTGCTGCACCTGCCCGACGGCGTCCGCTCGCCCGGTCTGCACGTCCGGGATCTGCGGGTCCAGTTCAGCACCCGGTCCGAGGGCGGCGAGAACGTGCTGCGCAGCGCGGTCGACGGCATGGACCTCGACGTCGCCGCGGGCGAGCTCGTCGCGATCCTCGGCGCGAACGGGTGCGGCAAGTCGACCACGCTCAAGTCCGTGATCGGGCTCGCGCCCGTGACCTCGGGCGAGGTGTGGGTCGACGGCGAGCAGGTGCACCCTCACCACAGGACGTCCGCCGCGGACCAGCACGAGGCCCGACGACGGGTCGCCATGATCTTCCAGCAGGTCAACCTCGTGCGGCGGCGCACGGTGCTCGACAACGTGTGCGCCGGGGCCCTCGGACGCCTGCCCCTGCGGCAGTCGCTCGTCGCGTCCCTCTTCCCCCGCGAGCTGCGCGCCGAGGCCATGCTGTGCCTCGAGCGGGTCGGCCTCGCGGACCGTGCGCTCGACCGGGTCGGCCAGCTCTCGGGCGGTCAGCAGCAGCGCGTGGCCGTCGCCCGGGCCCTGTGCCAGCGGGCGAGCGTGCTGCTCGCCGACGAGCCGACGTCGGCTCTCGACCCCGCGGCCTCGACCCAGGTCATGGAGCTCCTCGCGACCCTCGCGCACGACGAGGGCCTGGCGGTCGTCGCGGTGCTCCACGACCCCGAGCTCGCACGCGAGCACGCCGACCGCCTCGTCGGGATGGTCGCCGGACGCGAGCGGCTCAACGGTGCGCCGGACGCCGTGACGCGTGACGCCGTCGAGCACCTGTACGCGGCGGACACCGCCGCCCCGACGACCGACGGCCTGAGCGCCGGAACGAGGATCCCCGCATGACCGCCACGGCCCCCGCCCGCTCCCCCCGCGGCGCTGCCCGCGACCGCACCGACGGCCCCTCGCGCGAGCGGCTCGAGCACGTCGTCGTGCCCAGGGCCCACCGCTCGGGCCGGCAGGTCACGACCTGGGTCACCGCCGGGGCCGTGCTGCTCGGGCTGCACGTCCTCGCCTGGCAGGGCACGGGCTTCTCGATCAGCGCGCTCGTGGGCGGCTGGGAGGGCATGGCCCGGTTCGTCGGCGAGGCGTTCCCGCCCGACCTCGACTGGTCGACGGTCGTGGCGCCCGGGCTCCAGGCCACGCTCGTGACGCTGTGGATCGGGCTCCTCGGGACCACGCTGTCCATCCCCTTGTCGTTGCTCCTCGCGGTGCTCGCGGCTCGCGGCAGCACCCCGGGGTCGTTCTGGTACCAGGGCTCGCGCGCGATCCTGTCGTTCTTCCGCGCCGTGCCCGACGTCGTGTTCGCGCTGATCTTCGTGACCGCCGTGGGGCTCGGGCCCTTCGCGGGGGTGCTCGCGCTCGTCGTCCACAACACGGGCGTCATGGGCAAGCTGTGGGCCGAGGCCATGGAGGAGATCGACCCCGGGCCCGCCGACGCGCTGCGCACCAACGGCGCCGGCCGCACCCAGGTCGTCACGCACGCGGTGCTGCCCGCGGTCGTGCCGCAGTTCCTGGGCCTGCTGCTCTACCGGTTCGACGTCAACGTGCGGTCCTCGCTCGTGCTCGGGCTCGTGGGCGCGGGCGGGATCGGGTTCCTCATCAACAAGTCGATCAAGCTGTTCCGGTTCGACGAGATGCTGACCTACATCCTCATGGTTCTCGTGCTGGTGTGGGTCGTGGACCGGTTCTCGTCGTGGGCCAGGGCGCGGATCGCGGTCTGAGCCTCCGGGCGCTTCGTGGTGCCCCGTGGTGGGGCGTGGTCCCTCGGGGTGGCTCGTGGTGCCGAGCACGAGGTTGCGATCGCTATCCGGCGGATTCCGACCGCAACCTCGTGCTCGACTGGGCGGAACCTCGTTCTCGCGGCCTGGCCGGGGTGTGCGGCAAGGAGGGCCGGCTGAAGAGGGCCCGCCGCGGAGGACGGGCACTGACCAGGCCCTGGACCAACGGGCAGTTCTCCCCATGGGATAGATGCGGGTGCGTCACCGATTCTCTGAGACAGTGTGGCGATCCCCACCTCGATCGGAGCACCACCATGCGCACTTCCGCGCACCGCACGATCACGGCGACCGCGCTCGCCGTCTCCCTGGTCGCCCTGACCGGCTGCTCGCTCCTCCCGGGAGGCGAGCCTGCGCCGTCGGGCACCCAGAGCCAGGCCGCGAGAGCGCCGGGCACGAACGCGCAGCCCGCGGCCGCGCCCACCGTCTCGCCCGTCGACCCGGACGCCGTGGTCCTCGAGCAGACGCTCGACATCCCTGGGCGCCCCGGCGACACGGTCCGCGTGGGCATCGAGTCGCTCACCGTGCGGGGCGACCTCACCGAGCTGCGCGTGATCTTCACACCGACCGGGTCGGCCGACGACGGCGGGGAGCGCAGCGTCTACGAGCTCACGGGCGCCACCTCGTTCGACGCCGCGCTCGTCGACCGCGAGAACCTCAAGAAGTACGTCCAGCTCGTCGACGAGAACTACGACGAGATGGGGTCGAGCATCTTCACGACCACCGCGGTCGGCGGCGAGTCCGTCCGCTGGACCGGCGTCTTCGCAGGCATCGAGGACGACGTCGCGACGCTCGACGTGAGCGTCGTCGACTCGTGGCCCACGTTCGAGAACATCCCGGTGACGCGATGAGGCCCGCACGCGCCGTGCTCGGCCTCACGGTCACCGCGCTGCTGCTCGGCACGCTCCCCGCGTCCGCGACCGTCGACGCACCGGTCGAGTTCGACATCACGACCCTGCCCGAGCCGACCGCCGAGCAGATCGCCGCGTCGATCTCACGCTTCACGCTCGAGGGCAGCGTCCAGACGATCGACACCGTCGAGACCCAGGGCGAGGAGACCGTCATCACCCTGACCTCGGACATCCTGTTCGAGGTCGACGGCGCCGAGGTGTCCCCCGCAGCGGCGGCGGCCATCGCCGGGCTCGTCGCGAACGTGCCCGACGGCGCGACCCTCTCGGTCCACGGCCACACCGACTCGGTGGGCGACGACGCGCACAACCTCGACCTGTCGCTGCGGAGGGCCCAGGCCGTGGGGGCCGCGGTCGCCGCATCGAGGCCCGACCTGGTGCTCGACGTCCAGGGCTTCGGCGAGACGCAGCTCAAGACGCCCGAGGAGGGCGACGACCCGGGGCCGGCGCGGGCCGAGAACCGTCGCGTGGAGCTGCGGTTCAAGGGCTGACGTTGTCCTGGTGCCGCCTGGGGTGCCGAGCATGCGGTTGGCGTTCGAAAACCCGCGGATCCGAACGCCAACCGCATGCTCGAGTGACGACGACCGCATGGTCGGCACCGTCGGGCCCTACCTAGCGCCCCAGCATCCTCCGCACGACCTGTCCCACCCCCGGGAGATCGCGATGGGTGAAGCGCAGCACGTCTACCCGACCGGTGGCGACGATCAGGTTCTGTCGGTACCGATCGGCATAGACAGCGCTCGGCTCGCCGTGCACCTCGTGGCCGTCCATCTCCGCCACGAGCCACCGGCCGCTGTCCCTCCGCCACGCCATGTCTCCTCGGAGAGTGGACATCCCGTCCGGGTGCTCGATCGGCAGCTGAAGCACAGTCGGCGGGACACCCTCGTCGAGGCAGTCGAGCCTGCCGAAGGACTCGAGCGGCGACTCTGCGCGCGCGTCCGCAAGGGCCCAGAGCTCATGGGTCCGAGCGACGCCCCTCCGCCCGCGAGCCATGTGGTGGGCGACCTCCAGACCTTGGCGGCCGATCGCGCCGCGGTGGAGTGCCGAGTCGAGGACCGCCAGTGCGTTCGCTCGCGGGAGCTCGGGGACCGCCTGGGCGAGCGCCCAGTCGAGAGTGACGAGTCGTCGCGACCCGACGCGAGTCGTCGTCATCCCGTTGTCGAACTGACGCAGCCGCATCGCAGCGCGGTCGACACGGTTCACGGCCCGCGGGAGTGCCGCTTCGGGCCTGATGCTGGCGGGTAGCCCCTGGATCTCGTGGAGCGCAAGGGCACAGGCACCTACCGCGACCGCCTCCGGTCCGAACGCGAGCAGCGCCGCCCAGGCCGCGCGGCGGCGTCGTTCGCTGAACGACCGTTCGCGGATCGGGAGATTCGACGTGTCGTAGACCGCCCGTGCGATGCGAAGCCAGATGCCCCGTGTGACGTACCCACGAACCTCGCCGTCGGTGAGCCCTGCGGCGCGCGCCTGACGGACATCGACCAGGCCTGCCTGGTCGGCTGCGAGCGTGAGGAGTGCGGGCGGGACCGGGCGTCGAGGCATCGGTCCAGTTCAGCGGATCCGTCCGAGCCGCACCGACGACCCGCAGGCCTTTGTGGACGTGAGGGTGACGGTCAGCCCTGTGGACAGGCCAGCCCCGGGTCGAGCATGCGGTTCACGTCCGTCGAGCATGCAGTTCACGTCGAGAATCGACGAAAACTGAACGCCAACCGCATGCTCGGCACCCCAGGAGCCTGCTCAGTCCTTCGCGTCCCGCTCCGCCATCTTCGCGAGCATCTCGTTGTACTCGTCCATCTCGACGTCGCCCACCTGGTCCACACGCCGGTCGCGCCGCTTGGCCTCGCGGTCGTCGGACCTCGACCACATGATCGCGACGATGATCGCGAGCGAGAGCGTCGGCAGCTCGCCGATCCCCCACGCCACGCCTCCGCCTCGCTGCTGGTCGGCGATCGCCGTGATCCCCCAGTCGTGGCCCAGGAGCCCGAACCACTCGGGCACGAGCAGCGCCGTCCCGGTCGTGAGCGCGACACCGAAGAACGCGTGGAACGCCATGGTCGCGAACAGCAGGAGCAGGCGCTGGGGCCAGCCGGGCCGGTGCGGACCGGGGTCGATCCCGATGAGCGCGTTCGCGAACAGGTACCCGGCGAGCGTGAAGTGCAGCAGCATCGCGAGGTGCCCGACGTACGTCGTCAGCGCGAGCTCGAACGCGGGCGTGTAGTAGAAGACGATCATCGAGCCGGCGAAGTTCACGGCCGCGACGACGGGGTTCGCGAAGAACTGCCCCCACTTCGAGGTCACGAGCGCGAGGACCCACTCGCGGGGCCCGCGCGAGCCGTCCTTGCGCACGGGCACGGCGCGCACGAGCAGCGTCACGGGCGCGGCGAGGACGAGGAAGATCGGCACGACCATCGCGAGGACCATGTGCTGGACCATGTGCGCGCTGAACAGCACGTGCCCGTACATCGCGGGCCCGCCGTTGGTGACCCAGAACAGGATGACGATGCCGATGCACCACGAGATCGTGCGTCCCACGGGCCACTTGTCGCCGCGCCGGGCGAGGCGTCGGACCCAGCGCAGGTAGACGACGAGCGCCGCGACGCACGCGAACGCGGGCAGCAGGTCCCAGCGCCACTCGGTGAACCACCGACCCAGGTCCGGCTCGGGGGGCAGCGGGTGGCCCGTGACGATCTCGGCGGGCGTGGGGAGCGCGGGGGGCTCGTCGGGGATGGGCGGGGCCGTCGAACCGAGGGCCACGGCGACGCCGGACACGGCTCCCATGACGAGCAGCTCGACCGCGACGAGCCGCCAGAACAGCCAGGTCGCGGCCTTCTCGGTCGCGGGAGCCACGGCGGTCCGTGCGGCGGTCCCCTTCTTCTGCCCGACGGCGGAGCCGCCCGCCGTCGTCGCCCCACCCGGGGCGGTGGTCGCGCGGGCCGAGGCAGCGGCCTCCTTGTCGGCCGCGGCAGCGACCCCTCGCCCACCCGTCGTCTTCCCCGCCGGACGAGCGTCTCCCGCGGCGCGCGCGGCCCCGCCCCCGCCGGCCGCCCCACGGGCGGCGCCGCCGCGTCCCCCGCCGGCCGGGCCGACCCCCTGGAGCCTTCGCACGACGAGCTCGCGGTGCGCGAACCCGAGCGCCCCGAGCACGACCATGAGCCCGACCTTGGCGAGGATCAGGATGCCGTAGTCGGTGCTGAGCCCGTCGATGCCCCCGACCCGGATCCAGGCGTTCGCGACGCCCGAGACCGCGACCGCGACGAACGACCAGCCCGCGATCGAGGAGTAGCGCGAGACCGAGGACGCGAACGACGTCCGGTCGAGCCCGCCGCGCAGCCGTACGATCGCGAGGACGCCGAGCCCGCCGATCCACAGGGCCGCGCCGCCGAGGTGCAGGAACATCGAGGAGATCGCGAGCTCGTGGCTCGCTGCGCCCGCCGTGTGACCGGTGTTGGCCTGGAACGCGAGGGCCGAGATCGCGAGGAGCGCGGTCCACAGCGCGCCCGTGGGGGTACGGACCGCGAGCGCGCACGCCGAGGTGAGCGCGGCGACGATGATGACGCCCAGGAGGCTGCGGCCCAGCGAGATCTGGGTGACGAACGCCGCGAGCTGGTCGCCGAACCCGATGCTCGAGACGGGCATGCTCGACAGCACCGAGTAGCGCAGCACGGTCTGCACGACGGTCAGCACGGCCCACGTGGCCGACGCCGCACCGGCGACCCCGAGCGCCCGACGCATGGGTGGGCCGGCGGGCAGCACGCAGGCGGCGAGCACGAGCGCGCCGATCGTGAGCGAGATCGCGAGCTCGGTGAGAACCGTGGAGACGGGCAGGCCCCACCGCGAGACCGCGCCGGGGTCGGCGAAGCCCGTGAGCGCCTCGAAGGCTCCGGAGAACGCTCCGGCGGCCAGGACCGCGAGGACGGCGACGACGACCGCGGCCGGTCCGGCCGCCACGAGCCACCAGGGGTTGCGCGGGGAGTCGACGACGTCCCGGCCGGGGGTGCGCGCGGCCCGGTCGGGCGCGGTTCCTGGGGTGCTGCGGGGGGCGGTAGCGGTCACCGGTCCAGGGTAGGCGGCGTGCGGCGGATCGTGGTATTCCCGCTGGTCGGCCCCTCCTGCGGGAGAGGAGCCGCGCCCGGCGGGCGGCGCACGCGTGGGGACCTCGCACCATGCCCCACCTGTGGAGGACCCGGTCCCCCGTCAGGGTCCGCTGGCATACTGGGCCGGGTTCGCACGGCGTCCCCTCGTGGGCGACGGCCGTGACCACGTCCTCAGCACGACCCGAGCACACGCGAAGGACCTCCACCATGGCCACAGGTCACGGCAGCATCTCCACGACGGACCTGGACCGTGCGGGTCACCTGCTCAAGCGCGTCGAGCAGGTGTTCGACCAGCGCGTCGTCGGGCAGGAAGCCCTGCGCACGGCCCTGATCAGCTCGCTGCTGGCGGGCGGCCACATCCTGCTGGAGTCCGTCCCGGGCCTCGCCAAGACCACGGCCGCGCAGACGCTCGCGGCGGCGATCAACGGCTCGTTCCGCCGCATCCAGTGCACGCCGGACCTCATGCCCAACGACATCGTGGGCACGCAGATCTACAACTACGCGACCGGGTCGTTCACGACACAGCTCGGGCCCGTGCACGCGAACCTGGTGCTGCTCGACGAGATCAACCGGTCGAGCGCCAAGACCCAGTCGGCGATGCTCGAGGCCATGCAGGAGAAGCAGACGTCGATCGGCGGCGAGAACTTCCCGCTGCCCTCGCCGTTCATGGTCCTCGCGACGCAGAACCCCATCGAGGAGGAGGGCACGTACGTGCTGCCCGAGGCCCAGATGGACCGCTTCCTGATGAAGGAGGTGCTGACGTACCCGGCCCCCGCGCAGGAGCTGGAGATCCTCGACCGCATCTCGACAGGGCGCATGACGGCGCCCATCACGGCCGAGCCCGTCAGCATCGACGACGTGGTGTTCCTCCAGCGCCTGGTCGACGACGTGTACGTCGACGAGTCGATCAAGCGGTACATCGTCGACCTCATCAACACGACCCGGCTGTCGGGGCCGCGCCCCGTCCCGGGCCTCGACCAGCACGTGCGCGTGGGCGCGAGCCCGCGCGGCGGGATCGCGCTCATGCGCGTGGGCCAGGCCCTCGCGATCCAGGCGGGTCGCGCGTTCGTCATCCCGGACGACATCAAGGCCGTGCGCTACTCGGTCCTGCGGCACCGTCTGGTGCGCACGTTCGACGCGCTCGCGACCAACGTCCAGCCCGAGCAGCTCATCGACGCCGTGTTCGACGCGGTCCCCACCCCGTAGGGCGCGGTCCATGGCAGACGTGTCGCGACTGGCCCAGGTGCGGGCCAGGCTCGAGCTCCCGCTGGCCCGGCGGGCCTCGGGGCTGCTCGAGGGGCGGCACCGCTCCGTCCTCAAGGGGCACGGGCAGGACTTCGACGACCTCCACCTGTACGCGCCCGGCGAGGACGTGGGTGACATCGACTGGAAGTCGAGCGCCCGCGCGGGCATCCCCGTGGTGCGCAGGTTCGTGCGCGAGTCCAACGTGAACCTGGTCCTCGTGGTGGACACGGGACGAAACATGGGTGCGACCGCGGCGAGCGGCGAGCCCAAGGCCGACGCGGTGAGCTTCTGCTGCGCGCTCGTGGCCTACCTCGCGCGCGACCGCGGCGACCGGGTCGCGCTCGTCGCGGCGGACGCCGGGCGCATCGTCCAGCTCCCGCCCAGGGCCAGCACGCAGGACCTCGAGCTCATGCTCCGCACGGTCGAGAAGCAGCTGAGCGTCGACGCGCCCGCGAGCGACCTGAACCGGGCGCTCGACCGGGCGCTCAACGCGTTCCAGCGGCGCTCGCTCATGGTCGTCGTGACGGACGAGGCCCGCCCGGGTCCCGAGCACGAGCGCCTGCTGCGGCGCCTGCGCGTGCGCCACGAGGTCATGGTCGTCGCGGTCGCGGACCTGTCGCCCGTCGGGGTGGCGACCGTCGGCACCACGGCCGGCCCCGCGGCGCACCGTGCCCTCGGAGCGGTCGCGGACGTCGACGGCACGCTCGACCTGCCGCCGTTCCTGCGGGGTCGCGTGGACGTCGCCGAAGGCGCGGCGCAGGCCGTGCGTGCCCGGCGCGAGTCGGTCGTGGCCCTGCTGCGCACCCTCCAGGTGGAGGCCGTGAGCGTGACCGGGACCGACGACGTCGTGCCTCGTTTCGTCGAGCTGCTGGGGAGGGCGAAGCGTGCCCGACGATGAGCTCTACGCCCCGGTCCTCTACAGCGGCTGGTGGGCAGCCCTCGGGGTCGCCCTGCTGCTGCTCGTGGTCGGGTGGATCGTGTTCGCGTTCCTCTCGACGCGCGCGTCGGCCGAGGAGAAGGCGCAGCCGCCGGCTCCGCGCCTGCCCACGGGGCCCTACGACCCGTACGCGGGCCTGCGCGCCGAGTTCGAGGCTCATCTCGACGCGGTCGAGCAGCGCTACCTCGCGGGCGAGCTCGACGAGCGCGGGCTCCACCTGGCGCTGTCCAAGGAGGTCCGCGGCTTCGCGTCGGGTCGTCTGGGCGTGGACGCCTCGGTGCTGACGCTCTCGGAGATCGAGCGCATGACGGGCACCCAGCACCTGACGCGCCTCATCGCGCGCTACTACCGCCCGTCGTTCGCGGAGTACGACGTCGACCCGCTGGCCCGCCTCGACCAGCACGGCGTCACCCCCACGGGCAGGGACTCGATCGACCGCGCCCGCACGGTGGTGAGGACGTGGTGACACCGCTGGCCGCAGCTCCCGCGGTCCTGACGCCCGGGCCGCAGGGCGCCTCGATCCTGTGGCCGTGGCTCCTCGCCGCGGTCGTCGTCGTGGTCCTCGCCGCGGGTGCGGCGGCCTGGTGGCTGGCACGCCGCCGTCGAGCACGCGCCGAGCGGGCACGGGACGCCGACGGCGTGACGTGGGTCGCGAACTCGTCCTACCTGGCGCAGGTCCCCGCCTTCGCGGCGTGGGTGCGCCGCTACCGGACGCTGCAGGTCGCAGGGCTCGTCGGGCTGCTCGTGGCGGTCGTGGGGGTGGGCACCGTGGCGGCCCGACCGGTCGAGACCGACGTGGTCGTGGACCGGCTGGGGACCCGCGACATCGTGCTGTGCCTCGACGTGTCGGGCTCGATGACCGCGTACGACGGCGAGATCCTCAAGGTGTACTCGGAGATGGTCGACAGCTTCGAGGGCGAACGGATCGCGTTGTCGATCTTCAACTCCACCTCGCGCACCGTGTTCCCGCTGACCGACGACTACACGCTGGTCAAGGAGCAGCTCGCGGCGGGCGTCTCGGCGTTCGACAAGGACCCGAGCACGCTCGACTTCACGAGCGAGAGGGACGAGAAGGACATCCTCGAGTTCATGAGCTACACCGCGGGTACCCTCGCGAACGACTCGGCCGCGAGCCTCATCGGGGACGGCCTGGCGAACTGCGCCCTGCAGTTCGACGAGGGGGCCACCGAGCGGTCGCGCTCGATCATCCTCGCGACCGACAACTACGTCGCGGGCGACCCCATCTACACCCTCGAGGAGGCCGCCACCCTGGTGGCCTCGCGCGACATCACGCTGCACGGGATCTACGGGGGCTCGGACCTGTACGCGGGCACACCCGAGGAGGTCGAGTACCGCGACGTGGTCGAGGCGGGCGGGGGGCTGTACTTCCTCGCGGGCGACCCGCAGGCCGTCGAGGGCATGGTCGAGGACGTCGTGGCGCAGCAGGCCGTCGAGCTCGACGCGAGCCCCGAGGTGATCGTGACGGACCTGCCGACGGTCTGGTTCCTCGTGGCGACCGCAGGTGCCGCGCTCCTGCTCGTCGTGGCCTGGAGGTTGCGCGAATGACCCTCCACCCGTTGATCCCCCTGTGGGCGTGGGCCGTGGTGTTCGTGCCGCTGCTCGGGCTCGCCGTGTGGCAGCTCGTGGCCGCGCTGCGAGGCTCGTCGCGGGGCTCCGTCGGCAGGCAGGGCCCGCCCGCGGGCCCGCGGGGCGCGTGGGCGCGACGCACCGCGCTCGTCGCCGTCCTCGCCGTGATCGGCCTCGGGCCCTCGGTCCCCGTGACGGACCGGGACACGTCGGTCGCGAACGTCGACCTGTTCTTCGTGGTCGACCGCACGGGCTCCATGGCCGCCGAGGACTTCGACGGCACGAACGAGCGCCTCGTGGGCGTGCGCCACGACATCGCGAGCCTCACGGCCGACATCCCGGGCGCCCGCTACTCGATCATCTCGTTCGACTCGCAGGCCAGCCGCCAGCTCCCGCTCACGACCGACGCGCGCGCCATCACGTCCTGGGCCGACACGTTCAAGCGCGAGATCACGCTCTACTCCAAGGGGTCGCTCACCGACCGACCGCTCGACGAGCTGCGCGACGCACTCCAGGGAGCCGCGGCCGAGCGCCCGTCGAACATGCGGCTCGTGTTCTTCCTGTCCGACGGCGAGCAGACCGCGGACGGCGAGCCCCGCTCGTTCGAGGACCTCGCACCGCTCGTCGACGGCGGCGCGGTGCTGGGCTACGGCACCGCGGAGGGCGGGCTCATGAAGGAGTACATGCCGGGCGAGGACCCGGCCGCGGCCGAGTACATCGAGGACCCGTCGCAGGCCACGATCGACGAGTCCGAGGTGCCCGACGCCCTGTCGGTCGTCGACGAGGAGAACCTGCGCGCGATCGCCGACCAGCTGGGGGTCCCGTACGTGCACCGAGAGACCACGAGCCCGACGGCGGAGCTCGTCGCGGGCGTCGACCCGCAGCAGGTCGCGGCCGACGGCAGGCGCCTCGTCACGGCCTACCGCCCGATCGTGTGGCCCTTCGCGCTCCTCGCGGCCGGCCTCCTGGGGATCGAGGCGTGGTTCGCGGGGCGGTCCGCGGCCCGCCGGGTAGGGGTGCGCGCATGAGCGACGACGGCATGCCCCCGCAGCAGCCCCCGTGGGGCAGTGCGAACGGGTCGGGTGGGCCCTCCGGTTCCCCGGCCACCGGAGGCCCGCCCCCGCAGCCGGCTCCGTCGTGGGGCGGGCCGTCGACGGTCCGCCCCGGCGCGCCGTACCCGCAGCCGCCTCGCGCGCAGCGGCCCGGCCTGCGCTCCCCCCGGGCCGCGGCGCTGCGCTCGAGGCGGCTGCGCCGTCGGGCACTGCTGCTCCTCCTGCCGATCCCGCTCCTGGTCGCCGCGATCGTGCTCGGCGTCAAGCTCGCGTTCCTGCCCGTGATCGCCTCGATGGGTTCCGACGACTACGACGCGGGCGACTACTCGGGCGCCGCCGACCTGTTCGACGTCCAGAAGACCATGAACGTCGTCGACCCGTGGAAGGCCTGGTTCAACACCGGGACCGCGCGGCACAGCAGCGGCGACGACTACACCGCGATCAACGACCTCCACCGGGCCTACGACCTCGCCGAGGGCGAGGAACCGATGGTCCGCTGCCGGATCCAGATCAACCTGTCGATCTCCTACGAGACCTCCGGGGACTACGAGAAGATCACCGCGGACGACTACATGGCGCAGAAGAAGGCGCTCGAGGAGGCGCTCGCCTCCCGTGCTGCGGGCGAGGACTACGACGCGACCGTGATCGACCCCTACGGCGACGGCAACGAGCTCACGCCCGAGCAGGTCCAGGACGACGCCACGACCTGGTACTCGTTCGCCGAGCGCTCGTTCGCGACGGCCGAGCAGGTGCGCGGCTGGCCCGGGTGCGAGGACCAGTCGGAGCAGGAGAAGGAGCAGAACGAGCAGTCGGTCCAGCGTCTGCAGGACAAGCAGCAGCAGGCCCAGGACGCGCAGCCGCAGGAGCCCCAGGACCCGCAGGAGGGCGACGAGCAGGAGCAGGAGCAGCCCGAGCCCGACCAGACCGAGGAGGAGCGGGCCGAGGCCGAGCGGCAGGAGAAGCTCCAGGAGCAGAACTCCGAGGCCAGGGACGACGAGGACCAGAGCCAGCAGGAGTACCAGAACTACTACGGGGGCGACGAGCCCGCGGGGGGCACGGGCGAGGAGCAGGGCGGCGGAGGCTCGAGCAAGAACTGGTGAGCGATGGTCGGTTCGGTCCGGCCCTCAGTCGTCCAGGCCGTCGACCAGCAACGTCCGGGGGCCAGGACCCTCCTCGGCCAGCACGTCGTGCGGGTTGGCCAGGACGCACTTGCGCAGCGACAGGCAGCCGCACCCGATGCAGTCCGTGAGGTGGTCGCGCAGGCGCACGAGCTGCTCGATCCGCGCGTCGAGGTCCGCGTGCCACATGCGCGAGAGGCGGCGCCAGTCCTTGGCGGTCGGGGTGCGGTTCTGCGGGAGGGTCGCGAGGGCCTCGCGGACCAGCGCGAGCGGGATCCCGACGCGTTGGGAGACCTTGATGAACGAGACCCGGCGCAGCGTCTCGCGCGGGTAGCGCCGCTGGTTGCCGGGGGTGCGGCGCGCCGTGAGCAGGCCCTCGCGCTCGTAGAAGTGCAGCGCCGAGACCGTGACGCCGCTGCGGCGCGCGAGCTCGCCGACCGTGAGCTCGTCGTCGGGGTGGGGCCCCTCGTCAGGCATGATTGCTCCAGGCATTCGTCACTCCGGCCATCGACGGGTCGAATGCACTTGACCTCGACAATGGTTGAGGTTCGAGACTAGTCGAAGCGCTCGACCGAGCGCACCCGTCGCGCGACGCCCCACCAGGCCGGCGCCCACCCCTGCGAGGAATCATGGAACCACCACGCCCATCGGCGCCCGAGGCAGACGTCGCCGAGGCGATCGCCGACTCCCCTGCCTTCGGTTCCCCCTCGACGGCCGCGTCGACCGCCGCGCCGGCGACCGCGCCGGCGACCGGTTCGGTGGACCACCCCCTCGCCGACGCGCCGAGCGTCGGCACGACCGGCGCGACCGGCACCACAGGCACCACCGACACCGCTTCCCGGAGCGGCGGCCTGTCCCCCGCGACCCAGCGCACGGTCATGATCGGCATGGTCGCCCTGGTGCTGCTCGGGGCGTTCGAGGCCCTGGCCGTCGCGACCGCGATGCCGACCGTCGCGCAGGCGCTCGACGGCTTGACGCTCTACGCCGTCGCGTTCGCGGGGTCGATCGCCGCGAGCGTCGTCGGGATGGTCGCCGCCGGTCGGTGGTGCGACAGGTTCGGACCGAGCCCGTCGCTGTGGGCCGGGGTCGGCCTGTTCCTCGCCGGCCTGGTCGTCGCGGGGCTCGCCCCGACCATGGAGGTCTTCGTCGCCGGGCGCGTGGTGCAGGGGCTGGGCACCGGGATGTACATCGTCGCGCTGTACGTGCTCGTCGCCCGGGTGTTCCCCGAGGACCGTCGCCCGTCCGTGTTCGCGGCCTTCGCCGCCGCGTGGGTCGTGCCCTCGATCGTCGGCCCGGCGGTCGCGGGGCTCGTCGTCGAGCACGTCGGGTGGCGCTGGGTCTTCCTCGCGGTGCCGTTCCTCGCGGTCCCGGCCGTGCTCATGATGCGCCCCGGCCTGCGCGCCGTCGTGCAGGACCGCCGCGCGAGCGACACCCCGGACCCTGCGGGGAACGCCGCGCTCTGGTGGGCCGTGGCCGCTGCCGTGGGCATCGGTCTCCTGCACTTCGCGGGCCAGCAGGACGGCGTGCTGCTGTACGCGGCGCTCGTGGTCGCGCTCGCCCTGGTCGTGGTGAGCGTGCCGCACCTGCTCCCGCGGGGCACGGTGCGTGCGGCGCGCGGGCTGCCCTCGGTGATCGCGATCCGCGGCCTGGTCGCGGCGGCCTTCACGGGCACCGAGGTCCTGCTGCCGCTGCTCCTCTCGCACGAGCGCGGCCTGTCCCCCGCACAGGCGGGCGGCGTCCTGACGTTCGGCGCGATCGGCTGGTCCGTCGGCGCGTGGCTGCGTGGCAAGGCCCACTGGGGGTGGCCGCACTCGCGCTTCATCCTGATCGGGTCGTTCCTCATCGCGGGCGGGATCGCGGGCACCGCGCTCCTCGCGTGGCCCTCGGTGCCCCCGATCCTCGGCATGCTCGCGTGGACCGTCGCGGGCCTGGGCATGGGCATGGTCCACCCGACGCTCTCGGTGCTCACGCTCGCCCTGTCGCCCGAGGACCAGCAGGGTGCGAACAGCTCGGCGCTCCAGGTCTCGGACGCACTGTCCGCGGCGATCGCGCTGGCCGTGACCGGGTCGATGCTCTGGGCCCTGCACGACGCGTTCGGCCTTCTGGCCTACGTCATCTGCTTCGGGGTGACGGTCGTGATCGCGCTGCTCGCGGCGTTCGTCGCGCCGAGGACGCGGGTCCAGGCCTGAGCCGTGGCGCCGCCCGGGCTCGGCCCGTACGGCGCCCGCGTCGCACCTGAGCGGTTGCGCGCAGCCGTGGCCTAGCGACCAGGCAGCGCCGCGACGCCCTCGGCGTAGCGGTCGAGAACGATCGCCGTGAGCCGGGCGTCGGGGGCCAGCGGCGCGGTGACGACGTCCGCGCCGGCCTCGAGCAGGCGGTCGTGGAAGAAGCCGGGGGCCAGCAGGTAGGCGGCGATGACCAGGCGGGGGGCGGGCTCGCCCTCGCTGCCCGACGGCGCCGCACCGGCCGCGTCGGCACCTCCACCCGGGGCCGTGGCCGGCTCGCCCGGGACCACGGCGGCGGCGAGCGCCTCGCGCGCCGCCTCGACCGCGTCCCGCACCGACGGGGTGGCCATGGCGCCGAACCCGACCGTGACCGGTCCGTCGTGGTGCGCACGCAGGTGCTCGGCGACGGCCTCGACGTCGCGCGCCGCCCCCGACCTGCTCGATCCGGCGGCGGCGAGGACGACCGCGTCGTGCGGCCGGACCCCCGCCGCGACGAGGCGGTCCGCGAGGATCTCGGCGAGCCGGGGGTCGGGTCCCAGCGCGCGGGCAGCCGTCGCTGCGCCGTGCTCCGGCCCGCGCCCCTCGTGCTCGGGCGAGACGGCCTCGGTGATGTCGACGTTCACGTGGAAGCCCGTGGAGAGCAGCAGGGGGACGACCACGGCCTGGCCACCCGCCCCCTCGCCCGGGGCGCACGGTGCGACCGCGTGCGTGACGACGTCGGCCACCTCGGGCTGCTGGACGTCGACGAACGCCTCACGGACGTCCAGGTCGGGGCGCGTCGCCCGGACGTCGTCGAGCAGTGCGCGGATCGCCGCCTGGCCCGCGGTGTCGTTGGTCCCGTGCGAGCACCCGACGAGCACGGGCGCACCCGTGCCGCCCGACGACGAGGCTCCCTCCGTCGCGCCCGAAGGGAATCCCAGGATCTCCGTGCTCATGCCAGCTCCAGTCGATAGCCACGTTTGACGACGGTCTTGACGAGGGTGCGCTCGCCCACGGCCTCGCGCAGCCGGGCCACGGCGACCTCCGCGGCGTGGGGGTCGCGCGAGTCCCCCGGCAGGGCGGCGAGGACCTGGTCGCGGGTCACGATCTCCCCGGCCCGGGACGCGAGCAGGCGCAGGACCTCGAGCCCGCTGGGCGAGAGCGGGAGGACCCGGCCGTCGAGGACCGCGACGCGCGACCGGATCTGCAGGATGCCCGCGACGGTCACCAGGGCCAGGGTCTCGGCGTGCTCGTAGTGACCGACGAGCGTGCGGACCAGCGCGCCGAGGCGTCCGCGGTCCGGCTGGAGGGTCGGGATCCCGCGGTGCGCGAGGGGGCGGGCCGTGATGGGCCCGACGGCCGCGGCGATCATGGCGCCGCTCGCGAAGCGCGCGACGACCGCGTCGCCGACGCCCTCCGACTCCGCCACCGTGAGCCACGCCTCGGCGCCCGGGGCCGAGGTGAAGACGACCGCGTCGATCTCGCCGCCCGCGGCGGCGTGGACGGACGCCCGGAGCGCCGCCTCGTCGGGCGGCGGGCCCCAGCGGTAGACGATGAGGCTCGCGACGTCGGCTCCTGCCTGCGCGAAGACCGTGTCGAGGCCGTCTGCCCCCGCTCCGTGGTGCTGGACCGCGATGCGCAGCCCGTCGACCCCCTCGCCGAGCAGGACGTCGGCGATCTCGCCCGACGTCTCCGACTCCGCGACCCAGTCGGCCTGGAGCCCGGCGGCCTGGATGGCACCGCGGGCCTTGGGTCCGCGGGCGACCAGGCGGACCCCGCCCATGACGGCCAGGAGCTCGTCGGCCAGCCCGTGGGCGTCGGCCGCCTCGATCCAGCCGCGGAACCCGATGCCCGTGGTGACGACCACGACGTCCGGCGGGCGGGCGATCAGGTCGCGCGTGCCCGCCAGGAGGGCCTCGTCGTCCTCGTTGGGCACCATGCTCAGGGCGGGCGCGTGACGTACCTCGGCCCCCCGACGGATCAGCGCGGCGGCGAGCTCGCCCGAGCGGCGGTCGGCCGTGACGAGGACCGTGCAGCCGGCCATGACCTGACCGAGCGCGGGACGCTGCGGTGCGGTGGCGGGGACGGGAGCCTCCTGCCCCGGGGCGGGAGCCGTCACGGGGCCCGCTCCGGGACGAGGGCCGGAGCCAGCAGGCCCTCGGCCGCGACGTCGCCCACCACCACGACCGCCGGGGCGCGGACGCCGACCTGGGCGGCGCGCTCGACGAGCGTCCCGAGCGTGGCGCGCGTGACCCGCTGGTGCTCCGTGGAACCCGACTCGACGACGGCGACGGGCGTGCCGACGTCGGCCCCGGCGGCGACCGCCTGGTCCGTGATCTCGCTCAGCATCGACACTCCCATCAGGATCACCAGGGTAGCCGTGCGATCACGGACCGCGGCGAGGGCGCCCACGTCCAGCCCGTCGTGGCCGTTGACCACGTGGAACGCGCCGACGGTCCCGCGGTGGGTGAGCGGGATGCCCGCGAGCGCCGGGACGGACAGGGCGCTGCTCACTCCGGGGACCACCTCGACCGCGACCCCCGCGGCCCGGCAGGCCAGGACCTCCTCGCCTCCGCGGCCGTAGACGAACGGGTCGCCGCCCTTGAGGCGCACGACGGTCCGGCCGCGCTGCGCCTGCTCGACGAGGATCGCGTTGATCTCGTGCTGCGGGACCGGGTGGTGGCCCGGGGTCTTGCCGACGTCGATGATCTCGACGCTCGCGGGCAGCTCGCCGAGGACCCCGACGGGCCCCAGCCGGTCGGTCACGACCACGTCGGCCGTCGCGAGCGCGCGCCGGCCTCGGAGCGTGAGCAGGTCGGTCGCGCCGGGGCCGCCCCCGACGAGAGTCACCGACCCGGCGGCAGGTCCCCGTCGCGTCGCGGTCCGGTGGGCTCCCGACGGCTCGTCCGGACGGGGGCGGCGCAGGTCGACCCGGCCCTCGCGGAGCTGCTCGGCGAGGCGGTCACGCACCGCTCCGGCGTGGTCCTCGTCGTCCGCGAGCACCGCGACCTGGACCCGTCCGCTGCGCGTCGTCGCCGGTGCGACGGCCGAGGCGGCGCCGGCCCGACGGGCGCCACGCCCCGGGCTCCCGGGACCGGCCCCCGCGAGGCACCACACGCGCGCCGACTCGGCCCACGCCGTGACGTGCCGGTCCTCGACGTCGTCGCCCGTGGCGGCCACGACGAACCAGGCCCCGTCCAGGTCTGCGGCCTCGGCCGAGCCCACGCGCCAGGTCGCGTCGGGCGCACCGGTCAGGACGTCGGTCATGTCCTCGCACAGCGCGGGGGCGACGACGCGGAGACGCGCTCCGTCGTCGACCAGCGCGCGGGCGCGACGCGCCGCGGCCGGTCCGCCACCCGC
This sequence comes from Oerskovia merdavium, assembly GCF_014836755.1. Classification (GTDB taxonomy): domain Bacteria; phylum Actinomycetota; class Actinomycetes; order Actinomycetales; family Cellulomonadaceae; genus Oerskovia; species Oerskovia merdavium. The sequence continues at coordinate 26,295 of NZ_JACSQF010000016.1, forward strand.
GACCACGACCAGGCGTCCGCGCAGGTCTAGCCCCACGAGCGTGCTCACGGCGTCGGCCCGTCGGCCCGGGTCCGGCCCGCGGCCCCCCGAGCGCCGCCCACCTGGGCGGCCTCGTCGGCCGTCGCGACGACGTGTGCAGGACGAGCCACGTGCACGACGCCGCCCCGCACCTCGACGGGCCACGTCGCCAGGTCCGGGCCCGCCGCGAGCACCGGGAGGAACCCCACGGGGTCGAGGCACACCCCGGTCTCGAGCGCGAAGACCTGCTTGTACATCGGTGACGCGACGGTCGGGACTCCTGCACGCGTGCCCACGATCCCGCGCGACATGACGTTGGCCCCGCTGAACGGGTCGACCTGCTGGACCGCGAGCACGCGCCCGTCGGTCAGCCGGAAGAGCGCGACCTGCTGCCCGTCGACGAGCGCCGCGGCGCCTCGCTCGACCGCGAGGTCCGAGGCCCGGCACACGGCCTCCCAGACCGTGCCGGTGTCCGGGACGGTCCCCTCTCCCTGCTCGGGAAGACCTGCTGCGGCCTCGATCCCCATCGTGTTCGTGCTCATCTGCGTACCTCCAGAGTCGTCCCGGCGATCAGAACCCCACCCGTCGCAGCGCCCTCGCGCTCGGCGGTCGTGGCCGGTCGCGGCTGACCGCGCTCGGCGACGTACGCGAGGTCGGGGTCGGCCGTCGCGGGCGCGTTGACGAAGGAACCGAACCGCCGGAGCTTCTCGGGGTCCTCCAGGACGGCGCGCCACTCGTCCTCGTACGCGTCGACGTGACCCGCCATCGCGGCGTCGAGGTCCGCGGCGATCCCCAGGGAGTCCTCGAGGATCACGGCGCGGATCCCGTCGAGGCCACCCTCGACCTCGTCGACCCACACCGACGTGCGCTGCAGGCGGTCCGCGGTGCGGATGTAGTACATGAGGAAACGGTCGATCGTGCGGATCATCGTCGCGTCGTCGAGGTCCTCCGCGAGGAGCCTCGCGTGCTTGGGCGTGAAGCCGCCGTTGCCACCCACGTAGACGTTCCACCCCTTGTCGGTCGCGATCACGCCGACGTCCTTGCCGCGGGCCTCGGCGCACTCGCGCGCGCACCCCGAGACCCCGAGCTTGATCTTGTGCGGCGAGCGCAGCCCGCGGTACCGCAGCTCGAGCTCGACCGCCATGCCCACCGAGTCCTGCACGCCGAACCGGCACCACGTCGACCCGACGCACGACTTCACGGTCCGCAGCGACTTGCCGTACGCCTGGCCCGACTCGAAGCCGTGCTCGACGAGCCGGCGCCAGATCAGCGGGAGCTGCTCGATCCGCGCACCGAACATGTCGATCCGCTGGCCGCCCGTGATCTTGGTGTAGAGCCCGAAGTCCTTCGCGACCTGCCCGATCACGAGCAGCCCCTCGGGCGTGATCTCCCCGCCCGGGATGCGCGGGACCACCGAGTAGGTGCCGTCCTTCTGCATGTTCGCCATGACGTGGTCGTTGGTGTCCTGGAGCGCGGCCTGCTCTCCCGACAGGATGTGACCGTTGCCCAGCGACGCCAGGATCGACGCGATGACCGGCTTGCAGATGTCGCAACCACGGCCCGGGCCCGCGCCCGGGAGCCCGGCCGGTGCGGCGTCGTCGGGCACGTGCGTGGCCGCTGCCGGGACGCGTCCGAACCGCGCGATGATCTCGCTGAACGTGTGGAGGTCCGCCACGCGGACCGCGTCGAAGAGCTGCGCCCGCGAGAGGTCGAAGTGCTCGCACAGCGCGTTCGAGACCTCGATGCCGGCCTTCTCGAGCTCGGTCGTCGTGATCTTCTTGACCAGCGGGAGGCACGAGCCGCAGCTCGTGCCCGCCTTGGTGCACGACTTGACCGAGGCGACGTCGGTGCACGCGTGGTCGGTCACGGCCGAGCGGATCGTGCCCGCGGTGACGTTGTTGCACGAGCAGACGGTGGCCTCGTCGGGCAGCTCGAGCCCTGCCGCACCGCCGCCCGACGACCCCTCGGGCAGGAGGAACGCGCCCGGGTCGCCCGGCAGCTCGCGCCCGACCATGGGACGCAGCGACGCGTACGGCGTCGCGTCGCCCACGAACACGCCGCCCAGGAGGGTTCGCGCGTCGTCGGACAGGACGAGCTTCTTGTAGACGCCCGCGACCGGGTCCGCGTAGACGAGCTCCATGGCTCCCTCGGTGCGCGCGAACGCGTCGCCGAAGCTCGCGACGTCCACGCCGCGCAGCTTGAGCTTGGTCGCCGTGTCCGCACCCGGGAACGTCGCCCCGCCGCCGAGCAGGCGGTCCGCGACGACCTCGGCCATCGCGTAGCCCGGTGCCACGAGGCCCAGGCAGCGCCCCTCGATGCACGCGACCTCGCCGATCGCCCACACGTGCGGGTCGTCGGTGCGGCACGACAGGTCGACGACCGCCCCACCGCGCTCGCCGACCGGCAGCCCCGCCCCACGGGCCAGCTCGTCCCGCGGTCGGACCCCCGTCGCCATGACGACCACGTCGACGTCGAGCCGCCCGCCGTCCACGAAGTCGAGGCGGCCCACGTGACCCGTCGTCCGCGCGGGACGCATCTCCTTGGTCCCGGTGCTCACGCGCACCGCGATGCCCATGTCGTTGATGAGGCGCCCGAGCGCCTGACCGCCGCCCAGGTCGATCTGCGCGTCCATGAGGTGCGTGCCGAACTGGATGACGGTCGCCTGGGCGCCGAGCGCCTTGAGCGCACCCGCGGCCTCGAGGCCCAGGAGCCCGCCGCCGATGACCGCGCCACGCACCGGGCGGTCGTACGACGACCCGGCCCGCTCCTCGCGCTTGGCCTCGACCCAACCGCGCAGGGCCGCGACGTCGTCGATCGTGCGGTAGACGAACACCCCCGGCAGCTCGTTGCCGGGGATGGGCGGCCGGGCAGCGCTCGAGCCCGTCGCGAGCACGAGCTCGTCGTAGTCGTGGACCCGGCCCAACCGGTCGGTGACCTGGCGCGCCTCGCGGTCGATCGAGACGACGCTGCAGTCACGGACCAGGCGCACGAGCGGGTCGTCCCACAGCGCAGGGTCGCCGAGGTTGAGCTCCTCGGGGTCGCGCGCCGAGAAGTAGGACGTGAGCGCCACGCGGTCGTAGGGGTAGCGCGGTTCCTCGGCGAAGACGGTGACCCGCCACCCGCCGGCGGTGTCACGGGCACGCAGCGCCTCGACGAGGCGCTGGGCGACCATGCCGCCGCCGACGATCACGAGATGGCGGGGAGAGCTCGATGGTGTGGTCACGGGGGCTCCTGGGGGGTGCGGTCCGGGTGTCCGGGAAGCAGCTGCTGCTCCGGACACTAGAGACGCGCGGTTTCCGCGCCGCACCCTCTCCTTTGCCCCTCCGTAACGTTCTTCTCACGCGCACCGCCGCGGGCGCGTGAGAACCCGCCAGGGCTGCGGGTCCCCGGGGCCCGCAGCAGTGACCGTGGACCTCCGGCTCAGCCCTCCCCGCGTCGACGGCGCGCCACGACGACCAGGGCTGCCCCGGCCAGCGCGAGGGCCGCCGCGAGCGCCGCGGCGCCCGCTGCCTCGGCCCCCGTGCTCGCGAGCGGGCCGTCGGGGTCGGCCGAGCCGCCCCCTCCCCCGTCCGTCGGCGCGGGCGTGGGGCTCGGCGGGTCGGTCGGGGTGGGCGTGGGCCCGACGGCGGGGACGAACGTGTTGACCACGGTGCACGTGACGTCCCCGCCCGCCGAGACCTCGACCGTCCCGTCCGTGACGGTGCCGCCCGTGCACGTCCAGCCGCTCGCGTCGTAGTCCTCGGGCCCGCCCGACTCGGTCAGCGCGTAACCACCGGGCTCGACCGTCACGTGCGAGACCTCGACGCCGCCGCTCACCCCGGCCAGCGCCTCGGGGCCGTCCGCGTGGAGCGTGAAGTCGTCCGGGGTGGCGGTGCCCCCGCCCGTGTTGTCGACCTCCTTCACGAGGGTCAGGTGCGGTAGCACCGCGGTGTTGGTCACGGTGCAGGTGACGTCGGCGCTCTCTGCGACGCTCACGACCCCGTCGACGAGCGGCGCCTCGCCGCAGTCCCACCCGGTCTGCTCGTAGCCGCTGGGCCCGCCGGACTCCGCGAGCACGTAGTCGCCCGCGAGGACCGTCGCGCCCGTGACGGCGGGGGTGCTGCCGGCACCCGTGATCGAGACGCCGTCGGTCGGGCTGCCGGCCACCCCTTCGGCCGCGAGGGTCCATGCGCCGGGGGGCGCCGAGCCGCCGTCGACCTCCTTGACGAGCGTGAGGGTGCCCGAGGTCCAGTGGTTGGTCAGGAGGCACCTCACGTCCTCGCCCTGGGCGACCGCGACGTGTCCGTCGACGACCGGGATCTCGTCTCCCCCGACCTCGGTGCACGTCCACGTCCCCGTGCGGTAGCCCGCGGGTCCGGTGCCCTCGGCCAGCTCGAACTCACCCGACGGGACGAGCTGCGAGGTCACCCCGACAGAGCCCGTCGGGCCCGAGATGACAGCCCCGGCCGCGCCCGTCCCCGTGCGACCGGTCGCCCGCAGCTCCCACGAGTCGGCGGCAGCCGGACCTCCGGTGACCTCCTTGAGCAGGGTCAGGCGACCGCCCTCCCACACGTTCTGCACCGTGCACGTGACGTCCTGGGCGAGCGCGAGGGTGACCTGCCCGGCGTCCGTCACGGGGACCGTCGCACCGGCCGCGTCGGTGCAGATCCAGGGCCGCGCCGAGTAGCCGAGCGGGCTGCCGACCTCGAACAGCCGCCACGTCCCGGCCGTCACCGGGGCGTCGGTCACCTCGGGGCTCCCGGAGAAGCCCGTGACCAGGCCGGGCGACCCCGCACCGAACAGCCGCCAGTCGTCGACGTCCGACGGCCCGCCGACGACGTCCTTGACCAGGGTGAGCCGTGGCGCGATCGCCGAGTTCGTGATGACGCACGCGACGTCGGTGTTCTCCTCGATCGTGACGACGCCCCCGGGGGTCACGTCCGCTCCCTGGCACACCCACGCGCCCGCACGGTACCCGTCGGGGCCGCCCGACTCCGAGAGCGTGTAGTCGCCCGGCGGGACGGCGACGAACGAGACGCCGGGCGAGCCGCTCGGACCCGAGAGGTCCGTGCCCGCTCCGTCGGTCGCCGCGAGCGTCCACGCGGTGACGGGAGCGAAGCCGCCGCCCTGGTGGTTCACGAGCTTGATGAGCGTGAGGTGCTGCGTCGCGAGCGGGCTGTTCGTGAACGTGCAGGTCACGTCGTCCCCCGCTCCCACGGTGACCGTGGGTTCCTCGACGCTGGTCCCGGCCGAGCCCGTGCACGTCAGGTCCGTGAGCTCGTAGCCGAGCGGGAACGCGTCGGACTCGGTGAGGTCGTAGTCGCCGGGCGGCACGGGCACCGCCGTGACGCCGGTCGATCCTGTCCGGCCGGTCAGGGTCGGCAGGCCCGCGTCCGTGCCCGTCGCGGTGAGGTCCCAGGCCGAGGCCGGGGCGCCGCCACCCTCGACCTCCTTGACGAGCGTCAGCGTCCCCCCGTCCCAGGTGTTGGTGATCGTGCAGGTCACGTCGTCGCGCAAGCCGACGGAGACGACCCCGTCGGCGGCCGTGGCGCCGTCGCAGACCCAGTCGCCCGCGGCGTAGCCGAGCGGTCCGCCCGACTCCGAGAGCGTGTAGTCGCCCGGCGTCACGGCCTGGTGCGTCACCGCGGGGCTGCCGCTGGCCCCCGCGAGGGGTGTGGCGCCGTCGGCCGCGAGCGTCCACGCTGCCGGGTCCGCTGCAGGGCCGCCGTCCGGACCCACGACCTCCTTGACGAGCGTCAGCGACGAGCCCGCGAGGGTGTTGGTCGCGGTGCACTCCACGGCAGCGTGCGTCCCGACCGTCACGCGGTAGGTCGCCCCCGGCCCGCCCGACGACGGGTCCACGACCAGCTCGCCGCCCGTGCAGGTCCAGCCGACCAGGTCGTAGGCGTCGGGCCCGAGCTCGGTCAGCGTGTAGGAGCCCGCCGGGACCCCGGCCCCCGTGACCGCGGGCTGCCCCATGGTCCCGGAGTGCGCGAACCCCGCGTCGTCGGTCGCGACGAGCTGCCAGGCCTGCGGTGGTGCGCCGCCCTCGGCCACCTCCTTGAGCAGCGTGAGCGACCCGCCCGTCCACGTGTTGGTGACCGTGCAGGTCACGATGTCGTCGGCGTCGAGCGTCACCTCGGCACCCGACAACGACCCGCCGTCGCACGTCCACGCACCGGGGGCGTAGCCCGGGCGGCTCGACTCGCTCAGCGCGTAGGTCCCCGCCGAGACGCCCGCCCCCGTGACCGCGACCGACCCCGAGGGGCCCGAGATCGTCGTGGGTCCCGTCCCCGTGAGCGTGAAGTCGCCCGGGACGGCCGGGCCGCCCCCCTCGTTGACGACCTCCTTGCGCAGCGTGAGCTGTGGGGCCGCCGAGGTGTTGCGGATCGTGCACGTGATGTTCTCGTCGAGCCCCACGGTCAGCCGGTTGCCCACCAGGACCGCGTCACCGCAGTCCCAGTCGCTCGGCGTGTACCCCGTGGGGCCGCCCTGCTCCGAGAGCGTGTAGTCGCCGATGCGGACCTTGCGGTTCGTGACCTCGGCGGACCCGCTCGCTCCGACGAGGTTGGTGGGACCCTGCGCCTGCAGCGTCCAGTCGGTCGGCGACGCCGACCCTCCCACGACCTCCTTGACGAGCGTCAGCGTGGGCTCGATCGCCTCGTTGTCGACCGTGCACGTCACCTGGCCGCCGTCGGGCACCGTGATGACGGGGGTCGGGTCGGTCGTCTCGGAGACGTCGGCGCCGCTGCACGTCCAGTCCTGGAAGCGGTAGCCACCCACCCCGCCGCTCTCGGAGATCTGGTAGCGCCCGGGCACGACCTCGAGCGACTGGACCCCGTTGAGCCCGTCGCCCGTGATCTCCTGGCCCGTGTCGAGGTTGAGCGCATGCATGGTCCACAGCTCGCGGCGCCCTTCGCTCGCTCCGCTGTCGAGGTTCTCGATGCGCTTGAAGAGCGACAGCCGTGCGGTCGCCTGCGGTTCGACGACCGCGGACGACGACGTCGCACCGGCCCCCGCGACCGCCGCCAGCAGGACCACCAGGCTTGCCGCCGCGATACCTCGTCGCACGCTCTACCTCCGGATCGATCGGGCCGGGGAGCCGTGCGGACGCAGAGGCTCCGGACTCCTCCGAGGCTAGGAGAGGGGTCCGGAGCCTCTGCGTCCGCACCCGCTCAGCCGTGGACCGGCACGGACTCGGGAGCCGGTTCGTCCGCGCGGGACGACGCGGACGCCGTCCCGGGCTGCTCCGGGTCGGCCTTGCGCAGCCAGTCCGCGAGCCCGCACACGACGTCCTTGCAGCCGCCGCACCCCGTGGTGGCCCGTGTCGCGCGCGCGATGTCGGCCGTGCTGCGAGCGCCTTCGCGCCAGCTCGCGACGATGTCCCCCTTGCTCACGCCGTTGCAGCTGCACACCGTGGTCCGGTCGGGCATGTGCGTGGGGTCCGACGCCGGCGCGGCGGCCTGCGCGACGGGTTGCAGCAGGAGGTGGGCCGGGTCGGCGGGCACGGGGATCCGGCGCGTGTAGGTCGCCGTGAGGTCGGCGCCGATCTGCGGCGCGCCGACCACGGTCGCGCCCACCAGGAGGCCGCCCGCCACGACGACCTCGACGTGGCGTCCCGCGTCGGGGTCGGTGAGCCGGAGCGTGCGGTGGCTCGGGTCGTGGGCGCGCCGCGCGCCGCAGACCCCCATCGCCACGACGTCGAGGCCCGCGGCCTTGAGACGCACGACGTCGGTCGGCGCGGCGGGGGGCGACGGCTGGTCCGTCGGTGCTGGCACCCGTGGCCGCCGCTCCCGAGATGCGGCCGACGGGACTCCTGGAACGCCTCGGACCCCCGCGGGCCGCATCTCGCGAGGATCGCGACCCGACGTGCCCCACGCGGCCCGCTCGACGTCGAGCGCGATCCGCAGGGCCATGCTCGGGCGCTCGGCCGCCGTGAAGCGGACGTGCGCCCGGCCCTCGGGCGGGGGCGGGACCGCAGCGCCCGTCGTACCTGCCGCGTCGGGGCCCGCGTGGCCGAGGGGGCTCGCTGCGTCCGCCAGCCTCTCCGCGAGCAGGGACGCGAGCCGCCGCGACTGCTCCCACCCCTGCGCGATGAGCCCCGTCCCGCCCTCGGGCGGCTGCGCGCAGTCACCGATCGCGTACACGTCGGGGTCGTCGGGGCTCGCCAGCCCGTGCCCGACGACGACCCCTCGGTCCACGGTCAGGCCCGCGGTCCGGGCGAGGGTCGCCTCGGGCACGGTCCCGCAGGCCAGCACCAGCAGGTCGGCCGGGACCTCGTCGGTCGGGCCGCTCGGGTTCGCGGCAGGGCGTCCCCCCGCGGCCGGGTCCCGCGGCGCCGGGCCCGTCCCCGTGGACCCGTGGTCCGGTCCCCCGTCTCCTCCGGGACCTGCCGCGCGGGGCGGGCGCCCGCCGTCGGGCACGAGGACGACCCCCGTGACGGCCGCGCCCCGGCCGACGATCCCGCTCACCACGACCTCCCGCGTGCGGGCCCCGGTCCGCACCGTGATGCCGAGCCCGGCGAGCGTGCGCGAGGCGGCGAGGCCCGCGTCGGGGCCGAGCTGGCGGTCCATGGGGCTCGCCCCACCGTGGACCACGGTCACCGCGAGCCCGCGGCGGGCCAGGCCGCACGCGACCTCGAGGCCCAGGACACCCGCACCGATCACGACGGCGCGGCGCGCGTTGGCGGTCGCGGCGACGATCTCGCGGGCGTCGTCGAGCGTGCGCAGCGCGTGGACCCCGGCAGGCAGGGCTCCTCCGGGACCTGACCCGAGCCCCGGCACGTCAGGGACCCGGGCGGCCGAGCCGGTCGCGAGCACCACGGCGTCGTACGGGAACGCACCGTCGCTCGTGAGGACCGTGCGCGAGCCGCGGTCGATCGCGATCGCGGGGGCGCCTCGGTGGACCTCGGCGCGCGCGTCGCCCGTCGAGGGCAGGGTCAGCGCGCCGATGTCGGCACGCCCTGCGACGACCTCGCTCAGCAGGACGCGGTTGTACGGCTCGTACCCCTCGTCGCCGAGCACCGTGACGCGCAAGGGCCGGGAGCGGTGCTCCGTGTCCGGGCCGGCCGTCGCCAGGAGGTCGGCCGCGAACCGGGACCCGACCATCCCGTCGCCCACCACGACGACGCGGAACGGCCTGGCTGCGCCGTCCACGGGCGGGCCGTCGGAACGGGTGCCCGCGGGCTGCGCCGGTACCGGCGGTCGAGCAGCGGCGTCGGTCATGCGACCACCTCCGGGGAGCGTGCGGGCGCGACGGCGACCGCGCAGACCTTGAACTCGGGCATCCCGGAGACCGGGTCGGTCGCGTCGGTCGTGATCCGGTTGACGCTCCCGGCCCCGCTCCAGTGGAACGGCATGAAGACCGTGTCGGGGCGGATCTTGTCGCTCCACCGCGCAGGCGCCCGGACCTCGCCCCGGGCCGACGTGAGCCGCACCGGGTCACCGTCCTGGATGCCGAGGCGGAAGCCGAGGATCGGGTGCATCTCGACGTACGGTCCGGGCACGGTCCGGTCGAGCTCGGCCACGCGTCGCGTCTGCGCACCCGACTGGTAGTGCTGCAGGACGCGGCCCGTCACGAGGTAGACGGGCGCGTCGGGGCGGACGTCGTCGCTCGGCCCCACGTGGTCGACCGCGACCATGCGCGCGCGCCCGTCGGGGGTGTGGAAGCGGTCGAGGAACAGTCGCGGGGTGCCGGGGTGCGCCTCTCCCCCGGCCGCGGCGGACGACACCGCAGGCACGGGCCAGAACAACCCCGGCCCGCCCGCGGCCTCGTCGGCGTCGAGGCGCGCGTGGCTGAGCCCCGAGTAGTCCGCGACACCGCCCGCCGAGGCCCGCGCGAGCTCGTCGAACACCTCGGCGGGGTCGAGCGGGAAGGACACGGTCGACCCCAGGCGTCGCGCGAGCTCCGCGAAGAACCACAGCTCGGACCGCACGCCGTCCGGCGGGCTCACGGCACGGCGCCGGCGGATCACGCGCCCCTCGAGCGAGGTCATGGTCCCCTCCTCCTCGGCCCACTGCGTCACGGGCAGCACGACGTCGGCACGCAGCGCGGTCTCGGAAGGCACCAGGTCGCACACCACGAGCAGGTCCAGGGCATCGAGACGCTCGGCGACGTACGTCGCGTTCGGCGCGCTGACCAGCACGTTCGAGCCGTGCACGAGCAGCGCGCGCGGCCCGCCCGGCGTCCCGAGCGAGCGCAGCAGCTCGACCGCAGGCCTGCCCGGCCCGGGGAGGGACGCGGGGTCCACGCCCCACACCGCGGCGACGTGGGCGCGCGCGGCAGGGTCGTCGATCTTGCGGTAGCCGGGAAGCTGGTCGGCCTTCTGGCCGTGCTCCCGGCCGCCCTGCCCGTTGCCCTGCCCCGTGATCGCGCCGTACCCGGAACCCGGTCGGCCGGGCAGGCCGAGCGCGAGCGCCAGGTCGATCGCTGCGGTCACGGTCGCGGTCCCCTGGGTCGACTGCTCGACGCCGCGACCCGTCAGGACGTACGCCCCGCGCCCGCCGCGGGAGGGCGAGGCCGCCGCGAGCAGCCGCGCGACGCGGCGGAGCTCGTCGGCCGAGATCCCGCACACGGTCTCGGCGCGCTCGGGCCACCAGGCCGCGACCGCGCGGCGCACGTCGTCGACCCCGGACACGCGCGCGGCGAGGTACTCCTCGTCGGCGAGACCCTCGGCCCACACGACGTGCAGGAGCGCGAGCAGCACCACGAGGTCGGTCCCGGGGACGGGCTGGAGGTGGAGTCCCTGAGGCGGCCCGTCCGCCGTACCGCCGGTCGCCCCCGCCCCCGTGAGCGCGGCCGTGGCCGACCTCCGTGGGTCCACGACCACGAGCCCGCCGCGAGATCGCACCCCCGCGAGGTGCTGCACCGAGGGCGGCATGGTCTCGGCCAGGTTCGAGCCGAGCAGCAGCACCGCGTCGGCCCCCGCGAGGTCGGCGAGCGGGAACGGGAGCCCGCGGTCGGCGCCGAACGCGCGGTTGGCGCCGGCCGCGGCGCTGGCCATGCAGAAGCGCCCGTTGTAGTCGATGTTCGCGGTCCGCAGGACCGTCCGTGCGAGCTTGCCCAGCGCGTACGCCTTCTCGTTCGTGAGCCCCCCGCCCCCGAAGACCGCTACCGCGTCGCGCCCCGACTCCGCCTGGATCGCGGTGATGCCGCGGACGACCCGCTCGAGCGCCTCGTCCCACGTCGCGGGCCGCAGCTCGCCACGCGTCACGGCCCCCGCCGCGTCGACCGCCCGGTCCCGCACGAGCGGCACCGTGAGCCGGTCGCTCGCGCTGAGCAGGCTCGCGCTGGTCCAGCCCTTCTGGCACAGCCCGCCCTTGTTGGTGGGGAACTCGCGCGGTGCGACGACCACGCGGGGCGAGGCTCCGGCGTCGGGCACCTCCGGGGGCGCAGGCGTGAGCGACATGCCGCACTGCAGCGCGCAGTAGGGGCAGTGCGTGTCGGCACCGCTGCCCGACGGCGCCGCGCGCCCGGGGCGGACGACGCCGGCCCGGGCGCCGGGCGGGCCGAGGACCGCCGGGCCGGCGCCGGGGACCGCGACAGGACGGACGACCATGCTCAGATCCCGGCCGCGGCCATGGGCGCACCCCGACGCTGGTACACGGCCCACGTCACCACGGCCATGACGGCGTAGACGCCGATGAAGATCCACAGGGCCGGGACGAGCGACCCGGCGAGGTCGTTGGAGATCGCGAAGCCGCGCGGGATGAGGAAGCCGCCGAACGCCCCGATGGCCCCCGCGATGCCGATGCAGCCCGCGGCCGCCTTGCGGACCCGGGTGCGGTGGGCCGCGCGCTCGTCGTCGGGCAGGACCTCGGCGGCGAGCTCGCCCGAGGCCGAGAAGACCGCCGGGATCATCCGGTAGGTCGCGCCGTTGCCGACGCCCGTCGCGACGAACAGCAGCAGGAACGACCCGAAGAACAACCCGAAGCTGTGCGACTCGAGCGCCTGGATCGCACCGAACGCCCCGACGGCCATGACGCCGAACGCCGCGATCGTCACGCGGGCCCCGCCCACCCTGTCGGCGATCGTCCCGCCGAGCGGCCTGGACACCGAGCCCACGAGCGCGCCGAGGAACGCGATCGAGAGCGTGACCTCGGGGAACTGGTTCTTGAGCAGCGTCGGGAACGCACCCGAGTACCCGATGAACGAGCCGAACGTCCCGATGTAGAGGAACGAGATGATCCACGTGTGCCGGTTGCGGGTCGCAGCGGCGAACGAGCGGAAGTCGGCCTTGGCGTGCGACAGGTTGTCCATGTACCGCCACGCGAGGAACGCCGCCAGCAGGATGAACGGGATCATCATGAGCCCCGCGCGTTCGAGCGCGATGCCCGCGCCCGCGACGATCACGAGCGGCACCGCGAGCTGGACCGCGGCCGTCCCGAGGTTCCCGCCCGCGGCGTTGAGGCCCAGCGCCCGGCCCTTCTCCTTCTCGGGGTAGAAGAACGAGATGTTGGCCATGGAGGACGCGAAGTTCCCGCCGCCGACCCCCGCGAGCGCCGCGACGAGCAGCATCACGCCGAACGGCGTCTCGGGGTTCTGCACGACGACGGCGAGCGCGACCGTGGGCACCAGGAGCAGGAGCGCCGACACGACGGTCCAGTTGCGGCCGCCGAACAGCGGGACCGCGAAGGTGTACGGGATGCGCAGGGTGGCGCCCACGAGGCTGGGGACGGCGATGAGCCAGAACTGCTGGTCCACGGTGAAGGTGAAGCCGGCCGCGCCGAGCTGCGGGACGACGATCGACCACAGGGCCCAGACCGCGAACCCGAGGAACTCGGCGAAGACCGAGATCCCCAGGTTGCGCGTCGCGACCTTGCGGCCGCCGTCGCGCCAGAACGTGGGGTCCTCGGGGTCCCAGTCGTCGATCCAGCGCCCGCGACGGCGCGGGGCGCTCCGGGTCGCGGGGTCCGCGGCGGTGCCGGGCCGTCCGACCGTGCCCGACGGCGCAGCGACCGACGCGAGCGCGGGCGCGGGGTGGTCGGTGGCGGGGTGGTCGGTCGTGGTCGTGGCCTGCGAGGGGGGACCTGCGGGGACGGACATGGCGCCTCCTGGAGCGGGGACCTGGCGCGTCGAGCGGCGCTCGACCAGTACCCGTGACGGTAGGAAACGCGTGTTTCCCGGGGGCGAGCCGACCGTTTCCCTGCCGTAAGGCTTTGCGCACAGCCCCTGCCCGGTGGTTGTGAGAGGAAGCCCCACCCTCGTGGTCGACCTGTCGCGGGGTCAGTGACGCATGCCGCCGAGACACGAGCAGGAGTCCGGCGTTTCATCCTGTCCGGTCCACATGTTCGCGGTCTAGACTCACGCCAGCCCACGCGTCGTCCACCTCCGGAGCGGGCGCTCTCCGAGGACCCGGACGACGACGGCCCGCCGTCGGACCGACGTCCGACGGTTGAGATCGAGCAGAAGGATCCGCGCATGCCGCGTCAGAAAATCGCAGCACTCGCAGCAGCCAACCCCCTCCGCGCCCTCTCGGCACTCGTCCGGCTCGCTCGGGCCGAGGGCCCCGGCGACGTCGAGAACCGCGCGACGCTGTGCCGCGTGTGCGCGTGGGACCTGGAGGAACCCGGCTGGACCCTCGACGGACCCACGCACGCGATCTGCGACTGCTGCGGGGCCGAGAGCGGGGTCGAGGACACCACGCCCGAGCGGATCATCGCGTACCGCCGCCGCTGGACCCGGGGCGGGCACGTGTGGTTCGACCCCTCCCGCATGCCCGAGGGCTGGTACTACGACGACGAGCTCCCGTACGACACGCAGGACCGCTGGCACGCGACGACCCGCCACGGGTAGCACCTCGCGCCGTCGGCGCCCCGGGAGGGGCATCCGGCAGCGGGCCACCCCAGGACGGGCAGGTACCGTCCTTCCGCCCGGTGGAGCCCGGTACGGAAGGACGGTGCCTCGACGCCGGACCTACTCGCGACCCGCGAGGTGCCGGCGACGGGCCGCGACGATCGTGAGGCCGATCGCGACGAACAGGACCGAGACGCCCGCGAGCAGCGCGACGTCGGCGCCCGTCGAGGCGAGGTCGTCGCCGGGCGTGGTCGGGACCGTCGGGGTGGGCGTCGGGGTCGGGACCACGTCAGCCGTGTTCGTGACGACCACCTCGGCAGAGGCTCCCCCCGCCACCACGAGCCGGTTGGTCGCCCGGCCGTCGACCGTGATCGTGGGCGTGCCCCACGTGATGCCCGCGATCCCCGGCAACGAGATCTCCTCGAACGTGACGACCGTGCCCACGGGCATGTCCTGGGGTCCGGTGACGAGCGTCCCGTCGGCGGGCACCTGGACGTCCTGGCTGACCGTCGTCCCGTTCACCTCGTAGGTGTAGCGCACAGTGAACACCGTGCCGTCCGGCACCTGCGCGTCGCCCTCGCCCGTCAGGGCCTTGGCGATCGAGAAGCCGCCGATCGTGCTGACGAACGTGTTCGTCACGGTCACCCCGACGATCCCGCTCTCCCCGGTACCGATCACGACCTGGTTCGGGTCGACCGTGGACCCCGACCACTCGTACGTGGTGCCGGCGAAGTCACCGGGCTCGGTCGTGAGCGCCGCCTCGGTGAAGGTGCACGTGCTCCCGACCGGGAACCAGGCCTCGCTGCCGTCCACCGTGGGGCGAGCCGTCGCCCCGGCGGCGACGCTCACGGTGCCCGCCGACACCGCGGGATCGACTGCGACTCAGTCGACGTAGGCGCCGGCCGAGCACTGCCAGTCGACGTCGAAGCTCCGGTCCCCCACGTACCCGCCCGCGGGACCGGACACGACCTTGGCCACGACGACCGTGCCGAGCAACGCGTTGACGACGCCGATCGTGATCTCCTGCCCGTCCTCGGTGATCGTGAAGACGTTGGTGGCCTCACCGTCGATCGTGAAGACCGGCTCGGCCCATCGCCGGTCCCCGACGTCCACCAGGACCAGCTCACCGTCGACCTCCTGGTACACCCCGCTGAGGTCCTCGAGGATCACGCACGTCTCGCCCAGGGGGATGTTGCCGAAGACGGTGACCTCGTCGGCCTTGACGGCCCAGCGCGTCACGAAGATCGCACCTCCGGGGAGGCTGCAGCGGGCAGAGCCCGTGAAGACGAGGTCCGTGAGCCCGGACCCGGGGGTCACGCTCTTGGTCACGCTGACCGACCCGACCTCGGTCGGGATCGGCGGGACCTCGTCCTCGCACGGGAACGCGTAGTTCCACGGGTAGTTGTGGTGCTCGGTGCCCGCTCCGCCCATCGTGTGGTCACCACCGACGAGGATGCGGCCGTTGGTGCTGGTCGTCGCCGTGAGGTCGATCTCCGGGCCCAGGATCGACCCCATGAACTGACCGTTCTGACCGATCGACACCTGCGTGTCGCCCGTGAAGTTCCACAGCAGGCTCGACGCGAAGGCCCCGAACCCGGGGAAGCCGAACGCGTCGACCCGCACGCCGTCCGCGGTGAAGTCCTGGGGCGAGAAGGTCACGGGCCCCCGGTCACGTTGACCACGATCGAGTCGCCGTCGGGGATGCCGTTGAACTGGATAGCGTTCGAGCCGTCGAGCGTCGCGGCGTCGACCTCGAACACCTGGAGCCCCGGGTGGGCCGGGTCGTCGGCCCCCGCGGTGAAGATCACCGTGTCACCCGTGCGGGCCGCCGTGCCGTTCGCAGCGAACGCGGCCATCTCGGCCGAGACGTCGATCATCTCCTGGGGGAAGACGTCCGGGTCGTACGGGGACAGCGCGGGGCCCTGCCCCATGTTCTCGATGGCTCCCGCACCGTTCGTCAGGAGCCGGGAGTCACCGTCGATCGTGCCGCCGACGTGCACGGCGCCCCCTCCTGCGGTCCCCGCGCCGACGTCCACGGCCGAGGTCGGACCGATGGTCAGGTCACCGCCCACGGCCAGCATGGTCGAGCCGGGCGTGGGCACCGAGCCGGACCCTGCGCCCACGACGCCGACGTTGAAGATCCCGTCCCGCTCGAAGCTCGCGTTCCCGTGGACGACCAGCAGGCCCTCCGACTCGGCTGCGTCCTCGTTCGCGGTGAAGTCACCGCCGACGTAGACCGCGACGGCGTTGTCCGTGAACAGCGGCGGCCCGACGGTCCCGTCGCTGTCACCGTCCGGGCACGTCGGCAGCTGCTCGGCCGCGGCAGGGGCGACGAACGGACCCAGGGCCGCGGCCCCGAAGGTCATCACCGCACCGAGCACGAGCACCGACGTCGAGGCGACCAGTCGCCTGCGCGGAGGCGCCGCCGCTCGTCCGGACAGAGGGGTCTCGCTGGTCATGTCACGCCCTTTCCTCGGTGGGTGCTGACAGTCTCAGGCCGAGGAACGGGGTGGGCAACCGGTGGTAGGTATTCACCGGGCCGCCGTGCGCGTCCAGGTCACGGCCCCGTCACCCGACGATGCACCGCGTCCAGGTCGGCGCGTCGCACGAGCACCCCGTGGGCGTCCCGCTCCCAGCACCGACCGGCCGCGTCGGAGAACGTCATGAGGACCACCTCGGCCTCCGCGGTCGCGATGCCGGTCGCGGGGATCTCGATCTCGGTGGCCTTGTCGGCGGGCACGAGCACCTCGAGGTAGCGGCCGACGTACGCGGGCGACCCGGCGCCGGCCAGGGTGCGCAACGTGACGTCGTAGACGGGCGCGTCGGACGTGTTGATGACCCGTAGGACGCGCAGCCCGTCGGTCTGGTCGCCGTCCAGCTCGTCGTCGTCGGCGAGGACCAGGACCTCGGGGGCTTCCCGGACCCATGCGGTCACGCGCTCGGCCTGGTGGCGCTCCTCCTGGTCGAGGTGCTCGCGACGGTACGACTCACCTCGCCTGACCTCGCGCTGCGTGGACCACACCGCCCACACCACGGCAGCGAGCGTCCCGATCGCGATGAGCGAGTTCAGGACGAACGTCAGGACCAGCTCGTTCTCGACGATCCAGGCTTCCACGCACCGATCTTGGCGCGTCGGCGTCCGGAGCGCACGGCCGTCGGCTCGGCGGCCGGTCGATGTCGCGCCTCGGTCGGGCACCACCCCGGACAGGCAGGGCGCGGGCTCTCGGCGCGTGTCGTCTCCTCACGCCCCGCTCGGGACGTCGAGGGTGTAGAAAGACAGAGGCCCGGGCAGTTCTCAGCACTCGAGAGGGGCGAGGCGATGGACCTGGCGACGGACGTCGACGGTGTCGAGCAGGAGGTGGCGACGGGGGCGCTGCCGGGGTGGGACCAGGTCGAACGGCTCGTGCACGCGGCTCACGAGCGGTGTCGTGCCCATGACGGCGGTCAGGTGGCGGACTACATCCCCGTGCTCGCCGAGGTGGATCCGGGGCTCTTCGGCGTCGTCGTTGCCGATTCGGGTGGAGAGGTGCACGCCGTCGGGGACGCCGACGTCGAGTTCTCGGTCCAGTCGATCTCCAAGGCGTTCGTGTACGCGCTGGTGTGCGAGGCGTACGGGCACCAGGAGGTGCTCGAGCGCGTCGGGGTGAACAACACGGGCCTGGCGTTCAACTCGGTCATGGCGGTCGAGCTCAACGACGGGCACCCCCGGAACCCGATGGTCAACGCGGGGGCGCTCGCCACGACGGCCCTGATGCCCGGTGCGACGCCGGCGGAGCAGTGGGAGAACGTCCGCACGGGCCTGTCACGGTTCGCCGGTCGCCAGCTCGAGCTCGACGGGGTCGTGTACCGCTCGGAGGCCGAGACGAACATGCGCAACAAGGCGATCGCCCGGCTGCTGGAGAGCTACGGCCGGATCCGGACCGACCCCCTCGAGGTGGTCGACGTGTACACGCGGCAGTGCGCGCTGCGGGTCAGCGCCCGCGATCTCGCGGTCATGGGCGCGACGCTCGCGGACGGGGGCGTCAACCCGGTCACGGGCGAACGCGTGGTCTCGGCGCAGGTGTGCCGCGACACCCTCGCCGTCCTGGCCTCGACCGGGATGTACGAGAGCTCGGGAGAGTGGCTCTTCGAGATCGGGCTCCCCGCGAAGTCGGGAGTCTCGGGCGGGATCGTCGCCGTCGCGCCCGGCAAGGGCGCGATCGGCACCTTCTCCCCGCTCCTGGACCCCGCCGGGAACAGCGTCCGCGGGCAGCGAGCCACGGCCTACCTGTCCCGGGCCCTGGGCCTGAACCTCTTCGCGTCTTCCGTGCACGTGCCCGAACGAACGGAGCCCTCCGCATGAGCCGAACCGATGCAGCCGCAGGAACGACCGTCGAGGAACGCCGGTCGTGGGTCCCGATGGTGGGGCTGTTCCTCGCCCAGGTCCTCATGTCCTTCAACGTCGCGGCCCTGCCCGTCTCGTTGGGCGGGATGGTCGAGGAGTTCGGCGTCCCTCCGACGGTCGTCAGCTCGACCATCGTCGTCTACGGGCTCGCCGTCGCGGCGCTCGTCATGACGGGTGCCAAGCTCGGCCAGCGCATCGGGTGGGTCGTGGTCTTCCGCGTCGTGGTCGCGACCTTCGCCGCCTCGGCACTGATGATGATCTTCTCCCCGACGGTCGGCTGGGCCATCGCGGGCCAGGCCGTGGCCGGGGCCTCGGCCGCGATCATCGTGCCGGCGCTCGTCGCGCTCATCGCGGAGAACTACCACGGCGCCCAGCAGGCGACCGCGATCGGGTCGCTCGGCTCGGCCCGCGCGATCTCCGGGGTCAGCGCCTTCTTCATCGGCGGCGCGCTCGGCACGCTCGTGGGATGGCGGCCCGTGTTCGGGATCGTGCTCGCGCTCGCGGTGGCCGTCTTCGTGTTCAGCTTCCGCCTGCGCTCGGACCGCGGCGACCCCGGGATCAGGATCGACCTGGTCGCTGCCGTGCTCATCGGCGCCGCGATCGTCCTCCTGACGTTGGGCTTCAACAACCTCAACGCCTGGGGGCTGCTCTACGCGACGCCCGAGGCGCCCTTCTCGGTCCTGGGGGTCTCGCCCGCACCGCTGTTCGTCGTGGTGGGCGTCGTCCTGGGGCAGACCTTCTTCTGGTGGACACGACGGCGAGCCGCGGCCGGCAAGGTCCCGCTCGTCGACCTCAGCGTCCTGGGGGCCTCGAGCGAGCGCGCCGCGGTGTACGCGATGTTCATCGTCGTCGCGCTCGAGGCGGCCCTGAACTTCACCGTGCCGCTCTACATCCAGATCGTGCAGGGCCGCACCCCGTTCGACACCGCGCTCGCGATGATGCCCTTCAACCTCACCGTGTTCGTCACCGCCACCCTGGTCGTGCGGTTCTACGGACGGTTCAGCCCCCGGGTCATCGGCGTCTTCGGCTTCGTCCTCACGACGGTCGGGCTCGCCTGGCTCGCGCTCGTGGTCACGAACAACTGGGAGACCCTCCCGACGATCCTGGGGCTGTTCGTGTTCGGGGTGGGGCAGGGTGCGCTGGTCACGCTCGTGTTCAACGTCCTCGTGACCTCGGTCCCCAAGACCCTCGCGGGAGACGTCGGATCGATCCGCGGCACCACGCAGAACCTCGCCTCGGCCGTCGGCACGGCCGTCGTCGGTGCCATGCTCGTGACGATCCTCGGGATCTCGGTGGGGCGCACCGTCGTCGAGCACCCCGAGCTGCCCCCCTCGCTCGTCGCCCAGGTCGACCTCGACTCGGTCAACTTCGTGAGCAACGACGACCTGCGCGAGGTCCTCGCGGCCACGGATGCGAGCACAGCGCAGGTGGACGCCGCCGTCGCCCTCAACGAGCAGTCACGCCTGGACACCCTGCGCATCGGGCTGCTCGTCCTCGCCGCGATCAGCGCCACGGCGATCCTGCCCGCCAGCCGGCTCCCGGGCTACCGACCCGGCGAGATCCCCGACCCCTCCCCCGAGGACACCGAATGACCGGCCTCCGCCGTCAGCCCCAGACGAGCGCCTGGGCCGGGTCCTCGAGGATCTTCGCGACGTCGCTCAGGACGTAGGCGCCCAGCGCACCGTCGACCAGGCGGTGGTCGAAGCTCAGCGCGAGCTGCGTGACCCAGCGCTTCTTGATCTTGCCCTTGTGGACCCACGGCTGCTCGCGGATCGCGCCGAACGCGAGGATCGCGGCCTCGCCCGGGTTGAGGATCGGGGTGCCGGTGTCGATCCCGAACACGCCCACGTTGGTGATCGTGATGGTCCCGTCGGACATGTCGGCGGGCGTGGTGCGCCCGGCGCGAGCCGTGGCCGTGAGGTCGGACAGGCCCTGCGCGAGCCCCTTGAGGTCGAGGCGGTGCGCGTCCTTGATGTTGGGCACGACGAGCCCGCGCGGCGTGGCGGCCGCGATCCCCAGGTTCACGTAGTGCTTGTAGACGATCTCCTGCGCGGCCTCGTCCCAGCTCGCGTTGATGTCCGGGTGGCGGCGCACCGCGAGCAGCAGGGCCCGAGCCGTGATGAGCAGGGGCGTGACGCGCACGTCCTTGAACTCGCGGTCCTCGCGGAGCTTCGCGACGAGCTTCATGGTCTTGGTGACGTCGACCGTGTGGAACTCGGTCACGTGCGGGGCCGTGAAGGCGCTCTGGACCATGGCCTCGGCCGTGCGCTTGCGCACCGACTTCACGGGCACGCGCGTCTGGCGTCCGTCGGGGGTCACCGACGACCCCGTACCGGCGTCGTTGAGCCACGGCGAGTCGTCGCCCGCGTAGGTCGCGAGCGTGCGGGGCTCGGAGCGTGCGCTGTAGGCGAGCACGTCCTCGCGCGTGATGATCCCGCCGGGACCGGTCGCGGGGACCGACGCGAGCTCGACGCCCAGGTCACGGGCGAGCTTGCGCACGGGGGGCTTGGCGAGGACGGTGCGTCCGGCGGTCGCGGCCGAGACCAGGGCACGGATGGGGCCCGACGGCGCAGGTCGCACGGGCGCCGCGGCCGCCGGTACCGCGACGGGCGCGGCAGGTGCGACGACGGGAGGGGCGGGCTCCGCCGTCGGGCCGGAGGGGGCCGCAGCAACTGCAGACCCGCGGCGCGGGCGACGCGCGCTCGCCTGCTCGGCGACGCCGTAGCCGACCAGGACCGCGCCGCTGCCCGACGCCTCCCCCGCCGCCGGCTCGGCGGCCGGGCCACCGGCCGACGTGGCGCCCGACGGGTCGGTGTCGACCACGATGATCGGGACACCGACCTCGACCGTGTCCCCCTCGGCGACGAGCAGCTCGGCGACGACGCCCGTGTAGGGCGACGGGAGCTCGACGAGCGACTTGGCCGTCTCGATCTCCACGATCGTCTGGTTCACCGTGACCTCGTCACCCACGGCGACGTGCCACTGCACGATCTCCGCCTCGGTGAGTCCTTCGCCGGCGTCAGGGAGCTTGAACTGCTCGAAGGTGGGCACTGCCTGCTCCTCGGGTGATCGTGGTGCTGTGGTCTGGGGGTGGTGCGACGGGCCGGGCGGGACCGGGCCTAGAACGCCATGGCGCGGTCGACCGCGTCGAGGACCCGGTCGAGGCTCGGCAGGTACTCGTGCTCGAGCTTGGCGACGGGGTACGGCGTGTGGAAACCGCCCACGCGCAGCACGGGCGACTGGAGCGAGTAGAAGCACTCCTCGGTCACGCGCGCGGCGATCTCGGCTCCTGAGCCGAGGTACGTCGCGGCCTCGTGCACCACGACGCAGCGCCCGGTCTTGCGGACCGACGCGACGACGGTCGCGGTGTCGAGCGGCGAGATGTTGCGCAGGTCGACGACCTCGATGCTCGTGCCCTCGGCGGCGGCCGCCGCGGCGACCTTGAGCGCGGTCGGGACGGTCGGGCCGTACGCGACGAGCGTCAGGTCCGTGCCCTCGCGCACCACGACTGCCGAGTTGAGCGTCGAGTCGCCCACGGGGCCGTCGAGCACGACGTCGCCCTTGTCCCAGTAGCGGCCCTTGGGCTCGAAGAACAGCACGGGGTCCGGCGAGGCGATGGCCTCGCGGATCATCGAGTAGGCGTCCTGCGGGGTCGACGGCGACACGACGCGCAGCCCGGGGGTGTGCGCGAACAGCGCCTCGGGGCTCTCGCTGTGGTGCTCGACCGCGCCGATCCCGCCGCCGAACGGCACCCGGATGACCACGGGGAGCTGGAGGCGCCCGCGCGAGCGGTAGTGCATCTTGGCGAGCTGGGTCGTGATCTGGTCGTAGGCCGGGAAGATGAACCCGTCGAACTGGATCTCGCACACGGGCCGGTAGCCGCGCAGCGCGAGCCCGATCGCCGTGCCGACGATGCCCGACTCGGCGAGCGGGGTGTCGACCACACGGTCCTCGCCGAAGCTCGCCTGGAGGCCGTCGGTCACGCGGAAGACTCCGCCGAGGGGGCCGATGTCCTCGCCCATGAGCAGGACCTTGGGGTCGCTCGCGAGCGACGCGCGCAGGCCCTCGTTGATGGCCTTGCCCAGCGTGAGGCGGGACGTGGTGGTTGCCGTGGTGGTCGGCGCGCTCATCGTGCTCCTCCGTGCTGGTCGTGCGTGCGGGACGCGCCGTCGTCCGTGAAGGACGCCTCGTACTCCTCGAACCACTGGCGCTCGGCCGTGACGACCGAGTGCTCGGTCGCGTAGACGTGGTCGAACATGGACTCGGTCGAGGGGCGGCCCAGGCCGCGGACGAACGTCCGCAGGCGCTCGCCGAGCGCGTCGCCCTCGGCCGCGAGGTCCGCGGCCCACTGCTCGTCCCACGCGCCCTCGGCCTCGAGGAGGAGGCGCAGGCGGTCGATGGGGTCCCGACGACGCCACAGCGCCTCCTGCTCGGAGGTCCGGTAGCGCGTGGGGTCGTCCGAGGTGGTGTGGGCGCCCATGCGGTACGTGTAGGCCTCGATGAACGTGGGGCCGCCACCGGAGTGGGCCCGCTCGATCGCCTCGGCCGTCGCGGCGTAGCACGCGAGGACGTCGTTGCCGTCGACGCGGACGCTCGGGACCCCGAACCCGTGCGCGCGCTGGTAGATGGGCACGCGAGACTGCTTGGTCGTGGGCTCGGAGATGGCCCACTGGTTGTTCTGGCAGAACAGCACGAGCGGCGCGTTGTTGACCGCGGCGAAGACCAGCGCCTCGCTCACGTCGCCCTGGGACGTCGCGCCGTCACCGAAGTAGGTGACGACCGCGGTGTCCTTGGTCGGGTCGCCCGTGCCGACCAGGCCGTCACGCTGCACGCCCATGGCGTAGCCCGTCGCGTGGAGCGTGTGCGAGCCGATCACGAGCGTGTACAGGTGGAAGTTGTGCTCGTCCGGGTCCCAGCCGCCGTGGTCGACGCCGCGGAACTGGCGCAGGATGTCGGCGAGGTCGAGACCGCGCGTGTGGGCGACCCCGTGCTCCCGGTAGGACGGGAAGACGTAGTCCTGCGGCGACAGCGCGCGGCCCGAGCCGATCTGCGCGGCCTCCTGGCCGAGCGACTGCGGGAAGAGCCCGAGCTCGCCCTGGCGCTGGAGCGACGTGGACTCGTCGTCGAACCTCCGGGTCAGGACCATGTCGCGGTACAGGCCGCGCAGGGCGTCGGCGTCCAGGTGGGCGACGCGCTCACGGTAGGCCGCGTTCTCGGGGGTCTCGACCCGCTCGCCGGCCGGGGTCAGGAGCTGCAGGAGCTCCGCGTCGACCGGGAGACCTGCCCCGGTGTCGATCTGCGGGTCAGCGGAGGACCCGACCTCGGGATCTGCTGCAACGGCGGTGTTCTGCTGGTTCACACGCTCTCCTTGGGTGCGGCCGGAGGCGGGGGCCCGGGTCGCTCGGGGGGTCGGTCCTCGGTCGTCTCCGACCGAACCTACGTTACCGTAGCTTACGCAAGCGTAGGCTACGAGTGCGTAGCTTCCTCCGCCATTGGAGGACAAACCTGGCCCGCCCGTCTTTGGAGGTTCCCTCCAAACGCCCGAGGGGCACTTCCAGGTCTCACCGGGCACGGACGACCGGATCGTTGGCACATTCCGTCAGGTCCGGCGCCGCCCGGCCCACCCCGGGCGCGCGGCGCGCGAGCGATGCGAGGGTCTGCCCACCGAGACGTGGGGGTCAGCCCGGCGGGTACGTCCCGGAGTACCCGGCCTGCGCCCGCAGGGCGTCACGCTCTCGCGTGACGGGCCACGTCGAGAACGCGAACACCAGGAACATCACGATGTTCAGCAGCGGCACGATCCCGACGAGCACCCACCACCCCGAGTAGCCGGCCTTGCGGATGATCTGGATGTAGGCGATCAGGAAGATGATCGCGACGGCAGCCCAGATGATCAGGGCGGCAGTGCCGAAGAGCCAGCTGTACTCGTCCGGGATCTGGTCGACCGAGGGAGTGTCCATGACGCGAGTCTTCTCTCGGTGGACCCCTCCGGCAACAGGTACCGGCTACCGCCAGCCTGCCGCGACCCGCAGGAACGCCGCGGTCGCCTCTTCCTCGCCCACGCTCACCCGGATGCCCTCGCCCGCGAACGGGCGCACCAGCAGACCGGCAGCCGACGCGCCCACGGCGAGCTCCGCCGTCGGGCCGCCGAGCGGGAACCACACGAAGTTCGCCTGCGTCTCCGGCAGGTCCCACCCCTGGTCGCGCAGCCCCTCGACCAGACGCTCGCGCCGCGAGACCAGGTGCTCGACGCGCTCGAGCAGCTCGTCCTTGACCGACAGCGCCGCGAGCGCCGCGCGCTGCGCGACGTGCGAGACACCGAAGGGCGTCGAGACCGCGCGGATGCCCGCCGCGAGCGCGGGTTCGGCGACCGCGTAGCCCACGCGCAGCCCCGCCAGGCCGTACGCCTTGGACAGCGTGCGCAGCAGCACCACGTTGGGGTGCGCGGCGAGGACCGCGAGGCCGTCGGGAGCCTGCGGGTCGCGCACGAACTCGAGGTAGGCCTCGTCGAGGACGACCAGGACGTCGCCCGGCACGGACGCGAGGAACGTCGCGAGCTCGTCGGCGTGCACCACCGGGCCCGTCGGGTTGTTGGGCGTGCAGACCAGGACCACGCGCGTGCGGTCGCTGATCGCCGCGGCCATCGCGGGCAGGTCGAGGCGACCGTCCTGCGTCACGGGCACGCGCACCGAGGTGCCGCCCGCGACCGCGACCGCGATCGGGTACGCCTCGAACGAGCGCCACGGGTAGACGACCTCGTCGCCCGCGTCCACGACGGCCGACAGGATGTGCGCGAGGACGGCGACCGAGCCGTTGCCCACGACGACCTGCGCCGCGTCCACCCCCAGGTCCGTGGCGAGCGCCTCGGTCAGGTCGGTCGCGTACATGTCCGGGTAGCGGTTGGTGTCCGCCGCCGCGTCGACGATCGCCGCGACGACCGCAGCGGGCGGCGGGTAGGGGTTCTCGTTGGACGACAGCTTGAACGCGCTCGACCCGGGCGCGAGGCGCGCGCCCGGCACGTAGGCCGGCAGGGCTGCGACGGCGGCACGCAGGGGGACACGGACCTGGGACGCTGACGCAGGTGCGGACGTGGGCACGGAGGGCGTGGGGCTGGTCACGCCACCAGGATGCCACTCCGTCCGGCAGCCCGACGGCGTCGCTCACCTCGCGGGCGGGGGCTGCGGGGGCTGCGGGGGCGCGGCCACGGGAACGCCACGAGCCGTGGGCCGACCGCGCGCCGAGGTCGGGCCGACCGCGTGTGCGGAGGACCTCTCACGGCGTGCGGTGGCAGGATGACACGCATGAGCTTCGTCATCCGCGTCATCGTCACCGGCATCGCGATCTGGCTCACGAGCCTGTTCATGAGCAGCCACTTCGAGATCGTCGGCTCCGACACCGTCGGCGGTCAGATCGTGATCGTCCTGGCCGTGGCCCTCATCTACTCGTTGGTCAACGCGATCATCAAGCCGATCGTCCAGATCATCTCGATCCCGCTCTACATCCTCACGCTGGGCCTGTTCACTCTCGTCGTGAACGCCCTCATGCTGATGCTCACGGCGTGGATCACCGAGCAGACGGACTGGGGCATCCGCATCGAGGGCGGGTTCTGGTGGGCGCTGCTCGCCGCGCTCATCATCGGTGTCCTGAACTTCGCGATCTCCGCGGTGGTCGCGCCCAAGCCACGGGTCTGACGCGCGCGGGCGGGACCGGCGCCCGGGGTCTTCTGGAAGCGCCGCGGCGCCGCTAGTGTGCGTGCATGCAAAACGCCCCACTGGTGATCGGCGCCGTGCTCGTCGCGCTCTCCCTGACCGCCTGCGCCCCCGCCGAGGACGGCGACGAGGCGGCGGCTCCTGGCGGGTCCGCCGTGGGCGGCGCGCCGGCCGCTGACACGGCCGTCGCGGACGGCGCCGACGACACGGGCGACGCGAGCAGCACCGACTACGCGGGCGTCGTCGACGCGGGAGCGCGCGATCGCGCTCAAGCCTGGCTGGACGCGGCCGTCGTCCCGCCCGGAGCGATCCCCTCCGACGCGAGCGTCGCGGAGTTCTCGTCCTTCACGGGCTGGCCGTGCGGGCCGGTCGCGGAGCTCGAGGCGTTCTGGGCCATCCCCGGCGTCACCGTCAGCGAGACGGCCAACTGGCTGCAGGAGAACCCCACCGCGGACCTCCTCTCGACGGCGTTGGGCCCCGTTCCCGACGACCAGCAGTTCGATGGGGCCACCGTCGGATACGTTCCCGCGCCGGACTCGCAGGAGGGCGTCGTCTACACGGTCAAGCGGACGCTCGACGGCGTCGTGGTGCGCGCCGAGATCGCGGCGCTCTCCGAGTCCGCCACCTGCGACGCGCTCCCTGACGGAGCGATCCGGGGCGCGCCCGGCCAGGGCTGACCTCTCCTGGCATTGCGGGCCGTCCCGGTGTCGCGGGCACGACGCCGTCCCGACGATCCACCCACGCAGCGATCCGTCCACACAAACGATCCATCCACACAGGGGGCGCCATGGGGGCCTGGAACAGCTCGACGACCGGCCTGGTGACGTTGCCCGACGGGCGCCAGGTCCGCGGGCGAGGGCTCGCCGCCGGGCCACCGCTGGACGACGAGCCACCCGAGCTCGGCGTCTACCTGACCGGCGCCCCGCACCGTGAGGCGTGGGAGTCGTCGTGGGTCGCATGGCCGGACTTCGGCCTGCCCCGCTCGACGGCCGACGCGGTCACGGCGCTCCACGAGGCCTTCGAGCGCGCGTCGACGTCGCGCGTCGAGATCGTGTGCGACGGCGGGACGGGGCGCACCGGCACGTCGCTCGCGCTCCTCGCACGACTGGCCGGAGTCACGGCCGACGAGGCCGTCGACTGGGTGCGCGCCCACTACCGCCCGGGCGCCGTCGAGACCCCGGAGCAGGAGTTGTTCGTCGCCCGCGTCGACCTGACGCGCGCGGCCCCGCCCGGGGGCCCGACGCCGTAGCACCCGGCGAGCGCCACGGCGAGAGGCCTGATCGCCGGCCGGGCTTGGCGCCGGTCGTCCTCACCCCGCGCCCACCGCCTTACGCATCCCGTCGACCGCACGCTCGACTGCCCCGACAGGCGTCGTGGCGCGCGCGACCGCTTCGACGTCCACGTCGAGAGCGCCCCGAAAGTACCGGGCCTCGACACGCTCCCCCGACACTGCGCGTTCGAGCGCGTCGAGGTTGTCGACCAGGCCGGGATGCCCCACCTCACGGGCTCGTTCGAGGACGTCGACGTGGAACGGCACCCCGTGCGGGAGCCCGCCTCCGGTCCCCGGGGCCCCCGGCGCGTCCAGGTCAGCGCGGACCGTGACCTGGTCCGGGCCGACGGGGTTGTCGGCGCCGTCGGTCTGGGAGATGACCTCCTGCTCGATCTCGACATGCGTGCCGCGCACCCCCGCGGGCAGGGCCATGCCCGCGAGCGGGGATCCGGCGGTCAGGACCTGCCGGACGTCGTAGCGGGGCGTCCCGCCCGGCGCCCCCGCGGCTGCTCCCGTCACGGCGGTCGCGACGGCCATCGCGACCATGCCACCCTGCGAGTGCCCCACGAGCACGACCTCCTCGTCACCCGGGATCCCCGCCTGGCGCATCGCGTTGAGCACGTGCGCAGTGCTGTCGGCGTCCTCGCCCCGCACCAGGTCGTAGTTCGACGTCATGCTGAACGGCGTCGTCGTGTTCAAGAGCTGGGTGCCGGGCACCGTCACGACCCAGGTCGCCGAGCCGCCGTCGCCCACGTACTTCTCGATCGACACCACCGAGTCCGGCAGGTCGTTGCCCTTGCCGTAGACGACGTCGATCCCGGACAGCAGGTCCTCGGCGCTGCGGGCCGCAGGCTTGGCGAACCCGGCGGGCAGGGCGGGACCGGTGAGCTCGGTCGTCGTGACGTCCTCGTCGAACAGGCCTCGGTAGGGCTGCGAGAGGCCGCGGAGCGTCCCAGCCGCGCCCTCGACGGCCGGCCGGCCGCTGAGCGCGGACAGCGGGTTCAACGGTCTCAGCGCGACGCTCACCCCCTGGACGAACTCGTCGTGGTACGCACCGGACCCCGTGAGGAGGCGCCACGGCTGGAAGCCCTGCCCGGCTGCCATGCCTTTCGCGGCGTCCACGATCCCGGCGCCCACCATCACGCCCACCCCGGCCGCAGGAACCCGCGCGAGCAAGGAGAGCACGGTCTCGACCCCCGACTCGCCCTCCTCGTAGACCCCCGCGGCCTTCGCGAGCCGGTCGATCAGCCCGTGCAGCAGCGCCTCGGACACGATCAGGGCGTCGGTGTACGCGGCGATCTCGTCGAGCAGCGCGGAGCGGGTCGCGACGACCTCGGGCGGCGCCGGCGCCCACGACGACGGAACCCCCGACCCGAGCGTGGGGTAGCACGCGGGCGCGCCGCCCACCCAGCGCACCGACGACCGCGGCGCCTCCACGAGCCCGCTGACCAGCCCGTGCGCGCGCCGCCCCTCGGCGAGCGCGGCCTCGACGCGGAGCACGGCCTCCGCCACGACCGCGGCGGCGGCGAGGAGGTCGGCGGTCTCGACGCTCGTGACCCCGCCCGAGATGACGATGCCCGCAGTCGGGTCCGGCGCCCTGCTCATCGAAGGCTCGCCTCGGCGTTCGCGGCGTCGACGGTCCGGACGTGGCGCGCGGCGGCGCCCACGGCCCGGTCCGCCGCACGGTCCGCCCGGTACAGCTCGTGGACCGCCTCGACCACGAGGTCGCGGTAGCCATCGGATGCCTTGCCCTTCCACGCGATGTCCGCGGTCCGGCGCGCCAGGGCGATGGCCTCGGCGGCGTGGTCGGCGGCGCGCCACAGCTCGGGCCGTGGATCGGTCGCGTCGAGGGACGGAGGCGGGGAGAGGGTCGACATGCCGCAGACCGTAGAGGGTCACGGACGCGCCGGGCGCGGCCCGAGCGGCCGCCTGTGGGCAACTCTCCACCAGTCGGCGCCTGTGCACGGCCTCGCTTCCGGAGGGCGGCTCGCGCAACGCTTCCTGGGGTGCGGCTCGCGCAGCGGGAGAGGTGGGGACCGGCGCCAACAGGACGACCATGACCGCCGCGGCCTCGTGCCCGCGCGTCACAGACTCCGCCCCCGGACCCCGCCCACCGCATGCCGGGCACGTGGCGAGACGACGGCGAGACGCCCGCTGCGCCGTCGGGCACCCGTGGGAGAATGGCGACCATGCCTACGGACTCCGCCGACTCCGCCGCGCCTGTGACCACCACCCAGCGCGCCACGCTCGCCGACATCACCCCGCCCATCGCCCTGGGCCCGCTCGACGGTCGCTACCGCGGCGCCGTCGCGCCCCTGGTCGACCACCTGAGCGAGGCCGCGCTCAACCGCGAGCGCCTGCACGTCGAGGTCGAGTGGCTCATCGCCCTCACCGAGGGCCCCGTCGTCCCGGGTGCGCCCACGCTGAGCGACGCCGAGAAGGCGTACCTGCGCGCGATCGTCACCGACTTCGACGCCGCGGGCATCGCCGAGCTGGGCGAGATCGAGCGCGTCACGGTGCACGACGTCAAGGCGATCGAGTACTACATCAAGCGTCGTCTCGAGGCCGCTCCGAGCGTGCTGGGCCAGGACACGGTCCTGCCGTCGGCGGGCGAGCTGGTGCACTTCGCGTGCACGAGCGAGGACATCAACAACCTGTCGTACGCGCTCATGGTGCAGGGCGCGGTACGCGACGTGTGGCTGCCCGCCGCGACGGCCCTCGCGGACCAGCTCGCGGACATGGCGCGCGAGCACGCGGGGGTCCCGCTGCTGAGCCGCACGCACGGCCAGCCGGCGACGCCGTCCACCCTGGGCAAGGAGCTCGCGGTGCTCGCGCACCGCCTGCGCCGCCAGCTGCGCCGCATCGAGGGCGCCGAGTACCTCGGCAAGCTCAACGGCGCGACGGGCACCTACGGTGCGCACACGGTCGCGGTCCCGGGCGTCGACTGGCCGGCCGTCTCGAAGTCCTTCGTCGAGAGCCTCGGCCTCACGTGGAACCCGCTCACGACGCAGATCGAGTCGCACGACTGGCAGGCCGAGCTCTACAGCGACATGGCCCGATTCAACCGCGTCCTCCACAACCTCAGCACCGACGTGTGGACGTACATCTCGCTCGGCTTCTTCAAGCAGATCCCGGTGCCGGGCGCGACGGGGTCCTCGACCATGCCGCACAAGGTCAACCCGATCCGCTTCGAGAACGCCGAGGCGAACCTCGAGATCTCCTGCGCGCTGCTCGACACGCTCGCCTCGACGCTCGTGACCTCGCGCCTCCAGCGCGACCTCACCGACTCCACCACGCAGCGCAACATCGGCCCGGCGTTCGGCCACTCGCTGCTCGCGATCGACAACGTCTCGCGCGGCCTGCGCGCGCTCGCGGTCAACGCGGACCTGCTCGCCGCGGACCTCGACGCCAACTGGGAGGTGCTCGGCGAGCCCATCCAGTCGGCCATGCGCGCGGCGTCGGTCGCGGGCGTCCCCGGCATGGAGAACCCGTACGAGCGCCTCAAGGACCTCACGCGCGGGCACCGCCTGACCGGCGAGGAGATGCGGGAGTTCGTCCAGGGCCTCGGCCTGCCCGACGACGTCACGCGCCGCCTCACGGACCTCACCCCGGGCACCTACACGGGTATCGCGGAGCAGCTCGTGGGCGAGTACCTGGACTGAGTCGGGGTTCACGCGGGCCCGACGAGAACGGGGTTGCGGTCGTTGTCCGTCGGATAGCGACCGCAACCTCGTTCTGGGCGGGCGCGGGACGGCGCGAGCAGGGCTGACCTAAACGATTCACCCCCTGCCCGGGGCCCGGACCCCGGACCTACCCTCGAGCCGTCCGACGCCGCCCCCGGCAGCGTGTCCGGACGGCGGACGGCGACGAGGCCGGCCGTCCCGCACGGCGAGGAACGGTGGACCATGCCAGACCCCAGAACGCGCACAGCACTGACCGCCTCCGCGGTCGCCGTCGGACTGGTCGTGGCTGCCGCCGGCGCGGTCACGGCCGCGCAGGCCGCGCCCACGAACGGGTGCCGCGTCGACTACGCCGTCTCGAGCCAGTGGACCGGCGGGTTCCAGGGAACCGTCGACGTCACCAACCTCGGCTCGCCCGTCAGCTCCTGGGAGCTGGCCTGGACCTTCGCCGACGGCCAGCAGGTGTCCCAGGCGTGGAACGGCACCGCGCAGCAGACCGGCAGCTCGGTCGTGGTCCGCAACGCGGCCCACAACGGGTCGCTCGCGACCGGGGCCAGCGCGTCGTTCGGCTTCATCGGGTCATGGCACGGCGCCAACTCGGTCCCGGTGTCGTTCTCGCTCGGGGGCACGGTGTGCACGGGGAAGGTCACGCCGACGACGGAACCGACGCAGGAGCCCACGCCCACCCCGACGCCCACGCCGACGCCGACGCCGACCGATGAGCCCACGTCCGGGCCGTCGACGCCGTCCGCCCTCTATGTCGACACCACGACCCAGGCGTACACCGCCTGGAGCACGTCCTCCGGCACCACGCGGACCCTGCTGGAGAAGATCGCCCTGACCCCTCAGTCGTACTGGGTGGGGAACTGGGACGACGCCGCGCACGCCCGCGACGAGGTCGCGGACTACACGGGTCGCGCCGTGGCTGCGGGCCGCACACCCCTGCTGACGGTCTACGCGATCCCCGGACGCGACTGCGGCAACCACTCCGCAGGGGGTGTGGGCACGAGCGAGTACGCGCGCTGGATCGACACCGTCGCGGCGGGGATCCAGGGCGAGCCCTGGGTGGTCCTCGAGCCCGACGCCCTCGCTCAGCTCGGCGACTGCTCCGGGCAGGGAGACAGGGTCGGCTACCTGCGCTATGCGGCGCAGGCGCTCAGCGAGGCCGGCGCGCACGTCTACATCGATGCCGGGCACTCAGCCTGGTTGAGTGCCGGCGAGGTGGCTTCCCGGCTCCAGCAGGTCGGCTTCGATCATGCCGAGGGGTTCGCGCTCAACACCTCGAACTACCGGACCACGGCCGAGTCGCGCGCCTACGGCGAGCAGGTGTCGGCGCTGGTCGGTGGCAAGCCGTTCGTGATCGACACGTCGCGCAACGGCAACGGGTCGAACGGCGAGTGGTGCAACCCGCGTGGCCGTGCCCTCGGCGAGCGACCACGACTCGTCGACGACGGCACGCACCTGGCCGCGCTCCTGTGGGTCAAGCTGCCCGGCGAGAGCGACGGTGCCTGCAACGGCGGCCCCGCCGCCGGGGCGTGGTGGCAGGACGTGGCGCTGGAGCTCGCGGCCAACGCGCAGTGGTGACGATCGGCGCAACCGAGAAGTGAGTAGATGCCCCTGATTCGATCGGATCAGGGGCATCTACTCACTTCTCGGCACGACGTGGGCAATCCGACACGACTCAGACGCGGGGACGCTTCAGGACGGTGTCAGGTCGCCGCGTGCCCCAGAGACCCCGGTCGTGGCGCCCAGGAGCTCGTGGTGCGCCGCCCGCGCCCCGGCGAGCTCGTCGAGTCGGTTCGCGAACCATCGAGCAGCGATCATCGCAGCGAGAGAGCATGCGAGGAGCGCAAGGATGTTGCCGAGGTCCTCCGTCCCGATGTTCCGGTTCCCTGACCAGAAGATGTCCGACCGTCCAAGCCCGACACCGACTGCGACCCCCAGGAGCACAGGCATCGACTGCCGGGTGCGCGACCACAGAGCCCCAACCCCCAGCACGACGGCGACGGCCAGGGCGACAGTCGCATCGCCCAACGTGCTCGGCCCCGCGCTGGACCACCAGGGGGTCCCGAACCTCATGTCCCCGGACATCACCGTGACGTAGCCACCGAGGGCGAGCGCCATGCACCAAGCCGTGCCGACGGCGCGGCGCCAGCCGTGCCCAGGGGTCCGACAACGGGCGTGCTCCGCGACGACCACCACGTGCGCGACCAGTCCGAGCACCCATCCGAGCTCGAGGTAGGCGGTGTGCTCGCTGCCGGCCAAGACGAGCGCTGAGACCGTGGCGATCCCCGCCAGGGCCGCGGCCCCGACCAGGACGCGACCCGTGCGAGCCAGCCCGCCGAGCAAGGCGACCATGCCTGCGCACCAGATCACCCACATCGCCACGGTCGGGACGGACGACAAGGTGTACGCGAGCAACGTGTCCTCGTCACCCACGACGGCGCCGCCACCGAGGAGCAACGACGCATAGGCGATCGCCCTGGCCGCGGGGATCACGAGAACTGCAGGAAGCAGCACGAACAGCAAGCCTGTCGCAGCGCGCCGTTCCCGAGCCGTCGCGCCCAGCGGGGCGAGCAGCCACTCCCTCGCCGCAGCGCGCAGCAGGTCGCGACGCTCGGCCGACGTCGGGCGAGACTGCCCCGGGCGGGCTCCGTCGAGCAGGTGGCCGAGCATCTCGGCCTCGTGCTCGCGCCGGTACGTGAAGGGGAAGAGGCGCACGAGCCGCCGGTAGTCGCGGACGAGCACGGGCGCGACAGGCAGCGGCTCGTCGGCGTGGCCCGCGGTGTCGGGGGCGGCGGCGCTCACGCGGGCACCGGCCCGGCGCCCAGGCCCGACGGCGCAGCTCCCGTCGCGCGTCCGGGTGCGCTCGCTCGGGACTTCCCGCGGGCGCCCAGCCGTTCCAGGGCACGGCGCGCCTGGGCCTCGGCTCGGAGCGCCTCGGCCTCGAGCCGTGCCCCGCCCTCGGCCGTGAGCCGGTAGTACCGGCGCAGCCGCGAGTCGACGACCTCCTCGTGGTCGACCTCGACGAGCCCGGCCGCGGCGAGCCGGTCGATCGCGCCGTAGAGCGTCCCGACGCGCAGCGTGATGCGGCCGTCCGAGCTGGCCTCGACGTCCTTGGCGATGCCGTAGCCGTGCAGCGGTCCCGCGGCGAGCGCGGACAGGATGAGGAACGCGGGTTCCTGGAGCGGTCTGGATGCCATGTCGAGGAACATACTCTCGTCACGAATACATAGAGCGGCGACACTCCGGCGGCGGACTCCTCGATCGCCAGCAGGCACGGGCGGCCTCGAGAACGAGGTTGCGGTCGCTCTCGGTCCCCTGGTGACCGCAACCTCGTTCTCGGCCGAGCAGATGCCGCCGCGCGACACGTCTCCACGGATGGCGTAATCCTTCACAATCAATAAGAACTGTGAAATTCTCTTCCATGCATCTGACCCGTACCAACGGAGGCATGGACATGACGCACCACCCGAGCGACCCCACGGCGGTCGCCCCCGCTCCCACCACCCCCTCGACCGAGGACACCGGCCTCGGGCGCCGCGGCTTCCTCACGCTCGCGACCGCGGGCATCGCGGCCAGCACGCTGAGCGTGACGATCGGCTCCTTCTCCCCCGCCGCGGCCGCGGCCGCACCGGACCCGACGACGGGAGCGGCGCCGTCGGGCCCGGTGCCGCGCAAGCGTGAGCTGCGCGCCATGTGGATCTCGAGCGTCGTCAACATCGACTGGCCCTCGGCCGCGGGCCTGAGCGCGGAACAGCAGAAGGCCGAGTACCTGCACTGGCTCGACGTCGCCGAGCAGTACCGGCTCAACGCCGTGTTCGTGCAGGTCAGGCCCACGGCCGACGCGTTCTGGCCCAGCCCCTACGAGCCGTGGTCGCAGTACCTGACGGGGACCCAGGGCAAGGACCCCGGCTACGACCCGCTCGCGTTCGTCGTCGAGGAGTCGCACAAGCGCAACATCGAGATCCACGCCTGGTACAACCCGTACCGCGTCTCGATGCAGGCCGACCCCGCCCAGCTCGTCCCCGAGCACCCTGCCCGCCAGCACCCCGAGTGGGTGTGGGCCTACGGCGGCAAGCTCTACTTCGACCCGGGCCTGCCCGAGGCCCAGGAGCACATCCAGCGCGCGATCCTGCACTCGGTCGAGAACTACGACCTCGACGGCGTGCACTTCGACGACTACTTCTACCCCTACGCGGTCGCGGGGCAGACCATCCCCGACGCCCAGACCTACGCGACGCACGGCGCGGGCTTCGCGACCGTCGAGGACTGGCGCCGCCACAACGTCGACACGTTCGTGCAGTCGATCTCGCAGCGCATCAAGGCGACCAAGCCGTGGGTCAAGTTCGGGATCAGCCCGTTCGGGATCTGGCGGAACGTCTCGACCGACCCTCGCGGCTCGGCCACGAGCGGCTCGCAGTCCTACGACATGCAGTTCGCCGACACGCGCAGATGGGTCACCGAGGGCTGGCTCGACTACATCAACCCGCAGATCTACTGGCAGATCGGGCTCGCCGTCGCGGACTACGCGCAGCTCGTGCCGTGGTGGGCCGAGGTCGCGGCGCAGTCCGGCACGCAGCTCTTCGTGGGCGAGGCGCTCTACAAGGTCACGTCGGGCGTCTTCACCGACCCGGCCGAGATGTCGAACCACCTGACCTTCACGCAGCAGGTCGACGCCGAGGTCGCGCCCGTGCTGGGCAACGTCTACTTCTCGGCCAAGCACGTCCCCGCCGACCCGCAGGGCTCCATGACCCGGGTGCTCGAGGAGCACTACCGTCACCCCGCGCTCGTGCCCGCGATGCCCCGGCTCGGGGTCTCACCGCTGCGCGTCCCGGTCCTCGCCAACGCCCGGCGGGTCCCCGAGGGCGTCCGGCTGCACTGGAACGACACCGGGCCGCAGCGGACCCGGGCCACGGCCTTCGCGATCTACCGGGTCGAGGGCGAGGCCCGCCGCATCGACATCGAGGACGCGGCCAACCTCGTCGCGACCGTCCGCACCTCCGGGCACGTCGTGCAGGACTGGGTGGACGAGACCGCGCTCACCGGACGCCGCTACACCTACGTGGTCACCGCGCTCGACCGGCTCTGGAACGAGTCGCGGCCGAGCCAGGTCCGCCGGGTCGTCTGACCTGACGCTCAGGGCTCAGGCCCGCCGAGAAGTGAGTAGATGCCCCCGATCCCGCCGGATCAGGGGCATCTACTCACTTCTCGGCACGGCACCGGTCGCGAGGCAGTGCTCCCGGGGCAGCGATGCCCGGGCCCCTAGGATGATGCCCGCTGCGCGGTGCAGCGATCTCGACCAGGGGGAAGATCTTGACGTTCTACGGCGCAGATGTCGCTGCACTCCGTGACCTAGCCACCACGTTCGACGCCGGAGCCGAGGAGCTCGACGGTTCGAGGACGGGCATCCGCGGCAAGCTGGGGTCGGTCCCGTGGCACGGCCCTGGGGCCGAGCGGTACCGGGCCGACTGGCAGCACCAGCTCGAACCCGCCCTCACCAGGACCTCGGCCTCGCTCCGCGAGGCAGCGCGGCGCCTGCGCGCCAACGCCGCCGACCAGGAGCGCACGAGCAGCGCCGACGGCGGTGGCACCTCGAGCGGGTCCCCGCGTCCCGGGCCCTCGACCACCCCGCCGACCGGGCCCGCGCAGGGGCCCGCGCAAGGGGCTACGCCGAGCCGGCCCGGCTTCTCGTTCTCCTTGGAGGGCGAGAACACGCAGGACGACGCCGTCCGCAACCCCGACGGCTCGATCAGGACTCCGGCCACGATCACCAACACCACGAGCGGCTCGTTCGACGCGTCGCACGACCCCGAGACTGGCACGACGACCGTCGGCGCCGGGGGCGGTCTCTCGTCGGCCCTCGCGGTCAAGGGGGCGACCCTCGAGTTCGGCGCGTCAGGCGCCGCCGAGATCACCCGCACCACGCACTCCGAGGACGGCTTCACGACCTACGCGGGCTCCCAGAAGGGGTCGCTCACGGTCTCCGGCGGGGCCGAGATCAAGGAGGTCGGCGCCTCGGTCGCGTACGGGAACGGCTACGAGATGGCGTTCGAGACCACGGTCCCCGACGCCGTCGCCGGCGATCCCACGTTCGATCCGCGCGGCATCTCACCGACCGACCCCCGGAGCATCCCGGTCGGCGGCAGCGTGACGCTCGACAGCAAGAACTTCAAGAGCTCGGACTTCGCCGGCTCGTTCGAGATCTTCGCCTACGAGGAGTCGATCGGGACGTCGGAGGGCATGAGCAAGGCGGTCGAGCGGCTCGACGAGAACCACGTCCGCGTCACGACGGGCCCGACGAGCAGCCTCGACCGCTCGGGAGCCGTGGGCCTCGACCTCGACGTCATCAAGGCCATGGTGGGCACCACCGGCTCCCACGAGACCGGCGCGATGCAGACCGCGGTGCTCGACGTCTCGACGCCCGAGGGGTCCGCTGCCTACGCGCGCTACCTCGCGGGCGGGGAGCTGCCGTCGCAGGACGGTCCGGGCGTCTCCGAGTCGGCACTGGTCTCGCGCTGGAGCGGGACGAGCGGGTCGAGCGCGGACCTCACCCTGTTCGGTCACGAGATGTCGAAGGAGCACGTCGCGTCGGTCGGCGACAGCGTCGCGGTGACCCGACCCGACGGTTCCGTCTCGTGGTCCGGGCAGGTGGCGTTCGACGACGACTCACGACGCATGGAGTACGAGCGCGCGATGGACGCGAACGGGGTCGAGGACCCGTCGGCCTCACGCCTCACCGTCTCGATCGACCTCGACAAGAACACCGCGGGGATCATCAACAACGGCTACCTCGACGCCGCGGGAGGCCGTGCGGAAGCGGGCCAGACGCTGCAGATCACGCTCGACGGTCACGACGAACGCGCCCTGGCCGACCAGGCGTTCGGCAAGCTCATGACGGGCTTCAACGGTGCCACCGAGGTCGTCGACATGAACGACCCGCTCGCCTCGATCGTCATGGACGGGGACTTCGGCCAGGACCCGACCCGCAAGCCCTACGACTCCGTGGTCGGCGGTCTCCTGGGGCAGACGACCGACAACAGCGTGGTCCTCGACCACCTGGCACGGATCAGCGACGACGGGAAGCTCCCCGGGACCGTGCGCGTCGTCGGCTGACCTGCGCCGCGAGCTCCACCTGGGGACTCCTCCCCATGTCGCGATCCGGCACCGTCACGTAGCGTGTCCTCGTCCAGGACTCCCTGCCGGTTGAAAGAGGTTCGCCCGTGGTCATGTACGGCGCCGACGTCGCAGCACTGCGCGACCTCGCCACGAGCCTCGACGGCGGGGCCGGCGTCCTCGACCAGGCGCGCTCGAAGGTCCGGGGGTCGTTCCACTCGGTGCCCTGGTACGGGCCCGACGCGGACCAGGAACGCGGACAGTGGGACGGCCGGCTGGAGCCGCTCCTGACGCAGACCGCCCAGTCCTTGCGGGACGCGGCGACGACCCTGCGGCGCAACGCCGACGACCAGGAGAGCACGAGCGCCGCGGACACCGGGTCGTCGGGCGCGGCAGGCGGCGCCGGCGGTTCCGGCGGCCCAGGGGGTTCCGGCGGCGGAGCCGGATCCGGTGGACCCGGCGGCGGTTCCGGCGGGGGCGCAGGCTCCTCCTCAGGGGTCGACGACGCCGAGTCCCCCGGTGGCCCGACCGTGACCGTCAAGGGGACCCAGGAGTCGGGCACGGACAACGGCTCGCTCGGGTCGCCCGCGACCGAGGGCAGCGGCGGGTCCGTCTCGGGGGGCGTGACGTACGACCCGACCACGGGCGAGACCACGGTCTCCGGCTCGGGCACGCTCGAGAACTGGTTCCAGACCACCAACGGCTCCAAGGTCACGTTCGGCCTGACCGGCGGTGCCGAGCTCACGTCGGGCGAGAAGAGCGAGGACGGGTTCACCACCTGGACGACCAAGTCCGACGTCTCGGTGGGCGTCGAGGGCGGGTTCGACAAGGGTGGCAACGGCGTGAGCGGCAGCTACACCACGGGCGTGACCTCCGAGTACGCGGTCAAGGTGCCCGACGGCGCCAAGATCACCGACCCGGGTGCCGTCAACCCGTTCGACCCCTCGACCATGCCGACCGGCTCGACCGTCACCATGGACAGCGGGAGCTACACGGGCACCGAGCTCGAGGCCTCGTTCCGCCACATCGCCATGAAGTCGGGCATCGAGGAGTCGGCCGGGGTGAGCAGCGTGATCGAGAAGACGGGCGACGACACCGTGCGCATCACGTCCGGTCCCACGGACGCACTGAGCAACTACGGCGGGCTCGGCGTCGACTTCGAGGCCGTCAAGGTCCTGCTCGGCAACACGACCTCGCTCGACGGCGCGTCGCTGCGCAGCGCCGAGCTGGACCTCTCGACGCCCGAGGGCAAGGCCGCGTACGACACCTACCTCCTCACGGGCGAGATCCCGCAGGACGCGTCGACGGGCATCTCGGGGCTCACGACGATCGAGAAGATCGACTACAAGTCCACGACGTCGCTCGACGTCGAGACGCCCGTGGGCGGCGCGTCGTGGGACCTCGGCGAGAACTCGGGCTCGGCCGTCGTCACGACCTACCCGGACGGGTCGGCGGACCAGCAGACCAAGCTCAGCTACGGGGGGCGCAGCGACACGTTCTTCTCGCAGGCCTTCAACCCGGACGGGACCGAGAACACCGCGGGCCGCACCTACACGTACACCGTCGAGGCCGACCAGATGTCGACCCAGCTCTTCAACCAGAGCGAGTTCTCGGGTCTCGACGCGGGCGGCACGGTCAAGGAGGGGGACGTGCTCCGGCTCACGCTCACCGAGCGTCAGATGGCGACGCTCCACGCCAACGCGGTCGAGTACAGCAAGGACAGCATCGGGGTCAACCAGGTCTCGGCCCTGGCGCTCGACTACGACGGCAAGCCGGTGAGCACGTTCGACTACGCCGCGAGCCTGGCCCGTGGTCCGCGCAGCGACGGTTCGCTCGTCGAGATGCTGTTCTCCATCAACCAGGGCTCTGCCGGCGGCGGGGACCTCAAGCAGTTCCCCGGGACCATCACGCCGGCCAAGTAGGCACGAGGCACCGCAGGAGGGCCCGTCGTGGCCGGGCATCACGGCCCGACGGCGCCGCGTCCTCTCCCGTCGTCCCGCCGGGGAGGCGGGGCGGACGGGAGCACCGGCCGCTCACCGCGGCATGACGAACCGGCCCTCGGGGTCGAGGTCGCGGCGCACCGTCGCGAGGTGCGCCTGGTCGGCGGGCGACCACAGGTCGATCATGGCGGCCTCGCTCACCGCCCCGGCGAAGTTCGCCTGGGTCCGTCCGAGGGACCACGGCTGCACGGCCTCGAGGAGCCCGTTGATCGCGGCCGGCACGGCCGTCTCGAAGAGCTCGGGGACCGGGAGGCCGATCACGAAGAGCGAGAACGCCGCGTCGCGGCCCGTCACGGAGTCCGGCCCGTGCTCGCCGTCGCCGAGCGCCCCACCGAGGTGACGGATCTCGGCCATCATGAGGGGCGCGGTCGACTGCGGCCCGGCGATGCCCAGCAGCACCTCGGCGGTCTGCGGCTCGAACGTGTGCAGCAGGGTCGAACCGTCGAGCACGGGCATGGGGTCGGTCGGGTCCTGGTGGACCGCTCCGATCGCGGCGTAGGGCATCTCGCCGATCGAGTCCAGGATGATCGGGGCGGCCTCGCGCAGCGGTGCGATGGCCTCGGCCACCTCGGCGAGCGGACGGGTCGAGGCGACCCGGACGTTCGCGACGTACTGGCCCCGCAGGGGCTCGGGCAGGAACTCGAGCGGCGGCAGGCGCAGCAGCGCGACGGAGGTCGTGATGTCCGAGGGGGCGGTCGCGACCCAGTCGGCGTAGGCGCGGAACATGGTCGCCGCGTCGTCGCCGACCGCGAAGAAGCTCCCTCCGGTGATGGTCGCGAGGGGCAGGAGCCTGATCGTCACCGACGTGACGACCCCCAGGCCCCACTTCCCGCCACGCAGCGCGCGCAGCACCTCGGGGTGGTGGTCGGCGTCGACGTGCAGCAGGTCGCCGTCGCCCGTCACGACGTCTGCCGCGAGCAGGTAGTTCGACCCGAAGCCCACCTCGCGGGCCAGCGGGCTCATGCCGCCGCCCAGGAGGAAGCCGACGACCCCCACGTCGGGCGACGACCCGGTGACCGCGGCGAGCCCCAGGGGCGTGACGGCGTCGAGCACGTCTCTCCAGCGCGAGCCCGCGGC
This sequence comes from Oerskovia merdavium, assembly GCF_014836755.1. GTDB lineage: Bacteria > Actinomycetota > Actinomycetes > Actinomycetales > Cellulomonadaceae > Oerskovia > Oerskovia merdavium. Next base: position 67,322 of record NZ_JACSQF010000016.1, read on the forward strand.
CACGCGCGCCGTGCGGGCGGGCTCGTCGACCTCGACGCCCGTCAGGCCCGCGGTCGTGAGTGCGATGCCGCCGTCGATCCCGCGCGCGAAGCCGTGGCCCGTGCTGAAGACCGCGACGGGCAGACCGAACCGCTTGGCGACCCGCACGGTCGCCTGGACGTCGGCCGGGGACGTGGCGTCGACGACGTAGTCGGGACGGTGCTCGACGGCGATGTTCATGCCCGAGAGCCGGGCCTCGGCAGCGTTGCCGGGAAGGACGCGTCCGGTCACGGCCTGCGTGAGCGCGTCGAGGACGACATCCTGCGTGATCTCGTGGGTGGTCATGGGTGTTCCCTCTCAAAAGGTGGTGGCGCCGGACAGCGCAGAGCGGCGCTACCCCAGAAAGAGAGCTGCGGGCGCTTCCGGTGACAGGTCGGCACGAGGTGCCGGGAATGTCCGCCGAGGGGGACGCCCCGCCGCGCCCACGACGACCGCGCGCGCCATGATGAGCGTGGGCGCGCCCTCACGCCCACGGACCCGAGGAGCGACGATGCCTCACACCGCCACGGACCAGCACCCCGACCGCGCACCGTTGCGCGGGACCCCCTCGCCCGAGCACCGCAAGGAGCAGGGGCGCGCCGCACGCTCGCTCCTCCCCCGTCGTTCGACCGCCGCCTGGACACCGCCGACCGACCGCCGCGACCCCGTCGCGATCCTCCAGGCCCAGAACGCGAGCCGCGTGCCCGAGCTCGTCCCGCTGCGCATGGGACGCATGGCCGCGACGCCCTTCTCGTTCTACCGGGGGGCGGCGGCCGTCATGGCGGCAGACCTCGGCACGGGGCCGCGCACCGACCTGACCGTCCAGCTGTGCGGCGACGCGCACCTCGCGAACTTCGGCGGGTTCGCATCCCCCGAGCGTTCGCTGGTGTTCGACATCAACGACTTCGACGAGACGCACCGCGGCCCGTTCGAGTGGGACCTCCAGCGCCTCGTCGCGAGCCTCGAGATCGCAGGCCGCCACCGCGGCATGGCGCCCCAGGAGCGCGAGCGGGTCGCCCTCGCGGCGGCGAGGGGGTACCGCCAGACGCTCCGCACGTTCGCCGACCTGGGCCACCTCGACCTGTGGCACGTGCAGCTCCGCGGCGACGAGATCGTCGACCGGTGGCGTGGGTCGGTCCCGCCCGTCGTCATGGAGAACCTCCGCAAGGCGCTGCGCAAGGCGCGGACCAAGGACCGGCAGAAGGCCCGCCGCCGGCTCACGGCGCTCCATGACGACGGCGAGCTGCGGTTCGTGAGCGACCCGCCCCTGCTCGTGCCGGTGCGCGACCTGTACGACGCGGACGAGCAGGCCCGTTACCTCGGCGTCGTGGCTGCGGCGCTCGCGACGTACGGCGACTCGCTCACGGGGGCGCGCCGCATCCTGCTCGAGCGCTACCGGCTGGTCGACCTGGCCCGGCGCGTGGTCGGGGTCGGGAGCGTCGGGACGCGCTGCTGGGTCGCGCTGCTCGTGGGCCGGGACAACGACGACCCGTTGTTCCTGCAGGTCAAGGAGGCCGAGCCGTCCGTCCTGGAGCCCTACACGTCGGCCAGTCCGTACCCGGAGAACGGGCGGCGCGTGGTCGAGGGGCAACGCCTCCTGCAGGCCACGAGCGACGCGCTGCTCGGCTGGAACACCGTGCACGGCGCCGACGACCGACGCCACGACTACTACTTCCGCCAGCTCTGGGACTGGAAGGTCTCGGCGGACCTCGAGACCATGCTCCCGGTCGCGATGGCCGCGTACGCGCAGATGTGCGCGTGGGTCCTCGCGCGAGGGCACGCCCGCTCGGGCGACGCCCTCGCGATCAGCGCGTACCTCGGCAAGGGCGACGTCGCCGACCACTCGTTCACCGAGTTCGCCCGCCGCTACGCCGACCAGAACGCCCTGGACCACCAGGCGCTCCTCGACGCGATCGCCGCGGGCGACGTGGAGGCGGTCCAGGGCGTCTGACGCCGGGGCAGGCGCGGCGTCGGCCCCGTGCCGGTGCGGGCGTCACAGTGCCCGACGGCGCAGCCCACCTCGCGCGGACGCGTCCCGTCGGGTCGCGTCCGTGGCGGGGCGGGCCAGGACTGCTCAGGCCTCGGCGGTCCGGTCCAGGGTGACGTGCCCCCGGCTCAGGCCGTCAGATCTGGTCGAGACGACGCAGGATCGCACCCTCGCGCAAGGCCCACGGGCAGATCTCGACCTCCGCGACGCGCAGAGCCTTCATGGTCTCCTCCGCGACAACCCCGCCCGCGACGATCTGGTACGTCCGCTCGGCCGTGATCCCCGGCAGCTCGGTCCGACCCGTGGCGGGGATGCGCGCGAGGCGCGGCACCCAGTCGGACAGCTGCGAGCGCTCCATGCGCCAGCGCTCCTCCGGGCCCACGACCGCGACCTTCATGCCTGCGAGCCGGGCGAGCGACCGGAACGTCTTGGAGGTCGCGACCACGTGGTCGGGGCGTGGCAACGCCTTGATCTCACCGAGCGCCTCGGCGAGCACCCCGCGCACGTGAGTGCGCAGCGCCGCGACCTGGTGCGCCGTGGGCGGGTCGTCCGGGAGGTGCTCGATCGTCATCCGGCCGGCCCCCAGAGGGACCGAGACCGCGACGTCGGGCTCCTCGTCCAGACCCGACGCGATCTCGAGCGAGCCGCCACCGATGTCCAGGACCATGAGGCGGCCCGACGCCCACCCGTGCCAGCGCCTCGCCGCGAGGAACGTCAGCCGCGCCTCCTCGGGGCCCGAGAGGACCTCGATCGGGACCCCGACGCGCTCCTCGATCGCCGCGAGCACCTCGGGGCCGTTGGTCGCCTCGCGCAGCGCGGACGTCGCGAGCGCGAGCGACTCGTCGACCTCGTACTCGCGGGCCAGGGCCGCCGCCTTGTCCGCCGCCTCGAGCAGGGCCTCGACGCCCTCGGCCGAGATCGAGCCGTCGGGCTGGAGGTAGCGCATGAGACGGACGACCGAGCGGCCCGACGCCGCCGGGTCCGGGCGGGCGCCGCGCACCGCGTCCACGACGAGCATGTGGACGGTGTTGGAACCGATGTCGAGCACTCCGAGTCGCATCTGCCCACGGTAGCGGGAGGCGCCGAGGCTGCCCCCGACGGCCCGCCGGAGGCGGCCTGCTGAGGCCGTCGGGGGTGAGGTGCTCGGGGCGTCGACGCCGTGCGCGGCGCCGGCGGCCCTACGACCGGTGGTTCGCGCCCGACATCCTGCTGTTCGTCCGGCCGATCAGCCGACGCACGTGGACGTCCGACGCGCGCACGTCGCGCACCTCGGACCGGGTGTCCCTCCGGTGGTCGTGACGCTCGCCGGCGTTGCGGTACCGACGCCAGGTCAGCCAGTAGAAGAGCGGCCCGGCGAGCAGCAGCAGACCGACGACGACGAGCTTCAGCGCCCCCTCCTCACCGGACGAGGACTCGGCGGCCACGGTGAGCGCGTCCAGGGCGAGCACGTGCATCAGGTCCCGATCATGACGAGGAGGGCCGCCACGGCCGCGACGGCCTCGACGACGAGCGACACCGCGAACAGGCGTCGGCGGTTGACCGGGACGGATCCCATGGTCTCGCCCGTCCGCCCGTTGACCGCGACGTAGTGCAGGAGCGAGCTCCCGTTCTTGCGGACCTCGTGGTACGAGTACAGCCACACCGGCAGGTAGGCGGCGACCCAGCGCTGGCCCACGACCTCGAGCTGCTGGTGGTCCCAGCGAAGCCCACGGTCGTAGGCCCCGATCATGTCGAGCGCCCGGAACCGGGCGATCTCCTTGGCCTGCGCGAACGCGGGCTCGCGCACGTCGTCGATGTCGGTGTCGCGCCGCTCCGCGGTGAATCCCGAGAGGTAGTTGGAGTCGTAGCGCACCGCGTTCTCGACGTCGAACGGGAGGATCGTGTTGATGATGTTGTTCGTCCGAGCGCTCGCCCCGTGGTCGCGCCGGTCCGCCGAGGACTCGATCGTCAGGTCGTCGACGTGCAGGTCGAACTCGCGCACGACGTCGTAGACGTCCGCGTCGTAGCGCCGCTCGTCGCGCTCCTCGCCGTCCGCGCCCCTGACCTTGACGGTGTAGGACCGCACGAGGCGCTCACCCTGGCCCGACAACCGGGCCTTCGTGTTGAGGTCCGCGACGAGGTACGGCATGTAGACCCCGACGACGCTCTCCGGGACGAACTCGGCCCGGAACGTCGGGTGGGCGTAGAAGCGACGCTTGCCGACGAACTCCCGGATGCGCGTGATCGCCTCGTCCTTGGGCAGGCGGAACGGCAGCACGACGTCGGGCACCGCACCGTTGGGCACCTGCTGGTTGACCGACAACGTGTTGCGGCACCAGTGGCAGCGCGCCTGGGTGCCGTGCGCGGTGTCGACGACGACGTCCGCGCCGCACGCCGAGCACCGGAACGTGAGGACCTCGTCGGTCCCCGGGACGATCGCGGCGGTGCCGGACCCGACGACGACCCCACGCAGCGCGCCGATGTCGCCGTCGAGGCCGAGGTCGGCGATGGTCCCCGCGCTCGCCCACTCGTAGCGGCAGAACCCGCACCGCAGGTTCCCCGTCGCGACGTTGAGCGAGATCTCGGTCGCCCCGCACCGCGAGCACTTGACCAGGCCGTCGCTGGCGCCGGCGTCCGTACGGACGACCGCCGGCCCGTCCGGCCGGGGGCCGGCGGACGGCTGAGCCTCGGTAGGTAGGACGGCAGGCTGCGGGGCCGACGGCGGAACGGCCGCCTCGGGCTCGTGGACGGTCATCGCCGGTCCCTCAGAACCCGAGGACCTTGGCCTTGGCGGCGTCGTAGTCCGCCTGCGTGATGAGCCCCTGGTCGAGCATGGCCTTGAGCTGCGTGAGCTTCGCGACCGGGTCCTCGGCCGCCGGCGCGGCGACGGGCGCAGCGGTGGCGACCGGCGCAGCCTGCGCGGGAACCTGCTGGAGCGGGACGACGGGCTGCTGGAGCCCGGCCATCGCGCCGCCCGCAGCGTTCATCCCCATGCCGAGGATCGCCATGTTCGCACCGCCCCCCGCACCGCCCGGGTTCTCCCCTGCGGCCTGGATGCCGCGCGCGGCAGCCTGCTGGAGGAACGAGTTGCCCCGAGCGCCGGCGAGCGCGTCGGCCTTCTTGACGTCGCTCAGCAGCGCCCTGGTGTCCTCGTCGTACTCGATCGCGGCGAGCGCGACCTTGACGATCGACAGGCCGCGGTAGGACGTCCACTGGTAGCCCTCCTCGACCGCGCCCGCCAACGACTGCGCGAACCCGACCGAGTCGCTCTGGATCCGGGTGATCCGGTTCCCCTTGTCCGCGTCGTTGGTGTAGCTCGAGAAGGCGGCCGCGAGCGATCCGACGACCTCGGTGAAGAGCTGGCTCGCGGCGTCGTTGTCGAGGTCGGAGAAGTCGAAGACCTTCGCGCTCGCACCGAGGTAGGTCAGCGGCACGAACTGCTTGACGAACAGGATGGGGTCGACGATGCGCAGCGTGTAGGTGCCGCGAGTCACGGCCCCGACCTGGGCGCCGAGGTAGGCGTCGTCCCAGTAGATCTCCGACTGGGTGCCGAACCGGTTGTTCGGCAGCTCCTTGAGGTTCACGTAGAAGCCGAGCTGCTGGGACCCGGGCTGACCGCCGAACTTGAACCGCTCCCACGTGGTCTTGACCAACGGGCTCAGGAAGCCGTTGTCGGCGAAGATCGACTGGGAGTTCTGGTCGTCGGACGTGAACAGGTACCCGCCCGGCTCGGCTACGAAACCCGTGAGCGCGCCGTCCTGGAACGTGAGGAGCCCGTACCCCTCGGGGACGACGAACCGGCTCCCGTTGGTGATGATGTTCGCCGAGCCCTTGGTGTTGGAGCCACGACCAGCGTTCTGTCCCTGCGCGACCGCCGGGAAGAGCGCTGCGGTCGGCGCGAGGTTCGTGGGTGGCGCGAGGAAGTCCTTCCACTGGTCCGCGAGCGTGCCTCCGAGGGCACCAGCAAAGGCCTTGATGAATCCCATCGAGCTCTCCGTCCGATCGGGCGGGCGGTGCCGCGCGTGACCTGTCGTCGTCGCGGGCGGGCACCGTGGGGCCCGTCCGCGATCGGCACAGTATCGACTTTCGTTCTGAAACGGAACTATCGGCGGGTTCCCGGCGACCTGGGTCTCGGCCTCCGGACGACGGCGTCGCGACCGGCCGCCGACGGCGACGCACCGGGTGGAAGGATGTCGACCGTGACCTCCCTCGACACCCCCACGACCCCCCTGAAGACCGTCGGCTGGATCCACGTCCGCGACGGGCGGCTGCTGGTCGTCCGCAGCCGCGACAACGAGCTGTTCTTCATGCCGGGCGGCAAGCTCGATCCCGGCGAGAGCGACACCGAGGCGCTGGTCCGCGAGATCGAGGAGGAGCTCGGCGTCCTGCTCGACCCGGCGACGGTCCGCTCGGGACTCGTCGCCGAGGCGCCCGGTCACGGGCTCGACGGGCGGCTCGTGCGGATGCACTGCTTCTACGCCGAACCGCTGCCGGGGTCGCCCGAGCCTGCCCCGCGCGCCGAGGTCGGTGAGCTCACGTGGGTCACGGGGAGCGAGGCCCACCGCGTCCCGCCCGCGGGCCGGATCGTCCTGGAGCACCTGGTCGACGCGGGCGTGCTCGCGGCCTGACGGGGCACTTCCCTCGGTCGAGCACGGGGTTGCGATCAGTCGAGCACGGGGTTGCGGTCGAGAACCGCCCGAGAACGACCGCAACCTCGTGCTCGGCACACCGAGTAGGGGCTCAGCGCCCCGCGCACACCTCGACGTCGGACCCGCTCGTCCCGGCGCCGCGCAGAGCCGCCTCGGCATCGGCCACCACGGCCTCGGCCTCGGCCTGAGCCACCGCGAGCGCCGACGCCCGAGCCGCCACGATCGCGTCGTGCAGGTCGGCGTGCACACGACGACGGACCGAGCGGGTGAGCGCCTCGGCCTCGGCCTCGTCGACCTCGGTCCCCGCGGCCCGGCGTCCGGCCACGCGCTCGGCGACCTCGGCGGCGATCCGTCGGTCGGCGTCGTCGAGCAGCTCGACGACGGCCGTGTCGGCCGCCCGCCCCAGGCGCGTCTCCTCGAAGTCCTGCGTCGCACGGTCCACGATCCGCCGCGCCTGACCGACGACGAGGGACCCCAGCGCGGGTGAGTGCGCCTTGAGGGAGGCCAGGTCGTAGAGCAGGACACCGTCGAGGTCCGCGACGCGCGGGTCGACGTCACGGTGCAGCGCCAGGTCGAGGACCACCATGGGCCGGTGCGGGGCCTCGTCGCCCGCGGCCTCCGCGGCGCGCGACCGGGCGCGGACGACGGCCGCGGCGTCGAGCACGTGGCCCAGCGCGTCGCCGCCGCCCAGGAGCGCGTCACGGTCGGCAGGGAGCTCGTCCCCCTCGGCGGGCACCTGGTCTCCTCCGGCACCCGGCTCGGTCACCCTCGGAGCGCCACCGGCCAGCACCCGCCCCCGTGCCCCGCTGCACGAGACCACGAGGTCCGCGTCCTCGAGAGCCGTCACGAGGTCCGTCACGGCGACCGCGCCGCGGTCGGCCGCGAACTGCTCGGCACGCCCCGACCCCGAGTACACGCGCACGTCCTCGCAGCCCCGCGCCCGCAGCGCTGCGAGCGACGCACCGGCGTACGAGCCCGTGCCGATGAGCACGGTCCGGACCTGGCGCCACGGCGGGAGCTCGGCGCTCGCGAGGTCGAGCCCCAGGGACACGACCGACCGGCCGTTGCCACCGAGCGTCGTCTCGTTGCTGATCCGCTTGGAGGTCCGGGACGCGGTCTGGAACAGGAGCTCGAGCGTGGACGACGTCGCGCCGCCCTCGCGTGCTTCCTCGAGCGCGCGCTTGACCTGACCGGCGATCTCGCGCTCGCCCACGACCATGGAGTCCAGGCCCGCGGCGACCTCGAAGAGGTGAGCGGCGACGTCGGGCCCGGTACGGGTCGAGAACGCACCCACGGCGACGTCCTCGGAGACTCCCGACGCTGCGGCGACGAGCCGCGCGACCTCGTGCGACGCGTGCTGCACGCCCCGCCCGTCCACGGGCGAGTCGACGTCCAGGTACACCTCGAACCGGTTGCACGTCGCGACGACGACGGCACCGGTGATCGCTTCGCAGGTCTCGACGGCTGCCCGTCCGACCGACGCGGCTCCGGTGGAGAGGAGCTCGAGGGTGGACATGTCCAGCTCGTGGTGACTTGCAGTCATCGACAGGAGAACCACAGTGCTCCGATTGAATCATTCCTCTGCGCGCACGGCAGAATCGGTTCTTGTGACGTTCACCGCGCTTTCAGACAACCACCCTCTCGTCGACGGCCGGACGACGAATTCGCCCCTCGTGCGCGCTTTGCGCGGCGACCGCCCGGAAACCACACCCGTGTGGTTCATGCGGCAGGCCGGCCGGTCCCTGCCCGAGTACCGCGAGCTGCGCCAGGGCGTCGGGATGCTCGACTCGTGCCTGCGCCCGGACCTGGCGAGCGAGATCACGCTCCAGCCGGTCCGCCGCCACGGCGTGGACGCGGGCATCTTCTTCTCGGACATCGTCATCCCGCTCAAGCTCGCGGGGGTCGACGTGGACATCGTGCCGGGCGTCGGCCCGGTCATGGGGCAGGCGTACCGGACGCCCGACGACGTCGCTCGCCTCGTCGAGCACGAGCTCACCCCGGAGTCGCTCGCGCCCGTGACGGAGGCCGTCGCGCTCACGGTCGCGGCACTCGGGTCGACGCCCCTCATCGGCTTCGCGGGGGCGCCGTTCACGCTCGCGGCGTACCTGGTCGAGGGGCGCCCGTCGCGCGACCACCTCGCGGCGCGCACGCTCATGCACGCGGACCCCGAGTCGTGGGCCCGCCTGACGGCGTGGACCGCGCAGATCACGGGCGCGTTCCTGCGCGCACAGGTCCTGGCCGGGGCCAGCGCGGCCCAGCTGTTCGACTCGTGGGCCGGCAGCCTGTCGCTCGAGGACTACCTCGCGGGCGCCAAGCCGGGCAGCACGGTCGCCCTGTCGCAGGTCAGCGACCTGGGCGTCCCGGCGATCCACTTCGGGACGGGCACCGGGCACCTGCTGGGGGCCATGCGCGACTCGCTCACCGAGGCGGGAGTGACGCACCCGACCGTGGGCGTGGACTACCGCACGCCGCTCGACGAGGCCGCGGCGACCCTCGGGGGGTACGTGCCGGTCCAGGGCAACATCGACCCGGCCCTGCTGGCCGCGCCGTGGCCCGTGCTCGAGGCGCACGTCCTCGACGTCCTGCGCCGTGGGAGCGCTGCGCCGGGCCACGTGGTGAACCTCGGGCACGGCGTGCCGCCCGAGACCGACCCGACGGTCCTGACCCGGGTCGTCGAGCTCGTCCATTCCGTCCGGAACGTGTCGGACCAGGCGTGACCCCGGTGCGACGCCTGGTCTGACACACCCTCGCGGCGGGGGCACACTGGACGTGTGCACCCCGCTGCTGATGGATCGACCGGCAACTCCCCCACCACGTTCGACGCTGTCGTCGTCGGCGCCGGCGTGGCCGGCCTGACCGCCGCGCGCACGCTGCGCCGCCGAGGCCTGCGGGTCCTCGTCCTGGAGGCGGCCGACCGCCCGGGCGGGCCGGTGCACGGCGACAAGCTGGGCTCGACGGGACTGTCGGTCGACGTGGGCGCCGAGTCCTTCGCGGCGCGCGGGTCGGCCGTGGGCGACCTGGTGTCCGCCCTGGGCCTGACGGTCGTCGAGCCTGCCCCGATCAGCGCGTGGGGCTACGCCGCGAGCCGTGCGTTCCCGCTGCCGAAGGCGGGGATCATGGGCATCCCGGCCCACCCGTTCGCAGCCGACGTGCGCCGCGCGGTCGGCTGGCCGGGCGCGCTGCGCGCGGGCATGGACCGCATCAAGCCGCGGCGATGGGTCGACGAGGAGAACCTCGAGACGTTCACCCGTTCGCGCGTGGGCCGGCGCGTCGCGGAGCGCCTCGTCGCCCCGGTCGCCGCGGGCGTCCACTCGGCACCGCTCGAACGGCTCGACGTCGACGCCGTGGCCCCGGGCCTGCGCGAGGCCTACGCCCGCGAGGGCTCGCTGACCCGTGCGGTCGCGGCTCTGCGCGCCCAGGCGCCGGCGGGCTCGGCGGTCCGCGGCATCGAGGGCGGCATGCACCGCCTCGTCGAGGAGCTCACGCTCGCGGTCACGGACGACGCGCCCGACGCCGCTTCTCCCGCCGGGAGCGCGGGCCCGGCCGGGGTGCTGCTCGTGCGCCACGAGGTGGTCGGGCTGGACCGCGACGGCGACCAGGGGTGGAGCGTCCAGGCCGAGGGCCCCGGCGGCCCCACGACCTTCCGGGCCCCGCGGCTCCTGGTCACGACCCCCGCGGTCGTGGACCTGGTGTCCCCGCTCGCGGGCCGCACGGCCGACCCGGTGCCGGACCCCGAGCCCGGTGCCGACATCCGTCTCGTGACGCTCCTGGTCGAGGCCCCCGAGCTCGACGCCGCCCCGCGGGGCAGCGGCCTGCTGGTCGCGCCGAAGCCCCGCACGTGGTCGACGCGCGACGAGAACCACCGGGCAGGCGCGCACGACCCGGTCCAGGCCAAGGCCCTGACCCACTCGACCGCGAAGTGGCCGTGGCTGGCTGCCCGGGTGGCGGGCGCCGTCGGGCCGGGGAACCACGTGGTGCGACTGAGCTACGGGCGCATCGGCGAGACGGTCGAACCGACCGTGAACCAGGTCGTGCGCGACGCCTCGGTGCTGCTCGGGGTCGACCTCGACGGCAAGGTGCGCGAGCACCTGTCGACGCGCTGGAACGGGTCCCTCCCCCCGCCCACGCCCGTGTACCGGCGCGAGGTCGCGGCGTTCGTCGAGCGGGTCTCGCACGTCGACGGGCTCGGGGTCACGGGTGGCTGGATCGCGGGCACGGGGCTCGCGGCGATCGTCGGGCACGCGCAGGACTGCGCCGAGCAGCTCTGATCTCCGGGAATTGCACGGCACGTGATGCCGACTGCATTCCTTCGCCGAACGTCCTGACAATTCGTCTTCTCGTTCTGACCTCCTGTCAGGTCGATGTCACTCGCGCCGCCTTTCCGCAGAATGTCGCGCCGAACGCATTCGCACGCATTTCGACAATGCCGCCGCGCAGAGGAGACTAGGAGCGTGAGCATTCGTGTCGGAACCCGTGGCAGCGCCCTCGCGACGACCCAGACGGGACTCGTCGCACGACGCATCGAGCAGCTGACCGGGCACCCGGTCGAGATCGTGCGCATCCGCACCGAGGGCGACGTCCGCTCGGGATCGCTCGCCTCCATGGGCGGCACCGGGGTGTTCGTGACCGCGCTGCGCGAGGCGCTGCTCGACGGCCGCTGCGACGTCGCCGTCCACTCCCTCAAGGACCTGCCGACCGGCGCTGCCGAGGGGCTGACCCTCGTGACCCCCGAGCGCGAGAACCCGCGCGACGTCCTGTGCGCCCGGAACGGCTGGACGCTCGAGACCCTGCCGCGCGGCGCCAGGGTCGGCACCGGGTCGCCGCGACGGGCGGCCCAGCTCCTCGCGGTCCGCCCCGACCTCGACGTGCTCGACATCCGCGGCAACGTCGACACGCGCCTCGCGCGCGCCCTCGGCCCCGACGCGGACCTCGACGCGGTCGTCCTCGCGTACGCGGGGCTCTCGCGCCTGGGCCGCCTCGACGCGGTCTCCGAGGTCATCGACGTGCGCGTCATGGCCCCGGCGCCCGGGCAGGGCGCACTGGGCGTCGAGGTCCGCACCGCCGACCTCTCGCCCCTGTCCTCGTTCGACCTCCTGCCCGACGGCGGCACACGCCAGCCCCTCGACCTCGCCGAGGTCGTCGCGGGCCTCGACCACCTCCCGACCCGCCTCGCGGTCCTCGCCGAGCGTGCGCTGCTCGCCCGGCTCGAGGCCGGGTGCGCGGCCCCCGTCGGCGCTCACGCGGTGGTCGAGGACGACCAGCTCCGCCTCTCCGCGGTCGTGGCCCGGCTCGACGGCGGGCAGGTCCTCACGCACTCGGCCCGGGTCGCGCTGCCCGCGGTCGTCGGCGGCGGCCACACCGCCGGCGGGGCCGGTGCTCCCCGGACGGCCGGCGCCGACGACGCGTCGGACGCGCTCGCCCGCGCCCTGGGCGTCGAGGTCGCGGACGCCCTGCTGGCCGGAGGGGCCGCCGAGCTCGCGCCCCTGCGTGCGACCGGTCCCGGCGGCGGCTCGCTCCCCGGTGCCGAGGCGTCGGCGCTCTGGGCCCCCGGCACCGCACCCACCGACGCTGCCGACGAGCTCACGGTCGGCGGCACCGACGCCCCCGTGAACCCGGAGCAGCGCTGATGCCAGGCAGGCTGCGCGACCCCCAGCGCGGGCGCGAGCTGCCGCCGGTGCAGTCGTCGCCGCAGCACTCCGGCGCCGCCGGACCGCTGACGGGGACCACCGTCCTGGTGCCGCGCTCGCCCGAGCGGGCCGAGCCCCTCGCGGTGCGGCTGCGCACGCAGGGCGCGACCGTGCTCGTGAGCCCCGCGATCGAACGCGCACCCATCGAGGACACCGCGGCCATGGACGCCGCCGTCGCGGACCTCGCGCGCGGGGCCTTCGCCTGGGTCGTGGTGACGAGCGTCAACGCGATCGACGAGCTGACCGCGAGCGCCGCGCGCCGCGGACGGTCCCTCGCCGAGGTGTCGGGTCGTGACGGGGCCGCCGGCACCGCCGGCACCGCGGGACCTGGCACGCGGTGGGCTGCGGTCGGGCCCGCGACACGACGCGCGCTCGAGGCCGCGGGGGTCCAGGTGGACCTCGAGGCGACCGTGAACTCGGCGCGCGGTCTGCTCGCGGCGTTCGACCGGCTGCCGGACGCACGCGGGGCGGACGTCCGGTCCGCCTCGGACGAGGGGCCCACCGGTGCGAGGGGCCGCGTGCTCGTGCCGCAGGGCGACCTCGCGAAGCCCACCATGGCCGACGGCCTGCGCGAGCGCGCCTGGGACGTCCAGGTCGTGACCGCCTACCGGACGGTGTCGCACGCGCTCTCTCCTGAGGTCGTCGAGGCGTGGCGGGCGGGTGCGGTCGACGTGGTCGTGCTGACGTCGGGCAGCGTGGCGCGCGAGGTCGCGGCCCAACTCGGCGCGGACCCGCGCGTCGCGGGCGTCGCGATCGGGGAGCCGACGGCGGAGGCCGCGCACGCGGTCGGGCTGCGGGTCGACGCCGTGGCCGACAGGGCGACCGACGAGGCGCTGGCCGCAGCGGTGCTCCGCGTCGCTGCCGACCCGTCCGCACGGCCCCGCGACACTCCCCCCGCTCCCCTGCTCGACTCCGACTCCCCCTCCCCCACAGAAGGCAGGAACCTCCCGTGATCCGTCCCCGCCGCCTGCGCTCGACCCCGCAGATGCGCCGGCTCGTCGCCGAGACCCGGCTGCACGCCGCCGACCTCGTGCTCCCCCTGTTCATCAAGGAGGGCCTGACCGAGCCCAAGCCCCTCGGCTCCATGCCGGGGATCGTGCAGCACACCGAGGCGAGCCTCGCCGAGGCCGTCGCCCAGGCCGCCGCGGCCGGGGTCGGCGGCGTCATGCTGTTCGGCATCCCCGAGCACCGCGACGCGACAGGCTCGCAGGCCGACGCCCCCGACGGGATCCTCAACCGGGCGATCCGCATCGCGCGCGACGCGGCCCGGGACGCCACCGCGGGCACAGGCCGGCCGGGCCCCGTCGTCATGGCCGACCTGTGCCTCGACGAGTTCACCGACCACGGCCACTGCGGGGTCCTGACGGCCGGCCCGGACGGCGACCTGGTCGTCGACAACGACGAGACCCTGGTCCGCTACGCCTCGATGGCCCTGACCCAGGCCGAGGCCGGCGCGGAGGTCGTGGCGCCGTCGGGCATGATGGACGGCCAGGTGGCCGTGATCCGCGAGGCCCTCGACGACGCCGGGCACACGGACGTGAGCATCCTGGCGTACAGCGCCAAGTACGCGAGCGCGTTCTACGGGCCGTTCCGCGAGGCCGTCGACTCGACGCTCCAGGGCGACCGCCGCACCTACCAGATGGACTCCGCGAACTTCCGCGAGGGCCTGCGCGAGGCCGACCTCGACCTGGCCGAGGGCGCCGACATGGTCATGGTCAAGCCCGCAGGCTCGTACCTCGACGTGCTCGCGGCCGTGGCCGAACGCAGCGACGTCCCCGTCGCCGCCTACCAGGTCTCGGGCGAGTACGCGATGATCGAGGCGGCGGCCGCGAACGGCTGGATCGACCGGCGCGGCGCCGTCCTGGAGTCCGTGCTCGGCATCAAGCGGGCGGGCGCCGACATCATCCTGACCTACTGGGCCCTCGAGATCGCAGAATGGATTCGGTGACACCGATGACGATCCACCCGGCCGGCTCTCCGGCGCACGCGACCACCCTCCACGACAACCACGAGGCGTTCGTGCGCGCCCAGGGCGCGATCCCCGGCGGCGTGAACTCGCCCGTGCGGGCCTACGGCTCGGTCGGCGGCGACCCGCGCTTCATCGCGAGCGCGCGCGGCGCGTACGTCACGGACGTCGCGGGCCGCGAGTACGTCGACCTCGTGTGCTCGTGGGGCCCCGCGCTCCTGGGCCACGCGCACCCCGCGGTCGTCGCGGCCGTGCAGGACGCCGCGGCACGCGGCCTGTCGTTCGGCGCCCCGACGCTGGGCGAGGTCGACCTCGCGGAGGAGGTCCGCCGCCGGGTGCCCGCCGCCGAGCGCGTGCGCCTGGTCTCGACGGGCACCGAGGCGACCATGACCGCGGTGCGCCTCGCGCGCGGCTTCACGGGCCGCAACCTGGTCGTCAAGTTCGCAGGCTGCTACCACGGGCACGTCGACTCGTTGCTCGCCGAGGCCGGCTCGGGCGTCGCGACGCTCGCGCTGCCCGGCTCGGCCGGCGTGACCGAGGCCAGCGCGGCCGAGACCCTCGTGCTGCCCTACAACGACCTCGAGGCCGTCGAGCGCGCGTTCACCGAGCGCGGCTCGGAGATCGCCGCAGTCATCACGGAGGCCGCTCCGGCGAACATGGGGATCGTGCCTCCCGCGCCCGGTTTCAACGAGGGACTGCGCCGCATCACGTCCGCGCACGGCGCGCTGCTGATCCTCGACGAGGTCCTCACGGGCTTCCGGGTGGGCCCGAGCGGCTGGTGGGGCCTGGAATCGGGCGCGGCCTCGGGCGCCGTCCCCGAGTACACGCCCGACCTCTTCACGTTCGGCAAGGTCGTCGGCGGCGGCATGCCCGTCGCCGCGCTGGGCGGACCGGCGTCGATCATGGACCAGCTCGCGCCGCTCGGCCCGGTCTACCAGGCGGGCACGCTCTCGGGGAACCCGGTCGCGGTCGCGGCGGGCCTCGCGACGCTGCGCCTGGCCGACGACGCCGTCTACGCGCGCGTCGACCACGTCGCCCAGGTCGTGGGTGACGCCGCGAGCGCGGCGCTGGCCGCCGAGGGCGTCGCGCACCGCCTGCAGCGCTCGGGCAACCTGTTCTCGATCATGTTCGGCGACTTCGCGGCCTCGGCCGGGGTCCGCAACTACGCCCAGGCGCAGGCGCAGGAGGCGTTCCGCTACAAGGCGTTCTTCCACGCGATGCTCGACGCCGGGGTCAACCTGCCGCCGTCGGTCTTCGAGGCGTGGTTCGTGTCGTCGGCGCACGACGACGCCGCGGTCGAGCGCATCCTCGCAGCGCTCCCGGACGGAGCGAAGGCCGCGGCGCGAGCCACGGCCTGAGCCCTGCACGCCCTGCCCGGGCGCGGGGTGAGGTGTCCTGGCGGGTGAGCGGCGCCGTCGGGCACCTTCCTCCGTGCCCGACCGACGGGGGCCGGTCAGTAGCTGATCTGGCCGGCCTTCTTCCCGAGGCTGCGGATCTGGAAGCCGAACGCGATGAGCGAGACGCCCCACACGAGGGCCACGATCGCGAGGATCCAGACGATCGACACGACGCCCGCGCCGACGTTGAAGAGCACGAGCAGACCGAACACGAGCGACAGCAGGCCCGCGAAGACTCCCCAGCCCCAGCCGCTGCCGGGGACCTTGCGCAGCTCGATGCTCGCGATCGCCTGGAAGATCCCGAGGACCACGGCCCACAGACCGACGATCCACACCAGGACCTCGGCGGTCTTGCCGGGCCACACGAGCAGCACGACGCCGACCGCGACGCTCACGAGCCCCACCGTGACGAGCGCGGCGGTGCCGCCGGTCCCCCGGCGCCGGATGCCCTCGACGATCTCGAACAGCCCGTCGACGAGCGTGAAGATGGCGACGATCCAGATGAAGACGACGGCCGTGATCTCCGGCCACGCGAGCGCGACGATGCCGAAGAGGATCGCGATCACGCCGCGGATCACGGGCCAGTACCAGACCTGCTTGGCGGCGGAGGAGAAGGCGGTGAGGATCGGGTCCTGCGTTGTCATGGTGGGCTCCTGACGTCGGGTCGAGTCCCGCCAGGAACGCTGGAGCACCGTCCGTGCGGGCTGTTCGGTTCTCATCGAACACCCGAAACGGCCCCGTGTCGTGGCGAACGGCGCATTCGTCGCAGCGAGCGGGCCGGGCGAGCGGGGAGAGAGGCGGGTCCGTGGCCCGGAGGGACCTTCGACCCCTTGACAACCTGATACCCCTCAGGGGTATCTTTGAAGAGCGGTACCCCACAGGGGTATCCGAGCGAGCGATCACGGAGGCCCAGCATGAGCGACACGACCACCCAGCACCCGGTCGAGCCGGGCGCTGCCCCTGCCCACACCGGCCCGCACGGGTACGCCTCCGACAAGGAGGCCTACCTCAAGCGCATGCGCCGCATCGAGGGGCAGGTCCGCGGGATCGCCCGCATGATCGACGAGGACGTCTACTGCATCGACATCCTCACCCAGGTCTCCGCAGTGACCAAGGCCCTCCAGGCGGTGTCCATCGGACTCGTCGAGGACCACCTCGGCCACTGCGTCGTCGACGCCGCCCGGTCCTCCGAGGCCGAGGGCGCCGCCAAGGTCCGCGAGGCGTCCGAGGCCATCGCACGCCTCGTCCGCAGCTGACAACCCACCCCTCCCAAGGAGCACCCATGAGCACCGTCACCACCCTCGGCGTCACCGGCATGACCTGTGGCAACTGCGTCTCGCACGTCACCAAGGACGTCGGCGCGGTCGCCGGCGTCGAGAACATCAGCGTCGACCTGAACGTCGGCGGGGCCTCCGAGGTCACCGTGTTCTCCGACGAGCCGCTCGACGAGGCCGCGCTGCGCGAGGCCGTGGACGAGGCCGGCTACGAGGTCGCCAGCTACGAGGTCCAGCTGAACGCCCAGGCCGCGCAGTCGGCCGAGCAGGCGGCGGACCGCAAGGCGCACAACTGCGGCTGCGGCTGCGGCACGGACTCCGCGGCGGACGCCACCCCGGCCGAGAAGACGTACGACCTCCAGGTCCCGAAGGCCTGACGCCTCCGACGACCCGTCCGACGACGGAGCACCGGCCGGACTCCCGGCCCACGCTCCGTCGTCGGGCACCGCTCCACCCGCAGGCCGCTTGCCGACACCTCAGCCGCGCCCCTCCCGCCGCTGACCCAGGCCGCCCGCGCCGCGCACCCCCACCCCGGCGTGCGCCCACCGCCCCCGCCCGCGCACAGCGGACCGCTGCGGAGACCCCACCCGGCGCAACCCGCCGGACGCACCACCGGACTCTCGAGGAGCACCCATGACCACCCCCACCGGCCTGACCGCCGGCCCCACGTTCGTCGAGGTCGACCTCGCGATCGAGGGCATGACGTGCGCGTCGTGCGTCGCACGCGTCGAGAAGCGGCTCAACCGCGTCGACGGCGTCGAGGCCACCGTGAACCTGCCGCTCGAGAGCGCGCACGTCGTGCTGCCCGACGGCGTGACCGACGCCGAGCTCGTCGCGGCCGTCGAGAAGGCCGGCTACCAGGCGCGGGTCACGGGCCGCCGGGCGGCCGCGCCCGCGGTCGCCGCGAAGGCGGCGGCCGCGTCGCCCGTCGCGGCGCCGGTCACGGCGACGGTCACAGCGCCCGCCGCGGTGAGCGGCGCGGTGAGCGGCGCGGTGAGCGGCGCGGTGAGCGGCGCGACGTCGACGGCCGTCGGCACCTCGGGGACCGCTCCCGCCGGCGGGACCCCGACGACGACCACGGCCGCGCCCCGGACGGTGACCCCGGCCCCCACGACGCCCCCGTCGACCGACACCTCGGCCCCCACGCGCGACCGTGGCGCCGACCTCGGCCGCCGCCTCAAGGTCGCCGCGGTCCTCACGCTCCCGGTCGTCGCGCTGTCGATGATCCCGGCGCTCCAGTTCCCGGGGTGGCAGTGGGTCGTCACGGCGCTGGCCCTGCCGGTCGTGACGTGGGGCGCGTGGCCCTTCCACACCGCGGCCTTCCGCGCGGCCCGCCACGGCGCGTCGACCATGGACACGCTCGTGTCGATCGGCGTGATCGCCGCGACCCTGTGGTCGCTGTGGGCGCTCCTGCTCGGCGGTGCGGGCGAGATCGGCATGCGCATGTCGGTCTCGCTGCTGCCCTCGCGCGAGCACGCAGCGATGCCCGAGCTCTACTTCGAGGTCGCCGCCGTCGTCACGACGTTCCTCCTCGCGGGCCGCTGGTCCGAGCACCGCTCGCGCCGCAAGGCCGGCGACGCGCTGCGCTCGCTCCTCGCGATGGGCGCCAAGGACGCCGAGCGCGTCACGACCGGCCCCGACGGCCGGCGCGTGACCGAGCGCGTGCCCGTCTCGGCCCTGCGCGAGGGCGACCTGTTCACGGTCCGCCCGGGCGAGAAGGTCGCGACCGACGGCGTCGTGGTCGAGGGCAGCTCCGCCGTCGACACCTCGCTCCTGACGGGCGAGCCCGTGCCCGTCGACGTGACGCCGGGCGACGACGTCACGGGCGCGACCGTCAACACCTCGGGCCACCTGCTCGTCCGCGCGACGCGCGTGGGCGAGGAGACGACGCTCGCCCAGATCGGGCGCCTCGTGAGCCAGGCGCAGACGGGCAAGGCTCCCGTGCAGCGCCTCGCGGACCGCATCTCGGCCGTGTTCGTGCCGATCGTGCTGGTCCTGGCCGTGCTCACCCTCGGCGGGTGGCTGCTCGCGGGGGCGAGCACGCAGTTCGCCTTCACGGCGGCCGTGGCCGTGCTGATCATCGCGTGCCCGTGCGCGCTGGGGCTCGCGACGCCGACCGCCCTGCTCGTCGGGACGGGCCGGGGCGCGCAGCTCGGCATCCTCATCAAGGGACCCGAGGTCCTCGAGTCCACGCGCCGCGTCGACACGATCGTGCTCGACAAGACCGGCACCGTGACGCAGGGCCGCATGGCGCTCGAGCGCGTGGTCACGCGCGAGGGCTCGCTCGACCTGGGGTCGGAGGCGGCGCGGGCTGCTGCCGGCTCACCGAGCGAGGGGCCCGACGGCGCCGCTCACCACGCCCTGCGCCTCGCCGGCGCGGTGGAAGGGCTGAGCGAGCACCCGATCGCGCAGGCCGTCGCGGCCGCTGCGGCGCAGGTCGCGGGAGCCGGGTCGGCTGCTGCTCGTGAGGTGCCGGCAGGTGCTGGCGGTACCGGTGCGGGCCAGGCCGGAACAGCGGCTCTCGCGGCTTCCCCCGACCGGTCGTCGTCCGCGGCCGCTGGCGGTACCGGCGCCGACGGAGTCGTGATCGGCTCCGCGCAGGTCTTCGACTTCGTGAGCTCGCCCGGTGGCGGGGTCAGCGGCCTGGTCCGCACCGCGCACTCGGGCCTGTCCCCCGCCGGGGCGCTCAACGCGCAGCGGGTCATGGTGGGTCGCCCGTCGTGGCTCGCCGAGCAGGGCATCGCGTTCGAGGCGGCGGAGCCGGCGAACCCCGGGGACGACGCTCGCCCCGACGCCGCAGGGACCGACCTGCGCCGGGCGTTCGACGAGGCCGAGTCCACGGGCGCGACCGCCGTCGTCGTCGCCTGGAACGGCACGGCCCAGGGCGTCCTCGTCCTGCGCGACCCCGTCAAGGAGACCTCGGCCCAGGCCGTGGCCGAGCTCCGCGAGCTGGGCCTGCGGCCGATCCTCCTCACGGGCGACAACGCCGGCGCGGCGCGGGTCGCCGCGCGGCAGGTCGGCATCGCGGAGGAGGACGTGATCGCGCAGGTCCTGCCGCAGGACAAGGTCGACGTCGTCGCGCGGCTGCGCGCCGAGGGCCGGGTCGTCGCGATGGTCGGGGACGGCGTGAACGACGCCGCAGCCCTCGCCGGGGCGGACCTGGGCCTGGCCATGGGCACGGGCACCGACGTCGCGATCGAGGCGAGCGACATCACGCTCGTCCGGGGCGACCTGCGCTCGACCGCGACGGCGATCCGGCTCTCGCGCCGGACCCTGCGCATCATCAAGCAGAACCTGTTCTGGGCGTTCGCCTACAACGTGGCGGCGATCCCGCTCGCGGCGGCCGGCCTGCTCAACCCGATGATCGCGGGCGCGGCGATGGCCATGAGCTCGGTGCTCGTCGTCGGGAACTCGCTGCGGCTGCGCTCGGCGGGCTGAGCGCGGGGCCCTGCGCGGGGGCGGGGTTCTGCTGGGGTGCTCGTGCTGAGGTCTACGGGGCGTCGGGCGTCTGCCGGGTGCCGGGTGCCGGGTGCCGGGTGCCGAGCACGAGGTTCCGCGCCCCGGTCGGTGCCGAGCACGAGGTTCCGCGCAGTCGAGAACGGGGTTGCGGTCGTTATCCACCGGATAGCGACCGCAACCTCGTTCTCGGCACCGGGAGAGAGCTCGGGCGTGCCGGTCAGGACCGCGAGGCCCAGCCCGCCACGATCGTCGCGACCGCTCCCACCATGAAGACCGCGGTGCAGGAGCCTCCGACGATCCGGGCGACGCGCATCGCCGGGGGCGTCGGACCCTCCCCGGGGTCCAGGAGGCCCAGCCGCGCCGGCCCTGCGAACGAGGGGCGGACGGGGACGTGGAACTGGCGGACGTCGTCGTCGGTCAGGGCCGGCACCGACTCGTGCGCGAGCGCCGCCGCGGTGCGCCGGTCACGCAGCCGACCGACCTGCAGCGCGTAGAACGCCAGGACCCCGTACTGGCTCAGGTAGAACAGCCCGAGCGCCAGCACCGTCACGCCGAGACAGACCGTCACGGCCGACTGCGAGGACCAGAGGACGGCGCCGCCCACGACCGTGATCGCGGTCCCGAGCAGCAGCCACAGCGGCAGGCTCCCCCAGCTGCGGGAATGGTCGGTCGTGTAGCGCGAGGCCGACCTCGTCGGTCTGCTCGAGTCCGCGAGCTGGTCGGCCAGGCTCGGCTTCTCGTCCTCCCACCACGCCACGGGTCCACCTCTCGTCGTGGTGGTCCGACGACCACCGCCTCGGAACAGTAACGGCCGGGGACCCCCGGCTCAACGGGGAGGACTGCCCATCGGTCGGCACCGGAGCGTGCCTGCTCGGGCGAGCCGAACAGTGTGATCGGGTGGAGCGTGACGGCGCTCGGAGGACCGAGACACGACAGCACTCGGTGGACGGGCGCTCGCCGGACGGAGGAGGTTCGGGCCCCGCCCGGTCGGGGTCGCTCGTCCTGTCGAGCTCGAGGTTCCGCGCAGTCGAGAACGAGGTTCCGCGCAGTCGAGAACGAGGTTCCGCGCAGTCGAGAACGAGGTTGCAGTCGTCAACCTGTGGATAGACGACCGCAACCTCGTGCTCGGCACAGAGGGGCGACCTGCTCAGCCCCCGACGTCGAGTCTCACGACTCCGGACCCCGAACGCCCCGACTCACCCGCCGAGCATGCGGTTGTCGTTCGATCCCGGCCGATTCTCGACAGCAACCGCATGCTCGTCGGACGACAACCGCATGCTCGGCACCTCGGGGCGTCGCAGCACGAGTCGGTCACTCTGCGGGCGGCCGCCCCGGACGGCGTGGCGGGCGCACGTCGCGCGGCATCCGCCCCTCGGCGTCGAGGGCCCGCCTCAGCACCATGTCGATCTGTGCGTTGACGCTCCGCAGCTCGTCCGACGCCCAGCGCGCGAGCGCGTCGTGGACCGCCGGGTCGAGGCGCAGCAGGACCTGCTTCCGCTCGGCCCGGGGCCTCCGTGGCGCCCCCTCACGCCCGACGTCCGCTCCGCCGTCGGGCACCCCCGCACCCGGCGCACCCTCATGCCCGACGTCCGCTCCGCCGTCGGGCACCCCCGCACCCGGCGCACCCTCATACCCGGCGCCTGCTCCGCCGTCGGGCCCCGGCTCTCCCGCCCCCGGCGACCCGCCGGGAGCGGGCGCCGGGACCTCCGGCGTCACGAGTAGAGCGACCCGGCGTTGACGACGGGGGTCGCGCGGCTGTCGCTGCACAGCACGACGAGGAGGTTCGACACCATGGCGGCGCGGCGCTCGTCGTCGAGCGTGACGATCGACTCGGCCTCGAGGCGCTGGAGCGCGTCCTCGACCATCGACACGGCCCCCTCGACGATCCTCGACCGGGCCGCGATGATCGCGCCGGCCTGCTGGCGCTGGAGCATGGCCTGCGCGATCTCCGGGGCGTACGCGAGGTTGGAGATGCGGGCCTCGACGACCTCGATGCCCGCGATGACGACACGCGCCGCGACCTCCTGCGCGATCTCGGCCGACACGAGCTCGGTCGCGCCGCGCAGGCTCTCCTCGCCCTCGTCGGCCTGGTCGTACGGGTGGGACATCGCGACGTGGCGCAGCGCGGACTCGGACTGGACGCGGACGAAGTCCTCGTAGTCCTGGACGGCGAACGTGGCCTTCGCGGTGTCGGCGACCTGCCAGACGACGATCGCGGCGATGTTGATGGGGTTGCCGTCGGCGTCGTTGACCTTGAGCTCGCTCGTCTCGAAGTTGCGCACGCGCACCGAGACCCGCTTGTGGGTCGTGAGGGGGACCGTGAAGACGAGGCCCGTGCGGCGGATCGTGCCGAGGTAACGACCGAAGAGCTGGACCACGAGCGTCTGGCCGGGG
The DNA here is from genome assembly GCF_014836755.1 of Oerskovia merdavium. Taxonomy (GTDB): domain Bacteria; phylum Actinomycetota; class Actinomycetes; order Actinomycetales; family Cellulomonadaceae; genus Oerskovia; species Oerskovia merdavium. The sequence goes on from NZ_JACSQF010000016.1 coordinate 90,132, forward strand.
TTGACGACCCCGAGCCCGGTCAGGAGCAGGATCGCGACCACCGACACCACCACGCCGCCGAGGACCGCGGGCCCCTCCCCCTGGGCGAACAGCACGACAGCGCCGACCGCGAGCAGGGCGAACACGATCAGGGCGACCAGGGCGCCGCCCGCGCCGGTCGACCAGGCGGGGCGCTCGGTCACGTCGACGCGCGTGCCGTCGTGCCCGACGGGTCGGCCGCTCGGCTCGCCGCCCACGGACTCCTGCGGTGGGGCCGTCGTCTCGGTCATGGCTGTTCCTCTCGTCGGGCTACGGCGCCTCGCGCTCCGCATCTATCAAAGTGATATCACATTAATCGCCGCGGACGGAAGCGGGACGGGCGGGCGTGCCCGCCGAGCACGAGGTTCCGCGCTGCCGAGAACGAGGTTGTGGTCGCTTTCCAGCAGGAAGCGACAGCGACCACAACCTCGTTCTCGGCACGACGTCGGCACCATGTCGGCACCAAGGAGCCCTACTTGAACCGGCGCCCCTCGTCCCGCCGGTACGCCCACACCGCCAGGACCGCGAACACCACGGTCCACCCCAGCAGCACGACCCACGCGAGCGCATACGCCGGCTCGCCCGTGAGCGCCTGGACCAGCAGGTCGCGACCGGCACGCGTCGGCGTCGCCATCGAGATCGCGTCGAGCCACGGCGGGAACAGGAACGGCGGCAGGAACAGACCGCCCGCGAACGCGAGCGGGAACAGGATGACCTGCACCACGGGCAGCGCAGCCTTGGCCGAGAGCGAGTACCCGATCGCGATGCCCAGCAGCACGAACGGCACCGACACGAGCAGCACGGTCCCCACGCCCGCGAGCAGCTGCGACCACGTCACGGAGGCCGCGGTCAGGAGCCACCCGATGAGGATGAGCGGCACGAGCCCGAACAGCGAAAAGATCCCGCCGTTGAGGATGCGCGCGATCATGCGCGGCGCGGGGCCCGCGGGCAGCGAGCGCAGGAACGGGTCGAACGGCAGCGCCCGGTCCTCCGCGACGCCCAGCCCGTAGGTGAACAGGCTCGCGGAGCAGATCGCGAACAGCCCGAGCGACGCGACGGCCGTGGTCGCCGCGACGGGGTCGCCCGCGACCTCCTTCTGCGGCACGACGAAGAAGAACATCGCGAGCGCCGGGAACAGGAGGTTCCCGAGGACCGCGATGGGCACGCGCACGGTCTCGAGGAACTGGTACTTGAGGTGGATCCAGGTGAGGGTCGCGGCGCCGGGCGGGCGTCCGCTCACGCCGGGGGTCGTGGTGACTGCATCGGGGGTGCTCATCGCGCGCTCTCCTCCTCGGAGGTCTGCTGGTCGGCAGCGCCCGACGGCGCCACGTCCGTCGGGGTTCGGGCGCCACCACGGGAGGTCGTCGCGTCGGCACCGTCGGACCCGCTGCCCGTCGGGCGCGACCCGCCCGGCGGCCGGTCGGCCCCGGGGCCGCCGCCCGGAGACGCGGTCCCCGCGGGACCGCTCGCGACCATCTGCTCGAACGCCTCCTCGAGGCTCGCGCCCCGGATCTCGAGCCCGTGGAACGGCAGGCCCGAGGTCACGAGCGTGCGGACCAGCTCGTCGGCGTCGGCCGTGTAGAGCTCGTAGCGCCAGCCCGCGGCGGTCCGGGGCCCGGACTCGACCCCGCTCCCGTCGGTCTGACCGGCCCCACCGAGCCCCCCGGCCCCACCGTCAGCGGTCCGCTCCGAGCGCACCACGCCCGGCAGGTCGGTCCCCAGGTCCGCGGTGCTGCGCACGACGACACGACGCAGCCCGACACGACGCAGGATCGCGTCGAGCGTGTCGTCGGCCTTGACCACGCCCTGGTCGATCACGACGACGCGCTGCGCGAGCGCCTGCACCTCCTCGAGGTAGTGGCTCGTGAGCAGCACGGTCCCGCCGGCCGCGTGGTACTCGCGGATCGCGGCCCACAGCGCCTGGCGCGCTCCGACGTCGAGACCCGTGGTGGGCTCGTCGAGCAGCACGACGCGAGGCCGCCCGACGAGCGACAACGCGACCGCGAGCCGCCGCTTCTGCCCGCCGGACATGGCCCCTGTCTGGCGTCCCGCGAGCTCCGACAGCCCGAACTGCTCGAGCAGCTGGCCCGTGGGCACGGGGTTCGCGTAGTGCTTGCCGACGAAGTCGACGACCTCGCGCACCTTGAGCGTCGCGGGCAGCCCGGTCTCCTGCGGCGTCAGGCCCAGCCCCTGCCGGGACGAGGCGTCGCGCGGGTTGCCGCCGAACAGGCGCACGACGCCCGAGTCCGGCTTGCGCTGCCCGCTCACGAGCGAGAGCAGAGTCGACTTCCCGGCGCCGTTGGGGCCCAGGAGGCCCACGAGCTCACCGGCCCCGACCTCGAGGGTCACGTCGTCGAGCGCGACGACCTCGCCGAAGCGGCGGGTCACGTGCTGCGCGGAGACGAGGGAGCCGTCGGGCGCGGGGCCTCCACGTGCTGCGGTACGGACGGTGGCCGACGGGGCCTCCCGTCCGGTCGATGGGTGCTCGGTGGTCACGATCCGGCTCCTCTCAGGAGCGTGCTCAGGGACTCGGTGTAGACCTCGAAGGCGCGGCGCCCGCGAGGGGTCAGGCAGATGTAGGTGGTCGGCGTGCGACCTTCGTGGGTCTTGGTGACGGTCACGTACTCGGCGTCCTCGAGCTTGCGCAGGTGCGTCGAGAGGTTGCCCGCGGTCATGTCGAGGAGCTTCTGGAGCTTGGGGAACGCGATCTGGTCGCCGGTACCGAGCGTCGCGAGCGTCGCGACGACGCGCAGCCGCGACTGGGCGTGGATGACCGGGTCGAGCTCGACGTCAGGCACGGGCGCCTCCCGCGATCCGGCGGCGGGTCCGCACGCGCAGGACCTGCTCGACGAGCGTCATGAGCAGGAACCCGCCTCCCCCAGCGGTGGCCATGACGAGGTAGAGGCCCGGGAGGCCCACGATCGTCGCGGCTCCGGCGACGACCAGGATCCACACGCCTAGGACGTACAGACGGCTCTCCTGCCACATGGCCCCGCCCGCGAGGTACATGATCCCGACGACCAGGCACGACAGGGAGTTGCTCGCGAGCGCCATGACCTCGGGGGTCGCGCCCGGCCGAGGCCGCCGAGGACCATGCTCATGGCCGCGAACGAGATGAACCAGGCCCAGCCGTAGAGCGCGCCCGAGCGGGCGCTCGTGCCGCGCAGGCCGCTCGTGCGGGTCATGATGTGCACGATCGTGATCGCCACCGCCGAGACGATGAGGAAGGTGAAGGCGAGGAACGCCCAGGGCTCGGGCTGCCCGACGGCGCCACCCGCCCCGGTCGCTCCGGTCGCCGTCGCTGCGGCGTCGGCCGTGCGCAGCGAGCTCGCGTAGAGCGTCGTGTAGCCCAGCAGCCAGGCCAGCCCCCAGACGCCGTAGAGGACGCGGCCGTCGGGCTCGACGTCCTTGGCCCTCTCCTGCTGGGCCGCGATGAGGCGCAGGCTCTCGGCAGGGTCGAGCGGCAGGTCGTCGTCGGGTCCCTGGGCGGGTCCGGCGGTCTGGTCGGGCGTCTGGGCGGGCACGGCGGCTCCTCCTGAGGTTTGTACTGCAAACTACTTTGTAGCCTGCCAGGAGGTGCGGGGTGCGCGCAAGGGGTCGACCGGGATCGATCTCGGACGCCGAGAAGTGAGTAGATGCCCCTGATCCGCGTGGATCAGGGGCATCTACTCACTTCTCGGCAGCGGAGAGCCGTCAGGACGTCGCGGAACCCGAGGCGCCCGCGCCCGGGACGCCCTCCGCGCCTGTGCCGCTCCCCGCACCGCTACCGGTTCCCGTGCCGGGCAGCTGTTCGAGGTCGGTACCTCCCGAGCCGGAGCCCGCGCCCGAGCCGCCGGTGTCCCCGCCCGTCCCCGGGGTCGGGTCCGGGGCCGGCGTGACCGGCGTCGTCGGCTCGGGGTCCGGGACCGTCGTCGGAGGATCGGTCGGCGTGGGCGTCGACGTGGTCTCGCTCGGCGCCGGGCTGGGCGTGGTGCCCGAGCTCGGCACGTCGGTCGTGGTGTCGGTCGTGCCGCCCGTCGTCCCGTCTGTTGCTGCAGGCTCGCGCGAGACGACGTGGCTGATGGTCGTCCCCGAGCCCTCCTCGCCGCGCAGGATCTCGCTCAGGGGCCGCCCGGCGATCACCTCGACCAGGGTCACGCCCACGAGGAGCACGACGAACACCGCGACGGTCGACAGGATCAGGGTCCGTCGGCTCGGCCGGCTCGAGCCTGCCGCGTCGTCGTCGGTCCCGTCGCCCGCTCCCCCGTCCTCCGAGGCGTCACCGTCCTCGGAAAGGTCCGTGGCGCCGTCGGGCCCGTCGACTGCCTGCCCGGCCGCCGTGCGCAGGTCGCCGAGGTCCGTCCCGTCGAGGTCGGCCGGGTCCAGGACCGCGGTGTCCGCGACCCTCCCCGTGCCGCCGACCGCAGGAAGCACCGCGGTGCCGCTCCTGGTCGCGTCCTCGTCCTCAGCCGACCCGCCGTCGGAACCGTCGGAACCGTCCGACCCACCCGCGCCCTGCCCGTGCGACCCCGCGAGCGTCGGCAGCAGGACCTTGCGCCCGTTCTTGCCGACCGGCAGGACGACGCCCGCCTGGAGGGCCGCCTTCATCTGGCGCCGCGTCTTGAGGATCGAGCGCGTGTAGAGGTTGTTCCCGACGATCGTCAGGACCGAGGCGATGCCCGCACCGATGATCGTCCCGGCGACCCCCAGGTACGACAGCAGGACCGTCGAGCTCACGGCAGCGAGCGCACTCGCGACGACCTGGGTGACGGAGAGGCCTGGCGGCTTCTCGTCGAGGTCGTCGTCGGTGGCGCCCTGCGCAGGGGCGTCTCGGGCGGTCGGGCTGAGGGAGGGGGGTCTGTTCGAAGTCACGGTCCTCCCAGCGTAGGAAACCGGTCTGCACGCCCTCCGGACGCCTGTTGACCAACCCACGAGGATTGTGTGAAGACCGCTCGGCGCGCCTTCGCACGGGGTGCTATAACGACCAGGTGACCACTCCCCCCGGCACTCCCCCCGGCTCTGGCGCCGAGCCAGCAGCACCGCCCAGCATGCCGCGCGAGCCCGGACCGGCGGGGGTCGACGTAGCGCCCGCGGGCGAGGCCGGAGGCGGGAAGCGGTCCCGCTGGGCACCGACGACGGCCGACCGGCCCGAGACCCGCCGCCGCATCGGGGCCGAGATCTGGATCCTGCTGGGACTGAGCCTCGGCCGGTCGGGCGTCTACGCGGTCGTCAACATCATCGCGCGCCTCACCGAGGGCACCCCGCTCGCCCAGCAGAGCGCGAGCCTCAACAACAGCCAGTCGCCCCGCCCGTACCTCGACCTGACCTATCAGATCCTCAGCATCGGGTTCGCGCTCATCCCGGTCGCGCTCGCGCTCTACCTGCTCTCGGCGCGCGGCCGTTCGGTCACCCGGGCGATCGGGCTCGACGGCAGCCGGCCGTGGCGCGACACGGGCTGGGGCGTCGCGCTCGCCGCGGTCATCGGCATCCCGGGCCTGGGTCTGTACGTCGCCGGGCGCGCCCTGGGGATCACGGTCGAGATCAACCCGGCCAACCTCGCCGACTACTGGTGGACCGTCCCGATCCTGATCCTCGCGGCTCTCCAGAACGGACTGCTCGAGGAGGTCATCGCGGTCGCGTACCTGTTCGAGCGCACCAAGGACCTGGGTTGGGGGCGCGTGAAGTTCGTCGTGTGGAGCTCGCTGCTGCGCGGCTCGTACCACCTGTACCAGGGCATCGGGCCGTTCATCGGGAACGTCGTCATGGGCGTCGTGTTCTCGTGGTTCTACACGAGCAGGTGGGGGCGCCACCGCGTGATCCCGCTCGTGATCGCCCACACGATCCTCGACGTGGTCGCGTTCGTGGGCTATGCCCTGCTGCCGCGCGAGTGGCTCGAGGCGCTGGGGGTCGGGTAGTGGCACATCGCTGAGTGCGGAGTTCTTGCGCGACACGCCCGGCGAGTCGCGCAAGAACTCCGCACTCAGCGGACCGTCAGACCCGCAGCGCCGCCAGCTCGTGCCGGCGCTCGGCCTGGAGCACCGGGTCCGGCACGGGCAGCGAGGCCAGGAGCTGCTTGGTGTAGGTGTGCTGCGGAGCGCCCAGCACCTCGGCCGACGTCCCCTCCTCGACGAGCCTGCCGCGGTAGAGCACCGCGATCCGGTCGGCGAGCAGGTCCACGACCGCGAGGTCGTGGCTGATGAACAGGCACGCGAACCCCAGCTCGCGCTGGAGCTCGGCGAACAGCTCGAGCACGCGAGCCTGGACCGAGACGTCGAGCGCCGACGTCGGCTCGTCCGCGACGAGCAGCTCGGGATCGAGCGCGAGGGCCCTGGCCAGGCTCGCGCGCTGGCGCTGGCCGCCGCTCAGCTCGTGCGGGTAGCGGTCGCCGTACGCACGTGGGAGCTGGACCGACTCGAGGAGCTCGTCGACGCGGCCACGGGCGTCCCCCGCGTCGGCGGCCCGCCCGTGCACCACGAGCGGCTCGGCCACGCACTCGGCGATCGTGAGCAACGGGTTGAAGCTCGACGCCGGGTCCTGGAACACGAACCCGATGCGCGGGCGCACGGGCCGCACGTCGCGCTCGCGCGCGCCCCGCATCTCGACGCCCAGCACCGACAGCGACCCGCCCGTCACGGGCGTGAGGCCTCCGATCGCCCGGCCGATGGTCGTCTTGCCCGAGCCCGACTCGCCCACGAGCCCCAGCACCTCGCCAGGACGGATCGACAGGTCCACCCCGTCGACCGCGACGAACGCGGGCTTGCGGAACCGGCCCGGGTACTCGATCCGCAGCCCTTGGGCCACGACCACGGGAGCCCCCTCGGCCCAGCCGTCGGCACGCGCCTCGACCCGGGCCGCCGCGTTGACCACGCCCCCGCCGACGCGCGGGACCGCGTCCAGGAGCGCACGCGTGTACTCGGCCTGCGGGTCCTCGAACAGCGACCGCACGTCGGCCTGCTCGACGACCTTGCCCTGGTACATCACGGCCACGCGGTCCGCGAGGTCCGCGACCACGCCCATGTTGTGCGTGATGAGCACGATCGCGGTCCCGAACTCGTCGCGGCAGCGCCGCAGCAGGTCGAGGATCTCGGCCTGGACGGTCACGTCGAGCGCGGTCGTCGGCTCGTCCGCGACGATGAGCCCGGGGTCGAGCACGAGCGCCATCGCGATGACGATGCGCTGCTTCTGACCGCCCGAGAACTGGTGCGGGTACTTGTCGACCGCCGTCTCGGGGTCGGGGATCCCGACGCGGCGCAGCACGTCGACCGCCTGCCGGCGCCCTTCGGCGCGGCGTACGCGCCGGTGGGCGCGCAGCCCCTCGACGATCTGCCACCCCACGGTGAAGACGGGGTTGAGCGCGGCCGACGGCTCCTGGAAGACCATCGCGACGTCCGTGCCGCGCACGGCCCGCAGCTGGGAGCGGCTGAGGGAGACCACGTCGGACTCGCTCGTCCCCGCCTTGTTCGAGAGCACGACGGCGCCACGCGCGGTCGCGGTCTCCGGCAGCAGACCGAGGATCGTCTTGGCCGTCACGGTCTTGCCGCTGCCGCTCTCGCCGACGACCGCGAGGACCTCGCCCGGGGCGACCTCGAGGTCGACCCCGTCGACCGCGAGGATGGGTCCTGCGTCGGTCGCGAACGAGACCGTGAGGTCCCGGATGGTGACGACCGCGCCCTGCTCGCGCGACGTCGTCGGGCCTTCGCCTGCTGACTGCTGCGCGCTCACGGGCGCACCTCGATTCCCTCGTCACCCAACGTCCCCGAACCTTCCAGACCGCCCAGCCCCGCCGGGCCGGCCGTGAGCGACCCTCCCGGCACGACCGACGTCTCCGCGACCTCGCCCGCACCGACCGCTGCCGCCCGGCGGCTGCGCAGGCGCGGGTCGGCCAGGTCGTTGAGGCTCTCGCCCACGAGCGTGATGCCCAGGACCGCGAGCACGATCGCGAGGCCCGGGAAGAGCGCGGTCCACCAGATGCCGCTCGTCACGTCGGACAGCGACTTGTTGAGGTCGTAGCCCCACTCGGCCGCGGCCGTCGGCTCGATCCCGAAGCCCAGGAACCCGAGCCCCGCGAGCGTGAGGATCGCCTCGGACGCGTTGAGCGTCACGATGAGCGGGAGCGTGCGCGTCGCGTTGCGCAGCACGTGGCGACCCATGATGCGGCGGTGCGGCGTGCCGATCACGCGCGCCGAGTCGATGTAGGCCTCGGCCTTGATCCGGACCGTCTCCGCACGGATCACCCGGAAGTACTGCGGGATGAAGACCACCGTGATCGAGAGCGCGGCCGCGAGGATGCCGCCCCACAGCTTGGACTGGCCCCCGCTGATGACGATCGCGAGCAGGATCGCGAGGAGCAGCGACGGGAACGCGTAGATCGCGTCGCACACGACCACGAGCACGCGGTCGAGCCACCCGCCGAAGTACCCCGAGACCAGGCCCAGCAGGATGCCGATCACGATCGACGCCGCGATCGCGACCACGATCACCAGGGCCGCGGTCTGCGCGCCCCAGATCACGCGCGACAGGACGTCGTAGCCGCCCACGGTCGTGCCGAGCAGGTGCTCGGCCGACGGCGGCTGCTGCGCGCCGAACGCCCCGTCCGCGTTGCGGAGCTGGCTGTACCCGTAGGGCGCGAGCAGCGGCGCGGTCAGGGCCGTGAGGAGGAAGAGCCCCGTGATGATCAGGCCCGCGACGAGCATGCCGCGCTGGAGCCCGACGCTCTGACGGAGCTGGTGGACCACGGGCAGGCGGCCCCAGGAGAGTCGTCGTGCCATGTCAGTACCTCACCCTCGGGTCGATGAGCGCCGCGATGACGTCCACGAGGAAGTTCGTGACCGCGACGATCACGGCCAGCAGGACGACGATCCCCTGGACCGCGACGAAGTCACGGGCCTGGAGGTACTGCGAGAGCATGAAGCCGAGGCCCTTCCACTCGAAGGTCGTCTCGGTCAGGACCGCCCCGGCCAGGAGCATCGCGATCTGCATGCCCATGACGGTGATGATCGGGATGAGCGCGGGGCGCCACGCGTGCGTGCGGACGAGGCGACGCTCCGAGACGCCGCGCGAGCGGGCCGCGTCGACGTAGTCGGTCGCGAGCGTCCCGATCACGTTGGTCCGCACGAGGCGCAGGAACACCCCGGCGGTCAGGAGCCCCAGGGCGACCCCGGGCAGGACCGCGTGCATCAGGACGTCGCCCAGGACGGCGGGGTCGCCCGTACGGATCGCGTCCACGACGTAGAAGCCCGACGGGTCGGGCAGCGAGAGCATCTGCAGCTCGGCCCCGGTCGAGGCACGGCCCGCGACGGGGAACCAGCCGAGGCCGACCGAGAAGATCAGCTTGAGCAGGAGGCCCGCGAAGAACACGGGGGTCGCGTAGCAGAGGATCGCGAAGACGCGCAGGAACGCGTCGGGGACCCGGTCGCGGTGGTGGGCTGCGAGCAGCCCGAGCGGGATGCCGACCAGGAACGCGATGATCAGCGCGTAGACCGCGAGCTCGAGCGTCGCCGCACCGTAGGTCGTGAGGATCTCGGAGACCGGCCGGTTGTCGCTGATCGTGGTGCCGAAGTCGCCGCGCAGGATCCCGCCCAGGTACTCGAGGTACTGGACGATGATCGGGCGGTCGTAGCCGGCCGCGTGGATGCGCTCGGCGAGCTGGTCGGCGCGGAGCCGGCCGCCGAGCGCCGCGGTGATGGGGTCGCCCGTCGCGCGCATGACGAAGAAGACGGTCGTCACGAGGATGAAGACGGTCGGGATGATGAGGAGGAACCGGACCAGGACGTACCGCCCCAGCCCACCTCCTCCGGACGTCCTGGGCCGCGGGGTGGTCGAGCGTGGGGTCCGGGCGCCTGGCGGGTCCGCCGTGGTCACCTGGTCGGTCGTCGTGGTCATGTCGTCCGTTCGTCGTGGTCCGAGCCACGCTGCTCGGTTGCCTGCGGTGCTGCGCCGCGGCGGCGCCGCGCGCCCGGCCGCGGGGGCCGCGGCGCGACGGCAGGGGTTGCTGCGCGACTGAGCCCGGGACCGTCTCCGAGCCAACCCTGCTAGACTATGGGCGCCGT
>NZ_JACSQF010000017.1:0-72118 GCF_014836755.1 Oerskovia merdavium
CGGGCGCCCCGGCCGGTCACCCGACCCCCTGCCCGTGCCTGTCCGTCGCCCGCACGGGCACGACGACCACGGGCCGCCCCGGGCGGGGGGGCCGGGGGGCCCGTCCTCTTCTCAGCGGGCCTCGATCAGGTGAACAGCGGGGTGAGCGCGGCGTACTCCTCGACCGATCCGTCGCGCAGGCACACCTCGATGATCTGGCGTCCCAGGGGGTCCAGGTCGTCGGTGAGGAACTGCTGCAGCTCGCTCTTGAAGAAGTCCGTGATGATCCTGGCCCCCTCGTCGTAGGCCTCGACGCCCACCTGGGACTGCATCTCGGGCCGGAGGAACGTCGGGCGCACGAGCTGCCCGTCGATCTTCATCTCCTGGAGCGTGTACCCGAACAGGGGGCACCGCGAGGGGGTCAGCTCCTCGGTGCGGATCTTGCCGCCACCGCGGCGCGCGAGGTACTCGCGCGTGAGCCACTCGGCCGCGAAGTCGACCTTGTACGCCCCGATGTGCTGGTTGGGCGTGAGCACGTAGCGGGTCCGGTCCATGTCGACGAGCTGGCGCAGCAGCAGGTTCGCGGCCGCGACCTTGGTGCCGGTCGAGAAGGGCCAGTACGATCCCACGCCCTCGGCGACCATGCCGCCGTGCGCCAGCTTGTCGGTCGCGGTCTTGGACTCGCCGATCGACGGGTTCTTGTCCCCGCGCGGAGCGATGAGCCGCCAGATCCACGCGAGCGACGGCGGCACGATGTGCATCATGCCCATGATCCCGTAGGTCGGGTTGTCGCGGGTGCAGGCCGGCATCCGGGCGCCGAAGGTGCGCACGTCGACCTCCTCGGCCCCCGTGACGTCGGTCAGGAGGTGGCGGGGCACGACCACGCGCGGGTTGGGGCAGCGCTTGCCCGTCGAGTCGAGCGTGTGCTCCCAGGGCAGCACGGTCGCGTCGGGCACGCCGTCGATGTTGAAGAAGACGAGCGGCTGGTCGGGGTGGATGCAGGCCCGCTCGAGGTGCGCGTCCTGGCCGTAGCCCGTGAGGTTGTCGACGCGCACGAACCACCCGTCCTCGGCGTCGGCGACCACGAGCCGCCCGTCACCGGTCTGCAGGTCGACGTGGCAGAGGGTCATGTCGTCGGTCACGGGGTCCAGGGCGCTCGTCTCGCCCAGGTTGATGACGTAGGGCTCGTCGGTCACGACGTTCGTGCCCAGCAGGATGCGCCCGTCCTCCTGGCGGCGGATCTCCTGGCACATCTCGGACTTGCCGCCGCCCGAGGCGCCCTCGTGCATGATCACGGTCTCGTTCTCGTAGGGGGTCGTGACCCGGACCGAGGACGCGTGCGCGGTGACCCACCCCTCCTGCTCGCCGACGTCGAGGAGCACCGAGAACACGCCCTTCTTGGCGCTGGGTCCCGGGTACAGGTTGTAGGCGAAGACCTCGTGCAGCGTCTCGGAGCGGTCGTGGACCACGACCTGGCGGCCCTCGAAGTGGGTGTGCCGGAAGGGTGGGGCGACGTAGAGGATCGAGCGCGGCTCGAACGGGCCGAGCTCGTCGAACGTGACCCAGCCCTGCAGGTCCACGAGGGTCAGGGCGAAGAAGGCCGAGTTGACCGGGCAGATCGCGAGCGACGGGTAGCCGTGCGTGAGGCCGCCGGCCTTGAAGGGCACGACGACGAGGTCCTGGCCCGCGAGCCAGTCGAGGGTCTCGGCCTTGACCGCGTCGAACTCGGCGCCGAACACGTCGCGGTAGCGCGGCTTGTCGGTCGGCAGGTCGTCGGCGATGCGCATGCAGTCCGGGTCACGGCGACGCATGTAGTCCTCGGGATAGTTCACCGCGATGCCGTTCTTGCACCGGACGACCTCGGCCTCGGGGACGAGCGTGCCGAACACGTCGTACTCGACCGTGAACCTCGGCCCACCCTGAGGGCCGAGCGACAGCTGGTAGAGCTCCTCGCGGGACGAGGGGACGATGATGTTCGCGCACGCGTCCAGGGCGGCCTGGACAGCGGGGGGAAGGACCATGCCTGCGGGGATGCCGGCGGGAAGGACGCCGGCGTCGCGCACGGCCGCGCTGTCGATCAGTGTCATGTGCTACTCCAAGGTCGGGCCTCGCAGAAGGCGGCGGGGAGACAGGGCGCACCCACGTACGCCCACGCCTTTGCTTGAAGGTTACGAGTCGATGACCTAGCCAACCAGGGACCTTGGACCTTTGTTCATTCGGGAAAACTCGACGGGCCCTCACCCGGAGGCGCCTCCGGGGGGCGACGGGGACCCCCGCCCCCCTCCGTCGAGCGTTCCGTCGCGCCCGTCCCGTCCGGTGAGCGGCCGTTTTACGGACGCCCCGGAGATTCTGGGAGAATGTCGACCATGAGTTCACCCGCCGAGGGCACCACGCCCGCACCCGCCTCCCCGACCGCCGCCGCACCCGCCCCCGTCGAGGGCACCGAGGTAGTCCGTGCCGTGGTCGGAGAGGTACCGGACAAGGTGAGCCTCGACGGCCTCGAGGCCAAGTTCGACGCCGCCTGGAAGGAACAGGGCACCTACGCGTTCGACCGCTCCAAGACCCGCGAGCAGGTCTACTCGATCGACACCCCGCCGCCCACGGTCTCGGGCTCGCTGCACGTCGGGCACGTCTTCTCCTACACGCACACCGACGTCGTCGCGCGCTTCCAGCGCATGCGCGGGCGCGAGGTCTTCTACCCCATGGGCTGGGACGACAACGGCCTGCCGACCGAGCGCCGCGTGCAGAACTATTACGGCGTGCGCTGCGACCCGACGCTGCCCTACGTCGAGGGCTACGAGCCCCCGCTCCAGGGAGCCGAGGGCAAGAGCGTCAAGGCCGCCGACCAGCAGCCCGTCTCGCGACGCAACTTCGTCGAGCTGTGCGAGCGCCTGACGGCCGAGGACGAGGTCCAGTTCGAGGAGCTGTGGCGCCGCCTGGGCCTGTCGGTCGACTGGTCGCACCACTACCAGACCATCGGAGTCCCGGCCCGTATCGTGGCGCAGAAGGCGTTCCTGCGGAACCTCTCGCGCGGCGAGGCGTACCAGTCCGAGGCCCCGGGCCTGTGGGACGTCACGTTCCAGACGGCCGTGGCGCAGGCCGAGCTCGAGGCGCGCGACTACCCCGGCCACTTCCACAAGGTCGCGTTCCACGCGCCCGGCGGCGAGAAGGTCTACATCGAGACCACGCGCCCCGAGCTGCTCGCGGCCTGCGTCGCGCTCATCGCGCACCCCGACGACGAGCGCTACCAGGGCCTGTTCGGCACCACGGTCACGTCCCCCCTGTTCGACGTCGAGGTTCCCGTCCTGGCGCACCCCGCCGCGCAGATGGACAAGGGCGCGGGCATCGCGATGTGCTGCACCTTCGGTGACCTGACCGATGTCCAGTGGTGGCGCGAGCTCCAGCTCCCCACGCGCTCGATCATCAACCGCGACGGGCGCATCACGCGCGAGACGCCGGCGTGGCTCACGTCCGAGCGTGCGGTCGCGCTGTTCGAGGAGATCGCGGGCAAGACGACGTTCTCGGCCCGCGCGGCCGTGGTCGACGCGCTGCGCGAGACGGGCGACCTGGACGGCGAGCCCGTCGCGACCCAGCGCAAGGCGAACTTCTTCGAGAAGGGCGACAAGCCCCTCGAGATCGTCACCTCGCGCCAGTGGTACATCCGCAACGGCGGGCGCGACGTGCCGCTGCGCGAGGAGCTGCTCGAGCGCGGGCGCGAGCTCAAGTTCCACCCCGAGTTCATGCAGGTGCGCTACGAGAACTGGGTGGGTGGCCTCAACGGCGACTGGCTCGTCTCGCGCCAGCGCTTCTTCGGCGTCGCCATCCCGCTGTGGTACCCCGTCCTGGAGTCGGGCGAGACCGACTACGAGCACCCGATCGTCCCCGACGAGGCGCTCCTGCCGATCGACCCGTCCTCGGACGTCCCGGCCGGCTACACGGCCGAGCAGCGTGGCGTGCCCGGTGGGTTCGTGGGCGAGCCCGACGTCATGGACACCTGGGCCACCTCGTCGCTGACCCCGCAGATCGCGGGTGGCTGGGAGTCGGACCCGGACCTGTTCGCGCGCGTCTTCCCCATGGACCTGCGCCCCCAGGGCCAGGACATCATCCGCACGTGGCTCTTCTCCACGGTCGTCCGCTCGCACCTCGAGCACGGCTCGCTGCCCTGGACCAACGCCGCGATCTCGGGCTGGATCCTGGACCCCGACCGCAAGAAGATGTCCAAGTCCAAGGGCAACGTCGTGACGCCCATGGGTCTGCTCGAGGAGCACGGCTCGGACGCGGTCCGCTACTGGGCGGCCTCGGCGCGCCTCGGCACCGACGCGGCGTTCGAGGTCGGCCAGATGAAGATCGGCCGCCGCCTCGCGATCAAGGTCCTCAACGCGTCCAAGTTCGCGCTGTCGTTCGGCGGCAGCGAGATCACGCTCGACCCGGCCCTCGTGACCGAGCCGATCGACCGGGCGATGCTCGCGGGCCTTGCCGACGTCGTGGACCGCGCGACCGAGGCGCTCGAGGGCTACGACCACACGCGGGCCCTGGAGCTCTCGGAGACGTTCTTCTGGACGTTCTGCGACGACTACCTCGAGCTCGTCAAGGACCGCGCCTACGGCGCCGGAGCCGGGCCCGACGACGTCACGTCCGAGACGCAGTCGGCTCGCGTCGCGCTCGCCCTGGCTCTCGACACCCTCCTGCGTCTGTTCGCGCCGTACCTGCCGTTCGCGACCGAAGAGGTGTGGTCGTGGTGGCGCACGGGTTCGGTGCACCGCGCGCCGTGGCCCACGTCAGCAGGTCTGCGTGCCGGTGCGGGCGACGCCGACCCCGCGGTCCTGACGGCAGCCGGGCATGCGCTGGCCGCGCTGCGCAAGGTCAAGTCCGAGGCCAAGGTGTCCATGCGCACCCCGATCCTCGCAGCCGAGCTCGCCGTCCCGGCCGCCGCGATCGAGGGCGTCCGGGCCGCCGAGTTCGACGTCCGCGGCGCCGGTCGCGTGACCGGGTCGTTCGACGTCGTCGAGGCCGCCGAGGGCCAGGGCGACCCGGCCGTCCAGGGCGGGATCGTCGTCGTGCACTCGGAGCTCGGTGAGCCCGAGGTCCGCAACCGCGGCTGACGCTCCCCCACGCAGCACGACGCAGGGCCCCGACCGCCCGTGCGGTCGGGGCCCTGCGTCGTCCGTCAGACCGGGGTCAGACGATCTCTCCCCGGAGCCTCTTGTCGTCTCCCGACATGGTCGCGGCCACCTCGTTGGGCGTCCCGTCGTCGTTCCACCGCAGCGTGGCCCCGACGCCCTCGATGAGGTCGACGCTCCCGTCGGGCGAGAACGTGAGGCCCGCGTCCTGGCCGATCGCCGCGCGGACCAGAGCCACCGTCGCGGGCAGCTCCTCGATCCCCTCGCTCACGCCCAGGTCCGTGATGTCCGTGCGCGCGGAACCAATGTGCAGCGGGCTCGGCCCGATCCACAGCGTGCGCCCGTCGAGCTCGGTGTCCTGGCCGTACTCGTCGGCCAGGATGAGCTCCTTGACCTGCCCGCGCGACAGCACGGCGACCACGTCCTCGAGCGAGGTCACCGCGGCGGCCTCGCGGCCCTGCTCCTGGCGGAACTCGGCGAGCACGGACTCGCGGCGACGCTCACGGAAGCTCGCGAGCGCGTCCGCGACCTTGGCCTCGAACGCCGCCTCGTTGATGCCGGGTCCCCGGCCGCCCCCCGCGACCTCGACCACGAGCTCGTCGGTGGCCTTGGTGAGCGCCGCCCGCACGAGCGGGACCGCCCGGACGTCTCCCGTGATGAGGATCAGCTCGGGACGGTGCTCGAGGACCTGTCGGTCGAGCTCGGCTGCCACCGCCTCGGCGTTGCGGTCCCACGAGTCCTCGGCCCGCGTCTCGATCCGCTTGTGCGACAGCCCGCCCGTGCGGACCTTGTTGATGACGTCGTGCCCGCCCTCCACGGACTCGGCGTCGCCGTAGGGCAGGTGCCCACCGGCGACCGACCAGGTGATGTCCGCCCCCTGACGGTCGACCACGACGCGGACGTAGTCCACGGACTCGTCGGCCGCCCGGGCGGCCTGCAGCAGCGCGGGGACCGGGCCCCAGAGGCCCTTGGTCACCGCGGGCGGGTCCTTCAGCACGCGGTCGACGAGGACCCCCTCCTCGTCGGCGATGAGGACGCGGCCGTGCGGTCCGGGCATCCTCGTGGGCAGGGTGACGGACTCCTCGAGCTCGTCGATGATGCTTGCCGGCGCTCCCGCGTTCGCGAGGGCTCGGCGCACGCCCTTCCACCGGTTCTCGACCTCGCGATCACCCGCCTCGTTGGAACGCGTCGCGTCGAGGTAGACGGTCGCGAAGGGGCCGGGGTGGCCGAGCAGGGGCTTGAGCCAGTCGATCTTCATGCAGGCACCTCTAGACATCCATCGTCGGAGGGACGGTCGGAGGCCGACCGCCCCGATGTCCTCACCAGCCTGGTGCACGGGCCCAGCGACCGCCACCGGGGGCGACCGTCCGGGCTCGCGACCCGGGCTCGCGACCCGGGCTCGTGCCCCGGCCTGGGCCCGCAGCCGCGCCCACGTCGCGTCCCCGGATGGCGCGCCACGTCCGACGCCGCGCCTCCGAAGCTCCCTGGAAGCCCACCGGAAGGCCTCCGCGAGGCAGGCGGGGGGCACCTGCGAGGCCCGCGCCGCACGCCTCGGAGGACGCCTCAGGAGTAGGTGTCCAGCACGGGCGCCTCGCCCTGGTGCGCCTCGGCGATGCTGCGGTGGTGGCGGATGACCTCGCTCACGATGAACTCGCGGAACTGCTCGGCGAACGCCGGGTCGAGACCCGAGGCCTCGGCGATGCCGGTCAGGCGGTCGATCTGCTGCTGGTCCCTTGCGGGGTCCGCGGGCGGGAGTCCACCCTGGGCCTTGAGCTCACCCACGCGGCGCGTGAACTTGAACCGCTCGGCGAGGAGGTGGACCAGCGCGGCGTCGATGTTGTCGATGCTCTGGCGGAGGGTGAGGATCTCGGGGGGCACGGGCGGCACCTGCGTGCCGTCGGCGTGGGGCTCGGTCATCCGTCGATCCTAGGCACCCGCGAGCCACCGGGAGCACGGCCGGAAGAACATGAGACGCCGGGTACACAGTAAAGTCGGTCCTTGCCCCACCACTCACCGGAGAGTAGACATGACCGAATTCGCGTCGCCGAGCCTCGTCGAGGTACCGGCCACCAGCAGCATCAGCACCCTTCTCACCGACCGCGCGGAGCGGTCCGGTGACGACGCGGTGATCGAGCGACGCCTCACGCAGGGCGGCCCCTGGCAGCCCGTCACCGCTCGAGCCTTCGACGACGAGGTGATCGCGGTCGCCCGCGGCCTGGTCGCGCGCGGCGTCGCCGCAGGAGACCGTGTCGCGATCATGTCGCGCACGCGCTACGAGTGGACGCTGCTCGACTTCGCGATCTGGGCCGCAGGGGCCGTCCCCATCCCGGTCTACGAGACGTCCTCGGCCGACCAGGTCGAGTGGATCCTGTCCGACTCCGAGGTGAGCCTCGTCGTGGTCGAGACGTCCGCGCACGCGCAGGTCGTGGCGAGCGTCCGCGAGCGGCTCCCCCTCCTGCGGGACGTCCTCGTGCTCGACGACGGCGCGGTGGCCGACCTGCAGGCCGCCGGCTCCGCGGTCGAGCGCACCGAGATCGACGCGCGCCGCGCGGGCACGGGACGTGACGACCTCGCGACCATCATCTACACGTCGGGCGCCACGGGGCGCCCCAAGGGCGTCGAGCTCACGCACCTGAACTTCGTGCACCTCGCGCGCAACGGGGTCCAGGGCCTCGGCGAGATCGTCGCGACGCCCGACGCCCGCACGCTCCTGTTCCTGCCCCTGGCGCACGTGTTCGCGCGCTTCATCCAGGTCGTGTGCATCGCGTCGCCCACCGCGGTCCTCGCGCACTCGGCCGACATCAAGCAGCTCGTGCCGGACCTGGGCACGTACAAGCCGACGTTCCTGCTCGCGGTCCCCCGCGTGTTCGAGAAGGTCTACAACGCGGCCGAGCAGAAGGCCGGCGCGGGAGCGAAGCGCCGCATCTTCCACTGGGCCGCGAAGGTCGCCATCACCTACTCGCGCGCCCTCGACAAGCCGTCCGGCCCCTCGGTCGTGCTCAAGGCTCAGCACGCGGTG
This sequence comes from Oerskovia merdavium, assembly GCF_014836755.1. Classification (GTDB taxonomy): domain Bacteria; phylum Actinomycetota; class Actinomycetes; order Actinomycetales; family Cellulomonadaceae; genus Oerskovia; species Oerskovia merdavium. Next base: position 8,119 of record NZ_JACSQF010000017.1, read on the forward strand.
GCCGACCGCCTGGTGTTCACGACGATGCGCGCCGCGCTCGGCGGCGACCTCACGCACTCGATCTCGGGAGGGGCCCCGCTCGGCGAGCGCCTCGGTCACTTCTTCCGCGGGGTCGGTCTGACGATCCTCGAGGGCTACGGCCTGACCGAGACCACGGCCCCGACCGCGGTGAACCTGCCCGGCCGGCTCAAGATCGGCACCGTGGGCCCCGCGTTCCCCGGCACGGCGATCAAGGTCGACCCCGACGGCGAGCTGCTCGTCCGGGGCGACCACGTCTTCCGCGGGTACCACAACCAGCCCGACCTGACGGCCGAGGTCCTCCAGGACGGCTGGTTCCGCACGGGCGACCTCGCCTCGATCGACTCCGACGGCTACCTGCGGATCACGGGTCGCAAGAAGGAGATCATCGTGACCGCGGGCGGCAAGAACGTCGCCCCGGCCCAGCTCGAGGACCGACTGCGCGCCCACCCGCTCGTGAGCCAGGTCGTCGTGGTCGGCGACCAGCGCCCGTTCATCGGCGCCCTGGTCACGCTCGACCCCGAGATGCTCCCGGGATGGCTCTCGACGCACGGCCTGCCCGCCATGGACGTCGCGACGGCCGCCGCGGACCCCACGGTCCTCGCGGCCCTGGACCGCGCCGTGACCCGCGCCAACGAGGCCGTCTCGCGGGCCGAGTCGATCCGCAAGATCCAGGTGCTGACGACCGACTTCACCGAGCACAACGGCTACCTGACCCCGTCGCTCAAGGTCAAGCGCGGGCTGGTCCTCAAGGACTTCTCGACCACGATCGACGACCTGTACGGGTCGCAGGTGTCGGTCGAGGCCTGACCCGCCCCGACGGCCCGGCTCCCCGCCCGGCCGTCGGTCCCCTGGTCGGCCCGACCACGGCCGCTGCCGTACGACGAAGGGCCCGGACCCCACGGCCCCGCCCCCCCCGGCCGGGGCCCTTCGTCGTAGGCAGGCAGGTGCGGCGCCGGTCAGGCGCTCCGCTCGCGCGGCGCCCGCTTGATCGCCGTGCGCGGGATCAGCGTCGGGTTCACGTTGTCGAGCACGGCCTCGCGCGTGATGACCACGCGTTCGACGTCGTCGCGGCTCGGGACGTCGAACATGACCTGCTGGAGGACCTCCTCCATGATCGCGCGCAGCCCGCGGGCACCGGTCCCCCGCAGGAGCGCCTGGTCCGCGATGGCCGCGATCGCGTCGTCCTCGAACTCGAGCTCGACCCCGTCGATCTGGAACATGCGCTGGTACTGCTTGACCAGAGCGTTGCGCGGCTCGGTCAGGATGCGTACCAGGGCGTCGGTGTCGAGCTTGGCGACCGACGTGATGATCGGCAGACGACCGATGAACTCGGGGATGAGCCCGTACTTCTGCAGGTCCTCGGGGCGCACCTCGGCGAAGAGGTCCGCCTCCTCGTGCGTGTCCATGGGGGCACCGAAGCCCACGCCGCGCTTGCGCGAGCGGGTCGCGACGATCTCGTCGAGCCCGGCGAACGCGCCGGCCACGATGAACAGGACGTTCGTCGTGTCGATCTGGATGAACTCCTGGTGCGGGTGCTTGCGCCCACCCTGGGGCGGCACCGACGCCGTGGTGCCCTCGATGATCTTCAGCAGGGCCTGCTGGACGCCCTCTCCCGACACGTCACGGGTGATCGAGGGGTTCTCCGACTTGCGGGCGACCTTGTCGACCTCGTCGATGTAGATGATGCCCGTCTCGGCCTTCTTGACGTCGTAGTCGGCGGCCTGGATGAGCTTGAGGAGGATGTTCTCCACGTCCTCGCCGACGTAGCCGGCCTCGGTGAGCGCCGTGGCGTCCGCGATCGCGAACGGCACGTTGAGCATCTTCGCGAGCGTCTGGGCGAGGTAGGTCTTGCCGGTCCCCGTGGGACCGATCAGCAGGATGTTGGACTTGGCGATCTCCACCTGGGAGTCGTCCGACGGGCGGGCCGTCTCGCCTGCCTGGATCCGCTTGTAGTGGTTGTACACGGCGACGGCCAGCGCTCGCTTGGCGGCGTCCTGGCCGATGATGTACTGCTCGAGGAAGTCGAAGATCTCTCGCGGCTTGGGGAGCTCCACGAGCCCCAGCTCGGCCGCTTCCGACAGCTCTTCCTCGATGATCTCGTTGCAGAGCTCGATGCACTCGTCGCAGATGTACACGCCGGGACCCGCGATGAGCTTCTTGACCTGCTTCTGGGACTTACCGCAGAAGGAACACTTCAGCAGGTCCGCACCATCTCCGATCCGAGCCACTACGAGCCTCCTAGCCTCGGTCTTGCTGCTCCGCCGGTGTCGATGACCCGGTGGTCCGGACGGCACCTGCCGACCTACACCCCATTGCACACCACCGGGGGCCCGTTGTCAGCCGGGCACCCCGGTGGGTCGGGAGGAATTGTCCCGATCAGGGCTTGTTCTGGATGACCGGCTTGCGGCTCTCCAGGACCTGGTCGACCAGGCCGTACTCCAGGGCCTGCTTGGCCGTGAGGATCTTGTCGCGCTCGATGTCCTCGCGGACCTGCTCGACGTCACGACCCGAGTGCATGGCCAGGGTGTCCTCGAGCCACTCGCGCATGCGGATGAGCTCGTTCGCGTGGATCTCGATGTCCGAGGCCTGCGCGTAGCCGCCGCCCTCCATCGCGGGCTGGTGGATCAGCACGCGGGCGTTGGGGAGCGCGAGGCGCTTGCCGGGCTGGCCCGCCGCGAGCAGCACCGCGGCGGCCGAGGCGGCCTGCCCCAGGCACACGGTCTGGATCTGCGGCTTGATGTACTGCATGGTGTCGTACAGCGCCGTCATGGCCGTGAACGAGCCACCGGGCGAGTTGATGTACAGGATGATGTCGCGGTCCGGGTCCTGGCTCTCCAGGACCAGGAGCTGCGCCATGACGTCGTCCGCCGAGGCGTCGTCGACCTGGACACCCAGGAAGATGATGCGGTCCTCGAAGAGCTTGGTGTAGGGGTCCTGGCGCTTGAAGCCGTAGGCCGTGCGCTCCTCGAACTGCGGGAGCACGTAGCGCGAGGACGGCGCGCCGTGCGGGAGCGCGATGCCGCCGCCTGCGCCGGCGCCCGCGAGGCGCTGAGCGGTCGAGATGTACTGCGATTCCTGGCTGGCTGAGTAGCTCAAGGTGTCTCCTCGGGTGGGGTCGTGGACGTGTGGGCGGGTTCTCGGCGAGCTCAGCTGCTCGTCGTGCCGCCGCCACCCGTGACCGACGAAGCGTTCGTCACGACGTGGTCGATGAAGCCGTACTCGAGGGCCTCGGGAGCCGTGAACCAGCTGTCGCGGTCGTTGTCCTTGAGGATCTTCTCGAGGGGCTGGCCGGTCTGCTCGGCCGTCAGCTCGGAGAGGACCTTCTTCATGTGCATGATGAGCTGCGCGTTGATGCGCACGTCGGTCGCCGTGCCGCCGATGCCGCCCGAGGGCTGGTGCATCATGACGCGGGCGTGGGGCGTCGCGTAGCGCTTGCCCTTGGTGCCCGAGGAGAGCAGGAACTGACCCATCGAGGCCGCCATGCCCATCGCGATGGTCGCGACGTCGGGCTGGATGTACTGCATGGTGTCGTAGATCGCCATGCCGGCCGTGATCGACCCGCCGGGCGAGTTGATGTAGAGCCAGATGTCCTTCTCAGGGTCCTCGGCCGCGAGCAGCATCATCTGGGCGCAGATGGCGTTCGCGTTCTCGTCGCGCACCTCCGAGCCCAGCCAGATGATGCGCTCCTTGAGCAGCCGGTTGTAGATGGAGTCGTTCAGGCCGAGTCCCGGCCCCTCGGCTCGTGCCACCGGAAACTGATCGCTCACGTCCATCTCCTTCGTCGTTCCCTCGTCGCTCGCGACGCTCGAACGTCGCGGCTGGTCGGCTCGTCCGTCGTCGACGGAGTCACCGTTGCTGTGACCCTAACGCGGGCAGGGAGCGGAAACCGTCCCGATATCCGGGGTTTTCGCTGTCGGCGCAGGAAGGGCGCCCCCGCTGCCCGACGACGCCGCTCACCGGGCCCCGATCACGCGCCCCGGGTGTCGCTCGGGGCTCCGCCAGGGTTCCGCGGCCAGAACGCCCACGCAGCGTTGAGCACGCAGAGCACGGCGAAGAACCAGCCCCGCGCAGGGCTGTCGAAGTACGTGAACATCGCGACGGAGACCCCACCGATGATGGGGATGGCGAGGATCTGCCACGTGAGGAACCACCACGGCTTGCGGCGACGAGCACCCTCGAGGTCCAGCCCGGCGGCGCCGAGCCTCCTCGCGAGCGGATCGTCCGCCCCGGTCGCGCTGTCCGCCATGGCCGATCGGAGGAACGACCGGGGGTGCTCCACGACAGCACCTGGCAGCTCGTCGAGCCGGACCTGACCGCGCAGGGCCGCCAGCACCTCGGCCGGGAGCGCCAGGATCGCGGCGAGCTGGTCCAGAGGGTCAGCGGGGTCCTTCGTGGCAAGGAGCTGCCGCAAGGCCTCGGCTCGCGCCTCGTCGAGCCCGAGAGCGGAAGCGACCGCGTCGGGGTCGCTCGGCTCGACCATGATCTCGTCGAGCACGACGTCGGCGATCGACTCGTCGTCGCCTTCGCCGTCAGGCCGCGTCGGGTCGAGCGCCACCCACCCGGGCCCGAACTCGTGCCCGACGACGGCCTTGCCCGCCACCACGAGAAACCCGGACCAACCGCCGTTGACCCACAGGTGGAGCACCGGCCCCTTGGTCGGCCAGAACGCGACTCGAGACACGTCCTCGGTGGACTCCAGCCCGGTCACGATCGTGGTCGCGCGGGTCGTTCCGCTCGCGGGGACCGTCGCGAACCGCACCGGGATCCGCGCGGTGTGCGCGAGCATGGCCGACTCGTGCGGTGGGAAGTCGGCCACGACCACGTCCCGGTGCTCGAGGCCGACCGACAGCATCCCTGCGCTGTCCGGGAACGGCCCCTCGTCGAACGAGAGGACCGTGCCGACCCGGACGTCGCCGAACGCCGCCTCGAGGGTCCGGTGGAGCCACGGGGTCCCGGAGGTGGCGACCAGCGCCCACCCCGTCTCCGGGTCCGACAGGAGCCAATCCTCGTCGCGGTCGGCGCCTACCGTGGCGCCGGCAGGTGCACGTCGGACCGCGACGGGCCGAGGGCCGTCCTTCGCGGAGGCCGCCAGGAACTTCGCGACGACCCAGTCGGAGGCCCCGACGTGCCTGCCCTCGATCGTCGCACCGACGATCCCTGCGCCCCGCAGGACGTCCGCGAGCCGCAGACGGGCGACCTCGGCGTCCTCCCCGGACGGGACACGGACCGACGCGAAGCACAGCTCGAGAGACGGTTGACGACGCGGCATGGAGGGCTCCCCCGGAGAGCGGCCGCGAACGGCCGAAGGACGATGACGGATCGTGCCCGCCATGACGTTCCTGCGAGGCCTCGATCGCGGCAATCTACCGCCCGGCGGTGACATCCGGAAGGGCCGACCGCCCGTCGGCGCGCCGGTACGACGAAGGCCCCCACCTCCGTCAGGAGGTGGGGGCCTTCTCGGGCAGCTCGGTGAGCCGCTCCTCGGGGAGATCAGGCCTTGTCGGCTGCTGCCTCGTCCTCGGAGACGACCTCGATGCCCTCATCGTCGGTGATGCCGGTGACGTCCTCGCCCGCAGCGGCGGCCGCGGCGTCAGCAGCAGCGTCCTCTTCGTCCGAGCCGATGAACTCGCTCAGGTCCACGACGTTGCCCTCGGAGTCCTTGACCTCGACCTGGCGCAGGGCCACGGCGAGCGACTTGGAGCGTGCGACCTCGCCGACCATGGCGGGGATCTGGCCGCCCTGGTCGAGCGACTGGATGAACTCGTTCGGGTCCATGCCGTACTGGCGCGAGGCGTTGACGAGGTAGTCCAGGAGCTCGTTCTGGGCGACCTTGATCTTCAGCTGCTCGGCGAGCGTGTCGAGGAGGATCTGGTTCTTGAGCGCGTTGGTCGCGTCGACGACGACCTCGGCACGGTGCGCGTCGTCCTCGAGACGACCCTCGGACTCGAGGTGACGGTGCACCTCTGCCTCGACGGCGCCCTGGGGCACGGGGATCTCGGTGTTCTCGACGAGGTGCTTGACGAGGGCGTCGCGCGCCTCGACGGCCTGGTTCGAGGTCTTGATGCTCGCGACCTGCTCGCGCAGGTCCGCCTTGAGCTCCTCGATCGTGTCGAACTCGGACGCGAGCTCGGCGAACTCGTCGTCGGCCTCGGGGAGGTCGCGCTGCTTGACCGAGGTGGCCGTGACGGTGACCTCGGACTCCTTGCCCTCGTGGTCGCCGCCCGCGAGCGGCGCCTTGAAGGTCGTGGTCTCGCCGGCCGAGAGGCCCGTGAGCGCCTCGTCGAGGCCCTCGAGCATGTTGCCCGAGCCGATCTGGTAGCTGATGCCGGAGACCGAGTCGATCTCCTCGTCGCCGATGACGGCCTTGAGGTCGATGACGACGAAGTCGCCCTCGGCCGCGGGGCGGTCGACGCCGACCAGCGTGCCGAAACGCTCGCGCAGCGCGTCGAGGCGCTCAGCGACGTCCTCGTCCGAGACCTCGGCGGCCTCGACCGTGAGCTGCACGGAGTCGAGCGCGGGGATCTCGATCTCCGGGCGGACCTCGACCGTGGCCGTGAAGTGCAGCGAGCCCTCGGCGTCGAGCGGCACCTCGGTGACCTCGACGTCGGGCTGGCCGAGCGGGCGGATGCCCGTCTCGTTGACGGCCTGGCGGTAGAAGCCGGACAGACCGTCGTTGATGGCGTGCTCGAGCACGGCAGCACGACCGACGCGCTGGTCGATGATGCGCGCGGGGATCTTGCCCTTGCGGAAACCGGGGACGTTCACCTGCTCCGCGATGTGCTTGTAGGCGTGGTCGATGCTCGGCTTGAGCTCGTCGTACTCCACCTCGACGGTCAACTTGACCTTGGTGGGGTCCAGGGTCTCGACGGCGCTCTTCACTTCGATGATCTCCAACTGATCGGGGAGCCGACGTGCGGCAACGGGGTGCGTGCATGTCCCGCCGGTTGCAGCGGGACCTGTTCGAACGTTCATCGATCGGGCAGGCGCTGGGCGCCTGGTCGATCGCGTCGCCTCGAGCGGTGCGGCCAGGGGCCTCGAAGGGCTCCGACCGGAAGGGCGCACGGACAACCCGTCCATGGTACGCCACACCTCGTGGGCATCGGTTCGCCGGGAACGACGGCGAGGGCCCCCGTCCATCGAACGGACGGGGGCCCTCACGCTCGTCGGGGTGACAGGATTTGAACCTGCGACCTTCCGCTCCCAAAGCGGACGCGCTACCAACCTGCGCCACACCCCGTCGACGTCACCAGGAGCCCGACGACCCCTCACGGGCCGTCGAGGGCGACGAGCTCTCGGCAAGTGTACGGGGTCGCCGTGGTAGAAATGCGCCACCGAGACGACCCGAGAGGCACTTCCGTGACGCATCCCGACACCCCACGGTCCACCGTGCACCGCAGGGTGCCCGAGGTCCGGCTGCCCGACCAGGACCTGACGTCCGGGTTCCTCGTCTTCGGCACGGGACGGCTCGACGAGTCGTTCGCCCGGGGCGGCGCAGCCCATCTCGTCGAGCACCTCGTGATGCGCAGGCTCGGTCCCACGGACGTGGAGACCAACGCGACGACCGCTCCGCACCACCTGTCGTTCGAGGTGCACGGTGGACCCGACGTCGTGAAGGACGTCCTGGAGCGGATAGCCGTCGCGATCGGCTCGCTCGAGTCGCTCACGGACGAGGAGGTGCTGGCCGAGAAGCGGATCATCGACCACGAGCTGCGCTCCTGGAGCCCGCACCCGTCGCTGCTCGCGGTCCGCGAGCGCCTCGGCGTCCGGAGCGAGGGGCTGGGTGCGATCGACCCGCCGAGCCGCTGCTTCCTGACCGTGAGCGAGGTCCTGCGGTTCGCGCGGCAGCACCTGGTGCGGGAGAACGCCGTGCTCGTCCTCACCGGCCCGGCCCCCGACGACATCGACCTCACGCAGCTCCCGTCGGCGGAGCGCCCTGCGGCGCCGCGCGGTCCCGCCACGCTGCTGCCCCTCGTCACTCCCGGGTTCGTGCGGCGTCAGGGCGCCCCGCTCAGCGTGTCGTTCCTCACCTCGCGGTCGGACCCGCGCCACGCGGTCGGCGTCAACGTCCTCGACGTCCTGCTGCACGAGCAGGTCCGCACCCGGGACCAGCTCGCCTACACGGCGGAGGTCGACACCCAGGACATCGACACGGACAGCACACAGGTCTCGTTCACCTGCGACGCGATCGACGACGACGCAGCGCACGCCGCGCTCCTCGTGGTCCGCGTGCTGCGGCAGGTGGCCGCCGAGGGCGTTCCCGAGGACGTCCTCGAGCGGGGACGCCGTCGGGCGCTCGCCCTCCTCGACCACCCGGGCTGGGTGGTCGCCCGCGCCCACGAGGATGCCGCACGAGCGCTGCTCGGACGCACCGTCGTCCCGGTCACCGAGGAACGAGCGCACGTCGCCGCGACCTCTGCGGCCGACGTGAGGGGATGGCTCGCGGACGCTCTTCCCACCCTGCTGGTCCTGCTCGCGGACGAGACCGACCAGCGGTTCGAACCCCAGCTCGCCTCGTTGGGCCTGGTTCTCGCGGACCCACCGCCCCCGCCGCTGAACGGCCGGACCTTTCGACCGAAGCCCTTCCGGGGCATACCGCGCGGAGCGAGGCTCGTGCTCTCGCAGGACGCGATCGGGGTAGTGGGTCCGGACCTGAGCGTCAACGTCCGGGACGAGGACCTCGTGGGGCTCGAGGACACCAGCGGCGGGTTCGTGGTCGTCGGTGTGGACGGCACGACGATCCCTGTGATCACCGGCGACTGGTGGGGTACGGGCAGCGCGCTCGCGAGCTATCTCGAACGGTCGCCCCACGCGCTGCGCATACCGGACGCCGCGACCTGTCCGTGCCCACGGACGGATCGGTGACCCGAGGACTGCCGGACATTTGCTAAGGTAGCGCCGCAGACCTCGCCACCATGGCGGGCTCTTCTGCGCGGATGTAGCTCAATGGTAGAGCCTCAGTCTTCCAAACTGATCACGCGGGTTCGATTCCCGTCATCCGCTCCGCACCACGACGGCGGCCCTGGATCTCCAGGGCCGCCGTCGTCGTCTCCCGGCGGAGCCGCCTGCGACGCGCGGCTGCGGCCGGTCGCCACCCGCCGTCACGCACAGGTGCCACCGGCACGACCGGCGGGACTCCCCGACTTCACCCCCGGCAGGTCGGGTCGGGGATGAGACACCGTTGCAGCGCGGTGCACGGGCCGATAGCCTCGGGCCAGGCACCATGACTCCGCAGGGCACCACGCCGAACCACGGCGCGGGCCGCGACTGCGGGCAACGACGACACAGGACGAGGAGAGCGATCATGACCACGCGTCACGCCGGCTCCTCCCCCGCGGTGAGCACCCCCGCGCGCGTCCTGTCCTGTTGTCCGGGCCCCACCTGTCGCTAGAGCGTCCCCTCCCCGGAGACGCTCCACCCGACGACAGGCCCAGTGGCGCGTCCCCTGCCCCGTCGCAGCCCCGTGCCACCCCAGGCAGCTCCCGCTGATCCCCCCTCGGCCCCGGCTCTCGCCGCAGGCCACCAACGATGAAGAGGAAGTCATGGCACGCATCTACGACGACGTCACGAAGCTCGTCGGCAACACGCCCCTCGTCCGCCTGAACAAGCTCACCGAGGGCGTCGGCGCCACGGTCGTGGGCAAGCTCGAGTTCTACAACCCCGCGAACTCGGTCAAGGACCGCATCGGCGTCGCGATCATCGACGCGGCCGAGGCCTCCGGTGAGCTCAAGCCGGGCGGCACCGTCGTCGAGGCGACCTCGGGCAACACGGGCATCGCCCTGGCCATGGTCGGCGCGGCCCGCGGCTACGACATCGTCCTGACGATGCCCGAGACCATGTCGAAGGAGCGCCGCGCGCTGCTGCGCGCGTTCGGCGCCGAGCTCATCCTCACGCCGGGCTCCGAGGGCATGAAGGGTGCGGTCAACAAGGCCGACGAGATCGTGGCCGAGCGCGAGGGCGCCATCCTGGCGCGCCAGTTCGCCAACGAGGCCAACCCGGCGATCCACCGCGCCACCACGGCCGAGGAGATCTGGGCCGACACCGACGGCGAGGTCGACATCGTGGTGGCCGGCATCGGCACCGGCGGCACCATCACCGGGGTCGGTCAGGTCCTCAAGGAGCGCAAGCCGAGCGTCCAGATCGTCGCGGTCGAGCCCGAGGAGTCCGCGATCCTCAACGGCGGCGCCCCCGGCCCCCACAAGATCCAGGGCATCGGCGCGAACTTCGTGCCCGAGATCCTCGACACGAGCGTCTACGACGAGGTCATCGACATCAACGCCGAGACCGCGGTCGAGTACGCGCGTCGTGCCGCCAAGGAGGAGGGCCTGCTCGTGGGCATCTCGTCCGGTGCCGCGATCGCCGCCGCCCTGCGTCTCGCCGAGCGTCCGGAGAACGCCGGCAAGCTGATCGTCGTGATCATCCCGTCGTTCGGTGAGCGCTACCTGACCTCCGTGCTGTACGCCGACCTGCTGGACTGATGAGACCTCCCAGTCCCCTGCGACGCTTCCTGAGAGTCCTCAGGGAGGACCTCGAGGCCGCTCGGCACCGCGATCCCGCGGCGCGGAACGGCTTCGAGGTCGCGCTCATCTACCCGGGCCTGCACGCCGTGTGGGCGTACCGGCTCACGCACCGCATGTGGCGCGAGCCGGCGCTTCGTCTGCCCGCTCGGATCATCGCCCAGGTCGCGCGCGCGGCGACCGGCGTGGAGATCCATCCGGGAGCCAAGATCGGGCGTCGCCTGTTCATCGACCACGGCATGGGTGTGGTCATCGGGGAGACGGCGGTCGTGGGGGACGACGTGCTGCTCTTCCACGGGTCGACCCTGGGCGGTCGCTCGATGAAGCGCGGCAAGCGGCACCCGACCCTGGGCGACCGGGTGGTCGTGGGAGCCGGGGCCAAGATCCTCGGTCCGGTCTGGGTCGGTGACGACGTCCAGGTCGGCGCCAATGCCGTGGTGGTCAAGGACGTGCCCGCAGGGTCGGTGGCCGTGGGGGTCCCGGCCCGCAACCGCGTCCCGCAGCCCGTCGCAGCACCTGCCGAGCCCGCCGAGGACCCGTCGCTGCTCATCGAGTACGTGATCTGACGGAAGGCGGCCACCCGGCCGACCACAGGAGGGGAGGCGCCACGTGCGCCGCCCCTCCTGTGCTGCTCGGGAACGGGTCGCGCCACCGACCGGCCACGACGCGCGGCGGGCCGGGCTCCCGTGCGGGTGCTCGCCGTCGGGCACGGTAGATTGAGCCGCGGTTCCCAGGACTCCCGGTCCTAGGAACCTCGCTCGACGCACGTCGAGCCCGCGGACCCGTCCGCACCTCAGCGCCGAGGAACACACGAGGAGAACGCCATGCGCATCGGCATCCACACCGGCTACTGGTCCGCCGGACCCCCGCCCGGCATCCAGGAGGCGATCGTCGCCGCGGACCGCCTCGGCGTCGACTCGGTCTGGACGGCCGAGGCCTACGGCTCGGACGCCTTCACCCCGCTCGCCTGGTGGGGCTCGCACACCTCACGCATCCGGCTCGGGACCGCGGTCGCGCAGATGTCCGCACGCACCCCCACCGCGACCGCCATGGCCGCCCTGACGCTCGATCACCTCTCGGGCGGGCGCGCGATCCTCGGGCTGGGAGTCTCCGGCCCACAGGTCGTCGAGGGCTGGTACGGCCAGCCCTATCCCCGCCCGCTGGCGCGTACGCGCGAGTACATCGAGATCGTGCGCGAGGTGATCGCACGCCAGGGCCCCGTCACGTACGACGGCCAGTTCTACCAGCTCCCCCTCACGGGCGAGGGCACCACGGGGCTCGGCAAGGCGCTGCGCTCGACCGTGCACCCGCTGCGCCCCGAGATCCCGATCCACCTCGCGGCCGAGGGCCCCAAGAACATCTCGCTCGCAGCCGAGGTCGCGGACGGCTGGCTGCCCCTGTTCTACAGCCCGCGCATGGACCCCCTGTTCCGCGGGCTGCTCGACGAGGGCTTCGCCAAGCGCTCGGACGGGCGCTCCCCCGCCGCCGGTTTCGAGGTCTCGGCGACCGTCCCGGTCGTGGTGGCCGACGACGTCGAGGAGGCCGCCGACAAGGTACGCCCCTTCATCGCGCTCTACGTGGGCGGCATGGGCGCCAAGGGCGCGAACTTCCACCGGGACGCGCTCGACCGGCTCGGCTACTCGGACGCGTGCGACGAGATCCAGGCGCACTACCTCGCGGGCCGCAAGGCCGAGGCCGTCGCGGCCGTCCCGACGGCCCTCGTCGAGGACGTCGCGCTCGTGGGACCCGAGGCCAAGATCGCCCACGACCTCGAGGCGTGGCGCCGTACCGCTGTCACGACGCTCCTGGTCCAGGGGGACCCGACGGCGGTGCGTACCGTCGCGGGGCTGCTCGCTTGACCCTCATGCACCGCTGAGTGCGGAGCTCTGGTGGGACACGCCCGGCGTGTCGCACAAGGGCCCCCACTCAGCGGGAAGCAGGGGGCTGTTCCGGGAACCAGACCGCCCTGCGCAGGTCGACGCGCTCGCCGCCCGGCCGCAGAGGACATCCCTCGGCCCGCAGGTTCGTGAGCGCGGTCGTCAGGTGATGGGCCGGCGGGGATCCCGCGGCGTTGACCACGCGCCACCACGGCAGCTCCGCGTCACCGGGCCCGTCGCCGTCGGAGCGCGCGAGCACCTGGCCCACCTGGCGCGGTCCGCCCCGGCCGAGCGACTCCGCGACGATCTCCGCGACGAGCCCGTAGGTCATGGCCCGCCCGGCCGGGATCGCCGCGACGAGCGCGAGCACCGCGTCCGCGTACTCCTGGCGGGCGTCGGCGAGGTCGGTCTCGTGGTCCACCGGGCGAGCGTACCCGCGAGGCTCAGATCTGGCGGCCGTGCGCATGACGCGGACCGGCCACCGCCCGTCGAGAACTGAGCTGTGGCCCCTGATCCGGCGGGATCAGGGGCCACAGCTCACTTCTCGGCGGCGATCGGTCCGTCCCTCACGACCCGACCGCCACCGCCCCGCTCTCGGGCTGCTGCTCGACCTCGCCGTCCGCGAGGCTCTCGAGCAGGTCGAGCGACGGCACGAAGAACAACGACCCCGTCAGGGCCGTGGACACCTCGAGGATCCGGTCGGTGTTTCCCTCGGGCTCGCCGATGAACATGCGGTGCAGCATGAGCTCGGTCACCCCGGGGTCCTTCGCGTACGCGATGTAGTACGTCCCGAACTCGCCCGCGCCCGCGTCGCCGAACGGCATGTTGTCGCGCAGGATCGCGAGCTCCTCGCCGTTCTCGTCCTCGATCACGTTGAGCGCGACGTGCGAGTTGCTGGGCTTGACGTCGTCGTCGAGCTCGATGTCGTCGAGCTTGGTCCGCCCGATCACCTTCTCCTGCTCCTCGGTGCTCAGCCCGTTCCACGCGTCGAGGTCGTGCACGTACTTCTGCACCACGACGTAGCTCCCGCCCACGAAGTCCGGCTCGTCCACGACCAGCGCGGCCTCGGGGGCCGCCCGGCCCGTCGGGTTCTCCGTCCCGTCGACGAAGCCCAGGAGGTCGCGCGAGTCGAAGTACCGGAAGCCCGTGGTCGAGTCCTCGACGACCACCGCGTCTCCCAGCGCACGCATGATCTGGCGGGCCAGCTCGAACGTCAGGTCCGCCCGGTCGGCGCGAAGGTGGAAGAGCACGTCGCCCGGGGTCGACGGGGCCGTGTGGCGTGCGCCGGCCAGCGCCCTGAGCGGGTGCAGGTGCGCGGGACGCGGCGCACCTGCAGGGCGCACGCGGTCCCAGAAGCTCGACCCGAGGCCCACGACGCACGACAGCTCGGCCCGCCCCTGCCGGAACCCGACCGAGCGCACCAGACCGTTGACGTCGGAGGCGACACCGAGCAGCGTCGCGTCCGCCTCAGGGCTCCCCGTGGAGCTCACCACGAGGAACTCCGCCGACGTCGTGAGCTGGTACAGCACGGGCTGCGGCTCGGGGTCCGGTGCAGGGACAGGAGCAGGGAGCTGGGGGTTGGTCACGGGAGGCACCTCCGCGTCGCGCCCGGCGCACGGGAGGCGCGGGTCTCCCCCGAGTCTGTCGGGCGTCAGGCGGTTCGGCGCGCGCAACGGCTCCCGTGCGAGCCGCCGCTGCGGTGAGGGGGGCCGCGAGCCGTCGCAGGGCGTCCCGAGGGGCGGGACGAGGTCCGCACAGCCCGACGGCGCCCGCCCACCGGAAGGTGAGGGGCGCCGTCGGCCACCGCGATGCCTGGTCCGTCTCCGGACCAGCGGGACGGGCGGGAGCCACAGCCCCCGCCCTTCCCGGCAGCACGAGTCAGGCCGAGGCAGCGGCCTTGCTCGTGAGGTCTGCCGCGACCAGCTCCGCGACCTGCACCGCGTTGAGCGCGGCACCCTTGCGGAGGTTGTCGTTCGAGACGAACAGCACCAGGCCGCGACCGCCCGGCACGCTCTGGTCGGTGCGGATGCGGCCCACGAACGACGGGTCGGCACCCGCGGCCTCGAGCGGGTTGGGGACGTCCGAGAGCTCGACGCCCGGGGCCGACGCGAGCAGCTCGCGCGCGCGGTCCGGGGTGATGGCCTGAGCGAACTCGGCGTGGATCGCGAGCGAGTGCCCCGTGAAGACCGGGACGCGCACGCACGTGCCCGCGACCAGGAGGTCGGGAAGGCCCAGGATCTTGCGCGACTCGTTGCGGAGCTTCTTCTCCTCGTCGGTCTCCTCCTCGCCGTCGTCGACGATCGACCCGGCGAGCGGCACCACGTTGAACGCGATGTTGCGCGGGAACTTGTCCGGTGCGGGGAACGTGACCGCGCTGCCCGAGTGCACCAGACCCGTGAGGTCCTGCTCGGCCCCTGCGACCGCCTGGTCGCGGAGCTCGGCCGCGCCGGCCAGTCCCGCTCCCGAGACCGCCTGGTACGTCGCGACGATCAGGCGCTCGAGGCCTGCCTCGTCAGCGAGCGGCTTGAGGACCGGCATCGCGGCCATCGTGGTGCAGTTCGGGTTCGCGATGATGCCCTTGCGCGCCTCGTGGATCGCTTCCGGGTTGACCTCGGACACGACGAGCGGGACGTCCGGGTCCATGCGCCACGCCGAGGAGTTGTCGATCACGACGACGCCCGCGGCGGCATAGCGCTCGGCCTGCGCCTTGGCGGTCGCACCGCCCGCGGAGAACAGGGCGATGTCGAGGCCCGACACGTCGGCCGTGGCCGCGTCCTCGACCACGACGTCCTCGCCCTTCCAGGGCAGCGTGCTGCCCGCGGAGCGGGCCGAGGCGAAGTAGCGGATCTGCGCGACGGGGAAGTCACGCTCCTCGAGCAGACGGCGCATGACGGCGCCGACCTGACCGGTCGCCCCGACGACGCCGACGACGAGGCCGGCAGAGTTCTGGTTGCTCATGGTGCTCTCCTCGCTCAACGGCCGGTGCCGGCGTAGACGACTGCTTCGCTCTCGCCGTCCAGCTCGAACGCGGTGTGGATGGCCCGCACCGCGTCGTCGAGGCTGTCGGCCCGCGTGACGACCGAGATGCGGATCTCGGACGTCGTGATCATCTCGATGTTGATGCCCGCGTCACGCAGCGCACCGAACAGGCGCGCGGACACGCCCGGGCTCGACTTCATGCCTGCACCGATGAGCGAGACCTTGCCGATCTGGTCGTCGTACTGGAGCGACGCGAAACCGATCTCCTCGCGCACGGCGTCCAGGGCCGTGGTCGCGAGCGCGCCGTCGTCCATGGGGAGCGTGAACGAGATGTCGGTCAGGCCCGTGGCCGCGACCGAGACGTTCTGGACGATCATGTCGATGTTCGCGCCGGCACCGGCCACGACCTCGAAGATGCGGGCGGCCGTGCCCGGGACGTCCGGGACGCCCACGACGGTGATCTTGGCCTCGCTGCGGTCGTGCGCGACGCCCGAGATGATCGGATCTTCCATGATGACCTCTGCCTCGTTGTCGGCCGGGTGGCCGGGAGCCTGCTGGGGGACGTTGGGCACGGGGCGCGCGTCGTTCGACACGATGGTCCCCGGCTTCGTCGAGAACGACGAACGGACGTGGATGGGCACGCCGTAGCGGCGCGCGTACTCGACGCAGCGCAGCACCAGGACCTTGGCCCCGCTCGCCGCCATGTCGAGCATCTCCTCGTAGGAGATGCGGTCGATCTTGCGGGCCGTCGGCACGATGCGCGGGTCCGCGGTGAACACGCCGTCGACGTCGGTGTAGATCTCGCACACGTCGGCGCCCAGGCCGGCCGCGAGCGCGACCGCCGTGGTGTCCGAGCCGCCGCGACCGAGGGTCGTCACGTCGTTGGTGCTCTGCGTGACGCCCTGGAACCCGGCGACGATCGCGACCGAGCCCTTCTCGACCGTCTCGCGGATGCGGTGCGGCACGACGTCGACGATGTGCGCCTTGCCGTGCACGGCGTCCGTGATCACGCCGGCCTGCTGGCCCGTGAACGACTTGGCCTTGACGCCGAGGTTGTTGATCGCCATCGCCAGCAACGACATCGAGATGCGCTCACCTGCTGTGAGCAGGATGTCCATCTCGCGCTGGGGGGGAAGGGGGGTGACCTGCTGGGCGAGATCGATGAGCTCGTCCGTCGTGTCACCCATGGCCGAGACCACGACGACCACGTCATGTCCGGCCCGCTTGGTCTCTGCGATGCGCTTCGCCACCCGCTTGATGCTCTCCGCATCAGCTACCGACGAGCCACCATATTTCTGCACGACAAGTGCCACTAGCCTGCTCCGTTACGTCGCCGGCCTCCGTCTCTCTCAACGGCCCGCCGGGTGTTTTACGAGTCGGTCGATGATAGCCCGGGGCCCGTGAGCGGCGGGAGGGGGCTCAGGATGCGGGCGGTCCGGGTCGGTGCCGGTCGCTGACCTGCGGGGATGCTGGCTACCGGGTGCCGAGCACGAGGTTGCAGTCGTTCTGACCCTGAGAACGACCGCAACCTCGTGCTCGGCAGCCGCCGGCAACCACCCGGCCCGACCCGGCGGCTGGGCCTCACCACCCGAGGTACCCCGGCAGCTCGGCGAGAGACACGATGCGCTCGGGCTCGTCGAACGGCCCGCGGCCGTCCCGGTCCAGGTGGACGGCCTGCAGCCCGGCCGCACGGGCGGCCACGACATCGAGGTCGTACCGGTCCCCGACGTGCAGGGCCTCCTCCGGCACGACCCCCAGCGCGGCGCAGACCTGCACATAGCTCGCACGTGCGGGCTTGGCCACTCCCAGCCCCTCGGCCGTGAACACTGACCCGACCCGCCCGTCCAGACCCACGGCGCGAAGCTTGGCGTGCTGCTGGTCCTCGGTCCCGTTGGTCAGGACGGCCAGCGGGACATTCCGGGCCCGCAACGCTGCGAGCATAGGTTCGACGTCGGGGAACGCGGTCCACGACGCCTCGTAGTGCGCGACATAGCCGGCGAAGACCTGATCGAGGCCATCATCGGATCCCCCCTCGAGGCCCGCGAGCGGCAGCACGTCACGGAGCCGACGGCGCCGTTGCTCGGCGAAGTCGATCTCCCCCGCGCGCCAGGCGGAGAAGTGCTCCTCCTCTGCGGCGAACCACGCGTCGACCAGCCCGGCGGTGACCTCGACCCCGAGGCCTGGCAGCCAGGCCGCGAGCGCAGCCCGTGCGGCCCCTTCGTGGTCGAGGAGCGTCCCGTCGAGATCGAGGACGACGGCCTGCGTGCGAAGGTGCATGGTGGCGACCCTAGGTGACCGGGGTGCCGGGCACGAGGTTGTGGTCGTCCTGAGCCCGAGAACGACCGCAACCTCGTTCTCGGCGATCAGCTCCGTTGGTCAGACAGGCAGCCAAGCCGGTGGTCAGGCCGGCGGCCCGGTCAGGTGCGCGCTTTGACCAGCACGAGGTAGGCGTACAGCCCGAGCGCCGCGCACGCCAGAAACAGCAGGAGGAGTCCCCGCCTCCGCGGCCAGGCGACGAGGATCCCGAGCGCGGCAGGCACGGTGACCATCGCCACGAGCCACGCGAACGCCTCGGTGGCAGGCGTGGGATCGCCGAAACAGGCCAGATCCGCTTCGACGAACATCCCCGTCTCGCAGTAGTAGCCGTATCCGTCCATCCCCACGTCGTAGGTGATCATGGCGGGGATCGCCACCAGGACGTACCCCACGAACGCGACGAGCACCCCGGCGATCAGCCGCCCCAGCGCCAGACCCCGGCGCTGAGGCCGGGGTCGGGGTCGCCCGAACGGGCCGGTCACGCCGGAGGGGTCGACACGGACCGGGTCGGGTTCCCCCTCCCCCGCCCGCGCACGAGGTGGGTCGTCGTGCGTGCCAGGCAGATCGAGATCAGGCGAGTAGCCACCCGTCTCCGATCGGACCATACGCCGCGGCCCTGGCCGCGGGGCTCCGTCCGCATCCCCCTCTGGACCGGACCCCGCCCCTCGCACCGTCACTCCCCGAGGCTCGTGACGACGTCGTACCCGAGCTTGCAGATGAGTGCCCCCACGACGACCACGAAGACGACCCGCACGAACCCGCTGCCCTTGGCCACTGCCATGCGCGCCCCGATGTACGCGCCCAGCAGGTTCGCGGCCCCGATCGCGAGCCCCAGCCCCCACAGCACCGCCCCGTACGGGACGAAGAAGATGAGTGCGCCCGCGTTGGTCGCGAAGTTGGCGATCTTCGCGAGCGCCGAGGCGGGCAGGAACGCGTACCCGAGGATGCTCACGAGCGAGATGACGAAGAACGTCCCCGTCCCGGGGCCGAGCAGCCCGTCGTAGAACCCGATCACGAGCCCGATCCCGGCCGCGGCCCACCGGTGCCCGTTGCCTTCCCAGCGCAGGTTCGTCGTGTGCCCGAGCCGGGGCTTGGCGATCGTGTAGACGGCCACCGCGATCAGGACCACGAGGATGATCGGCTTGAACAGCTCGGCGGGGATCTTCGACGCGAGCGCTGCGCCGCCGATCGCGCCGAACAGGGCCGCGATCGCCATGGGCCCCGCGGTCCGCAGGTCGGGGCCCACCCGCCGGTAGTAGGTCGTGGCGCTCACCGAGGTGCCCATGATGCTCGCGAGCTTGTTGGTCGCGAGGGCCTGGACCGGGCTGATGCCCGGCACGAGCAGCAGCGCGGGGAGCTGGACGAGCCCTCCCCCACCGACCACGGCGTCGATCCATCCGGCGGTCAGGCCGGCGAGGACCAGGAGGGAGATCGTCAGGAGGTCGAGCTCGAGACCGCCCGACCCGGGCAGCACGATCCCGTCGCCCGCGGCGAGCGGCGCGTGCGCCACGAGAGGAAGCGTCGCGGCGAGGTCCCAGGTCACACGGCAGTCTTGCACGACGGCGGAGAGGTCACCCGGGTGCTGGCGCCCCGGTGCTCACCCGGTCAGGACTGCAGCGCGTCGTACTCCGCCTCGGCCGCGACGTCGTCCTCGACGTCGAGGCGCAGGTGCGCGAGCACCATCTGCAGGACGCGCAGCGCGCTCGCCGCGCGCTCTCCCCACAGGGACAGGTAGGAGAACTGCCACCACCACAGCGCCTCGAGCTCCTGGCCCGAGTCGTAGTGCTGGAGCCCCTTGGCGAGCGCCTCGGCGATGCACGCGATGTCCCCGGACACGAACGCCTGCCCGACGACGGCGCCCAGCACGGGGTCGACGATCTCCGGGTACTCGTCCAGACCGTCGAGGAGCTGCGCGAGCGCCTCGCGCAGCGGGTCGAGGTCGGTCTCGGGGCCGGCATCGGGCTCGAAGCGCTCGTCCGGGACGACGTCCATCATGGCGCCGAGGCGCGCCCCGGCCGCGAGCATGTCCGACGTGGCGAGCAGCAGGAGCGGGATCGCGGCCTCGGGGGCTGCGCCCGACGCGACCTCCGCCGTGGTGGTCAGGAAGGTGCGGGCCTCGGCGGACACGGACGCGGCGACCGACCGGAGGTCGGACCCCAGTGCCTCGCTGATCTCAACCACTGACGACTCTCCGTCCCTCGAAGGCCCGCCCCAGCGTGACCTCGTCCGCGTACTCCAAGTCTCCACCCACGGGCAGCCCGGACGCGAGGCGGGTGACCCGCAGGCCCATCGGGGACAGCATGCGCGTGAGGTAGGTGGCCGTGGCCTCGCCCTCGACGTTGGGGTCGGTCGCGAGGATGACCTCCTGCACCTCGCCGTCGGCCAGTCGCGTGAGCAGCTCACGGATGCGCAGGTCGTCGGGACCCACGTTGTCCATGGGGTTGATGGCCCCGCCGAGCACGTGGTACTTGCCCCGGAACTCACGCGTGCGCTCGATCGCGACGACGTCCTTGGGCTCCTCGACGACGCAGATCACTGCGGCCGAGCGCCGGGGGTCGAGGCAGATGCGGCACCGCTCGCCCTCAGCCACGTTGCCGCAGACCTCGCAGAAGCGCACGCGCAGCTTGACCTCGGTCAGCGCGTCGGTGAGCCGACGCACGTCCGCGGCGTCGGCTGCGAGGAGGTGGAACGCGATGCGTTGGGCACTCTTGGGGCCGACCCCGGGGAGTCGGCCGAGCTCGTCGATCAGGTCCTGGACCGCGCCTTCATACACGTCCCCAGCCTACGTGGCGCCGCCCACGCTCGGAGCCGCCCCGGAGGCGGCGCGCGGCTGTCGCCCGTGCGGGTCCGCTCAGGTCTCGTCCGCGACGATCTCGACCTCGAAGCCGTCCTCGTTCTCGAGGTAGGCCGCGTAGTGGTCGGGCCCGCCCGCGTACGGGTGGGCGTCGGCGAACATGAGGCTCCACCCGTGCTCGGCAGCGCGGGTCACGAGGTCGTCGACCTCGCTGCGCCGGCCGCCCGTGAACGCCAGGTGGTTGACCCCGGGGCGCATGCGGTCGTGCCCCTTGCCACGGACCGCGGGGCTCGCCTCGAGCACGATGTACGTCGCGCCGCGCAGCCAGCTCTGCCCCGTGGCCCACGTCTGGAAGCGCGTGTAGCCGAGCTCGTCGAGCAGCCACGCCCACGAGCTCTCCGCGGTGTCGAGGTCCTCGACCCAGAGCTCGACGTGGTGGAGCTCACCGCGGGGACTCACGTCAGAGCCCGGTGTCGATGGTCTCGTCGATCACGACGCCGCCCAGGAGCTGCGCGACGAGGGGCGCTCCGACCAGTCCCGACGACGCCAGGTCGGGGTCGTCGTCCGAGGGCGAGTCGTCCTCGATCGAGGTCGTGACGCGGGCCGAGGACTGCCGAGCCTTCTGCTCGGCGGCCTGACGCTCGAGCGTCTGGCGACGTGACTCGCGGACGCCGGGCGGCGGTCCCGCGGGGGCGGGGGTCGGGGCGCTGGGCGCGGCGGGCGCGCGCAGCGTCTGCCGGTTGCCCGACGGCGCCGCTCGCCTCACGTCCACGGGCGGCGGTTCCGGGCCCTCGTCGAAGTCCGCGGGCGGCTCGGTCATGGAGGCTCCCGCGAGCCAGGCCTCGTCGGCCGCGTTGACGACCGGGGGCTCGACCACGGGCGCCTCGGGAGCAGGTACGGGAGGAGCGGTCACGGGAGCCGGGCGTTCCTGGACCGCGACGCTGCTCCGCTGCTCGTGCTGCAAGGCGGCTTCGCCCGTGTGGTGCGGGACACCGGGGCCACTCGCGGTCGTCGGCGCAGCGACGGTGCCCACGGGGTCGGAGGCCGGGGACGGCGCCCCGGAGGACCCGTTCCCGCCCGAGCCCGACGCACCGGACCCGCCGGAGACCTCGTGCGCGGGCACGTCGGCCGGGGCCGACGCTCCTGCGACGGACGGGTCGTCGTGACGTGGAGCCGGGGGCGCGGCAGGCGCCGGCGCGCTCGGCACCGGGCCGCCGCCCTCGTCGAGGCGGGCCTCGACCCGGACCTGGAACCCGAGCGTCTGGTAGACGGCCTCCTGGACCGCCCCCGTGTGCCGGGAGGTGGAGAAGGTCCGCGCGAGGGCCGGCGTCTGGAACGCGAGGTACAGCGTGTCCGACGTGAGCTCGCCGACCTGCGCGTTGGCGCTCACGAGGGACCACGTGACTCGGCTCGTGCTGAGGGTCTGGAGGACCTCGGGCCAGCGACGACGCAGCGCGTCGGTGCTGAGCGCGTCGGCGTGGTTCGAGGCCTGTCCGGGACCGGGCGAAGGCGCTGTGACCTCGGGCTGGGCAGGAGCCTCCCCGGCGGGCGAGACGGGCTCGACGACCGGTGCAGGAGCAGCGGCTGCGCGGGGCGCACCTCGCTCCGGCCCCGCGTCGACGGGCTCCGCGGCGGCGGATTCCGCGCCGAGGGCAGCCGCAGGCGCCGCATCACCTGCGGGCTCGACGAGGCCGGATGCGTGCTCGGCGACCGGTGCCGCGTGGTCCTCGGGGATCTCTGCACCGACTCGCACCGACTCCGCCGGCTCGGCGTGCGCGTCACCGACGGGTACCACGACCGGCCGGTCGTCGGTCGCCGGGGCGACCGCCTCGCTCGAGCGGACGGGCTCGTCCGCCTGAGGGGCGGCCTCGGCTGGCACCGCGACCGCAGGTACGGACGGCACCGCGACCACAGGAGCGGACGGCACCGCGACCACAGGAGCGGTCGGCGCCGCCACAGCAGGCACGGCAGGAACGGGCGGAGCAGCAGGCACACCAGGAGCAGCAGCCCCCTCCCCGCTCTTGCGCGCCTGGAGCGCGGCTCGTGCGGCCGCGGCCCCGCTCAGCCCGTTGGCGGGCGCGACGGGGGTGACGTCCTCCTCGACCCGCGGGCTCCGCGGCGGTGCGGCGACGAGCCCCTCGGGGCCGCCGGACCGCGGTGGGGACGCGACGGGCGCGAGGCCGCCGGTGCCCAGGCCGCCCCGCTCCAACCGGTCGATGCGCGCCGCGAGCCCCGCTGCGCCGTCGTCCACGCCGGGGAGCAGGAGGCGCGCGCACAGGAGCTCGAGGTGCAGGCGCGGCGACGTGGCGCCGCTCATCTCGGTGAGCGCCGCGTTGACCAGGTCTGCCGCACGCGACAGCTCGGCCGCCCCGAGGTTCTGGGCCTGGGCCTTCATGCGTTCGAGCTGGTCGGACGGGACGTCGCGCAGCACCGCGTCCGCGGCACCGCCCGAGACCGAGATGACGATGAGGTCGCGCAGGCGCTCGAGCAGGTCCTCGACGAAGCGGCGCGGCTCGTGCCCCGTGGTGATGATCTGCTCGACGACCCGGAAGATGCTCGCGCCGTCGCGGGCCGCGAGGGCCTCCACGACGTCGTCGAGCAGCGAGGCGTGCGTGAAGCCCAGGAGGTCCACGGCGCGCTCGTAGTCGACGTTCCCGGCCTCGGCGCCCGCGATGAGTTGGTCCATGACGGACAGCGAGTCACGCACCGAGCCGCCGCCCGAGCGCACGACGAGCGGCACGACGCCGGTCCCGATCGTCACGCCCTCCGCAGCGCAGAGCTGCTCGAGGTACGGGCCCAGGACGTCCGGCGGGACCAGGCGGAAGGGGTAGTGGTGCGTGCGCGAGCGGATGGTCCCGATGACCTTGTCCGGCTCCGTGGTCGCGAAGATGAACTTCACGTGGGGCGGCGGCTCCTCGACCAGCTTGAGGAGCGCGTTGAAGCCCTGCGGCGTGACCATGTGGGCCTCGTCGAGGATGAAGATCTTGTACCGGTCCCGGGCGGGCGCGAAGGTCGCGCGCTCCCGGAGCTCACGGGCGTCGTCGACACCGTTGTGCGAGGCCGCGTCGATCTCGATGACGTCGAGGCTGCCCGAGCCGCCACGTGCGAGCTCGATGCACGACGAGCACTCCCCGCAGGGGGTGTCGATGGGCGTCTCCTCGGTGTTGCGCGCACAGTTCAGCGTGCGGGCGAGGATGCGCGCCGAGGTCGTCTTGCCGCAGCCACGAGGGCCCGAGAAGAGGTAGGCGTGGTTCACGCGTCCGCTGCGCAGTGCCTGCCGCAGGGGTCCGGTGACGTGGTCCTGCCCGATGACCTCGGCGAAGGTCTCTGGCCGGTAGCGGCGGTACAGGGCGGTGCTCACCCCGGCAACTCTAGACGGCGTGGCTGACAGCCCGCACAGCGGGTCCCCGGGCGCGCTGCCCGGGGACCCGCCGCGCGCGAGTCGTCCCGCCACGGGCGGTGCGTCAGCGCCTCAGGACCTTGCGCGCGAGCCAGTTGCCGAAGAACTGCACGACCTGCACGATCACGATGATGACGAGGACCGTCACGGCCGTCACGGCCCAGTTGTACCGCTGGTAGCCGTAACGGATCGCGAAGTCGCCGAGGCCGCCACCGCCGATGTAGCCGGCCATGGCCGACATGTCGATCACGGCCACGAAGATGAACGTGTAGCCCAGGATGAGCGGCGCGAGCGCCTCGGGGATGAGCACGGTCCGGATGATCCGCCAGGGCGAGGCACCCATGGCGCGCGCGGCCTCGACCACGCCCGGGTCGATGCTCACGAGGTTCTGCTCGACGATGCGCGAGGTCCCGAAAGCCGTCATGACCGACAGCGGCAGGATGAACGCCTCGGTGCCGATCGTCGTCCCGACGACCGCGAGCGTCACGGGGTAGATCATCGTCAGGAAGATGATGAACGGGATGGGTCGCACGATGTTGACGAGCACGTTGAGGACGTTGAACACCACGGTGTTCGCCAGCAGGTTGCCCTTGCGCGTGCAGTAGAGCGCGAGCCCCAGGACCAGGCCGCCGAGCCCGCCTGCGAGGAGCGCGATCGAGACCATGTAGAGCGTCTCGCCGAGCGAGGACAGCAGGATCGGCCACAGGGTGGACCAGTCGCGGTTCATCGCGCGCCTCCGAACGTGCCGGGCTCGGTGCCGAAGTCACCGGGCTGGGTTCCCTGCGTGCCGGGGCGACCGAGCCCCGAGGTCCCGGTGCTGCCCGTCCCGGGCCACCTCTCGCTCTGCCAGGCGTCGCGCGGGTCCGGTTCGTCGACCCGGCCCGACGGCGGGGCACCGGTCGCGCTGTCCCCCTCGCCCGACTCGTCGCTCGCCCCGGCGACGACGCGCGGGTCGTCGCGCGGGTCGGCGGCGGTCCCGAGGTCGACGACGTCGGTGGTCGTCGCGAGCTCGGTGAGGAACGCCGAGATCGTGGCGTCGTCGCCCGCGAGCTCGAGCGTGAGCGAGCCGAAGGGCCGCTCCCCGATCTCGGAGATCCCGCCGAACACCACGGAGCCGTCGAGCCCGTGCTCGCGCAGGAGCCGGGTCAGGCTCGCACCCGAGGTCCCGTCCTCGTGGACGCCGACCGTCACGAGGCGTCCCGGGTGCCGGCGACGCAGGCGTTCGAGCGCCTCGGGGCCGGGACGGTCGCGCAGCGCCGTCCCGACGAACTTCTTGGTCGCGGTGGCCTGGGGCGAGGAGAACACGTCGTAGACCTCGCCGACCTCGACGACCTTGCCGTGCTCCATGACCGCGACGCGGTGGCAGGTTGAGCGCACGACGTCCATCTCGTGCGTGATGACGACGATCGTCACGCCGAGCTCGGCGTTGACGCGGCGCAGGAGCGCGAGGACGTCGCGCGTCGTCTCGGGGTCGAGGGCGCTCGTCGCCTCGTCCGCGAGCAGGAGCTTGGGCGAGGTGGCGAGCGCGCGCGCGATGCCGACGCGCTGCTTCTGCCCGCCCGAGAGCTGCGACGGGTACGCCCCGGCCTTGTCGGAGAGACCCACGAACTCGAGGAGCTCGGCGACGCGCGCCTCGCGCCGCGGCTTGTCCCAGCCCGCGACCTTGAGCGCGTAGGCCACGTTCCCGGCGACGGTCCGCGAGGACAGCAGGTTGAACTGCTGGAAGATCATGCCGATGCTCGCGCGCACGGGGCGCAGCTCACGCTCGGAGAGTGCGCTCACCTCGTCCCCGTCGACCACGACGCTGCCCGACGTGACGGGCTCGAGCGCGTTGATGAGCCGGACGAGCGTGCTCTTGCCCGCGCCCGAGTAGCCGATGACGCCGAAGATCTCACCCGCCTCGATGTCCAGGGTGACGCCGTCGACGGCCGCCACGGCGGACGAACCGGTCCCGAAGACCTTCGTCACGTCGCGGAAGCGGACCATCGTGTCCGAGGTGGTGCTCACGGAGGAACCTCTCGTGCGGGGGTGGGGCGGCCGGGCTCCTCGTGAGAGCCGTGAGCCGACGTGGTGCGGTGGGGGCTGCGGTCTGGTTGCCGTGCGGCCGACGCGTGCGGACAGCTCCTATCCAACAGGCACCGGGCCTCCCGGGCGAGAGCAGCGTGCGCATCGCCCGGGCGGGAGCGCGCCGGTGCCCGACGACGTCGGGGGACGTCGTCGGGCACCGGTGGCTCACGCCGAGGGGTCAGCCCTGGGCGCGGTAGTTCTCCTCGATCCCCGCGAGGATCTCCTGGAGCTCGGCCGGCGAGTTGTCCTTGATGACCGCGGTGCCGCCCGAGGCCTTCTTCTCTGCGGCGATGACCTCTTCGTTCTGCGAGAGGGCGGCGATCTTCAGGAGCGTCTCGTCGTCCTTGTCCGCAGCGCGGGCGACCCACACGTTGATGTAGGGCTCGGAGGCCGCGGAGTCGGGGTCGTCCTGGAACAGTGCGTCCTCAGGGGCCAGGCCGGCGTCCTCGAGGAAGTCGTTGTTGATGATCGCGCCGTCGACAGACTGGAGCGAGATCGCGGTCTGCGCGGCGTCGACCGGGGTGACCTTGACCTTCGAGGACGGGAGCACGTCGGCCTCGGTCGACAGCGAGCTGCCGCCGTCCTTGAGCTCGATGAGCCCCGCCTCCTGGAGGACGAGGAGCGCGCGGGCGAGGTTGGTCGCGTCGTTCGGGACCGCGATCTCGCCGCCCGCAGGGATGTCCTCGAGCGCCGTGTGCTTGGACGAGTAGAGCGCGAGCGGGTAGACCGCGGTGGCGCCGATGGGCTGGAGGTCGTCGCCGGCCTCGACGTTGTAGCCCGCGAGGAACTGCAGGTGCTGGAACTGGTTGAGGTCGATCTGGTCCTGCGCGAGCGCCGGGTTGGCCTGCTGGTAGTCGCCGAAGTCGACGATCTCGATGTTCAGGCCCTCTTCCTCGGCGACCTTCTCGAACACGGCCCACTTGTCGTCGGCCGCGCCGACCACGCCGATCTTGACGACGTCGTCGGTGCTGCCTGCCGAGGCACCGCTGTCGGTGGGGGTCGTGGCGCACGCTCCGAGCGTGAGGGCTGCGGTGGCCGCGATCGCAGCGAGGGTGAAGTTCTTGCGGAGCATGGTCTGTCCTTCCGGTGACGGCGCCGGCTGTTGTCGCAGGGCGTCCGTGGGGGGCGTCGTGGTGGTGACGGGGGTGACGGGTGGAACGTCCTCCTGCCCGACGGCGGGTCACGGGTCGCGAAGACACGTCACCGGTGGTCGGTGGTCAGGAAGGGAGGTGCGGGGCGCTTCGGCGCGGGCTCCGGTCGTCTCCGGGCTGCACTCGTGGCTGGTGGTGCGGTGCTGGGGTCAGGTCAGCGCTGACAGCACATTCGACCGGCGCCACGCAGGACGGAGCGACACGACATTCGGCAGCAGGAGGCTGCGCGGTGCGTCGTGAGCTCGGTGCTCGTGGGGCGGGTCATGGCTCCATGATGCGCACGCTCGGCGCTCCAAAACCACCGCATCGGTCGATATTCCAGATGCTGGACGGATTTTCGTCCGCATCTTGGTCCGCGGCGCCCACTTTGGGCTGTTTTGCCGCTTTTCAACCACGCCTGTGTGGCACAGGCCACACCCGGCCGTGCGAGGCGAGCGGCGCCGTCGGGAACGCTCGAGCCTCGGTCCGGAACGGACCGCGGCCGGGTCCGGACATGCAAGGACCCCCCGTGCACCCACCAGAGCCCACCTGCCCTTGCTGCCTTCCGGCCCTGGGGGAGTTCAGTGAGATAGTGCCGCACGAGGGGTCTGGACCCAGCCTAGCCCAGGACGGGCGGTCGTCAGAAACCGGCCCCCGGCACATGCCACCCTGCCGTCCGCGGCCCGGCCACGGAACGACCCCAGAACGGCCAGGGATCGAGCGCCGACGGGCCGATTCGGTCGCTGGGCGTCCGTCCGGTATTCTCGACACGCTGCCTGACGCCCCGCGTGGGTCGACGCTGCAGCACGGAGGATTCGCCTAGTGGCCTATGGCGCACGCTTGGAAAGCGTGTTGGGTTAAAAGCCCTCGGGGGTTCGAATCCCCCATCCTCCGCAGACCGAAGGGCCCGCAGCGTGCGCTGCGGGCCCTTCGTCGTTCACCCGCGCAGGTGGACGAGGCGCCCGGCTCCAGAGCCGGCGCCGAGCGGTCGAGACGTCAGCCCGCGTCGCCGAGGCTGTCGAGCAGCCGCCCCGCCATCCCGATCAGCTCGTCACGGACCAGGCCGTCGCCGATGAGCCGTACCGTCCCGGCAGGGGGTGCCTCGATCGACACGACCGAGCGATCCTGCCCCTCCGGGTCGGACACCACGGTCACGGCCAGGTCGCCCGAGAGCTCGGGGACCGGCTCGGGCGCCCAGTCGTCGCCCAGGTACTCGACGTCGACCCCTTCCGGGACCGCGTACACGTACAGACCAGGGCCCTGCTCCTCGGGCTGCCCCTGGACGTAGATCGAGCTCGTGGACCCCGAGAGGTCGATGTCGACGGTCTCGACGTAGCGGAAGCCCGCGGGCAGGATCGCCTCGTCGAGCTCCGATGCCGCGGTCAGCAGCAGCGATCCCTCGGCCGTCGCGCTGTCGAACGTGGGAGCGGGACCTGCGGCCGGAGCCGCCGGGGTCTCGACGGCGGTGGCGACGGGCGACGCCGACGAGGCGCATCCCGCGAGCGCCGCGACGACGAGGCCGAGGGCAAGGGGCAGCAGGGCGGTTCGAGCCGGGTGGGAGCGCACCCTCGGATGGTGCCACGATGCTGCGGCACTGGACAAAACCCTCGGAGCGAGGTCACGACGGACCTCTTCTCGTCAGGGTCGGTTCACTCCGGGTCCCGGGGCAGGACGATCCACAGCACGATGTACAGGAGGATCTGCGGTCCCGGCAGGATGCAGGACGCGACCGCGAGCACGCGGACCAGCGTCGGGCTGATGTCGAAGCGTCGGGCGAGGCCGGCGCAGACACCGGCGATCACGGCACCGCGGCGCGGTCTGGCGAGGATGTGGCTCATGTTTCGACGGTACGCCGGGGGCCGACACCCGCACATCAGGGGTTCCCCTGGTCCGTCCCTGATGCGCCCCCTCACGCACGGGCTCGGTCGTCATCCCTGCGACGGACCCGCATCCCAGTCGACCTTGACGACTTCCTGACGCCTGTCCCTCTCGTGACGGGCTGAACAGGTGTCTAGCGTGTTGAACATGCGTTCAGTACCATCGCGCACCCCGGCGGTCGACGCGGCAGGCCCCGCGCACGACCCTTCGGACCTCACGGCCCGCGCTCGCATCCGCGACGCGGCCCTGGCCCGCTTCGCGAGCGGGGGCTTCCGCGTCCTGCTGCGCACGCTCGCCGCCGACGCCGGGGTCAGCGCGGGCCTCGTCATCCATCACTTCGGCTCGAAGGACGGCCTGCGGCGAGCTTGCGACGAGCACGTCCTCGTCCTGATCCGGGAGAACAAGCGCAACGTCCTGGGCGACGAGACGGGCTCCCGAGGCAGCCCCATGGACGTCCTCGCACAGCTCTCGTCGGTCGAGGAGTACGGCCCGGTCCTCGGCTACGTGCTGCGCAGCCTCCAGGAGGGCGGCGACCTCGCCCGCTCGTTCGTCGAGAGCATGGTCGAGGACGCCGCCGCGTACATCGCCGACGGCGTCGCCGCCGGCACCATCAGGCCCTCGCTCGACGAGACCGCGCGAGCGCAGTACCTCGTCACGCAGTCCCTCGGGACGATCCTCCTCGACCTCACGCTGCACCCGCCCGAGGACCCCACCGACACGGGCGCGATCGTCCGTGCCTATGTCGACCGCATGGGCCTGCCCTCGATCGAGCTCTTCACCGAGGGCTTCCTGACCGACCGCACGCTCCTCGACGCGTACCTCCGGTACGCCGAGCCGCCCCCCGACGAGCAGGCCTCCGCAGCACCGGCCCCGTAGCGCGTGCGGTCCCCCGGTACCCCGACGAGACCGCCGCCCGCTCGCCGAGGCGAGCGACGCCGTCGGGCACGAACGTCCCCCGCTCGACGACGGCCCGCACCGGCTCTCCCTCCCAGCCCACGCCTCCCCGACGAGGAACCATGACCACGACAGCACGCACGACCTCCGACCCCGCCACGACCCGCGGACCGGCCGTCGAGATCCACGACCTGCGCAAGTCCTTCGGCACCACCCAGGCGCTCGACGGCCTGGACCTGACCGTCCGCGCCGGAGAGGTCGCAGGCTTCCTGGGACCCAACGGCGCCGGGAAGTCCACGACCCTCCGCGTCCTGCTCGGTCTCCTGCGCCCCGACTCGGGCACCGCGACCCTGCTGGGCGGCGACCCGTTCCGTGACGCCGTCTCCCTGCACCGACGCCTCGCCTACGTCCCGGGCGACGTCACGCTGTGGCCCCAGCTCTCGGGCGGCGAGACGATCGACCTGCTGCTGCGCCTGCGCGGCGCGGCCGTCGACGAACGCCGCAAGGCCCGCATGCTCGAGCGGTTCGAGCTCGACCCGACCAAGAAGACCGGGACCTACTCCAAGGGCAACCGGCAGAAGGTCGCGCTGGTCGCGGCGCTGAGCGCCGACGCGGAGCTGCTCGTGCTCGACGAGCCGACGTCGGGCCTCGACCCGATCATGGAGGCCGTCTTCCAGGACTGCGTGCGCGAGGCGACCGCGCGCGGCACGTCGGTCCTGCTGTCGAGCCACATCCTGGCCGAGGTCGAGGCGCTGTGCGACACCGTCACGATCATCCGCAGCGGCCGGGCCGTGCAGTCCGGGACGCTGCGCGAGCTGCGCCACCTCACGCGCTCCAAGGTCGTCGTGACCGTCGGTCCGGGAGCCACCTCGACCGCCGCGCTCGATGCGCTCGATGCGCTCGACGGCGTGCACGACCTCACCGTCGACGGGTCGCACCTGACCTTCCACGTCGACGACGACGCGCTCCCCCAGGTCACGCGCGCCCTCGCGGACCTCGAGCCGCACGGCCTGACGATCGAGCCGCCCTCGCTCGAGGAGCTGTTCCTGCGGCAGTACGGCGACGAGCTCGCCCTGCTCGAGGGCGGGGCCGAGCGATGACCGCGCTCGCACCCGCCGACCCTGCGGCCGCCGCGCCCCTCCGCGTGGGAAGCCCGCCCCTGTCGCTGCACCACGCGCTCGCCGGGACGGGGTCGCTCGTGCGGCTCGCGCTGCGGCGCGACCGGGTCGTCCTGCCCGTGTACGTCGCCGTCGTGCTGCTCATGGTCGCCGTGACGTACTCGTCGGTCGCGACCGTCTACGGGACGCAGGCCGAGCGCGACGAGCTCGCCGCGAGCATGGGCACCAACAGTGCGTTCCTGGCGCTGCTGGGCCCGCTCGAGCACACCGGGTCGGTCGCCTCGACCACGGCGTGGCGCGTGGGTCTCTTCATGATCCTCGTCCTGGGCGTGCTCGCGGTGCTCACCGTGGTGCGCCACACGCGGAAGGAGGAGGAGACCGGACGGCTCGAGCTCGTGCGCGCGGCGCACGTGGGGTCGCTGGCACCGCTCGCGACGGGTGTCCTCGTCGCGGCCGGGATGTCGGTCCTCACGGGAGCGCTCATGGCCGCGATGTTCGTGGCCCAAGGAGCCGACGGCGCCTCGTCCGTCGCGTTCGGCCTCCAGTTCGCGGCGCTCGGCCTGGCAGGGACCGGGATCGGGGCGGTCTGTGCACAGGTCGCGACGTCCTCGCGGACCGCGAACACGATCGGCGTGCTGCTGCTCGTCGCGGGGTACGCGCTGCGCGGCGTGGCCGACATCGAGCCGTCTGCCGACTGGCTGCACTGGGTCTCGCCCGTGGGCTGGGTCCAGGAGATCGACCCGTTCGGCGCGAACGCCGTCGGACCCGCGCTGCTGTGCCTCGCGCTGTTCGTCGTGTGCGTGGCGGTCGCGGCGCGCACGTCGCTCGGCCGCGACCTCGGCGCGGGGCTCGTGCAACCGCGCCCGGGGCCCGCCGGGTCGGCCTCGTTGACGAGCCCCCTCGCGATCGCGCGCAGGATCCAGCTCCCGGGCGTCGCCTCGTGGGCTCTGGGCGTGGGCGCCTACTGCCTGCTCGTTGGGTTCCTCCTGGACTCGGTCGACGACATCGCGGGGTCGTCGCCGCAGATGCAGCAGATCATCGAGCAGCTCGGCGGGGCAGGTGCGCTCGCCCAGGTCTTCCAGGTCGCGATCATGGGGTTCGTCGGGATCGCGGCCGCGGCGTTCGCGGTGACCTCGATCTCCCGGCTGCACGCCGAGGAGACGTCCGGACGGGCCGAGCTGGTCCTCGCGACCGGGGTCTCACGGAATCGCTACCTGTCGGCCTCGGTCGTCCTGACGGTCGTCGGCGTGGTCGCGGTCCCGCTGTGGTCGGGGCTCACGATGGGCCTGGGGCACGCGCTGGTGTCGGGCGGGTGGGGCGACGCGTTCGCGGACGCCGTCGGGGCCGGGCTCGTGCAGGTCCCGGCAGCGCTCGTCGTCGCGGGCCTCGTGCTGGTCCTCTACGGGTGGTGGCCGCGGCTCGTCGCGCTGGGCTGGGGCGTGGTGACGTTCGTGCTCGTCGTCGGGCAGCTGGGCGAGCTGCTGGGCCTGCCGCAGTGGGTCCGCGACCTGTCGCCCTTCACCCACGTTCCCCAGGTCCCGCTCGACCCGTTCGCCCTCGGCCCGGTGCTCGCGCTCACGGCTGTGGCCGCGGCGCTCTTCGCGGTCGCCTACGTCGGGTTCGGGCGTCGGGACGTGAGCGGTGCGTGAGCGCGACGTGAGCGGCGTGAGCGGCGTGAGCGGCGCGAAACCTGGCCCGCGCCCGGGCAGGATGTGCGGGGCCTGTGGAGTTGTGGGCCACCGCGGGACATCCAGCGCCGGGCGCTCGGCCCCCGCCCTAGACTGGCCCGCATGATCTTCAAGGCCGTCGGCGAGGGGCGCCCGTACCCCGATCACGGGTTGGTGACGCCCAAGGACTGGTCGAGCGTCCCGCCCCGGCAGGTGCGGCTCGACGAGCTCGTCACGACCAAGGGCACCTTGAACCTGGAGACGCTCCTTTCGGAGGACTCGACGTTCTACGGAGACCTCTTCGCGCACGTCGTCGAGTACCAGGGTGTCCTCTACCTCGAGGACGGGCTCCACCGTGCCGTCCGGGCGGCTCTGCAGCAACGCGCGATCCTGCACGCCCGTGTGCTCATGCTCAACGCCCCTGCGGTCGGGTAGGTTGCTGGCGTGACCACGCAGCCCGGCCCCGACACCTCCCGTACCGTCCGACGACGGCGCATGCACGAACGCCAGGCCGTGATCTTCGGGTTGCTCGTCGCCTTCCTGGTCATCACCGGCATCGGCGCGCTGGCCGTGTACACGGGCGCGGTCGACGCCCCCTTCGACAAGGGCTTCACCACCATCCAGGTCGACGACGAGCTCGCCGACGTCAAGCCTCCCTGCCTGCCGGAGGGCACGCTGCCCGTCGCGTACACCGACGTCCAGGTCCGCGTCTTCAACGGCACCGGGAAGGGCGGCCTGGGCGCCGCGAACCAGGAGATCCTCACCAACCGCGGTTTCACGGTCGTCCTGCTGGGAGACCTCGAGGACACCGCCGGCAAGAACATCACGCAGGACGCCACGCAGATCTCGTACGGACTGGCAGGGGTGGCTCAGGCCTACACGCTCGCGGCCCACTACCCGTCCCCGATCCTCGTCCTCGACGACCGGGCCGACGCCACGGTCGACGTGGTCCTCGGCAAGAACTTCGAGAACCTGGTCGACGAAGAGCTCGTCGGTCTCGACGGAGCGGTCCCGCTCGAGAGCCGCAAGGACTGCGTGGCGGTCGAGACCCTCACCCCGCGGGCTGCCTACGTGCCGCCCGTGCCCGCCGCAGACGTCCCTGCCGAAGAGGTCCCCGCCGAGGAAGCCCCGGCAGAAGGCTGACGCCGGGCCCTGCGCCGGCCCCCGCCGATGCGCTGGCCCCGCACAGGGTTCGGCACTACTGTCTGGCCCGGTCTTTGATTCGTCCCTGCTCCTGAACGGTCGCTCCCACGATGGCCTCGCTCCCACTGCGCCCCGCTCGCGTCACCGACCTCGCCGAGGTCGACCGCCTGTACGACATCTGCCTGCGGACGGGGGCCGACGGCGGCGACGCGACCGCGAGGTACCGCGACCCGCGTCTGCTCGGTGAGGTCTACCTCGGTGCGTACCTGGCGCTCGAGCCGGACCTGGCGTTCGTGGTCGACGACGGCACGGGAGCGGTCGGGTACGTGATCGGCGCTGCGGACACCCGCGAGTTCGAGGCACGCTGCGAGCGCGAGTGGTGGCCGACGCTTCGCGAGCGGTACCCGCTCGACTCCTTCCCGGCCGAGTCCCCGGACGCCGGGCTCGTCGCACAGATCCACTCGCCCGGGACCGCGGAGCAGGACGTGGTGGACCTGTACCCGGCCCACCTGCACGTGGACCTCCTCCCGCAGGCGCAGGGAGGGGGCAACGGTCGGCGACTCCTCGAGACCTTGTTCGACGCGCTGCGCGAGCGCGGTGTCCAGGGCGTGCACCTGGGGGTCTCGGAGACCAACGCGTCGGCGATCGGGTTCTACGAGCACCTCGGCTTCGAGCGACTGGTGGTGCCGCAGGGCTACGTGCTGGGGCTCAAGCTCTAGCCCCTCGACGCTCCGACTCGTGGGGTGCCGAGCGCCGTGACCTCCGGGGCCGTACGAGACTCCTCGGGCGCCGTCCCACCCGCCTCGCACGAGATGCGGCTGACGGGGGTCAGGATCTCTCCCAGACCCCCGTCAGCCGCATCTCGCGGGCGGGTCACCCGCGTGCGCACCAGGTCCACCGCGAGCGGCGGCGCCCAGCGGTCAGTCAGCGCTCGGTCAGCGGTCTGCCATCTCCTCGCCGCCCGGCACCGAGGCCGGGCTCGCGGGCTCCTGCGACGTCCCGCGCCACCGCGCGATGTTGCGCATCACGTGATAAATCACGAGGGCCGACGCCGTACCGAGGGCGATGCCCTCGAACGTCACGTCGCCGATGACCCAGGTGAAGTTCGCGATGCCGACGATCAGCGGGACGGCCGCGGTCGTGAGGTTGACCGGGTCGGAGAAGTCGACCTTGTTCTGCACCCAGATGCGCGCACCCAGGATGCCGATCATGCCGTAGAGCATGGTCGTCGCCCCGCCCAGGACCCCCGCGGGGATGGTCGCGATGAGCGCACCGAACTTGGGCGACATGCTCAGGACCAGGGCCGTCGCGCCCGCGACCCAGTAGGCCGCGGTCGAGTAGACGCGCGTCGCGGCCATGACCCCGATGTTCTCGGCGTACGTCGTGGTGCCCGAACCGCCGCCGATCCCCGCGAACGTCGTCGCGAGACCGTCGGCGAAGAGCGCACGGCCCGTGAGGTCGTCGAGGTTCTTGCCCGTCATGGCCGCGACCGACTTCACGTGGCCCACGTTCTCCGCCACGAGCACCAGCACGACCGGGACGAACAGCCCCAGGACGGCGACGTCGAACGTCGGGGTCACGAACTCGGGCAGACCGAACCACGTGGCGTCGGACACCGGGGCGAAGTCGACCTCGCCGCGGATCGTCGCGACGACGTAGCCGATGATCACGCCGAGCAGGATCGCGAGACGACCGATGATGCCCTTGAAGAGCACCGTGATGAGGATGATCGAGGCGAGGGTGACGAACGCCGTCACGGGGAACACCTTGAAGTTGTTCCACGCGGCGGGTGCCAGGTTGAGGCCGATGAGCGCGACGATCGTGCCGGTCACGATGGGCGGCATGGTCACGTCGATCCAGCGCGGGCCCGCGAAGTGCACCACGACGCCGATGAGCGCGAGCACCAGACCCGTGACGAGGATCCCGCCGACCGCGACGGACTGGCCACCCGACGAGCTCGCCGCGGTGATCGGGGCGATGAACGCGAAGCTCGACCCGAGGTAGCTGGGGAGCCGGTTGCGCGTGATGAGCAGGAACCCGATGGTCCCGATCGCCGAGAAGAACAGCGTGGTCGCCGGAGAGAAGCCCGTCAGGAGCGGGACGAGGAACGTCGCGCCGAACATCGCGACGACGTGCTGCATGCCGATCCCGATCGTGCGAGGCCAGCTCAGGCGCTCGTCGGTGCTGACCACGGCGCCGGGCTCGACGCGCTTCCCGTCTCCGTGGATCTTCCAGCCGAGTGCTGCCATGGGGGGGGCTCCGTTCGTGAAGTTTTGGTGAAGTGCCGAAGGGAAGGGTACTGCCCGGTACGCACGCTCCGTGAACGGCCGGTACGCCGTGGACAGCCCCGTCCCACCACCCCTCGCTCGGGTCACCGACCACCCAGGACGCCCGACGGCGGAGCGCACCTGCCCGGAGAAGGTGCGCTCCGCCGTCGGGCGGGGTGGCGCGCTCAGCTCAGCTGCGGCCTGACCTCCCGCGCGATGAGCTCGAGGTGGTCGAGGTCCGCGAGGTCCAGGACCTGCAGGTAGAAGCGGGTCGCGCCGTCCTCGCTCGTGGCCGCGAGCTTGTCCGCGGCCTCGGCCACGGTGCCCGCGATGCCGTTGGTCCGCAGCTCCTCCGGGTCACGACCGATCGCCGCGGCGCGACGACGGAAGTCCGCCTCGTCCTTGCCCACGCACACCACGAACGCCGCCGAGTAGATCAGGTCGTCGGGGTCGCGGCCCGCGTCCTGGCAGACCACGCGCACGTTCTCGATGCGGTCGCCCAGCACACCCGGGTCGGGGAACGCGACGTTGAACTCGGTCGCGTAGCGCGCCGCGAGCGCCGGGGTCCTGCGCGGGCCGTGCCCACCGACGATCACCGGGACGCGGCTCTGGACGGGCTTGGGCAGCGCCGGCGAGTCCGTGAGCGTGTAGTGCTCGCCCGCGAAGCTGAACTTCTCCCCCACCGGCGTCTCCCACAGCCCCGTGATGACCGCGAGCTGCTCCTCGAGGATCCCGAACCGCTTGGCCGGGAACGGGATGCCGTACGCGGTGTGCTCCTGCGGGAACCAGCCCGCCCCCAGGCCCAGCTCGATGCGCCCGCCCGACATCTGGTCGACCTGCGCGACCTGGATCGCGAGCACGCCCGGGTGGCGGAAGGTCGCCGAGGTGACGAGCGTGCCCAGGCGGATGCGGCTGGTCTCGCGCGCCAGGCCCGCGAGCGTGGTCCAGGCGTCGGTCGGGCCCGGGAGCCCGTCGCCGTCCCCCATGACGAGGTAGTGGTCGGAACGGAAGAACGCGTCGAAGTCGAGCTCCTCCGAGGCGCGTGCGACCGCGAGGATGTCGTCGTAGGTGGCGCCCTGCTGGGGCTCGGTGAAGATGCGGAGGTCGATCGTCATGTCCTCCACCTTGCCACGTCACCGAGGGTGCCGAGGGCGGGCGCGGGCCCGCCGCGACTCAGCCGATCTGCGCGGCGACCACGGTCACCGAGCGGCCCGGCGGAGCGGTGACCACGAGGTCGCCGTCGTCGGTCAGCGAGAGGTGGAAGCCACCGAGGTCGCGGGACACGCCGGCGGGAGTCGGGTCGGACGCACCGGGCAGCGCGTCGGAGGCCGCGCGCGATTCCTCACCGGCAGCACCCTCGGCGCCCGGGGTGCCCGGTTCGGCCGGGGCCGCGAGGTCGAGGTACTCCGTGAGGTCGCGCGACACCTCGACCAGCTTCACGGGCCAGCTCTCGCCCGGCTCCCAGGCCGCCCCGGCGCGCAGGCGCCGACCGACGAGCCCGACGAGCGCGGGCTCGTCGGCGGTCTCGAAGCGGACGTGCCCGCCCTCGTCGACCTGGAGCCCCGTGATGCGCTGGACGTCGACGACCTCGTTGCTCGCGGCGGCGACCAGGACGTCGGCGGCGTCGAGGAGCTCCTGGGCGTCGTCGGACTCCGCGAAGGCCTCGGGGGTGTCGACCTCGGGCACGGGCCAGTCGCCGCGGACCACCGCGAGCTGCTCGTCGCGCGACCCGGCGCGCGGGTAGCGGTGGGAGACGTTGACGACGACGGCCATGGGAACCTCCGGTGATGCGTGGATCGGACTCAGGACAGCAGACCACACCTCGGCGGTCTTCCCCGCACCGCGCGGGCCGCCCGCGGCACCGTAGGGTCGGGGCATGCGACTGAGCACCGTGATCCTGCCGATCTACCGCTGGGCCGAGGGGCGCGACGTGTGGCGCCGCGCGGAGGACCTGGGGTTCCACGCGGCCTACACGTACGACCACCTGTCGTGGCGCAACTTCCGCGACGGCCCGTGGTTCGGCGCGCTGCCCACGCTCGCCGCGGCAGCCGGGGTCACGGAGCGGATCCGCCTCGGGACCCTCGTGACCTCGCCGAACTTCCGCGAGCCCGTGACGCTCGCCAAGGACCTCATGACCCTCGACGACCTCTCGGGCGGGCGGGTCACGCTCGGTCTCGGTGCGGGGACCACGGGGTTCGACGCCACGGTCCTGGGGGGCGAGGGCTGGTCGGCCCGCGAGCGCGCGGACCGGCTGCGGGACTTCACCGCGCTGCTCGACCGCCTCCTGACCGAGCCCGCCGTGACGCACGACGAGGGGCACTACCGCGCGCACGAGGCCCGGACGATCCCGGGTCCCGTCCAGGAGCCGCGCATCCCGTTCGCGATCGCCGCGACCGGTCCTCGCGGCCTGCGCCTCGCGGCGCGGTACGGCCAGGCGTGGGTCACGACCGGCGACGACCGCGTCGGCACGGACGGCACGCCGGCCGCGTCACGCGGGGCCGTCGGCGCCCAGGTGTCCCGGCTCGAGGCCACGTGCACCGAGGCGGGGCGAGACCCGGGCAGCATCGAGCGCATCCTCCTGACGGGGTTCACGCCCGACCGGCCGCTCGACTCGGTCGACGCGTTCGTCGAGACCGCGGCTGCCTACCGCGACCAGGGCATCACGGAGATCGTGCTGCACTGGCCCATCGCGGACTCGCAGTTCGCTGCCGACCAGGTGACGTTCGAGAAGATCGCGACCGAGGGGCTCGCCCAGCTCGGCTGAGGCCCGGTGCCGGGCTGAGGGTCCGTCCGCGCGGCTCCTCCCGGCAGCGTCGGTCGCCCTCAGGCCTCGACCACCCCTCCGGCCCCCGCCTCGACCCGGGGCGTCCCCCGTTCCTCGCTCCGCGTCTCGGTCGAGATCCGCAGCGCGGCCACGAGGTCGCGGTACAGCTCGTCGGCGGCGAGCAGCTCGGCGTGCGTCCCGCGCCCGCACGCGACCGTCCTCCATGACGAGGATCTGGTCGGCGTCGATCACGGTCGAGAGCCGGTGCGCGATCGTCACGACGGCTCGGTCGCGCGACAGGTCCTCGATCACGGCGTGGACCGCGGCCTCGGTGAGGCCGTCGACCTGTGCGGTGGCCTCGTCGAGCAGCAGCACCTCGGGCGCGTGCAGCACGGCCCGGGCGAGGGCCACGCGCTGGCGTTCTCCGCCCGAGACCGTGGTCCCGACGAGCGAGGTGTCGAGCCCGTCCTCGAGCGAGCGGACCTTGGCGTCGAGACGGACCTTGGCCAGCGCGTCCCACATGGCGTCCTCGGTCGCGTCGGGGTCGGACAGGCGCAGGTTCTCACGGATCGTGCCGGGCACGACGGGCGTCTCCTGCTCGACGTACGCGATGCGCGAGCGCACCTCGTCGAACGTGTAGCCGTCGTAGGGCCGACCGTCGAGCAGCAGCGTGCCGGACTCGGGCTGGAGGAAGCGCAGGAGCAGCGAGAACGTGGTGGTCTTGCCGGCTCCCGACGGGCCGACGATCGCGACCTGACCGCGCCGGGGCACCTCGAACGTGAGGTCGCGGACCACGGGCTCGCCGCCGGGCAGGTAGCGCGCGGTCACGTCCCGGAACGCGAGCACGGGCGTCTCGCCCGCCTCGCCCGGGGAGGGGTGGGCGAGACGCGGTGGGTGCGCGGCGCCGTCGGGCAGGGCGCTCCCCCGGCCCGACGACGGCACGCCCCCTCCCGCCGCACCTCGCCCGGGTGCGTCCTCGGCAGGGGCGCCGGCCCGCCCGGGCTCCTCGATCTCGATGGCCTCGACCTCGCGGATGCGGCCCGCGGCCGCGATACCGGCCTGGAGCTGGCTGACGTTCTGCGTGAGGCTCGTGACGGGGTCGACGATCTGGAACGCGTACAGCAGGAACGCGACCAGGCTCGAGACCGCGAGCAGGCCCTGGTCGACGCGCCACGCGCCGAGCGCGAGGATCACGATGATCGCGAGCTGGATGCCGCCGCCCGCGATGGTCCAGGCGACGGCCTCGGTGCGCACCGACCGGACGCTGTGCCGGGCCGCGTCGCGCGCGTCGTCGACCACGCGGTCGATCTGGCGCTGCTCGGCGCGGCTCGCCTTGATGGTCCGCAGCGCGCGCAGCCCGCCCTCGAGCACGCCGCCGAGCCGTCCGAGCGACTCCTGGGCCTGCTCCTGGGCCTTGGCGATGCGCGGCATGAGCGACCCCACGAGCACGCCGATGACGACGATCGCGAGGAGCGTCGTGCCGAGCAGGACCGTGTCGAGCACGGCCATGAGGACGATCGTCCCCACCAGCCCGACGACCGCGTTGACGAGGTTGACGATGCTCGACGACGCGGCCTCGCGCAGCAGCACGGTGTCCGAGGTGACGCGCGTGACGAGCTCTCCGGTGGGCCGCGACCCGAGCGCCCCGACCTTGGCGCGGAAGAAGCGGCGGACCATCGAGGTGCGGGCGTCGAGCACCACGCGCTCCGCGAGCGTGCCCAGCAGGATCCACTGCCACAGGCCCAGGACGAGCCCCACGAGCAGGAGCCCGACCAGCAGCCCGACGGCCGGCGCGAGCGAGGCCCCGGTGCCGAGCGTGTCGAGGACGCGCTTGGTGACCATGGGGGTCGCGAGGCTCGCGGCCGTGGTGCCGAGCCCGAGGACCAGGCCCAGCGCGAGCGTGCGTCGGTGGGGCTTGACGAAGGTCCACAGGACCTTGAGGCGTGGGAGGAGCGGCCCCTTGGGCTCAGGCGGCCCGGAGTTCTCGAGGGTCGGGTCGGTCGACGCGGGGGCGGTGGCGGCCATGCGCCCAGTGGAACACGCATGTCCCATTTCAGACAAGAGACGTCCCGTCGCTTCGCGGATACGCTGAGCACGTGACAGCCAGCGACACCGCCGCCGTGCCGCGCGAGGCGAGCGCCGACGCTCCTCCCGCCGCGACGCCTGCGGTCCCCGAGGCCCCCGCGACCGGAGCCCGTGCCCGCACCCGGCGCGCGATCCTCGACGCGGCCGTCGAGGTGTTCAGCACCAACGCCTCGGCCTCGCTCGGTGAGGTCGCCCAGGCCGCGCAGGTCGGCCGCAGCACCCTGCACCGCTACTTCCCCGAGCGCGCGGACCTCATCCGAGCCGTCGGGGCCGAGGCCCTCGACCGCACGCGCGCCGCGATCCGCGCGGCCCGGCTCGAGGACGGTGACCCGGCCGCGGCCCTGCGCCGGCTCGTGATCGAGTACTTCGACCTGGGGCCCTGGTACATGCTGCTGTTCCACGAGGCCTCGCTCGCCGAGGACGAGGCGTTCTGGGCCGAGAGCGACGCGGCCGAGGCCCCCGTGCGCGCGCTGTTCGCACGAGGCCAGGACGACGGCACGTTCGACCCGACACTGACCATCTCCTGGAACCAGCGCACCGTGTGGTGGACACTGTTCAACGCCTGGTCGGTCATGACCGAGGACGGTGCGTCGCGCAGCGACGCGCTGCGCATGGCGGTCCGCAGCGTCGAGGGCGTGGTCCTCGCGGTGCGCAGCGCTCCCCCGGCCTGACCGCCCGCACCGACGACCCGCACGAGCGAACCGAGGACGACCGCATGAAGAACATCCGCTGGGCGAGCCTCCTGACCGTGCTCGGGTGCGCCGTGGTGGGGCTCGTGAGCCTGTTCTCGCTGCTCAGAGGCCGCACGTGGGCGTGGTTCCCGCTGCTCGTCGCGGTCGCGGTGGGGTTCCGCGAGATCCGCTACCTCCAGCGGATCGACCACCAGCGAAACGCCCCGCGGTAGTCTCGGTACCTGCCCCCGGCCGGCGCGCACCGGTCGGCTGCGCACCCAGGGCCCGCCCCTCAGGGGCGTCCCGGAGGGGATGTCCCCCATCCGACGGGCGCCCGTCATCCTCCGGGAGGACGGGACCCTCTCCGAGGATGGTTCGGAGGACCGATGTGCCCGCACCCCCGCCCCGCAGAGACTGGTAGCACGCCCCGCGACAGCGAGGGCGGCCAACTTTCCCTGGGGAGGAAGCATGACCACGCAGGTCACGACCTCGACGCCGATCCGCGTCGCACTCCGCGGCCACGACTCGACCGCGCGCCGTGCGCGCTCGTCGCAGCGCCCGGACGGCTCGCGCCCCACCTCCCTGCCCGACGACGACGCGTCCGTCCCGCAGTCACGTCGCCCGGCCGCGGCGAGCGACCCGTCCGACCGCGCGAACGGCTGGCTCGTGGCCGGCTCGGTCCTCGTGGCCATCGCGCTGTTCTCCGCGCTCGCGCTCAGCTCGTTCGCGACGCTGGGCTGACCGGCTGACCTGTCACGACCCCACAGACCCGTCAGGACCCGCGTGACCTCGAGGTCACGCGGGTCCCGCCATGTCACGGCCCTCCCCAGGCTGCTCAGAGCCGCGGGTCGACCGGCTCCGACTCGAGCGCCAGGACCGCG
The DNA here is from genome assembly GCF_014836755.1 of Oerskovia merdavium. Lineage (GTDB taxonomy): Bacteria > Actinomycetota > Actinomycetes > Actinomycetales > Cellulomonadaceae > Oerskovia > Oerskovia merdavium. Next base: position 50,585 of record NZ_JACSQF010000017.1, read on the forward strand.
AAGACGACCTCGTGGACGCGCCACAGCGGCTCGCCCGCGACCACGCGCTCGACGGCCTCGAGCCCCAGCGCGTACTCGCGCAGCGCGAGCGACTGCTTGCGGCCCAGCGACCGGACCCGGAGCCGCTCCAGGTGGTGCTCCTGGGTGTACTCGGGTCCGTAGATGATCCGCAGGTACTCGCGGCCGCGGACCTTGAGCCCCGGCTGGACGAGCCCCTTGGGCCCGCGCACGAGGTTCGCGAGCGGCTTGACGACCATCCCCTCGCCGCCCGCCTCGGTCATCTCCTCCCACCAGCGGACCCCCTCGGCGCGCGAGGCGTCGTCCGCGAGGTCGACCACGAGACGGCGCGTGGGCCGGAAGAGCACCGGGTCGGCCTCGACCAGGCGGTCGGCGATGCCCAGGTGCCACAGGTGGTCGCGCGTCGCGTACGTCGCCCCGCCCGGGGTGGCCGGGCCGGGGGCACCGACCGGTTCGCCGGATCCGCTCGTCCCGCTCGCGAGCACCTGGAAGGGGGCGAGCTGCACGCCGTCGAGCCCGTCGATGGGCCACCGGTAGCGGCGGTACGCCTCGGTGTACCTCTCGGCGTCGTCGGCGCGCGACGCCGTCCGCGCCCGCAGCCCCTCGACGTCGACGCCGCGCGCGACGGCCGCGTCGAGCGCCGCGAGCGCGGGCGGCATGACCGCGCGCGCTGCGGCCCCGACGCTCGCGTACTGGTCGCGGATGAGCTGGTCGGCCTTGGCGGACCAGGGCAGGATCTCGGCGTCGAGCAGGACCCAGTCGGCCCCCAGCTCGTCCCACACCCCGGCCCCGTCGAGGGCCTTCGCGACGCGCTCGAGGAGGGCCTCCGCCGTCGGGCCGGAGAAGAGCGGACGTCCCGTCCGCGTGTGCGCGACCCCGCGCCCTCCCGGCTGGACGTCCACGCCGAAGCGCCACGCCGAGGCCCCGTACGCCTCGCGGCACACCAGCACCACGGCGCGCGACCCCATGTGCTTCTCCTCGCACACGACCTGCCCGACGCCGTCGCCCGAGTACGCCGCGAACGCGCCGTCGGGGTGCTCGAGGTAGCCGGGGAGCCGTGACGTCGCGACCGGGCTCATGGTCGGCGGCAGGTACAGCAGCGCCCGCGGGTCGACCGCGAACCGGCTCATGACCTCCAGGGCCCCCGCGGCGTTCTCCTCGGGGATCGTGATCCTGCCCCGCGTGCCCGTGACGACCGAGCGTCGGCCGAGCACGTCTGTCACGTCGAGCACGTCGGGATCGCGCTGCGGCTGTGCCCCTTCGGTGCCCGCCGCGTCGGTACCGGCGTCCAGCAGGAACGGGCGCGCGGGCTCGTAGTAGACCTCGGCCGCGGGTACCGAGACGAGCTCCTTCTCGGGGTAGCGCAGCGCCGAGAGCTTCCCGCCGAACACGCAGCCCGTGTCGAGGCACATCGTGTTGTTGACCCACTCGGCCTCGGGCGTGGGCGTGTGCCCGTAGAGCACCATGGCCCGGCCGCGGTACTCGTTCGCCCAGGGGTAGCGCACGGGCAGCCCGAACTCGTCGGTCTCGCCCGTGGTGTCGCCGTAGAGCGCGAAGCTGCGCACCCGCCCCGACGCGCGCCCGTGGTACGACTCCTTGAGCCCCGCGTGCGCGACCACGAGCCGCCCGCCGTCGAGCACGAGGTGCGAGACCAGGTCACGGCAGAACGTCTCGACGTCCTTGCGGAACTCCTCGGGCTCCTCGGCGAGCTGTGCGAGCGTCGTCTCCAGCCCGTGGCTGACGGTCACGTTGCGCCCCGCGAGCGCGCGCACGAGCTTGTGCTCGTGGTTGCCGGGTACGGCGAGCGCGTGCCCCGCCCGGACCATGCCCATGACGAGGCGCAGGACGCCCGGCGAGTCCGGTCCGCGGTCGACGAGGTCGCCCAGGAACACCGCGCGGCGGCCTTCAGGGTGGGCGGCGTCGACCGCACGGCCGGCCTCGTCGCGCTCGATCACGTATCCGAGCGTGGTCAGCAGGGCCTCGAGCTCGGCGCGGCAGCCGTGCACGTCACCGATCGCGTCGAACGGCCCGGTCTGGTCGCGGAGGTCGTTCAGCAGCGGCTCGCGGGAGATCGTGGCGGACGCGATCTCGTCGACGCCGCGCAGCACGTGGACCTTGCGGAAGCCCTCTCGGTTCAGCGACTTGAGCGACGAGCGCAGCGCCTGGCGCTGACGCTTGACGACGTGGTCGCCGAAGTCGCGGTCGGGGCGGGAGCGGTTGCGCTCGATCGCGACGGTCTCGGGCACGTCGAGCACGATCGCGACGGGCAGGACGTCGTGCGCCCGCGCGAGCGCCACGAGGTTCTTGCGCGCTGCGGACTGCACGTTCGTCGCGTCGACGACCGTCAGGTGCCCCGCCTCGAGCCGCTTGCTCACGATCGTGCCGAGCACCTCGAACGCCGCGGCCGTGGCCGACTGGTCGTTGACGTCGCCCGAGACGAGGCCGCGGCAGAAGTCCGAGGACACGGCCTCGAAGGGCCCGAACCGTTCGCGCGCGAACGTCGACTTCCCGGACCCGGACACCCCGACGAGGACCACGAGCGAGAGCTCGGGCACGGTCAGGACGCGGGGTCCCTCGTCGGTCACGCGCTGCTCCTCGGTCATGCCCCTGCCTCCGTCGATCGTACGAACAGCGCCATCTGCGTCGGCGACCCCAGCCCGCGCGGCCCCACGTCCTCGGGTCCGACGTCGCGGAAGGTGACCGCGTACCCGTGACGGTGCGCGACGCCGTCGGCCCACGCCTGGAGCTCGGCGCGCGTCCACTCGAACCGGTGGTCCGTGTGGCGGTGGCCGTGCTCCTCGAGCGTCGGGTACAGCGCGTTGTACTCGACGTTGGGCGTCGTCACGACGACCGTCGCCGGCCGGGCCTCGGCGAACACGACCCGTTCGAGCGCGCCCAGGCGCGGCGGGTCGACGTGCTCGATCACCTCCATGAGCACCGCGGCGTCGAAGCCCGCGATCCGCTCGTCGCGGTACGTGAGCGAGGACTGCACGAGCTGCACGCGCTCGCGCTCGGCGTCGCTCGCGTCCTCGAGACGGAGGCGCGTCGCGGCCCGTTCGAGCTCGCGCGCGGCCACGTCGGTCCCGAGCAGCCGCGTGAAGCGGCGGTCGGCGGCGAGGAGACGCAGGAGGGCGCCCTCGCCGCACCCGAGGTCGACGACGCTGCGCGCGCCGACCTCGTGCAGGGCCGCGATCACGGCCTCGGCGCGCTGCCGGGCGAGCGTGGGCGCCTTCTCCTGCCCGACGGCGTCGCTCCCCGCGGCGGGGACGTCGCCCTCGGTCGGGGTCTCGTCGGTACCGGGCTCGGCGCCGGCGTCCGTCCCGGCGTCCGCAGGCAGCGGACCACCGTCGAGCGTCACGAGGCGGTCGGTCGCGTCCTCGACGTACCGGTGCTGGTGCGCGAGGTAGCGGTGCATGATCTGGTCCCGCTCGGGGTGACCGGCGAGCCACCCCTCGCCCGCGCGCAGCAGCTTGTCGACCTCGTCGCCCGTGACCCAGTAGTGCTTGGCGTCGTCGAGCACGGGCAGAAGGACGTACAGGTGGTGCAGGGCGTCGGCGAGCCGAACGGTCCCGGTCAGGCGCAGGTCGACGTAGCGCGAGTCGCCCCACTCGGGCACGGTCGGGTCGAGCGGCTCGGGCGTGGCGACGACGGTCCAGCCCAGGGGCTCGAACAGGCGCTCGGCGAGCCGCGCACCACCGCGGCACGGCAGCGCGGGAACGTGGATCTCGAGCGGGACCGGGGAGTCCGCGAGCGCCTGCCGGGAGTCGCAGCGGCCTGTCATCGCGGTGCGGAACACTGCGCCGAGCGCGACCGCGAGCATCGACGAGGCGGCGTAGGGCCGGTCGTTGACGTACTGGGCGAGCGAGAACGCGTCGCGGCCACCGAACCGCTTGTTGCGCACGATCCCCACGGGGTCGACCTCGAGGAGCAGCGCGACCGTGCAGCGCGCGGGCTCGGCCTCGGGGTAGAAGACGTGCGCCGTGCCGACGGGCAGGTCGAACGACTGGGCCCGCGCGGGGTGCTTGTGCAGCAGGTACCCGAGGTCGGTCGCGTCCGTCATCGCTGTCGTGGGCGTCTCTGGTGCTGGCGTCTCCGGTGCAGGCGTCTCCGCCCCGGGCGGGGCGGTCCTGGGCAGGGCGGTCCCGGCCGGCGCGCCGGCGGTCGTCGTGAGGGTGACCAGCATGCTGTGCATGCTCCCACGGGTGCGCAACGGATTTACGCTGGAGGTGGTCCGTGCGTCCGCGCGTCGACGACGACCGTGGACGCCGTGTCCTCGACGGACGGAGCAGTCATGCCCACGACACCGCAGGTCCCGGTCGGCGTCCCCGACGGACGACCCGGAGGACCGCCCGGCTCGCTCCCCTCCCCCGCCCCTGCGGACTCCGGCCCGGGGGTCGACGAGTTCGCCGAGCGGCTGTTCGCGTCGTCGCTCGGCGCGATCGAGGTCTTCGGGGTGTATCTCGGGGACCGGCTGGGCTGGTACCGGTCGCTCGCGACGGACGGTCCTGCGACGTCGTCCGAGCTGGCCGCGCGGACGGGCACGCAGGAGCGCTATGCGCGCGAGTGGCTCGAGGGGCAGGCGGTCGCGGGGATCCTCGCTGTCGTTCCTGGGCGCGTGCCGTCGGGTGTGCGCGGGGAGGACGCCTCGGCGCGCCGCTACGCCCTGCCGCCCGGCCCGGCCGAGGTCCTGACCGACGAGCACAGCCTCGCGTACCTGGGACCTCTGCCCCGGTTGTTCGCGGCCGTGGGGCGCACGTTCGACGAGCTGCTCGACGCGTACCGCGACGGCGGCGGGGTCTCGTGGGGCCGGCTCGGCGCGGACGCGCGCGAGGCCCAGGCGGACCTGAACAGGCCGTGGTTCGAGCACGAGCTCGCGGGTGCGCTCGGTCAGGTACCGGACCTGCACGCGATCCTGTCGCGCCCGGCGGCGCGCGTCGCGGACGTGGGCTGCGGCGCCGGGTGGTCGACCGTCGCGCTCGCGCGCGCGTACCCGCAGGCCCGGTTCGACGGGTACGACGTGGACGCCCCGTCGGTCGACATGGCCCGCGCGAACGCCGAGGCCGCGGGGGTCGCGGACCGTGTGACGTTCCGGGTCGCGGACGCGGCGACGCTCCCCGACTCGATCGCGCTCGACGCGGCCTTCGCGTTCGAGTGCACGCACGACATGCCGCGTCCGGTCGAGGTCCTGTCGGCGGTCCGTCGGGCCGTCCTGCCCGACGGCGCCGTGGTCGTCATGGACGAGGCCGTCGCCGAGGAGTTCACCGCGCCGGGGGACGAGGTGGAGCGGCTCATGTACGGGTTCAGCCAGTTCGTGTGCCTGCCCGACGGGCTGTCGTCGTCGCCGTCGGTCGGCACGGGCACGGTCATGCGGCCCGCGACGCTCGAGCGGTACGCGTTCGACGCCGGGTTCGAGCGCGTGGAGGTCCTGCCGATCGAGGGGTTCAGCTTCTTCCGGTTCTACCGGCTGCACCACTGAGCGCCCACCTGGCGCTGCCCCCCGGAAGCAGCCGCTCCCCTAGGCTGTGCTCCGCGGCGCCACCCGGGGCCAGGGGGAGGACGTCATGGCCAGGAAGCCCCGTCGGGAGCCGACCGAGACGGAGAAGCTGGGATCGGTGTCGTCCTTCGTGGGGATGCTGGTCGGCCTGCCGACCGCGGTCGCGCTCGTCGTCGCCCTCTTCCTCGATCTCCCGGACGCCGTCGTGTGGACGTTCGCCGGCCTGTTCGTCGTGGGACTGCTGGCGTCGCTCGTCCTCGACGTCGTGGAGGCCGTCCGACACCGCGCGGGGGCGTGGGGAGTGCTGTGGGCCGGGGTGAGCTCGCCGTTCCGGTACGCGTTCGGGTGGTTGAGGGTCTTGCCGACCTTCTAGGCCGGCCGAGCGGTCGGATCGAGGTGCCGGTGCGCTTCCGGGCTGACACGCTGGCCAGATGATCACCGAGCTGCACGTCGTCGACTGGCGCCGTCGCGTCCAGCACCTGTACGCGCGCGTCCGCGACGTGGCTGTCGAGGACCCTGCGGCTGCGCACGAGTACTGGGTCGCGTCGCGCGACGACCTCCTGGCCGAGCACCCGGCCTCGCCGCTCCTGCCCGAGGACCGGGCCGCGTTCACCGGGGTCCCGGTCGGTCCGTACGACGCCGCGATGCGTTTCGAGGTGCCGCTCGTGCCTGACCCGGCGCGCGGCACTCCCGCAGCGGTGCGGCTCGACGTCCCCACGGGCACCGACGGTGTGGTGCCGTTCGAGCGCGTCGGGAGCCTCGACCTGCCCGGGCTGGGGTCGCTGGACGTGTGGGCGCTGCGGTCGTACGGGGGCGGTCTGTTCGTGCCGGTCAAGGACCGGTCGCGAGCGACGTACGGCGGGGGGCGGTACCTCCTGGACACGATCAAGGGCGCGGACCTGGGGTCCGCCTCGTCCCGTCCCGTGCCCGACGGCGACGCGCCCCTGGTCGTCGACCTCAACTTCGCGTACAACCCGTCGTGCGCGTACGACCCGGCGTGGGCGTGCCCGCTCGCCCCGGCGGGGAACACGCTCGCGGTCGAGCTGACGTGCGGGGAGCTGGTGCGGGCCGCGGCGTAGCGTGCGCCGGACGGGTGCGCCGGGCAGGCGTGTCGGGCGCGCCCGGCCCTACCCCCGGGTGTGTTTTCTCTGCCGCCACAACAATTGTGGTGGCTGTGCGGACGACGACCTCCGGAGGACAGCGACTCGGTCACCCCTCGGCCCGGCGATGCCGCCACGCGACCGGTCGCACGACCGGCCTCGCCGGCGGGTGTGCAACAGTCCTCGTCATGACCGACCCGACGGACCCGCAGCCGCCCTCCGCCCCCTTCCTCGACAGGGCCGGTATCGACGCACTCGTCGCGGCAGGCGTGGTCATCTCGGCCCCGGACGCCGTCTGGGTCTCGGCTCGGGCTCGGGTCGCCGTCGGCGCAGTACTCCACCCGACGGTCGTCGTGGAGTGCGACGGCATGTCGAGCGTGGCCGTCAGCGAGGGCGCCGTGCTCCACCCGGGCACCCGCATCAGCGCGAGCGACGGCGGGTCGGTGCACGTCGGAGCCCGCACGACGCTCGGTCCGGGCGGCTGCACCCTCGTGGCCGACGGCGAGGACCTGCACCTCGGTTCCGACGGCCGATACCGCATGGCCCTGATCATCGGCCCCGGCACCTACGGGGACGGCTGCCAGGTGCTCGGCCCGATCGAGGCTCGCGCGTGCACCCTCGAGGGCGGTCAGCCGGGCGACTCGCCCGACGTCGCCTCGCGCGGTGCGCTCCTCAAGGGGGCCGGGCGTGCCGCGGGCATCACGCTGCGCCGAGGTCAGGTCGTCAACGGTGCGGGAGACTTCCTCCGCGCACCGGTCGAGGAGCAGACGGCCTACCACCCGCCGAGGTAGACCCGTGCGCGCGAGGTAGGCCCCCGGGAGGTCTACCTCGCCGACCGCCGCTCAGGGCAGCTCAGTGCAGCAACGTCTTCAGCCCGATGATGAGCAGGCCGAACGCCCCCGCGACCACGGTCTCTGCGGTCAGCGCCCACCCGCGCACGCCGGCCCGGTGCGCCGCGAGGTGGCCGACGACCGCGAGCATCAGCACCGTGAACCACAGCGCGATCAGCGCGGCATCCACGACGTCCAGCCCGAGCACCCGCCCCACGAGGAAGACCCCGAGCGCGGGCACCCCGCCGATCAGCACCCACACCTCGTCCGAGGAGGCGAGCCGCAGCCGCTCGGTGATGGTGTGCTCGGCGTCGCGGAACCGCCCGCCGATCGCCGACACGTACACGTGCGCCGCCCAGTACCCCACGAGCACCCCGGCCACCGCGAGCATCACGAAGTCGCTCGACGCGTCGTGCGTGCTCGAGACCGCGAGCATGAACCCCGAGACCACGGCCCCGTACAGGAAGTCGGCAGGGCCTCCCCGCGCGAACCGGTCGCTCAGGCTGTCGCGCTGGGCGTGGTGGTCGACATGCTTCCAGGAGCGCGCCGCCTGCTCACCCTCGCCCGCGCCGCCCTCGGCTCCCCCGTCGGAGCCGGCCGCCCGCGTCTCGTCACCGTCAGTCATCCGCGTCGCCTCCGGGTCGCGTCGGCCTGTCGCCGCCTCTCTCGTCACTGTAGCGACGCCGTCGGGCACGGCGCGCGGCGACCAGCCGCCGACCCAGTGTCGCCCGACGCGGCGACCACGCACGGACCATCTGCCGAGCAGCCCCCGCCCACGGCCTCCCCGCGGCATGCCCCGCCCGCAGCCCGCGGTGTACCGTCCCGTTCATGAGTGCCGCACGAAGCAACACGCACGCGCAGGCGGTCGACGCGGCGATCGAGCTGTTCACCCGGAAGGGCTACGAGCAGACGACCGTCGAGGACATCGCCGACGCCGCGCAGATCAGCCGGGCCACGTTCTTCCGAAGGTTCCGCTCCAAGGAGGACGTGGTCTTCGCGGACCACGAGCTGCTCCTGGACGCCGTCGTGGTCCTCCTCGGGGAGACCCGTCCCGCCGCGCGGGGCGTCACCCCCGAGGAGCTCGAGAACGTCGACCCGTACGTCGAGGTGTGCAAGGCGGCCCGGCTCGTGTTCGACCACCACGTGGGCCAGCGCGAGACGTCGGTCGCACGGCACCGTCTCCTGCAGGACGTGCCCGCGCTGCGCGACCGCGAGCTCGTGACCACGCACCGCTACGAGCGCGCGTTCACGTCCTACCTGCGCGACACCCTGCCCGCCGACACCCGGAACTCGACCGCGTCGGTCGCGTTCGCGGCGTCGGTCGTCGCGGTGCACAACGCGATCCTGCGCCGCTGGTTGCGCGACCCCGACCAGGACCTGCGTCCCGAGCTCGAGGAGGCGTTCGCGGACCTGCGCCGCGCGGCCCGCAACCCCGCAGGCCCGACGACGGAGCCACCCCAGTCGTCCACGTCACCCGGGCGCACCGGGGGCGAGGCGGGCGACGGTCCGACGGCGGGCCCCGCTGCCGACACCACCGTCGGTGCCGTGCCGACCCGCCGCGTCGTCGTGACCGTGCTCGACGGCGACGCCGACCCCGACGAGGTGGCCCGGGCCGTGCGCGACGCGTTGAGTGCGTGATTCGGCTGCGACTCGCCGGGCGTGTCGCAGCCGAACCACGCACTCGGCACAGCACCGACGAGCCCCGGGAATGCACCGGTAGCATCGGCGGTTGCAGCACTACAGCAAGCAGTACGCACGAACGTGCTCCGGGGTCGGTGCAATTCCGAGCCGGCGGTGACAGTCCGCGACCCGCGCCCACGCGCGGTTGACCTGGTGGAACTCCAGGACCGACGGTGAAAGTCCGGATGGGAGGAAGCACGTGCGGCACGGCCGTCCCCGGCCGGGTCGGGCACGACGATCCGTCGAGCCCGCCCACGGCCGTCGGGACCGGTCTCGCCGTGGTGAGCGCCGCTGTCGGGCAGCCCGGACAGGGCATCCCCGACCAGGCGCCCGCCCTCACCCCGGAGCCGCCGTGCCCAGGACGAGGGAACATCGATGGACCTGATCCACGCGCTCTTCGACGCGCAGCTGACGATCGGCGGCCAGCACCTGCTGTGGCGGGAGATCGTCGGTAACGGGTTCGGCCTGGCGTCCGCGCTCGGAGGCATGCGCCGCAAGATCTGGGCGTGGCCCGTGGGGATCGTCGGCAACCTGCTGCTCCTCACGGTGTTCCTGGGCGCGGTGTTCGCGACGCCCAACCCCGTCAACCTGCTCGGCCAGGCCGGACGCCAGGTCATGTTCGTCGTCGTGTCGGTGTACGGCTGGGTCCAGTGGCGGCGCACCCGCGCGCGCCTCGGCCAGGACGCGGCGAACCTCGACGCGGACAGCCACGGGGTGTCGGTCGAACCGCGGTGGGCCACGTGGCGGCAACGCGTCTTCCTCGTCGTGGCGCTCGTGGGCGGGACGCTCGTCCTGACCCCGATCTTCCGGATGCTCGAGTCCTACGAGCCCGTGTGGGCCGACGCCTGGATCTTCATGGGCTCGCTGCTCGCGACGTACGGCATGGCCAAGGGCTGGGTCGAGTTCTGGCTGATCTGGGTCGCGGTCGACATCGTGGGCGTGCCCCTGCTGGTCGACGCCGGCTTCTACGCGTCCGCGTTCATGTACGTGTTCTACGGGGCGTTCACGCTCGTCGGGTTCTTCGTGTGGTGGCGCATCGACCGACGCGCCAAGGCCCTGCGGCTCGCGGGCTCGCACCCCGACGAGAGCGCGGGGGCGGCCGTCGTCGGACGGGACTGACGCTCCCCCTGCCGTCGGCCCCGCCCCGGGCGGATACTCGGAAAGGGTGCGCCGCTCGCGCAGCGCCCCCGCATCCGGCTCGACGACGCGACGGGAAAGGCGGCACCACCATGGCCACGCGACTCAACCCCTACCTGAACTTCCGCGACGACGCACGACAGGCGATCGAGTTCTACCGCGACGTGTTCGGGGGCGAGCTGACGATCAGCACGTTCGCCGACTTCCAGGCCTCCGAGGACCCGGGCGACGCCGACAAGGTCATGCACTCCCAGCTCGAGTCCCCCCACGGCCTGGTCCTCATGGCTGCGGACACCCCGAGCTCGATGGAGGTCCCGACCGGCGCGGGATTCTCGATCTCGCTGAGCGGCGAGCAGGCGGACGACGCCGAGCTGCGCGGCTACTGGGACAAGCTGTCGTCGAGCGGGAGCGTGACCGTGCCGCTCGAGGTCGCGCCGTGGGGCGACGCGTTCGGCATGTGCGTCGACGGGTTCGGCGTGAGCTGGCTCGTGAACATCTCGGGTCCCGCCCAGGCCTGACCGGGAGACCCGTCGCCCGGGGTCGTGCGCCCCCCGGGCGGGGCTCCGCGATCGCCACTGATACCGCGTCTCTTGACCTGAGACGCGATATCACGCACCATGGGGGTATCGCCCGACACCGACGTCCGGCCCGACACCGGGAGCATCCCCCATGACGATCGAGAACCCCGTCCGCCAGAACGTGACCGAGCCGGACTACGACCTCTCGCAGCCGCTCGGCATCGACTACGCCGGCGCGTTCTCGGACGCGACCGACGCCGACCGCGACCTGCAGCAGCGGGTCCGCACGTTCGTCCAGGACGAGGTCCTGCCCGTGATCGACGGGTACTGGGAGCGCGCCGAGGTGCCGTTCGGCCTCGCCAAGCGCATGGGTGAGCTCGACTTCCTGCGCGACGGCGTCGACGTCCCCGGCTCTCCCCGGATCAGCCTCATGGGCGCCGGTCTCGCCGAGATGGAGATGTCGCGCGGCGACGGCTCGGTCGCGACGATCTGCGGCGTCCAGGGCGGCCTCGCGCTGCGCTCGATCCAGCTCCTCGGCTCGGACGAGCAGAAGGCCGAGTGGCTCGGTCCGCTCGCACGCGGCGAGAAGCTCGGCGCGTTCGCCCTGACCGAGCCCACGCACGGCTCGGACTCGGTCTCGCTCGAGACCACGGCCCGCCGCGAGACCCGCGACGGCGTCGAGGGCTTCGTGATCGACGGCGAGAAGAAGTGGATCGGCTTCGGGTCGTGCGGCGACATCACGGTGCTGTGGGCGCGACTGGTCGGCGACGACGGCGACAACCAGGTGCACGGGTTCCTCGTGCCCCAGGACACCCCGGGCTACGCGGCCACGACCATCGAGGGCAAGGTCTCGCTCCGCGCGATCTGGCAGGCCCACATCGTCCTGACCGACGTGTTCGTCCCGGCCTCGGCCATGCTCCCGGGCGGGCGGTCGTTCAAGGACACCGGCCGCGTGCTCCAGGCGACACGCCTCGGGGTGGCATGGTCCGCCGTCGGGCACGCGACCGCCTGCTACGAGACGGCCGTCGCCTACGCCAAGCAGCGCGTCCAGTTCGGCCGCCCCCTCGCGGCCAACCAGATGGTCCAGGAGCGGCTGACCCGCATGCTCTCGACCCTGACCCAGATGCAGCTCCTCGTCGCGCAGATGACCCGACTCGACGAGGCCGGGCAGCTCTCCGGCCCGCAGGCCTCGATCGCCAAGTACACCTGCACGCGCGGCGCCCGCGAGATCGCGGCGAGCGCGCGCGACATGCTGGGCGGCAACGGCATCCTCCTCGCGAACCGCGTCGCGAGGCACTTCGCGGACGTCGAGGCCCTGCACACCTACGAAGGCACCGAGAGCGTCCAGGCCCTCATCGTGGGCCGCGACATCACGGGCGTCTCGGCGTTCGTGTAGCCCCCACCGGCGGCGCTCCCCCGTACCGGGAGCGCCGCACCCACGCGAGCGGCCCCACGGGCCGCCCCACCCCAGACCACCCGGCGCGGACCTCCGTTCACCTGACACCCCCGATCCGCGCCGGGCCCTTTCCGATGGAGCACCCCATGAGCAACGACGCCCACGTCCCCGTCCTCCTGCACGGCGCACGCACGCCGTTCACGCGCTTCCAGGGCGCGCTCGCGTCGCTGCCCGCGCACGAGCTGGGCGCGCACGCGATCCGCGGCGCGCTCGACGCCGCGGGCGTCGCCGCCACCGACGTCGACGCCGTGATCATGGGCCAGGTCATCCAGGCGGGCGGCGGTCAGGGGCCGGCGCGCCGGGCAGCGATCGCGGCCGGGATCGGTTGGGACGTCCCGACTGTCACGATCAACAAGCTGTGCCTGTCGGGCCTGACCGCGATCATCGACGCGGCGCGCCTGATCCGCACGGGCGAGGCGTCGGTCGTCGTCGCGGGCGGCCAGGAGTCCATGACGAACGCGCCACACCTCGTGCTCGGGTCGCGCAAGGGCTTCGCGTTCGGTGACGTGACCATGGCGGACTCGCTCACCCACGACGGTCTGCGCGACCCGTTCGACGGTCAGATCATGGGCGAGGCCACCGACCGCGGCTGCGCAACGCGCGGCATCGGCCGCGAGGAGCAGGACGAGTACGCCGCCCGCTCGCACACCCTCGCGGTGGCGGCCCGCGAGGAGGGGCGGCTCGCCGAGGAGATCGCGCCCGTCACCGTCCCGCAGCGCAAGGGCGACCCGGTCGTCGTCGCGGACGACGAGGGCATCCGTCCCGGCACCACGGTCGAGGCGCTCGCCCGCCTGCGCCCCGCGTTCGTCGAGGACGGCACCATCACGGCCGGCTCGTCGTCACCGCTGTCCGACGGCGCCGCGGCGGTCGTGGTCGTCAGCAAGGCCTTCGCGCTCTCCCGCGGCCTCACCTGGTTGGCCGAGATCCGGTCGGCCGGCCAGGTCGCGGGGCCCGACAACTCGCTGCACTCCCAGCCCGCCCGCGCGATCACCCACGCGCTCGAGCGCGAGGGCATGAAGGCCGACGAGCTCGACCTGGTCGAGATCAACGAGGCCTTCGCGGCCGTCGCGCTCCAGTCGGTCGAGGACCTCGGGATCGACCCCGGGCTCGTCAACACCGACGGTGGCGCGATCGCCCTGGGCCACCCGGTCGGCGCCTCGGGCGCGCGCCTGGCACTGCACCTGGCCCTCGCCCTCCAGCGCCGCGGGGGCGGCGTGGGTGCCGCCGCGCTGTGCGGCGGCGGCGGGCAGGGGGACGCGCTGATCCTGCGCGCCTGAGCTCTTCCCCTCGCGTCGCGCGGCGCTGCCTCACCGCGCCACCGGCGGCCCGCCCGGAGGTCCCCTTCGCCTCCGGCCGGGCCGCTTCTTCGTGCCCGACGGCGTGCGGCGTCCAGGGCGTGTCGCGCCGCCCGGGCGAGCGGCGCCGTCGTGCGACGATGAGCCCGTGCCCGAGACCTCCGCCGCCCGGCCCGCCTCGACCGGACGCCGGTTCCTCGCGTGGGCGCTGCGCTCGCCGTGGGCCCTGGTCGCGGGCTTCGCGCTCGTGCACGCCTGGCTCGTCTTCGACGCCCTGACCTGGGGGTACCGGATCTCGGGCGACGTGCAGCTGTACCGGGTCTGGGCCCGCACAGGCTGGGACCGCGGGATCTGGCCCGTGCTCGACTACGACTGGGTCTACCCGGTCGGAGCGTTGGTGCCCATCTCCGCCCCCGGCTTCCTCGGCACGTCGTTCGGGGCGTACTACGCACAGTTCCTCGTGCTGGTCGTCGCGCTGAACGCGGTCGCCCTGTGGTTCCTCGCGCGGCTGCCGGGCCGCGGCCGCGTCGCGGCCTGGTGGTGGCTCGCGTTCCTCGTCGCGCTCGGCCCCATCTTCCTGGGCCGGCTCGACGGCGTCGCCGCGGCCCTCCTGGTGATCGCCCTCGCGGTCGCGGTGCGTCGCCCGGCCGTGGCGACCGCGATCGCGACGTTCGGCGCCTGGGTCAAGATCGCCCCCGGGGCCGTGGTCGTCGCGCTCCTCACGACCGCTCGACGTCCGTGGCGCACCGTCGTGCTCCCGGGTGCGGCGGTCAGCGCGGTCGTCGTCGCGCTCGCCCTCGCGGGTGGAGCGGGCAAGCGGGTGCTCGGGGTGTTCGGGACCCAGGACGCGCGCAGCCTCCAGTCGGAGTCGGTGTTCGCGACCCCCTTCAGCGTCCTGCGGCTGTTCGACCCCCGGTTCCGGGTCTGGATGAACCCGGACATCCGTACGCTCGAGATCTACGGCCCCGGCACCGCGGTGACGGGACGGCTGCTCGACGTGCTGCTGCCCGTCGCCGTCCTCGCGATCGCGGCCCTCTCCTGGTGGGCCGTCCGGCGGCGGCCCGAGGTCCGCACCGACGTCTTCCTCCTGTCCGTCACGGCGCTGCTTCTGAGCCTCATCGTCTTCAACAAGGTGGGGTCGCCGCAGTTCGTCGCGTGGATCGGCCCTCCCGTGGCGGTGGCGATCGCGCTCGCCGGGCGGGGTGCCCGCTCGGTCTGGTCGGCGCCCGCTCTCGCGGTCCTGGGCACCGCCGGGCTGACCCAGCTCCTCTACCCGGTCGCGTACGACCAGTTCATGGTCGGGGAGCCCTGGATCGTCCTGGTCGCGGCCGTGCGGAACCTCGCGCTCGTGGTCCTGCTGGTCGGGGCCGTGGTCCAGCTCGTGCGGCTGGGCCGGGGCGCGCGGCATCCTGCGCCCGGCCGCGCACAGCCCGTCACCTGACGTCACGCAGCGCGGCCCGTCGCACACGACGGAGCACCGCGTCGGCTTCCCGCGGGGCACGACGCGAGGCGCCCGCGAACAAGGCGGCCACCACGAGCACGTCCTCCCGTCGAGCGGTCCGCGTCCCTCCGCCCTCGGGCCAGAGGTCCGGCCGGAGCATCGACATCTCGGCACGCAGGGCAGGCGAGGCGGACCCGGACTCGACCTCGAGCCCGGCGAGGACCATCAGGTTCGCCAGCAGGTCGATCGTCACGTGCAGCACGGCCTCGACGAGGTCGTCGCTCGTGGTGCGCACGAGGTAGGTCGCGTCGTCGTCCCGACCCTCGCGGGCCGCCGCGGCGACCGCCGCCCCCACCTGTCGGGCCTCGGGTTCGCACGTCATCTGCCAGGCGTATCGATGGATCTCCGGGGCGCTCCGGACCGCGGCGCGCAGCTCCCGCAGCCGGGCGGCCACGAGGTGAGGGTCCTCGCGTCGGATCGCAGCGGCGACCAGCGAGCTCGCGAGCTGGAACGCGGCACGCGCCGCCTGCGCACCGAGGTCCTGCGACCGCAGGGACGTGGGCGCTCCGGCGAAGCCGTTGACCAGCGCGTCGACCGCGACCCTCGTCGAGAGGGCGTCCACGACGGCCGGCCGGTCGCGGGGCAGCACCTGGTTCCAGCTGATCATGAACTCGAGGTGCCCCTTCGTGGCGGCCTCGACGAGGTCGATCGCCACCTTGTCGGCCCTGGTCCGGCGCTCGACGGCGCCCTCCCCGCTCGTTCCGCGTCCCATCGTTCCTCCTGTGCTCCCGTGCTCCTGCGCTCCCGTGGCGCCTTCCGTCTCCAGCGTGCGCGGGCCTCCGGTCGCGCGCGTCGCTCGCGAGGACCAGACCCGCCCGGGGCACCTGCTGCGTCTGCGGCAGGTGGCTGCCACCGACATAGGCGGCCCACTTGATAATGAGAGCGGTTCTCATTCTCTGCTACGGTGTGCGAGTTCGGTGCTCCCTGCGCCGGGCTGCATCGCACCTACCGGAAGGACGGTGGGACCCGCCGGGGTCCCGTGACGCCATGACCAGCACCAGACACCGCCACCTCGCCCTGGGGATCGCCCTCGCCCTGCCCGCCGCCGTGCTCGCCGGCTGCGCCACGGGCGAGGCCTCCCCCGCCGCGTCCTCCGACGCGTCCGAGCACGACCACGACCACGACGAGCACGAGGAGGGCGGCCACGGCACCGAGGCCGCGACCGACACCCCGCGCATCGCCCTGACCTACGACGGCGGGATCGTCGTCCTCGACGGCACGAGCCTCGAGCAGGTCGCCGACCTCCCGCTCGACGGCTTCACGCGCCTCAACCCCGCCGGGGACGAGCGCCACGTGATCGTCTCCGCGGGCGACGCGTTCCGGGTCCTCGACCTCGGCACGTGGGGCGAGCCGCACGGCAACCACTCGCACTTCTACACGTCCGACCCGGCCTTCACGACGACCGAGTTCGCAGCGAACCACCCCGGGCACGTGGTCCGCCACGCGGGCCGCACGGTCCTGTTCAACGACGGCTCAGGACTCGTCGAGTCGTTCGACCCGCACGACCTCGCGGACGGCGCGCCCGAGACCACGACGTACACGACCCCCTCGCCGCACCACGGCGTCGCGGTCGAGCTCGAGAACGGCGACCTGCTGGTCACCGACGGCACCGAGGACTCGCGGTCGAGCGTCGTGGTCCTCGACAGCGCCCGCCACGAGATCGCCCGCACCGACGCGTGCCCGGGCGTGCACGGCGAGGCCGTCGCGGCCGACGAGGCCGTGGTCGTGGGCTGCGAGGACGGCGTGGTCGTCTACGCGGGCGGCGAGCTGACCAAGGTCGCGTCGCCCGACGCCTACGGTCGCATCGGCAACCAGGCCGGCTCCGACGAGTCCCCCGTGGTCCTGGGCGACTACAAGTCCGACCCCGACGCCGAGCTCGAGCGCCCCACCCGCATCTCGCTCGTCGACACCGCGAGCAAGCAGATCACCCTGGTCGACACGGGCGCGAGCTACACGTTCCGCTCGCTCGGCCGCGGCCCGCACGGCGAGGCCCTCGTCCTGGGGACCGACGGGTCGCTGCGCGTCATCGACCCCGCCTCGGGGGCGATCACCAGCACGATCGCCGTGATCGACGCGTGGACCGAGCCCGACGACTGGCAGGCCCCGCGCCCCACGCTGTTCGTGCTCGACCACACGGCCTACGTGACCGACCCCGCCACGAAGGCCGTGCACGCGGTCGACATCGAGTCGGGCGAGGTCTACGCGAGCACCACGCTCGACGTGGTCCCCAACGAGCTGACGGGAGTCTCGGGCCTCCCCGGGTGACCTCCTGCCCGACGGCGCCACGCGCCCCGGGCGACCACCTCACCTCGCGAGGCGGTCGCCCGGGGCGCGCTGCGCCGTCGGGCCTCTCCGCTGCGAGCGAGAACCTCCGCGCATGGCACCCCTCGCCCTTCGGCCGTACCGTCGAGGCATGCCCGACCCAGCCGACCGTCGAGGAGTGCCCGTGAAGAGCTCAGGCAAGGCCGAGGCGCCCAAGCGCCCCCCGGGCAGCCCGATGCTGATCGTGCTGATGATGATCGTGGTCCTCCCCTCCGTGCTGCTCGCCGATGCCTGGGGGGCCGGACCGGTGGGGATCATCGGCGGCCTGACGGGCATGTTCGCGCTGGTGGCCTTCATGGGCGGTCCGCTCCGTGCCGACCTCCGCATCGCTGCCGTGATGGGCCCGCTGCTGATCTTCGCCGCAGCCGTCCCACGACTGGTGGCCGAGACCTCGCGCCCCGCGGCGATCGCTCTCGTCGTGGTGCTCGTGTTCGTGGCCGCGCTCCTCCCCCTGCTCGGCCCACGCTTCGGCAACGCGGGGATGGGGCTCGGGATGACCACGGTGTTCGGCTACGGCTACGCACCGATGGGTGGGGCCGATCATCGGCAGGTGATCGCGGCGGCCGTCGCGGGGGTCGCCGTGGCGCTCGTCCTGCGCATCCTGATGGGGATCTCGGATCCTTCCAAGCAGACCCGCGAGCAGGTCGCCGCGGTGCTCGTCGCCGACGATCCGAGCGCCGCCACCGCCACCGCGTTCAGCACCTGGCTCAGCGACGGCAGGCAGCGCTGGCTCGCGGACGCGCTCGAGGGGGCCTCGCGCTACCGCCTGGCCCTGCACACGGCAGACCTCCTGGCGGCAGGCGGCCCCGACGACCCGGCACTCCGCGACCGGGCTCACGGGCTGGCCGAGGCGATGAAGGCCAAGCCCCGGCGGAACGAGACCGTCAAGGCACCGCTGCCGGCGCCGGCGGTCACCGAGGCCCCCTTCACCGAGGCCTCGCGCGCCCTGGACTCCGTCGAGCAGGCGATCCAGGAGCGCGACACCACCACGGTCACGCTCGATCGGGACCGGCGCCACCAGCTCCAGGACGCGGTGCTGCACCCCGCGGCCCGGCTGCAGTCCATCCAGGTCCGGCACGCGTTCCGCACCGCGCTCGCAGTGCTGCTGATGCTGCTGATCACGTCCGGCCTGGAACGGGGCGACCCCTTGGTCTCCACCGCGCTGCTGACCACGTTCAGCATCCTCCAGGCCAGCTGGAGCGGCACCGTGACCAAGACGAGGAACAAGATCATCGGTCTGGTCTCCGGCTCGCTCACGGTCGCGGTGGTCCTGCTGGTCGTCCCGTCGCGCTACCTCACGCTGGTCGCGGTCGTCGCCCTGTGCCTGGGGCTGTGGTACATCGTCACCCGGCCGGCGCTGGGCGGCGCCTTCATGGTCGTCGTCAGCGTCGGCTTCAACTCCGTGACCCGTGACCTGAACGCGGTCGACCTCCTGGCGCAGTACGTGGGGCTCACCCTGAGCGCGGTGCTGGTCGGGGTGGTCCTCGGCTTCGTCGTGATCCCGGGCTTCCGGCCCCCACCTCTGCGACGACGTATCGAGACCGCGACCCAGGCCACCGCGACCGCGCTCCGCGCCTCGTCAGGAAGGACCGGTCCACAGCAGCCGGAGGAGGTCGCCCTGCTCCGGGACGCCGTGCGCCTGCAGGACGAGCTGGTGCCCGACCGCGACCAGCTCGACGACAAGCAGCTCGCCGAGCTCGACACGCTGCGCAACGGGTTGCGCGACCTGACCGTCCTGGCCGACGCAGCACAGCTGAACCCCGGCGAGCTCGACCAGGTCCTCCAGGCCTTGAGCCCCGACGACCCGACGGGCGGGAACGAGCCCGACGGCACGGCCCCCGAGAGCCCGGACGCACCGTCCTCGACCCTGTGGGACCTGGCCCAGCAAGCCGGCTCGGCCGAGCGGTACCTGCTGCGAACGCTGCCGGTCCACGCCTGAGCCGGCTCGCACGGTCTCGCCTCAGGACCGGGCGAGCGCCTCCGCGAGGCGGTCGAGCAGCTCCACCTGTCCCGCGACCAGGAGCTCGCGCGCTCGCGTGAGCGGCACCCACGCGACCCGGTCGAGCTCCGGGAAGGTCGCCGTCCGACCGGAGCGTGGCGGCCACTCCATCTCGAACGTGTTGCTCGTCGCGGTGCTCGCGTCGAAGTCGGCGCGGCGCGCCCAGGCACGCACGGTCTTGCCCGCGCGCTGCCTGATCTGTCCCAGGTCGATCTCCGGCCCGTCGGGCGGTGCGGACCCGAGCTCCTCGGTGAACTCACGGACCGCCGCGGCGTGCGGGTCCTCGTCGGGATCGTGCTCACCCTTGGGGATGGTCCAGGCGCGCTCGTCCTTGCGCGCCCACAGCGGACCGCCCATGTGCCCGACGAGCACCTCGACCTCTCCCCCGTCAGCGACCCGGTGCAGGAGGAGCCCCGCGCTGCACCACGCCCCACGCCCTACGAGACCGGGGGACGTGCCTGGAGCTCGGCCAGGACCGCCGGGTCCTGGACGTTCATCCACGCGATGACGTCCTGGTACGTGGCGCAGATGGTCTCGGGCTTGCCGCACGCCTCGAGCATGAAGTCCTTGGCCGCCGGGTTGAACGCGTTGCCGCTCCACTGGTTGAAGTGGTTCGCCACGAGGACCGGCGCGCGGTTGCCGTTGAAGGCGACGTCGTACATGTGCCGGTACGTCTCGAGCACCGCGGCGCGGATCTCCGGGGCCCGCTCGGGCTGGTTCTGCGCCTTGTTGAACTTGTACCAGAAGTTGTAGTCCATGGCCATGACGTTGCCGAGCGTCGGGGAGCTCGTGGTCTGCATCCGGAACTCCCACACGCCGTACTCCTGCTTGGGCCACGCGATGCCGCTGCCCGGGATCGAGGAGTCGTACGTCTGCCCGTGCGCGGCCCACGCCGGAGCGATCTGGTCCCAGTTGCCCTCGAGGCACGGCGTCCGACCGCCCGTGACCTCGGAGGCCGGGATCTCGAGCGGGGGTGCGTCCTGGAGGCCGTTGATCTCCTGCCAGCCGTTCCAGAACCCGAAGAACTGGTCGAGCTCGCTGTTCCAGTCGGCCGTGGTCCAGTCCCCGCCACCGGGCGGGTTGTCCGCGCAGAAGTGCCCGTTGTAGTGCGTCCCGATCTCGTGCCCCTCGAGGTAGGCCGCGTTGAGGTCGCCCACGAGCGTCGTGACCGTGGCCGCGTCCCCGCCGAAGCCCACCGACGCCTTGCCCTGCGCGTGCCCGGGTCCCGTGTAGGCGTCGCGGTGCTCGTCCGTGAGCAGGTAGATGCCCGTGAGGAAGCCCGTGAACCGGGCGTCGACCTGGGCAGCCGCCTCACGGAACTCGGTCCACCGGTCGTGCCACCCCGCGCCGTCGAACGAGAAGATGATGAACTGCGGCGGGTTCTCCCCGGGTGCGAGCTTCGTCAGCGGGACGTTCGACGCCGCGCGCGTCGGCGTGGGGGTGGGCGTGGGGGTCGGCTTCTCCGGGGTGGGTTCCTCGGACGGTGACGTGTCGCCGGTGGGGCGCTCCGCCGTCGGGCCCGGTTCCGTGGGCCCCGGTGATCCCGTGCACCCGGCGACCAGCGCCAGTGCCGCGAGCACCGCCCCCGCGCCGAACGCCGCTCGGCGCACCGTACCGACAGGACGAGCAGAACGCAGTGACACGAAGAGTCCTTCCGAGCGTGGGCCGTCCCACCACGCTAGGGGAGGACGTGCCGCCGCGCTCGGCCTGGGCGGGTGAGTCTGCTCAGGGCTCCGGGACATCCTCGAAGACGCTCCCCGGGTTGCGCATGAGCGACGCGCGGTCGAGCGGCCACACCTTGGCGACCGCAGTACCGACGACGTTGTCGATCGGTACGAAACCCTGCCCGGGCTTGTCCGTGTTGTAGCGCGAGTCACCCGAGTTCTGCCGGTTGTCCCCCAGGACGAACAGCGAGTCCTCGGGCACGACCACGTCGAACTCGAGCTCGCTGGGGATCGAGCCGGGCTTGATGTAGGTCTCGTCGATCGCGACCCCGTTGACCGAGACGCGGCCCTGCGCGTCGCAGCACGTCACGTGGTCCCCGGGCAGCCCGATGACCCGCTTGATGAGGTGCTCGCCCGCGTCCACCGGACGGATGCCGATGAACGTCAGGAACGTCTCACCGGCCTTGACCAGGCCCGTCGACTCCTGCTGCGGCTGGCTCGCGAGCCAGACGCCCCGGTC
>NZ_JACSQF010000017.1:72128-76740 GCF_014836755.1 Oerskovia merdavium
CCCCCCCCGCCCGGGTCCTTGAAGACCACCACGTCGCCACGGTGGATGTCGAGGAAGCGAGGGACGAACCGCGAGGCCAGGACCCTGTCGTCCTTGATGAGGGTGTTCTCCATCGACTCGCTCGGGATGACGAACGGCTGGACCACGAACGTCTTGATGAGGAACGAGATGACGAGGGCCGCGACGACGATCACGCCGACCTCGCGCGCGAACGACCAGCGCCGCCTGGACCTCACGGCTGCGCCGGGCGCCGGGGCCCCCGCCGAGCCGTCGCCGGGCTCGCCGCTGGGTGCCTGCCCCTCGGGGAAGACCGACTCGACGTCGGGCGCGCCGGGGAAGGCGCCCGACGGTCTCGGCTGGTCGTCTGGGCGCTCGGCGTCGTTCGAAGTCACGGGGACACTCTTTCACCAATGGGGCTGGGGGGCCGGTCGGGTCTCGGCGGGGTGAGTCCGGGCGGTGGCCGGGGAGGTGGGGTGTGTTGTTCGCGCAGCCACCACAATTGTGGTGACTGCACGAACAACCCAACCTCCCCCTGGAGACGGACAGGGCGCGAGCGTCCCGCACGCGCCGCCACGACCCGCAGCAGGTGGCGCGAGATCGCGGGCCAGGCCGGCACCAACGACGAAGGGTCCCGACCACTGGTCGGGACCCTTCGTACTTGCGGTAGCGGTGAGATTCGAACTCACGGTGGACTTTCACCCACACACGCTTTCGAGGCGTGCTCCTTAGGCCACTCGGACACGCTACCCAGCCGAGAACTCCCGGCTGCAGAAGGATACCCGCTCAGAGCGTGAGGACCGAATCGGGCGTCTGCGAACTCATATCCCCGGCTACCCCGGGTCATAGGGACCTCACAGGTTCGGACGGCTCACTGGAGGAGTTCACTTCCCCGTCACCTGGAGGTCACCCGTGACCCAGCCCCCACAGCTCGTGCTGTACCTCGTCGACCTCGTCGCCGTGCTCGTCCTGACGTTCGGCCTCTACTTCCCGCGTCACCGGCGCCGCGACCTGGTCGTCGCCTACCTGGGCGTCAACGTGGGTGTCCTGGCCGTCGCCGCGACGCTCGCGAGCAGCACGGTCGGCGCGGGCCTGGGTCTCGGCCTCTTCGGTGTCCTGTCGATCATCCGCCTGCGCTCGACCGAGCTGTCGCAGCACGAGGTCGCCTACTACTTCGCCGCCCTCGCCCTGGGTCTCCTCGGCGGGCTCGGCGCGAGCGCTGGCTGGCTCGGCGTCGCGGGCAGCGCCCTGATCCTGGTGGTCATGGCGGCCGCGGACCACCCGCGCCTCCTGCGCCGCCACCGCAGCCAGGTCATCATGCTCGACCGCGCGTTCCCCGACGAGGCCGGCCTCGTCGCCTACCTCGAGCAGCTCCTGGGCGCGCACGTCCACTCGGCCTCGGTCCAGCGCCTCGACCTGGTCAACGACACGACCCTGGTCGACGTCCGCTACGAGGTCGCGCCGGGCGGAGGCGTCATCGCCAGCAGCGGCGGCGTGCCGGTCGCCGCAGCGCTCCCGGGCGCCACGGGCACGGGGCAGGTGTCGGCATGACCACGTACCTGCCCGACGGCGCCACGCCCGACACCCTCGCCGCACCCCACGCGGGGTTCTCCCCCATCTCGCTCGACGAGCTCGTCGAGTCGGCCTCGCTCCAGACGCGGATCGACCGCAAGTACGTCCTGCACCGGGCCGAGGCGCGCACGGTGCTCGCCGACCTGGTCGAGAGGGAGCCGGGCGTGCGGGTCCTCGACATCGACGGACGTCGCGACTTCGCGTACGAGTCGGTGTACTTCGACACCCCCGACCTCACGAGCTACCACCTGGCGGCGCACCGGCGCCGCCGCCGGTTCAAGGTCCGTACCCGCACCTACCTGGACTCGGGAGAGGCGTGGCTCGAGGTCAAGACGCGCGCGGCCCGCGGGTCGACCGTCAAGGAGCGCGTCGAGCACGAGCCCGACGCCCGGTGCGCGCTCGGCGACGGCCGCCGCTTCGTGTCCGCGACGCTCGACGACGCCGCGATCCCTGCGGCGGCGGACCTGCCGCTCTCGGCCGGGCTCGTGACCCGCTACCGACGGACCACGCTGTTCCTCCCCGGGAACGCACCGGGCGCACCGGCCGCCCGCGCGACGCTCGACACCGACCTCACGTGGCTGCTCGACGAGGGCACGCCCGCGGGCCGCACCGCGGCGGTCCCCGACCTCGTGGTCGTCGAGACCAAGACCGGGTCGACGCCGTCGTGCCTCGACCACCTGCTCTGGCGCAGCGGCCACCGGCCGCAGCGCATCTCCAAGTACGGCACGGGTCTGGCGGTCCTCCGCCCCGACCTGCCGGGTACGCCGTGGCGGCGCGTCATCCGCCGCTACGTCGAGCCCTCCCTCACCACCTCCCACGACAGGAGCACCTGATGCGACTCCGCAGACCGACCACCGTCACCACCGCGGTCCTGACCGCCACCCTCACCGCCACCGCGCTCGTCGGCTGCACGGCCGACGCCGGCGAGAGCACGAGCGCCACCACGAGCGACGCCGCGTCCGCCACCACCGCGTCGACCGCCGTCGCAGGCCTGACCCCCGAGGAGGCCATGTCGGCGAACGCCGAGCCGCACGCCTCGGGAGCCGACGACGAGGACCTCACCTGGGACGAGTCCGAGGAGGTGGCGATCTCCCTCGAAGGAGACTCGGCCCAGGCCGACGGCGACGGCGTGACCGTGGACGGCTCGACCGTCACGATCACCCAGGCCGGCACCTACCGCGTCACGGGCGAGCTGACCGACGGGCAGGTCGTCGTGGCCTCGTCGGGCGACGGCGTGGTGCGCCTCGTGCTCGACGGTGCGAGCGTCACGAGCTCGACGACCTCGGCACTGGTCGTGGACGACGCGGCGAGCGCCGTCGTCGTCCTGGCCGACGGTTCGACGAACCACCTCGAGGCCACGGGGGCGGCTGCCGACGCGGACGGTGACGGCAGCACCGACGAGCCCGACGGCGCCCTGTTCTCCTCGGCCGACCTGACGATCGGGGGCACGGGCTCGCTCGACGTGGTCAGCGCCTCGACCGACGGGATCGTGAGCAAGGACGGTCTGGTGGTCGCCGGCGGGACCCTCACGGTCGACGCGGGCGACGACGGCATCCGCGGCAAGGACTACCTGGTCGTGACGGACGACGCGTCGATCACGGTCACGGCGGTCGCCGACGGCCTCAAGTCGACCAACGCCGACGACGAGACCATGGGCTACGTCGCGGTCCTCGGCGGGACCGTCGACATCACGTCGGGCGACGACGGCATCCAGGCCGAGACCGACGCGATCGTCGCCGACGCGACCGTCTCCATCGCCGCCGCCGGGGGCGTGGGCGCCGAGGTCGCCGAGGACGCCTCGGCCAAGGGCATCAAGGGCGACGTGGGCGTCGTGGTCGGCGGCAGTGCCGACGTGAGCGTCGACGCCGCCGACGACGGCCTGCACTCGAACGGTGCGGTGTCGGTCTCGGACGGCGAGATCACGCTCGCCTCGGGAGACGACGGTGTCCACGCCGACGGCGACCTCACGGTCTCGGACGGCACCCTCACGGTCACCGAGTCGGTCGAGGGCCTCGAAGGGGCGACCATCACGCTCGCGGGCGGCGACGTCAAGGTCACGTCCTCGGACGACGGCGTGAACGCCGCGGGCGGTACGAGCACCACGTCGGACGCTGCGGGCACCACGCAGGACGGCGCCGCGCAGCAGGATGCCCCCGCGGGCGACGGCGAGATGCCCGACGACTTCACTCCCCCGACCGACGGCGAGATGCCGGCCATGCCCGACGGAGCCGCGCCGGGCGACGGCACGGCAGGCGAGCGGCCCGCGATGCCCGACGGCGAGATGCCAGACGGCACCGCCCCCGGCGGGCAGGCAGGTGGCCAGGGCGGTGGCCCCGGGGGCGAGAGCGCCGACACCGGCGACTACTGGCTCAAGATCTCGGGCGGGACCCTCGTGGTCGACGCGGGCGGAGACGGCCTGGACAGCAACGGGACCATCGAGATCACGGGCGGCACGACCGTGGTCCAGGGCCCGACGAACTCCGGCAACGGCGCGCTCGACACCGCCGGGGCGTTCACGATCTCGGGGGGCACGCTGCTCGCGGCGGGCAGCTCGGGCATGGCGGTCGCCCCGGACACCGACTCGTCGCAGGGCTGGGTCGCGGCGAACCTCGACCAGACCGCCACCGCCGGAACCGTGGTCCACGTGCTGTCCGACGACGGCACGACCCTCGTGTCCTACGAGGTCACCAAGGACACGGAGAACATCGTCTACTCGTCGCCCGAGATCACGACGGGCGCGACGTACGTCTTCCAGGCCGGCGGCACGCTCGGCTCGGCCGACACGACGGGCCTCTCGTCGGACGGCAGCACCGACGGGGCCACGCAGGTCGCGACGGCCACCGCGGGCGAGCTCGCGGGCGGCGGCACGGGAGGCATGGGTGGCGGAGGCCGCCGACCCGGTGCCACCGGCTCGACCGACACCACGGGCGAGGCGACGACGAGCGGTACGTGACGCCGTCGGGCGTGCGCGGCCGTGAGCCGTAGGCGCGCGACGTCCGGGTCGCCGGACGACAGGACGCGAGAGGGGTGCCGCACCGTCGGG